>NZ_BMTV01000003.1:221876-373266 GCF_014649855.1 Streptomyces roseolus | reverse complement strand
CCTCGTCGGCTCCCTCACCGCCGCCGCCCTCGCCGCCCTCCTCCTGCGCCGCCGCAACCGCGTCTACAAGCGGCTGTACGAGGCCGAGAACCGGGACGACGACGGCGACGGCATCCCCGACTGCTACCAGACCGAGACCGTCGCCCGCCCCGCCGACAGCCGGTGACCGAAGGCGGATACGGCCCCGCGCTCCTCGGCTGTGCCGTCGTCGTGGCGGCCCTCGTGATCCGGACAGCCGTGACGGAGACGAGACGACCGGGCAGCGCGCGTCGGGACTGGGCCTTCCTGAGCACGCGCCAGGGGTGGGGCACCTTCCTCGTGACCGCCTGCGTCCTCGCCGCCACCACCTACGCCACGACAGGGCCGACGTACCTGCCCTGGGCCCTGCTCGCCGCCCTGCTGATCACCTACGTCACCTCGGACAAGAACTGACCTTCTCCCCGAACGGTCAGACGCGAAGATCCCGGCGCCGGTAGCCGGCCGCGCCGACAACCACGGCAAGGACGCCGATGGTCGTCATCACCATGGCCGCGTCCCGGCCGACCGGCACGTCGGGTAAGGCCGTCAGATGCGTGAAAGGAGACACCTGACCGATCCACGTCGGCCATCCCCAGGTGTCGGCGAACACCTTCAGGAGGAACCCTCCCGCAGCCGGGACGCATCCGGCGAACGCGACCGCGCGCGGAACCCAGGCGAGCGCGAGCGCCCCGATGCCCAGGCACAGGAAGACGACGGGCAGAACGTTCCACGCCCCGGACAGCGCGGCGAGAAGGCCGAGGCCGGCGCCGACCGTCCTGGCCCCGGCCCAGGTGGCCAGCCCGGCGACGGTCGTGAGCACGAAGGCGCCCCCGACCGCCGCGGCGACCTCGGCGGCGAGCACCCGCACCCGGGTGACGGGCTGGGCGAGCAGGAGGGTGAGCCGGCGCGAGGTTTCTTCCTGGGCCAGGCCGGCGAGTCGGACCGCGGCGAACGCCCCGACGGGGACGGCCAGGAGCGCGAACAGCGTGGCCACGTACCCCTCGACGGTGACCAGCCCGCCGAAACCGGCCTGCGCGGCGAGCTCGGCGAAGCGAGGGTTGGCAGCGAGGAAGGCCGTCATCGAAACGGCCAGCACCCCGATGAGGAGGTAGTAGACACCGATCCCCGCCGACCAGGCGGCCAGCGGTCGAAGAAGGCGGCGCACGGCGAATGCCTGGGGCGAACCGAGCAGGACCCTGCGTGGCGCCCGGCCCGAAGAGGACGGCAGGTGGCCGCCACGCACGTCCCGTCGTCCTGCCGCGGCGATGGCGGCGACGGCCAGCAGCGTGCAGACGGCTCCCAGGACCGCCAACGGCCCCATGTGGTCTCCGTCGTAGGGGCGTGCGAGTGCCGCCATGCCGAAGGGGGAGAGCCAGCGCAGCCACTCCAGACCGGCGATTCCGTCCCCGACCATCTTGAGCAGCATGCCCACGCCGAGCACCGCCACCGCCGCACCACTGGCCGACGACCGCTCGGCGAACACCTGCGACGTGAGCGTGCCCAGGGCGACGAAGAACACCCCGCACAAGGCGAGGCCCGTCGCGTGCGCCGTCGCGCCGCCCGCGGTCGCACCCGCGGCGAAGAGACCGGTGAACGCGGCCACGCCCGCAAGGAGCGCCCAGGCCACGAGGGTCGCGAGGTGGTGTGCCACCACGCTCCTGACCGGCACGCGCCCGGCGAGCAGGACGTCCCACCGGCCGGCGTCCTCCTCGCCCCGGGTGATCCGCGTCGCGGCGAGCAGTCCCCACACCGCGAGCAGCACCGAGAGCACCGTCCCTGTCCGCCATACCGCGAAACCGCCGGCGTCATGGAGCGCCACCGGTTCGCCGAACAGCGTCCGGATCGCCGGATTCTCAGCCAGAGCAGCCAGAGCCGCGGCGTCGGACGGGCTTGCGACGGCACCGCGATAGGCGCCCACTGTGACCGCGGACATCAGGGCCGTGAGGGCGATCACGACGACCGCTCCCCGCGATGTCTGACGCAGGGCCAGGCCCGTGACCGCCCATGTGGCGGAAGGGGCGGCTCCCCAGCCCTTCCCGGTTGCCGTCTCCGCAGCTGTCATCGTTCCCGCCCGCCGTAGTAGCCGAGGAAGATCTCCTCCAAGGACGGTTCCCGCACGGCCAGGTTCAGCACGTCGGCGTCCGCCAGCGCCCGCAGGGCCGGGCCGGGTGGTCCGGTGAGGGCGAACCGGACCGTCGTCGCGCCGGTCGTCTCTACCTCCTCCACGCCGGGTACCCGGGTCAGGTCCGGCGGCGCGGTGGCGAAGGCCGCCGTCACCTCCGTGCGATGCAGCCGTCGCAGCTCTCTGACGGTCGCGACGTCCACGAGCCGTCCCGCGCGCAGGATCGCCACCTTGTCGCAGACGGCCTCGACCTCGGAGAGCTGGTGCGAACTGAGGAAGACGGTCTGGCCGTTGTCCCGGGCCTCACCCACCGCTCGGCGGAACTCCCTTTCCACCAGGGGGTCCAGGCCGCTGGACGGTTCGTCCAGCACGAGCAGAGGGGCCCGGGTGGCGAAAGCCGCGATCAGCGCGACCTTCTGCCTGTTCCCCGTGGAGTACGTCCGGCCCGGCTTGGACGGATCCAGACCGAACCGCTCCACCAGCTCGGCCCGGTAGGCGAGGTCGGTGCCCGGCCCCGTCCGCGCCAGAAGTTCGAGCGTCTCGGCGCCGGTCAGCCGGGGCCACAGTGCCACGTCGGCCGGCACGTAGGCCAGACGACGGTGCGTCACGGCCACGTCGGCGGCGTCCGCACCGAAGACCCAGGCCCGGCCGGCGGTCGGCCGGGCCAGCCCGAGCAGCAACCGGATGGTGGTGGACTTGCCGGCGCCGTTGGGTCCGAGGAACCCGAAGACCTCGCCAGGCGGGACGCTCAGGTCCAGCCTGTCCAGTGCCGTCATACGGCCGTAGCGCTTGGTGAGGGACTCGGTGTGAAAGGCGGACGAGACCATGAGGCCTCCACGAGAGGGAACGGCGGGCGCACGGCCCCTGACCGCCGACCAGACTTCCCGGCACACCAGTCGTGAACGTACTCCCGCCCGAGCCCACTCGACAAGAAGCAAGTACCGACTGCCGCCGAGGACATCGCTGCGTCGAGCGGGCCAACGGACTGGAGGACCGTCCGACAGATACCGCTCCAGCCCCGTCTGGCGCATGGCCGCCGACACCTGCGCATGCGCACCGGTGATCTCCATCCGGGTCCCCTGGGCCAGGGCGACCCGGACCGCGAGGAGCAGCGCCACTGCTCCGTCCGGGCTGAGACGGGTCACATGGGAAAGGTCGACCACCAGCACCTCCGGCAGATCGCGGAGTGCCGTGCGCAGTACGCGATGCGTGTCGATGACGGTGTCGGCGGCCAGGTCGCCCTTGAACCGGACGACGGCGTGCTTACGGCGTGGGCGGAGTCTGCGCGGCAGTGTCAGAGAACGGTGCCGAACCGTTCGGCCGGGGGCATGGGAGTCATGCGAGCTCCAGGGCAGGTCGCAGCGATCGCCGACCAGACTTCCCGGCACACCTATGTCTGCACCATATGCTCCGCCCTCACTCCTCCTCTTCCTGCGCGGCGCCGTGTCCCAGAGGGCCCGTTCTCGGTAGGGGCAGGGCGGATTGCCGCACGCCGCCCTGGTACGGAGAGCTCGACACGCTTGGGCCGGTCGCAACGAGCCGCCTCGTCCCGACCGCGGGCGTCCCTCACCTCCGTGCACCGACAACGGGAGCGCTCGGCATGGGTTTCTCTTCCTGCCGTGTCGACAGAGCCGGGAGAAGCCGCCCGTACCTGACAGTGAGGGGGCGATCGATGTGAGCACCGGAATGTCGGAGCGCAGCATGGGCGAGGACCGGATGACTGTGCTCACCCCGTTCCTCCGCACCTTCGATCATGGACCGAGCCGCGTCGTTGACCGCTCCGGAAAGCTCCGGCCCCGGAAGCGGTCTCAGCAGTCGCCCTGTGAGACCTGCGCGGTCAGACGGACGGTGGGGGTCTTTCCCAGGGCGCGCGGCGGTTCGGGGGGAGAGAGCCGCAGGCAGAAGGTCTCGGACATGTGGGCCGCGCTGATCTCGAAGCTGTCCTCCGTGGGACTGCCCACCACACCGCCCTTGGTGTCGTCGTCGGTGGGCCTGATGACGAGGTCGGCCACGGGGCCCTCGTCCGTCGCCTCGATGGCGTCCCTGATCAGGCTGTCGTAGCCGAAGTGCACCCGCTGCGGCTGCGCCTCCAGATCGCCCGCGGCCTCGTGGACGGCGTCGCGCAGTTCCGACTCGCTCCACTGGCCGGTGTCGGAGACGTAGAGGTAGAAGCCGATCAGCCCGACGACGGTCACGAACATCAGCACCCGGGCCACGGGGCTGCGCGTGTTGTAGACCCAGCGGCCCCTCCGCACGAACACGGGCTCACGGTCGCCCCGCGCCATGTGGTCCTTCCTCCTCGGACTCGGATCTGCCCGTGCCCGGGCGCATCAGCGCCCGGGCACGGGCAGCAGGTGTCGATGTCAGGCCGTGCAGCCCAGTGCCTTCTTCACCTCGGGTACGAGGTCCACGGTGAAGGCACGGAGGTTCTTGCGGCGTTCGGTGACCTCGCCGGCGGCCTCGCCGTCGACGGTCACGAGAACACTCAGGAACCTCGCCTTCGTACTGGCGCAAGCCGTGCTCACCATGGCGGCGGCGTCGCCCAGCGCGCCCACGCCGGCGAAGGGCAGGTCCTTCATCGTCTCCCGATCGGTGAAACGGAACGCTTCCTCTTCACCGGACGGGTCGTAGAGCTTGTCCACCTTGGCGACCCTCAGGTAGACGAGCCGCTTGCCGTCCACGCGGATCTCGCAGTGTCCCCGGGTGTCCTCGCCCGTCTCGATCAGGGAGTCCCCGACGATCTCCATCTTCTCGCCGTCGATCAGGAACGGGTCGAGGGTCTTCTCGTTCAACGTGACGCCGCACGCCTGCTGCGGAACGGCGTAGTCCCGTCCCTTCGCGCACGCGGTGAGCGAGAGCGCGGTCACCGCGGTGAGGGCGAGGACGATCGGTCGGTGCGCTGCAGTCCTCACTGGATTCCCGCCACTCCCTCGGCCTTCTTGTTGCCGTCGTTGGCCGAGCCCTCGATCTGCGAGTACACACCCTGGTTCTTGGAGAAGCCCTCGTGCGCGGGGTCCTCCGCCCATTCTTTGTTCTCCGCGTACCAGATGTCCGCCAGCTTCTGAAGCTCGAACCTGCGGCTCTCGTACGTCTTGGTGTGGTCGCGGACGGCGTCGGCGTTGATCCTGTTCTGTTCGTCCTCCAGCATCTTCGAGGTGATCGCATCCACCACGCGCTGTGCGGCGTCGCCTGCCGGGTGCCAAGGAGTGACGAGACCACCGATGACGTGGTACCTGCCGACCTTCTCCCACGAGGCATCGGCGAGCTTCTGGCCCTTGTCGTCGTTCGTCGCCTGGTAGCGCGCCTCTTCCAGGAAGCCGATGGTGCGCCCCGCCCTGTCCAGGCTGTCCTCGGGATGGGCCTTCTCGGTGTAGATGTCGGTGGCGATCGCTCCGTGCATCTGCTTGCCCAGCAGTTGGTACGACTCCTGATTCCTGGAGATCTGCTTGCTGACCTCCATCAGTTCCCCGGCGTCCAGCTCCTGCTTGACGAGCGGGCTGCTCATCGCTTTGTGCACCCAGTCGCTGTGGCTTCCCATGGCGTAGGCCATGTCGTCCCGCAGCTCGGGCGGGAAGTCGTTGCCGGTGCTCGCCATGATGCTCAGGGAGCGCTTCATCGCCTCGCGCTGCTCCGGGGTGTGCTCCAGGAACTCCGACCTCGGCGCGTCCGGGCCGGTGGCGCCGGACACCGCGGCGAACATCGCCTTGCCGGTGGCGTCGAGGGCCTCGTTCGGGCCGTCCTTCAGCGGGGAGTCGTCGAATGACGGACGGTCCTTCAGGACCCACTTCGCGTTGTCCTGCGGTTCCGTGGTGTTGAAGAACTGCGTCGCGGCGTCCGGGCTGTTGGAGAGCGCCGTCATCAAGCCGGTCATCGGATCGCGGCCGAAATCGTCGTCGCCGATGAAGTTCATCTTGGGCATCATCTGGCCCATGCCCTGCCAGTAGTTGCCAGGGATCCGCATCTTCTCCTCGGTGGCGACCAGCTGGTTGCCGTACTTGGTGAGGAACTGGTCGTCGTAGTCGCCCGTGCGCATGAGGTTGCTCATGATCTGGTAGCCGTAGACCTCCGCCCCGCGCGTCTTGTACCGCTCGCCGGAGAGCCGCACCATCTCGTTCTCCCAGTTCCGCATGGCGGAACTGTCCGACTGGGTGGCGCCGCCGAGGACCGCGCCGAGGTTCTTCTGGAACTCGCCGAGCTGGTTGAGCTGCGTCCGGTCCAGGGTGCGCGTCAGCTCGTTCGGGTTGTCCGGGCTCGACAGGTCCGCCCAGAACTCCAGCATCGCCTTGGGGCCCACCTGCGTGGCGAACTTCTCCTGGAACAGCGGGTCGTTCTTGTACGAGGCGAGGAGGCCGTTCAGCTTCTGGAACTCTTCGGGTGACATCTCGTCGCCCTTCTCCTTCAGGAGCTTCGCCGCCTCCTCGGCCTTGCGCAGGGCGTCGATCGCGGTGTCCCGGTCGCCGTACTTCGCTCCCGAGAAGCCGGTCTCGGCCTGGTCGACGAGGGCGCGCAGGACGGTCGCGGCGGTCGAGTCGCTCTCCGTCGCCCTGTTCAGGATGCGTTCCACGTCGTCCCGCAGGTGCTGGGCGTCCTGGGGGGAGTGGTCCGGGACGTCGTGGCCCTTGGCGGCGCGGTCCGGGTGGATGAGCATGGTGACGGTGAAGCCGCCGGGTATCGGTGTCACCGTCAGGTTCTTCTGGCGGCCGCGTTCCAGTGCCTGTTCGAGCTGCTGCTTGTAGCTGACCAGCTCGTCGTGCGTGTCCTTGAGGATGTCGTGGATGCTCTGCGCCTGCGTGTGAGCGTCCGAGAACTCGCCCGCCGTCTTGGTGATGAAGGAGCGGGAGACGGTGGCGTTCGCGCCGGCCCAGTTCGCCTTGTCCGCCTTGGCCTTGAGGTCGTCCCTGGCGTCCGTCTCCAGCGCCTTGAGCTTGTCCGCGACCCCCTTCCAGGCGGCGATGGCCTGGCTGAGCTGGCCGAAGCTGCCCTGACGCAGCGTCTCGAGGTCCATCAGCGCTGGGTCCTCTCCGTGAAGCCCTCGTCCAGGGTCGTGATGCTGCTCACGACGCCGTAGATGTAGTGCTCGTCGCCGGCGTGCGCGTTCTGCGTGAAGTCCATGTGGTTCGAGATGTGCGCGCAGGCGTCCAGCAGCGTCTTCAGCTGTTTCTCCCAGCGGTCCTGTACGTGGTCGATCGCGTCGCCCAGGTCGAAGCCCTGCGTCCGCAGGTCCCTGGCGGCCGACTGGCTGACGGACCAGGCGTCGCGTCCGTCCTTGCCCAGCTTGTCGAAGAGCCTGAAGGCGGCGTCGCCGACGGCGGCGAGATCCTGCTGGCTGACCTTGAGGTCACCGCCGGGCGGGCCGCCGCCCGGGTCCTGTTCGTCGGGCACCCGGTTCAGTTGCATCGCGGTGGAGGACTGACCCGCGGCCTCCGCCTTGAGCTGATCCCACTCTTCCCAGGCCATCAGACCCCTTCCCCCGTGTGTGCTATCGCTCCGACGTGCTCCAGGAGCTGAATCGATCTGCCGCTCGAAGTTCCGACCATAGCAACCGGATTCGGCGGGGGATGAGCCCCGTCAGGCGCTGTTGATCAGAGGAGGATCCGGTCGCGGCAAGGGACGAGGGCCGTGCAGACTGTGGTGCCTCCGAGCGGGACGTTTGACATGCCATTCACCACCATGTGATTCCTGGAGCCTGTTCACGTGTGTTCATCAGCTGACTGATCATTTCAGAATGAGGCTCGTAGGCGGCGTAGCCGACCGAGGGCTGTAGGCCGGTTCGAGCTGGCCGGGTCTCCAACTTGACAGACTTCCCTTCATCTTCCGGCGAGGAGGGTTCTTCGCTGACTGACTGATCATTGTCTGCGAGTCGGGGCGTGATGGCCCACCGGCACCCTGCTCTCGCCATCGCCTGATCGCTCGATATGGCCCGCTCGCGCAGCCTCGCCAAAGTGCTTGATCAGGGGTTTCCGCCCCTGCGGGAAGCCATGCGGATCGTTGGAGTCGACCTTTCGGTCAGAACGTGCCGGCGATGCCCTCACCCGCCTTGCCCGGGTGGAGAGAGATCGTCCCGAACACCCCATAAGCCAGGACGAGTTGGACGCAAAGTCGATGGCCGAACGTGGCCACCGGCAGTAGGTTCCTGCCGTTCGGGCGAGACCAGCTCGTTCGACGTTCAAGGGGAGGTAACAGATCGTGAAGCCTAGGGGGGAACCCTGGCTACAGGACTCGCGGTTCTGGCGCTGGCGCTGGGGGTTGCGCCGGTAGCGGCGTTCGGTGAAGGCTCCGCGCCTCAGCAGGAGAGCGCGGCATCGCCGACTGCGAACGAGCCGTACGCGCCGAAGAGCAGGTCCGAGTGGACCGTCGAGCCCGGACCCGCGCCGGCCGGCCTTGACGCGACTTCGCCGACCGAGGATGTCATGCCGGTCGTGGCCGACCGCATCTACGAGCTCGGAGCGGAACGAGGGTTCGCGCGCCAGCAGACGGACTATCGGAACCGGTCGATCTCGGTGCTCTGGAAGGGCACTCCGCCGGCCGACGTGGCGGCCTACGCGGCCGGCAGCCCGTTCGGCGTGACCGTCAAGATCGCCAGCGGCGCCAAGTACTCGCGCGCGGAGGCCGAGGCCGCGCGCACGCGCGTACTCAACAGTCCCGCGAGCGCTCGCCTGGGGATCACCTGGAGCGATCTCAACGACGACGGCAGCGGTGTCACCGTCGGCATCGCCGCGCAATCGCGCAGCGCGGTTGCCGAGGAACAGCTGACTGAGCTGCGCGAGACCGCCCGGATCCCGGATGTGGCGCTCAAGACGGGTGTGGCGGCACCCGTCGGCTACTCACGCGGCAATGACGCACCTCCGTGGAAGGGCGGCATTCGCACCATCCACAACGGCTCCGCCTGCTCCTCCGGATTCGCGGTGCTGTCCGGATCCGCCGGCCGACTGCTCTCCGCGGGGCACTGTGACACCTCCGGCAACGGCTCCGTCTACGACGGCGGCGGGCAGCAGATCGCCGCTGGCGGCACCTCCGTGGCGTACATCAAGGGGATCGACTCTCTCCTGATCGACCCGTCCAGCTCTCCCGCCACCGCCCCGAACGTCTTCCGCGGCGGGTACGCGGCAACCTCCACCTCGCTGGTCAAGAACTGGGCCTCCAACTGGCCCGGAGACCCGGTGTGCTCCTCGGGCGCGAGCACCGGCGAGCACTGCGGCACGGTGTACGACGACAGCGATGTGGTCTCCATCAACGGTGCGAGTGTCGGCGTGATCCAGGTATCGGCACCGTCCGGCTCGATCATGGGCGGGCAGGGCGACAGCGGTGCGCCGATGTTCCAGAAGGTCACCGGAGGGGTACAGGCCAGGGGAATCCTGCTGGGCCCGGACCTCGCTGCCGGCGGGGAAACGTACTCGTGCGGCACCACCGACCCGAACGTCGGCAGCATCCGCTGCTCACGCTGGATCAACTACGTTCCCATCAGCACCATCCTGAACACCTGGGGCGTATCGCTCGAAACCGGGTGACCTCACACACGCCGAGCTGAGCCTGCGTCATCGAACCGCACCGTCGCCCGCGCGACGGTGCGGTCCGCGTCCCACCGGAAAAGTAGTGCTTGGACTGACGACATCATCGAAGGAGTCGGATGCGATGCCCGAGAACCGCGATCGACACGCCGAGGCAGCCCACGACACGTGGGGGGCGGGACAGAGGCGAAGCCCCGTACTCCGTGGCATCACTGCCTTCGCGGGTTTCCTGCTCCTCGCTGCCGCGATCACCGCGTGCGGAGGAGCCGGCACGGAGAACAAGAAGGCGGAAGACCCCGCACCGGTGAAGGCCGCGAACGCCGACTCGCCGGTCACCGCGAACGAGAAGTCCGCCACGAAGATCATCACACGTGGTGCGAGTGACAAGTTCCCCGGCCTCTACGCCCACCTCTCAGGGACTCTCGTCGTCACGGACGACAACTGCATCGCGGTGACCACCGCCAAGAGCGACAAGCCGACAGCTGTTGCCTGGGGTCACGGCTGGTCGGTCCGCGAAGTGGAGGGCAAGGCCGTCGTGTACGACGCCGACGGCAAACTCTTCGCCCGGGAAGGCGACAAGGTCGGGCTGGGCGGAGGAGACTCCGACCGGTTCGACGGCAAGCCGTGTGCCACCGGCACGGTCTTCGAAGCCAACGACGCTCAAGCTGCCTCGTAGGGGGCGAGAAGGCTCACCAAGATCTCCCAGTGCCGAACCAGGCGAGGCGAGCGGTACCTTGCTCGCTGATCACTTCAGGATGAGTTGGGCTACGGGCGCCTTACGCCCGACGGTCTCGGTCGGCAGAGTGTCCGTCGCGCGTGCTGATCTTGTTCCTGACGACCTGTGGGAGCGGGTGGCCCCGCTGCTGCCGCCCGCCCCCGAACGCAGCCGTCGCCACCCCGGGCGGCCGCGTGTTTCCGACCGAGTGGCGCTCGCTGGCGTCGTGTCCGTGCTGAGAACCGGTGTCGCGTGGCGGGATGTCCCCTCGGAGACCGTGGGCTGCTCCGGGGTGACAACCTGGCGCCGGCTACGGGACTGGACCGAGGCCGGCGTGGCCGCGTCTGCACGCCGTCCTCTTGGCCGAGCTCCGCCGCGCCAGCTTGCTGGACTTGGAGGACTGCTCCGTGGACGGGTCACATGTTCGGGCCCTCAAAGGGGAAATCACGTCGGGCCCTTGCCTGTCGGCCGCGCCCGTCCTGGATCCAAGCGCCATCTCATCGTCGACCGCCACGGAACCCCACTCGCCGCCACGCTCACCGGCGGCAACCGACATGACGTCACCCAGCTCCTGCCTCTGCTGGACGCCGTCCCCGCGATCCGGGGACTGCGGGGACGCCCCCGCCGCAGCCCCCGGCGGTTGTACGCGGACCCGGGCTACGACTTCGACAAGTACCGTCGTCTGCTGTGGAAGCGCGGCATCAAGCCGCTGATCGCACGACGTGGCGTAGCCCACGGCTCCGGACTGGGCAAGGTGCGCGGGGTAGTCGAGCGCACTCTCGCCTGGCTGCACCAGTTCAAGCGGCTCCGCACCCGCTACGAACGACGCGCCGCTCTCCACCACGGCCTGCTCGAGCCGGCCTGCGGCCTGATATGCCTCCGCCGCCTGCGAACCTCCTTCCGAAACGATCAGTAAGCCCCGAGATCCGGTCAGGAGCAAGAGTCGCGCTGCCGGCCTTCGCCCGACCGGATGCCTTCCGAGACTGGTGGTGGATTCCTGGGGCGTGCGTTTGGTTGAGCGTGGCCGGGTCCGTTCATGATTTTCTGACGTCCGGACCCGTCGGTTTCGCCGGCGCGGTGGCCTCGGACGCCGGACTACTGCCAGATCGAGAGCGGTGCCCGGCCCGGTGGCAGCCGGTGGCCGACGGCGAACCCGGCTCCGCAGTCCTTGGAGCAGCCGCCCAGTTACCCCGTCATATCGAGGCAGGCCCAGGGGAGCGGCGGGGTCGGCATCGGCCAGGCGACAAGACTGCCGACCGATGGCAAGGCGGCTGCTCCTGCCCCCGCCGCACAATGGCAAACGGCGCAGAGCGGCGGCCAAACCGCTGCCGAATCACGGAAGTGAAGGGGGAGCCATGGCCAAGCCTGTACGCGCGCGGATCGGCAACCGGGAGATTCGCTGCCTGACGTGCGGGGGTGATGTTTTCCGGGAGCGCGAGGTGAAGCTCAACAGCACGGGGATGGAGTTCTTCAACCTCGCGTGGGCGAACGAGTCGGCCACCGGGCTGATCTGCTGGTCATGTGGGTACGTGCAGTTGTTTGTCAACGGTGGCATCAGTCTGTTCCGCGCGGACGCATGAGCTCAGGTCCTGGCCGTGCACCACGACCGCCCTTGCGCGGCCGTGCCCGACAGAGCCGTACGGGCTCCAGAGTCGACTCGACCGTCGCCGACCGGTCTTTCCGGCGACCTGTACGGACACCGCATCCGCGGGGGAGCTGCCCGGCTCGGGGTGGCGTAGTAAGAAGATCCCTCCCCTTGTTGTGATTGCCGGATCTCGGCAACCAGGGCCGGGATTTCGTGCGCGTCAAGGTTCTGTCAATGCCGCGTAGGGAAGGTGTAAGTTTCCTCGTGGTGTGCCGGGAAGTCTGGTCGGCGAGCAAGGGACACATGTCTTTTCTGCCGATCGGGGGACTTCCTTCATGGTGCTCGTCGCCGTCTTCGGGGCCGCACTGCTCGTCGCGGTCCTGCTGTCCGGGCTCGCCGCCCGCACCGTCCTGTCGACCTCGCTTCTCTTCCTGCTCGGCGGGGCGCTGGTCAGTGACGGCTTCCTCGGCCTGATCCACATCACGCCGGAGAGCGAGATCGTGTCGGTGACCGCCGACCTCGCCCTGTTCGCCGTCCTCTTCACCGACGGCATGCACGTCTCCTTCGCCAAGCTGCGGGCCAACTGGAGGAACCCGGCCCGGGCGCTGGGCCTGGGTATGCCGCTCGCCTGTGTCGGCATGGCGCTGGTCGCCCACTACCTCGTGGGCCTGGACTGGACGACCTCGTTCCTCGTCGGTGCGGTCCTGGCGCCGACGGACCCGGTGTTCGCCTCCGCGATCGTGGGCCGCAAGGAGGTCCCGGCCCGGCTGCGGGAGCTGCTGAACGTCGAGAGCGGCATCAACGACGGGCTCGCCCTGCCGGTGGTCCTGGTCCTCATCGCCGCCGCGGGACCCACCGCGGCCGGCGCGGAGGCGTCGTACGGAAGCATCGCCCTGGAGCTCGGCCTCGGCCTCGCCTTCGGCGTGCTGCTCCCGCTGCTCGTCAACGGGCTCGTACGCTTGCCGCATCTCGGCGCCGAGCCCAAGCTGCAGCCGCTGCTGCCGCTGGCCACCGGGATCATCCTGTACGCGGCCTGCCACCTCACCCACGCCAACCCCTACCTCGCCGCCTTCTCCGCCGGGGCGGTCCTCGCCGCCGTCGCACCGGAGTCCCACAAGGCGTTCGAGCCGCTGGGAGAGGCGCTGGCGGAGCTGGCCAAGTTCGCCGCCCTCCTGGTCTTCGGTGCCCTGCTGACCCCGCAGCTGTTCGGCGACCTGTCCTGGGGCGGCTACGCGGCCGCCGTCCTCGCCATCGTGCTGATCAGGCCCGGTTCCCTGCTGCTGTCCCTGTGGGGGACGCGGATCGACCGCCGGGAGAAGCTCGTGGCCGCGTGGTTCGGCCCGAAGGGCTTCGCGTCGGTCGTCTACGGACTGCTCGTCCTCCAGGCCGGCATCCCGCAGGGACAGCAGGCGTACACGCTCATCGCCGTCTGCATCGCCTTCTCGATCATCGCCCACAGCAGCACCGACGTCCCCATCGCCCGCCTCTTCCACGTCGACGACCTCGTCGACACCGGCACCACGCCCCACAAAACCCTCGGCGCGGAGGCGAACACGGGAGGAGAAGTCCCGCATGCACGCACGTGACCTGGCCTGGCCCTGCACCCCGGTCCGCCTGGACACCCGCCTCCACGAGGCCGTGGGACTCCTCATCCGTGAGCGGGCGCCGGCCCTCGTCGTCCTGAGCACGGACGGACACCCCCTCACCGCCGTACCACCCGCCACGATCCTCAACGCCGCCCTGCCCCGCCCCGTACGGGACGACCCCCTGCTCGCCGCCGTCGTGGGCGAAGCACTCGACGACACGGTGCGCGCCAGGGCCGACGCTCTCCTCCTGGCCGACGTCCTGCCCCAGCGCCCGTCCGCACCACCGGTCGTCAGCCCCGACGCCTCACCCCTCCACATGGCCGCCGTGATGGAACGCACCGGCAGCCCCGTCGTCCTGGTCGTCGACTACACCGACGACCAGCCGCACCTGCTCGGCACCGTCGACGCCACCACCCTGCTCCAGCACTACTTCTGAACCGGATCCCGGGCCGGATCCCGTCCGTCCCCCAGGGCAGACGTAGATACTCGACGCCACCCCGCGACCAGCGGCCTCACGCACCCCGGGCGAACACCGGACCCGCAGATGATCTGGGTATCGTGCGGTCCGGTGGGCCGGGTTCCTGGGCGGCTGTGGCCTTCAGCGCCAAGTACGACTGGTCTCCGAACGAGCTGCTTCCTGTCTGCGGCGGTGGCCGCGCCACTCGCCTTGCCCTACGGTGATCCTTCGGTTCAAAAGCCTTCCCGGGGAGGGGTGTTGAGCGGTAGAGGGGGGTCGCCGGCGGGCATGGGGTGCCTGGCCGCGGGGCTGTTCATGGTGTGGGGCCTCGTGGGCCATTTCCTGGCCGTACCGGCCACGTTCGCGGCGCTGCTCGACGCTCAGACGCCGCCGCAGAGGGCGCAGGGCCTCGCCCAGCACGCCTTCCTGTACGGGATGGTGGTGCTGACGGCGTTCGCGGTGGCCGCCCTGGCCGGGCGCGGGCGCATGTTCGTCTGGTGGCTGGTAGTGGTCAGGGCCCTGGTGCTGGCGGTGATCGCGACGGTGGTGGTGGGCTGGGTGGAGCCCCGCGTCGCGGGTGCCCCGTGGAACGCCCGTGCGCTGGCGGAAGGCCTGGCGGCCGGTGCCGTCGCCTTCGTCTTCTGGGTCGTCGTGCGGTGGTGGGACCGCACTCGTCGGCATCGGCCGGTCGCCGGGCAGATCTGGCTGGCCAGGGTGCCGTTCCGCGAGGGCGGGGGAGCGCTGCCGCACTACTGCGTCGTGCTCAGGGCCCGGTGGCGGCATGCGGAGGTCCTGCAGATCACCACCAAGAACAAGGACGACCGGACCGATCACATCCGCATCCCCAACGAAGGGTGGGACCACGTCTCGGGGCGCGCCCACTGGGTGGAGGTGGGGCTGCCACCGCGTCTCGTGCCCTACGGAGACTTCGAGAAGGCCCGTCCGCAGGGGAGGTGCCCCCGCGCCACATGGCGGCTTCTCCGCGCGGCGCGGCCCGTCAGGACCTGAGTCTTCCAGTCACCGATCTCCTGACCCGCGAAAATCAATGCACGACGAACGGCGCAGCTGTCCGGACAACGGTCGCATCACCGTCACGGTCGTCTCCGAGACGGTGACCGTGGACACCAAGAAGCTGTCCCGGCCCAAGCGGGTCATCGCCCCCACCTCCGCCGCGACCGCGGCCACGTGTACGGCGACCCCGGCGACCAAGGGCTGCCGGGCACTGGAGTTCGTCTACGCCACCACCACCACGGGTACCGACACTACCTTCGGTGACTTCGCCGGCCAGGTGAAGGAGATCCGGCTGTGGTCCACCGAGCCCGGTGCCGCAGCGGCCACCTCCAAGGCCGTGCAGACGTACGCCTACGACGCGTCCGGCCGACTGCGCCAGGCATGGAACCCGCAGATCAGCCCCTCCCTGAAGACCGAGTACGCCTACGACGCAGCGGGCCGGGTCACCGGCCTGACCCCCGCAGGGGAACTGCCCTGGACCTTGACCTACGGCAAGGCCGGCAACGCCGCCACCGCCGGTGACGGCATGCTCCTCAAGACGTCCCGCTCCGGCCTCCAGCAGGGCACCAAGGACGTCGAGTCCGGCACCGCGTCCGCCTCGGTCGTGTACGACGTGCCGCTGACCGGCACCACCGCCCCCTACAAGATGGGCGCGGCGGACGTGAAGGCCTGGGGACAGCTGGACGCCCCGACCGACGCGACCGCCGTCTTCCCCGCCGACGCCGTACCCGCCTCCCACGACGGCAGCGCACTGACCTCCGGCTCGTACACCCGCGCCGAGGTCACGTACATGGGCGTCTCCGGCCGTTCGGTGAACAGCGCCACGCCCGGCGGCCACATCACCACCACGGAGTACGACCGCTTCGGCAACACCGTCCGCGAACTGTCCGCCGGCAACCGCGCCATCGCCCTGGGCATCGGCGCCGCCGACAAGGCCGCCCAGTCCGAGCTCGGCATCGGCCTGCTCACCAGCGCCGACCGGGCCGACCTGCTGGCCATCAAGTCGGTCTACGACGGCACCGGCATGCGTGAACTGGAGGAGCTCGGCCCCCTGCGCCGGATCGAGCTCACCGCCGACCTGAAGTCCGGAACGACGACGCTCGTCTCCGCCGGCACGTCGGTGACCGCCCGTTCCCGGAAGGTCAACGAGTACGACGCCGGACGTCCCACCGACGGCACGGCCAAGGTCAAGGACCAGATCACCAAGGTCACCACCGGAGCGGAGGTGCGCGAGCACCCCGGCATCCACGGCGAGACCCGCACCACCCAGACCGTGTACGACTGGGCCAAGGGCATGCCCACCCAGACGATCAAGGACCCCGGTGGTCTCTCGATCACCGAGACCACCGAGTACGACGCCCAGGGCCGCGTCATCAAGCAGCGGCTGCCCGGAGCCACCGGCACCGACGCGGGCACCCGCGTGACCACGTACTGGTCCGCGACCGGCACCGGCACCTGCCAGGGCCGCCCCGAGTGGGCCGACCTGGTCTGCTCCACCGGACCCGCCGGCGCCATCACCGGCGGCGGCTCCAACCCCACCCAGCTGCCGACCACCACCACCGAGTACAGCTGGTGGGGCGGCCCCGCCAAGGTCTCCGAGACCGCCAACGGCAGCACCCGCACCACCACGACCACCTACGACAACGCCGGCCGCGCCACCAAGGTCGCCGTCACCGGCGGGATCGGCCAGGCGGTACCGGAGTCGACCAACGAGTACGACCCGGCCACCGGGCGCATCGTCAGGACGGTCTCCCCGACCGGGGGCACCATCACCAAGGCGTACGACAAGCTCGGCCGCCAGACGTCCTACACGGACGCCGACGACGGCGTGACCACCACCGAGTACGACCTGCTGAACCGGCCGGTGAAGGTCACGGACAACGCGCCCTCGACCGTCACCTACACCTACGACCACACGGCCGAGCCCCGCGGCCTGGCCACCAGGACCACGGACTCCATCGCCGGCGTCTTCCAGGCGGCCTATGACGCGGACGGCTCCGTCGCGACGGAGAAGCTGCCCGGCGGCTACACCCTCACCAGCACCGAGGACACCACCGGCAGCCAGCTCAAGCGCACCTACACGCGTGACAGCGACGGCGCGATCGTCTACGCGGACACCGTGACCGAATCCGTCCACGGTCAGGTCACCACTCACGCGGGCTGGTCCGACCAGAAGTACGGCTACGACGCGACCGGCCGCCTGACCACCGTCGAAGACACCACCGACACCGTCTGCACCAAGCGGACCTACACCTTCGACAACCGCACCAACCGCAAGTCCCTCGCACGCGCGACGGGCACCCCCGGCGCCGACTGCCCCACCACCGGAGGCACCACCACCAGCCACACCTACGACAGCGCCGACCGCCTCGTCGACACCGGCTACGTCTACGACGCCTTCGGCCGGACCACCTCGGTCCCCGGCAGCGGGACGGTCGGCTACTACACCAACGACCTCGTCCACCAGCAGACCGCCAACGGCACCCGGCGGACCTGGCAGCTCGACGCCGCCCGCCGCTTCCGGTCCTTCAAGACCGAGACCGGCAACGGCAGCACCTGGACCCAGACGGGCTCCAAGCCGAACCACTACGACGGCGACGGCGACAACCCCCGCTGGATCGTGGAGGACACCGCCACCGGCGCCCTCACACGCAACGTCGAATCCGCCTCGGGCGACCTCGCCGCCACCACCGGCAAGACCGGCGACACCGTCCTGCAGCTCACACCATCCACGGAGACGTAGCGCTCCAGCTCCCGCTGGACACCAGCCAGGCACCCGCCGCCCTCGACAGCGACGAGTACGGCAACCCCCGCGCCGGTCAGCCCGCCACGCGCTACAACTGGCTCGGCGCCAAGCAGCGCTCCACGGAGACCCTCACCGGCCTCACCCTCATGGGCGTCCGGCTCTACAACCCGGCCACCGGCCGCTTCCTCTCCCTCGACCCCGTCTACGGCGGAAACGCGAACGCCTACGACTACGTCCACGCGGACCCGCTCAACAGCTACGACCTCGACGGCAAGTGGGGCTGGTTCAAGAAGAAGTGGAAGCGCTTCAAGCGCAGCGGCGTCGGACGCTGGGTCAAGAGGAACCGCGTCTGGATCGCCGGTGGCCTCACCGGCGTCGGCTGTGGGCTCGTGACCTTCGGAACAGCCGCTGCCGCCTGCGCGGTCATCGCCGGCGGAGCCGCCAGCGCGGGCGCTCAGTGGGCGGGAAACCGCAGGTCCACCCGAAGCGAGATCATGTGGGCCGGCATCTCCGGCGCCGCGGGCTTCGGAGGAGGCGGCGCGGCTCTCGGCGCCATCGGCAGATGGGGACTCAAGGCCGGGCTGCGACGATGGCTCCCGGGAAGCGGCCGTCACGCCACGTACAAGCCCGCCTCCCACCGCAAGCGGAACTGGTACTCGCGACGCTGGTGGTAGCACCTACCCACCGGTCTGACCAGGTCCGGTAACAGCACAGCCATCAGGAATCGGGGCGCTGCCGCGCCTGCACTCGCGAGCAGCGCCCCGACGTCCCCGCGCAGGGAGTGGAACAAGGTGAACGAAAGCCGCAGCAACGCCAAGATCATGCCGGTCTTGGCCGTCCTGGCCTTCGCAGCAGGTATCGCGTTCTGGGTCATGAGAGGAGCGCGGGAGAGCGCTGCGATGTTCGCCTGCTCGGCGGTCATCTTCGCAGCCTCGTGGTTCTTCGCCGTGCGCGCCGCACGCGGCGACGAAGAACAGAACTGACCCTTGCAGGACGGGCGGGCCCGGTGCGCAGTCGACCGCTTGACGGCTACCGCGCATACCGGGCCCGTCGGCATTCAGACCGCGCAGGGCCGACGGCAGGATCTGGGCCTGGATGAGGTCCAGGCCGAACTCCTACGACGACGATGGTGACAGCCCCATCTGGATTGCGGAGGACATTTCCAACGGCGTCCTCGTGCACGACGTTGTGCCCGCCCTGTCGCGGAGCACTCGACCACCAAGAAGCGTTCATCATGAAGCTTCGCGAGCCGCCCCAAGGCTGCCTCGCAGACATTGATCAAGGTCGAAGCAGGCTTCGCGCATCAGCTACGACCCGCCGCTCTCTCCAGTGGCACGCACCCCACTGTGTCCGCCTCGGGGCTTGACGTGTGGCGCCGCCATCGACATGGTTCCTGAGACCCGATCCGCAACCTGTTGCCGTCCCAGTGGACGACCAGCGGGTCCCAGACCAACACGAGTGGGCTGGCTGGTGACTTGAGTCAGAGATGCACCGGCAGTAGGCCGCGAACCTCTGACTCGGAGACCGCAGGCCAGGGAACGGGCGCGGTCGGTGAGGCTGTACCCGCAGCAGCCCGGGGGCGCCGTCCGTGACCTTTCAGGGCCCCGCCGAGGGCCTGAAGTCAGTCCTCGGGCTTTACTGAAGTTGTGGCGGTGGCGCTTCCCCGTCCCGGTGAGCCGTTCGAGCCGGCGGGGAAGGTGCCCGCGGACGCCTGGTGGCGGAGTGTGTCCCAGCCGATCGCTCATCCGTGGCGCCGGCCGAAGCCGGTGCATACCTCTGCCGAGGCGTCCGAGCGTGATCTCGACCTGGCGGGTGATCGGTGACGTCGGATGCGGACGAGCTGGACAGGGTCGTGGCCCTGCTGGCTCGCCTTTCGACCGAGGAGCGTGATCGTGTGGTGCGCGTGCTGGACGGTCCGTCCCGGCGGGAGCCTTCGGCGAGCGCCAAGCGGTTCGTGCCCCTTCCGACGAGAGCGGGTGCGTCGTCGGTTGTCGTGCGAACGCGCGTCGTGGGTCCCTGACCATGGATCTTCCACACCGAAGTCACAGCCGAGGACGGGCCCACCGTCCTCGAGTCACTCCGCCACGGCCTCGTGTCGGAAGCGACCGTTGTGCTGCGCCCAGCCCGGAGCGAGCACTACCGGTTGTTTCTCGCGGCTCATCCGACGACGGAATGCCGCTCAGTCCATGCCCGTTGGGCCTCGATGGCCTTGATCTGCACAGGGCCGCCGGCAACGCGGCACCGACCTGTCTGACGGCCTCGTTCCGCGGCTCCGCGCGACCGTCCGGCAGGCGAGCCCGGTCCGTGGAAGGGCATCCACTTCCGAAGTGTCTTGAGCACGGCCATGAGCGTGGAGAGAATTAGGTTTCGAGCCATGCCATACAGGTGGAGGAACGTTGTTGCTGCTGGACACTGACGCCTTGCCTCCCGCCGAACGGCTGGAGGCCTTCCGCCACGGGATGACGAACGAGTCGGTGCCCAACCACATCGCCCATGAGAAGACCCCCGAGGGCGTCCATGCCCGGATGGAGCTGTGGAACGTCGGGGAACTGCCCATGTTCTCCACGTACAACAGCGGTTTCGAGGCCCACCGCACACCCGCGCACATCCGCAGTCAGCGCAGCAACCCGGTCGTGTCGGTGTCGCTCCAACACCGGGGAACGGGCCGGGCGGAGGTCGCCGGTCAGCGGATGACCTTCGGACCCGATGACGTCTGCGTGTTCCACGAGCTCTCGCCCCGCGTCTACGGATGGTCGGGCAACGGGGGCTCGCAGGCCACGGTCTTCGACGTCGAGCGGATCGGCCTGCCCGTCGAGACGGTGGTGAGGGCCTCCCTCCAGCTGCGGGCGAGTCCGCTCCACGACCTCGTCCTTCGCCACCTGCGTGGCATGTGGCGGAATCCGGGCCGACTGGCCCGGGACCCCGGTGCGACCGCACTGGCAGGTGCCACCGCCGACCTGGTCCGCGCGCTCCTGGTATCCGCGGCGCACGACCCCCGGACGCCGGCCGTGCGGTCGGTGATGGACGAGACCCTGCTCACCCGGGTGATGGCCCACGTCCGTCGGCACCACACCGACCCTGCCCTCTGCGCGGAGAGCATTGCCGCCGCGCACGGGGTCTCGGTCCGGCATCTCTACCAGGTGCTGCGCGACGCCGACTTGAGCCTGGAACAGTGGGTGATCAACGAGCGGCTCGCCACCGCCCGGCGGATGCTGGCCTCCCCCGATCACGCGGGCCTCACCATCGCGGCCCTCGCGGCACGCTGCGGCTTCTCCAGCCCGAGCCACTTCACCCGCCGGTTCCGGTCCGCCTACGACGTGACCCCGCGGGAGTGGCGGCAGCAGGCGAGGCAGGGGACGGGCCCTCGGCCCCTCGCCTGACCCGGGGAGGCGAACGCCGCCTGCCGCATGTCTTCCGGACTGGCGCTCCCGTAATTCGCGGGCGAGGCGGCCGTTCATGGGGCGTACGCTTCGCGCACCGCGTGCGCCAGGGCCGCGCGGGAGGCCACGTTGACCTTCGGGAAGATCTTGTAGAGATGGGTCCCCACCGTGCGCGGTGACACCTTCAGCCGCTCGGCGATCTGTCCGTTGCTCAGCCCGGATGCCACGAGCCGCGCGATGCGAAGCTCTTGGGGGGACAACCGCCAGACCTCGGTCGGCCGGGCTCGCGCGACGACGGTGCCGGCAGCCCGGAGTTCCTCCGCGGCCCTGAGCTCCCAGGCTTCCGCCTTTAGCCGGGTGAAGTGCGTGTGCGCGGTCAGCAGGTGAGGACGGGCCTGCTCGGGGCGATGGGCGAGCCGCAGCCACACGCCGTGGCGCAGGTGCAGGCGCGCCAGCTCGAAGGGCCATGCGTCCGCTCCCGGCATCGCGTAGGCGGCCTCGCTGAGGGTATGTACGTCCTCACCTTCGGCGGCCATCGCCTCGGCGGCCGCCAGCAGGAAGGCGTGGCGGGGGCCGACGTCTCCCATGCCGATGGCGTGGCCCGCCGCGACGTGGCGCAGCGCCTCAGCGCGCCGCCCGGTTCGTACCGCTGCCTCGACCAAGGTGAGGAACATGTGCGGGGCATGCGGTTCCTGTTCGGCGAACGTACCCGGCGGGGTGAGGAGGGCCGCGAGGGAGTACGCGGTCTCGTCCTCTCCCAGGGACAGGGCGAGGACGGCGCGGATGCCGGTGATCCTGCGCAGGACGTAGGACTGGCCGCGTTCCCTCGCCCAGGGCTCGATCCGTTCCAGGACCGCTTCTGCGTCCGTCTGCCGGCCACGGGCCGCGTGCGCCGAGGCCTCGGTGAGGCGGAACAGACGCGCGTGGAATCCGCAGCCCTGCTCGCGAGCCGTGTTCGCGCCCTGGCGGGAGACGGAGATGCAGCGGTCCCATCGGCCCCGCAGATAGTCGTCCCCGCAGGTGGCGAGGCTCACGTGCGCCTGAGTCAGGTAAGGCGCTTGTTGGACCACGCGGTGCCAGAGTTGGGCGTGCTCGCCCACACAGTCGAGGGCAGCCGCGATCCACAGCAGCTGCCAGGCCTGCTGTGTCTCCTCCTCGGGTGAAAGTGCTGCGATCAGGCGCCGAAGACGCCGCGTGTCGCCGGGGGCCTGGCGGGCGGGCCGGTTCCAGAGGTCGAAGCAGAACCGTGCGACGGCCCCGTGGAAAGGCAGTTCCGCGCGCAGAGCGTCTTGGAGCGCCGGATCCCCGGAGAAGGCAGCCGTCAGGTGAAGCAGGAAGTGGAGGGTCTCTGGTACGGCGTCGTCCGCCGTCGTGGTGCAGGCGGGCAGACGGGCGAGCAGCGTCGGGAGACGGGCAGCAGCGGGGGAGTAGTCACCGTCGACCTCGAACCGTACGTAGGCGTCGGTCAGTTCCCACAGGGGCCGGCTGTCGGCGGCTACGCCGTTGGCCTCGGCCTCCGCCAGCAGGCGGGCGGCGATGGCCGGCTGTCCGCCGATGGCCGCCGCGTTGGCGGCGGCCGTGAGCCTGGCGCCACGTGTTTCCGGTCGTGCGCTCAGCCGCGCGGCACGCTCCAGGAGCGTTGCGGCTTCGTGGTGACCGCCGCGGCGGATCGTGCGGCGGGCGACCTCCACGAGGTGGTCCGCCACGCCGTCGTCGGTACCCGCTACGGCGCTTGCCAGGTGGGTGGCACGCCGTTCGTCGTCATGGGGCAGTACGGCGGCCAGGGCCGCGTGGGCGCGGCGCAGGTCCGGGGAGGAGGCCGTCCGTACCAGCGATGTGCGGACGAGAGGGTGCAGGAAGGTCAGCCGGGCGTGCTGCAGCCGGACCAGGCCGGACCTCTCGGCCGTCACCAGCGTGTTTTCCGATGCCGCCGCCCCGGCGGCGTCCGCGGCCTCAAGCGCCAGGCGGATACTGCGTTCCTCGTGGCCCGCGAGCGCGTGGAGCAGCAGCAGGAACCGAGTCCCTGGAGGCAGGGCGTTCAGTCGGAGGGCGAAGTCGTGCTCCAGCTGTTCGCCTGGTGACAGTGCGGTCGGCGCTGAAACCTGACACGCGTCGGGAGAGCACCCCGGTCCAGCGGCGCTCCCCACCAGAGCCAGCGGGTTGCCGACGGCTTCCCGTACCAGACGGGCTCGGGTCTTCGCCGGGAGGTCGGGACGGCGGTGGCGCAGGACCGCCGCCGATTCGGCGGGGGTCAGGGGAGCGAGGTCCCAGACCTCGGCACCGGTGGTGTCCAGGCCCGATGCGTCCTCCGCGCGCAGGGCACAGATGAGGACGAGCGGCGCGGCAGTGAGTCTGCGTTGGAGGAAGGCCAGAACCCCGGCGCTGGGCGCATCCACCCATGGGAGGTTGTCGACGGCCAGGAGGAGGGGTTGTTCGTCGGCGATCCCGCTGAGCAGCGCCAGGGTGGCGGCGGCGACGGCCGGACCTGCGGGAGGCGCGCCTGCTGCGGCTTCTTCCAGACAGTGGCGCAGGGAAGCGGTCAGCACGTCCTGCCGGTCCAGCAGAGGCTGGACCAGCCGGCGCAGGACACCGAAGGCCACGCCTGACTCTGGCGCGGTGCCGGCGGCGCGCAGGACGCGCATCCCCTGTTCCGAGGCGAAGGAGACGGCCTGGTCCAGCAGCGCGGTCTTGCCGATGCCGGCCTCTCCGCGCAGCCACAGCGCCCGCCCTTCGACCGGGGCTGCGAGCAGGGCGTTCCGCAGGGCTGCCCAGGGGGCAGCGCGCCCGGTCAGCGACGTACCGAGCCGGGATGGTGCCCCCGCGGTGCCGTCGGACGTCATCGTGCCGCTCCTTGGGAACCGTGACTGCGTCGAACCGTGGCGCGGGCGCGCTCCCACGACGCTTCGACGCTAGGTCGCGGGCGGAGCCGAACCGGCGGTCGCGCACCTACAGGCCAAAGCCCTGCAGCCACGGGCCAGAGTTCTCCGTGTTCACCGGCCGGAACTCCGTAGCCCTGGGCCGCGGGGGTGACTCTTCGGACTCTTCCGCCCGTTCTTCGGAGAGTGGATCCGTCGAGGGGCGGGGCGGAAAACGCGGAGCGGCCGGTCCGGGACGCAGAGGTCCGGACCGGCCGCTCGGAGTGGTGCGGGGGTCAGCCGGTGGTCATGTCGCCTCCGAACCCGTGGCGTCGACGTGGCGGCTGAGGAAGGCGAGGGCGGTTTCTGCGACCTCGCGCCATCCGCTGTCGATGGTGAGGGCGTGGCCCCGCCCCGGGATCTCCTGGATTTCCGTGACGGCGGACTCGTTGCGCACCTGCTTCTTGTACGAGGCGTTCGCGATGGCCCACGGAACGGTCTTGTCCTTGTCCCCGGAGAGGATGAGGAGGGGGCCCCGGTCGGGGTTCAGGGTGTCCACCTTGACTTCGGTCCAGGGGTTGACGTTCGCGACCGCGGCCTGGAACAGCGGCTCGCCCGACGCCGGCACGGCGAAGGTCTCGTACAGCTCGCGCGCTTCGGTCTCGGTGACGGCGTTGGCGAACGAGTACCGGAACTGCTCGTAGGTGAGCGGCACGGCCCGGTGGTAGTTGGCGGGGTTGCCGAGCACCGCACTGGCCGCGCGCAGGGAGGACAGGGGCAGGGGCAGCACGCCCCGGAACGGGGCCGGGTCGATGGCCACCGAGGCACGGGACAGCCCGCGGCCCGCGATGATCTGCGTGATCAGGCCGCCGAAGGAGTGCCCGACCACCACCGGCTTGCGGTCGAGCTTCCGCACGAGGTCGCAGAAGTGGTCGGCGACCTGGCCCACGCTCTTGCCGGCGAAGACCTCGGGGTGGGCGTTGGCCTCCTCGACCGTCTCGGGGTCGTCGGGCCAGCCCGGCATGACCGGGACGAAACCGGCGGCGTCGAACACGGACGCCCACCGCTCCCAGCTGGTGGGCAGGAGCCACAGGCCGTGGACGAAGACCACGGGGACGCGGCCGTCGGCGTTGGCCCGTTCGACCTGGGCGAGGTCACGGGCGTAGGAGTTGTCGGAGGGTAGTGACACGGAAGAGTCCTTCGGGAGTGGGGCGCCGTCAGCGCCGGACGGCGTCGGCGGCCGATCGGATCAGCGAGGTCACCGCGTGCGGGAAGCTCTGGAGGGGCAGGTGTGAGCTGGGGACCTCGACCGTGTGCGAGCCTGCGCGCCGGGCCTGGAAGCGCTGGAGCTCCGGCGGGATGCCGTGGTCCTCGGTGGCGATCAGCGTCCAGGACGGCAGAGCGCGCCAGGCCGCCGTCGTCGCCTGGTCGCCGAAGGCGGTGGCGCTCAGCGGACGCTGGACGGCGGCGAGCGTGCGGGCGGTGTCGCGCGGCACGTCCTGGGCGAAGACCTGGTGGAAACGGTCGGTCCTGATGTAGAGGTCGAGGCCGGGGGAGCCGTCGGGCGCGGGGGAGGCCACCTGGGTGAGCGCCGGTGCCAGCTGCGAACCCGGGAATCGGGCCGACAGTTCGCCGAGCACCTCACCGGCGTCAGGCATGAACGCCGCGACGTAGACGAGTGCCCGGACGCCGGGGATGCGCGCGGCGGCCTGGGTGATCACCGCTCCGCCGTAGGAGTGGCCGGCCAGGACCACGGGGCCCTCTACGCTTTCCAGGACGGCCGCGATGTGGGCGGCGTCGTGGTGCAGTCCGCGCAGCGGGTTGGCCGGGGCGAGCACCTGGTGACCGCGGTCCTGAAGCCGTTCGATGACGGGTGACCAGCTCGACGCGTCGGCGAACGCGCCGTGGACCAGGACGATCGTGGGCCGGGGCTTCCCGGAGAGGGCACGGTCCTGGGCGGCGGCGGGGCTCGCGGCGGCGGTCCCGATGCCGAGCGATGCGACCGTGGCGGCACCGGCCGTGATAGCCGCGCGCCGCGAGACGCCCTTCGCTGACAGGGGCTGGGCAGGGAACATGCGTATGCGCTTTCTGTGCGGGGTTCGTCGAACGAGGGGGGCGGAACAGGCCTCTCAGGCGCGGGTCAGCGGGGTGTCGACCAGGTGCTCGCCGAGGAACCAGATGTGCGTCT
Organism: Streptomyces roseolus; assembly: GCF_014649855.1. GTDB lineage: Bacteria > Actinomycetota > Actinomycetes > Streptomycetales > Streptomycetaceae > Streptomyces > Streptomyces roseolus. The sequence goes on along the minus strand of NZ_BMTV01000003.1, from coordinate 347,095 downwards.
CACCGGTCCGGATGACCTCGGAGACGATCAGATCCTCGCTGCCGGCGTCGCCCAGGTCCGCCACCCGACGTGCCGCGTCCCGGGCGTCGACGAGGATCGTCTCGTGTGCCGCCAGGAGACGCGACAGCATGGCGGGCACCTTCTCCACGCCGTCGGGTGGGCGGGGGACACGGGTCATCTCGGCGGCGTGGCGTGGGTCTCCGACGGCGACGCCGCCGAGGCTCTGGACGCGTTCGGCGAGGAGGTCGACGATCGCCAACTGCTGTTCCGCATGCCGGTCCAGCAGCAGGTGCAGCTGGTGGAAGGTGGGCCCCCGCATGAGCCAGTGGTGCTTCTTGTAGAGCGCGTACAGCATCTGCGCGTCGGCCAGCAGGAGGTTGAGGCGTCGGCAGGAGTACAGCCGGCCGTCGTGGGAGAGGCCGATGCCCACGTGCTGCACGGTGTCGAACGCCTGTACCTCCTCCGTCTTCCGGCTCTGGTGCGGTGGCGGGGTGTCGAGGGACGGGGGAGCCGTCATGTTCCACTCCGGATGTCTGAGGGGCGGGTACGGGGCCCGGCGCCGGGACTCGTGGGCGCGGGACGGTGGAGCAGCGCACGGACGACCAGGGCGCTTCCCACTCCGCCGGTCACGGCGACGAGGGCCCACCAGACGGGCCAGGGCGTCAGGCCCAGGGCCGCGTCCACGGACCAGCGACCGGGGCCGGTGAGGGTGAGGACCGCGGGCAGGACCATGAGGACCAGCGGGTACTCGTAGCCGTCGTTCTGGACCCACAGGCCGTGCGGCAGCTTCACGGTCAGGGCCACGGTCATCACGCCGATGACCCCGGCCGCGGCGGCCGGGGTCAAGGCGCCGACGGCGAGCATCAGCCCCGCCCCGATCTGGGCGCCGCCCGCGGCGACGGCCGTCAGGGCGCCGCCGCGGAAGCCGTCGCCCCGGAATTCCGCGGCCCCGCCCGCCAGCCCCTTGCCGCCGAGCCGGAAGCTCACCTTCTGCACTCCGTGCCCGGCGACGAGAAGCCCGACGAGAAGCCGCAGGACCAGCAGACCGATGTCCATCGTCGTGCTCTCCTGGGGTGGTGGACGTCGGTAAGGGGATCAGCCCGCGGCGTACGGGTCGATCATGGACTGGGCGTAGACGACCCCCATGCCGTAGGCGCCGCCGTGCTCCTTCACCACGTCGAGGGTCTGGGTGTACGTCTCCCCGCGCGCCCAGTCGCGCTGGAGCTCCAGCAGCACCTGGAGCCAGGTGACCGGGACGGCGCCGGCCGCGGTCATGCGCTGCATGGCGTGCTCGTGCGCCTCGGGCGTGACGCCGGCGGAGGCGTCGGCGACGACGTACACCTCGTAGCCCTGGCTGAGGGCGGAGAGGGCGGGCAGGACGAGACACACCTCGGTCCACAGCCCGGAGAGGATGATCTTGCTGCGGCCGGTGGCCCTGACCGCCTCGACGAGCGCCGGGTCCTCCCAGGCGTTCATCGTGGTGCGGTCCACGATCTCGTGCTTCGGGAAGACCTCCCGCAGCTGCGGCAGAAGCGGGCCGGAGAACGACTCGGCGGCGACGGTGGACAGCACGACGGGGACGTCGAAAACGGTGGCCGCCTTGGCGAGACCGACGGTGGCGTTGATGACCCCGGCCCGGTCCGAGCTGGCCGCGCCGAAGAACATCTGCGGCTGGTGGTCCACGAACAGCATCATCGCGTTGTCGGGGGTGAGCAGGTCGGGGCTGGGGGCGGCCTTGACGGAGTCGATCTTGTTCATGACAGATCCTTCCAAGAGAGGAGTGCCGAGAAGGCAAGAGGAAACACGTGAGGAACAGGCTGTGTTAAGGCAGCTGACGTGTGGTCAACTCCACTGAATACAGAGCCTGTTGTTGCTTTGAAGCTACGGCCGCACGGGTTCCTGGCGCTTTGCTCAGGGTGGCCGGGACTGTTCCCGCACTGCATGGCTCGTCCGAGTCGTCCGCTCAGAGGACGAAGCAGGGATCGAAGACCTGAGGGCCGCTCTCGGGGGCGAAGTCGCGGGCGACCCGCCACTGGCGGTGCTGCTCCGACTCCGCCACCGCCTCCGCCAGGCGGTCGGCCTGGCGCGCCCCCGTGATGCCCGGCGGCGGAGTCGCCTGGTAGCCGCCGAAGTGGGCCACCGGACTCCAGGAAGGACTGACGGGCGGGACCGCCTCGTCCAGGCCCTCATACTCCGCCGCCGCGTAGACCAGCCGGCCGCCGACGACGGTGAGGACCGACTCGATGTGCGGGATGTCGTCGACGTGCACGGCGAAGTAGTCGTGGGACAGGACCGCGAAGTCCGCCAGGAAACCCTCCCGCAGCAGACCCTTCACCTCGCCTTCGCCCGTCATCCGGGCGCCGCCGAGGGTGTACAGCTCCAGCGCCTTCTCCCGGGACACCAGCCGGCCCGGCGGATACAGGCAGAGGTCGCCCACGGTGCGCCCGGTGACGAGCCAGTGCAGGGCCACCCACGGGTTGTACGACGAGACCCGGGTCGCGTCCGTGCCCGCCGCCACCCGCAGGCCCTGCTCCAGCATCTCCGTGACCGGCGGCGTGCGTTCGGCCGCCTCGGCGCCGTACCGGTCGACGAAGGCCTTGCCCTGGAAGGACATGCGGTTCTGCACGCCGATCGAGCCGCCCAGTGCCGCGATCCGCTCCAGGCTCCGCGGGGACACCGTCTCGGCGTGGTCGAAGAGCCATCTGTTGCCGGACGGGAAGAGGCCGTCCGCCGCCAGCTTCTCGAAGACCGCCAGGTCCCGGCGGATGGTCTCGTCGTAGGTGGCGTGCAGCCGGAAGCCCCAGCCGTTCTCCATGAGCAGCCGGACGGCCTTCTCGAACTCCGCCTCGTAGCCGGCGGTCAGTTCGGGCCTGGGCTCGGAGAAGTTCTCGAAGTCGGCCGCAGCCCAGGTCAGGTTCTCCCCGGCGCCGTTCAGCCGGAGCCATTCGTCGCCCTCGTCCGGGCGCACGGTCTCGATCCACCGCCGCAGGTCGTCCAGCTCCTGTCCGGCGGTCTGCGGGAAGAGGTGGTACGCGATCCGCAGCGAGAGTTCCCCGGCGCGGGCCAGCTCGGTGACGGTCCGGTAGTTCTCCGGGAAGCTCTGGAACCCGCCGGCCGCGTCGACGGCGGAGGTGAGGCCGAACCGGTTGAGTTCCCGCAGGAAGTGCCGGGTGGACGTCCTCCGGTCCTCCTCGCCCAGCGTGGGCGCCGCCGCCAGCGTCGAGTAGAGGACGAGCGCGCTGGGCGCGGCGAGCAGGACCCCCGTCGGTTCCCCGTCCCGGCCCCGCACGATCTGCCCGCCCCGGGGGTCCGGTGTGTCGCGGGTGTAGCCGGCGGCGCGTACGGCGGCGCCGTTCATCAGGGCGGACTGGTACAGGTGCAGGACGAAGACCGGTGTGTCCGGGGCCGCGGCGTTCAGTTCCGCCACGGTCGGCATCCGCCGCTCGGCGAACTGCTCGGCCGTCCAGCCGCCGACCACCCGTATCCACTGGCCCTTGGGGGTGCGGCCGGCCTGCTCGCGCAGCATGGCCAGCGCCTGCCGCAGCGAGGGCACGCCGTCCCAGCGCAGTTCCAGTACGTAGTTCAGGCCGCCCCTGATCACGTGCAGGTGCGAGTCGTTCAGGCCGGGGATCATCCGGCGGCCCAGCGCGTCGACCACGCGCGTCCGCGGCCCGACGTGCCGTGCGACCGTCGCCTCGTCACCGAGAGCGGTGATCCTGCCGTCGCGGACCGCCAGGGCCGTCGCGGCGGGACGCTCCGGATCGCCGGTGTGGATCTTGGCGTTGCGGACGACGATGTCCGCGGCGTCGCCGTTGTCGAGATCGGGAAAGGGGGTGACACCGCTGACCGGCATCGTCATCATGACGGGGCCTCTCGTTCTCGGGAGGAGTGGGGCAGGGCCGGACGAGCCCCGCACGGGACAGGGGAGGGCGGTGGGTGGCCCTAGACGGGCCGCCCGAGGATGGCGTTGAGCGTCCGGTCGAGCTCGGTCCGGATCCGCGGGGAGGCGTCGGGGAGCCGGGTCTCGGTCAGGGAGAGGAAGGAGCGCAGCGTGTCGGTGCGGAAGCGCACCACGCAGGAGCCGTACAGGGAGACCAGCTCGACGTCCGTCTCGCCGGCGTCGCCGGGCCGGACCCGGACGTCGCCCTCGCCGGCGGCCCCGACGACACCGTCCTCCAGCAGCCTCCGGGCGAAGATCCAGGTCGCCGCTCCGCCCTCGTCCGGGCTTTCGGCGGGGGCGAAGTCGAGCCGCACCGCCAGCGGGTCGCCGGGATCGTGACGGATCCCCACCACGAGCCGCGCCGCACCATGGTCCGGCGATGACACCTTCGCCGTGACGAGTTGCTGGATGGGCCTCACGGAGACTCCTCGGAGCATGGTCCTGGGACGGGGCGCCGGTGCCGCCGCCGCGGGGCGGAGGGGGCCGGGCGGCTCAGAGCGTGCGACGGACACCGGCCGCGCGTTCGAGGTTGCGCAGCTGGACGGAGAGGTCGCCCTCGACGGCGTGGTGCGCCGGGCCGCTGCGGCCGATCGGCAGGACCTGCTCGCCGCGCATGTCCTCCAGCATGAGGGCGAAGGCCGCGTACAGGGCCGCGGCGGCCAGGACCAGGGCGAGGACACCGGAGAGGGTGCCCAGCCAGGCGACGCCGGAGAGGTGGGAGGCGGCGGCCACGGCGAACCGGGGGACGGCCACGCACAGCACGAGCCACAGGGCCCGCTTGGCCCTGGCCACGCTCGCCATGAGGGCGGCGAACACGGTGAAGGCGAGGTTCAGCACGCCGAGCACCGCCGTGCCGCCCGGCGGGTCGAGGGCCAGCACCAGGGAGGTGGCCAGCCAGGTGCCGGAGAAGCAGGCCATCAGCGTGGCAGCGAGGACGTCGCGAGCGCCGAACGCCAGGACGCCCACGAGGAGCTGGAGAACGAAGGCGGGCAGGACGGCGAAGGCGACGGCCCGGTCCGCGTTCTCCTCGAAGACGCCGAGCTGGAAGCAGCCGACGATGACCGAGGCGATGGCGACGGCGTAGAAGCCGAGGGGCATCGGTGAGGCGATCGGACGGAGGTTGATGCGGGTCATGCCCCGCAGATCGGGTTCGTGGTGCCGGCCGCCGGGGGCGGGCGACGGGCTGTCGGGGGTGTCCATGGGCTGCCTGCCTGCTCGGATGGGGAACGGGAAGAGCGGGGTACGCACGCCCGGCGGCCCGCGTACCCCGGGGCGTCCGCGCGGGGCGGGCCCCTGCCGCCGGGCGTCGCCGCCCGGGCCGGTTCAGTCCTTGGCGAGCGCGGTCCGGAGCGTGTCCACGGCGAGTGCGATGGCGGCCTGGGCGGCGTGGGTCTCCCGCAGCGCGTCGAGCATGACGAAGTCGTGGATGATGCCCTGGTAGCGCACGGCGGTCACCGGGACCCCGGCGGCCCGCAGCTTGTTCGCGTACGCCTCGCCCTCGTCGCGCAGGACGTCGGCCTCGGCGGTGATGACCAGGGCGGGCGGCAGGCCGGTGAGCTGCTCGGTGGTGGCGCGCAACGGGGAGGCGGTGATCTGGGCGCGCTCGGCCTCGTCGGTCGTGTACTGGTCCCAGAACCACTGCATGCCGTCGCGGCGCAGGAAGTAGCCCTCGGCGAACTGGTGGTAGGAGGCCGTGTCGAAGGAGGCGTCGGTGACCGGGTAGAAGAGGACCTGCTGGAGCAGGGGAACGCCGCCCCGCTCCTTGGCCATCAGGGTGAGCGCGGCGCTCATGTTGCCGCCGACCGAGTCCCCGGCGACCGCCATGCGAGTGGCGTCCAGACCCTTGCCGGCCCCGTCGGTCACGACCCAGCGGGCGACGGCCCAGTTCTGCTCGACAGCCACCGGGTATCGGTGCTCCGGCGACAGGTCGTACTCCGGGAAGACGACGGCGGCACCGGCCCCGACGGCCAGCTCCCGCACCAGCCGGTCGTGGGTGTGGGCGTTGCCGAACACCCAGCCCGCGCCGTGGATGTAGAGGATGACGGGCAGCTCGCCCCGGACGCCGGCGGGACGTACGACGCGCGCTTTGACGGAGCCGCCGGAGGGGACGGCGACGGTGACCCACTCCTCGTCGACGTCGGGCTTGTCCACCGGTCCGGACTGGACGTCGTCGACGGCCTTGCGACCGTCCGCCACGGGGATCTGGAAGAGGAACGGCGGCTGGGCGGTGGCCTCGGCGAAGGCCGCCGCGGCCGGCTCCAGGACAGGGGTGACAGGAGGGAACTCGTGCATGGCAGAACCCGTTTCGTGAGGGACGGAAGACGTTCGGCGCACCGCCGCGAGGCGGCACACCGGGACGTTATGTCCCTTCGAGTGGCGTGGGTCGGCACCCCGTGCACAGGCCTTGCCCGAGGCTGCACGGCGAATCCGCCCACCTGTCGACCCCTGCTGGACGGGCCCTTCACCACCCCCGGTGTAAGGCGACGTGGAGGGTGTCCACGGTCTGCGTCCGGGCGGCGCGGCCCGCATCGCTCTCGCGGAGCATGTCGAAGAGGATGAAGCCGTGGATCGTGCCGTGGTAGCGCGCGGAGACGACGGAGACGCCCGCCGCCCTCAGCTTCGCCGCATACGCCTCGCCCTCGTCGCGTACCACGTCGGCCTCCGCGGTCAGGACCAGCGCCGGCGGAAGCCCCCGCAGGTCGTCCGTGGTGGCCAGCAGCGGCGACGCGGTGATCTCCCCGCGTCGTGCCGCGTCGGGGGCGTAGCTCTGCCAGAAGCACCGCATGACCGCGCTGCCGAGGAAGTACCCCTCGGCGAAGTGCCGGTAGGACGCGGTCTGCCCGGTGGCGTCCGTGACGGGGCAGACCAGGACCTGGTGGACGAAGTCCACGCCGCCGCGTTCCTTGGCGACCAGGGTCAGGGCGGCGGCGAGGTTGGCGCCCGCCGAGACGCCGGCCACGGCGATGCGGCAGCCGTCGAGCCGCCAGTCGGCACCGTGTTCCGCGATCCAGCGGGCCACGGTGTAGCTCTGCTCGACGGCCACCGGATAGCGAGCGGCCGGCGGACGGTCGTACTCGGGCACGACGACGGCCGCGTCCGACCCCAGCACCAGGTCCTCCAGCAGCCGCTGGTGCGTGGTGGCGGACGTGTGGGTCCAGCCCAGGCCGTGCAGGTAGAGCACCACCGGCAGGGGTTCCTCGCTGTCGGCCGGCCGCAGGATCCGCACACGGATGCGCTCCCCGTCGCAGCCGGGGAGCGCCAGCCACTCCTCCTCGACGTCCGGCGTCCTGTCCGCCTCCCCGTGCAGGGCGGCGAGTACCTTGCCGGTGGGTACGGGCCCCGCTCCGCCCGGCACGCCCGGACATGCGTGGGCCTCGACGAAGGCCTGGGCCAAGGGTTCGAGGACCGGAGGCGGCCCGGCTACATGTTCCACGACACACTCCCGCGCCTGGGCGCGATTCCGGGATGGAAGAGCTGACGAAACCGTCGGGCCCGGTCCGCTCCTGACCGCTGCAGCGGCAGCCGGGGCAACGGCCCCAAGCCTACGGACCGGTACGGGCCCTGCCTCCCCTCCGTACCGGCCGTACTTGCCCGTCCGTGCACACCTCTTGTCCCAGGAGGCCGACGGACGCTCCAGCCGGGTCCATGGCCGCACGTCAAATGACCTATGTGGGGTCTTCTCGCGCCGCCAAGCATGAAAGGGAACGCACATGGCCGTTCGCACCCCCTGAGCGGCGAGTTCGCCGACCGGCCGGCGTCCGAGAGCAAGGAGCGCGCGTGGGACAGGTTCTTCGAGACATGACGGCGGGACAAGAATGCGAGGCGCCACGCCTGTGGCAGGACGCCTTCGACAGCCTCATCGCCCCCGTCCGGCTCGTGATGCGCACTTCCCCGGTCGATGTCCCGCCCCCAGCGATCACCCACCTCGGCTATCTGAGCCTGCTGCTCGTCGAAGCGGGGCCGTCCCAGCTGAGCCGCACCCCCCGGCACATCGCCCGGAGTCCGGGCGAGCGGGTCGCCGTCGCTCTGCAGCAGTCGGGCACGGCACTCCTCACCCAGGACGGAAGGAGCGCCGGGCTGGAGCCGGGAGAACTGGTCTTCGTCGACCCCCGCCGGCCCTTCACCCTGGACCAGCGGGAGTCCTTCCGGATGCTGTTGGTCTCCCTCCCCCGGCAGACGCTCGGCGACCCCGCGGACCACTTGTTCCGCCTCACCGGACGCGCCGTGCAAGGGCGAAGCGGTGTCGTCGGCCTGCTGATCCCTTACCTCGAACGCCTCTCCCTTCTCGCGGGGCAGGTGACTCCGGCCACCGGTGACCTGCTCGCCGGGAACACCGTGGAGTTCATCGCCCTCCTCGCCGACGAACTGCTCGGAAGGGACCAGGAGCCACCGGCCACCACGCGCGCCCGCCTGGTGCCGCGCGTCCGCGACTACATCGACCGGAACCTGCGCGACCCGGATCTGTCACCGGAACGGATCGCCGAAGCCCACTACATCTCGGTGCGCTACCTCCACCGGCTCTTCGAAGGGGAGGGCACGACGGTGGGGCGGCTCATCCTGCGGCGCCGCGTCGAGGAGTGCGCCAGGGAACTGACACGCCGAGAACGCTCCAGCCCGACGGTCTCGACCGTCGCCCGCCGGTGGGGCTTCCACAGTCCCGCCCACTTCAGCCGCGCCTTCAAGGGGGTGTTCGGCATGCCGCCGCGCCAGTGGAGACGCGCGCGTGCCCCGGAGGAGGACCTTCCCGGCCCGGAGCGGCCCAGGGACGCGCAGCGTGCCGCCGTGAACTGACCTGCCTCGGGCGTCAGTCATCCGACCTACGTGCCCGAGCCGAGGCACGCCGAGAGTGGGGCACGATCCGTCGCGCACGACATCCGGAGGAGCCCACGGTGCCGTCCCCTGCGCCTTCCCGCCACGAAGCGGGCCCGCACCTGAGCGCCCGTCCGGTCGTCCACCCCGTGGATCCGGGACGGCCGCCGTACGTACGGATCAGCGTCGTTCCCGGTGACGAACCGACCCGCGCGCTCACTCTGCCGATGAGGCCGGCCGACGACCCGGACGCGCGCGAGATCATGGTCTGTGGTCCGCTTCGGGGCGGCCTCTCCTGCGCACACGAGGGCAGGGTGACGTCGGGCGGCCTGGTCCTGGCCGATTCGGCCAGGCCGGTCACGGTGAGCGGGACGGCCGGAAGCGCCCTGGCAGTGCTGCGCGTGCCCCGCCCGCTGGTGCCCTACCCGGACGACGTCCTGGTCCGGACGACCGGCCGGGCGTACGACGCGACGACGGGCGTCGCTTCGCTGCTGCTCCCGCTGCTGCTCTCCCTGGCCACGGCCGAGGGCCCCTGGGGAGCGGAAGCCGGAAGGGACGGACTGACGACGCGACTGATGAACCAGGCGGCGGACCTGCTCACCAGCCTGGTGGCCGAGGAGGCCGAACGGAACGCCTGCCCCGGGGCGAGCGGCCTCTCGGACGCCGACCGCCGGGCGGTGGACGAGATCCGGCGCTGGGTGAACTCCAGGCTTCCGGATCCCCGGCTTCGCCCGGACGCCATCGCCGAGGCCCACCACATCTCCGTGCGCAGGCTGTACAAGCTCTTCACGGGCGAGAACGGCACGCTCAGCCGCTGGATACAGCAGCGCCGCCTGGAGGAATGCCGACGGGAACTGGGCCGCGGTGGAGGTACGGCGAAGGTCCAGGCAGTGGCCCAGCGCTGGGGCTTCGCCACCGCCGCCCACTTCAGCAGGTGCTTCCGTGCCAGGTACGGGATGTCGCCCAGCGAGTGGAGGGACCACAGGACGGAGCACGACACAGCCGAGGCGACGCCACCGCCCGACACCCTCCAGGAGACGGGGCGGGCGGCGCACCTGTGCGCGCCGAGCGCCCACTGGTAGGCGCCGGCGCCCGGCGGGAACCGGTCTCAGTCCCGTTCGGCCGAGTCGTCGGCCAGTGCCCGGGAGATCCCGGCCCGGGAGGTGACTCCGAGCTTGGGGAAGATCTTGTACAGGTGCGCCGCGACGGTACGAGGTGACACCTGCAGGGCCGTGCCGATCTCCTTGTTCGTCAGCCCCGTCGCCGCGAGCTGGGCGACACGCCGTTCCTGGCCCGTCAACAGCCCGCGTCCGCCGACCGCCGCCGGCGGCCCCGCGGCGGTCAGCTCCTCCTCGCAGCGCTCCGCCCAGGGCTCCGCGCCCAGCCGCCGGAACGCGTCGCGCGCCCGGTGCAGCACATCGAATGCCTCCGCGCGCCGGCGCCGGCGCAGCCACGAGCCGTGGGCCAGCCGCAACCGGGCCATGCCGAAGACCCAGGTCTCGGCGTCCTCGACGGCGTACGCGGCCCGGTAGCGGGCGTCGGCGACCTCATCGGCCGCGGCGACGGCCGAGGCCGCCGCGAGGAGGAAGGCGTGGTGGGCGGAGATGTCGGCCATCCGCGCCGCCCGTCCGGCCTCGACGTGCGCGGTGGCCTCGCGCCGGCGCCCCGTGTGCACGGCGGCGACCACGAGGTCGAAGAACGGCAGGTGGAACCAGGGCAGACCGCGTGGCAGCACACCGGGGGACATGAGCTGGACCAGGTGCAGGTACGCCTCCTCGTACCGGCCGTGCGCCAGCGCGGCCAGGGCCCGCAGGTGGACGAGGTGGTCGGTGACGAACCGCATCCGAGCCCCCGAGGCCGACGGCTCGATGAGCGCCTCCACCTCTCTCAGTCCCTGTTCGTCGCCCCGGCCGGCCAGGAAGTGGGCGTAGTAGTGACGGAACAGCAGGGCATTGCAGTGGTATCCGCGGTCGTCCGCGGCCTCCGCCTCCCGCAGGCACGCGGCCGCGCTCTCCCACCGGCCTCGCAGGTAGTCCTGGTAGAACCGGGCCTTCGCGACCGAGCCCTGGGTGGCGTAGGCGTGCTGGCCGGTGAAGCGGCGCCACAGCGTCTCGTCGGCGGCGTCCACCGCCGTCGCCGTCCACAGCAGCAACCACGCGGCTCCCGCCTCCTGCTCCTCGCTCATCTCCCTGTTCAGCAGGCCGAGTGCGCGTGTCGCGCCGTGCGCGGTCCGGGGCGGATCGGACCACACCGCGCGGCACAGCCTGGCCAGGGGGGAGACAGCGTCGGCGTGCTTCTCCAGGGCGCGCCGGCCTCGGGGGTCGTCGGTGTAGGAGGTGGCGAGCAGGAGCTTGAAGTAGATCTGCTCCGCCAGCCCCTCGAAGGGCTCGACCCCGGTGTGCGAGAGGAGGTCCAGCGCCTGCGGCAGCAGCGTGAAGGACGACTCGAAGTCGACCCGGTGACTCTGGTCGACGTACACCACCGCGTAGGCGAAGAGCGGAGCGGAGCCGGGCGGTATCGGCCTTCTCTTGAGTTCCTCCACCAACTCGGCGGTGTGGGCGAGTCGCCCGCCCCGCGCGGCCATGACGGCGGCCCACGTCAGGCGTGCCGTGTGGGACGCGGCATCGGTGCTCAGAGCGGCGGCCCGGTCCATCAGCACCGCCCCCTCCGCGTCGCCGCCGCGTCTCGCGATCTGCCGCGCGGCGTCTTCCAGCCGTGCGGCGAGGAAGGCGTCCGGCAGGACCGCGGCCAGTGTTTCGTGCCGGAGCCGTCGGGGGTCGCCGGCGTCCAGTCGCCCTGCCAGCAGCCGGTGGGCCGCCCGCTCCTCCTCGGGCGAGGCCAGGGAGATCACCGCACTGCGCACCAGGGGATGGCGGAAGGCCAGCACACCGCTTCCGTCGAGGTGCGCCAGCCCGCTCGCCTCGACGGCGGCGAGGACCGCCGCGGGGTCGCCGGGAGGGTACACAGCGCACTCGGAAACGACCGCACGGTCTTCGGGGGCTGCCGCGGTCGCCCCGGCATCCGTGTTCCGCAGGTCCACCCGGCCGCCGAGCGCGGCCAGGAGCAGGGCGTGCGCGGCGTCAGCCGGCAGCGACCGGATCCGCTCGGCGAAGAGGTGCTCCAGCCGGTGCGCCAGGGGCATCCGACCGGGGCCACCGGGCAGGCCGGTGTCGTGCTCGTCGTCCGGCAGCACGGGCAGTTCCCGGAGGGCCAGTGGATTGCCCGCGGCCTCCGTCAGCACCCGTGTGGCCGCGGTGACGGGCAGCGTCGGGTGATACCGGCGCAACAGGGTTTCGGCGGCGGACGGTTCCAGCGCTTCCACCCGCAGCGGCTCCGCGGTCCACCGGTCGGTGGCCGGGCTGTCCTCGCGGCCCGCTCCGATGAAGACCACGGGCAGGGCGGCGACGTGCCGGTGCAGAAAGGCGAACACCGCGGTGCTGGAGTCGTCCATCCAGTGCACGTCGTCCACCACGACCAGCAGCGGCCGCTCGCACGCGGCCTCGGTGAGCAGGGCAAGGGCCGAGGCACCCAGCGGGGTCGCGCCGGCAGACGGTCCCTCCCCCAGGCCCAAGGCGCGCTCCAGGACTTCCCGGTCCCGTGGTGGGAGGGTCCGGGAGCGCTTCAGCAGCGGCCAGAAGACCTGGTGGAAGCCCCCGAAGGCGAGCTCCGACTCGGTCACGGAGCCCACCGCTCCCAGGACGGCGAAACCGTGCCGCCGCGCCGCGTTCCGTGCCCAGGCCAGCAGGGCCGACTTGCCGATGCCGGCCGGGCCCCGGAGGAGGACCGCTGCTCCTTCACCCGTGGAGGCCGCTGCTTGCAGGACGCCGTCCAGGAAGGCCGTCTCCCGCTCCCGGCCGAGGAGTTCACCGTCCTCCGTCGCAGACACCGAACGTCGCCCCCCATGCCCCGTCTGTCGGCGGACTCGTGCCCGTTCTCCGCACGTGCCGACGCCGACAGGGAGAGTACCGCTCATGCCCATGCCACGGCTCGGAAAACCGGAGCAGCCGGGGTGCCGGCCGCAGGGGCGGGTGAGGTGTCGAGCGCCCCGTTCCGGCGGTCGTCAGGGTGCTCCTGCCGCCAGGGGATCCACCGTCTCATCCGGGTCGGCCGCTGCTTTGTCCAGGAGCACCGCGAAGCTCCGGCCCAGGCGGTCGGCTGCCCGCTCCGGGACGACGGACGGGCGGAACTCGAGCACGGGGTGGACCGCGTCTCCGACGCGGTCCGTGATCAGGCCGAGATCCACTTTCGCGGCGTCGTGAAGCCAGGGGGCTTCGGTCACGGAACAGCCCTCCAGGCGCAGCCGCGGCTGCACGTCACGGGCGCGGTAGGAAAAGAGCGGGACGCCCCCGGCCGCCGGAGCCGGATCCCCGGCCGGACCGGTGCCCGTGGGCGGGTGCGCAAGGCGGGAGGAGGCCGCATCGGTCTCCTCGGCCTCGGCCCAGGCGCCCTGCACCCGGCGCACCGCCTGCCGGAAGGTGATGGCATCGGGGAGCGAGACGTCGAGCCGGTGGAGCCGGATGAAGTAGCCCGCTAGCACGCCGAGTTGCGGGTGATCGCGCCCGGAGACGGGGACATCCACCAGCACACGGGACGCCGCCGGCCCGCGTGCCGCCAGGACGAAGGCCGTCAGAAGCACGGTGAACAGCGGTACCCGTTCCTGGCGGGCGAGGCGCCCCGCCGCCGGCACCGGCACGGGAGCCGTACGCAGGCGCCGCCCCGGCCCGTCGGCCGGGCGGGCGGGGATCCGGGGGAGGGGGCTCTCCGGGCGTGCCGCTCTCCCGGCCTGCCAGTGGGCCCAGTCGGCGTACTGGATGGCGAGCGGCGGGAGGAGCGCGGTCGCACGGCCCGCGTCAGCGTAGTACTCGCCCAGTTCGTCCAGCAGGATCCGCAGCGACCAGCCGTCGGCGGCCAGGAGGTGGACCGCCAGGACGACGAGGTGGTCCTCGGCCGCCCGGCGTACGACCAGCACGCGTGCGAGAGGCCCTCGGACCAGGTCGAACGGACGCCGGGCGAAGTTCCGCAGGAGGGTGTCCTCGTCACTGCGCGGGAGCGGTGGGCCCGCAGGGACGGGTGGCGTGTCGAACACGGTCAGTTCCCAGGGCATCGCGTCGGGCTCCTCGACGCACTGCCTCCGGACCGTGCCGTCCTCGTCGGCGGGGAAGGCCGTTCGCAGGGGCTCGTGACGGGCGGTGAGCGCGTCCACGGCTCGCCGGAGCCGGGGGAGGTCGAGGGGGCCGCGCACGTGATGGGCGAGGAAACTCACGTACGCGGAGGGGTCGGCGCAGGCGCCGAGCCGGTCCAGCAGTCGGCGCTGCGGGTCCGCGAGCGGAAAGCACACGCGGTCGTACGACGGCATGCCGCTACTCACCCTTCCTCGTACGGTTCCTGGGGCGTGCCGGGATGAGGTCCTGCGCCGCCGGCCGCGCCAGACCGGCGGCCGCGGCCGCTGTCGGCGCCCTGAGGAAGGACTGCAGAGGGATGTCCAGACCCAGCTCGGAACGGGCGAGCAGGGTGAAACGGAGAGCGCCGAGCGAATCGCCGCCGAGCTCCAGGAAATCGTCCTGCGGCCGCATGCCGGGCACCCCCAGCACCCGGCCCATCAGCCGGGCGAGAGCGTCGGTGTGACCGCGCGCCTTTCCGATACCGGACGGTGAGGATCCACGACCGCCCGGACCCTCCGCCCGCACGCCCGGGACCGACGGGGCTGGCTCCACGGACTCCGCCGTCCGGGGTACCCAGCGCGGAAGCGCGTCGAGCGGCGTGTCGGGACGATCGACCACCGCGCGCAGGACGGCCTCGTAGCAGTCCATCATGCCGCGCACCGCGTCGTCGTCGAGGCGCGAGGTCTCGTACTGCCAGGTCAGGGTGAGTCCGGCCGGCCGGTCCGCAGGGAGGACCGGGCCGCGGGACCGGGGTATGCGCAGCAGACCGTCCGGGCCCGTCCCGCTCCGGTCCGGCTCTTCCTCGTGGTGAGGGAAGCCGGTCACACCGAGCTCGAACTTGGCCGCGCCCAGGGGCAGGCCCTCGCGGACCGTGATGTCGAGTGGTGACTCGGGGAGGGCGGCCAGGGGGGTGTCGTGGAAACTGAAGGCGGTCTGCACGAGCCGGTTCCTCTCCCCGGCGGAGCGTCGCAGGTGCGGGGCGATCACCTCCTCGAACGGCAGCTCCTGGTGCTCGTAGGCGTCGAGGCACGTCGAGCGCACCTCCGCGAGGAGTATGGAGAAGGAGAGTCCGGGGCGCGGCCTCCCCCGCAGCACCACCGTGTTCACGAACATGCCCACGGCTCCGGCCGTTCCGGGGCGGCGCCGGTTCGCCATGCCCGAACCGACGAGCACGTCCCGTGCGCCGGTCGTGCGGTGCAGGACGGCCAGGAACGCGGCGAAGGCGACCATGAAGACAGTGGCTCCGTGAGCCCGCCCCAACGCTCTCGCCCGGTCCACCAGTTCGGCGTCCAGGTGCAGGCGCTGCTCCGCGCCCGGGTGGGAGGCCGCCGCCTTCTCCCCATCGGAGGCGGACGCCTTGCGCGGAGGCAGGGGCAAGGGCGCCGGCGGCGTGTCCAGGACGGCGCGCCAGTACGCCCGCTGCCGCTCGGCCTCCGGCCCGGTGCCCCAGTGGAGCTCGGCGGCCGTCAGCGCGCCGTAGCCGGGAGCGGCCGGACGGGTGTCGACGCTTCCGTGGCGTACGTGCTCCGCGTAGCCCCGCACCAGGTCGGCGAGGAGCAGCCGTGCCGAGTGGCCGTCGTGAACGACGTGGTGCTCGGTCTGTACGAGGACGTGCTCCTCGTCCGCTGTGCGCATCAGGTGCCAGCGGATCAGGGGACCCTCCGACAGGTCGAAGGGCCGGCGGGCCTCGTCGAGGGCGGCCTCGGACGCGGCTCGTTCGGCGTCCGGAGCGTCCCGCAGATCGCTGTACCGCAGCTCCGCGCGTGCATCGGGGTCGACCACGTAGCGGGGGGTTCCGTCGTGGATCGGGAGCCGGCAGCGCAGGACCTCGTGGCGGTCCACCAGCGCTTGCAGGGCGGCCCGCAGGGACGGTTCGCGCAGGGGGCCGCGGAGCCGGGTCACGGAGGCCGCATGGTAGGCGGGCGTCCCTCCGGCCATGTGCTCCGCGAGCCAGACGCGCTGCTGGGCGGCCGAGCAGGGCTGTGGTCCGGCGCTCTCGCGCGCGCGAGAGCGCGGCTCGTCGGCGTGTCCGCCCGCGGGCCGCGGGAGCGGCGGGCGGTCGTTCTCGACGGGGACGGCTCGCGCGGCGAGTTCGGTGACGACCGCCCCTTCGAGGACCGCCCGCAGCGGAAGGGCCATGCCCATCTCCGTCCGGACGCGTGCGGTGAACTCGATGGCCTGGAGCGAGTTCCCGCCGTGTGCCGTGAAGGAGTCGTCGGCCCCCAGGGCCCCGGTTCCGAGGACCTCTCCCGCGATGTGCGACAGACGGGCGGCCGGTCCCGACGCCGGAGCCGTGGCCGCGGCTTCCCGGCCGGGCGGCGGCAGCAGCGCGCGGTCGACCTTGCCCGACGGGGTCAGCGGCCATGCGTCCAGCACCGTCACCGAGGCCGGCACGAGGTGGGCCGGGAGCACCTCCCGCACCTCGGCCCGCAGGTCGCGGCCGTCCCGCCGGGACGCGGCGTCCCTCAGCCTGACGTAGCCGAGCAGCCTCCTCCCCTCCATGCTCTCGTCCACCACGACCACCGCGTCCCGGACGTCCGGCAGTCCCACGAGCGCCGACTCGACCTGGGCCGGGTCCACGCGGTAGCCGTTCACCTTGGCCTGCGCGTCCAGGCGTCC
Source organism: Streptomyces roseolus (assembly GCF_014649855.1). GTDB lineage: Bacteria > Actinomycetota > Actinomycetes > Streptomycetales > Streptomycetaceae > Streptomyces > Streptomyces roseolus. The sequence continues at coordinate 330,565 of NZ_BMTV01000003.1, read as the reverse complement.
GCCGAACTCCAGCGCACCGTCGGGCAACAGCCGCCCCCGATCGCCGGTCCGGTAGATCAGGCCGCCAGGGACCGTCCCCGTGGGATCGGTGATCAGGCGGCGCGCCGTCTCCTCCGGGTCACCGACGTATCCGGGGGTGAGCCCCCAGCCGCCGATGCATATCTCGCCGAACTCGCCTTCGGGAACAGGCCGTTGCGCCTCGTCCAGAAGCAGGATCCGGCGACCGGGCACCGGACGGCCGACGGGCACGGTGCCGGACGGAGGGGCCGCGGGGTCGACCGTGTGCAGGGTCGCGCAGACGGTCGTCTCGGTCGGGCCGTACCCGTTGACGAACTGGACCTGCCCGGCCCACCGCCGCGCGGTCTCCGGGAGGCAGACGTCCCCCGCGCTCAGCAGCACCTTGAGGCCGGGGAAGTCCACGGGCCGCAGGGTGCGGGCGAGGACCGCCGGCACCGTCGCGTGCGTGGTGCCGGTCTCGGCGGCCACGGTGTGGAGCGGGCGGCCGAGCCGTTCCTCGTCGAGCACCTCCAGGCGCCCGCCGTGGCCGAGGGCGAGGAGGAGGTCGAAGACCCAGCCGTCGAAGAGCGGCGTGAACACCTGGAGCACCACGCTGCCCGGCCCGAGCCCGGAGATCGCGTGGCGCTGTGCCGCCACCAGATGGGGCAGACCCCCGTGGGCGACCGGTACGAGCTTGGGGCGCCCGGTGCTGCCCGACGTCCGGATGAGGTACGCCCAGCTGTCGGGCTCGGGAGCTCCGGCCTCCGGTCGGCCCTGGGAGGGGACCGCGGGCGGCTGGGACGCGTCGAGGCGGGCCAGGTCGACGATCGGCACCGGCAGTCCGGAAACGCCCGGTGCCCCTGTTCCGTCCCTGGCCCCGGCCTTCGAGCGGGTGACGCACAGGACGGCCCCGGCCTGCCGGAGGCCCTCGGCCGTCCACGCCGCCCGGTGGGCCGGGTCGAGGGGCAGGTACGCCGCTCCGGCGTGCCAGATCGCCAGGACCGTCTCCGCGAAGTCCGCGCTCCGCGGCAGCAGGACGCCCACGACGTCACCGGGTCCGATCCCCCTCCCGCGCAACTGGGCGGAGAGGCGCCGGACCCGCTCGACCAGGACCGCGTACGTCACCGTGCGCCGGCTGTCCCGCAGGGCCGGAGCGTGCGGGGTCCGCTCGGCGAAGTGGGTGATCGCCGCCCAGGGCTCGGTGGGCGGATCCCCGGCCGGCGGAGAGGCGGCCCGGCCGGTGTACGGGTCGGGGGCGGCGGGCCTTTCGAGCGGCTCCGTGGTTCTGGCGGGCGCCTCGTCGAGCATGTCGTGTCCTGTCCGGAGGGCGACGGTCGCCCGGCCCACGGCGACAGCGGGGCCCGTGGCCGGCCGACCTGTGGCAGGCGCCCGGGCATGCACCCGTTCGGGAGCCCGCGCGCCGGACGCAGATTATCCAGCCACTGCTTTCCGGACACGACCACCCCCGCCGGAAACCCGGCGCGGCCCGGGACGACGCCCGAGCAGGCGCCGACCGGACCTGTGGCGCCGTCAGATGTGCGTCGCACGGCTGGTTTACGTCCCGCGGCGCATGGACGCCCGCGTGGGGGACCACGCTGCCGAAAGGAGCGCCTACCGCTGGTCGTGGTCGCGTGAAGGCGTGGTGGTGTCAGTGAGCGTTTTCAGCTTCGCCACTTCAGGGTGATGCCATGGTTCTCGCTTGAGCCCCGGAAGCTACTTGGCTGGGCTCACCGGGCGCGGTGGGTTGTCTGTGAGAAGTCGCGGGCGGTCACTTCGCTGCGGGACAGCCCTTAGCTCCGCGCTTCGGGGCGGAGGACGATCGCAGGGAAAATAGAACATATGCTCGAAGTATTATCCTTGCAAGGTTCTCCGGCCGGTACTTCCCGACCTCCGCAGTGGCGTAGTCGGACGGAGGCATCCTTGGAGAGAGGACAGAGGGCGATGAGTGTGGCTGAGAGTTGGTCACGTGTGATGAGCCTTCTTCGGGAGCACGCGCCGGCCGATCACGCGGATCTACCCGGGCCCGCCACGGAGCAGATGCTCGCGGCAGCCGAAGAACGGATGGGGATCTCCCTGCATGGGGACCTGCGGACCTGGCTGCTGCAGAACAATCTGGATCTGCCGGAGGAAGACTTCGACGACGAAGTGCAATGTTGCGGTTTCGACGGGTTCCCCGACGAGGGGAGCTTCTTTCTGGGCATCCGGGCGATGGAGAGGCTCTACGCGAACCGCTCCACGTCCTGCGGATTCGACCCTCCGGACCAGCCGGACTACCCGTTCTGGCGGAACGAGTGGATCCCGTTCCTGTCGGACCAGGACGGCTGGAGTGGAAAGTTCGTCGATCTGCGGGACGGGCGCGTCGGCAGCTGGTTCGTGGGTGACCCTACGGTCACGGGCGAGTACGAATCGATGGCCCAGTATTTCGACTCTGTGGCGGAGACGCTGACGAGGATCGCCGGTGGAAGCTCCCGGGTCAGTCGGTTCTCCGAAGGTCGGCTTGTCTGGTCGTGAGACGGTTTCCGACTGGATGACGGCCGTTGCCCATCCGTCCTTTCTCTGGAACGGCCATGAGGTTCATCAGCGTTGGCGTTCCAGGGTGAGGACGGCTGCGGCGATGACGGTCATGCGGTTGGGGCTGCAGCGGGCCCGGCGGAAGATCTGCCAGGACTTCAGCCTTGCGATGCTTCGTTCGACCGGTGCCCGTGCCGCTGACAGGGCCCGGTTGATCGTTCGCTGGGTCGTGGTGAGGTCCTGGCCGGGAAGCCGGCCCATGGGTGTGGTCACCCATGGGCCGGCGCCGATGTAGGCGCGGTCGGCGAGGACGGGGACGCCCTGGCGTTCGCAGATCCGGATGATGCGGTGGGTGCGGGCCGCGGTCAGGTCGTGGGTGCGGCCGGGCAGCGCGGGAGGGATCTACAGCAGGTCGCCCGCGGGATTGGCCACGACCTGCACGTTCACTCCGTGACGACGGTGCTTCTGGGAGAAGTCGGCCCGGCTGTCGCCGACGGATATACCGAAGCCGGCGGTGATCTGCGCGATGTCGTGCCGGCGAAGGTAGACCAGGCCCACGAGAGCACGCTGGTGGGGCGGGAGCTTGCAGCGGCGGTCACCCTCACGGGTGACGATGAGCATGGATACCCACTCGACCAGAGCATGAGACAGGTCGAGTGCGGCAGGATAGAGAACCAATGAGGCTCCTGCGCTGATGAGTTGAGACGTCGAACACCTCTCTCAACGGCGCAGGAGCCTCGTGCGTTGCGAGACGCCGGCCCGTCACCCGATCAGTGGCCACTCTGAAAGAGCTCAGTGATCGGCATGTGGGGCGGGCACGTCATCCAACGGCGCTGGACGCCGCGCGCCGCCGCCGTGCTCGGGCCACCGTCTTCATGACCGGCAGAAGCAGGAACAACACGGCGCCCGCGCCGGTCGAGGCCGCCAGCAAGGTCGCCCCACCGCCCTCCACGTCGGCCGCGGCCGCGACTGTCTGCGGATCGTCCGCCCGGTACCGGACGGTGAGGTGCGCGCCCACGGGGTACTTGCTGCCACCACTGCCTGGGGGCAGGGCCGCCACGACGGTGCGGTCCTGCACCTCGAAGGCGACCTTGCACCGTCCCAGCGCGCACGTGCCGCGGGTATGCATGGTGGCGTCGGCGCGCACACCGTCGCGGAGCGAGCGCTGATGCTGGGCCTGGGGAATCAGTACCAGGGCCGACAGTGCACCCAGGAGTAGCGCGAGCCCCAGCCACACGAAGACTTCCGTACGGTGCCCGGCGCCTGCGCGTACCGTCTCGTCCACCATGTTCCCTACCCTCGTATGCCCTGCTCACGTACGGGGCAACAGTAGGCGGGGCTCCGCGGCGGAGCCACGGGCCGCTGACGGCATCCCTGAGCCGGCCCGGTTGCCGGACATCGGCAGGATGAGTGGCCCGAGCAACCCCATTGCCACACTCGTCCGTACAGGCAGCACCTCAAGCCCATCAGGCACTTCGCCAAGGTTCACCCTGACAAACCGAAGTCAGTAAGGAGGGGAATTTCGTCCATGACTGGTTGAGCGGCGCCTGGGCAGAAGCGTGTGAAAGGGTCAGGCGAAGAAGGTGATCTCATGGAGACCCGGACGTCGTCGATGATCGGCCGTCATCCCGCGGTGGCGGTCTCGGGTGAGGCCAGGGAGCGGCTGGCGATCTGTGCCGATTCGTGCCTCGTCTGCATGCAGACCTGCACGACATGCGCGGATGCCTGTCTGGCGGAGGAGAACGTAAAGGGTTTGGTCGACTGCGTGCGGCTCAATCTCGACTGCGCGGACGCCTGTCGCGCCACGGCGTCCGTGCTCATGCGCGCGATCGGCGGAGACGCCCGGGTCGCCCGGGCCCTCTTGAGGGCCTGCTTCGACCTCTGCGCGGCATGCGCCGACATGTGTGCGGGGCACGCTGACGAGTACGCTCACTGTCTGATCTGCGCCGAAGCGTGCCGGGACTGTCAGCACGCCTGCAAGGATCTGCTGGACGCCTTGCTCTGACCGCGGATGGCTGTCGTCGCAGGGGCGCTCAGACCGATTCGTCGGACTGCAACCGCACGAAGGGGATCTGTTCGCCCGCGGTCCGGAAGTCGGTCACGCTTCCATCGGTGGGGAATCCCGTGTAGCGGCAGAGCGCACCCGCGGCCCGGGGGCGCCTGCGGGCGTATTCGGTCATGATTCGTCCGCCCTCCTCCGAGGTGGGGAACTGGGCCGTCACGACGTGGTAGCCGCGACCGAACTGGATTGTCGCCTGAGGGGTGCGACGTAGGTTGCGGTACCAGTGCGCGTCCGGCCCGAATCCGGACGCCACGGTCCATGTGCCCCGGTGGCGGTCGCGGGTCACCACCTCCAGGACCACCTCGTGTGACAGGCCTGACTGCCGCCCGGTGTGGATCAGCAGGAGCAGCCGCCCTCCGAACAGGGGGCCGAGGCCGGCCCGGAAGAAATGGATCGGCAGCCGCGCAAGGTGCCGCCTCCATCCGGCGGGAGGGCGAGGGCGCTGGGGAGAGGTGTGCATGTGGTGCCCTCCTGTGACAGCTGGGCGAGGCGCGACTCGGATGCGGTTCGGTAACGTCCGAGGGCAAGGTATTTCATGAAGCAATTAAACTATTGCATAGTCTCAGTGTGGGGCCGGGATCACGACTGAACGCAAGGCTTCTCGGTGCCGCACAGTACGAAGGCAGCCCTCCGTGGTGGCTGGTGACCGAGGGCTTGGTCGTCGCTGCCGTAGGTGCCCTGCTTGTCAGCGGGGCGGGCGTCGGCGCCGTTCTCGCCGGAGTGACCTCCTCGCGGGCGGAGGCGGCGGTCCTGCTGGCCGTGGCCGCTGTTGTGCTGTACCTGCTGTTCGTCCGGGCGGGGCACCTGCTGGTCGCCGTGCTCGTGGCTCTCGGTTTCCTTCTCGCTCCGGCTGTTTCGGGGCTTGCCGTCGACGCGGTTCTGGCGGGCGCGGGCCGGACCCGGGACGTGGTGGTGACCGCGGTCGCTCACGAGCCGCTCGATCGTCCTGCCTATCGGTGCTCCGTCCGGCTTCAGAACGGCTCTCCGGTACGGCACGAGCTCTGGCGCGGATGTGGACCCGAGGTGGTGCCGGGTGATCTGATCGGCATGGTCTACGACCCCGGGGACAGGGTCGCTCCGCGCGGGATCGAAGGACGGGCCCCGGTGCTGCGGCGACTGGCCGGGACCGCCGTTCTGCTGCTCGGCTTCGCCGCCGTCTCCTTCGTTGCCGTGGTGCGGTCCTACCGGGTCTCGTCCGAGGGGTCGGACCAGCCCAGGGGGAGTGGGTCGACATCTCCCGCCCCGTAGGGCGGTTCCTGACCGGCTGAGTTGAAGGCGGTGAGTGCGTCGACGAGGGCGTTGCGCTGGGAGGGGTCGAGCCGGCGCAGGATGCCTGTGATCTCGTCCCTGCGCCGTGTGGTCACGTGCCGGACGACGCGATCGCCCTCGGAGGTCAGGCTCTGCACGGTCTCGCGCCGGTTCTCGGGGTTGGTTCGGCGGCTCACCAGTCCGGCCGCGATCAGCCGGTCCACCATCCGCATGGCGGTGGACGGCTGGACCCCGAGATGCTCCGCCAGCGCCACCAGCTTCGACGGCCCGTGCGTGGACAGCACCACGAGCATTCGGAACTGGGGCAGGGTGATGCTCTCTTCGACCGTTGCGAGCGATCGCGCCGACACGGCCACCAGGAGTCGTGACGCCGTCACGACAGCGCGCGTCACGGCCTCGATGTCGTCCACCGCCGGCTCGGTTCCCTCGTGCTCCTGCATACGACCTTTCTACCGTGTGCCACGCTGACGTTCGTCAGGACCTCCCAGCGTGTGACGCGGGCGGTAGCGCAGCAGCAGCATGGCGGCGTCGTCCCCCAGAGGCCCCCCGGTGTGCTTGACGATGTCTCCGTGGAGCCCCTGCAGGGCGAGTTCGGGGCTGTCGGCGTCCAGCAGGCCGAGCCGGTCCACCAGCGGGTAGAACGCTCCGTGCCGGTCACGGGCTTCGATGACCCCGTCCGTATACAGCAGCAGCTGGTCGCCAGGAGCGAATTCCACCGTCAGCGGTTCAGGGCTCTCCACCCCGCCCAGCCCCAGCCCCAGTCCCAGCGGGGGCGCGGGCGTGCCGGGCTCCAGGGACCGGACCGTGCCGGCGGAGTCGATCAGCAGGGGCGCGGGGTGACCGTAGTTGAGCAGGGCCATGGCCCGGTCCGGCCGCAACTCCGCGATCACCGCGGTGACGAACCGCTCGTCCTGCAGGGTCCGGTCCATCGCCCGCTCCAGCCGGGCGCTCACACCCGTCAGGTCCGGCTCGTCATGGGCCGCTTCGCGAAAGGCCCCCAGCACGTCCGCCGCCGTTTCCACCGCGTCCAGCCCCTTGCCCTGCACGTCGCCGACGATCACCCGGACCCCGCCCGCGAAGGTCACCACCTCGTACAGGTCCCCTCCGATCCGAGCCTCCGCGACGGCCGCGGTGTACGAGACGGCGACGAGCAGCTCGCCGGCCTGGCGTGGGACAGGGCGCAGCAGAACCCGCTGAGCGACCTCCGCGATGGAGCGCACGCTGGCCAGTTCTGCCTCTCTGCGACGACGCATCACCGCGGCACCCAAACCCGCCGCGGTGACGCCGGCGACCGAGATGAGAGCCGTCGTGCCGCGCCGTCCGGGGAGCAGTCCGTCGTACCAGCCCAGGGCAAGGCAGAGGAACAGAGCCAGGACCCCGACCAGAGCGGTACGAGACGGTCCACCGGCGAGTCCAGCGAAGGCGGGCCCCAACGCCACCAGCGGCAGCAGACCGACCGTGGGTCCGGCAGCGACGTCCGCCACCAGAGTGACCGCCATGACGACGTAGGGGAGGAGCGACAGAACCCGGGTTCCGGCCGGCTGATGGTTGGACAAGGCGTTTCCCCCGCAATGTGCTGTGGCGCTCGTAGCGATGTTTAGCCTATGCAACGCTCCTGTGAGTGGGGGCGGCATCCCGTGGTGGTTACCAAATCGATGGGTAGGTGGCCGGGGTCTGTCCGCTGACCGGCGTCGGCGGTGCAACCTCCGTCGGTGCGAATGCGACGACGCGGCTCGCCTCGTAGTGCCGAAACGGGCGCGGGGGCGGCACGGTACTCCCGGAACCGGCCTCGCCTTCGCCTTGATGCTCGCGAGAGTTGTCCATGTGCCGCCCGGCCAAACCTACGGATGGTCGTCAATGGCATAACGTTCCGATTGCGAACATGGCATCCTGCAAAGATGTTATATTTCCGTTACCAGAAGGCTTTTTGGCTTACTTTTCTCCCATTTGCTCAAACATCTTGTTGACCTTGTCACTTCACGGGGTGCGACGGCGGTCGGGGCAATAACACTCCGTCATGTTCGACGCAAGACTTTCGGTTCATGCGGTTTCGCTTTCTGGTGGGTAACTTCGGCCCGGCCGCCTTCCCCTGCGAAAGCCCTCTGGTCGGAGAGCGGGGCGCGGCGGGAACCGGCCCGCGGGGGCACCGGGACGGCGGAGTGGATCTGCCCGAACAAGAAAGCCTGACTGTTGTTGACACGAACGACCATTCACACGGACGGCACTTGGCGCGACGCGCTGAGCGGTGAGACGCGGGACGTCCTCGACCCGGCGGACGGCCGGCCCTTCGCCGTGGTCGCCGAAGGTGCAGCGGCCGATGCCGACGCTGCCGTCACCGCGGCGCGCACCGCCTTCGACTCCGGTGCCTGGCCGCGTACTTCGGTGACCGAGCGGGCCGCGCTGCTGCGCCGGGTCGCCGCACTGCTGGTGCGTGACCGTGAGGAAATCGCTCTGCTGGAGAGCCGTGACGCCGGCAAGACCCTCGAAGAGGGGCGCGTCGACGTCGATTGCGTCGCGGACGCCTTCCGGTACTTCGCCGATCTGGTCCTGGCCGAGGGCGCGGGCCGCGTCGTCGACGCCGGTAGTGACACCGTGCACAGCGTCGTCGTTCATGAGCCGGTGGGGGTGTGCGCGATGATCACGCCCTGGAACTACCCCCTGCTCCAGGCGAGCTGGAAGATCGCTCCGGCCCTGGCGGCCGGAAACACTTTCGTGATCAAACCGAGCGAGATCACCCCGCTCAGCACCGTGGCACTCATCGCCCTGCTCGCGGAGGCCGGACTTCCGAACGGGGTCGCCAACCTGGTGACCGGTCCCGGCCATACGGTCGGCGCCCGCCTCGCCGAGCACCCCGACACCGACCTCGTCTCCTTCACCGGCGGCCTCGCCAGCGGCGTGAAGGTGGCGCAGGCCGCGGCATCCGGCGTGAAGAAGGTGGCACTGGAACTCGGTGGCAAGAACCCGAACGTCGTGTTCGCCGACGCCTGCGACACCGCCGACGGCTTCGACACCGCGGTCGACCAAGCCCTGAACGCCGCGTTCATGCACAGCGGCCAGGTCTGTTCGGCCGGCTCCCGGCTGATCATCGAGGAGTCGGTACGGGAGCGGTTCGTGGCCGAACTGAGCCGCCGGGCCGCCCGTATCAGGCTCGGCAGGGGGACCGAGAAGGACGTCGAGTGCGGTCCGCTGGTCTCGCGGGCGCAGCTGGAGCGCACCGAGGAGTACGTCGCTTCCGCGCTCGCCGAGGGAGCCGTGCTCCGCAGTGGCGGACGCCGCCCCGAGCCCTCCGCCGCCAGGCCCGCCGGCGGCTACTTCTATCAGCCCACGGTCCTCGACCGCTGTCACCGACGCATGCGCGTGATCCGCGAGGAGATCTTCGGCCCCGTCCTGACGGTGGAGACCTTCCGCACCGAGGAGGAGGCGGTGGCGCTCGCCAACGACACCGAGTACGGGCTCGCGGGTGCCGTCTGGACCACGGACGCGGCCCGGGCCCGCAGGGTGGCCGGCCGGCTGCGCCACGGCACCGTGTGGATCAACGACTTCCACCCGTACCTTCCCCAGGCCGAGTGGGGCGGCTTCGGCAAGTCGGGGGTCGGACGCGAACTGGGCCCGTCGGGACTGGCCGAGTACCGCGAAGCCAAGCACGTCTACCAGAACCTGGCGCCCCGGCCCGTGCGGTGGTTCTCCGGCTGACACCTGGTGGCGCCCGCCGGCGCCGCTCCCGTCGCCCGCACCGTGCTCAAAGCCTCTTGGAGTGAACTCAGCATGCCCGAAAACACCTACGACTACGTCATAGTCGGCGGAGGCACCGCCGGCTCGGTGATCGCCTCCCGGCTCACGGAAGACCCCGGGATCAGCGTCGCCGTCATCGAGGGCGGCCCCTCCGACGTCGACCGCCCCGACGTCCTCACCCTGCGCCGCTGGATGGGCCTGCTCGGCGGCGAACTGGACTACGACTACCCCACCACCGAACAACCCCGCGGCAATTCCCACATCCGCCACAGCCGGGCCCGCGTCCTCGGCGGCTGCTCCTCGCACAACACGCTGATCGCTTTCAAGCCGCTGCCGTCCGACTGGGACGAGTGGGCCGGACTCGGCGCCGCCGGCTGGGACGCCACGTCGATGGCCCCGTACTTCGACAGGCTCCTCAACAACATCGTCCCGGTGGACGAGAAGGACCGCAACGCCATCGCCCGCGACTTCGTCGACGCCGCGCAGGACGCCCTCGACGTGCCCCGGATCGAGGGATTCAACCGAAAGCCCTTCCACGAGGGCGTCGGCTTCTTCGACCTGGCATACCACCCGGAGGACAACAAGCGCTCCTCCGCCTCCGTCGCCTACCTGCACCCCTTCCTCGACAGGCCCAACCTTCACCTGCTCCTCGAGACCTGGGCGTACCGGCTGGAGTTCGACGGCACCCGTGCCGCCGGCGTCCGGGCACGCGCCGAGAACGGCGAGGACCTCGTCCTGCGGGCCTCCCGCGAAGTGATCGTCTGCGCCGGAGCGGTGGACACCCCGCGCCTGCTCCTCCACTCCGGCATCGGGCCGCGCGAACAGCTGGCGGAGCTCGGCATCGACGTCCGCCACGACCTTCCGGGCGTCGGCGAGAACCTGCTCGACCACCCCGAGTCGGTGATCGTCTGGGAGACTCACGGGCCGATCCCGGAGAACTCCGCGATGGACAGCGACGCCGGGCTCTTCGTACGCCGCGATCCGAAGTCCGCCGGACCCGACCTGATGTTCCACTTCTACCAGATCCCGTTCACCGACAACCCCGAGCGGCTCGGCTACGAACGGCCCGCGCACGGCGTATCGATGACGCCGAACATCCCCAAGCCCCGCAGCCGCGGCCGGTTGTACCTGACCAGTGCCGACCCCGAGGTCAAGCCGGCCCTGGACTTCCGCTACTTCACCGACGAGGAGGACCACGACGCCCGCACCCTCGTCGACGGCATCAGGATCGCGCGGAAGATCGCGGCGACCGAGCCGCTGGCGTCCTGGCTCGCCCGCGAGGTCTGCCCCGGCCCCGAGATCACCGGCGACGAGGAACTGAGCGAGTACGCCCGCAAGGTCGCCCACACCGTGTACCACCCGGCCGGCACCTGCCGGATCGGCGCCGAGGACGACGGCCTGGCAGTGGTGACCCCCGACCTGACCGTCCGCGGGCTGGAGGGCATACGGATCGCCGACGCCTCCGTCTTCCCGACCATTCCCGCCGTCAACCCGATGATCGCCGTCCTGATGGTGGGGGAGAAGTGCGCCGACCTCCTCGTCTCGGACGCCACCTCGCAGGAGGCCTCCTGATGGACGGTCACGATTCCGTCTTCTCGGTACGCGGCCTGTGGAAGGTCTTCGGCCCCAAGGCCGCCCGCGTGCCCGGCGACCCCCGCCTCACCGCCCTGACGACCGCCGAGATCCGCGAACGGACCGGCTGCACCGTCGCCGTCCGGGACGTCTCCTTCGACGTCCGCCGCGGCGAGGTGTTCGTCGTCATGGGCCTGTCCGGCTCAGGCAAGTCCACCCTGGTGCGCTGCCTGACCCGGCTCATCGAGCCCACGGCCGGCGAACTCGCCATGGACGGCGAGGACGTCCTCGCCATGGACCCGGCCCGGCTGCGCGAGCTGCGCAGGCACCGTGCCGCGATGGTCTTCCAGCACTTCGGCCTGCTGCCGCACCGCACCGTCCTGGACAACGTCGCGTACGGCCTGGAGATCCAGGGCGTGGCGAAGGGCGAGCGGCGGGCGAGGGCCCGCGAGGTCATCGCCAAGGTCGGCCTCGCGGGCCTGGAGGACCGCCGGCCGAACCAGCTCTCCGGTGGCCAGCAGCAGCGGGTGGGCCTGGCCCGAGCGCTCGCGGCCGACCCCGAAGTCTTGCTGTTCGACGAGCCGTTCAGCGCCCTCGACCCGCTGATCCGCCGTGACATGCAGGAGGAGGTGGCCCGGCTCCATCAGGAGGAGGGCCGCACGATGGTCTTCATCACTCACGACCTCGCGGAGGCCCTCAAGCTCGGCGACCGGATCGCACTCATGAGGGACGGCGCCATCGTGCAGCTCGGCACACCCGAGGAGATCGTCACCCGCCCCGCCGACGACTACGTCCGCGACTTCGTGCGCGACGTACCGCGTGAGCAGATCGTCCCGGTGTCCCGGGCGATGCGCCCGGCCATCGGCGACGAGGCGGACCGGGGCACGGTGCTCGCCCCGGACGCCACGGTCGCGGAGGGCGTCGCCGCGGTCGCCCGGGACGGCGTCCCTGCCCGGATCGAGGCGGACGGCGTCCTCCTCGGCGTCGTGGACCACACGCGGCTGCTGGCCGTAGTGGCGGGGCTGGCGCCGGACGAGGCGAACTACGCGGACCCGGACGCCGGTACGGGCGCCCTCGCGATCCCGGGCATGCGCGAGGACGGCGTCGACACGGACGCGGGCCCGGGCGCCGACGCAGACGCACCGAAGGGCAAGGCCGCCACCACTCCCATGGACGCACCCGCCACGGGCCAGGGCACGGACACGGACCCGGTGACCGCATGAGCACGGTCACCACCTCGCGCCCGATCGTCGACGGCGAACGCCCCCCGGGGCACACCGACGCGCCCGGCCGCCGTCGTACCCGGCGCCTGGTCCGGCCCTCCACACCGATGGTGCTGCTGGCCCTGGCCCTGCTCCTGCCCACCGCCGCGCTGCTCGGCGGCGGCGGCTGGCCGCAGGCACTGCGGGTCGACCTCGTACCGGCCCTCGACTCCTTCGCCGACTGGGTGGTCGACAACCGCGAGACCCACCCCGTCTTCCTCTACTTCCTGCTCCACCTGTCCAACGCGGCCACCGACTCGGTCGCGTGGGTCCACGACCTGCTCACCGCGGCCGGCTGGGCAGGCGTCCTCACCGCCGCCACGGCACTCGCCTGGTACGCGGGCGGCGCGGGCCGCCGGGGCGCCGGCCCCGCCCTCATAGCCCTCGGCTCACTGGCCGGGTGCGGGTTCCTCGGCCTGTGGGAACAGGCGACAGAGACGTTGGCCCTGATGCTGGTGTCCGTCGTCGTCGCCGTCGTGCTCGGTCTGCTGCTCGGCCTGGCCGGCGGGCTCTCCGACACCGCCCAGCGGATCCTGCGCCCGGTCCTCGACACCATGCAGGTGCTGCCGTCCTTCGCCTACCTGCTCCCGCTCGTCCTCATCTTCGGCATCGGCACTCCGTCGGCACTCATCACCACGGTCATCTACGCCATGCCCCCGATGGTCCGGATGACCACGCTGGGTCTGCGCGGCGCGGACCCGGCCGTCCTGGAGGCATCCCGCTCCCTGGGGTCGACCTCGTGGCAGCGACTGTGGACGGCACGACTGCCCATGGCCCGGCCGCAGCTCCTCCTCGGCCTGAACCAGACCATCATGATGGCCCTGTCCATGGTCGTCATCGCCTCCGTGGTCGGCGCCGGCGGCCTCGGCGAGAGCGTCTACCAGGCCCTGAAGACACGCGACTTCGGCCAGGGCCTCACCGCCGGTCTGGCCATCGTGCTCATCGCCGTCTGGCTCGACCGGACGACGGCCGCGGCCGGTGCCAGAGGCGGCGTCCCGGTCGGCCGACGGGGAACCGGGCTCGTCCTCGTGGCGGCCGGCGGCGGTCTGCTCGCCGGCTCCAGCGCCGGCGGAGAGTGGCCCGAAGCGGTCACGGTGGACATCGCCGCACCGCTGAACACCGTCGTCGACTGGCTGGTCGGCAACCTGTACCAGGACGTCCCTGTGCTCGGCGGCACCTCCGTGTGGGCGGGCAACTTCACCAGCTGGGTACTGAACCCGCTCAACAACGGGCTTCAGGCGCTGCCATGGTGGTCCCTGCTGCTCCTCGCCGCCGCCGTGGCCCTGCTCGTCGGCACCTGGCGGGGCGCGTCGACCGCCGTACTCGCCCTGAGCTGCATCGGCGTGCTCGGCATCTGGGACAAGGCGCTGTACACCCTGTCGCAGGTCCTGGTCGCCGTCGCGCTCACCCTCCTCCTGGGCTTCGCCATCGGCATTCTCGCGGCCCGCGTCCGAACGGTCGAACGGCTGCTCCGTCCGGTGTTCGACGCCATGCAGACGCTGCCGCAGTTCATCTACCTCATCCCGGTCGTCCAGCTGTTCAACGCCGGCCGGGTCGCCGCGATCACCGCGGCGGCCGTGTACGCCCTGCCCGCCGTCGTACGGGTCACCACCCAGGGCCTGAAGCAGGTCAGCCCGGCCGCCCTGGAAGTGTCCCGCTCCCTGGGCGCCACCACCTGGCAGCAGATCCGCGACGTGCAGTGGCCACTGGCCCGCCCGGCGCTCCTCGTCGCCGCGAACCAGGGTGTCGTCCTCGTCCTGGCCGTCGTCGTCATCGGCGGTCTGGTCGGTGGTGGGGCACTCGGCTTCGACGTGGTCAAGGGCCTGACCGCGGGCGAGCTCGGTACCGGCCTGATCGCCGGCGCGGGCATCGTCTGCCTGGGCCTGGCCCTCGACAAGCTCACCCAGCCGGCCGGCCGACCCGCCCTCACGCACCACTCGCACTGACAGTCCGGTATCTCCCTTCACCCGAAAGGCAGTTCACCATGCCCATCACGGTCCGTCTCGGTCACGCTCCCACCGCCGGCCGCCCCCCTCTCGGGTCGCGTCCGCGTGCCCGGTCCCGCCGCACGAGAACGACCCTCGCGGTGACCGGCGCCCTCGCCCTGCTCACCATCAGCGCCTGCGGCGCCGCCGAGACCGGCGGCGGTGACTCCAGGACCGTCAGCCTGCACACCCCTTCGTGGGTCGGTGCCGAGGTCAACACGGCCGTCGCCGCGTACCTGCTGGAGCACGAGCTCGGGTACGAGGTCAAGACGCAGCAGATGGACGAGACCCCGGCTTGGGACGCCATGAGCCAGGGCAAGATCGACGCGATCCTGGAGGACTGGGGTCACCCCCAGGAGGAGAAGCGCTACGTCCAGGGCAACAAGTCCGTCGTCCCGGCCGGCGAGCTGGGTGTGACGGGCCACATCGGCTGGTTCGTTCCGAAGTACCTGGCGGACGAGAAGCCGGACATCACGGACTACAAGAACCTCAACAAGTACGCCGATGTCTTCAGGACCCCGGAGAGCGGCGCCAAGGGCCAGTTCATCAAGGGCGACCCGTCGTACGTTTCGCACGACAACGCCCTGATCAAGAACCTCGGCCTGAACTACAAGCCGATCGAGGCGGGTGCCGAGGCCACGCATCTCGCGCAGCTGGAGCAGCTGTACAAGAACAAGAAGCCCTTCCTCACCTACTGGTGGACCCCGCAGTGGATGAACGCGACGATGGACCTGGTCGAGGTCGAGCTGCCGCCGCACGAGGACGGATGCGACGCCGACAAGAAGGAGGTCGCCTGCGCGTACCCGGACGTGCCGCTGAAGAAGTGGATGAACGCGGACTTCGCGAAGGAGGGGGGCGACGCGGCGGAGTTCCTGAAGAACTTCAAGTGGACGACCGAGCAGCAGAACCTGGTCGCCAAGTACGTCGCCGCGGACAAGATGACCGCGGCGAAGGCGGCCGAGAAGTGGGTCAAGGAGAACGAGTCGGTCTGGAAGGCGTGGTTGCCGAAGAAGTGACCAGGCCACGAACCGTGCACGGCTCCGCTCGAAGCGGTCACCGACCACGATGGGCGCCTCACGCGAGCATGTGCTCCGCTCTGTCGCACACCGCGCACGAAGCCGTTCGGTCCGACACTCGTCCCGTGGTTTCGCCGAGGCCGGACTCGTGGCGGACCGCCGGCCGGGCTCTACGCCCCGAGGGTCGAGCAGGGGTGTAGCCGGTGCGGGTGTCCGCGCTCGGGGTGTCCGGTTTCGAGTGAGAGCGAGTTCTGACAGTGAAACGGCGGCCGGGGCTGCCCGCGCAAACCTTTTCTGATCTTGCTCCGGAAAAGGGTCGTGCATGCGGGTCACGTCAAGTCGGTTCCTCCACGGCTGCGGCCTTGACCTTCGAGCCGGGGCGAAGGTTTACCGTCGGGTTCATGAGCACGATGCGGATCTCCCAGCTGGCCGGACGCTCCGGCGTTCCGGCGACGGCGATCACGCTGCGGTTCTACGAGAGCGCCGGGCTGTCGCCCGCCGACCGGTCCCCGGCCGGCCACCGCCTCTACGGCGAGGGCGCCGTCGAGCGTCTGGCGTTCGTCGGCGCGGCCAAGCACCTCGGGCTGCCGCTGGAGGAGGTCGCGGGCGGGTCGAGACGGAGGCGATGTGTCGCGGACACGTCAGACGGAACGGAATCCTCGTCCACTTCATCCGGTGCTCTTACTTGGCAGGAGGACGGACGTCCTATGGTCACGCGGATCAATGCTCCCCGTCCGGTCCCCCGGGTGGGCAAGACCTTCAAGGTGGTCTTCGATCCGCAGCGGCCGACGGAAGCGGCCTCGACCCAGTACATGGCCTCCGGCAGACGAAGCTCGGCTACGCCTTCCAGGCGGCTCTGGCTGTACTGGTCACCGCCGCCGTACTCCTGGTCACCGTCTTCAGCTGAAGACCGTGTGCCAGTTCCGGCTCGTTGCTGTGGCCTGCTCCCTGAGCGGTGACGGCCTGGGCGGGCGCACCGCCCAGTGGCAGCGGCTGATCGACGGCACGGAGCGGCAGGAGACCGACGAGGGCATCCGCCTCACCCTGCCCGCCGACCGGGCCGGGGCCGTGGCGGCACTGGCCGCCGCCGAGCGGCGGTTCTGCCCGTCCTTCGGCTTCCGTCTCCACCTCGACGGCCCCGTCCTGCACCTTCAGGCACGGGCCCCGTCCGAGGGGGCCGCGCTGCTCGCCGAGCTGTTCGGCTCGGCCGTCTGACCGGCCCGCCCCCTTGCCCTCGCTGCTCGCCAGAAGGCCCCCCTGTGATCGTCGCCCGCTCCGTCACCCTGTTCCTGCGCCCGCCCTTCTTCGT
Source organism: Streptomyces roseolus (assembly GCF_014649855.1). Lineage (GTDB taxonomy): Bacteria > Actinomycetota > Actinomycetes > Streptomycetales > Streptomycetaceae > Streptomyces > Streptomyces roseolus. The sequence goes on along the minus strand of NZ_BMTV01000003.1, from coordinate 313,850 downwards.
CTGCGCCCTCGGTTACGCCGCGCAGCGATTTCGGCGTGGCGGCCACCGCTGCCGAACCAGCCTCCGACGTCGGGGGAGGCGCTCCACCCACGCACGTTCTCGCCGCGGCGGGGTCGTGCGCCCAGCGACGAGTCGCGTGCTGTCCTGTGTGGACATCGTTCTGACACCTCACGTGATGTCCGACCGTTTCCCTGTCAGGTCGCCGCCCTGCGGTAGATGTAGGTGCCGGGCGAGGACGTCAGGCCATGCGCGAGTGTGCTTCCCGCGACGGCGAGGGCCCCGGCGGCGAACAGCCGTGGATCCGGGGTGAGTCTGTGCGCCTCCAAAGTGAGATACAGCAGCGCCGATACCCCGATGGGTCCGAACCAGCCGAGGAAGACCGCGTCCCGCCAGCGCAAAGCGAGGGGCCGCTTCAGGAGCAGCAGTACGGGAAGCCGACGTAGGAGCAGTACGGCGATCAGGAACAGCAACCCCTGCCAGCCCAGGCGCCGCCATTGCTCCCACGGCAGCATGGCACCGAAGATCACGAACAGTGGCAGCACGGCGAAGCGGTTGACCGCCTCGTCCGCCTCGGCTTCCTTCACCCTCTCACCGACGGAGCTGGTCGCGTTGAACGTCAGGCCACTCACGAAGACGGCCAGGACGCCGCCCGCGCCCAGCAACCCGGCGACTCCCAGCACGAGGAGAGCGAGGAGGAGAGTGAAGACCAGCAGTGGTCCGGGCTCCATGGCCCCGCTCCTCTCTCCGATGCGGGTGGCCCTGCCGGCGACCCAACCCGAGGCCACTCCGACTGCTACCGCGGCACAGACCTGCCACAGAGCCTCGCCAAGCGCCTGGCCGCCGGTGAGCGGCCCGGCGATCGCCAGTGCCCCGATGACCAGTGGCACCGCCAACCCGTCATTGCTGCCCGACTCCAGCGAAAGCATCTGTCGAGTGCGTGCGGGAACCGACTGCTCGGCAAGATCACCGGTTACCACGCTCGAGGCCAGGACGGGGTCGGTGGGGCACAGGGCCGCGCCCAGCAGTACCGCAACGCCGAGGCCCGCCCCTAGAGTGACGGCCGCCACCCCAGCCGTACTCAGAGCCATGAGCGGCATGGCCACGGCCACGAGCAAGGCGACCGGCTTCACCTTCGATCGCACGTCGTGCACGGGGTAACGCAGAGCCACCGCCATCACGGAGACGGCCAGCAGCACGCGACACAGTTCATGGACTCCGCGGTGGCCTTCCGGCAACACGGGAAGACGCAGCACGTCCAGGACGGCCGGACCCAGCACAACGCCCGTCAGGAGAGCCACCAAAGGCCCCGACAAGGGCAGCCTGCGCATGTAAGCGGAGAACGTGGCTACCAGAAGCGCGAGTGCGCCCACCGCGGTCAGAAGCGGGTCCAGCTGCATCGGTTCACCCCGAACGAATCGATCGGCACGTCTTGTCGGATGGAGTAGCGGGCACGAAGTCCGCTCGCTGCCGACACGGTGCACAGGGGACGGTCGGGCGCTCCTTGGCCGACGCCGTGTGGACGCCCGGTCCAGACCGTCTCACCTGATGAGGCGCGGTGCCGGCTTCTGTCGGTCAAGGGAGGTGAGCGGGTCGTTGTGGGTCTCCTCGCGGCAATCGCACCCTCCAGCGCACACGCGGCAGTGGCCGCGCCGACCCGACTTGCTCGCGCACTGACCGTCGCACGACTCGCGAGACGGTGGCGCCGGCCCCGGAACGCGGGGTTGGTACCGGTGTCGTGGCAGGTGTGCCGGAACAGCACGGCGGCCGTGGCGCCGCAGGTGGTACATGCCTGTGCACAGGCGATGCATTCGTCGATACGGCGCGCCGGTTTCTCGTCGGTCGTACCGGCAAGGCCTACGGAGTAAGTACCGAGCATGTCTTTCCCGCGAGTGACCAGGTGTTCCCTCAAGATGCGGTGATGTACCGACGTGGCGATGGTCACGTTGTACGCGTAACACGAAAGAACGGGCGCGAAACCAGGGGCCTCGCGGACGGCAGGAGGGACCACGGCGTGGACTGGATCGTTTCCGCAGGAGGAGCGGGACTGGTGCTGCTGGTTCTGCGGGACGTCTTCCACACGCTGTGGCACCCCGCTGGCCGAGGCGATCTCAGCATGTGGGTGAGCTCCACGCTATGGCGGGCATCACGGCGGCTTCCCGCGGGAAGCCGGGTGGGCGCGGTGACGGGTCCGCTTGCCATGGCGGCCGTCGCGGGACTGTGGACGGTGCTCATCGTCCTCGGGTGGACGCTGGTGTACTGGCCGCACGTCGCGCACGGCTTCTCCTACGCCCAGGGGCTGGAGCCCACGTCGCGGACGGACTTCCTCGATGCGCTCTACATCTCTCTCGTCATGGTGGCCACGCTGGGGCTGGGCGACATCGTGCCGGTCGAGGGATGGCTTCGCGTCGTCGCACCGCTCCAGGCCCTGGTCGGCTTCGCGCTGCTGACCGCCCTGGTCTCGTGGATCTCACAGGTCTACCCGGCACTCACTCGAAGGCGCGTCCTGGCACTTCGGCTTGCAGCGATACGCGACGCCACCCGCTCCGCCGGCCAGGTGATGACGCCTGCGCTCGCCGTCGATCTCGCGACAAGCCTCGCGACGGACGTGATCCAGGTGCGTGTCGACTTCGCGCAGCGGGCGGAAACCTACTACTTCCGTGACGGTGATGACCACTCGTCGCTGGCAGCGATGATCGGCGTCGCCGTCGGCTTCAGCCTTGAGGGGCAGGTATCGCCATCGGCCGACCAACGAGTCGCCACCGCCATGCTGAAGCACGCGCTGGAAGACCTCGCCGCCGCCCTGAACCGGCATTTCCTCCACCTGCGCCATGCCACACCCATGGAGATCTTCCACGCGTACGCGGCCGACCACGGCCGTACCCTGGTACGGCCGTGACCTCCTCCTGCGGACGGCGCCCCGCGGACACCGGGTCCGGTAGCCCGGTCAGGAGAACCACGCCTGGGTGGACAGTTCTGGTCGTACACCATGCTGGACTCGGCCGAGCACGACCGCGCTCGACACGAGACCGACGTGGCTGAGCGCCTGCGGGAAGTTGCCGAGGAAGTCTCCCGTGGTCGGATCTATCTCTTCGCCGAGCAACCCGAGGGGACTCGCGTATGAGCACAGCTTGTCGAAGAGTTCCGCGGCCTCATCAGTGCGTCCCTGACCTGCCAAGTTGTCCACGAGCCAGAAGCTGCACAGGACGAATGCGCCCTCAGGTTGTCCCAGTCCGTCCGGTGACTGAACCGGAAGGTAGCGGTGGAGCAGACCCCCGCCGGCGCCGAGCCGCGCCGCCACGGCCTCGCTGGTGGCGATCATGCGCGGGTGGTCCGCCGGCACCACGCGCCGCAGCGGGAGAGCCAGTAGCGACGCGTCCAGGCCACCGCCGGGGCCGAGGTGCTCGGTGAGCGCCCCTGCGTCTTCGTCCCATGCTTCCCGCAGGATGCGATCGGTCAGCCGCTTGGACTCCGTGGCCCAACCGTCCGCGTCGCCAGGCATACCCAGCCTGCGGGCGAGGCGGGCGGCCCGGTCGAGGGCCACCTGGCACATGGCGGCGGAGTAGGTGAAGGGCCGGCCCGCCGTTCGTACCTCCCAGATGCCACGATCGGGTGTTCTCCAAGCACGGCGGGCCTGTTCGACCAGGACAGCGAGGCGATTCCAGAGATCGCCGCCGAGTCGGCCGCCGGTTGCGGCCCACTGGAACGCGCAGTCCAGGATCTCGCCGTACACGTCGTGCTGAATCTGGTCGACGGCGGCGTTTCCCCACCGCACCGGAGCCGACCCGCGGTATCCCTCCAGCTGCTCGTCGATCGTCTCGGGCTGAGGAGGCAGGCCGTCGACGCCGTAGAGAACCCGTGGTCGGTCATCGCTCCACCTGGCTGTGGTGAGAGCCCAATCCAGAAAGCCCCCGGCCTCCATGGGCAGCCCGATACGCCGCAGCGCGAAAACCGTGTAGGCGGCGTCCCGTATCCAGGTGTAGCGGTAGTCCCAGTTCCGGGAACCCCCGATGAACTCGGGCAAAGACGATGTCGGAGCGGCGATCACAGCCCCGTTCTCTACGTAATCCAGCAGTTTGAGGGTGATCGCCGAGCGCCGCACCAGACCGGCTTGGGGCAGCTCGTGAACCACCTGCGCCGTCCACCGCCGCCAAGCACGGATCGTGCCGTTCAGAGCCGTGTCGACCTCTTCCGCGGAGGCCGGCAGGGGCCCATCCCAGCTGAGCTTCAGTGCCAGCTCCTCCCCGGAGCGCATCGGCAGGGTGCAGTCGTCGAGTCCCGGCAGGGGCCGCGATGACGACAGGTGGAGCGAAAGCCCCTGCCGGGGGCAGGACAGAAGCCAGGAGCCCGTCCGCTTCTTCCACTGGGCACCGCCGCGCGGTTGCAGGAGCACGCGGAGGTCCACGCTTCCGGCCACGACGCGTACGCGTCGTGCCAGGGCTCCGATTCCCGCCGGTACGTCTTCCTCCAGGAGGGACTCCGGCCGGAGCAGGAACGTGTCGGTGACCTCGATGACGCCTCTGGTGCCGTACATGCGCGTGATCAGCACAGCGGTGTCCTCCACGTACCACTGCTCGGTGCTGTGCAGATCCGCCGGGGCGATCAGGAATCGACCGCCGCGGCCGGCGTCCAGCAAGCCGCAGAACAGCGGCGGCGAATCGAAGCGGGGGACGCACATGAAGCTCACCGCGCCGTTCCGCCCCACCAGCGCTGACCCGCGGCCGTCGCCCAACAGTCCGTGGTCCGCTATCGGAAGGTACCCGTCGCGTTCTTCCACGCGCCTCGGCCCACTGTCGCCCATGCGGGTCCGCCTCTCAACAGTGCGTGCGGTCGGTGAGGAGGGCGGTCAGTCGCCGCCGCCCTGCCCGGGGACGACAGCTACGGGGCACTCCGCTGTATGCAGCACCTCGGCGCTGACCGAACCGAGAAGGAGGCGCTTCACCCCGGAGCGGCCCCGCGAACCGACAACGAGGAGGGCCGCGTCGCGGGCGGCCTCCGCCAGGAGCGTCGCGGCCCTTGTGCGCTCTATGCGCACGGTCGCCCGCACCGAGGGATACCGGGCCTGTCGCCCGGAGATCTCCCTGTCCAGAAAGTCGCGCGGCCCGTGGTCGAGGTTCGCGAAGTCGGCGGGCACCATTCCGATCGGACCGGTGGGAACCATCCCCACGTGGAAGGCGCCATGCACCAGCTCCAGGCGCGCGCCCGACATCTCGGCTTGCTCATAGGCGAAGTCCAGGGCGTCTGGTGAGGGGTCTTCCAGATCCACTCCCACCACGACGCGGTTCTCCGGCGACCCGCCGGTGTCATGGGGGCGGACCACGATCACCGGACAACGGGCGTGCGTGGCGACCTGCCAGCTGACCGAGCCGAGCGGCAACCGTGGGAATCCGCCGCTGCCCCGATGCCCGGTCACCAGCAGTCCGGCATCCGCTGAGCGCTCGATCAGCACCGCGGCCGCCTGCCCGATAGGCAGCTCGCCCGCTACGGTAAGACCCGGAAACTCCTGGCGTACAAGGTCTTCATATCGCTCCACGAGCCGTCCCCCGACGTGGACGGCCAAGTGCTTCTCCTGTTCGTCCGTCGGGGAACCGCCTGGCAGCGGGAACCGAATGGCGTGAGCGATGTGAAGCTCGCTTTCGCGGAGCTCCGCCTGCCGCGCCGCCAAGCGCACGATCTCGTCCTGATGCGGTCCGTCATCGACGCCCACGATGACGAGCCGATCCGTATGAGGCATCGCGTTCAACATGTTCGTGCACCCCTTCGGCACTCACTCCTGCGATGACACGGTGCTTCGGACGCACAGCGACTACCCTGCTTCGGCAGCTTGAGGCGTCGATGCGGCGAGGCGTTCTTCGTATCAAGAGACGCCGGACAAGCCTTCGCTGTGCAAGATTGCCCGAGCCTGCTCGGCCTGGCCACCGCTGGTGATCAGGTCATATCGGGCCGCAGCCAGGGCTCGGGTCGAGGAGAAGTCACGCCGGCCTCCCGTCGCGGCGTGTCCGGCCCAGCCCAGCACCGCGCCCCACAAAGCACCGGACAGCAGTCCGCCGAGAAGCAGCCCCAGCCACACCGGTCCTGCGGTGAACAAACCCACCAACAGGCCGACCAGCAGTCCGAACCAGGCACCTCCCGCCGCCCCGGCGGCGGCAGCACGCCCCTTGGTGAGCCGCCCTGTCACATGCTCCACGAGACGCAGATCGGTGCCCATGATGTCGAGGCGCTCCACCGGGAAGCCCTTGTCCGACAGGCAGTCGACGGCAGCCTGCGCTTCCTCGTAGCTGTCGTGGCTGGCAACCTTGTTCCACGTGAGGGTGGACTCATGCGGAGGGTTCGGCTCGATCTCAGTCATGTCGGCTCCTTCCCGCGATCACCCTGTCCCCCGCCCTTTGGTGCAGCATCCGGCTGAGAGCGCTCGACACCCTCCAGGGCGGTGCCAGAGCCGTACTTTGAGCGGGAAATCACGCTGAAGCTGCCGTCCGTTTCCAGGACGACGGCTTGCACGTCGTGGATGTCTCCCATTCCTTGAGACCGGACGGCTTGTCTCAGCTCATCAGGCGTCACTCTTTGTCGCCTCATCGCTTCATGCAGCATGCGGCCTTGGTGCAGCAGTACGGTAGGTCTCGCTTTCACCAGTCGCCGGACTCCGTCGGAACGGACTGATGCCCACGCCGTGAGGAACTGCAAAGCGACCAGTACCGTCAGTGCAATAGCCCCTTCAAGGAGGGCAACCTGGCGGTTGAGGAGAATGGTTGCCAAGGTCGAACCGAGTGCGACGGTGATCACCAGGTCGAAGGCGTTCATCTTTGACAGCGCACGCTTGCCCGACGCGCGGACCACGGCGATCAGAGTCAGATAGGCGAGTGCCGCCATGATCAGAACACGGAAGAGATCATGCCAGGAGTCGTAGATCATATGCGCACTGCTCCCTCCGGCGCAGGGGAACCTCGTGCCGCTCAGCGGGGGAAGGGGTAAGGGGGGTAGGTGTAACCCATGCCCCAGAACGGGGTGTAGCCGTAGTGCGAGTACACCCTGCCGTAGTAGTCGTCCGTGTCCACGAGGTCAGGGTCGTACGCCGGGGCATCGGTCACCTGCTTCTGGGACTGGTCGATGAAGACATGGTCTTCGCTGATCCGTGTGACGGCATCGACGGGGATGAACGTCTTCTTCTGGCCCAGGCCCAGAAAGCCTCCGTGCTCGACGAGCAGGAAACGGACCCTACCCTCGTCGTCGTCGATCAGCAGATCGTCGATCTTCCCCAGGTCCTCGCCGTCAGCCGTGCTGACAGTCCGACCTCGGATGTCCTCTTCCGGCGCGGCGACCGTCTGGTCGGAATCGCTCAGCTTCCTCAGAGTCGGTATGCGGGCGTTGTCCACGGCCCCTCCTTGGTCTGGCTCTCGTGCTTACGGTGTGCACTCGTGTCACGGTCGGATGGCTCTCACGCCCGACTGCCCGAAACGGCTAAAACCAATCATGGAGCGACGGACGCACGCTCTCCTGCGTCCTTGTGGAGGTTTCCGCGCTCCGAACGGTTCGGCTGATGCCGCGCGGTTACCTGGCGAGGGAGAAACGATGCCATGGGCGCCGACCGCGTAACACGACACCTTGCTACTCGGCCGCTCCGGCCTCACGTCGTCCGACCGGGCGAGTGTGCACGTACAGTTTCCGGCGGTCACCTACAGCGAGGTGTCGCGGCAGCGGGAGTTGGTAGCGTACTTCGCGCTGGTGGTCGGCCAGTTGCCGCGCGGGATTATAGGCGGTGTTGAACTTCCAGAGCATGCGGGCGAAGTCTGTCTGTCCATGGGCGAGGTTACCTGCCAGTACTCACAGGGCGTCTGCGGCGGTCCACAGGCCCAGGTGCTTGCGGTTGATGACGGCCTGCGTCTTGACCAGTTCGCGGTAGAAGACGTCCAGGGGCAGGGTGGTGGGCACTACGGCGTGCTGGATGTCGAAGAGCCGGTAGTCGTGGGTGGTGAGTCTCCGGGACTCGGTGTGCCAGATCTCCGTTCCCGGATAGGGCGTCATCACCGTCAGGTGCACGATCTCAGGGACGGCGAGCGCGAAGTCCCGGACGACACGGAAGCGCTCTTCGTCCCAGGCCGGGTCCACGATGAGGTTGATCGCGACGTTGATGCCGAGCCGGCGCGCCACCACCAGTGCCCGGAAGTTGTCGTCGGGGCTGACCCGTTTGCGATACAGGTCCAGCCCCTCGGCGTCGATCGCGCGCCCGTGCTCCGGCCGGATGAACGCGACGTCGTCGACAATGAACACGTTCGGTTCCCGGATACTCGCCATCTCCGCGTCGGCCGCCTCCGGAGAGGCTTTTCGGTGGCTGCGCCCGTAGAAGGTCCAGGCGGAGCAGAAGGAACGGTCCCACGGGCAGCCTCTGGTGAACTCGATCGACGTGCACGGATCCAGTTCACCGATGAAGTACCGACGCCGGTGCCGGGTCAGGTCGCGCGCCGGAACGGGGGTGTCGATGCTGGGTGCGGGGCCGTGCCCCGCCTCTGTGATGATCCCCGGCACCTTCTCCACGCCGCCGTCCTGGACCGCTTCCAGCAGGGAGGCCACGCCTGGTTCCCCTTCACCCCGCACCACCGCGTCCACCGATCTCCGTTCGGTGGATAGCCATGCGCTGTCCGGCAAACGAGGTGCCGCCCCCTCGACTGCGCACTCTGCGGGGACAGCGCGACCGGATACCAGTAATCGGGGTTCGCCCCCACGCGCCGAAGGTCGATCGTGCCGGAGCCTGGATCGTGGTCCCCCGAGAACCGACCGCTCCCCGTCCTGTCGAAGTCGGTCATCTCCCTCCTCGTAGTGGGACACTCCCCTCATCCTGGTCGGCACCTGCTTACCGTGCCCTGTTCAGGGCATCCGATCAGGGGGTGACCGTCCGCCCGTAGCCCTCCTGAACGACCTACGGCGGCCGAGGGAGCGCTCACCGTGGCCCTCTCATCCAGCGCGCGCAGGATCCAGCCGACTTCAATACTCGAAGTGGTCTGCGGAGCGCACGGCGGCCAGGGCGAGAGCCGTTGTTTCGGCCGGGGTGCCGTCGATGGGAACGCGCGCGCCCCGTTCGCCGGGAGCAAGCGACTCCAATGCCTCTATCTGCGAGCGCAGCAGCTCGACGGGCATGAAGTGGCCGCGCCGGGAGGAGATGCGGTCGGCGATGAGCCGGGGTGCACCGTGCAGGTGAAGGAAGAACACATGCCTGGCAACCGAGGCCAGCTTGTCCCGGTACTCCCGCTTGAGCGCCGAACACGCGACGACGCCTCCTGAGTCGCGGTGCGTGGAGAGCCACCCGGAAATCGCGTCCAGCCAGGGCCAGCGGTCCTCGTCCGTCAGCGGGGTGCCGGCGCTCATCTTCGCCACGTTCGCAGGTGGATGGAAGTCGTCGCCTTCCGCATAGGGCACCCCTAGTTGCCTGGCGAGGGCCTGGCCGATCGTGGTCTTGCCCGAGCCCGACACCCCCATGACGACGACCAGGGGCGCTTTCCTGTCGTGCACCACTTCCTGCGTCTGCCCGGCAAGCACTTGTCGCCCTCCACACCATGATGAGTCGATCGGAAAAGCATGCTCAGCCCAGAGAGATGACCACCTTGATGTCGTCCTCCCGCGCGTTGAAGGCTTCGGTGGCGTGGTCCAGGCCGACGCGTCGCGTGATCATGCGCTCCAGCCAGGTGCGATCGGCCTTGGCAAGAGCGTCGGCCCCCTCGCGGTAGTGGCGCGTATTGGCGTTGACAGAGCCGATCACCGCGTCGTTCTCCAGGACGAGCTCCCGGTTGACGCTCCCCGCGTCGACCGTCAGCGTGCGGCCCCTTGAGGAGACACCGGTGAGACACACCACCCCGTAGGGGGCCGTCCCGGCCATCGCACCGAACACCACAGACCCCGCACCGGTCGCCTCGATCACCACGTCCGGACAGATCGCAGCCGTCACCTGCTCCACGTCCTCGCTGTGATACTCCGCTCCGAGGTCGGTCACCAGCCCTGGCTTGGGGCCCGAAGTCACCCGGTCCATGACGTGTACCTCCAGACCGCGCCGCACCCCCAGAAGCGCGGCCAGCAGACCGATAGGTCCCGCCCCGGTCACCAGCACACGACGGGGATCGAACCACGACCTGCCGCCTACCCGCTCGACCTGTTCCCACGCTTTCGCCACCACACTGGCCGGTTCCACCAGCACACCCACGTCCTCCAGACGTGGGTCGACTCCGACCGCGTAATCGGTCTCCACTGTCCACAACTGGCTGCCGTACCCGTCGCGCTCCTTGATGCCGCGCTCGGTGTAGCGGCCGTTGCGGCACATGTCGAACTCGCCCCGCGCGCACGCTCCGCAGGGCTCGGGGTCAGGGCGCCGCACCACACCCGCGACCAGATCACCGGCTTTGAACCCGCTGCCGGAAGGGGCGCGGCAGACACGGCCAAGGGACTCGTGTCCCAGGATCAGCCGCTCCTGGCCCGGGGGAACCCAGCCGTACTGACCGGCCACGATCTCCTTGTCCGTACCGCACACCCCGATGGCCAGGCCCTCCACCAAGAGCTCCCCATCGGCCGGTAGCGGCTCGGCCACCTCCCTGGCTTCTAGCGAATGAGAGGACATGGGTCGGACAGTCAGGGCGCGCATTCGTTCCTCCCGAGGGCACGAACAAAGGCCGGATCCGGATGGCTTCGGTGTGCGTATGCCCGATATGTAGGGCCTTATGGGCTCGAACTGTCTCGCTGCCGTAGCGCATGGCGGGCCAAGCAGGGCGGGGTGAGCCCACCGAGCACGGAGTCCGCCGGTCCTGCGGTCAGGTCCGCGATGGTGTCGTCGTACGTGACACGCATCGAGCCCGGCGCCAGCTGCTCCGCTACCCATTGGGGAGGGTGCGGCGGCTGCGGCGGGTGAGCCTCGCGCGGGGGCGAGTCCGGACGGTCCCGTGCGAACGGTCCGTCTGCGGGGGCTGTCCGCGGGGGACTGGTCGTGCGGGCCTGACCGTGGGGTCCGCCCGTGCGGGTCCCCCTGCGAGGGCTGTCCGTGCGGGCCCGTCCGTGGGGGGTCCGTCAGGACGGGCCCGTGCGTCGGGTCCGGACGGATCCGGCGGCCGCGGCCCGGCCGTGCGTCCGGCGCATCCGTTCGGTCGAATCCGCCCGCGTCCGGAACCTTTCGGCGCCCGGGGCCCTCATGATCGGTGGACGGGGGCGCGGCCGCGGTGTCCGTACGCGTGCGGCCGGTCCGTCCCGTCCGCGGGCACCGAGGGGGTGCGCCGCGTCGAGACCCACCCGAGCAGCCGAGGAACCACCGTGTCCCTGACCACCCGCCGACGCCGGACCGCCGGTGTCGCCGCCGCCCTGATCGCCGCCGTCGTGGCCGGCCCGGCCACCGCCGGCACCGCCGCCGCCGCGCCCGCGCCGGTCCCCGCACCCGACCGGGCCGGCATCGTCGCCGCGCTGAACTCCGCGATGGCCAACGGCGCTCCGGGGGCGATGGCCCGGTTCTCCGGTCCCGGCGGGGTCGAGAGCCTGACCGCCGGCGTCCGGGACCGGGCCTCCGGCGCCCCGATGGACATCCGTGCCCGCTTCCGGATCGGCAGCGTCAGCAAGACCTTCTCCACCGTCGTGCTGCTCCAGCTCGTGCAGGAGGGCCGACTGGAGCTGGACGCGCCGGTCAACCGCCACCTGCCCGGGCTGCTGCCCGACGAGCGGATCACCGTCCGGCACCTGCTCACGCACCGCAGCGGGCTCGCGGACTACACCAACGCCATGTTCGCCGACACCGTGCCCGGCTTCGAGGCCGTCCGGAACAGGGTCTTCACCCACCAGGAGCTGGTCGACCTCTCCCTGAGCGAGCCGCGCACCACCGAGCCCGGGGTCGCCTACCGCTACTCGAACGCGAACTTCGTGGTCGTCGGCATGCTGATCGAGAAGCTCACCGGACAGCCGGTGGACCGCGCGTACGAGCGCCGGATCTTCAAGCCGCTGAAGCTGCGCGACACCTCCTACGTCCACCCCGACACCCGCATCAAGGGGCTGCGCGTCCGCGGCTACCTGCACCCGGACGCGGCCGGCGAGCCGCTGGTGGACTCCACCGAGCAGACCGTCTCCTGGGCGCAGTCCGCCGGCGCGGTCATCTCCAGCCCCGCCGACCTCAACACCTTCACCAGCGCCCTCATGCGCGGCCGGCTGCTCTCCCCGGCGATGCTGGAGGAGATGACGACGGTCACCCCGACCGACACCACGAACACCCGCTTCTACGGGCTCGGGCTGCGCCGCTACGACCTCTCCTGCGGCGCCCAGGTGTTCGGCCACACCGGCACGGTCCAGGGCTACTACACGTACGCCTTCTCGACCCGCGACGGCCGGCGCAGCCTCTCGGCGGTCGCCAACACCTCCAACCACGGCGCCGCGAACACGGCGCTCGGCGGCACGCTCGAAGCGGCCTTCTGCGGCCCGAAGCCGGCCCCGGCCGCCTCCGCCCGCTCCGCCTCCGGCGCGGACACCGCCGAGACCACGCCGCTGCCGGCCGAGCGCGACCTGCCCGAGCGGTACTGAGCCGTCGGCGCCCCCGGCGCCGCCCCCGCCCCGTTCAGCCGCCCGGGAGGCTGCGGGGGCCCGCGCAGTGGGCGCCCGTCTCCTCCACCCGGCGGCGCAGCTCCCGGTCGGCCGTGATCACCAGACACGGCCGGCCGTGGGCCCGGCGGGCCAGCTCGGCGATCAGGTCGTCGCCGCTGCCGGGCGCCTCCTCGACCCGCACCCCCGGCACGGAACCGACGCCCCGGGCGCGGCCCTCGACCACCAGCACGATCTCGTACGGCCCCGGGAACGGGCCGTCGGCGGGCCCGCCGTGCGCGGCCAGCCGGTCCCGCAGCCGCTCCGCCGCGCCCCGCCGGTCGCGCCACCAGCCGTCCGGCACGGAGCCCACGACATTGGCCCCGTCCACGACGAGCAGCGGACGGCGGGAGAGCTCGGCTTCGGCGTTCATGGGACCAGGATGACAGCCCCGCCCCTCCCCAGAGCGTTCACGCTCCGTGACGGAGGAGGGTCGGAGGGGCGGTTCGGAAGCCCTCCGGAGGATTCCGCTCGTGGGCGGGCCGGGCGTGTTTCCGCAGAGAGGAGAGGTCAATTGGCCTCTCCGCCCTCTTTCGTACGGTTCCGGTCTTCGACAACTCCCCTGTCGAACAGGCGACTTTCAGCCAATCGATCTCGGCCTCCCAGTGGGGGTGAATAGCAGATTCCCCAGGTCTACGGGCACATTTGCCAACTGCGCACCGCACGTGAACGGTTGACGACTACAGTGTGTGGTCGCTGATCATCGGTAGGCTCATCGCACCTGCCGTCCCCATCCGCAGCCTCCCCGGCACCACCCCCCGACCCCGGCCCACGAGTCCCCGCAAGCACCCCTCAGTACGCCGATTTCCCGGGCACGTACCAAGGACACCCATGTCACAACTTCGCGCACCCGCCCCGCGGTCCGACCGTCGCGAGGGCGGGCGGCACGGCCGTTCGGGCGCCCGCACCACGACCACCGGCGCCAGCCAGACCAGGCCCGCGACGGCCGCTCCCCTCGAAGTCCGCATACGCCCCCAGCTGTTGCGCACCTCGGTCCTGCCCGCCGTCGCCGTCGCCCTCGGCGGCGCCGCCGCCGTGCTCTTCACCCTGCGCTCCACCGGCACCGCCCCGACGCCCGGTCTGTGGGCCGCGCTCACCGGCGCCGCCGCCCTCACCGTCGCCTCGGTGACGGCCGCCGCGCTCGGCGCCGACCGCGCCGCCCGGGCCGTCCTGGACCGGGTCGGCGCGCTGCGCCGCGACGCCACCCGGACGCAGGACGAACTCCACACGCTGGTCGAGCAGTTGCGCCGCGGCGAGGACCTGGCCCCCCGGCCCGCCCTCCCCGACACCACCCACGGCGACGAGTTCGACCGGCTCGGCGCCGAGCTGGCCCGCTCCCACGAGGCGGCCGTCGCCGCCGTCGTCCAGGCCTCCCGCCTCTCCTCCAGCGTCGGCAACGAGCAGAAGGTCGAGGTCTTCGTGAACCTCGCCCGCCGGCTCCAGTCCCTCGTCCACCGCGAGATCCAGCTCCTCGACGAGCTGGAGAACGAGGTCGAGGACCCCGACCTGCTCAAGGGCCTCTTCCAGGTCGACCACCTGGCCACCCGCATCCGCCGGCACGCCGAGAACCTCGCCGTCCTCGGCGGCGCGATCTCCCGCCGCCAGTGGTCCAACCCGGTCACCATGACCGAGGTGCTCCGCTCCTCCATCGCCGAGGTCGAGCAGTACCCCCGGGTCAAGCTCGTCCCGCCGATCGACGGCACACTGCGCGGCCACGCCGTCGCCGACGTCATCCACCTCCTGGCCGAGCTCGTCGAGAACGCCACGGTCTTCTCCGCGCCGCACACCACCGTGCTGCTGCGCGCCCAGTACGTCACCGCGGGCCTCGCCATCGAGGTCGAGGACCGCGGCCTCGGCATGCCCGTCGTCGAGCAGAACAAGATGAACGCCCTGCTCGCCGACCCCGACCAGGTCAACGTCGCCCACCTCCTCCAGGACGGCCGCATCGGCCTGTTCGTGGTCTCCGCGCTGGCCCGGCGCCACGGCATCGCCGTCCGCCTCCAGTCGAACATCTACGGCGGCATCCAGGCCGTCCTCGTCCTCCCGCAGGGACTCCTCGGCGCCGACCCCGAGGGCCTCGCCCAGCACGAGCGCCAGACCGCCGCGGTCACCGGCGCCACCCCGCAGCAGCACCCCCAGCAGCCCCAGATCCCGGCGCAGGCCCCGGCCCCGCAGGCTCCCCAGGCCCCGGCCCCGCAGCCCGCGTACGCCCAGCCCGCCCCGCACGCCGAGCCGCCGCACCCCCGCGGCGACGCCCCCACGGCCCCGCTCGCGCCGGCCGCGCCCGCCGCCCCCGCCCCCGTACCCGCGGAGGCCCCGGCCCCGGCTCCGTACGCCTACCAGCCGCCGCCCGCCCCCGCGGCGCCGGCGCCCCCCGCGCCGGCCGCACCGGAACGCCCTTACCTCGCGGCCGGGTTCGGCGCCGTGCCCCCGGCGGCCCGCCCGGAGGCGTCCGGCCGGCCGGACCTGCCCAAGCGGCGCGCCCAGGAGCACCTCGTCCCCCAGCTGCGCGACGAGCCGCAGGCCCGTCCCGCCGAGGAACACGCCCTGCACGACCCCGGCCTGATGGCCGCCTTCCAGCGTGGGATCGGCCTCGCCGAATCCCAGCCCACCCCCCAGGAGTCGCTGCGTCACGGCGACGCGCACAAGGAGTAGACACACAATGGCGAGCAATGTGCCGAACGGCCATTCCTCGGATCTCGACTGGCTGCTGAGCGGTCTGGTCCAGCGGGTCCCGTACACCCGCAGCGCGGTCCTGCTCTCCTCCGACGGCCTGGTGAAATCCGTCCACGGCCTCGACCCCGACGCCGCCGACCACATGGCGGCCCTCGCCTCCGGGCTGTACTCGCTCGGCCGCAGCGCCGGCGTCCGGTTCGGCGACGGCGGCGAGGTCCGCCAGGTCGTCGTGGAGCTCGACTCCACCCTGCTCTTCGTCTCCACCGCCGGCTCCGGCACCTGCCTGGCCGTCCTCGCCGGGCGCGAGGCCGACGCCGCCGTCCTCGGCTACGAGATGGCGATGCTGGTCAAGAGCGTCCGCCCGTACCTGATGACGCCCGCCCGGCAGGCGGCCGCAGCGGCGGGTGGCGCCGGTCAGTGAACGCCTCACCCCCGCAGGAAGGGCCCTGGCTCGACGACGCGGCCGGCCGGCTCATCCGTCCCTACACCGTCAGCGGCGGACGGACCCGGCCCACCACCTCGCTCGACCTGCTCTCCCTGGTGATGGCGACCGGCTCCGGGCCCCTGGCCCACATGGGCCCCGAGCACGGCCTGGCCCTCGGGCTGTGCGACGGGCCCACCTCGGTGGCCGAGATCGCGGCGCACTTAAGGCTGCCGGCGGCCGTCACGAAGGTCCTCCTCTCCGACCTCGTGGACTGTGGGGCCCTCACCGCGCGGGCCCCCCGCTTCCACGCCAACCCATCCGACCGTTCCTTGCTGGAGGCAGTGCTCGATGGCCTACGACAGCGGCTCTGAACGCCATGACGGTCTCGCGGCCGATCCCTTCCCCACCGCGCTGAAGATCCTGGTGGCGGGGGGTTTCGGCGTGGGAAAGACGACCTTCGTCGGAGCGGTCAGCGAGATCGAACCGCTCAGCACGGAGGAGCTGCTGACCTCGGTCAGCGCCGCCACCGACAGCCTGGAGGGCGTGGAGAACAAGACCACGACCACCGTGGCCATGGACTTCGGCCGGATCACCCTCGACGACCGCAACGTCCTCTACCTCTTCGGCACCCCGGGCCAGGAGCGGTTCTGGTTCATGTGGGACGAGCTGTCCGAGGGCGCGCTCGGCGCGGTCGTCCTCGCCGACACCCGACGCCTCCAGGAATGCTTCTCGGCGATCGACTTCTTCGAACGCCGGGGCATCGCCTTCGTGGTGGCGGTCAACGAGTTCGACGGCGCCTTCCGGTACGACCGGGAGGAGATCCGGCAGGCCCTCGACCTCGACCCCCTGGTGCCGATCGTCCTCTGCGACGCCCGCATCTCCAGCTCCGCCATCAGCACGCTGCTGACCCTCGTCCAGCACCTCCTCAACTCGACACCGGCCAGCGAGCCGAGCTTCGGAGTCACGCCATGACCTACGACCCGACCGGTCACCTCCTCCTGACCCCCATCGACAAGGAGGCCCCGGACCGGGTCCGGCGGCTGCGCGAACTGGGCCTCGGGGAACGCCCCGACCCGGCCTTCGACGAGTTCGCGCAGCGGCTCGCGGAGATCACCGGGGCCCCGTTCTCGATGGTCAACTTCATCGACGAGAACCGGCAGTTCTTCGCCGGCCTGCACACCCCGGGCGGCTCCCACTCGGGCAGCGACCTGGGCGCGGCGGCGGCCGGCGCGGGCGGCGTCGGCCGGTTCATGGCCCGCGACCACGGCTACTGCCCGCACGTCGTGGTCCGGCGGAAGGCGCTCGTCCTGGAGGACGTCTGCGACTACCCGCGCTTCGCCGGCAACCCCGTCGTGGACGAGATCGGCATCCGCTCCTACATGGGCGCGCCGCTGATCGACCGGACCGGCGTGGCGCTCGGCACCATCTGCGTGGTCGACACCGACGTCCGGCCCTGGGGCCGTTCGGGCCTGGAGACCATCAAGCAGATGGCGGCGGAGCTGGTCGAGCAGATCCACCGCCGCGAGGACGGCAGGTTCTGAGCCGCGCCCACGCGGAGGCGGGGCCCGTACGGTACGCCGTACGGGCCCTCGCCCTTTCCGGGGCTCAGACGGCGGCGGGCTCCGGTTCCGGGGTGCGGACCAGTTCGGAGAGCCGCTCCGACCAGCTGCCCTTGTCCTGGCCGAGGGCGACCTCGCCGAGCCGGAGGAGCTGGACGTCGGAGGTGCCGGCCGGCGCGAAGATGTGGTGCGCGTCGCGGAGGTAGCGCTCGATGGAGCGATCGGTGAAGAGGCCGGCGGCGGCGTGGATCTCCATGGCGTTGCGGCCGGAGTCGATGGCCGACTCCACGTTCACCAGCTTGGCGTTCATCAGCTCGGTGTCGCAGGAACGGCCCTGGTCGAGCAGGTGCACCGCGTGGTACGCGGCGAGCCGCGCGGTCATCAGGCGCGACTGCATCTGGCCCAGCTTGAGCTTCACCGTGGGCAGTTCCGACAACGGCTCGCCGTAGCGGATCCGCTCGCGGGCGAAGCGGGTGGTCTCCTCCAGGATCGCGGTGTGGATGCCGAGGGAGACGGCGGTGAGGTTGGCCCGGCCGTAGAGCACGCTGGAGGAGTACGCGACGGCGAGGCCGTCGCCCTCGTCGCCCAGCCGGTTGGCGGCCGGGACCCGGCAGTTCTCGAAGATCAGCTCGCCGAAGCTGAAGCCGTGCAGGCCCATGGCCGGCTGCTGCGGGCCGAGCCGGAAGCCGGGGCGGTCGGACTCGACGAGGAAGGCGGTGAGCCCCTTCGAGCCGGGGCCGGTCCTGACCACGACGCCGTGCAGGTCGCCGACGTGGCTGTTTCCGACGTAGATCTTGCTGCCGTTGATGATGTAGTCGTCGCCGTCCCGGACGGCGCTCGCCTCCATCCCGAGGACGTGGCCGCCGGACTCCGGCTCGGTGACCGCGATCGTCGGCAGGCACTCGCCCGAGGCGACCTTCGGCAGCCAGGTCTTGCGCTGGGCGTCGGAGCCGAAGTGGACGATCTTGGCGGTGCCCAGCTGGGAGGCCTGGACCATGGCGCCCATGGCTCCGCTGACCCGGGACAGCTCCTCGATGATGATCGTCTTGGCGAGGTGGCCGGCGCCCATGCCGCCGTACTCGGGGCTGATCGTCGCCCCCAGCCAGCCCTGCGCGGCGATCAGCCGGGACAGCTCGTGGTGGACCGTGCGGGAGGCCTCCATCTCGGCTATGCGGGGCCGCACCTCCCGTTCGGCGAAATCGCGTACGGTCTCGCGCAGCCGATGATGCAGCCGGCTGCTGAAGTAGCTGTCCATACGAGTACCTCCCTGCGAAACGCCTGTCCGGCGGGGTCCGGACAGGTGGTGCATCGGCGGTGGTCCCGTCCCGAACAGGCCGACCCGTTCATGGTGTTGATCTTTCCGGGGTGGATCAATATCGCCCCCGTCTTTGTCCGAAACCTGTGCTATTGACGATCACTTCCGACTGTGTTGCGGGCGATCTGGAGCCTCAGCGTCCGCCCCGGGTCCTCACGGAGGGTCGAATTCTCGCCACATTCCGCAGGCACGTGCCCCCTCTCGGGCCGCGCCCCGGAGTGACCCCCGTCAAGCGGTTCGTGACCACCGGGGGAAGTGCGGTATGGTTCTCTTGCACGACCGGCCGGGGGAAACCCCAGGTCAGACGGGCAACGGGACGTGGCGCAGCTTGGTAGCGCACTTGACTGGGGGTCAAGGGGTCGCAGGTTCAAATCCTGTCGTCCCGACTCGAGAGAGTCGTTGATCGAGGGGCCGTTTCAGAGCGATCTGGAGCGGCCCCTCGATCGTTTTCGGGGCTCGCCCCTTCCCTGGTCGCCGTCGTCGCGTCGTCGCGTCGGCGTGCCCCCGTGTCCGTGAGGCGCCCCCTCCGCCCGCCCGCCCGTCCGGCCGCGTCTGTCCGGCGGTGGGCGTCGCCGGCCTCCCCGTCGCCCCGTTCCCCAGCACTCCTGGCTCGATCACGGTGTCTGTCGCGGCGTGAAAGTGCCTTGTGATCGAAGGGTGGGCCCCCTCTTTCGATATTCACTTAGGTTAGGCTAACCTTCGCGGCGTGCATGTTGGTGAAGAGACCTCCACGATCCCCCGTCCGCGCGGCCATGAGCTGGCGGCCACGGGCGTCACCGTGGCCTACGACGGCGTCGACGTCGTCCACGAGGCGTCGTTGACGCTGCGGCCGGGCGAAGTGACCGTCCTGGTCGGCCCGAACGGCAGCGGCAAGTCGACGCTGCTGCGGACCGTCGCCAGGCTCCAGCGGCCCCGTGCCGCCGAGCTGGTCATCGACCGGGCCACGGACGGGCTCGCGCTGAGCCCGCGTGAGTTCTCGCGCCACGTCGCCCTGCTGACCCAGGGCCGGCCCACGCCCGGCGGGCTGACCGTGCGGGACGTCGTCGAGTTCGGCCGCTACCCGTACCGGGGACGCTGGGGCAAGGCGGATCCGGGCGGCCGGGAGGCCGTGGACCGGGCGCTCGCCCTGACCGGCGTCGCCGAGTTCGCCGACCGCGGCGTCGAGCACCTGTCCGGCGGACAGCTCCAGCGGGTGTGGCTCGCCGGCTGCCTCGCCCAGGAGACCGGCGTCCTCCTCCTGGACGAGCCGACCACCTACCTCGACCTGCGCTACCAGGTCGAACTCCTCGACCTCATGCGCGACCTGGCCGACGACCACGGCATCGCCGTCGGCGCCGTCCTCCACGACCTGGACCAGGCCGCCGCCGTCGGAGACCGCGTCGTCCTGCTCCGCGCGGGGCGCGTCGTCGCCGACGGCCTCCCCGAAGACGTCCTGACGGCCGAGCGGTTGACCGACACGTACGGCATCCGCATCGACGTCGACCCCGACCCCCTCACCGGACGGCTCCGCACCCGCGCGATCGGCCGCCACCACACGCGAAGCGAAAGGCTCAGCCCCTCCTCATGAGACGACACCTCGCCACCGCCGCGGCCCTCGCCGCGGCGGCCCTCACCCTGACCGCCTGCGGCACCACCGAGCCCGCCGCCGACGCCGAGGCGGAGAAGCCCGCCGAGAAGATCACCCTCACCGACGCCTCGGGCCAGAAGGTCGTCCTCGACGGCCCCGCCGAGAAGGTCGTCGGCACCGAGTGGCACGAGGTCGAGCTGCTGGTCTCGCTCGGCGTCGACCCGGTCGGCGTCGCCGACGCCAAGGGCTACAAGACCTGGAACACCGCCGTCCCGCTGAAGAACGAGCCCAAGGACATCGGCACCCGCGGCGAGCCGAGCATGGACACCATCGCCGCCCTGAAGCCGGACCTCATCGTCGCCAGCACCGACCTGCCGCCGGCCGCCGTCAAGCAGCTGCGCGCCGTCGCCCCCGTGGTGGAGGTCAAGTCGGCCGACGCGGCCGACCCGATCGGGCAGATGAACAAGAACCTCGACCTGCTCGCCCGGGCCACCGGCACCACCGAGAAGGCCGCCGAACTCAAGAAGGCCTTCGAGGCCAAGGTCGAGGAGGGGAAGAAGGCCCTCGCCGGCGCCGGCCTCGGCGGCGCCAAGGTGGCCTTCGCCGACGGCTACGTCGTCTCCAACCAGGTCTCCGTCCGCCCCTTCACCGGCGGCTCGCTCATCGGCGCCGTCAACGAGGAGCTCGGCCTGAAGAACGACTGGAAGGTCGAGGGCGACCCGGCGTACGGCCTCGGCACCACCGACGTCGAGGGCCTGACCAAGCTCAGCGCCGACGTGCACTTCGCCTACATCGGCAACGACGGCGACGAGAACAGCACCCCGTTCACCGGCGCCCTCGCCAAGGACAAGGTGTGGACCTCGCTGCCGTTCGTGAAGAAGGGCAACGTCCACCGACTGCCCGACGGCATCTGGATGTTCGGCGGACCGGGATCGATGACGAAGTACATCGACTCGATCATCGCCCTGACGAAGTAAGAGGCCATGGCCGTCACCGCAACCACCCCCGCCACCCGCCCGCCGGCGGCCCCGTCCCGGACGGGCGCCGCCGCGGTGACGGCCGCACTGCTCCTCCTCGTCACGGGGCTCGCCCTCGTCGACGTCACCCAGGGCACCGCCTCCGTCGGCGCCGCCGAGGTCTGGAAGGCGCTCACCGGCGCGGCCGATCCGGCCGACGCGTCCGTCGTCATCGCCTCCCGTCTGCCGCGGATGGCCGCCGGGCTGCTCGTCGGCGCCGTCCTCGGCATGGCGGGCGCCGCCCTCCAGGCGGTCAGCCGCAACGTGCTCGCCGCCCCCGACACCCTCGCCGTCAACGCCGGCTCCTACTTCGCCCTCGGCCTCACCGCCGTCACGGGCGTCTCCCTCCCGCTGCTCGCCTCCTCCGGCATCGCCTTCGCCGGCGGCCTCGCGGCGGCCGCGGTCGTGCTCGGCCTCTCCGGCCTGGGCACCGGCACCGTCCGGCTCGTCCTCGCCGGCAGCGCCCTCACCCTCGGGCTGAGCGCCATGACCGAGGGACTGCTCCTGCTCTTCCCGCAGGAGGCCGAGGGCGTCTACCACTGGAACCAGGGCAGCATCTCCCAGAACGGCTTCGACGGCCTCCTCCGGATGGCGCCCATCGGCGTCGTCGGCCTCGCCGGACTGCTGCTGCTCGCCCGCCGGATGGACGCCCTCGCCCTCGGCGACGACGCCGCCCGCGGCCTCGGCGTCCCCGTCCGCGCCACCCGCATGACCGCCGTCGTGCTCGCGGCCCTCCTCGCCACCGCCGCCGTCACCCTCGCCGGACCGGTCGGCTTCGTCGGCCTGTGCGCCCCGGCCCTCGTCCGCCCCCTCGCCCGCCGCTTCAAGGGCTTCGCCCGCACCCGAGCCGGCATCCCGCTCGCGGGCCTCGTCGGCGCCGGCCTCGTGCTCGGCGCGGACGTGCTGCTGCGCGCGCTCGTCCCCGCGGACACGGCGGTCGCCGTGCCGACGGGCGTCGTCACCAGCCTCGTCGGAGCCGCCTTCGTGATCGTGATGGCCGCACGGCTGAGGGACACGGGCGGGATCCCCGCCGACCGGCTGCGCATCCGGAGCCGCGCCGTCTTCGTCTCGGTCACGGCCGCCCTCGTGGCCGTCCTCGTCGGCGTCGTCCTCGCCGCCGTCCTGCTCGGCGACGCCAAGCTGCTCCTGGGCGACGTGGCCAACTGGGTCACGGGCCGGGCCGGGCGGACCGTCGGCTTCGTCCTCGACACCCGGGTGCCCCGGGTCCTCGCGGCGCTCCTCGCCGGCGCGGCCCTCGCCCTGGCCGGCACGCTCGTCCAGGCCGTCACCCGCAACCCGCTCGCCGAACCCGGCATCATGGGCGTCTCCGGAGGCGCCGCGCTCGGCGCCGTCCTCCTCGTCACGACCGTGCCCATGGCCGGCGGGTGGGGGGTGGCGGGTGCCGCGTTCGCAGGTGCCGCCGCGGCCTCCGCCCTCCTCTTCGGCCTGGCCGCGCGGGGCGGGTTCCAGCAGACCCGGCTCGTCCTCGTCGGCTTCGCGATCCACTCCGGGGCCGCCGCCCTCGTCAGCCTGCTCATCATCCTGACCGACCCGTTCAACGCCACCAAGGCCCTCACCTGGCTGTCCGGCTCCACCTACGGCCGGTCCCTGCCCGACGTGGTGCCGCTCGCGGTGGCCCTCGCCGTCGGCCTGGCCGTCGCGGTGGCGCGCCGCACCGAGCTCGACCTCGTCTCCCTCGACGAGGACACCCCGCGGCTGCTCGGCCTCGCCCTCGGCCGGGGCCGCCTCGGCTTCCTCGTCCTCGCGGTGCTGCTCAGCGCCGCGGCCGTGGCCGCCGCCGGCACCATCGGCTTCGTCGGGCTCGTCGCCCCGCACGCCGCCCGCGCCCTCGTGGGCCGGCGGCACGCGCGCGCCGTCCCGGTCGCCGTCCTCCTCGGCGCGGTCCTCGTGTGCGCGGCCGACCTGGTGGGCCGGACCGTCATCGCCCCGGCCCAGCTGGGCGCCGGGATCATGACCGCGGTGATCGGCACGCCGTACTTCCTGTACCTGCTGGTGCGCAGCCGCCGGTAGCCGGCCCGTACGGTCGTCCGGAAGGGTCCTATGAGGCGCCGTTCCCCGTCCTGCCCGCGGTGAAGTACTCCTCGGCCCGGAACTCCGAGCCGTGCTCGTTGCGCACGCGGTGCAGGACGAGGCCGGGCCTTCCGCCGCCGAGGTGGTCCGCCCCGGTGACGACGACCACGCCTTCGTCCTCGTGGTGGTGGATGTGGCCCGGCTCTCCGGAGTACAGGCCCCGGGAGACCGTCGCCGTGAGGACGTCGACCCGCCGGCCGGCGTGGTGGGTGAAGGCGCTCGGGGCCGGCGGGCGCCGGGCCCCGACGAAGCCGGCGATCTCCTCGGCGGGGCGCGTCCAGTCGATCCGCCCGTCCTCGTCGGAGCCGCCGGGCAGGACCTCGGTGAACCGCGCCGCTTCGTGGACCGTGCCGGCCGGGCCCGGTACGAGGTGGTGGTGGACCCGGCGGAGCAGGGAGGCGAGCACCTCGCGTTCGTTCGCGTCCAGCGGGGCCAGGACCTCGTCGTCCGTCGAGGCGATGTCCGCGCTCAGCAGGTCCAGGTAGGCCCGCCCTTCGGGGGTCAGCCGGACGAGGATCCGGCGCCGGTTGTCCGGGTCCCGGGCGCAGTCGACGTGTCCCGTCCCCACCAGATCGTTGACGATCTTCACCAGGTCGCTGGAGTTCATGTCGAGCCGGGCGGCGAGGAGCGTCTTCATCTGCGGGCCCAGGTCGGCCACCATCGCCATGACGGTGAGGTGCCACAGCCGCAGGTTGTGGGCGGCCAGCCGCTCGGTGAGCCGGCGGCGCGCGGCCTTGCCGATCGCGTACATGAGGTACGCGTTGAGGTCGAGCACGCTCGGCGGCGTCATGCTCGGACGGGGCGGGCCCGAGGGGGCGGCCGCGGGGCCCCCGGCGCGCCGCGCCGCGGCCCCGGGGACGGTCCCGGGCGCGCCGTGGTCCGCCGTCAGGGCCGCCGCGTCCCCCGCGAGCGTGAGGTCGGTGCCCGCCAGTGCCCTGAAGACCCGGGCCCAGTCGGTCGTCGGCGTGTTCGAGATGCCGACGACGGTGAACTTCGCTCCGGACGCGTCGCACGCGGTGCCGGAGACGACCGGTCGTTCCATGAGTTCCCCCTGCTCACCCCGGTGGTGAGGTGTGTCCGGCCCCGTCGTGTCGTGCGCGTGCCGGCCCCCCCCGGGACCGTCCGGGGGGCGCCGGGGTCCGCGGGGCCCGGGCCCCGTGCTCACGGCCGGGCGGTGAGGTAGCCGCCCATGGAGGTGAAGTACTCGGTGGCGGGGAGTTCGCGGCCGTCCTCGGTCCGCACGCGGGTGACGGCGAGGCCGTGGTTGCGGCCCGTGCGGGCGTCGGCGCCGGCGACGATCACGACGCCGGCGCCCTCGCGGTAGAAGACGCGGCCCGGGGTGCCGCCGTAGCGGCCCTCCGACACGACGGCGGAGAGGATCTCCAGGCGCTTGCCCTTGTGGAAGGTGAAGGCGCTGGGGTAAGGCGCGGACTGGGCGCGGACCAGGCGCTCCAGGTCCTCGGCCGGCCAGCCCCAGTCGATGCGGATGTCCTCCTCGGCGCGCTTGTGGAAGAAGCTGGCTCGGGAGCGGTCCTGCTTGGTGAACTCGGTCTCGCCGGCGGCGATCCGGGCGAGCGCGCCGATCGTGACGGGGGCGATGAGGTCGACGGTCTTGTGGAAGAGGTCGGTGGCCGTGTCGGTGGGTTCCACCGTGACCGCGCGCTGGTCCACGATGTCGCCGGCGTCGAGCACCTCGTCCATCAGGTGGGCCGTGACGCCCACCTCCCGCTCGCCGTTGATGAGGGCCCAGATCAGGGGGGAGAAGCCGGCGTACTTCGGCAGGAGGGAGTCGTGGACGTTCAGCGTGCCGTGACGGGGCAGCGAGTAGACGCGCGGCGGGATCCACGTACGCCAGTTGTTGGCCACGATGATGTCCGGATCGGCGGCCTTGAGGAGGTCGAACAGCTCCTCGTCGTCGGGCCGGTTGCGGATGGCGACGGGTACGCCGTGCTCCTCGGCCAGGTCGGCGACCGAGTCGCTCCAGATCTTCTCGTAGGCGTGCTCGCTCTTGGGGTGCGTCACGACCATCACGACGTCGTGCTCGGACTCCAGGAGCGCTTTCAGGGTGCGGTGACCCCAGGTCTGGTAACCGAACATGACGACCCGCATGAGGGTTCCTCCTCGGAAGAGCGAATGACGGCGGCAAGTAAAGCAAGGCTTACCTAACATTTCAATACCCCAATGTTTTCAAGTCAGTTGGGAAGTGAACCATCGTCAACTGTCCGGTTTGTCCAGTCGACAGTCCCTTGTAGGTCAGGTTAGCTTTACCTAAGTTCTGGCTGGCTCGCAGTGATACCGGGCCGGTGTCGCGTTCTCTTCCCCACGCCTGACAAGCGGCAGTTCCGCACGATGGGAGTGACATGTCTCAGGGCCTTCCTGGCGACGCCCCTCTGGTCCACGACCTCATAGGAATCGGCTTCGGGCCGTCCAATGTGGCCATGGCGCTGGCGCTCAGCGAGCACAACGCGAGCGTCGGAAGGCAGGAGGCCGTCACCGCGCACTTCTTCGAGCGGCAGCCGGGCTTCGGCTGGCACCGCGGCATGCTGATCGACGACGCGACCATGCAGGTGTCCTTCCTCAAGGACCTGGTGACGCTGCGGAACCCGGCCAGCGAGTACAGCTTCCTGTGCTACCTGCGGAGCAAGGGCCGGCTGATCGACTTCGTCAACCACAAGAACCTCTTCCCGCTGCGCGTCGAGTTCCACGACTACTTCGAGTGGGCGGCGGCCAAGGTCGACGACATGGTCTCCTACGGCCACGAGGTGGTCGCCATCGAACCCGTCGTCCGCGACGGCGTCGTCGAGTACCTCGACGTCACCGCCCGGACCGGCACCGAGACGGTCGTCCACCGCGCCCGGAACCTCGTGCTCGGCACGGGACTCCGGCCGCTGATGCCCGAGGGCGTCGAGCGGACCGACCGGGTGTGGCACAACTCCGAACTGCTCACCAAGGTCGAGGCCCTGGACGGTACGGACCCCACCCGCTTCGTCGTCGTCGGCGCCGGCCAGAGCGCGGCCGAGAACGTCGCCTACCTGCACCGCCGCTTCCCCGACGCCGAGGTGTGCGCCGTCTTCTCCCGCTACGGCTACAGCCCCGCGGACGACAGCAGCTTCGCCAACCGCATCTTCGACCCGGGCGCCGTCGACGAGTACTTCACGGCCCCCGGCGACGTGAAGCGCAAGCTGATGGACTACCACGGCAACACCAACTACTCGGTCGTCGACATCGACCTGATCGACGACCTCTACCGGCAGGCGTACCAGGAGAAGGTCCTCGGCACCGAACGCCTCCGCTTCCTCAACGTCTCCCGGCTCACCGGCGTCGAGGACACCGGCGACCGGGTCCACGCCACCGTCACCTCCCTCGTGACGGGAGAGGAGACGGTCCTGGACGCCGACGTCGTCGTCTACGCGACCGGCTACAGCCCCGCCGACCCCGTCGGGCTGCTCGGCCCCGTCGCCGACCACTGCCACCGCGACGAGGAGGGTCGCGTCCGCGTCGAGCGCGACTACCGGCTCACCACCGATCCCGAACTGCGCTGCGGCATCTACCTCCAGGGCGGCACCGAACACACCCACGGCATCACGTCGTCCCTCCTCTCCAACACCGCGATCCGGGTCGGCGAGATCCTCGACTCCGTCCTCGGCCGGAAACCGGCGCCCGCGCCGGGCGAACCCCGGCCCGTCGCCGACGGCATCGGCTCGGCCCGCTAGGGCGTGTCCGACCATTCCCGCCGTCCCGGGGCTCCCCGCCCCGGCCGAGTCCCACCCGCCGCGCCCGCCGGACGGCGCCGTCGCACCCGGCGAGCGCGGCACGCACCGTGAGATCCCCCGAAAGGAACAACTGTGTCCACTGGTACGCGCCCCGCTCCGACGCGGTTCCTCAGACGCCTGCCCCACGTCGCCGTCGCCGCCGCCGCCGCGCTCGCCCTGTCCGCCTGCGGGGGCGGTCCGGAGAAGTCCGGGGCGAAGCCGGAGGCCACGGGCGGCGCGGACACCGCGTCCGCCGCCTTCCCGGTGACGGTGGAGCACAAGTACGGCAGCACCACCATCGACAAGGCGCCCCAGCGGGTCGTCACGCTGGGCCTCTCCGACCAGGACGCCGTCCTCGCGCTCGGCGTCAAGCCGGTCGGCGCGGTGGACTGGTTCAAGGAGGACCCGTACGGCAAGTGGCCCTGGACGAAGGACAAGTGGGGGTCCACGAAGCCGGAGATCGTCGGTGAGCGCGACGAGTACAACATCGAGAAGATCGCGGCGCTCAAGCCGGACCTCGTCATCGCGCAGTACTCCGGCATGAAGCAGGAGCAGTACGACACGCTCTCGAAGTTCACCAAGGTGGTCGCCCAGCCCAAGGGCGTGCCCGACTACGGCGCCTCCTGGCAGGTGATGACCCGCCAGATCGGCACGTCCCTCGGCAGGACGGCCGAGACCGAGAAGCTGATCGCCGACATCGACGCCCGCTTCGCGGCCGCCCGCGCCAAGCACCCCGAACGGGCGAGCGAGACCCTCGTCGTGGCCGACAGCTTCGAGGCCGGCAAGTACTCGGCCTTCACGAAGACCGACCCCAAGGCGATCTTCTTCAAGGAGCTCGGCTTCCAGGCCGAGCCCGAGATCGACGCCCTCGCCAAGCCCGGCTGGAACGTCGCCGAGCTCAGCGCCGAGAAGCTGGACGTCCTCGACGTCGACCGGCTCGTCTGGGTCACCTCCAGCACCGACGCCAACGACCGCGTCAAGGCCGAACCGCTCTACAAGAAGCTCAAGGTCCACCAGGAGAAGCGCGACCTGTTCGTGCCCTACCAGGACCCGGACATCGGCGCCGCGTTCTCCTTCAACACCGTCCTGTCGATCCCCTACGCCATCGACGAGATCGAGCCGCTGCTGACGGCCGCCAAGTAGCCCCCGCCCCTCACCGCCGCACCGCCAGGGAAAGGCACAACGTACGATGTTTGACGTCGAGTCGGACCGGACACCCGCGCCCGGGATGCCCCTGACGGGCGGGCAGACCGGCATCTGGCTGGCCCAGCAGATCGAACCGGACAGCTCCGCCTACAACATCGTCTTCGCCCTGGACCTGCGCGGCGCCGTCGACCTCGACCGCCTCGGGGCCGCGGTCCGGCAGGCCGTCGCGGAGGCCGAGTGCCTCCACGTGCGCATCGCGCCGGGGAAGGACGGCACGCCCCGGCAGACGCCCGTCGCCGTCGCCTTCGACGTCCCGGTCGTCGACCTGCGCGGCGCCGCCGACGCGGAGCGGGCCGCCGACGGGTGGATCACCGCCGACCGGGACCGGCCCGCCGACCCGGCCGGCGGGCCGCTCTTCGCCCAGGCCCTGCTCCGGCTCGCCGACGACCGCGTGTGGTGGTACCAGCGGTACCACCACATCCTCGTCGACGGCAGGGGCGTCGCGCTGCTCTCCCGGCGCGCCGGTGAGCTCTACACCCTGGGGGAGCGGGCCCCCGCGGGCCCGGACTGGTCCCTGCGGCGCCTGGTCGACGCCGACCTGGCCCACCGGGACTCCGCGCGGTACGAGGCCGAGCGCGCCTGGTGGCGGGAGCGCCTGGCCGGCCTGCCGGAACCCGCCCGCCTGGTCGAACGGGCGCCCTCGCTCACGACCCGCCGGCTGAGGCGGTCGGTGGAGCTGTCCGCCGAGGAGGCCGGACGGCTGCGCCGGGCCGCCGAGCGCGCGGGCACCCGCGCCTCGCGCGTCCTGATCGCCGCCGTGGCCGCGTACCTGCACCGGGTCACCGGCGAGCAGGACCTCGTCCTCGGCCTGCCGGTCGCGGCACGGCAGGACGAGGTGTCGGCCACCGTCCCCGGCATGCTCTCCAACATCGTCCCGCTGCGCCTGGCCGTCCGGCCCGCCACCACCGCGTCCGCCCTCGTGGCCCACGTCGGCG
This sequence comes from Streptomyces roseolus, assembly GCF_014649855.1. Taxonomy (GTDB): domain Bacteria; phylum Actinomycetota; class Actinomycetes; order Streptomycetales; family Streptomycetaceae; genus Streptomyces; species Streptomyces roseolus. Next base: position 284,724 of record NZ_BMTV01000003.1, on the reverse strand, counting down.
ACGCCGTCGCCGAGACGGTCGCGCACGGCCGCTACCGCGCCGAGGACCTCGCCAAGGAGCTCGGGCTCGTCGACGGCGTGACCGAACTCGTCGGCCCCACCGTCAACATCCTGCCCCGTCCCGACGACCTGGGCTTCGGGGACCGCGTCGCCGAACTCCGTCCCGAATGGCTCGGCCCCGTCAGCGACCTGGCCTTCGGCTTCGGCGAGGCCCCCGGCGCGGACGGCGTCACCGTGCACCTCGACGCCGACGCGGCCGTCTGCGACGAGGACACCCTGCGGGCCCACGCACGCCGCTTCCTGGCCCTGCTGCACGCCTTCACCGAGGACCCGGACCGCCCCGTCGGCCGCCTCGACCTCACCTCCGACGACGAACGCGCCCTCCTGCTCGACGAGTTCGGCGTCGCTCCCCGCGAGACCGCCGAACTCTCCTGGCCCGCCGCCTTCGAGGCACAGGCGCACCGCTCGCCCGACGCGGTCGCGCTCGTCTGCGAGGAGCGCGAGCTGACGTACGCGGAGCTCGACGCCGCCGCGAACCGGCTCGCCCGCCACCTGGCCGACGGCGGGATCCGCGCCGAGGACGTCGTCGCCGTGGCCCTGCCGCGCTCGCCGGAGCTCGTCGTCGCCCTGCTGGCGGTGATGAAGGCCGGTGCCGCCTACCTGCCGCTGGACGCCGACCATCCGCGGGACCGCATCGCCTACATGCTGGACGACGCCGGTGCCCGCACCGTGATCACCGTACGGGAACTCGCCGCCGCCCTGCCGGAGGCGCCGGACGTCACGCGCCTGCTGCTCGACGAGCCCGCCACCGCGGACGCCCTCGCGCGCCTCGACCCCACCGCTCCCGGCGTGCCGGTCGCCCTGGACCAGGCGGCGTACGTCATCTACACCTCCGGCTCCACCGGCCGCCCCAAGGGCGTCGTCGTCCCGCACGACGGCGTCGGCAGTCTCGTCGCCACCGCCACCGACCGCATCGGCGTCACCGCCTCCAGCCGCGTCGTCCAGTTCGCGTCCGTCGGCTTCGACGTGACCGTCTGGGACCTGATCATGTCGCTGTGCGTCGGCGGCCGGATCATCGTCGTCCCCGCCGAGCGCCGCGTCGCCGGCCCCGCCCTGACCGACTACATCGCACGGCACCGGGCCACCCACATGATCCTGCCGCCGTCCCTGGTCTCCGCGCTCCCCCCGGAGTGCGAACTGCCCGACGGCGCCGTCCTGGTCGTGGGCACCGAGGCCGTGCCCGGCGAGCTCATCGCCCGCTGGGCGGGGCGGGTCCGGGTCGTCGTCGCGTACGGGCTCACCGAGGCGAGCGTCAACTCCACGCTGTGGCCCGCCGATCCGGCGCGCCCGGGTCCGGCCCCGATCGGCCGCCCCGATCCCAACACCCGGGCCTACGTGCTCGACACGGCCCTCCGCCCGGTCCCCGTCGGCGCCGAGGGGGAGCTGTACGTCGCCGGCCGCGGCCTCGCCCGCGGCTACCTCGGCCGGCACGGCCTGACGGCGGAACGGTTCGTCGCCGACCCGTTCGGCGAGCCCGGCGCGCGCATGTACCGCACCGGCGACCGCGTCCGCTGGGGAGCCGACGGCAACATCGAGTTCCTCGGCCGTGCCGACGGCCAGATCAAGATCCGCGGCCACCGGATCGAACCGGGCGAGATCGAGAGCGCGTTCATGGCCTGCCCGGGCATCGCCCAGGCGGCCGTCCTCGCCCGCGAGGACCACCGGGGCGTCAAGCGCCTCGTCGCCTACCTGGTGGGCGAGGACGGCACGGACACCGAAACCGCCGTCACCGCCGCCCGCGCCCGCGCCGCGGACGTCCTGCCCGACCACATGGTGCCGTCCGCGGTCGTCGTGCTCGACGGGCCGCTGCCGCTCACCCCCAACGGCAAGCTCGACAGGCGCGCCCTGCCCGAGCCGCGCTGGACCGCCGTCGGCGGTGCCGACGCGCCCACGGGCCCGGCCGAGACCACGCTCGCCGCGCTCTTCGCCGACGTCCTCGGACTGCCCTCGGTCGGCGTCCACGACAGCTTCTTCGAGCTCGGCGGCGACAGCATCGTCGCCATCCGGTTCGTCAACCGCGCCCGCGAGGCCGGGCTCGCCGTCACCCCGCGCGAGGTGTTCCGCCTCCGCACGGTCGCCGCCCTCGCCCGGGCCGCCGGCGAGACCGCCCCGCCCGCCCCGCCCGCCCCGCCCGCCCCGCCCGCCCCGGCCGCTCCGGCCGCCCTGGACGAGGACGCCCTGCCCGTCTCCCCCCTCCAGGAGGGCTTCTACTTCCACGCCGTCTTCGACGAGGACGCCGCCGACCTCTACGTCGTGCAGGAACTCCTCGACCTCGACGGCCCCGTGGACCCCGACCGGCTCCGCCGCGCCCTGCAGCTGCTCCTCGACCGGCACCCCCTGCTGCGCGCCTCCTGTCACCAGCTGCCCGGCGGCGCGGTCGTCCAGCGGCTCGCCGACCGCGTCACGCTGCCCTGGCGGCAGGCCGACACGGCGGAGACCGGCATCGACGCCCTGCTCGCCGCCGACCGCGCCGAACGCTTCGACCTGACGCGGCCGCCGCTCCTGCGGGCCACCCTGATCCGGGACGGCCGGCGCCACCGCCTCCTGCTCACCCTGCACCACATCGTCGCCGACGGCTGGTCCGTCTCCCTCCTCCTGCGCGAACTGACCGCCGCCTACCGGGGCGACGCCCTGCCCGCCCCCGTCGACCCCCGGCCGTACCTGTCGTGGCTGGCCGCCCGGGACCGGGACGCCGCCCGCGACGCCTGGCGCGCCGCCCTGGCCGGCCTGGACGGGCCCACCCGGCTGGTCACGGCAGGGGAGACCGGGGACGCGGAGCGGGCGCCCGCCAGGCCGGAGCACGTCGACACCCGGCTGCCCGAGGGCTTCACCGCCGAGCTCCACGCCTTCGCCCGCGCCCACGGCCTCACCCTCGCCACCGTCCTGCACGGCACCTGGGCCCTGCTCCTCGGCGCGCTCACCGGCAGCCACGACGTCGTCCTCGGCACCACCGTCTCCGGGCGGACGACCGAGGTCCCCGGGCTCGACTCCGCCGTCGGCCTGTTCATCAACACCGTCCCGGCCCGCGTCACCCTGCGCCCCGAGGAGTCACTGGCCGGCCTCCTGCGCCGCGTCCAGGACGAGCACGCCGCCCTCCTCGACCACCAGCACCTCGGCCTCGCCGACATCCAGCGGCTCGCGGGCGGCGGGGAGCTCTTCGACACCCTCGTGGTCCTGGAGAACTACCCGGCCGGAGACCCGGGGGACGGCACGGAGCCCGGCGCCCCGCGCATCACCGGCGCCGAGGTCCTCGACGCCGTGCACTATCCGCTGGCCCTCGTCGTCGAGCCGGGCGACGGCCTGCTGCTGCGGTTCAAGCACGATGCCGCCCGCCTCGACGGGCTGACCGTGGCCGTCCTCGCCCGCCGGTTCACCGCGCTGCTGCGCACCCTGGTGGCCGAGCCCGGACGCGCGGTCGCCCGGACCGACGTGCTCTCCGGCCGCGAGCGCGACCACCTCGCCGCGTCGAACGCCACCGCGCACGAGGTCCCCGACGCCACCCTCGTCTCGCTCATCGCCGCGCAGACGGCCCGCACCCCGGACGCCCCCGCCGTCGTCTTCGAGTCCACCACCCTCACCTACGCCGCACTCGACCGGCGCGCCGAGGCCCTGGCCGCCCGGCTCCGCGCCGACGGGACGGGCCCGGAGGAGTACGTCGCGGTCGCCGTGCCCCGCTCGGCCGAGCTGATGGTCGCCCTCCTCGGCGTCCTCAAGGCGGGCGCCGCCTATCTGCCCCTCGACCTGGACTATCCGGCCGAACGCGTCGCGCACATGCTGGCCGACTCCGGCGCGCGGACCGTCGTGACGACCGCCGACGCCGTCCACCGGCTGCCGGACGTGGCCGGCGTCGCCCCGCTCGTCCTCGGCCGGGAGGACGCGGCCGGTGCCGGTGCCGGTGCCGGCGCGCCCGGCCGGCCCGCCGGGCCCGACCACCCCGCGTACCTCATCTACACCTCCGGCTCCACCGGCCGCCCCAAGGGCGTCGCCGTCACCCACCGGGCCATCGTCAACCGGCTCGCCTGGATGCAGGACGCGTACGGGCTCACCGCCGACGACCGGGTGCTGCAGAAGACCCCGTCGAGCTTCGACGTGTCCGTGTGGGAGTTCTTCTGGGCGCTCACCGCGGGGGCCACCGTCGTCCTCGCCCGCCCGGACGGCCACCGCGACCCCGCCCACCTCGCCGGGCTCATCCACTCCCGGCGGATCACGACGGCGCACTTCGTCCCCTCGATGCTGGCCGCCTTCACCCAGGCCATGGAGGCCGAGGGCGGCGCGCCCGACTGGGCGGCGAGCCTGCGGCGGGTGTTCTGCAGCGGAGAGGCGCTCACCGGCGCCCAGGCCCGGCGCTGGTCGGAGCTCACCGCCGGCTCCGCGCACGGCCCCGTGCCGCTGCACAACCTCTACGGTCCCACCGAGGCGGCCGTCGACGTCACCTCCTTCCCGTACGGGGGCGGGGCGGAACTCGCCGTCCCCATCGGCCGGCCCGTCTGGAACACCCGGCTGCACGTGCTCGACCCGTTCCTGCGCCCCGTGCCCGACGGCGTCCCCGGCGAGCTGTACCTGGCCGGCGTCCAGCTGGCCCGCGGCTACCACGGCCGGTCCGGCCTGACCGCCGAGCGGTTCGTCGCCGACCCGTTCGGCGAGCCCGGCGCGCGCATGTACCGCACCGGCGACCTGGTCCGCCGCCGTGCCGACGGGGCCGTCGAGTACCTCGGCCGCACCGACCGCCAGGTCAAGATCCGCGGCAACCGCGTCGAACCCGGCGAGATCGAGGCCGCGCTGGCCGCCCTGCCGGGCGTCGGCCGCACCGCCGTGATCGTCCGCGACGGCGCCCTGCTCGGCTACGCCGTCCCGGCGTCCGCCGCCACCCCGGCGCCCGCCGCCACCCCGGCGCCCGCCGCCACCCCGGCGGGCGAGGCTCCCGGAGGAGACGCCCCGCCCGGTGGGGCCCCGCCCGGCAAGGCCCCGGACGGTGAGGTCCTGCGCGCCGCGCTGGCCGAGGTGCTGCCCGCCGCCATGGTGCCCGGCGCCGTCGTGGTCCTGGACGAGCTGCCGCTGACACCGAGCGGCAAGCTCGACCAGAACGCCCTGCCGTCACCGGAGTTCACGCCCCGGGCCGGCGGACGCGGCCCCCGCGACGAGCGGGAGAGCGCCTTCTGCCGGATCTTCGCCGAGGTCCTCGGAACCGAGGGCATCGGCGCCGACGACGACTTCTTCGTGCTCGGCGGCGACAGCCTCACCTCGATCGCCGTCACCACCCGGGCCCGTGAAAGGGGACTGACCATCAGCCCGCGCGATGTGTTCGAGCACCGCACGCCCGCCGCGCTCGCCGCGACGGCCGCGCGGGAGCCCGCCGAGCCCGCCGACGGAACCGCTCCCGGAACTCCCGGGGCTCCGGCCGCCGGCGTGACCGTCTCCGCGTCCGACGCCGGGCAGGCCGCCGCCGCGCTCCAGGCCGTGCTCGCCGCGCAGGCCCGGTCCGGCGCCGCCGTCGACCCGGCCCTGCGGGCCCTGCTCGACCGGCTGACCGCCGCCGCCCCGGCCGGGCCCCCCGCCCCCGCCCCCCTGGGCGGCCTCGACCTCACGCCGGAGGAGACCGCCCGCGTCGAGGCCGTCGCCGCCGGGCTCACCGTCGCCGACGTGTGGCCGCTCTCCCCGCTCCAGGAGGGCATGTACTTCCACGCCACCTACGACAGCGGCGACGCCCTCGACGTCTACCTCTCCCAGGAGACCCTGGACCTCGACCACCGCCTGGACGAGGACCGGCTGCGCGCCGCCTGCCGTGCCCTCCTCGCACGCAACGCCGGACTGCGCGCCGGGTTCACCAGCGACGGCCTGCCCCGGCCCGTGCAGTTCATCGCCGACGGCGCCGAGATCCCGCTCACCGTGACCGACCTGACCGGGCTCGCCCCGGAGGAGCGGACCGCGCGCGTCGACGAGCTGCTCGCCGCCGACCGGCGGCGGCGCTTCGACCTGTCCGCGCCGCCGCTCTGCCGCCTCCGGCTGATCCGGCTCGGCGACGGCCGGGACCGGCTCGTCGTCACCCACCACCTCATCCTCTGGGACGGCTGGTCCGCCTGGCTGTTCCTGGAGGAACTGTTCACCCTGTACGAGCGGTCCGGCGACACCACCGGCCTGCCCGCCCCCGGCTCGTACCGCGACTACCTGGCCTGGCTGGACCGGCAGGACACCGCCCGCGCCGTCGGCGCCTGGCGCGAGGCCCTCGCCGGCTTCGACGAGCCGACGCTCGTCGCCCCGGCCGGCCGCGACGCGGGCCCCGTCATCCCCGCCGACCACCACGCCGTCCTGTCCCGGGAGTCCAGCGACCGGCTGCGCGCCCTCGCCCGCCGGCACGGCCTCACCCTCAACACCGTGCTCAACGCCGCCTGGGGCCTGGTCCTGTCCGCGCTGACCGGGCGCGGTGACGTCGCCTTCGGCACCGCGGTCGCCGGACGGCCCGCCGACGTGCCGAACGCCGCCGGCATCATCGGCATGTTCCTCAACACGGTCCCCGCCCGGATCGCCTTCGCCCCGGACGAGCCGCTGCTCGACCTGCTGCGGCGGACGCAGTCCGAACGCGCCGCCGTCATGCCGTACGAGTACGTGGGCCTCGGCACCCTCCAGCAGGAGGCCGGGCACCGCCGCCTCTTCGACACCCTCTTCGTGCTCCGCTCCGCCGACGGCGAGGACCGGGCCGCCGAACTGCGCAGGCGGCACGGCATCACGGGCGTGTCGAACGTGGACGGCACCCACTTCCCGCTGACCCTGATCGTCACCCCCGAGACCCGGCTCCGGGTCACCCTGGCGGCCCGGCCCGACCTCTTCGACGCGGAGGCGTCCGCGACCGTCCTGAGCCGCTTCACCACCGTCCTGGAGAGGCTCGGCGCCCTGCTCGACGCCCCCGGCGCCGCCTCGGCCCGGACCGCCGCCGTGGACCTGCTGCTGCCCCCGGAACGCGCGGCCCTCACGGCCGGGTGGGACGCCAGCCGCGAGCCCGTCCCGAACGAGACCGTCGCCGACATGCTGACCGCCCAGGTGGCCCGCACCCCGGACGCCGTGGCCCTGGTCTTCGGCGACCGCGCCCTCACGTACGCCGAACTGGACGCCCGCATCAACCGGATGGCCCGGCTGCTGCTCGCCCGGGGCGCCGGACCGGAGAAGGCCGTGGCGCTCGCGCTGCCCCGCTCCCTCGACATGGTCGCGGCCCTCTTCGCCGTCCTGCGGACCGGCGCCGCCTACCTGCCGCTCGACCTGGACCACCCGGCGGACCGGCTGCGGCTGATGGTCGAGGACACCGGACCGCTGTGCCTCGTCTCCACCACGGCCGTCGCCCCGGCCCTGCGCGGCCCCGACGGCCCGGCCGCCCCCGAACTCCTCCTGGACGACGAGGCCGTGGCCGCCGAACTGGACGCCCTGCCCGGCGACACGGTCACCGACGCCGAGCGGCCCGCGTTCGCGCACGACCTCCCGGACCGCCTGGAACACCCGGCGTACATCATCTACACCTCGGGCTCCACCGGCCGGCCCAAGGGCGTCGTCACCCCCTACCGGGGACTGACGAACATGCAGCTCAACCACCAGAAGAAGATCTTCGACCCGGCGATCGCGTCCGCGGGCGGACGGCGGCTGCGCATCGCGCACACCGTCTCCTTCGCCTTCGACATGTCGTGGGAGGAGCTGCTCTGGCTCGTCGAGGGCCACGAGGTCCACGTCTGCGACGAGGAACTGCGCCGTGACGCCGAGGCACTGGTCGCCTACTGCGACGCCCACCGCGTCGACGTCGTCAACGTGACGCCCACCTACGCCCAGCTCCTCGTCGAGGAAGGCCTGCTCGACCACGACGAGGCCGCCGGGAAGCACCGGCCCGCCCTCGTGCTGCTCGGCGGCGAGGCCGTCCCCGACACCGTCTGGGACCGGCTGCGCCGCACCGAGGGCACCTACGGCTACAACCTGTACGGACCCACCGAGTACACCATCAACACCCTCGGCGGTTCGACGACGGACAGCGCCACCTCCACGGTCGGCGTGCCGATCCGCAACACCCGCGCCCACGTCCTCGACGCCATGCTGCGACCCGTCCCGCCCGGCACCCCCGGCGAGCTGTACATCGCCGGCACCGGCCTCGCCCGCGGCTACCACGACCGGCCCGGCCTGACCGCCGAACGGTTCGTCGCCGATCCCTTCGGCGAGCCCGGCGAGCGCATGTACCGCACCGGAGACCTCGTCCGGCAGCGCCCCGACGGACTGCTCGACTTCCTCGGCCGCACCGACGACCAGGTCAAGATCCGCGGCTACCGCATCGAACTCGGCGAGATCGCGAGCGCCCTGTCCGCCCACCCGGCGGTCGCGCACGCCGCCGTCGTCGTCGACGGGTCCACCGGCACCAAGCGCCTCGCCGGCTACGTCGTCCCCGAGGCGGGCACCGAGGCCGGCGAGGAACTGCTCCAGCGCCTGCGCGACCACCTGAAGGCCGGGCTGCCCGACTACATGGTGCCGCCCGCGCTCACCGCCGTCGACGCCCTGCCGCTGACCGTCAACGGCAAGCTCGACGTCCGGGCCCTGCCCGCGCCGGCCCTTTTCACGCATCCAGGGGGCACGGGCACCACGACCGGCCGCCCGCCGCGCACCCCGCGCGAGGAGACGCTGTGCGCCCTCTTCGCCGAGGTCCTCGGCCTGCCCGGGGGCAGCGTCGGCATCGACGGCGACTTCTTCGAGCTCGGCGGCCACTCCCTCCTCGCCACCCGGCTCGTCAGCCGCGCCCGGACCGCCCTCGACACCGAACTCGCCATCCGGGACCTGTTCGAGGCCCCCACCGTCGCCGAACTGGCGGAGCGGGCGGGCCGCGCCGCCGGCGCGGCCCGCCCCGCGCCGACGGCCGGCGAACGCCCCGACGAACTGCCGCTCTCCCACGCCCAGCAGCGCCTCTGGGTCATCCAGCAGATCGAGTGCGCCTCGGCCGCCTACAACTTCCCGCTGGTCCTGCGGATGCGCGGCGCCCTCGACGCCGCGGCGTGGCGTGCCGCCCTCGCCGACGTGACGGAACGTCATGAAGCGCTGCGCACGCTCTTCTTCACGACCCCGGACGGCCGGACGCTCCAGCGGGTGCTCCCCGCCGAGGAGGCGCGCCCGGTGGTCGGCACGGTCCGCGCCACCGAGGACGAGCTCCCCGGCATCGTCGACGCGGCCGTCAACCGCCCCTTCGACCTCGCCGCCGAACCGCCCCTGCGGGCCACCCTCGTGGAGCTGGGACCCGAGGACCACGTCGTCGTCCTGCTGCTGCACCACATCACCACCGACGAGTGGTCGGACCGCCCCTTCCTCCGCGACCTGGCCGCCGCCTACGCCGCCCGCACCCGCGGCGAGGCACCCGCGTGGCAGCCGCTGCCGGTGCAGTACGCCGACTACGCGCTCTGGCAGCAGCGGCTCCTCGGCGACCCGGCCGACGACGGCAGCCTCGCCGCGCGACAACTGGCCTACTGGCGCACGACGCTGGCCGGCGTCCCCGAGGAGCTGGAGCTCCCCACGGACCGGCCCCGGCCCGCCCGCCCGGCCTTCACCGGAGCCGAACTGGACCTCGCGTTCGACGCCGCGACCCACGAGGGCCTCAAGCGGCTCGCCCGGGAGACCGGCGCCAGCATGTTCATGGTGGCGCACGCGGCCGTGGCCGCCCTGCTGCACCGCCTGGGCGCCGGCACCGACATCCCGCTCGGCGCGCCCATCGCCGGACGCGGCCACGAAGCCCTCGACGAGCTGGTCGGCTTCTTCGTCAACACGCTCGTGCTGCGCACCGACCTGAGCGGCGACCCCGGCTTCACCGAACTGCTCGCCCGCGTCCGCGAGACCGACCTCGCCGCGTTCTCCCACGCCGACGTGCCCTTCGAGGCCGTCGTCGAGGCGCTCAACCCGACGCGCTCGCTCTCCCGCAACCCGCTCTTCCAGGTGATGGTCGGCTACCACGCCCGGACCGGCGAGGAGCGGGCCCTGCCCGGACTCGACGTGGAGTACGTGCCGTTCCGGATCCGCTCCGCCAAGTTCGACCTCGTGTTCGCCTTCACCGAGCACACCCCGGCCGACGGCGGCCCCGGCTCCCTCGGCTGCCGCCTGGAGTACGCCACCGAGCTGTTCGACCCGGAGACCGCCGCGGAGCTCGGCGACCGGCTCCGCCGGCTCGTCGCCGCCCTCGTCGCCGCGCCCGAACGGCCCCTGTCGCAGGCCGAGATCCTCACCGCCGAAGAGCGCCGGCTCGTCCTGGAGGGCTTCAACGGCCTGCCGCGCGCGGTCGAGGAGGAGTCGTTCCCGGCCCTGTTCGCCCGGCGGCTCGCCGAGCGACCCGACGCCGTCGCCGTCGTCGACCGCGCCCGCTCCGTCACGTACGCCCAGCTCGACGCCCGCGCCGACCGCCTCACCCGGCTGCTCGCCGCACGCGGCGCCGGAGCCGAGAGCGTCGTCGGCGTGGCCGTGCCCCGGTCCGTGGACATGGTCGCCGCGGTGCTCGCGGCCCTGAAGCTGGGCGCCGCCTTCCTGCCGCTCGACCTCGCCCACCCGGCCGACCGGCTCGCGTACATGATCGAGGACTCGGGAGCCGCCCTCGTGGTCGGCACCGAACCGGTCGCCGGGAAGATCCCCGACGTGCCGGGCGTACCCGTCGTCCTGCTCGACGCCCCCGACACGGCCGCCGCCCTCGACGCCCTCCCCGAACGGCCCCTGGAGAAGGCCCCGATCGCCCTCGACCGGGCCGCCTACGTGATCTACACCTCCGGTTCCACCGGCCGGCCCAAGGGCGTGGTCGTGCCCCACGAGGGCATCGCCAGCCTCGTCGCGACCGCCGTCGACCGCATGGGGCTGCGCCCCGACAGCCGGGTGCTCCAGTTCGCCTCGATCGGCTTCGACGTCTTCGCGTTCGAGCTGGCGATGGCGCTGTGCCACGGCGGACGGCTCGTCCTGATCACGGACGAGGCGCGGGTCGCCGGACCGGCGCTCACCGACTTCCTCGCGGACCAGCGGATCACCCACATGATCCTGCCCCCGTCGCTGGTGTCGGCGCTGCCGCCCGGCTGCGCCCTCCCCGAGGGGGCCACCGTCCTCGTCGGCACCGAGACCGTGCCGCCGGACCTGTTCGAGCGGTTCGGCGCCACGGCCGACCTGATCTGCGCCTACGGACTCACCGAGGCGACGGTCAACTCCACGCTCTGGCCCGCCCGCGAGCACGGCTCCACCCCGGCCGGCCGCGTCCCGATCGGCCGCCCCGACCCCAACACCCGCGCCTACGTGCTCGACGCGCACCTGCGGCCCGTGCCGCCCGGCGTGGCGGGCGAGCTGTACGTCGCCGGGCGCGGCCTCGCCCGCGGCTACCTCGGCAAGCCCGGCCTGACCTCCGAGCGGTTCGTCGCCGACCCGTACGGCGCGCCGGGCGGCCGGATGTACCGCACCGGCGACCGGGCCCGCTGGCGCCGCGACGGCAACCTCGACTTCCTCGGCCGGGTCGACACCCAGGTGAAGGTGCGCGGCTTCCGCATCGAACTGGGCGAGATCGAGGCGGCCCTCGCCGGGCACCCCGCGGTCGCCCAGGCCGCCGTCCTGCCCGACCGCGACGGGGACATCGTCCGCATCGTCGGCTACGCGGTCCCCGAGTCGGGCGACCTCGACCCCCGGGAACTGCGGGCCCACCTCGCCGGCCTGCTGCCCGAGTACATGGTGCCCGCGCTCGTGGTGCCGCTCGACGGCCCCCTGCCGCTGACCCCCAACGGCAAGCTGGACCGCAAGGCACTGCCCGCCCCGGACTGGTCCGCGATGACCGGGGACGGCCGCCCGGCCACCGGGACGCAGACCCGCCTCGCCGGGCTGTTCCGCGAGATCCTCCGGCTCGACGGCGTCGGCGTGCACGACGACTTCTTCGCGCTCGGCGGCCACTCGATGGCCGCCATGCGGCTCCTCGGCCGCATCCGCACGGAGTTCGGCGTCGAACTCGGCATCCGGGACGTCTTCGACGCCCTCACCGTCGCCGGCCTCGCGGCCAAGCTCGACGGCGCGGCCGCCGCCCGCCCGGCGCTCCGCCCCTCCGGACGCGGGGACGAGCCGCTGCCGCTCGCGCCCGGCCAGCGCCCCCAGTGGGGGGCCCACCGCCGCGCCCCCGGCTTCGACCACGCGCTGGTCCTGCGCGCCGCCGACGGCTTCGACGCGGACGCGCTCGCCGCCGCCCTCGCCGACACGGCGGGCCGCCACGCGCCGCTGCGCACGGCCTTCGAGGAGCGGGACGGCACCGTGTACCAGCGGCCCGTCGACGCCCCCGTCCTGGTCGCGGAGGAGTGCGCCGACCTGGACGCCCGGCTGCGGGAACTCGCCGCCGGGACGTTCGACGCGGAGCGGGAGGCCCCGCTGCGGGCCCGCCTGCTCACGGGCGGGGACGGCACGCAGGCCCTGCTGCTCGCCCTGCACTACCTGGCGGTCGACGAATGGTCCGTCGTCCCGCTGTTCCGCGACCTCACCACCGCCTACACGGCCCGCACCCGGGGCCGCGCGCCCGTGTGGGAGCCGCTGCCCGTCTCGTACGCCGACTACACCCGCTGGGCCCACGAGGTCCTCGGCGACCCCGCCGACCCCGACAGCCGCGGCGGACGGCAGCTCGCCTACTGGCGGGAGACCCTCCGGGACGTCCCGCGGCGACTCGCCCTGCCCGCCGACGGCCCGCGGCCCGGCGCCGCCGGCGCGGCGGGGCGGCCCGCGGACCACGTCGGCTTCGTCCTCGACGAGAAGCTGCACGCGGCCGTCGACGAACTGGCCCGGACCACCGGCACCAGCATGTTCATGGTGCTGCACTCCGCGCTCGCGGCCCTGCTCACCGGGTACGGAGCGGGCACCGACCTGCCCCTCGGCACGATGGTCGCGGGACGCGCCGACGACCGGCTCGCCGACCTGGTCGGCAGCTTCCTCAACACCGTCGTGCTGCGCACCGACACCGCGGGCGATCCGACCTTCGCCGAACTGCTGGCCCGGGTGCGGGAGACCACGCTCGGCGCCCTCGACCGGCAGGACGTCCCCTTCGACGAGGTCGCCCGGGCCACCGGCCTGCCCGCCGAAGGACCGCAGGTCATGGTGATCCACCACGAGGAGGCCGACCTGAGCCGCCTGGAGGGCGGCGTGGGCTCGCTGGGGACCGTCCCGACCGGACGGACCCGCGCCGAGCTCACCCTCGGCTTCCACGAGCCGCGCGGCGACGGCCCCGTGCACTGCGCCCTGGTCCACGCCACCGACCTGATCGGCACCGCCACGGCGCGGCGGCTCGCCGACGAACTGCTCCAGCTGCTGCGCACCGCGGCGGCCCGTCCGGAACGGCCGCTGTCCGCACTGTTCACCGCACCGTCCCAGAGGAGTGACACCGCATGACGACCAACCCGTTCGAGGACCCGCAGGGCACCTTCCTGGTCCTCGTCAACGACGAGAACCAGCACTCGATGTGGCCGTCCTTCGCCGAGGTCCCGGCCGGCTGGCGCACCGTCGCGGGCCCCGGCACCCGCGAGGCGTGCCTCGCGTACGTGGAGGAGAACTGGACCGACCTGAGGCCCGCGAGCCTCGCCGCCGCCCAGGGGAGCTGAACCGGTCGGCACGCCGGAACGCCGCCGCCCCCGGAGGGATCCCTCCGGGGGCGGCGGCGTGCGGGACCGCTACCGGGCGCCGGGCGCCGGCCCGGACCCGTCCTCGCCCCCGTCCTCCGGGGCTCCGGCCGTCCGCCGGCTGTCCGACCACGCCGTCCACAGCGCGGCGTAGCGGCCGCCGGCCGCGACGAGTGCGTCGTGGGTGCCGGTCTCGACGACCCGGCCCCCGTCCAGGACGACGACGCGGTCCGCCGCCGCTGCCTGGGGCAGCCGGTGGGCGACCAGCAGGCCCGTGCGTCCTTCGAGGGCGCGGGCCGCGGCCTCCTCCAGGACGCGCGCGCCCGCGCTGCCCGCGTCGGCGGTCGCCTCGTCCAGGATGGCGACGGGCGGGTCCGCGAGCACGAGCCGGGCCAGCGCGAGGTGCTGGGCCTGGGCGACCGTCAGCCGGTGCCCGCCCTCGCCCACGACGGTGGCCAGGCCCTCGGGCAGGGCCCGGGCCCACTCCAGGGCGCCGACGCGGTCGAGCGCCTCCCGCAGCTCCTCGTCCGTGGCCTCCGGCCGGGCCAGCCGGAGGTCCTCGGCCAGCGGACCGGCGAACACGTGGACCTCCTGGCTGATGAGGGTCACCGCGCGCCGGACCCCGTCCGGCCCCAGCTCGCGGACGTCGACCCCGCCGAGGGAGATCGTGCCGCCGGCCGGCCGGTGCACGCCGGCGATGACCTTGGCCAGCGTGGTCTTGCCCGCGCCGCTCGCGCCCACCAGGGCCACCCGCTCCCCGCTGCGCACCTCCAGGTCGACGTCGGTGAGCACGGGGCGCCCGTCCGCGTACGCGTGGCCGAGCCCGGTGACCTCGACCGCGCCGTCGACCGGCGCGACCCCGCCCTCCGGCGCCGGCTCGGCGGCCAGGTTCGCGACGCCGATCAGGCGGGCGAGGCTGGCGCCCGCCGACTGGGCGTCGTCGATGAGGAAGAGCGCGGCGTTGACGGGGTTGAACAGGCTGTGGAAGTACAGGGCGGCGGCGGTGGCCGTGCCGATGCTCACCGAGCCGTTCCGGACGAGCAGGAAGCCGGTGCCGAGCATGGCGGCGAGGCCGATGAACTCGGCGAGGTTCAGCCGGGAGAAGAAGCCGGTGACGATGTGCAGCCCCCGCAGCGCCACGTCGCGCGCGGCGCCCGACCGGTCCTCCAGGAGGGTGGCGTGCCGGTCGTTCAGCCGGAAGGCGCGGACGGTGCGCACCCCGCCGATGCTGTCGAGCAGCTGGTGCTGGAGCGCGCCCGTGGCGACGCGGTGCTCGGCGTACACGGGGGCGGCCCGCCGCAGGTACCAGCGGACGGACAGCACCTGGACGGGCAGGGCGAGGAGCGCGGCGAGGAGGAACCGCCCGTCCAGGACGGCGAGTCCGACCAGGGTGAGGACGATGGTGAGCGCGGAGCGGGTGAACTCGGGCAGGGCCTGGCGCACCGACTTGGCGATCACGGAAACGTCGCTGGTGACCCGGGAGACGAGGTCTCCGGAGCCGGCCGCCTCGACGCGTTCGAGGGGCAGCCGGAGCGCCCGCTCGATGAACCGCTCGCGCACGGCGGCGAGGACCGTCTCGCCGAGCCGGGCCACCAGGGCGCTGCCGAACGCGGCGGCGACGCCCCGCGCCAGCGCCACCACGACGAGCAGCACCAGGGGCACCGTCAGGGCGCCGGGCCCCTCGCGGTCCACCACCAGGTCGACGATGTGGCCGAGCAGCGGGGCGGTCAGCAGGCCGATCCCGGTCCCGGCGACCAGGACGAGGACGGCGGCGACGACCAGGAGCCGGTGGCCGCGCAGGATCGCCCGGAGCGCGGCCGCGCTCTCCGCGCCGCTCGCCGTCGGCAGCAGCGCGCGGTCCGGGCGGCGCGCGCGGTCGGAGGGGTCCGTGCGGTCGGAGGGGGCCGTGCGGTCCGACGGGGCTGTGCGGTCAGGGCGCTGCCCGCGGTCGGACGGGTCCGTGCGGTCCGGCCGACGGCCGTGTTCCGACGGGTCCGACCGGTCCGTGCGGTCCGTGCGGTCCGTGCGGTGCGGTTCGTGCGTGTCGGTCGCGCTCATGTCCGTCTCCGCCTCCGTGTTCCCCGTCGTGCCCGTCGTCCCGGCGAGGCCCGTGCCGTCCCCGTGCACGGCGGTCATCCGAGCACCGCCGCGCGGTAGGTCTCGTCGCCGGCGACGAGCGCGGTGTGCGCGCCGTCGGCCGTCACCGTCCCCCCGTCGAGGACGACCACCCGGTCCGTCACCGCGAGGAGGGCCGGACTGGTGGTGATCAGGACCGTGGTGCGCCCCTGCCGGACGTCCCGCAGCCGGGCGGCGATCCGGGACTCGGTGACGGTGTCCACGGCGGTCGTCGGGTCGTGCAGGACGAGGACGGGGCGGTCGGCGGCGAGCGCCCGGGCCAGCGCGACGCGCTGGCGCTGGCCGCCGGAGAGGGACCTGCCGCGTTCGGCGAGCACCGTGTCCGCGCCGTCGGGCAGCAGCCGGGCCACCTCGTCCGCCGTGGAGGCGGTGAGGGCGGCGTCGACGGCCTCCGCGCCGGTGCCGGCGGCGCCCGCCCGCACGTTCTCCAGCAGGCTGCTCTCGAACAGGTCGGCGTCGTGGGGGGCGACGAGGACCGAGCGGCGCAGCCGGTCGGGGTCGAGCTCGGTCAGGGGGACGCCGTCGAGTTCGACGCGTCCGCCGGCCGGGTCCGCCTCGCGGGCGAGGGCGAGGAGCAGGTCGTGGGCGACGGCCGGGTCCCGGGTCACGACGCCGGTGAGGCTGCCGGCCGGGAGGTCGAGGTCGATCCCGCGCAGCGAGCCGAGCCGGACGTCCCGCAGCCGGACGTGCCCGGCCGCGGTGCCGGCCGGGGCCCGGTCGCCGCCGTCGACGGCGGCGGGGGAGGCGAGGACCTCGGCGATCCGCCGGGCGGAGGCGCGCGCCTGGGCGAACTCGGCGTTGGAGTAGGCGAGCAGCTGGAAGGGACCGAGGAGGAACTGCGCCAGGCCGACCGCGGCGACCAGGTCGCCGACGCTGATGCTCCCGCGCATCGCGAGGTAGGCGCCGGTGATGCCGATGACCGCGATGAAGACGCCGGTCAGGGCGAGCAGCGCCCCCTCGTGTCCGGCGCGGCTGCGGGCCGCCCGCAGCGCGGCGGCGAGGGAGTCCTGGCTGGTGGTGCGGTAGCGGGCCACGGCGGCGGACTCGGCGCCCATGCCCTTGAGGACGCGGAGTCCGGAGACCAGGTCGGCGGCGACGCCGGAGGCGTGCGCGGCGCTCTCCTGTTCGGCCTCGCTGCGCCGTTCCAGGGGCCGGCTGATGCGGTGGCCGAGCCACAGCAGCGGCGGGATGCCGAGCAGGACGAGCAGGCCGAGCGGTACGGAGATCCTCAGCAGGGCGACCGCGCTGACCACGAGCGCGGCGATCGCCGCGCAGCCGTAGGGGAGGACGGTGGCGACCGAGCCGACGCGGCGGGCGTCGTTGGTGGCGATGCTGGTCAGCGCGCCCGGGAGCCGGTGCGCGTCGGCCCCGCCGCGCGGGTCGAGCACCCGGGCGCCGAGTTCGAGCCGCAGCCGGTGCGCGGCGTGTTCGCCGGCTCCCTCGGCGATCCGGGCGCTGGTCCGGTAGCAGGTGGACAGGACGAGGAAGAGGACGCCGAGCACCAGGAGCCACCGCAGGAGCGCCGGCGTGGACCCGGTGGCGACGGCCGTGTCGATGGCGGCGCCGATGACGACGGGCACCAGCGCCTCGCACGCCTGGTGGGTCATGCCGAGCAGGGACGCCGAGACGACCCTCCGGCGTTGTCCTCTGACGGCATCGCGGAGGACGAGCCCCCCGGTCGGTCCTCCGACTGGCATGTGGCCCTCCGTGGGGAGTCTGGGAAGTTAGGTAAGGCTACTCTAAGATCGAGACCGCTCGTGCGGAGGTCGAACGCCTCTGCGGAGAGGGGTTTCGTGTTCCATCTCCCCCTGTTTTCAGGTGCGTTGACCCTCCCTCCACGTTCGGTTAGCCTCGCCTAAGTTGCAAGACCCATACGCGCCGAGTCGCTGCCCCGTCCCTCCCGCACCCGAACGATCGCGGTACGCGTGCACCGCCGTCAGGGGGAATTGTCGTTGCCGGTCGAAACCCAGGCGGTGCCCGACGAGGAGGCCGCCCCCGCCGTCCCGCCCGAGCCCCGCGGCACCACCACGGCGCTGCGGAGCGCCGGGCTGCTCGCCGTGGTCGCCGCTCTCGTCCTCGTCGGCCTGCTCAGCGTGTGGACGGGGACGCGCGGAATCCCCTTCACCGCCACGTGGAGCGCGCTCTGGCACCCCGACGGCTCCGAGACCTCGGTCATCATCCACGACTACCGCATCCCCAGGACCGTGCTCGGACTGCTCGTCGGCGCGGCCCTCGGCCTGTCCGGAGCGCTGATGCAGGCGCTGACCCGCAACCCGCTCGCCGAGCCCGGTCTCCTCGGGATCAGCCTGGGCTCCTCGACCGGGGTCGTCACCGCCATCGCCTTCCTGGGCATCGGCTCGGTCCTGGGCTACGTGTGGTTCGCCCTGGCCGGCGCGGCCCTCGCCTCGGCCGTCGTGTACCTCCTGGGCTCCTCGGGGCGGAAGGTCGCCACGCCGGACCGGCTGGTCGTCGCCGGCGCGGCCGTCACCGCCGTGCTGTACGCCTTCAACTCGGCCGTCCTGCTGCTGAATCCGCGCGCCTTCGACCAGTTCCGGTTCTGGACGGTGGGCTCGCTCGCCGGCCGGTACCTCGACGTCGTGTACGTGATCCTCCCCTTCGTCGTCGTCGGCCTGCTCGTCGCCCTGGTCCTCGGCCCCGCGCTCAACGCCCTCGCCCTGGGCGACCAGATGGGCCGCGCCCTCGGCGTGAACGTCCACCGCACCCGGATCCTCGGCGCCGTGGGCGTCGTGCTGCTGTGCGGCGCCGCGACGGCCGCCGCCGGCCCGATCGCCTTCGTCGGGCTCGTCGTCCCGCACATCGCCCGCTTCGTCGTCGGCCCGGACCAGCGCTGGGTGCTCGCCTACTCGATGGCGCTCGCCCCGGTCCTGCTCGTCGGGGCCGACGTCGTGGGCCGCGTGATCGGCGCCCCCGGCGAGGTCCAGGTGGGCATCGTCACCGCGTTCATCGGCGCCCCCGTGTTCCTGGCGCTGTGCCGCCGTCGGAAGCTGGTCATGCTGTGAGCGCCGCACGCGGGGGCGGGACCGCCCCGCACCCCGGATCCCCGCGCGCGTCGGGCCGGTTCGCCCACCGGCCGCGGGTGATCACCGGAACGGTCCTGCGCACCCCGGCCGGCGGGCTGTCCGTACGGGTCCGGGGCAGGACGCTGGCCGTGACGGCCGCGATCCTCCTCGCCCTCCTCGCCGTCGCGCTCGTCTCGCTGACCACCGGAGACTACGAACTGACCGTCGCGGAAGTGCTGCGGGCCCTCGCCGGCGGGGACTCCGGAGGCGCCGACTTCATCGTCAACACCCTGCGCCTGCCCCGGCTGCTGACCGCCCTGGCCGTGGGCGCCGCCCTCGCCGTCAGCGGCGCCCTCCTCACCAGCCTCACCGGCAACGCGCTGGGCAGCCCGGACATCATCGGCTTCACCAACGGCTCCGCCGTCGGCGCCCTCACCGTCATCATCGTGCTGCACGGCAGCATGACCCAGATCGCGACCGGCGCCCTGATCGGCGGCCTCGCCACCGCCGCCGCCGTCCACCTCCTCATGCTGGGCCGCGGCCTCCAGGGCTTCCGGCTGGTCGTCATCGGCATCGGCGTCAGTGCGCTGCTGCTCGCCGTCAACTCGTACCTGATCACCCGGGCGACCTTCCAGGAGGCCCTGGAGGCCCAGGCGTGGCTGATCGGAAGCCTGGGCAACCGCGGCTGGACGCACGCGAACGCCATCCTGATCGCGGTCGCCGTCCTCCTCCCGCCCGCCTTCCTCCTCTCCCGCCGGCTCGCCATGGTGGAGATGGGCGACCTCACCGCCACGGCCCTCGGCGTCGACGTCGCCCGCACCCGCGCGGTGCTGCTCCTCGTCAGCGTCGCGCTGGCCGCCTTCGCCACGGCCGTGACCGGACCCATCTGGTTCATCGCCCTGGCGGCACCCCAGCTCGCCCGACGCCTCACCCGCACCGCGGGGCCCGCCCTGCTGCCCGCCGCGCTCATGGGCGCGCTGCTCCTCGCGGCGAGCGACCTCGCCGCGCAGCGCCTCTTCGCCCCGGCCCTCCTCCCGGTGGGCACCGCCACCGGAACCATCGGCGGGCTCTACCTCATCTGGCTGTTGATCACCGAGTCGCGAAAGAGCCGCGCATGACCGGAACGAACACCCCGACGCCCCGGCTGCGCGCCGAGGACCTGACGCTCTCCTACGACCGGCGGACGGTGGCCGACCACCTCGGCGTCGCCATCCCCGACCGCTCCTTCACCGTGATCATCGGACCCAACGCCTGCGGCAAGTCCACCCTCCTCAAGGCCCTCGCGCGGATGCTCAAGCCCCGCGCCGGGCAGGTCTACCTCGACGGCGCCGCCCTCTCCTCGTACCGTTCGCGCGAGGTCGCCCGCCGCATCGGACTCCTGCCGCAGACCTCCACCGCGCCCGGCGGCATCACCGTCGGCGACCTCGTCGCCCGCGGCCGCTACCCCCACCAGGGCATGCTCAGGCAGTGGTCCGCCGAGGACGAGACGGCCGTCGTGGAGGCGATGCGGCAGACCGGCGTCCTGGAGCTCGCCGACCGCCCCGTCGACGACCTCTCCGGCGGCCAGCGTCAGCGCGTCTGGCTCTCCATGGTGCTCGCCCAGCAGACCTCGCTGCTGCTCCTCGACGAGCCCACCACCTTCCTCGACATCGCCCATCAGGTCGACGTCCTCGACCTGTGCGCCGAACTGCACGCCCGCAAGGGCCACACGGTCGTGGCGGTGCTCCACGACCTCAACCAGGCGTGCCGCTACGCCACCCACCTCATCGTGATGCGCCCCGGCGGCACGATCGCCGCCCAGGGCGCCCCCGCCGACGTCATGACCGCCGACCTGGTCGAGGACGTGTTCGGGCTGCCCTGCCGCATCATCGACGACCCCGAGACCGGTACGCCCCTGATGGTGCCCGTAGCGCCCAAGCGGTTCGCGCCGGAGGACCCCGAAGGCGGCGCCCCCGCCACCGACGCCGTGATGGCCGAACGACGCTAGGACGGACCGCCCATGATGCTCTGCGCCAGGCTGACGAACGGGAACATCCTCACCATGGACCCGGACCACCCGGTCGCCCACGACCTGGGCATCTGGCACGGCCGCGTCGCCGGCCTGGACGAGGCCGTGACCGCCCTGCCCGCCCGGGAGGTCGTCGACCTCCAGGGGGCCACCGTGCTCCCCGGGTTCATCGACAGCCACGTGCACCTGTCGTGGACCGGCCTGAAGGCGCGCACCCCCGACATCACCGGCCTCACCCGGATCGACGACGTCCTCGCCGCCGTGGCGGACGCGGCGTCCCGCCGCGAGGCCGGCGCCTGGGTCAGCATCGGCGGCTACGACCAGCGGGCCCTCGGCCGGCACCTCACCGCCGCCGAACTCGACACCGTCGGCCAGGGCCGCCGCGTCTTCCTCATGCACGACTCCGGCCACGCCTGCGTCGTCAACACCGCCGTGCTCGACCTGATCCCGGCCGACGTCCCCCACGAGGACGGCCTCCTCGTCGAGAGCGCCATGGGCGCCGTACGCAGGCTCCGCCTGCCCCACTCCCAGGCCGAACTCGCCGACGCCGTCGAGCACGCCGGCCGCGTCTGCCTCTCGGAGGGCGTCACCGCCTGCGCCGAGGCCGGGATCGGCGGCGGCCTGCTCGGCCACAGCCCGGTCGAACTCGGCGCCTACCAGCTCCTGCGGGACGAGGGCCGGCTGCCGCTGCGGGTCCAGCTCATGCCGGGCGGCGACACCCTGAGGCCCGCCGGGGCCCACGCGCGTGACGGCATCCCGCGCGCCCTCGACCTCGGCCTGCGCACCGGCTTCGGCGACGACTGGCTCTCCGTCGGCGCCCTCAAGATCTACACCGACGGCGGCATGATGGCGCGGACGGCCGCCCTCACGGAGCCGTACGAGGGGATGGGCGACCACACCGGGCAGCTCCAGGACGACCCGGAACGCCTCACGGACCTCATCGTCGACGGGCACCTCGGCGGCTGGCAGCTCGCCGTGCACGCCATCGGCGACCGGGCGGCCGACCTCGCCCTCGACGCCCTGGAGCGGGCGCAGAAGCTGCGCCCCCGCCCCGACGCCCGCCACCGCGTCGAGCACGCCGGGCTGATCCGCCCCGACCAGCTCCCGCGCTTCGCCGCGCTCGGCGTCAGCGCGGTCGTCCAGCCCCACTTCCTCCGCTCCTTCGGCGACGACTACGCCGCCGT
Source organism: Streptomyces roseolus (assembly GCF_014649855.1). GTDB lineage: Bacteria > Actinomycetota > Actinomycetes > Streptomycetales > Streptomycetaceae > Streptomyces > Streptomyces roseolus. The sequence goes on along the minus strand of NZ_BMTV01000003.1, from coordinate 262,707 downwards.
GATGGGGGAGCGCCGCGCCCCCTGGATGTACCGGGGCCGGGCCTTCCTCGACCACGGCGTGACCCTCGTCGGCAGCTCCGACCGGCCCGTCACGGACGGCGCGCCGCTGCGGGCGATCCAGTTCATGGTCGAGCGCGCCTCCGCCTCGGGCGCCCTCATCGGTCCCGACGAGGGCATCACGGTCGAGGAGGCCCTGCGGGCGTACACCGTCGCGGGCGCCCACGCCTGCCGCTGGGACGACAGCGCGGGCACCCTCACCCCCGGCAAGCGGGCCGACCTGGTCGTCCTCGGCGACGACCCGCGCCGCGTCGATCCCCCCCGGATCGGGGACATCGAGGTCGTGACGACGTTCGTGGACGGCCGGGACACGAAGGGGTCGTGGGCGAAGTGACCGGACGGGCGGACGGGCTCGACGCGTGGGCGCACCTCTGGCGGGCGCCCGGGGACCCGCCCCGCCGGGTCGTCTGGACGGCGGCGGGGGAGACCCTGGTCTTCGACGTGGAACTGAACGTCCCCGCCCCCGTGGAGGACGCGCTGCTCCCGGAGGTCGTCCGGCGCATGCGCGCGGCCGGGGCCCCGGAGAGCGACGACTACCCGGGCCGCGCGTGCGCGTAGGCGCCCACGCGCACGCGCGGTTCACACGGCCCACTTGGCTCGCAGGAAAGGTAAGGCTAACCTAACTCTCGTGCGTCTCGCCGGAGTCGCGCGGCGGTCCGACCACCCCCGGCTCCGCCGGGGAGCCCCTCCGCGCACGGTGGAACCCGAGGAAGGAACGCCTTGACCACGGCACCGCCACGTCCCGTCGCGCCGCCCCCCGCGCCCCGCCCGACCGCCGCCGCACCCGGGTTCACCGTGCGGGCGGCCCGCCGGGACGAAGGCCCGCGACTCGCGGCCCTCTCCCGCCCCTTCGTCCGCACGGGGGCCCTGCGCGAGCGCCCGCTCTCCCTCTACCTCGCGCGGGCGTCCGACTTCCTCGTCGCCGAGGGGCCCGACGGCGCCCTCGAAGGCTGCCTCGGGCTGCGCGAACACCCGGGTGCCGGAGTGCTGTACAACTTCTGCGTCGCCCCGTACCGCCAGGGATCGGGCCTGGGCGGCCACCTGCTGCAGGCGGCGACGGCCAGGGCCGTGAACCGCGCGCTCGCGACCCTGTTCACGGCGACGACCGGCAGCGGCCGCCTCTTCCTCCGCCACGGCTTCACGCCCGTCCGCCCGAGCCTGGCCCCGGCCGCGTGGGCGCGGTCCCTGGATCCGGGCCGCGGCGCCCGGGTGCTGGCCCGCGCCCTGGCGACCTGAGGACCCGCGACGGGCCCGCGGCGCCGGGGAGCGCGGGCGGCCCGGTGGGCGGGGCGGGCGCGCCGGCGCTCACGCGCGGGCCTCCTGGCGGGCGGGGGCGCCGGACGGCTCGTCCGGGACGATGGTGGTGCCCCGGGCGTCCGCCGAGAACAGGCCGTGCAGCACCGCGTGCGGCAGCCGCCCGTCGAGGACCTGGGCCCGGCCCACGCCCGCGCGCACGGCCCGCAGGCAGCCCTCCATCTTCGGCACCATGCCGCTCGCGAGCCCCGGAAGCAGCGTTCCCAGCTCCGTGGCCGTCAGGCGCCCGATCACCTCGGTGCCGTGCGGCCAGTCCGCGTACAGGCCGTCGACGTCGGTGAGCACCACCAGCCGGTCGGCGCCGAGGGCGACCGCCAGGGCGGACGCGGCGAGATCGGCGTTGACGTTGTACACCTGGCCGTCCGCGCCGCGCGCGACCGGGGAGACGACCGGGACGAGTCCCCCGTCCAGCATCGCCCGCGCGGTCTCCGGCGACACGGCCACGATGTCGCCCACGAGGCCGATGTCCACGAGCCGTCCGCCCACCGAGGCCGGGCGCCGTACGGCGGTCAGCAGGCGGGCGTCCTCGCCCGACAGGCCCACGGCGTACGGGCCGTGGGCGTTGAGCGCGCCGACGAGCTCCCGCTGGATCCGGCCGGTCAGGACCATCCGGACCACGTCCATGGCCTCCGGTGTGGTCACCCGCATGCCCGCCTCGAAGCGGACCTCCAGGCCGAGCCGGTCGAGCATCGCGCTGATCTGTGGGCCGCCGCCGTGCACCACGACCGGCAGCAGGCCGGCGTCCCGCAGCTCCGCGACATCGCGGGCGAACGCCTCCAGGAGCGCCCCGTCCACCATGGCGTTGCCGCCGAACTTGACCACGACCGTGCGGCCCCGGAGCTCCTCGCGCGGGTCCGGCCCCCGGCGCGCCGTCAGGGACGGGGCGGGGCGGCCGGATTCCTCGGTCCCGGCGGCGGCGCCGCCCGCAAGGGATTCCCGGGCAGCGGTCACGGAGCCACTCCATTCGTGGGCGGCCCGGCCGTTTCCGGCGGGCCGAGGGCGACGTTCGTGCTCGGCGCCGCCCACCGGCGGCGCCCTTGCCCGGGTGGTCGATCGCGCGCACGCGGGCGGGCCGGGGCGCCCGTCGGGCGCCCCAACTCAGGTAAGGCTAGCTTTAGTTGAAACGCGTGTCACGCCTTCGTGTCCGCCCCGTGGCCGGGTCGGCGGTGGATCCGGCCGCGGGCGGCCAGTTCCAGGGTCAGGGCGATGGCGAGCGCCTCGACGGCGAGCAGGGCGACGAGCACGAACAGCTGGACCGCGCCGGCCGCGACGGGGGAGGCGCCGCCGAGGAGCATGCCGACGAAGGCTCCCGGCAGCGTCACCAGGCCGACGGTGCGGGTCTGGTCCAGGGCGGGCAGCAGCGCGTCCGAGGCGGCCGCGCGGGCCACTTCGAGCCGCGCCTCCCGCTCCGGGAGGCCGAGCGCGAGCCCGGCCTCCACCTCGCCGTGCCGCTGGTCGAGTTCGTCCAGCGCCCGGCGCCCGGCGAGGACCGTCGCCGTCAGCGCACCGCCGATGAGGATCCCGGCCACCGGGACGACGGCGAGGCCGGGCACGGTCAGCAGTCCCGCCGCGACGAGCCCGGCGACGGTGGGCACCACGGGGGCCGCGATCGGCAGGGCCGCCCACCACCAGGTCCCGTTCCGGGTGATGCGGCGTCCGGCGGTCCGGGTCGCGACGGAGAGCATCAGGAGGAGGAACCCGATCAGGCTCGCGGTGCGGTGGACGGCCCAGCCGATCACCGCGGACACCGCGGCGAGTTGCGCCGCCGCCCGCAGCCCGGCGGTCACGATCCCGCGGGCCCGCCCGGACGATCCGTCCGGTGACAGCCGGAACAGCGCCACCGCCCCGGTGGCCACGAGGAGCAGGACGACGAGGGCCGCGGCGAGCGAGGCGTCGACGGGCAGCAGGGTTTCGGCGGCGAGGAGCATGGCCCATCGCTACCCCACGGCGCGGGCGTCCTCGCTCAGGCGGACAGGTGGGAGTGGGCGGCGCGCCGCGCGGCGGTCAGGACGGCGTGGATCTGGAGGCCGACCTGGTCGACCTCGGTGATCGCGGTGGGGAACGGCAGCCGCACGTCGTGGTGCCTGGTGGCGTGTTCGAGGCGCAGGGTGATGCCGTAGCGGTCGATCGCGAGGGGCAGGGCGCGTTCGAGGCCCTGCGTGAGGCCCGGACCGGCGAGGCGCAGCAGGCGGGTGACCAGGTCGGGGTGGTCGGCGACGAGGTGGTGGAGCATGGCCGCCTCGCAGCCCGCCAGCGGGTCGGTCTCCGCCGCCTCCAGCTGGGTCAGGGGGACGTACGTGCGGCCCTCGGCGTCCTCCAGGACGGCCTGGCCGAGCTGTACGCACGTGCTCTCGGCGGTCTCGGGGCGGTAGGGCGCCGCCACGAGGCCCGTGAGCGTCACGCGGGCGCGCAGCCGGTCGCGTACGGGCGCGGGCGCGATGTCGGTGAGCTCCACGCGGATCGGAACGCGGGGCGTCCCGTCGCCCGGGCCGACGTCGTCGGAGGGTTCGTGGAGGTGGAGGCGGCCCATCGCGGCCGTGCCGTCGAGGCTGTGGACCTCGTGGCGGCGGCCGTCGGCCACGACGGTCATGGAGTGGGCCACCGTGATGATCGACCGCATCCGCTCGGCGGGAGTCGGACCCGTGGTACGGGTGGGACGGAGGCGCATGGGTGCTCCAGGGGCGTCGAGGCACAATTACTTAGGCAAGCCTAACCTAACTGTAAGGCGGGGGTGGGCGGAAGACCCGGATCCACCCCCGTGCCACCACGACCTGTCGTTCCGTCAGGGGGCGGGCGGCCCCGCCGCGAGGCTCGGGGAGGAGGCGCGGGTGGCGAGGAGGCGGGGGGAGCCGGTGCCGTCGGCGGGGACCGACCAGACCCCTCCGCCGTGCCCGTACACGAGGGTGCGCGGGTCCTTCCACAGCGCCTGGTCGTCGAAGGCGCGTCGCTCGGCCACCGGGTGCTCGCGGCCGGTGGCCAGGTCGAGGACGTACAGCCGCCACGGCTCGCGCGGACCGGGGGAGACCCGCTTCTTGAACGCGATCCGGGTGCCGTCGGGGGAGAGGGACGGGCACTCGACGTTCTCGCGGAGCGCCCGGGCGGACCAGGCCGCCACGTCGCCCTCGACGAGGTGGGTGCGGCCGCCGGTCGAGACGGTGGCGTAGAAGCGGTTGTCGTCGGCGGCGAAGGTGACGCCCCAGTAGTTGACGTCCGGGGCGTGGTGGCGCCGGCCGCCGAGGGTCAGCGGGAGCTGCTCGACGTTCTTCACCAGGTAGCCGGTGCGCAGGTCGAGGATCGAGGTGCGGGTGGAGAAGGACGAGCGGGCGTACGAGTCGCCGGTGGTGAACATCGTCCAGGCGAGCACCGAGCCGGAGGCGGAGACCCGGGCCCGGCTGGGGACGCCCGGCAGGCCGATCCGGCGCACCTCGCGCAGCCGCCGGTCGAGCACGATCGCGTACGAGCGGGCGGGGACGCCCGGGCGGCGCTGGAGGCAGAGGGCGGTGTTCCCGGCCGCGTGGAAGCGGTCGCAGGCGGGTCCGCGGGCCGTACGGCCGCCGGGCGCGGCCGGGTCGACGCGGGCGACCCGGCCGGTGGCCGAGTCCCGGGCGTAGAGCGCGCCGGCCCCGCCGTCCAGGACGAAGCCGGGTTCGGCGCTCGTGCCGGTGGCGGCGGCGCGGCCCGAGGCCGTCCGCAGGGTGTAGGCGGTGGCACCGCCGCCGAGCAGCAGCAGTGCGAGCACGATGATCCACACGCGGGTGCGGGTGGTGGCGTCGGTCAGGGCGGGCATGGTCGGTCGGTCCTCTCGCGGCGGTCGCGGGGTTCGGGGGCGGGGTCCCGGGGGAGGAGGCGCGCACAGCAGCAGACGGCGACGGCGAGCGCGACGAGGGCGCAGGCGAGCGCGGTCTCCGGGCCGCTCGCGGTCCACAGGGCGCCGAAGGCGACGGCGGCGCCGACGCGGGCCAGCGCCTGGGCGGTCTGGACGAGGGCGAGCCCGCTCGCCTGCCGCCCCTCGGTGAGGAAGGGGCCGGTCAGCGCCATCAGGACGCCGTCGGTCGCGGCGTAGAAGCCCCCGAGCAGGACGAGGACGCCGGGCAGGACGACCGCGTCGGGCAGCGGGACGAGGAGCAGGGCGTACGCGAGGAACAGCGCCCCGTGCCCGCAGAGCAGGGGACCTCGCCGGCCGAGGCGGTCGGCGAGCCGGCCGGCCGGGACGGCGAGCAGCAGGAAGACGGCGGCGGCGCCGAGCGGCAGGAAGGGGAACCAGGTCGGGTCGAGCTCCAGCCGGCGCTGGAGCAGGAGGTAGAGGAAGGAGTCGCCGATGGTCGCCGCGCCGAGGAGCCCGGCGCACAGCACGATCCGGCGGTGGCCGGGGGAGCGGAGCGCGGCGAGCGGCCCCGTCCGCGCGCGGGGCACCGGCCGCGGCGCGGGGGCGGCGTGGCGCGTGCGACCGGGCACGAGCAGGAGCCACAGCAGGACGCCGAAGGTCCCGGCGCAGAAGCTGACGGCGAAGACGGCGTCGTACGCGTCGGCCGTCGCCCACAGCAGGGCGAAGGCGGCGAGCGGGCCGAGCAGGGCGCCGGTGGTGTCCATGGCGCGGTGGACGCCGAAGGCGCGGCCGAGGTCCCCGGGCGGGCTGTGCAGGGTGATCAGGGCGTCGCGCGGGGCGGTGCGGACGCCCTTGCCGAGCCGGTCGGCGGCGATGGCCCCGGCGATGCCGCCGGTGGCGCCGCCGGCGAGGAGGAGGCCGAGCCGGGAGAGGGCGGAGAGGGCGTAGCCGAGCCCGCCGACCGTCTTGTGCCGTCCGCCGCGGTCGGCGGTGGCGCCGCCGAGGAGCCGCACGAGGGCGGTGGCGCCGGTCGACAGGCCGTCGAGCAGCCCGAACTGGAGGGGGGAGAGGCCGAGTCCGAGGACCAGGTACAGCGGCAGGACGGCGGTCACCATCTCGGAGGAGACGTCGGTGACCAGGCTGACCGTGCCGAGGGCGAGGACGGTGCCGGGGACGCGCCGCCGGGCCCCCCGGGGGGCGGGCGGCGCGTCCGGGCGACCGGTGGTCGCGAGGTACATCAGTGGCAGGCGTAGGTCGGGGCGGAGTCCTTGACCCGGTCGTCGACGCCGACGTACTGCCAGGTGTAGGTGGTGTCGGTGAGGTCCAGCTTCAGCACCCCGTAGGTGCCGCTGATCCGCTTCTGGCTGTTCGGCTGGACGGTCTCGATGTCGTAGGGCTCGGCGCCGCCCATGCCGCCGACGATCTCGACGATGCCGCCGGCGGTGGCCCGCCCGTCGGGGTCCTGCGGGGCGAAGCGCTCGTAGTGGTGGTCGTGGCCGTTCAGGACGAGGTCGGCCCCGGCCGCGTACAGGATCCTCCAGACCGGCTTGGAGACGGGGTCGTTGCCGTGGCCGCCGGAGGAGTACAGCGGGTGGTGGAAGTAGGCGGCGACGCAGCCCTTGGTGTTGCGGGCCAGGTCGTCCTTGAGCCACTGGATCTGCGCGGGGTCGTCGAAGGAGTTGGAGTCGAGGGCGACGAAGTGCCAGTTGCCCTGGTCGTAGCTGTAGTACGGCTCGCCCCGCGGGTAGGCGATCGAGCCGAAGTACGCCTTGTAGCCGGCGAGCGGCCCGGCCGGGTCGTACGTCTCGTGGTTGCCGGGGACGGGCCGGGTCTTCGCCTTGAAGGCGCCCCAGCTCTTGTCGTAGTAGTTCCGGAAGTCCGACAGCAGGGCGTCGTCGTACTGGTTGTCACCCATCGTCAGGTAGAAGGCGGGGGCGATCCGCTGGGCGAGGGCCGCCGTCTTCGGGTGGGCGCAGGAGCTGCTGGAGGCCGTGCACTGCGCGGCGATGTCACCGGCGGCGACGACCGTGAAGGCGCCGGTGGGCGGCGGCGTCGTGCCGCTGGTGCCGTACACCTCCACCGTGTAGAGCGAGTAGCCGTACGGGGTGCCGCGCGCCGTCCCGTGGACGCGCAGGTGACGGCCCTGCCCGGTGAGTCCGGTCCAGTCGTCGGTGCCGCCGTTCCCCGCGGTCTCGGTGGCGAGCCGGGTCCAGGTGACGCCGTCGGCGGAGATCTCCACCCGGTACGCCGTGGCGTAGGCGGCCTCCCAGACGAGCTTGACGCGGGAGACGGTGGCGGACGGGCCGAGGTCGACGCGGAGCCACTGCGGGTCGACGCCCTCGGCGCTGGCCCAGCGGGTGGCGGGGTCGCCGTCGAAGGCCTTCTCCGGTCCGAAGGTGCCGTCCTCGACGGAGGACGAAGTGGCCGGACGGCCCTGCGAGATCAGGGTGTCGGCGGCGGCGGCCCGGTCGGGCAGGGCGAGGAGGAGCCCGCCGACGAGCAGCAGCACGGCGGCGAGCACGAGGGAGAAGGGGGCGGTGGTGCGGCGAGGTGGGGCGGAGGCGAACAGGCGCATACCTGGCTCCCTGGCCTGAGGGGGAGAGCTGGACACCGTGCCGGGGCACCACGGTGGGGGCCGTCCGCGCCCTAGGGCGAACCCTGGGACAAGGGCGCGGACGGCCGACCGCGTGGCGTTCGGGCCGCCACACGACGGGGTGGTGCTCGGCGGCCGGGTCAGAGCTCTCGCTGAGCGCGTCACGTCCCTCGGGGAGGGCCGCCGCGCCGGGCCGCTGCCGGGATGCTAGCGGATAGTAAGGTTTCCTACCAGAGGTCGGGGTCCGGCCCCTGGACGCCGGTCACTCCGGGGCCCCCACGGTCCGCAGCGCGCCGTCCTGAAGGCGCAGCCGGCGGTCCACCCCGATCTCGGCGAGGAACCGCTCGTCGTGGCTGACCACGAGGAACGCGCCCCGGTACGACTGGAGCGCGCCCTCCAGCTGGCCCACGCCGACCAGGTCGAGGTTGTTCGTCGGCTCGTCGAGCAGCAGCAGCTGCGGGGCCGGCTCGGCGTACAGCACGCAGGCGAGGGTGGCCCGCAGTCGCTCGCCCCCGGAGAGGACCCCGACCGGCAGGTGGGCCCGGGCGCCCCGGAAGAGGAAGCGGGCGAGCAGGTTCATCCGCTCCGCCTCCGGCCGCTCGGGCGCGAACGCGGCGAAGTTCTCCGCCACCGTCCGCTCCGGGTCGAGCAGGTCGAGCCGCTGCGAGAGGACGGCGACGCGTCCGCCGCCCCGCTTGACCTCCCCCGCGTCCGGGGCCAGTTCACCGGAGACGATCCTCATCAGGGTGGTCTTCCCGGAGCCGTTGGGGCCGGTGAGCGCGATCCGCTCGGGGCCGCGCACGGACAGGTCGACACCGCCCGCGCCGAACAGCTCGCGGCCGTCGTGCCGGACCCGCAGCCCCTCGCCGAGGAACAGGTCGCGCCCGGCGGGCACCTGGGTGTCGGGCAGGTCCAGGACCAGCCGCTGCTCGTCCCGGAGCGCCCGCCCGGCCTCGTCGAGCCGGGCCTGCGCCTCGCCGACCCGGGAGGCGTGGGTCTGGCCGGCCCGGCCGGCGGACTCCTGGGCGCCGCGCTTCATGGTGCCGGCGAAGATCTTGGGCAGGCCGGCGTTCTTGAGGTTGCGGGCGGCGTTGCTCGCCCGGCGCTCGGCGCGCTCGCGGGCCTGCTGCAACTCCCGCTTCTCGCGCTTCAGTTCCTGCTCGGCGTGGCGCACGTTCTTCTCGGCGACGTCCTGCTCGGCGCGCACGGCCTCCTCGTAGGAGGTGAAGTCGCCGCCGTACAGGCGCAGTCGGGAGCCGCCGAGCTCGGCGATGGAGTCCATGCGGTCGAGCAGCGCCCGGTCGTGGGCGACGACCAGGAGGAGGCCGTCGAAGTCCGACAGCGCGTCGTACAGCTTGTGCCGGGCCTCCAGGTCGAGGTTGTTGGTCGGCTCGTCGAGCAGCAGCACGTCGGGCCGCTTCAGCAGCTGCGCGGCGAGCCCGAGGGAGACGACCTGGCCGCCGCTGAGGGTGCCGAGCGTCCGGTCGAGGGCGAGCGCGCCGAGGCCGAGCCGGTCGAGCTGGGCGCGGGTGCGCTCCTCGACGTCCCAGTCGTCGCCGATGGTGGCGAAGTGCTCCTCGGCGACGTCGCCGGACTCGACGGCGTCCAGGGCGCGGATGACGTCGGCGACGCCCAGGACGTCGGCGACGGTGAGGTCGGCGGTCAGCGGGAGGCTCTGCGGCAGGTGGCCGAGGGCGCCGCCGACCGTGACGGAGCCGCCGGTGGGCCGCAGCTCGCCGGCGATGAGCTTGAGCAGGGTGCTCTTCCCGGAGCCGTTGGGCGCGACCAGGCCCGTACGGCCGGCGCCCAGGCTGAAGGACAGGTCGTCGAAGACGGGGGTCTCGTCGGGCCAGGAGAAGGAGAGGCCGGAGCAGACGACGGTGGCGTGGGACACGGGAACGACCTCGCGGGGAGGGAGGGGGCGGCGGCGGACGCGCGGACACGGCTCCGCCCCGGGCAGACGGGGGACTGAGTGCTGGGGTACGACGAACGGGCCACCCCGGTGTGCGCTCCTCGGCGCTCCCGGTGGCCGTCAGATCCGGATCTCACCCGGAGATGTCGTCGTCACCCGCCACGTCTGCTGCTCTCCTCGATACACGATCAACGTCCTCACCAGCCTAACAGCCCGTCCCCGGGAACCCGCGGGATTTACGGCCGGGGCGGGGGCGCGGCGGGACGCGGGCGGGCCTTGGCGAGGGTGCAGACGCCGTCGGCGCACTGCCGCTCCAGACGGCCCCGGGAGATCGTCTGCGCCAGTCCGACCGCCCAGCAGGCGGGGCAGCCCCGGAGGGCGAGCAGGGCCGGCGGGACGGCGAGCAGGCTGACGGGGCCGGTCGCCGGCAGCAGCGCGACCGCCCCGATGAGCAGCCCGAATCCGAGCGCGCCGCGCGCGAGGTGGCGCGGGAGGGACGTGCCGGCGTGGTCGGGGCCCCGGGGGGCCGGCTTCACGGCGACGGTGTGGGCCCGGGCGCCGGCGGGAGTGTCGAGGACGGGCGGAGTGGTGGTGGTCACGGGTGCGGGTCTCCTTCGGTGGGGCGGGCCCCGGGGAACTGGTCCGGGGCCGACAGGGACTGGCGGAGGGCGGCGCGGGCGCGGTGGAGGCGCGACTTCATCGCCGCGTTGCTCAGGCCGAGGGCGTGGGCCACGGTCCTGCCGGGCAGGCCCTGGACGTCCCGCATGATCAGGACCTGCCGCTGGTCGCGGGGGAGGGCGCCGACGGCGGCGGCGATCCGCCGGGCCTCCAGGCGGTGCAGGACGGCCTCCTCCGCGGAGGGTTCCGACGCCGCCTCCGGGGCGTCCTCCGGCTCCTCGCCCCGCCGGACCAGGCCGCGCACCTGCCGGAGGCATTCGTTGCGCACGATGCGGAACATCCACGAGGCGAGCGCCCCGGACGCCCGCAGGGTGCCGATCTTCCGGTACAGGATGATCAGCGCCTCCTGCGCCGCGTCCTCCGCGTCCTGCGGCGAGGCGCACAGGGAGCGGGCGAACTTCCGCACGTGCGGCTGGGACTCCATGACGACGGTGGTCAGCGAGGCGACGTCGCCGTCCTGCGCCGCCTTGACCAGCCGTTCGTCGGGCCAGGAGAAGGGTCGGTTCACGGATTTCCCCTCGTGCTCTGCGGGCTCGGATCAGGCGCGGCTCTTGTACCGCCGCACGAGGTGCCAGGTGCACGCGCCGACGAGCAGGACTCCGGCGACGAGGCCGGTGATCAGCATGATGTCTCCTTCCGGTGGGGCCGGCCCGGTCGGCCGGTACGCGGATAGGAGCCACGGGGTCCCGAAAAGGATTCGCCCCCGTCACGGAAACCTTCCGGGGCGGGGGCGGATCCGGTCGTGTCAGACCGGCAGGCGCGTGAGGAGGCCCGCGAAGTCCGTGCCCGGCGGGAGGGTGCCGAAGGCGAGGCCCTGGTCGCCTTCGACGCGCGACGCGCAGAAGGCGTCGGCCACCGCCGCCGGGGCGTGCCGGACCAGGAGCGAGCCCTGGAGGACCAGCGCGGCCCGCTCGGCGACCCGGCGGGCGCGCAGCGGGGCGTCCTCGGTGAGGCGCAGCTCGCCCTGGAGGGCGGTCCAGGCCGCGTCGAGCCGCCGGTCCGCGCCGGACGCCGCCTCCACCTCCGTACGGAAGGCGTCCAGGGCCTCCGGTTCGCGGGCCAGGGCGCGCAGCAGGTCGAGGGCGCTGACGTTGCCGGAGCCCTCCCAGATGCTGTTGAGCGGAGCCTCGCGGTACATGCGCGGCATGCCCGACGCCTCGTCGTAGCCGTTTCCGCCGAGGCATTCCAGGGCCTCGGCGACCGCGGCGGGCTGCCGCTTGCAGACCCAGTACTTGCCGACGGCGGTGGCCAGACGGAGGAAGGCGCGCTCGCGCTCGTCGCCGAGGCGGGCGCGGTCGGCGGCGCCGGCGAGGCGCAGGCCGAGGGTGGTGGCCGCCTCCGATTCGAGGGCCAGGTCGGCGAGGACGTTGCGCATCAGCGGCTGGTCGATCAGCAGGGCGCCGAACGCCGAGCGGTGGCGGGCGTGGTGGGCCGCCTGCGCGAGCGCGCCCCGGATGCCGGCGGCGGAGCCGAGCACGCAGTCCAGGCGGGTCATCGTCACCATGTCGATGATGGTCCGCACCCCCTTGCCCTCGGTGCCCACGAGCCACGCCACCGTGTCGTCGAACTCCGGCTCGCTGGAGGCGTTGGAGCGGTTGCCGAGCTTGTCCTTGAGCCGCTGGATGCGGAAGGTGTTGCGGCTGCCGTCGGGCAGGACGCGCGGGACGAGGAAGCAGGAGAGCCCGCCGGGCGCCTGCGCGAGGACGAGGAAGAGGTCGTTCATCGGCGCGCTGGTGAACCACTTGTGCCCGCGCAACCGCCAGGTGCCGTCGGGCAGTTCGGTGGCGGAGGTGGTGTTGGCGCGGACGTCGCTGCCGCCCTGCTTCTCGGTCATGCCCATCCCGGCGAGCAGTCCCCGCTTCTCCGTCGGGGTGCGCAGGCCGGGCTCGTACGTCCGGCTGGTGAGCAGCGGCACGTACGTCTTCGCGAGCTCGGGGGAGTGGCGCAGCGCGGGGACGACGGCGTACGTCATCGAGACCGGGCACAGGTGGCCCGCCTCCAGCGTGGAGGCGAGCATGAAGCCGCCGGCGCGCGCCACGTGGGCGCCGGGCCGCTCGTCGGCCCAGGCCGCGCCGGCGAGGCCCTCGCCGACGGAGAGTTCCATCAGCCGGTGGTAGGCCGGGTGGAACTCGACCTCGTCGACGCGGTTGCCGTACCGGTCGTGGGTGCGCAGCTCGGGCTCGTTGCGGTTGGCCTGGTCGGCCCAGTGCTGGGCCTCCTCGCCGGTGACGACCCGGCCGAAGCGGTGCAGGTCCTCCAGGTGCCAGTCGGCGCCCTCCCGGACGAGGCCTTCGAGCAGCACCGGGTCGTCGGCGGCGTCGTGGCCGGTGAGCGGCGGGGCCTGGTTGGTGACGGCGTGCGTCACGGCGGTGGGACGGCTCTGGGGCGTGCTCGGGGCGGGGCCGGAGCCGGGAGTGGTGGTCACGGTGTGCGCTCCTCCGGAAGGCGGTGTCGGGCGGGCGGTCGCGGGGTGGACGGTTGCGGGCCGACGCGGTGCGGTCGGGGCGGTCGGGGCGGTGCTCGGGTCGACGGTCAGGCTGCGGGGGCGCCCGCGCAGCGCAGTGCCATCGCGGTGAGCTCGGCGAGGAGGGCGTCGGTGGTGGTCGTGCCGGGGTGGCCGAGCGGGTCGACGAGGACCTCGCCGACCGCGCCGGTGAGCGCGGCGGCGGTGATCTCCCCGTTCTGCTCCGGCAGCACCCCCTCCTTGATCCCCTCGCGCACCACTGCGGCGAAGAGCGCGCGGTAGCGGCGCCGGAAGTCGAGCCGCTCGGCGCCCACGGCGGGCTCGGCCGGGGCGGCGAGCAGGGCGTAGGCGAGCCCGCGGTTCTCCAGGGCGCGGCGGGCGAAGACCTGGACGCCGCGGCTCAGCCGCTCGACGGGGTCGCCGGGCGCGGCCAGGACCTCGCCGAGGACCTCGACCTCGCGCCCGGCGGCACGCCGGAAGACCTCCACGGCGAGCGCGGTCTTGGACGGGAAGTGCTGGTAGACGGAGCCGGCCGCGATGCCGGCGGCGTCGGCGACCGCCGTCACGGAGGCCTGGGCCCAGCCCACCTCGGCGACGACGGAGGTGGCGCAGGCGACCAGGTGCTCCCGGGCGGCTTCGAGCCGGCGGAGCTCGGCGGGGGTCTTGCGGTAGGCCATGGAAGAAGTGAATCACCATTCAGAGTTTCCCGCCATGGTCGCGCGCTGCTGCTCGTGACCGAAGCGGTGTCCCGAGGTTGCGACCTGGGGCGGTGCCCCGGCGCGGCGACCCGAGGCGGTGCCCCGGCGCGGTGAGGGTGCCGGCCCGGTGGCCCGGTGGCCCGGTGGTCCCGCCCCGGGGGTCCCGGCCGTGGGGCCCGGCCGTCGGGGCCGGTTGTCGGTGGCGTCTGGTTGCATGCCCGGCGTGAACCTGCCACGCGCGTACGACGAAGCCCCTGCCCCCGTCCCCGCCGAAACCCTCGAAGAGCTCCTCGCCCTTCTGCGGCGCCGGGCCTGGGCGGACACCGACGAGCTCCGCTGTGCGGAGCCCGGGCACCCCGACGGACACGTCTGCATGACGCCGCCGGAGGGCGAGGCCGCCTTCGACGCCCTCCGGCGGGCGCTCGTCGAGCGGTACGGGCGGGCGCGGGACCTCGCGCGGGACGGTGACGTCGACCCGTACGTCACAGAGCTCACCGGACTGCCGCTGCTCACGCCCTTCGGGGACCGGGTCGTCGGCATGCGGGGCTGGTCGCACGGCGGCCGGTGGATCGGACTCGGAGCCGTACGGGGTCCGCTCGGCGTCCGGCCCGTGCTGGTCGTCGCCGAAGGCCGGAGCGCGGCCGCCGGGCTCCCCGAGGGGGCCACCTGGCTGGGTGGGGTCCTCGCCACGACCGGCCGGGACCTCGCCGCGCCCCGCCACGCGGTCGACTGGGCGGCGGAGGAGGCCCGGCTCGGCACGGCGCTCCCCGTCGACTACAAGCAGCTCGCCGAGGCCTTCGGCGAGGGCGCCTTCGACGGCTGGCTCCGGCTGTACGTGCCCGGCTCGGGCGGGCACGGCTCGGACCTCGTCGGGAACGCGTTCGGACTCGCCGAGCACGTGCGCGCGCACGGCGGCGCGCCGTGGGAGCCCTACGCGGTGTACCCCGCGCCCGGCGGCCTGCTCCAGTGGGGGGACACGGAGCAGGCCGACACGTTCTACTGGCTCACCGAGGGCCGCGATCCCGACCGCTGGCCGATCGTCGCGGTCGAGGACGACTTCGACTCCTGGGTCAGGTTCGACGGCACGATCACCGAGTTCCTGTACCGCCTGCTCACCGACCGGCACCATCCCTTCTCCACCGCCCGGTACTTCGACCGGCACTGGTTCGAGCCGTACGGGGAGGAGGACGGGCCGGACGAGGAGCCGGAGCGGGGGACGGGGACGGGGGCGACGCCTAGGGGGTGACCGCGATGTTGGTCAGGCCGGTCGTGGCGCCGCGCACCGTGTTCGAGGCGTGGACGACGTTGAGCCGGCCCGGGCACTTCGACGTCGACGTGATCCGGACGGCGTACGCACCCACCCCGCCCAGGTCCGAGTCGTTGCCGCGCCAGACGTTGCCGCAGCCGTTCGGGAAGGCGGGCGTGGTGGCCGGGTTGTGGGTCTCGTATCCGTTGGCGAAGGTGCCCGGCGCGGTGAACGTGCCGGTGTTGCCCTCGATGAGGTAGTCGACGCCCTTCACGTCGATCCACGAGTCCGCCGAGTTCTGGCCGGTGATCCCGCGCCCGTCGAAGGCGTTCCCGCGGATGACGCCGCCGAAGGTGCCCTCCTTGACGTCGACGGCCTCGGCGGCGACGTTCGGGCCGATGCGGTTGTTCTCCACGAGCACCCGGTCCGAGCGGTCGGCGCCGCCCTCGTTGCCGTGGCAGCCCCAGTTGGATCCGGCCGAGCCGATGTACACGCCCTCGCCGTAGCCCGGCTGGACCAGTCCCGTCCCCTCGACCGTCGAGTCGCGGAGCACCCCGTCCGAGGAGGAGCGGCGGAAGTGCACGCCCTCCTCCTCGACGCGGTGCACGTGCAGCCCGTCCGCCGTCACGTGCGGGGAGGCGTCGACGACCAGCCCCTTCTTGGAGTCCCGGACGGTGAAGCCCTCCAGGTTCCAGTACGGCGCCCGGTACAGCCACAGGCCGTAGCCCGGGTCCCAGCCCGCGGTCGGCACGGGGCACGAGGGGCCGCTGCCGGAGGGCCCGTCGTTGACGAGCACCGCCGTACGCGGGCCGGTGAGCGTGATCGGCCGGTCCGCGGCGCCGGGCCGCTGTGCGACGAAGGAGCCCCGGTACTCGCCGGGTGCCATCCGGATCGTCTGGCCGGGCGCGGCGGAGGCGAGCGCGGCCTGAAGCTGCGCGGCGGTGGCGACGTCGACGACGGGACCGGTGGGCGGGGCCGTGGTCGGGGTGGCGGTCGGTGTCGGCGTGGGAGTCGGTGAAGGGGTCGGCGAGGGCGTGGGCGTCGGGGTGGGCGTCGGTGTCGGCGTCGGGGTGCCGCCCCCGCAAGGGGCGCCGTTGACCGTGCAGTTGAGCGGGAGGCCGAGGCCGCTCGCGTTGAAGCCGAAACCCTGCGTCCCGCCCGGTGCGACCGAGCCGTTCCAGGAGACGTCGGTGAAGGTGTAGTGCCGGCCGCTCCGGGTCTTCGTCGCCGACCAGTGGCTGGTGACCGAGGTGCCCTCGGGGAGGTCGAACTCGACCGTCCAGCCCGCCGCCGGGGCGTCCCCGGCGTTGGCCACGGTCACGTCGGCGCCGTAGCCGCTGCTCCAGGCGCTCGCCCGGGCGATCGAGGCGGTGAGGGCGGGCGCGGTGTCGGCGCGGGCCGACGGGGTCAGCGGCCCCGCGGCGACCAGGCCGGCGAGGGCCGCGGCTGCCGCGGCTGGGATCGCTCTGCGCATGGGGTCGTCTCCTCCTGCCGAATGTCGGCTGCCGGCCGACAGCTGCCAGTTGTCAGTTCTCAGTTCTCAGTTCTCAGTTGTCAGTAAAGCTTCCTTACTGTTGCGAGCACGTCAACGGAGTCGACGTATCGATCCTCCTTTCACCCGCCCCCGAGCTCCCCCCGAACACCCCCCGAACAAAGCCCGCTTCACGCCGGAACGGGACGGCTCCCGTCCGGTGGCGCGCTGTCGCCCCGCGCCGCCCCGCCCCTACAGTGCGAGGTGACCGTGCGCCACCCTCCCCGCACGCGCGGGCGTGCGGGCGCCGAACAGGAGCCGTTCCGTGGGCATCCCCGAACTCGACCCCGACCTCGTGACCCGGTGGCGCGCCGACGGGGGCGAGCTGGTCGACCTGCTCACCCTCGTGCGCGAACGGCTCGGCGGCGTCGGCGCGTTCCGTCCCGCGCCCGGAGCCGCGCCCACCGTGCTCGTCACCGACCCCGACGCCGTCCGGCACGTCCTCGCCCAGCACCCCGACCGGTACGTCAAGCGCTCGCACCGCGCCCGCGTCCTCGTCGGCGACGGCGTCCTCTCCGCCACCGGCGAGGCCTGGCAGCGCCAGCGCCGCCTCCTCCAGTCGCAGTTCACCGGCCCCGGCATGCGCCGCTACGAGGGGCGGATCGCCGCCGCCGCCCAGGTGGCGGCCGCGCGCTGGAAGGAGTACGCCCGCACCGGCGAGGTCTTCGACCTCGGGGACGAGATGCGGCGCTTCGCCCTCGACACCATCTGGCGCGCCCTCACCGGTCACCCGCTGGACCCCGCCACCGAGGCGGAACTCGGCGCCGTGGCCGAGGTGGTGGCCGTCCTGCCGAGCCTGCCCGCCGACGCGTTCGCCGCCCAGGCCGCCGTCGCCGCCGACATCGCCCGCATCGACGCCGTCGCCGAACGGGCCGTCCGCGCCGCCCGTGGCGCCGACGCCGGACCCGACGGCCCCGGCCTGCTGCGCGTCCTCGTCGACGCCGCCGAGAGCAGGCCCGAGTACACCGACCGGCTCATCCGCGACGAACTCGTCACCCTCCTCGTGGCCGGACACGAGACCACCGCCACCACCCTGACCTGGCTGTACCTCCTCCTCGACCGCCATCCCGAGGCCCGCGCCCACGCCCTCGCCGCCGGCCCCGAAGGCTCGCCCGAGCGGCAGCGGGCCGTCCAGGCGCTCGTCCACGAGACGCTCCGGCTCTACCCCTCCGCCTGGATCCTCCCCCGCCACGCCGCCGAGGCCGACACCCTCGCCGGTCACGCCCTGCCGGCCGGCACCGACCTCCTCGTCTGCCCCTACCTCACCCACCGCGACCCCGAACTCTGGCCGGAACCGGAGGACTTCGACCCCACCCGCTTCACCGCCCCCGGCCGCCGCCCCGGACACCCCGGCGCCTACCTGCCCTTCGGCATCGGCCCCCGCGCCTGCCTGGGCCTCCAGTTCGCCCTCCGCGAGTCCGTCACCCTCCTCGAGCACCTGTTGCCCGGCCCGGTGCCCCGCCTCCGCTCCCGCCCCCACCGCACCGCCTACGGCCTCACCGTCCGCCCCGACGGCCCCACCCCCGCCGTCCTCTCCGGCGCCCGGGAGGAACCTCCCTCCGCGATGCGCTAACCTCCCGGCTTGTCTCAGGCGCGGAAACGGCCCAGAAGAGGCGGGCGGGGCGGGAGAAGACAGGTGACGCAGTTCGAGGACCAGGTCCCCTTCGTGGCGCGGCTGGAATCCGACGACAGACAGGCGCTGTTCCGCGACGGAAGCCCCCTCGCCTTCCCCGCGCGCCAGATCCTCTTACGCGAGCACGAACCCTCCACCCACGTCCTCGTCGTCCTCGCCGGCTGGGCCAAGGTGACCTCCGCCGCCCCCAACGGCTACGAGGCGCTCCTCGCCCTCCGCGGCCCCGGCGACATCGTCGGCGAACAGGCCCTCCTCAGCGGCCGGCCCCGGGGCGCCACCGTCACCGCCCTCGAACACGTCGACGCCCTCGCCTTCGACGCCGACCGCTTCGGCGCCCTCCTCGACGAACGCCCCCGCATCGCGCGCAAGTTGCTCGCCCTCACCGCCGACCGCACCCGTGACAGCGACCGCCGCCGCGTCCAGTACGCCTCGCTCAACGTGCAGGAACGCCTCGCGCTGCTGCTCCTCGAACTCATCCGCACCCACGGCGAGGAGTCCGCCGACGGCGTCCAGCTCACCGCCGGACTCACCCAGAGCGAACTCGCCGGCTCCGTCGGCGCCTCCCGCGAGGCCGTCGCGCGCCTCCTCAAACAGCTGCGCGAACGCGGCATCGTACGCACCGGCCGGCGCGGCCTCGTCGTCGTGCGACCTGACGTACTCCGCCGGATAGCGCGCGCCGGAACCACCTGAGCGCCCCCCCCGGGGCGCCTCCGCGTCACCCCCGCGCGCCCCGGACGCCTCCGTACGCCCCGCGACGCACGACCCCCGGCCTTCTGTGCACACGGTCACAGAAGCGGTGTGTCCGCTGCCGTCGCCCCGAGCCCCCCGCGACTGACATCGTCGCGATCCCCCCGGCCCCACCGAAGGCCCCGTCACCCGTGGAAGGCGCCCATGCGCGAGCCTGTCAACCGGACCATCCTGCTCCTCGACATCGAGAAGTTCAGCCGTCGCGACGACGTCGTGCAGGCCGTGCTCCGGCGCCGTCTGAACCATCTCGTCGACCGGACGCTGGAGGCGGCCGGCGTCGAGCCCACCCAGCAGTACCGCGAGGACCGGGGCGACGGCCTGATCGTGCTCCTCAGCGGGGACGTCGCCAAGACCGCCCTGCTGCGCGCCCTCCTCACCACCGCCCCCGACCTGCTCCACGAGCACAACCTGCTCGCCTCCGACAGCGCGCAGATGCGCCTGCGGATGGTCCTCGCCTCCGGCGAGGTCGCCCACGACCCCCACGCCAGGACCACCGGCGGCATCGTGGGCCACGACCTCAACCAGGCGTGCCGGCTGCTCGACGCCGACGTCCTGCGCGCGGCGCTCGCCGCCCGCCCCCGCGAGCACGCCGTCCTCGCCGTCAGCGCGCCCGTCTACGAGGGCATCGTCCGGCACGGGCACCGGGGCGTCAGGCCGGAGCTCTTCCGACCCGCCGACGTGGAGGTGAAGGACGGCGTGCTGGCCGCCTGGATCCACCAGGGGGAGGGGCGGCCCGCGGACCCCGAGCAGGCGCGGGCGGCGGAGACGACGGCCTCGCCCGGTCCCGTACCGCGGCCGTCGCCGGCCGGGGCCGCCCCGCCTCCCCCCGCGCAGGAGGCGAAGGGGGGCACGAAGCCGGAGCGGGAGCCGGAGCCGAAGGCCGCGCGGTCCGCGCCCGTCTTCCACTTCCACGGCAACCCCGTCGTCCACGGCTCCTTCGTCGCCGGGAACCAGCACGGCGTCAGCGGCGGCACCGTCCACGGCGACGTCGTCCTCGGCGGCACCGAAGGGAGCCAGGCGTGAGCACCCCCCAGGAGCAGCCCCCCGCCCCCGGCGAGCCGGGCGCACCGCCGTACGCGGCGACCGCCGCCCCGCCGCCGGCCGAGGGCGCGCCCGCCGCCGACGGCGGCACGGCGACGGAGGACGACGGCACCGACACCGGCACCGAGACCGAGTACGCCTGGCACTCCCGCCGCGACCTCTACCGCCACAGCCCCGGCTTCATGCTCGGCCACTCCACCCGCATCGGCGGCTCCGTCGTCGCCGGGGACCAGCACGGGGTGAGCGGCGGCCACGTCACCGGCGACGTCGTCCTCGGCGGCAAGGTGGTCGAGTACCACCTCGGCGGTGACGCCGAGGAGCGCTCCGGCGAGATCCCCGCCGCCGAAGTCGAGGACCTGGCCCGGCACTTCGTACGGCCGCGCGCGGAAGGGCGGAACGGTGCCGGTGCCGGGGAGGGGGAGGGGCAGGAGGAGGACGGGCCGTTCGGGCGCGCGCTCGACGCGCTGAGGACGCGCCGCGTCGTGATCCTCTCCGGACCCGCCACCACCGGCCGCCGCACCGCCGCCCTGATGCTGCTCCGCGAGGCCGGCGCCCGCTCCTACCGCGCCCTCGACCCGGGGCTCGGCGCCGGCCGTCTCGCCGGTGAACTCCGCGACGGCTGCGGCCACTTCGTCGCCGACTTCGCCGCCACCCCCGAGCGCCCCCTGCTCGAACACCACCTGCGCGCCCTCGGCGAACGGCTCCGGGCCACCGACGGCCACCTCGTCCTCGTCACCGGACCGCACCCCGTCGTCCCCGCCGGCACCGGCCACGTGGCGTGGCGGCCGCCCGAGCCCGCCGCCCTCCTCGCCGGACACCTGCGCACCAAGGACCTCGCCGGCCGGGACGTCGCCGAACTCCTCGGGCTCGCCGAGGTCAAGGCCGTCCTCTCCCACCACCGGCCGGTCGCCGAGACCGCCCGCTTCGCCGACCACGTCGCCGGTCACGCCCGCGGCACCGTCACGCTCGCCGCGCTCGGCTCCTTCGGGCACGTCGCCGCCGAACGACAGGTCCGCGCCTGGTTCGACAGCGCCGAACACACCCTGCACGACAAGGCGTTCCTGATCGCCCTCGCCACCTTCGACGAGGCCCCCTACCCCCTCACCGCCGAACTCGGCGACAGCCTGTACGGGCTCCTCCAGCGCATCGAGAACCCCGGCGAACCGGCCCGCATCCCCGTCTTCGGCACCTCCAGCGCCCAGCGCGTCGAACAGGCCCTCGCCGAGCGCTACCAGGAGCCGGAGCAGACCGAGTGGGGACCGGTGCTCCAGACCAAGGTCCAGTTCCGCGACAAGCTCACCGCGCTCACCCTGCTCCGCGAGGTCTGGACCGGCCACCCCTCGTCCCGCCCCGCCCTCGTCAGGTGGCTGCGGCTGCTCGCCGACGACCCCCGGCCCGTCGTCCGCACCCGGGCCGCCGCCACCGCCGCCGTCATGACCCAGGCCGACCTGCCGTCCGCGATGGCCCTCCTCGTCCGCGGCTGGGCCGGCGACCGCAGGCTGCGGGCCCGGCTCGCCGCCGCCAACGCGCTCGCCCTCGCCCACCACCTCGGCGCCCCGCACGTCTCCCGGATCCTCGCCGAGTGGTGCACCGCCTCCGACCACCGGCTGCGCTGGACCGCGGTCCGCGCCTACGCCCTCGTCGGCGACGCCTTCCCCCACGAGGCCCTGCCCGCCCTCACCGAGGCCGTACGGCGCATGGAGGCGCGCGGCGGGCCGGTCCGCGGCTGGGCGGAGGAACGCGACGAGCTCGCCCAGTCCGCCGCCGCCCTCCTCCTCGCGGGCGGACAGGAGGCGGCCGGCCGGGGCGACTGGGGCGCCGCCGCCGACCTGTGGGCCGACCTCCCGGGCCTCGCCCGCGGCACCACCCGCGACTTCGTGCTGCGCACCCTGGTGCACGCCTGCGGCCCCACCGACGGCCCCGACGGCTTCGGCCGCCCGCTGCTGCTCGACCTGTTCGGCCGGGCCGACCCCACCCCCGGCACGGACGGCGCGGCCCTGCGCCAGGCCCTCGCCGCGCTCTGGCGCAGCGTCCTCAACGACCCCGCCTGCTCGGCGTCCGGGCTCAACGCGCTGCGCACCTGGGTGCGGGCCGCGGACACAGACCCGGGCGCCGAGACCGCGCTCGCCGGACTGCTGCCGCTCCTCGCCGTCTCCGTCGAGGACCACCGCCGGCTCGCCTACCTCCTGGAGAACCTGCGGGCCGAACCGGCGGACGCCGCCCTCGGCCCCGTGCCGGTGGCGGCCGCCCTCCGGCTGCGCGACGCCCTCACCGGAGCGCGGCCCACCGCCCCCGCCGGCCCTTCCGACCCCTCCGGCCCCTCGTACGAACCGTTCCAAGGAGCAGCGTCACGATGATGAACCAGCCGCCCCAGTGGCAGCAGGACGCCCACCGTCACACCGTCCTCGTCGATCCCGTGATCACCATCCAGGAGCTGTCCCGCTTCAAGCCGCTGCGGGCCACCCGGATCGACCACGCGCTCGTCTTCACCACCGCGCAGGGAGCGCTCGACGCCTTCCCGCCGCCGAGCCGCCCCAGCCGCACCGAGCTCGCCACCCGCCGCTGGACCAGCGTGTACGAGGTCGACACCGGGCGCCACGAGGCGACCGCCGTGCTCGCGCTCGCCAGCCAGAACGACGCCTTCCTCTTCGAGGCCTCGCTCGACTGCACCTGGCAGGTGACCGACCCGGCCGCGTTCGTCGCCAGCGGGGAGCGCAACGTACCCGCCCTCGTGCAGCGTTCCGTCGAACAGATCCTCCGGCCGGTGCTCCGCGGCTACGCCATGGAGGACAGCGCCGCCGCCGAACTCCACGCCCGCAAGGCCCTCGAAAGCGCCGGACCCATCGGCGCCCGGGCCGGGCTCGCGGTCCACTGCGGCCTCCAGATCCGGCGCGACGAGGCCACCCTCGAACAGGCCCGGCGGCTGCGGGAGATCGAGTTCGCCCGGCAGCAGCTCGAACCCCGGCACGTCCTCCTCATGCGCGAGGACGAACTGGCCGCGGAGCGCGCCCTGGCGCAGGGCCGGCAGCAGCACCAGGTCGAGCTCGAACGCCAGGCCCTCGACCACGAGCGCCGGGTCGCCCGCGGGAACCAGGAGCTCGAACTCCAGGCGATCGAGGCGCAGAAGATCGACTTCTACACGTACTACCTGGAGCGCGGCGGCCCCGCCGCCATGGCCTTCCAGCTCGCCCGGCACCCCGAGGACACCCGCCTCGTCATGGAGAACCTGCGGGCCGACCAGCTCCGGCTGATGGACAACCAGCTCAACGTCGCCCTCCAGGCGCTCGGCGGCGGGCCCGGCGGCCTGGAGGAGCACCAGATGGACGAACCGCGGCGGCTCGCGGCGAACGTCATGAAGGAGGTCCTCAGCGCGAAGCTGTACCAGGGCGGAGACCGGCGGCTGCCACCCGGCGCGGCCGGGCCGACGGCCCCGGAGACGGCCCCCGGGGCGGGCCCCTGGGCGGGCGAGGAGGCGGGGCCGCTCCCGCCCCAGGCCCCGCCGCCGCCCGCGGAGCACGCGGAGCGGGCCGGGACCGGCGAGGACGGCGGGACCGGCGAGGTCTTCGGGTACCCGACGCCCCCGAGGCCGCCGCGATGAGCGCCGACCCGCAGCCGCCGCCGACGACGCCCGCCCCGGTACCGGGACGGCGCACGGCCGAACGGCTCCTCGCGGAACTGCGCCTGGAGGCCGCCCGCGCCGACACCAAGGGCTCCGTGCTCGTGGCCGCGCAGGGCATGGCCGCGGCCGCGCTCGTGGGCGTGCTCGCCGTACGCGGCTGGCACCCCACGCAGCTCGCGGCCCTCGGCCAGGTCATGTGGTGGACGGGCGCCGTCTGCTTCCTCGTCTCCCTGATCGCCCTGCTCATGGCCGTCGTCCCGCGCTACCGCGCCGTCGACTGGAGCCCCGGCGCGCCGCTCACCCACTTCGCCGACATCCGGGGCGCCGCGCGCCACGGCCGGGCGGCCCTGGAGGAAGCGCTGCGGGAGACCGACCGTTCACCGGACTCCGCCGTCCTCACCTCCCTCATCGAGAACAGCCGGATCGTCTCGATCAAGTACGGCTGGCTGCGCGCCGGAATGGCCGGCTTCACCGTGGCCCTGGTCCTCCTCCCGGGCGCCCTCCTGACCGGCTGACCCCTCGCCCCACCCACCCCAGGAGCCCCACCATGTCCGACCCCACACCCCCGGGCCCGCCGTCCCACCCGGCGGACACGGCCCCCGCACACCCGGAAGGCGCGCCTCCGCGGTACCCGGGGGAGCCGACCCCGGCGTATCCGGAGAGCGTGCCCCCGGCTCGCCGGGGCGAGGCGCCCCCCTCGTACCCGGGGGAAGCACCTCCGCCGTACCCGGGGGAAGTGCTTCCGCCGTTCCCGGGGGAAGTGCCACCGCCGTATCCGGGCGAGACGCCTGCGAGGCCCCCTGAGGGGGGCCCGCCCGCATACCCGGGCGACGCCCCTCCCGCGTCTCCGGAGCCGGGCCCGTCGGCGTATCCGGAGGACGTGACCCCTGTGTACCCGGGTGAGGCGCCCCCGGCATACCCGGAGGACGTCCCCCCTGCGGACCCGGCTGGGGCGGCCCCGCCGTATCCCGGTGAGACGCCTCCGCCGTATCCCCTCGAGGTGGCGCCCCCGTCGTACCCGGGGCCCCCGTCCCCCGGGCCCGCCGGGCCGTCGGTCGGCGGGGTCGGCCAGGCCGGTTCGGCCGGGCCGGTCGTCGGGGGAGCTCCGCCTTCCGCGGTACCCGGTCGGGAGGCGGTGCCGGGGGCGTCGCCCGTTCCGCCGCCCCTGCCCGTACCGGCCGCCCCCGTTCCACCCCTTCCCCCCGCCCCGGCCGTTCTTCCGGACCCGTACGGAGGCGGGTACGGCGTAGACGGCCGGGACGACCTCGAACTGGACACCGGGCGACGCCTGGTGAAGGCGCGTCAGCGGGGCCTCGACGGGGCCGCGTTGTCGCATCTGCTGCTGACCGTGCCGATCGGGCTCATCAGCCTCGGGGTCGTCACCTTCGCGTCGGCGGCGGTCCACGTCGCGCTCGGCGTCGTGGTGCCGATCGTCTGGCTGCTCTCCGGGCCGCTCGTCTTCAACCGGCGGGTCGAGACGGCCATCGCGCAGCGGCTGTTCGGGATGCGGCGGCCGTCGCCGGAGGAGGCGCGGCGGCTCGACGTGGTGTGGGAGCAGGTCACCCGGCGCGCGGGGGTCGACCGGGAGAACTACGAACTCTGGATCCAGGAGCGGGCCGAGCTCAACGCGACCGCGGCCGCGGGCCACATCGTCGCCGTCACCCGGCACGCGCTGGACCGGCTGTCCGACACACGGCTCGCCGCGGTGCTCGCGCACGAGCTGGGGCACCACGTGGGCGGGCACGCCTGGGCCGCGATGCTGGCCGACTGGTACGCGATGCCGGCCCGCGTGGCCGGACGGCTGGTCCTCGCGCTGATCGTGTTCCTCTTCGGGGTCAGGAACAGGGCGGGGTTCGCCTGCGGAGGCTGCCTCACCCTGATGATCGGCTGGTTCCTCTTCCAGCTCACCGTCGTCCAGGGCATGTGGTGGCTGGTGGTGCCGGTCACGGTCGCGCCGCTGCTCGTGGCGTGGCTCCACCGCCACGCCGAGTTCACGGCGGACGCCTACGCCGTGGGCCTCGGTTTCGGGGAGGCGCTGGAGGACGTCCTCGTACGGGAGGGGCGGGGCGAGGCGACGGCGGAGCCGCCGCCCGGGACGGTGCCGCCGGTGACACCGGCCCTGGCGACACCGGCCCTGGCACCGGCGACGCCGAACCCGGCGGCCGTGCCGGGCGGCGCCGGGCCGGCTCCCCGGTCCGCCCACGCCGACGTCGAGGCCCGGCTGCGCAACGTACGGCACGTCATGAGCGGGCGGTCGCGCCGTTGAGAGCCCGGTCCGGCGGCCGTGCGCGGGGGGCATGGCCGCCGGACCGATCCGTCCCGGCGGGGACGGCGGGTCAGCGGAGGACGGACGAGAAGGAGTCCAGCTGGATCCAGGTGACCGGGTTGGACGTCTGGGGGCCGTACACCTTGAGGGCGCGCGCCGTGTTCGCCTCCACGCGGATCGCGTTGATGCCCTGGCTGTTGTTGCGCGGCACGACGCCGCGGGTCAGCTTGGGCGGGACGATCGTGGCCGGCAGCGTACCGAGGGTGGCGTCGGCGGTGAGGTTGCAGGTGAGGGTGCCGCGCAGCTGCAGGAACTCGGTGCCGGCGAGGCGGATGACCCGGGCCTGGAGCGGGGCGGCGGCGTCGGGGGTGATCCCGGCCGCGGGGGTGACGGCGGTCCAGTCGACGACGGTCTGGCAGCCGTCGACCACCTCCGCGGCGGCCGGCGCGGCCGTGGCGAGCGGGACGGCGACGGCCGCGACGGGCGCGGCGAGGGCGGCGGTGAGCAGGGAGCGGCGGCTGGTGGACGCCGAGGCCGACGTGTTCATGAAGTGGTCCTCCGGAAAGGGAGTCGGAAGGTCGGGAGGGGGCGGGCGCGTCAGCGCCAGGCGACGGAGACGCCGTCCAGGTCGATCCAGGTGATCGCGTTGTCGGCGTAGGCGCCGTACGCCCACAGCTCGCCGCGGACGTTCGCCTCGACGCGGCACACGCAGCGCCCGGTGTTGTTGTTCCGCGGCACGTTCTGCCGGGTCTGCCGGGTCGGGCGGAG
This sequence comes from Streptomyces roseolus, assembly GCF_014649855.1. Classification (GTDB taxonomy): domain Bacteria; phylum Actinomycetota; class Actinomycetes; order Streptomycetales; family Streptomycetaceae; genus Streptomyces; species Streptomyces roseolus. Next base: position 236,314 of record NZ_BMTV01000003.1, on the reverse strand, counting down.
CCGGTGCGGCAGGGTCGCGATCCTGCTGTCCTCGGTCAGGTTGCAGGTGAGGGTGCCGCGCAGCTGGAGGTAGGTGGTGCCGGCGAGGGCGACGAGCCGGCCGCGCGGGCGCTCGGCCCCCGCGGTGACGCCGGTCGCGAGCGTCAGGTCCTCCCAGGCGGAGAGCACCTTCACGCCGTCGACGGCGGGCTTCGTCGGGTACCAGCAGACCGTGACGTCCCGCGAACCCGTCGTGCCGGGCACGGTGTTGCTGAAGCCGAACAGCAGCCGGGTCTCCTGCGTCGCCGGATCGACCTCGACCGCCACGCCCTCCGGCTCGCGCCGCTCCAGGCCGTCCGCGCCGGTGACGACCTGCCGGTCGAGGCGCTGCCCGGTCGTCCAGTCGTACGAGGTCATGAAGGCGATGCCGGGGAAGGCGCTCGGCACCGTGTCCGGGTACGTCTCCGCGTCGTACGGCGCCCAGTGGTACGCGTACAGCACGTTCCCCAGCGTCTGGAAGCCCTGCGAGGTGAGGGTCTTCTTCAGCGGGTACGGGGACGGCACGGCCGGCGTGACGTCCTCGCCGGCCGGCATGACGAAGGTCGTGCCGACGGGCGTCCAGTCGCCGGTGGCGGCGAGGTCCGCGTCGTACCGGGTGAAGTGCCGCTTTCCGTCCTTGTGGTACATGACGGTCAGCAGGCCGGTGGTCGGGTCGAACGAGGGGCCCGTGCCCGCCGTGGAGCCCGGCGGGGTGAACTTCTGCGCCTGCGGGATCGCCGCCGCGTCCAGCACCCCGCCCGCCACGAACTTGAACCGGGTCACGCTCTTCCCGAACGCGACGCCGCTGCCGGTGACGTGCACCGGACCGCACTCGGTCCACAGGTGGCTGTCCGCGCCCACCGGCTGGCAGCCCATGGAGAGCCCGTGGCCGAAGCCCTTCAGCCGCATGGACCCGGTGACCGCGCCCGTCGTGCGGTTGATCCGGTTCAGGTACATGTTGCCGGAGTCGCCCGGCGCGGTGGCCGACGACTCCAGCTGGAGCACGAAGACGTGCCCGTTGACGGTGTCGGTGGCTATCGCCTGCGGAGCGGGGCCCTGCACCAGGTCCACCGTCTGGATGAGCCTGCCGGTGACGCCCGACAGGTCGACGCCGTTGGCGTCCGTGAATCCCATGTTCTCTCTCCCCCGCGGGTCCCCTCCGGACCCACGTCCCGCAGATCATCACACGAGGGTCCCGGCGTCCCGCGGCGAGGGCCGAGCGGCCCCGGCCCGGCCCCCGCGCCCCCTCTGTTACGTTGACGGGCGCCACCGGCAGTCCCCAGGAGAGGAAGCGACCCTTCATGGCCCTCATCCACCGCACCACCATGCGGCCGACCAAGCTGGAACTCCTCGCCGACTGGCTGCCGACCCGCGCCTGGTACGCCGCCGGGCCGCACGCCCCGCGACCGGTGAAGGCCGGCGGGTTCCGCCTCGACGACCCCGAGGGCGAGGTCGGCGTCGAGTTCATGGTCGTCACCGACGGGGAAGGTCCGGACGCCGTCGCGTACCTCGTGCCGATGACGTACCGGGGCAAGCCCCTCGACGGCGCCGAGCACGCCCTCATCGGCACCTCCGAACACGGCGTCCTCGGCACCCGCTGGATCTACGACGGCGCCCACGACCCGGTCCTCGTCGGCGAGCTGTACGCCCTCCTCGCCGGCCGTGCCGTGCCCCAGCAGCAGTCCGTCAGCGACGCCGTCGACCCGACCGTCGCCGCCGTCCTCGACGCCGCGGCCGTCGCCACCGGGGACGTCGAGCCGCTCGGGGCCGTCGACGGCGCCGGCCACACCGACATCCGCGTCCGCGCGGGCGACGGGGCCGAGCCCCTCACCCTGCGCCTCCGGCGCGTCCTGCGGCCGGCCGCGGGAGACGGGGACGACGCCGCCCTCGGCACCGTCACCGCCGAGTGGACCCCCGCCGGCCCGGAGGGCGGCCCCGAAGGCACCGCCGTACGCGGCGCGTACGTGACCGTCCACCGCCCCTGAGACCGGAGGCGCGGGAGGCGCGGGTCAGGGGCGCAGCGCCGTCGCCAGCTGGGCGCGGGAACGGACGTCCAGCTTCTGGTAGATGCGGGTCAGGCGGGCCTCCACCGTCTTCACGCTGAGGAAGAGCTTGGCCGCCGCCTCCTGGTTCGAGGCGCCCTGGCCCACGAGCCGGGCCAGTCGCAGCTCCGCCTCGGTCAGCGAGGCCAGCGCCGTGGCGGTCTCGTCGCCGCCCGGCGCCGCCCCCGGCAGCTCGCCGGCCGGCGCCTCCGTGGCGAGCGCCAGCCAGGGCGCCGCCCCCGCCCGCTCGAAGACCGTGGCCGCCGCGTGCAGGGCGGTCTGCGCCGCCGAGCGCCGCCGCCGCTTGCGCTCCACCCGGGCCAGCGCCATCAGCGCCCGCCCCTGCTCCAGCGGCAGCCCCGCCTCCGCGAACCGGCTCGCCGTCCCGGTGAGCAGCTCCGCCGCCTCGTCCGTCCGGCCCTCCGCCGCCAGGCACAGCGCCTGCGCCCGGTCGCACCCGAGCAACACCGTGGTACGGCCCAGGCGCCGGGCGACCGGACGCACCTCGGCGAGCACCGCGAGCGCCTCCTCCACGGCGTCGTGGGCGAGCAGCGCCTCCGCCAGCTCCTCGTGCCAGCGCAGCATCGACGGGTCGACGGTCGACTGCGCCCGCTCGTCGGTCTGCACCCGCCGCAGGGTCTCCAGGGCCGCCGCCACGTCGCCGTTGATCAGCTGGACGCGCCCGAGGGCGTACCGGCTGCGCGAGAGGAAGACCCGGTCGCCCTCCTCCTCCGAGGCCTGCACGCTCCGGCGCGCGTAGCTGGCCGCCCGGCCCAGGCTGCCGCCGGCGGTCTCGGCGAGCGCCAGCGCGTACCAGGCGGGTCCGGGGGAGAGGCCGGCCTCCAGGGTGAGTGCGAGGGACTGGCCCGCGTGCGCGAGCGCCGCCCCGCAGGCGCCGATCCGCGACTCGACCTCCGCGAGCGTGCGGAAGAGTTCGATGGCGTCCTCGACCGAGCCGCGGCGCTGCACCAGCGGCAGCAGCGCGTTCAGCTCGTCGCGGGCGTCGACCAGCCGGTCGTCGAAGAGGGCGTGGCGGATCGTCAGGATCTGGGCGGCGTTCCGGATGCCCAACGGCCGCTCGGCCAGCTCCAGTTCACGGGCGCGGGCGAGGACGGTCTCGGCGTCGGGCGAGCCGAGCGCCCGCTCCATGCGGGCCTGCACCGTCAGCGCCTGCGCGGCCGTACGCGGGTCGCCGACCGAGGCGGCGAGCGCCGCGGACTCCATCGCCGCCGTCCGGGAGCGCTCCGGATCGCCGTCCGCGAGGACGTACTTGACGGCGAGACGGAGCTGCACGGCGGCCCGGAGCGCGGTCTCGCCCTCCGAGTCCTCCATGGCGTGCACGTACATGTCGTCGAGGTCGGTGAGGCCCTGCCCGGCGGTGTCCAGGACCGCGAGGCGGGCCCGCACCCGGTCGGTGGGGGAGGCGTCCCGGGCGAGCAGGTCCGTGGTGGCCCGCATGGCCAGGTCGGCGCGGGCGGCCCTGGCCGCCTCCTCGGCCGCGTCCACGAGGCGGGCGATCCGCCGCGCCCCGTCCCGGCCGGGCGTCGACTCGGCGGCCAGCAGGGCCAGTTCGGCGGCGAGCGCGTTGTTGCCGCGCCGCCGGGCGGTCTCCGCGGCGGCCGCCACCTCGGCGGCCAGCTCCTCGTCGGGCCGGTCGGAGGCGAGCGCCCGGTGGCGCACCGCCTCCACCGGGTCGTCCACGACCTCCGCGAGCGCCGCGTGGCCCGCGCTGCGCTCCGCCCAGCAGGCGTCGTGCACCAGCGTGGAGGGCAGCAGCCCGGCGGTGAAGACGAGCGAGCCGTCCTCGGCGAGCGACACGAGCCCGGCCCGCTCGGCCGCCGCGAGGTCCGCCTCCGCGTTGGGCCGTCCGGCGCGCCGCACCAGCGTCGCCGAGGGACGCAGGGCCAGGGCCGCGAGCAGCAGCGTGGCCCGCACCGGCGGGGGAGCGGCGCCCAGGAGCTGGCGGGCGAGGTCGCGGGCGCGGCCCGAGAGGGTCAGTGCCTCCGCGTGGTGGACGGGCGTGCGGGCGTCGGCGAGGGAGCGGCCGACGGCGAGCGCGAGCCGCGGGTTGCCGCCGCTGGCGCGGTGGATGCGGCCGGCCATCCGGGACGGCAGCCGGTGGTGGATGAGGAGTTCGGCGATCTCGTCGGCCTGGAGCGGCGGCACGAGCAGCAGGTCGGCCTCGGAGGGCACCCACAGGTGCGCGGAGTGCCCCGCGCCCGGCCGGCCCGGGTGTCCGGCGGCGCCGGTGCCGGGCTCCGGCGCGTCGGCGCGGTGGGTGTCCCCGTACGGCTCCGGCGTCTCGACCGCGATCACCCGCAGCGACGGCGGCGCGAGGTGCAGGGCGAAGCGGAGCAGGTCGGTGCTGTCGGGGTCGAGGAACTCGGCGCCGTCGACGACGAGCAGCACCGGACCGCGCGAGGTCAGCACGCGCAGGATGCGGGCGATGCCGAGGCGCAGCGCGATCGGGTCCCAGCCGCCCTGCTGGATGGGGGCCTCGCGGCAGAGCATCGCGACGGCGGTGCGCTGCGGTCCCGGCAGGTCGTCGAAGACGCCGGAGGCGAACACCCCGGCGGGGAGCACGTCGACGGCGGCCGCCAGGCCGCCGGGGGCGGCGGTGCGTCCCGGCCCGTCCTCGGCGGCGAGCCGCTCACCGGGGCGCGGGACCGTCTCGGCGGCGCGCGGGCCCGGCCACGCGACGGTGCTGGCGACGGAGGCCACCAGGGCGGCCGCGGCGGCGCCCGGTATCGCGCGGTCGGCGGGGAGCGCCGCGAGCCACAGCACGGTCTCGCCGCGGGCCTCGGCCCGGGCGGCGGCGGCCAGGGCGACCTCCGTCTTGCCGACGCCGGCGGGGCCCGTGAGCAGGGCGCGGCCGCGCGCGTGGAGGACGGATTCGAGGCGGGCGAGCAGCTCCTCGCGGCCCACCGGGGCCGGGGGGCCGGCCGTGCCGGGAGAGCGTGCGGGCAGGGGGCCGTTCGGAACCGTCGTCACCTGGTCGCCACCTCCGCCCGTGGGCCCCGCCCATGAGCCCTGCGCAGAGAATACGGAGCCCGCCGCGTCCGTCCAGGGTCCATGTCCGGCATACGGACACCCGGCACCGGTCGGATACCTTTCCGGAACCCGGCGACGCCCCCGTGGTGTAGACCACGGGGGCGCCGCTGACCAGCGGTGATGCTGGTGTGGGGGGTGGTGTCAGAACGCTGGAGCGGAGGCTCAGAAGGTGAGACTCCAGGAGTCGATGTAGCCGGTGTCACCCGTGGCCACATCGCGGACCCGCAGCTGCCAGGTGCCGTTGGCGACCTCGCTGGAGGCGTCGACCGTGTACGTCGTGAGGACGTTGTCGGCGCTGTCCGAGCCGGAGGAGGCCTTCAGGTTGCGGACCGTGCCGTCGGGGGCGACCAGGTCGATGACCAGGTCACCGCGCCAGGTGTGCTTGATGTCCACGCCGACCTTGAGGGCGGCGGGGGCGTTGCCGGTGCGGCCGCTGACGGCGATCGAGGACGACACGGTGGCCTTGTCCGCGATCGTCACGTTGTTCGTGTTGGTGAAGACGGTGCCCGGCTGGGTGGTGGTGCCGGTGACCGCGTCCACGGTCTTGGCCGCGTCGGCGATGCCGGTGCCGCAGCCGCCGGAGCAGGTGCCGGGCAGCGGGCGGGCGTTGCTCTTGATCGCCGACTCGATGTCGGCCGGGGTGAGCGTGCTCTTGGCCGACTTCAGGAGGGCGGCCAGACCGGCGATGTGCGGCGCGGCCATGGAGGTGCCCTGGTAGGGCTTGTAGTTCTCGGTCGACTGGGTCGTCGTGCCCGAGTTCAGCGTGGAGAGGATGCCGTTCTCGGGGGTGGTGACGGTGCCCGGCGTGTCGGTGGCGCGGCGGGTCTCGCCGCCCGGGGCGGACACGTCCACGAGGGTGCCGTAGTTGGAGTAGTACGAGCGGTTGCCCTCGCGGCTGGTCGACGCCACGGTGATGACGTTCGAGCAGTTCGCGGGCGTGAAGCCGGAGGTGTTGGCGTTGCTGTTGCCCGCGGCGACGACGACGGTGGTGCCGCGCTGGACGGCGCCGTTGATCGCGGTCTGGTAGACGCTCGGGCAGGAGGAGCTGGCGCCGCCGAGGCTCAGGTTGATGACCTTGGCGGGGGTGGCGTTGGCCGGGATGCCCGGCACGGTGCCGCCGGAGGCCCAGGTGATGGCGTCGGCGATGTCGGAGGACGAACCGCCGCACTTGCCCAGGACCCGGACGTGCTGGACCTTCGCGTTGTACGCGATGCCCGCGATGCCCTTGGTGTTGTTCGTGACGGCGCCGATGGTGCCGGCCACGTGGGTGCCGTGCCAGGAGGAGTTCGACGCCCTGGAGCCGGTGCCGCACTCGCCGTCGGTCGCGTTCCAGTCGCCCTCGTCCTTGGCGTCGGCGTCGCGGCCGTTGCCGTCGCGGGCGTCGGCGGAGGTCGAGATGAAGTCGTACCCGGCGACGGTGTTGGCGGCGAGGTCGCTGTGGGCGGCGTAGCCGGTGTCGATGACGGCGACGGTGACGCCGGCGCCGGTCGTCTTGTCCCAGGCCGACGGGACGTTCATGCCGCCGGTGGCCTCGAAGAGGTCCCACTGCTTGGCGTAGTCGGTGTCGTTCGGGGCCACGGCCATGGCGTAGGCGCGGACGTCCGGCTCCACGGTCGCGACGGACGGGTCGGCCCGGAAGGCGGCCATGACCTCGTTCACGTCCTGCGGAGTGGCGGTCTCGCCCAGGTCGACCAGGGCGCCGCCGCCGGCGAGACGGCGCTCGAAGGAGAGCGCCTCGCCCGTCTTCGCGGCCTTCTCGGCGGTGTCGGTCTTCGCGGCCGCGTTGGAACCGGCCTCGGCGGCCTGGCTCTTGTAGGTCACGATGACCTTCTCGACCGGCGCGGTGGGAAGCGCCTGCATGCTCTGCGAAGCCGGAGCCGGAGCGGGCTTCGGCGAGGGAGCGGCCGGGGCGGCGGCGAACGCCCCGGTGGTGGTGACAGCGGCACCGATGATCGCGGCGGTGGCGACCACGGATATGACTCTCCGCCTGGAACCGTTCAAAGTGCTGGCCCTTTCGAGTACGACGTGGTTGCGGGCAGTGGCGGCGGCGCGGGAGGCACGGTGCGAAGTGGGGTCGCTGCCGTGGTCCCTGGGCTGGGGTGCCCGTGCGCCGCCACCGGCGCCGACGGCCCGGGTCAAGGCCGTCACCGGCGGGGTCTCCCCGCATGCACCTGACACATGTCGGATGCGATGCGGGGGATGATATCCGCCGGTGCGGAGGACAGTAGGGAACGGGAAGGTGAACGCGATACGGGGAAAACCCTTGTCGCCCCTCACCCCCGGCGAGGGGTCCCCCCGAGGGGCCCGCCCGGGAAGCCCGGAGTCCCGGGGGCGACCCGCCCCGAGCGCCCCGGACGCGCCCCTCGGGCGGCTGGACCGGCCGGATCCGACCCGCTCGCGGGCACGTGAAGGGGCGCGCGAGGGGAGCGTACGCCGCGGAGCGCGGGGCCGTGCGGGCGGGGGGCGGGGCGAGGGTCGAGAGGGGCGGGCCTCAGCCGAGTTCGAGCGTCGTCACCCCGAAGACCCGCTCCCGGGCGACCGGCCGCACCGGACCCGTGTACATGCGGGCCGTCTCGAAGGTCGGGGTGAGGCCGCGTTCTTCGGCGATGCGGGCGGCGGCCGGGTTGGTGTCGGGCATGTCGACGGCGACGGACCGCGCCCCGAAGTCCCGGGCCGCCTCGGCGAGGGCGTCGAGGAGGGCCGCCGCGTCCGCGGGGCCGTCCGCGAACAGCGGCCCGACGCGGGCCTCGTCCTGGCAGGGACGGACGACGCCGTAGCCGGTCACGCGCCCGTCGACGACCCGCGCGAGCGCGCGGTGCCCCGGGGTCGTCAGCCAGGCGGAGAGGAACCGGGGCCGATCGGCGTGGTGGCAGGCGGAGTCGTACGCCGCGAGCAGCGCGGGATCGACCCGCCCGGCCGGGACCACCCCGGTCACCGGGCGCTCCGGAGACGGGACTTCTCCGACATAGCGGGCGGTCCGGTAGGCGGTGACGAAGCCGGAGCGCCGGTAGTTGTCCTGCTGCGCCGGCACCCCGTCGAGCCCGACCGCCCGTCCGCCCGCGTGGGTCAGGCCCGCCCGCCAGGTGGCGATCCCGAGGCCCTGGCCGCGGAGTTCGGGGCGGACGAGGTAGAAGCCGAGGAAGGCGTAGGCCTCCCCGTAGGTGACGACGGAGACGGCGGAGACCGGCTCCCCGTCGAGCCGACCCAGGAAGAAGCCGGCCGGGTCCTGCGCGAAGAAGGCGTCCGCGTCCGCCCGTCCGGGGTTCCAGCCCTCCTCCGCGGCCCAGGTCCGCACGAGCTCCCACTCGGCGCGGGTGGCGGGGGCGACGGTGACGGTGCCGGGAGAGGGGGAGGGAGAGGTCATGGCCGGCCTTCCGGGAGGGGGAGGGGGACGGCGTGCCCGTGCGGACGCCGGTACGCGCCGCCGCCGGCACCCGCCCGGGGCACGTGGCCGCACCCCAAATCGGTCAAAGCGCCCCACCCTAGCGTTCCCTGAGGGGCGCCCGGGAGTGCCGCCGATCGTTTCCGGCCGGTCCGGCCGGGGTCAGCCCACCAGGCGCAGACGGGTGTCGGCGACGGCGAGCCGGACGGTCTGGCCCCAGGTCAGGTCGAGCGCGTCGGACTCCACGCCGTCGCCGAAGGCGACCAGACGGTCGGACTCGACGGTGAGCCGCAGCCCCTGTCCGGGCCCGACGAGCCCCTCGACCCGGCTCGTGCCGGTCGTCGGCGAGGGCCACGCCTCGCGCACGAACCAGGCGAGGCGCGGTTCGGCCGGCCCCGGCAGGGCGAGGCCGCTGGAGCGCTGCTCCCAGAGCGAGCGGAGCCAGCCGGTGGCGCCGGTCCCGGTCCCGGCGAGCACCCCGGAGGACGCCTGCGCCTCCGGGGCGCCGTCCTCCCCGCCGCCCGCGGGGGCGTCGAGGGTGTAGCGGGCGGTCTGGTGGCCCGGCGGGCCCACGTAGATCTCGTTGAGCGCGAGCAGCCGCTGCCCGTCGTCGGTGGCCGCCGCGACCATGGTGAGCTCGTCGGCGGCGACCCCGGGCCCCGCCGCGTACGGCAGCAGCCGGCGGGCGTCGCCGGGCCGGTGCCGGACGAGGACGCCGGCGTTGCGCCCCGGGTCGGCGTCGATGCCGACGACGGGCTGCCCGGCGAGGTACTTGGCGGTGTTGGCGACGAGCCCGTCCTGGCCGACGACCACGACGACGTCCTCCGGACCGAACAGGAACCTGTCCAGATCCGCGCGCTCCACCCGGGTCTGCCGCCAGGTCAGCGGGACGGCGCCGGCGACGGCCGCGAGGGCCCGCCGCGTCCGCTCGTGCCGTTCGCGGACCTCGTCGGCCGAGCGTCCGCGCGCGGCGAGGAAGAACGCGGCCTGCCCGTGCGTCCCGTGCCGGGCGAGCAGCTCCTCGTACTCCGTCCTGCGGTGCACGAGGACCGCCCGCGGCGCGAGGCTCACGCGCCCGCCCCGCCGCTGCCGCCGCCGAGCTTCGCGAGGAGGCCGGTGAGGACGTCGGGGGAGAGGGTGAGGTGCTCGATCCGGGGCAGCTGCTCGGCTGCCCGGGTGAGCGCCAGGGCCTTCAGGACGGCCGGGTCGGCGGCGGCGTGCGCCTGGAGCCAGGCCGTCTGCGCGGCGGCCCGCGCCTCGCCGACCTCGCGCGCCGCCTCCGCCTCGGCCCGGGCCAGCCGCACCTTCCGCACGGCCTCGGCCTCGGCCCGTACGGCGTCGGCGGCGGCGGACTCCTCGGCCTCGCGCCGGGCGTTGGTGCCGCGCTGCTCGACGAGCCGCTCCTCCTGGCGGGCCAGCTCGATCTTGCTGGCGAGCTCGTTCTCGGCGATGGCCCGCTCGCGCTCGACCGCGACGGCCCGGCGCTCGTACGTGGCCCGGTCGGCCTCCTGCTGGATCTGCTCGCGCGCGGGGGTCCGCAGGGCGCGTTCGACCTCGGGTTCCGGCCGGAGCGCGACGACGCGGACGGCGACCACCTCGATGCCGGTGGCGGGCAGCCGGGGCTCGGCGGCGAGCCCGTCCGTGATCCGCTCGCGCACCGCCGCCACGCCGTCCACGAGCGCCTCGGCGAGCGAGGTGCGCGCGAGCACGTCGAGGGCGTGCTGCTGGGCGGTCTCGGTCAGCAGGGTCGCGATCTGCTCCAGCGGGGTGCCCCGCCAGACGCCGGTGTCGGGGTCGATGGAGAAGTCGAGCCGGGCCGCGGCGGTCGCCGGGTCCCCGATCCGGTACGTGACGGTGGACTGCACGCTCACGTCCTGGAAGTCCGCGGTCCTGGCGTGGAACGCCATCGCGAGCTCCCGGTCGTCCACCGGCACCTCGGAGAGCGCCGCGCTCAGCGGCCGGAACCAGAAGCTGAGCCCGGCCCCGTCGTGCGCGAGCCTGCCGCCCCGCTGGTGCCGGATGTGCGCGGTGGGCGCGGAGCGGAGGTGGCGCCAGCCGGCCCGCCGGGTGATGTCGGCCATGAGAGAACCCCCTTGTCGTCGCTATGACGATAGGCCGCTCGACGGCTTGTCGTCAAGATGACGTTAAGGGGGTGCGGGCAGGTGGGATCAGCGGACGGGCTCCGCCTCCGGTACGGGGGCGAGCGCAGCGCCCAGCGCCCCGGCGAGGCCCGCCGTCCCGGCCGGCGGCTCGCCGGGGCCCGGCGCCACGACGGGCGCGGCCGGACCGACCGCCGCCCCCGGCGCCTGCCCCGCCCCCGCCCGCGCCCGCGCCGGTACGGGTGCGGACGCCGCCTCCGACGGCGCCGGCGCGCCCGTCGTGAGCAGGACCACGCCCCGGGCCGCGACCAGGGCGGCCGCCGCGGCGGCCGCCCAGCCCCAGGCGCCCGCGCGGAAGGTCTCGCCGAGCAGCGCCACGCCCAGGACGGCCGCCGCGGCCGGGTTGGAGAGGTTCACGACCGCGAGCGGCGCGGCCAGGCCGCCCCGGTAGGCGGTCTGGGAGAGAAGCAGGCCGCCCATGGCGAAGGCGGAGATCAGCAGGGCGAGCGTGGCGGTCTGCCACCAGGCCGGGCTGCCGCCGGGGAGGCCGAGGGTCAGCGCGGCCGTGAGGGTCTGGGTGAGGGCCGACGCCACGCCCGAGGCGACGCCGGAGGCCGTGGCGTGGCCGAGCCCGCCGGCCCGCACCCCGCCCCGCCCCGCGCCGTCCGCCGTCCGTCGGCCGCCCGCGAGCACCGCGATCAGCAGGGCCGTCGCCGCGGCCACCACCAGGGACTCGCGCAGGCTCAGCGCCTCGCCGGGCGCGGCCGGACCGGTCACCGCGACCAGGCCGACGAGACCGGCCAGGGTCCACAGCGCGCCCCGCCACTCGGTGCGGGTCACCCGCCGCCGGGCGGTGCGGGCGCCCAGCGGCAGCGCCGCCACGAGCGTCAGCGCGCCGAGCGGCTGCACCAGCGTCAGGGGTCCGTAGTGGAGGGCGGCGACGTGGGCGAGGGCGCCCGCCGCGTTGAGTCCGACGGCCCCCCACCACTGGCCGCGCGCCAGCAGCGCCCGCAGCGCCCCGCGCCCCGACGGGGTGGAGGGGGCGGCGGCGAGCCGGGCCTGGGCGACGGCGGCGAGCGCGTACCCGGCGGCGGAGACGAGGGAGAGGAGCACCGCGAGGGCGGTGCCCGCGGCGCCGTTCATCGCCGCGCTCCGGTCGGTACGGCCCCGGTCCCGGCGGCGGTTCCGGCCCCGGTCCCGGTCCCTCCCCCGGCGGCGGGCTCCCGCCGGGGGAGGGGCGGCGGTGTGCCGGCGGGCGCGCCGGGTGTCGCGGCGGGCCGTCCGGGCGAGGGCACGACGAGCAGGGCGAAGCCGAGCAGGACGGCCGCGGCGACCGCGTCCAGCCAGTAGTGGTTGGCCGTGCCGACGATCACGAGGAGAGTGATCGCGGGGTGCAGCAGCCACCACCGGCGCAGCGGCGAGCGGGTCGCGGCGATCAGGCCGATCGCGACCATCAGCGCCCAGCCGAAGTGGAGCGACGGCATCGCGGCGAACTGGTTCGCCATCGAGTCCGTCTCGGGGACCGCTCCGTAGACGGACGGACCGTAGACCCGCGCGGTGTCCACCAGGCCGCTCGCGGCGAGCAGCCGGGGCGGCGCGAGCGGGATCAGGATGTGGAGCGCGAGCGCCGCGCCGGTGACCAGCGTCAGGACGCGCCGGGACCACACGTAGGGGGCGGGGTGGCGCCAGTACAGCCAGGCGAGGAAGGCGATCGTGGCCGGGAAGTGCACGACCGCGTAATAGGTGTTCGCGGTCCGGATCAGCGGCTCGCCGTGCAGCAGGAGCTGCTGGACCGCGCCCTCGCCGGGGAGGTGGAGGGCGCGCTCGGCGTCCCACACGAGGTCGGCGTTGCGGAAGGCGCGGGACTCGTGGCCGTTGGCGAGCAGCCGGCCGAACTTGTAGACGAGGAAGAGCCCGGTGACGAGCAGCAGCTCGCGCAGGAGCGGGGGCCGCCCGCCCTCCGCCGGGGAAGCGGGGCGGAGCCCGAGCGCCCCGCGTATCCGGGTGGCCATGGCGCGGCACTTCCCATCCGTCAATCGGTCAAATGTGCAACAAACGGAGGAACTCTAGATCCGATTTCATCGAGACGCAAGCGTCTCGATACGTTTGCGTCTCGATTGTGCACCCCCTACCCTCGTATGTGCAGGGAAAGGGAGCTCGCGCCCCGCGCGCCGAGCCCCGGAGGTGCCCGGGAGGAACCGATGTCGACGCAGGCCGCCACCGCCGCCGCCCGCCGCAGCAAGATCACGCCGGAGCGCGAGGCGGAGCTGTACGAGGCCGTGCTCCGCCTCCTGCGCGAAGGCGGCTACGACGCGGTGACCATGGAGGGCGTCGCGGCCCGCACCAAGTGCGGCAAGGCCACGCTCTACCGGCAGTGGGGCACCAAGCCGCGGCTCGTCACCGCCGCCCTCGCCGCCCGCCGCTGCGGGGTCTTCACCGGCATCGACACCGGCAGCCTCGCCGGCGACCTCCACGAGGCCGCCCGCATCGCCTCGGCCCGCCACGAGCACGACACCGAACTCATGGAGGCCGTCGCCCAGGCCTACCTCCACCACCCCGACCTGCGCGGCTGCATCCGCGAGACCGTCATCGCCCCCGAGGTCGCGGCCATCGACGCCGTCGTCCAGCGCGCCGTCGACCGGGGCGAGGTCGCCCCCGACAACCCGGCCATCGCCTTCGTCGCCCCCAGCCTCATGGGCCTGCTCCGCATCGAACGACTCCTGGAGGACCGCTTCCCCGACGCCTCCGCCGCCCGCGCGTTCGTCGACGCCGTCCTGCTGCCCGTCCTGCGCGCCGACGGGTGACGCGCCCCGGGGGCACGCACCCTGGAACCATGCCCGCCGCCACCCCCGACGTCCGCGTCCGCCGCGTCTACGACCCGCCGTCCCCCGACGACGGGACCCGCGTCCTCGTCGACCGCCTCTGGCCGCGCGGCCTCGCCAAGGCCGACGCCCACATCGACGCATGGCCCAAAGCCCTCACCCCGTCCACGGAACTCCGCCACTGGTACCACGGCCCCGGCCAGGGCGACCACGAGGAGTTCCGCCGCCGCTACGAGGCCGAACTCGCCGCCCCCGAGGCAGCCGCCTCCCTCGACCGCCTCCGCACCCTCGCCGCGACCGGCACGATCACCCTCCTCACCGCCACCCGGGACCCCGAGACCAGCCACACCACGGTCCTGAAGGAGAGACTGACCGGGTAGCGAAAGCCACCGGGCCCGCCTAACGGCCGTCCCGGCCGCCCCTCAGCCGGGGCGCCTCCGCGCCGGCGTCCACCGGCGCGCCCCGCTCCACCCGGGCGGCCAGCCCGTCGGCCCAGCGCAGCAGCCCGGCGACGTCCACCCCGTACGTGTCGCCGCCCCCGTCCGCGTACCCCTCGACCCGCCCGGCGCCCCGCCGCAGCAGCCGCGCCCCGCCCGTCGCGTTCCCCCGGGCGGCGTGCGTCAGCCCCACGGCCAGCTGCGCGAGCCCCTGCCACAGCTCCCGCTCGCCGCCGGGCCCCGACTTCCAGGCGTCCTCGAACACCTCGTGCGCGTGGAACGGCATCCCGGCGTCCAGCAGCCGCTGCGCCTCCCGCAGGGACTCCCCGGGCGCCCGAACCACCCCCTCGGGCTGCCGCGCCACCCCCGCCGCCCCGTACGGCAACGGCCGCCCCAGCGCGTCCCGGGGCCGGGCACTGCGCGCCCGCCCCTCCGCGTCACGGTCCCGGCCGTACGCCGGCCCTCCGGTTTCCTCGCTCACCCGGCCATTCTCCGCCCCGGCGCCCCGGAGTGTGATCGCCACCCGTGGAGTGAGGTAATGTTCTCCTGCACGCCGACGCGGGAAGCACCCCGCCGCCGACGCGCAC
>NZ_BMTV01000003.1:0-221848 GCF_014649855.1 Streptomyces roseolus | reverse complement strand
GGACGTGGCGCAGCTTGGTAGCGCACTTGACTGGGGGTCAAGGGGTCGCAGGTTCAAATCCTGTCGTCCCGACTCGAAGGAGTCGTAGATCGAGGGGCCGTTTCAGATCGCTCTGAAACGGCCCCTCGATCGTTTTCGGGAACCGGTCGGGGACCGGCGCGCTTGACCGGTCGACGCGCGCGTCGACCGGTCAAGCGCACGTCGACCCGGTTCGACGTGCGCTTCGTGGGGCGGGGCCCGGTGGGCTCGGCGGCGTCCGTCCCGGCGCCGGCGTCGAGGGCGGGGTCAGGGCTTCGGGACGGTGTTGACGTAGGCGGTGCCGGTGGCGCGGAAGTCGGCCACCGTCTTCCGGAGGTCCGCCGGGGAGACGGCCTCGTCGGCCTTGTGGTAGACCCAGTCGACCTTCATGTCCCAGGTGCGCGGGCCGCCGGTGAAGGGGAGGTCGATGAACCAGTTGCTGAAGTGGATGTCCATCCGGTCGCGCGGGACGTACTTGCCGGAGCTGGTGAACAGCTTCTTGCCGTCCAGGGAGTAGACGACCTTCCCGTCCATGGCGGTGATCATCAGGGTGTGCCAGCCCCCGAGGCGCCGCTTCAGGGTGTTGTGGACCCGGTCCGGCGGGTCGGCCTTGTACCAGCTCACGTTGTCGAGCTGCGGACCCACCGAACCCCAGCCGCCGTTCGGCAGGTACTCGAAGTCGAGTTCGCTGTAGTTCTCCGAGGAGTCCGAGGGGGAGATCGGGAAGAAGGTCTGGACGACGTGGTCGCCGTCGCGTCCGCTCGTGGGCTCGTCGCTGAAGTGGACCCGGGCGGCGAAGGTTCCCGTGAAGAAGTTCCGGCTCGTGGTCTGGACCTCCACCTGCGTGGTGCCCTGCTTCGTGCCGTCGGTGGAGGAGCGCAGCCGCAGGACCTTGCTCCCCTCGGCCGTCGGATCGGAGGAGAAGGCGGCGCCGCCGGCGCCCCAGCTGTCCTTGATCCCCGGGCCGCCCCCGCTGGTACGGACCTCCCAGCCCTGCGCGGCGAAGGAAGGGTCGTCGGCACCGGTGTAGTCGAAATCGTCGAACAGGGTGCCCGGCGGTCCGGTGGGCGTCGGCGAGGCGTCCCGCGCGGGCCCGGCTGCGTCGCTGCTCCCGCCGGCCTGGGGGTCGGCGGAACACGCGGCGAGCGCGCACAGGAGCGCGGGCAGCACGAGTGCCGTCCGCGCACGGCGAAGGGAGGTGCGGCGGGGCTGGCTCACGCGGGCTCCTTGGGGCGTGGGGTGGCGAGGCGTCGGGGCGATGACCGGGCATGCTCCTCGCGCGGGCGCCGGACGCTGTTCACAGGAAGTGAGGCGTCATCCTAGCGAAGGGTTTCGGCCACTCTTCCGCGTGTGCCCGACCCGACCGCCGACCGGGGCGAAGCGCCCCCGTCGAGATACCGATCTGGTCACGACATTCGATCGGGGCATGCCAAAAGCGGATATCTCGCACCAATCGATCGGGGGTGCTCGATACGGTTCGCTCTACGCTTCAGCCGTCTACGTCCCTGCACAAAAAGGCCACACGAGTTGCGCCAGACCTCCACATCCTTCGGGCGGGAACCGGCGCACCCGGCATGGCCCGGTGTGTCCGAATCCAGTCCCCAGGAGCCCGTTCCGGCACCGGTGTTCGTCGACCAGTCGGGTCTCCGCAGCCGTCTGTTCCGGCGCTTCGGCTGGCCGGTCTCCGTGGTCGGCGCGATCCTGGCGGCCGCCATGGGCGGCAGCCTGATCGGGATGCAGGCGGACGCCCCGGCGATGGAGATCCCGCCGAAGCCCGCCTACTTGCCCACCGGGGGACCCCTGCCTCCCTTCTGGCCCTAGAAGGCGCGGACACCCCGCCCGAAGAGTTCGGCCGTCCCGCCGAACGCCCTGCCCTTCCCTGGCACGACGCGACCGCCGTGTCGCCCGGAGCAGCGCTGCGGGCGGGTCGGGCGTGCCCGATCGTCCGCACCACCCCTCTCTCCAGGAGCGCCCTTGTCCCGCCACCAGCGCCGTCGGCAGTCCCTGCTGAGACCGCGCCGACTGGCCGCGCCGCCGCTGCGCTTCGTCATGCCGCTGTCCCTGCTGGCCTGCCTGCTCGCGCTCCTCGTCCTCCGCGGCCTCGCCACCAACGAGGCGTTCCACGACACCCGGATCGCGACCTCGGTCGACAAGACGACCGTGCCGGAGACCCTGCTCAAGGGCGGCCCGATCATCGACGCGCGCGGCGACAAGAACGAGCACCCGGTGAGCTACCAGGTCCCCGACCGCACCGTGGTCCTGAGTTTCGACGACGGCCCCTCGCCGGAGTGGACCCCGAAGATCCTGGACGTGCTCGCGGCCCGCGACGTCCACGCGGTCTTCTTCGTGACCGGCGCGATGACCACGCGCCACCCGGAGCTGATCCGGCAGATCGTCGCGGCCGGCCACGAGATCGGCGTGCACACCTTCACCCACCCCGACCTCGTGTACCAGTCCGAGACGCGGATCAGCTGGGAGCTGGCGCAGACGCAGCTGGCGCTGGCCGGAGTCGCGGGCATCCACAGCGCGCTGTTCCGCCCGCCGTACTCCTCCGACGCCTCGGCGCTCGACGACTGGAACTATCCGGTGATCAAGTACGTGGGTTCCCGCGGCTACCTCACCGCGTTCATCGACCGCGACACCGACGACTGGAAGCGCCCCGGCGTCGACGCGATCGTCGAGGCGGCGATGCCGCGCAAGCCCGGCGCGGGCGCGCTGGTCCTGCTGCACGACGCGGGTGGCGACCGCACCGAGACCCTCGCCGCGCTCGAGCGGATCATCGACAAGCTGCAGGGCGAGGGCTACCGCTTCGCCACCGTCTCCGAGGCGCTCGGCGCCACCGACGCCAACGTGCCGGTGCACGGCTACCGGCTGTGGGCGGGCAAGGTGTTCATCTGGGCCAGTCAGGCCGCCGTGCTCACCCTGCCGGTCCTGGTCGCGCTCCTCGCCGTCGTCGGTTTCCTCAACTTCGGCCGGTTCGCGCTGATGCTCATCCTCGCACCGCTCCACGCCCGGCGCTCCCGGCGGCGGGACGCGTGGGGAGCGCCCGTCACCGAGCCGGTCACCGTCCTCGTCCCGGCCTACAACGAACGCGAGTGCATCGCGAACACCCTCAACTCGCTGGCCTCCAGTGACCATCCGATCGAGGTCATCGTCATCGACGACGGCTCCACGGACGGCACGGCGGACATCGTCGAGGCGATGGCCCTGCCGTTCGTCCGGCTGATCCGCCAGGCCAACGGCGGCAAGTCCAGCGCGCTCAACACCGGCATCGCGGCCGCGTCGTACGACATCGTCGTGATGATGGACGGCGACACCGTCTTCGAGCCCTCCACCGTGCGCGAGCTGGTCCAGCCGTTCGGCGACGCGACGATCGGCGCGGTCGCCGGCAACGCCAAGGTCGGCAACCGCGACAGCCTGATCGGCGCCTGGCAGCACATCGAGTACGTCCTCGGCCACAACCTGGACCGCCGGATGTACGACAT
The DNA here is from genome assembly GCF_014649855.1 of Streptomyces roseolus. Classification (GTDB taxonomy): domain Bacteria; phylum Actinomycetota; class Actinomycetes; order Streptomycetales; family Streptomycetaceae; genus Streptomyces; species Streptomyces roseolus. Next base: position 218,345 of record NZ_BMTV01000003.1, on the reverse strand, counting down.
GCTCAACGTCATCCCGACCATCCCCGGCGCGGTCGGCGCCTTCCGCAAGGAGGCCCTGCGGCGGGTCGGCGGGATGAGCGACGACACCCTCGCCGAGGACACCGACATCACCATGGCGGTGCTCTGCGACGGCTGGCGGATCGTCTACGCCGAGCGCGCCCGCGCCTGGACCGAGGCCCCCGCCAGCATCCAGCAGCTCTGGTCCCAGCGGTACCGCTGGAGCTACGGCAGCATGCAGGCGATGTGGAAGCACCGCCGTGCCGTGACCTCCCGCGGTCCGGCCGGCCGCTTCGGCCGGCTCGGTCTGCCGCTCGTCGTGCTGTTCGGCGTGGTCGCCCCGCTGCTCGCGCCGCTGGTCGACATGTTCCTGCTGTACGGCGTGCTGTTCGCGGACGCGCCGATCACCCTCGCCAGCTGGGGCGGCTTCATCCTGCTCCAGGCCCTGCTGTCGTGGTACGCCTTCCGGCTCGACGGCGAGAAGCCCCTGCATCTGATCAGCCTGCCGATCCAGCAGCTGGTCTACCGACAGCTGATGTACATCGTCCTGCTGCAGTCCACGATCACGGCGCTGACCGGTGGCCGGCTGCGCTGGCAGAAGCTCCGGCGCACCGGCGAGGTCGCCGCACCGGTGGAGGCCTGACCATGACCGCGTCCTTCGAGTCCGTGGGCACCCACGACACCCTCCGGCTGCGCGTCCCCGCCTTTCCGCGTCCCCAGGAGGCGCCGCAGGCGGAGTCCGTCCCGACGGCGCCGTCCGGCGCCAAGGGCGGCCGGGACCGCTACCTCGACATGCTGCGCGCCCTGGCGCTGGGGCGTGTGGTGCTCTACCACAACTTCGGCTGGTTCTGGCTGCCCCTCGTCTTCCCGTCGATGGGCGTGATGTTCGCCCTGGCCGGGTCGCTGATGACCCGCTCCCTCAGCAGGCCCGCCCTCGGCGTCATCCGGGGCCGCCTGCGCCGCCTGCTGCCGCCGCTCTGGCTGTTCGGCGCGATCGTGGTCACCGCCCAGATCCTCGACGGCGACGGGCCCGACGCCGAGGGGCACCCCGCGTGGTGGTGGGGCAAGCTGCTGTTCTGGATCCTGCCGCTGAGCACCCCGCCGTACGCCGAAGCGCTGAGCGGCTTCGACCACCTTGTGGGGCAGGGCTGGGCCGTGCAGATCATCGTGCCGCTCTGGTACCTCCGTGCGTACCTCTGGTTCGTCCTGCTGTCACCGCTGATGCTGTGGGCGCTGCGGCGGATGCCGGTGGTGACGCTGTGCGCGCCGCTCGGCCTGGTGATCGTCATGCACACGTTCTTCATCGACCAGGAGTTCCTCTACGGCCGGGTCTGGGAGAACGCCAGCGACTTCGGCACCTTCGGCGCCTGCTGGATCCTCGGCATGGCGCACCAGGAGGGCCTGCTCAGGAAGATCCCGCAGTACGTCGTGCCGTCCGTCGCGCCGCTGGTCATGGTGGCCGGCTGGTGGTACCTCCAGACCCGGCCGGTCGATCCGACCGTGCACACCGACATCGAGAGCTGGCCGGTCGCCCAGGCCCTGTGGTCCTTCGGCTTCGTCGCCCTCCTGCTCCACATCAGCCCCTCCTGGGAGCGGTGGCCCCGGCCGCTGGAACGCTGGAACGGCCTGATCAGCCTGCTCAACGCGCGCGCCGTCAGCGTCTACCTCTGGCACCAGACCGCGCTGGTGGCCGCCATCCCCCTGATCGACCCCCTCTGGTCCGTGGGCTTCTTCTACGAGCACTTCCGGTGGTTGCTGAGCAGCCAGTGGTTCCCGCTGGTGGTGGCGATCCCCCTGACCGGACTGCTGGTGCTGACCTTCGGCTGGGTCGAGGACGTGGCCGCGAAACGCGCTCCCCGGCTCTTCCCGTACCCGCGCCGCGTGCGGGGCCGCCGCCGGGCGGCCGCCTGACACGGGCCGTCCGATGCGGGGACGTGCCCCTTTCCGGCCGGCCGCCCCGGGGGTGCGGAGCGCGGAGGGCGGGGCACGCGGTACGGATCCGGGTGCGCGGACGGGCGGTGGGCGCGGCGCGGGTTAGGATCCTGCGGCCCTTCGTCCGTCCGCAGCCCAGGAGTCAGCCGTATGCGCCGTTTCGATGTCGAGACCCTGGTGGCGGGCCGGTGGCGCAACGGCGGGGGCGTGACGCGGGAGCTCGTCTCCTGGCCGGCGGGCGCCGCGGACTTCGCGTGGCGGGCGAGCGTGGCCGACATCGAGGAGGACGGGCCGTTCTCGGCGTTCCCCGGCGTGGACCGGACCTTCACGCTGCTCGCGGGCGAGGGCGTACGGCTGACGGCGCCGGGGGGTTTCGACCGGACGGCGCGGCCGGAGGAGCCGCTCGGATTCCCCGGCGAGCTGGAACTGACCGCCCGGCCGGCCGGGGGCGCCTGCCGCGTGCTGAACCTCATGGTGCGGCGGGGGCGCTGGACGGTCCGGGTGGAGCGCGTCACCGGCGCCGTCGCGCCGCCGGCCGGACACGCCGGGGTGCTCCTCGTGCGGGGCGGGCGCTGGCGAGCCGGCGGGGAGGAGCGGCCGATGGGCGCGGGGCAGGGCGTGTGGTGGGGAGGGGGCGAGGGCGCCGGCGGGGAGGAGCTCGTCCCCCTCGCCTCCGACGCCGTCGCCCTGTGGGCGGACCTCGCGCCGGCGACGGGCTACTGACGGTACGTCGACAGGAAGCGGCCGATGCGGTTGATGGCCGTCTCCAGGTCGTCGGCGCGCGGCAGCGTGACGAAGCGGAAGTGGTCCGGCCGCGGCCAGTTGAAGCCGGTGCCCTGCACGATGTGGATCTTCTCGCGGAGCAGCAGGTCGAGGACGAGCCGCTCGTCGTCGACGATCTTGTGCACGGCGGGGTCCAGCTTGGCGAAGGCGTAGAGGGCGCCCTTGGGCTTGACGCAGCTGACGCCCGGGATCTCGTTCAGCGCCTGCCAGGCGACGTCGCGCTGCTCGGTGAGCCGGCCGGTCGGCAGGGTCAGGTCGTGGATCGACTGGTGGCCGCCGAGCGCGGCCTGGACGGCGTACTGCGCCGGCACGTTGGGGCACAGGCGCATGCCGGCCAGCATGGTCAGGCCCTCCAGGTAGTCGGCGGCCCGGTCCTTGGGGCCGGAGACGACCAGCCAGCCGCTGCGGAACCCGGCCACCCGGTAGGACTTCGAGAGGCCGTTGAAGGTGAGCGTCAGCACGTCGTCGGCGAGCGCGGCGAGGCAGTGGTGCTCGGTGCCGTCGTAGAGGATCTTGTCGTAGATCTCGTCGGCCAGCACCATCAGGCCGTGACGGCGGGCGAGTTCGAGGATGCCCTCCAGGAGCTCCTTCGAATAGACCGCGCCCGTGGGGTTGTTGGGGTTGATGACGACGATGGCCTTGGTGCGGTCGGTGATCTTCGAGGCGATGTCGTCGAGATCGGGGAACCAGTCCGCGTCCTCGTCGCACAGGTAGTGCACGGCCCGGCCGCCGGCGAACCGCACCACCGCCGTCCACAGCGGGTAGTCGGGCATCGGCACGAGGACCTCGTCGCCGTCGTCCACCAGCGCCTGCACGGCCATCTGGATCAGCTCGGAGGCGCCGTTGCCGAGGTAGACGTCGTCGACGGTCACGCCCGCGACGCCGCGCTGCTGGTAGTACTGCATCACCGCGCGCCGGGCCGGGAGGATGCCCCGGGAGTCGCTGTAGCCGTGCGCGTTCGGCAGGTTGCGGATGATGTCCTGGAGGATCTCCTCCGGCACCTCGAAGCCGAACGGCGCGGGGTTGCCGGTGTTCAGCCGCAGGACGCTGTGACCCGCCTCCTCCAGGGCGTTGGCCTGGTCGACGACCGGGCCACGGATCTCGTAGCACACGTCCTTCAACTTGCTGGACTGTCGAAACGTCATCTGCGGCCTCCCGACCGTCACTGTCACCGTCATCCGCGCCGCTGCGGCTGCTTCGTTCTACCAAGTACTCACTTGGAAAGTCCAACCTTTTGGCTATGCTGGCCCCCATGCCACGCCGAAGCTACGACCAGTACTGCGCCGTCGCCCGGGCCCTCGACGCGGTGGGGGAGCGCTGGAGCCTGCTGATCGTCCGGGAGCTGCTGCACGGCCCGCGGCGGTACACCGACCTCCACGCCGACCTCCCCGGCGTCTCCACCGACATCCTCGCCAGCAGGCTCAAGCAGCTGGAGGGCGAGGAACTGGTCGAACGCCGCCGCCTGGAGCGGCCCGCCAACGCGACCGTCTACCAGCTCACCCCGCGCGGGGCGGAACTCCGCCCGGTCGTCGAGGCCCTGGCCGCCTGGGGCCTCGACGCGCTCGGCACCCCCCGCCCGACGGACGCCGTCCGCACCCACTGGTTCACCGGGGGGTGAGGGAGGGGGAACCAGGGGGGTGGGGGGTGAGGGGAGGGGGAGGGAACCTTTCCCCCCTCCCCGCCGTCCTTCCTTCCGAAGCGGTGATCCATCGTGTGCGAGCCGAATGAGGTGCCATGCGGACGAACGACCCGAACACCCTGGAGACCACCCTGGCCGACGGCCGGCGGATGACCCTCTCCCTGCCCGCCACGGGCGCCGGCTGGGCCGCCGACGGAGTCGCGGCGCTGCGCCCCGTGCGCCCCACCCACACCGGCCGCGGCGAGGAGCCGCCCGCCCTGCCCGAGCGGCCCGCCCTCCCGCTGGAGGTCGCCCTCCTGGGTTTCGCCCTCTAGGGCCTGTCCGGCGGAGCGGGTGCCGTACCCGCCCCGCCGTGGTCTGCTGGTAGTGAGGGGGCGGACCGTCGCCTCACGAGGAGGAAAGGCCATGGCGATCCTCGTCCACGCCGTCCTCGACGGAATCACCACGGAGCAGTACGACACGCTCAACGCCCGGCTCCAGTCGACCCCCGAGATCTTCGACGGGTGCATCGCGCACGCGTGCGTGTCGACCGAGAGCGGCCTGGAGATCTTCGACCTCTGGGAGAACGAAGGGAAGATGCAGGCCTTCGCCGAGAAGATGATGCCCGTCGCCACGAGCCTCGGCTGGCCGGACGGGCCGCGGCCGCGCATCGCGGAAGTGCACAACCACTGGGTGCCGGGCGCGGCCGGCTGACGGACACGGCTCGGTCACGGTCCCGGGAGCGGCGGGCGGTCCGCCGGGCGGGGCGGCGAGGATGGCGGCATGCGTCGACACCCGTCCCGCGCCGCCACCGGCGCCCTCCTCCTCGCCGTCCTCGTCACCGGCTGCGCCGAACGCTCCGCCGACCCGCGCGCCGGGGCGCCCACGGAGGGCATGCGCTTCTGCCCGAGCCCGCAGGAGCCGCCGCTCCCGTCCGGCGCGCCGTGCGTCCCGCAGGACCCCGCGAGCAAGTACCGGGAGAACCACGCCTATCGCCAGGAGACGGAGCTCACCGAGGAGGAACGGGCCGGCGCCCGGGGCAAGGCCGACGACCTCGGCGGCGTCCTGCGGGAACTCGCGGAGGGCCGCCCCGAGGAGGCCGAGGTGCGGAAGGCCGTCGCCGGCGCGCTCGGCCTGAACCCGAACGAGATCGAGTACCGCGCCGGCGCCCGGCGCGGGCCCACGATCGAGAACCTCGCCGTCGCCGGCGGCACCGGCAAGGTCTGCGTCAAGGGCGCGATCACCGACTCCGGCACCGTCACCTCCGAGGTCTCCGGCCGGACCCTCGACGGCACCTGCCTGCCGGGCCTGGGCGGCCACTGACGTACGCGCACGGGCCGGTCACCGGCGTACACGTACGGGCCGACCACCGGCGTACGGCACCGGCCACCGGCGTAAGGCACCGACCACCGGCGTACGGCACCGGCATCGGCACCGGCCCCGACGTACGACACCGGCCACCGGCGTACGACGCCCCCGCGCACCCACGGCGAACCCGGCGGACGCACGACGCCCGCCGCGCCGCGGCGCTTCCGTACGGCAACGGTGTGGTCGGTCTGCCGTGCCGCCGGTGTCCGACGGCACGGGCGGGTTACGGTCGCCGGTATGGCCGATGACCGACGCGGATGGCCGCGGTGCCTGCTCGGCGGAGCGGTGTTCGCGGTGTGCATGGCCGGCACCACGCTCCCCACCCCGCTCTACCCCCTCTACCAGGAGGAGTTCGGCTTCTCCGAACTCACCGTCACCGTGGTGTACGCCGTGTACGCCTTCGGGGTCCTCGCCGTGCTCCTCCTCGCCGGCAACGCCTCCGACACCATCGGCCGGCGCCCCACCCTGCGCTGGGGCCTCGCCTTCGCCGCCGCGAGCGCCGTCTGCTTCCTCTGCGCCGACGCCCTGGGCTGGCTGTACGCGGGCCGGCTGCTGTCCGGCCTCTCCGCGGGCCTCTTCACCGGCGCCGCCACCGCCTACGTCATCGAGCTCGCCCCGCCCGGCGGCGCCGCCCGCGCCACCCTCGTCGCGACCGCCGCGAACATGGGCGGCCTCGGCTGCGGACCCCTCCTCGCCGGGCTGCTCGCCGAGTACGCCCCCGAGCCCCTCCTGCTGCCGTTCGCCGTCCACCTGGCCCTCCTCGCGCTCTCCGCCCTGGCCCTGCGGTGGCTGCCCGAGACCGTCGCGGAACGCCGGCCCCTCAGCGCCGTGCGCCCCCGCAGGCCCGCCCTGCCGGCCCGCGTGCGGCCGGTGTTCGTGCCCGCGGCCGTCGCCTCCTTCGTGGGTTTCGCCCTCTTCGGCGTCTTCACCTCCGTCAGCCCCGCCTTCCTCGCCCGCTACCTCCACGTCGACGACCACGCCGTCAGCGGCCTCGTCGTCGCCCTCGCGTTCTTCGCCTCCATCGCCGGACAGACCGCCGCGGGCCGCGTCGGCGCCGACCGCTCGCTGCCGCTGGGCTGCGCCGTCCTCTTCGCCGGCCTGGTCCTGCTGGCGCTCGCCCTCGCCACCGACCACCTGTTCTTCCTCGTGTCGGCCGCCCTCGTCGGCGGGACCGGTCAGGGCCTCACCTTCCGCGCCGCGCTCTCCGCCGTGGCCGCCGCCTCGCCGCCCGACCGGCGGGCCGCCGTCATCTCCTCGCTCTTCGTCGTCGCGTACACCGGCATCTCCCTCCCGGTGATCGGCGTCGGCCTGCTGGCCGACCCCCTCGGTCTGGAGGGCGCGGGCCTCGTCTTCATCGCCTGCATGCTGGTCCTCGCCGCCGCGGCGGGCGCCTACCTCCTGCGGCGCGCCCGCACCGGGACCACCGCCGGCCCCACACCGTGAGCAGCCCGGCCGACGGCGCCGCGCACTCCTCCGACTCCGGACACCGCACCGCCTCGTCGAGGCCCGCGTCGCCCACGAGGCCCGCCGCCGTCGCCGCCCTGCCCCGCAGCGGCCGCCCGCACCGGCTCCGGGCGACCGGGGGAGGAATCCGGTCCACGCGCTTCCACGCTCCGATCCTGCGGCGACCCGGCCCCCGCCCCCACCGGGCGGCCGTTCGGCTCAAGAGGCGTCCGGGGCCGTCCGGGCCCCAGGCGCTCCCGTCAGATGGACGAGCACCAGCTCGTGGTCCGCGCGCGCCAGCTCGCGCCCCTCGCCGTCGGTGAGCCGCCCGGTCACCCGGTAGAGGCCGCAGTGGGCCCGCCCGACCGGCATCCGCCGGGGCGGCAGCCGCACCTCGTACGGTCCGCCGCGGCGGAAGCCGCCGAGCGCCGTCCGGGTGGTGACCGGCACGTGGTCGTCCCCGGTGCGGCGCTCCTCGAAGGTGAGCCCGTCGATCGCGCGGTCCACCAGGAAGGTCAGTCCGACGCTCACCATCGCGCCCTCCGGGACCCTCGGCGGGCCGTGCTCCTCGGCCCGGGCGTCAAGGGCCACCACGTCCCGGCCCTGCTCCTCCGTGTGCAGGGACACGTCGAGGAGCCGCAGGCCGGTCCCGGAGCCGCTCACGGGACCGCGGGCCCGCCGGGGGACGGCGGGTCGTCACGCCGGGGCATCCCGCCCGGCGCGGCCGGGGGCATGCCGCGCGCCGGTCCCTCGTCGCCCGGCGGCACGCCGTACTCCGGCAGGTCGCCGCCCGGTGCCCCGCCGGCGCTGTCGCTGGGGCGCAGCCGCCCGCGCCAGCCACCCGTCGCGTGCCGGCGGTCCTCGATGAAGTCCTTGAACCGGTGCAGGTCACCCTCGATCCGCTGCTCCACGAAACCCATCGCCTGTCCGACCCGGTCGGTCATGCCGGACGGCTCCACCTCCATCTTCAGGCGTACGAGCGTGTGCTCGTCGTCGACCCGCTCGAAGGTGACGACGCCCTTCTGCCGCACGTCCCCGCCGACCGTCCGCCACGCGATCCGCTCGTCGGGCAGCTGGTCGACGATCTCCGTGTCGAACTCGCGGGTCGCGCCCGCGACCTTGGTCCGCCAGTGGCAGAGCCGGTCGTCGAGCTGCCGGACCTCCTCGACCCCGTCCATGAAACGCGGAAACTCCTCGAACTGCGTCCACTGGTCGTAGACCTGGCGCAGCGGGGCCTCCACCTCGATCGTGTCGTACACCATGCCGGTCATCTCCCTGTTCGCGGCGCGGCTACCCGTCCCGGGGTCCCGTAACCGTCGGACCGTGGGGCGAGGGGCGAGGGGCGAGGGGCGAGGGGCGGGGGGCGAGGGCGGAGGGCAGGAGGACCGGACGGCCGGGGAGACGGTGGACGAGGCGCCGGCCGAGCCGGCCGCCCTGGAGGACCCCGGACGCGGGAGGCCGACGCCCGGCACGGCGACGACCGCGGGGTGAACCCCGCCGGGCCGCGCGCGGTCGCCACGCGGCTCGGGAAGCGGCACGCGCCCGCCGCGGCCTGTGGGCGACGGGCGACCCGGCTCAGCCCGGCAGGACGCCGCCCAGGCCCCCGAGCTCCCGCGCGCCCAGCGTGAGGTCCGCCGCCTTGGCGGAGCCGGTGAGGGAGGCCGGGCGCCCGGCTCCCGGCACCCCGTCCGGTACAACGGCGTCGCCACGATCGGCGGCCGTGACCGACCCCGTGCCACCGCGCCCGTCCGTGCCCTGCGCGAGGAGGCGGGACGGCACGGCGGCGGACGGTGACCCGCGGACGACCGGCCGCGGGTCACCGACGGCCGACCGCGTGTCCGTCCACGACCGGCCGCGATTCCCCCGCGACCGGGCCGCGTGCCCCTCACGGCCGACCGCGTGTCCACCGACGGCCGGCCGGATTTCCCCGCGCGGGGCCGTCCGGACCGTTGACGGCCCCGCGCTCCGGCCACAAGGATGTCCACCACTCGCTTGGGAGCGCTCCCACTCCGGCGCGGCGGCGCATCGGAGGGCGTGCCCCACCGATCCCACGAGGAGCGGACGTTGAACCTACGCAGAACCGCCCTGCTGTCCCTGACGGCCCTGCTGGCGGCCGGTCTGACCGCCGTGCCCGCGGGCACCGCCGGGGCGGACGAGGTGGAGCAGATCGTGAACGGCACCTTCGACGACGGCACCGCCTCCTGGTGGACGAGCGGCGTCACCGCAGGCCCGGCCGACGGCGGACTCTGCGCCGACGTGCCGGGCGGCACCGTGAACCGCTGGGACGCCGGCGTCGGCCAGAACGACCTCACGCTCGCCGCGGGCGAGACGTACCGCATCGCCTTCCGTGCCAACGGCACCCCGGCGGGCCACTCCGTCCGCGCCGTCGTCGGCCTCCAGGTCGCCCCGTACGACGCCTACCACGAGGTCGTGCCGCAGCTCAGCGTCTCCGGCGACACCTACGCCTACACCTTCACCTCCCCGGTCGACACCACCCAGGGGCAGGTCGCCTTCCAGCTCGGCGGATCCGCCGACGCCTGGCGGTTCTGCCTCGACGACGTCTCCCTGCTCGGCGGGGTGCCGCCGGAGAAGTACGAGCCCGACACCGGTCCCCGCGTCCGGGTCAACCAGGTCGGCTATCTGCCCCGGGGCCCCAAGAACGCCACCGTCGTCACCGAGGCGACCACCCGGCTGCCCTGGCGGCTCGACGACGCCGACGGCACCGCCGTCGCGCGCGGCTGGACCGTCCCGCGCGGAGTCGACGCCTCCTCCGGGCAGAACGTCCACTCCCTCGACTTCGGCCGGCACCGGACGCCCGGAACCGGCTTCACCCTCACCGTCGACGGCGAGACCAGCCACCCCTTCGACATCGGCACCGCCGCCTACGACCGACTGCGCCTGGACGCCGCGAAGTTCTACTACACCCAGCGCAGCGGCACCCCCATCCGCGAGGACCTGCGCCCCGGTTACGGTCGCGCGGCCGGCCACGTCGGCACCGCCCCCAACCAGGGCGACACCCGAGTGCCCTGCCAGCCGGGCGTCTGCGACTACACCCTCGACGTCAGCGGCGGCTGGTACGACGCGGGCGACCACGGCAAGTACGTCGTCAACGGCGGCATCTCCGTCTGGCAGCTCCTCTCCACCTACGAGCGCGCCCGGCACGCCCGCACCGGCGACGCCGACGCGCTCGGCGACGGCACCCTCGCCCTCCCCGAGAGCGGAAACGGCGTCCCCGACCTCCTCGACGAGGCCCGCTGGGAGCTGGACTTCCTCCTCAAGATGCAGGTCCCCGACGGCGAACCGCTCGCCGGCATGGCCCACCACAAGATCCACGACGAGCAGTGGACCGGCCTGCCGCTGCTGCCCGCCGACGACCCGCAGAAGCGCGAGCTCCACCCGCCGACCACCGCCGCCACCCTCAACCTCGCCGCCGCCGCCGCCCAGGCGGCCCGCGTCTACGAGGAGTTCGACCCCCGGTTCGCGGCCACCGCGCTGACCGCCGCCCGCAAGGCCTGGGCCGCCGCCCTCGCCCACCCCGACGTCCTCGCCTCCGAGAGCGACGGCGTCGGCGGCGGCGCCTACCCCGACCCCGACGTCTCCGACGAGTTCTACTGGGCCGCCGCCGAGCTGTACCTCACGACCGGGGAGAAGGCGTTCAAGGACCACGTCCTCGCCTCGCCGGTCCACACCGCCGACGTCTTCGGCGCCGTCGGCTTCGACTGGGCGCGGACGGCCGTCCCCGCCCGCCTCGACCTCGCCACCGTCCCCAGCCGCCTGCCCGGCCGCGACAAGGTCCGCGCCTCGGTCCGCGCCGGGGCCGACCGCTACCTGGCCACCCTCAAGGCCCACCCCTACGGCATGCCGTACGCCCCCGAGGGCCAGCGGTACGACTGGGGCTCCACCCACCAGATCCTCAACAACGCCGTCGTCCTCGCCACCGCCTACGACCTCACCGGTGCCGCCGCCTACCGCGACGGGGCGCTCCAGAGCATGGACTACGTCCTCGGCCGCAACGCCCTGAACCTCTCCTACGTCACCGGCTACGGCGAGGTCAGCGCCCGGAACCAGCACAGCCGCTGGTACGCGCACCAGCTCGACCCCGCGCTGCCGCACCCGCCCGCCGGTTCGCTCTCCGGCGGCCCGAACTCCAGCATCCAGGACCCGCTGGCGCAGGCGAAACTCCAGGGCTGCACCGGCCAGTTCTGCTACATCGACGACATCCAGTCCTGGTCCACCAACGAACTGACCATCAACTGGAACTCCGCCCTGACCTGGATGGCGTCCTTCGTCGCCGACCAGGGTTAGGAACCGGCACCCGCGCCCGCCCCCGCCCTCTCCGCCCGGAAGGCGCGCCGATAGGCGGCGGGGGTGGTGCGCAGGGCCTCGTGAAAACGACGGCGGAGGTTCACGGCCGAGGAGAGGCCCACCCGGTGGGCGATGGTCTCCACCGGCAGGTCCGTCTCCTCCAGGAGAGTCCTGGTCGCGGCGATTCGCCGGTCGAGGAGCCAGCGGCCCGGGCTGATGCCCAGCTGCTCGTCGAAGCGCCGGGTCAGCGTCCGGGGCGAGACCCGCGCCCGGACCGCCATGTCCGCGACGGACAGCGGCTGTTCGAGCCGCTCGCCCAGCCGGTCCAGGAGCGGCGCCGGCGAGTCGGCCCCCGGCCCGGCGACCGGCAGCTCCGCGTACTGGAGCCGGCAGCCCTCCCGGTGCGGCGGCCTGCGTGGCGGCGGGCGCCGCCCTGCCGGCCGTCCCGGTGATCCGCACCCTCCGCCGCGCGCGGGCCACCTGAACGCGGGGAACTACTCCTCCCCGCCGGGCGGTTCGTCCCAGTCCCAGGCGCCGACGTACGCGGCCGTGCCGGTGCGCCTGGCCTCGGCGAAGGCGGTGAGGCGGGCGAAGTCGCGCGGGGGCATCAGGGGCCGCCACCGGGGGAGCGGCAGGACGCGCACCTCGTCGTGCTCCTCCGGGTCGAGGACGAGCTCCTCGATCTGCCGGTCGGTGAGGCGCCCGCCGTCGAAGACGTACCCGGCGGTCGCCAGCGGCCACGCGGCGCCCGGCAGCCCGAAGACGGCGGCGAGGAGCCGGGGCGGGCCGGGCACCACGAGCCCCGTCTCCTCCTCCGTCTCCCGCACGGCGGTCCGCCACGGCCGTTCCCCCGCCTCGGCGGTGCCGCCCGGCAGCTGCCAGGGGTGGTCCGGGCTGTAGACGGCGTGGAGCTGTACCGGCCGGTCGTCCATGTCGGTGAAGTACACGGCACCGAAGAGGGTCGCCTTCGGCAGCGTCGCGACGAACTCGTCGACCGGGAGCATCTCCCGGCACCCCGCCGGAGCGGCGGCGGGGGCGGGGGAGGGCAGGGGATGCATGTCGGACCTCCGGGGTGGGGGAGTGCGGAGCGGCTTCGCCGGGTCCAACGAGCCCGCCCCCCTCGGCGTGCACAGCGGTTTCGGCCGCGCGGCCGCCCGCCACCTGCGGATACCGGGGAGTAGGGTGGAGGGCGCGTCCGAGCGCCCCGACCCCGAAAGGCCGCCCATGAGCGAGCAGACCGCCGCCCCCGTCGTCCGCCGCGTCGACGAGCGCCACCGCTACGAGATCCTCGTCGACGGTGCCCGGGCCGGGCTGACCGCCTACCGGGACCGCGACGACCGCCGCGTCTTCTTCCACACAGAGGTCGACGAGGCCTACGCGGGCCAGGGCCTGGCGGCGATTCTCGTCCGGCACGCCCTGGACGACGTCCGCGCCTCCGGCATGCGGATCGTGCCGGTCTGCCCGTACGTCGCCAAGTTCCTCAAGAAGAACGAGGAGTTCGCGGACATCACCGACCCGGTCACCCCCGAGGTCCTCCAGTGGCTGGACGCCCGCCTGGGCCGTTAGGCCGTCTCTTCCGGATCATGCCGGGCTCACGACTCCCCCGGCCGCGTCGTCGTCGGTCACCGACGTCCCCCCCCCGGCTGCCGCTGGGAGGTGCCCCCATCGCAGGGACCCCCTTCCGCGCCCGGCGTCGGGGCCTCCTCGCGAAGCGACCGGATCGGTCCCGCCCACCGTCTGCCCGTGAGGGCGAGGCGTGAACCGCGGAGACGCCGACCCGCTCCGCCGGGTGCGCGGGCACGGGCCGGGGACGACGAGGGCCGCGCGCCGGCGGCATGCCGGTGAGCCCGCGCCGCGGTCGGGTCCACCGGCACGGGATCCAGCGGCTGGATCGCTCCACGCCTCCCGAGCCCGAGTGCGGCTTGCCTTCAAGCGCACGTGAAGCTTTAGCGTCGGTGCCATGACCACGACGAACGAGGCGAAGACATGGATCATCACGGGTGCGAGTTCGGGCCTCGGTCTGGCGCTCGCCGAGGCGGCGCTCGCGGCCGGCGAGCAGGTGATCGGGACCGCGCGACGGGCCGACCGGTTCGACGGGCTCGAGGCGCGGTACGGGGGCCGGTTCCTCGGCATCGAACACGACGTGCGCGACACGGCGGGAGCGGACGCGGTGGTGCGGCGGGCGCTGGAGGTGTTCGGGCGCGTCGACGTGCTCGTCAACAATGCCGGCGCCGGCCAGGTCGGCACCGCCGAAGAGATCACGGATGCCGATCTGCGGGCCATGCTCGAGCAGCATCTGTTCGGCCCGGCCGCCTATGTGCGTGCCGTGCTGCCCCATCTGCGGGAGCGCCGCTCGGGCGCGATCGTGCAGATGAGCAGTCAGGGAGGGCGGATGTCGTTCCCCGCCGTCGGCAGCTACTCGGCCGGAAAGTTCGCGCTCGAGGGATGGTCGGAGGCGCTCGCGGGTGAGGTCGCGCCGTTCGGCATCCGCGTCCTGATCGTCGAGCCCAGTCGCTTCCGCACCACGTTCAACGCCGCCGACGTGCTCCACACGGCGCGGCAGAGCTCGATCTACGACGAGGCCGTCGGTGCCGTGCGCGCGAACATGGCCGAGGCCGACGGCATCCAGGAGGGCGATCCGGCACGCGCCGCCAGGGTGATCCGCGACATGCTCGGCACCCCTGACGCGCCGCTCCGGCTCCCGCTCGGCGCCGAGGCGGTCCGCAATCTCACCCGCGTCCACCGTGAGGCGCTCGAAGACGTCGAGAAATGGGCGTCGGTGAGCGAGTCGGCGGACTTCCCGGGCATGCCGCCCGCAGTGCGCGCGTTCTGATCGCCGTACGCTGTGGGCCATGGCCACCGAAGCGCTGATCGAACGTCTCCTCGCTGCCGGGGGAGGGCCCTCCTCTTCGGCGATCGACGCGCTGCACGAACTGCTCGACGACACCACGATCGAGACCTCGGCGATGCCCAAGAGCGTCGCCGAGGCCGCTCGCCTGGTCGGCCTGTCGACGCACACCCTCCGGTACTACGAACAGGAGGGACTCGTGCGGCCCGCTCGCAACGCCTCCGGGTACCGCGAGTATTCCGCGCTCGATCTGCGCCGTCTCGTCTTCCTGACCCGGATGCGCCTGTCCGGCATGACCATGGCCGACCTCAAGCGCTACATCCTGCTCGTCGAGCAGGGCCCGAGCACCGTCCCGGAACGCCGCCGCATCATGCTCGACCAGCAAGACCGCATCACGCGGCAGATCCGTGAACTCGGTCTGGCGCTGGAGATCACCGAGTACAAAATCCGCGTCTACGACGGCCACCCGGAAGACTGACGCCCGCCCTCCGGTCCCACGGTCCGATGCGAGGCCGACGGAGCGGGCCCGGGCGATCGCCGTCCGGACGACGACGAGCGCGACGGCGAAGGGCCACGGCGCATCCAGGCGACTTCGTCGTCGGCCCGAGCGGGGGGCGGATCCGTGGTCGCGCAGGCGGTGCGGTCGCTCCTCCGGTGCCTGGTCGTTCCGGGGGACGGCCGAGGACTTGGCGCCTTCGCCGGAGAGCGACGCGCGGCGGTGCGCGCGGGGACGGACCAGGAACCGGCCCGGCCAGGCGCGGGGTTCGCCGCCGGCGGGCCGCATGTCGGCGGAGCCGGGGGCGTGCAGCCGCTCCGCCCGTCACCCGTTCGTCCCTGCGTCGCCGGTGGCGACCGCCGGTCAGGCCGCCCGCACCTTACGCCGGTAACCGCCCGGGGCCTGCCCGTACTCGCGCTTGAAAGCCTTGGCGAAGGCGTACTCGGAGCCGTAACCGGTGCGCGCGGCGACCTCGGACAGGGGGACGTCGGACTCCCGAAGGAGCCGCGCGGCGGTCGTCATGCGCCAGCGGGTCAGATACGTCATGGGCGGTTCACCGACCAGGTCGTTGAACCGGCGGGCGAAGGCCGCACGGGACAGACCCGCGCGGGCTGCCAGCGTCGCCACGGTCCACTGGAAGGCGGGCTTCTCGTGGATCGCCGCCAGGGTCGGTGCGACCGCCGCGTCACCGAGTGCGGCGGCCCAGCCCTTGGCCCGCGCGGCCGGACGTTCCTCCAGCCAGGCGCGCAGGATGTACAGGAGCAGCGAGTCGATCAGCGCGGGCACGATGCCGGCGGAGCCCGGCCGCGGCTGTTCCAGTTCCGTGCGCAGCAGCTGCACGGCCGAAGCCAGCTCGGGATGCCGGAGGGGGCTCGCGGGCAGATGGATGATCTCCGGCAGCTGCCGTACGAGGGGATGGGGGCGGGCCTGGTCGAGGTGGTAGTTCCCGCACAGCAGGTTGGTGGGGGCGCCCACGCCGCCGACGGTGACCGTGCCGAGCGGTGAGCCCGGGCTGAACTGCGAGGCCCGCTCGACCTCGGAGGGGGTGTCGGGGTGGTCGGCCAGGATGTGACCGCGCCCGTCCCGCAGGAAGACCACGTCACCCGGGCCGAGCGGGAGGGGCGGCTGGGGGGCCGCGTCTTCCAGCGGGACGAGCCAGCACGTGCCCGACAGCACCACGTGGAATCCCGCGCCGGCCACGGGGGGCAGCCTCAGTCCGAAGGGCACGCGTCCGGTGGTCCGGACGGAGACCGGCCGGCCGGTACGCATCGAGGCCAGCACCTCGGTGAGGATGTCCAACTCCCGCCCCCTCTCCGCGGATCTCCCGATCTCCCTCCGCACTGTAACCCGCCCTGCTCAGACCACGGTCAGGACGACCTTGCCGCGAGTGCGGCCGGATCCGACCAGTTCGTGGGCCTTCGCCGCCTGTTCGAGCGGGAGCGTCGCGGAGACGTGCGGGCGGATGCGGCCGGCGTCGATCAGGGCCGCGATCGCCTCCAGGGAGGCGTAGTCCGGTTCGACCGAGACCCCGGCGAAACGGCGGCCCTCGTTCTCGATCCGGGCGGCAAGCTCGGTGTTCCAGTGCTCCATGATGCTGACCAGGGTGCCGCCGGCCTTCAGGACGCTCAGCGCACGCTCGCCCTCGGAGCTGGAGTCGAAGACGACGTCCATGTCTCCGGCCGCTTCGGTGTAGTCGGTGGTGCGGTGGTCGATGACGTCGTCCGCCCCGAGCTCGCGTACGAAGTCGTGGTTGGCGGCGCTCGTCAGGGCCGTGACGTGGGCGCCGCGCGCCTTGGCGATCTGCACCGCGAAGTGGCCGACGCCACCGGCCGCCCGGTGGATCAGCACCCGCTGCCCTTCGGCCACCCGGGCCGCGTCGACCAGCCCCTGCCAGGCGGTGAGGGCGGCCAGCGGCACGGAGGCGGCCCGCACGTGGTCGAGCGTGGCGGGCTTGCGGGCCACCTGGCGCGAAGGCACCGCTACGTAGTCGGCGTAACCAGTGGCAGCACGAGGAAAGAACGGCATGCCGAAGACCTCGTCCCCGGGCTTGAATCGGGCACCGGGTCCGGCTTCCTCGACGACGCCGGACACGTCCCAGCCGACACCGAACGGAGGCTCGCCCAGGAGCGGATAGGCGCCGGAGCGCACCGCCACGTCGACCGGGTTGACGCCGCTCGCGTGAACGCGGACCAGGACCTCGCCGCCGAGCGGGGCGGGCTTGTCCCTCTCGGCGAGCTCCAGGACGTCGGGGCCGCCGAAGGACTTCTGGACGACAGCACGCATGGTGAACTCCCTTTCGCCGTGGCGGTCTCGGGGTGACCGCCCTTCGTGTGCCTCCACCCTAGGAAGATCGAACGAGCCGCTGAATATCCTCCAGTCTTCAAAAGATGTCCGAGCGTCCACGGCGCCCGGGGAAGGACACGATCCGGTGGTGGCGCCGGCACAGCCCCTTCCGTGACCACGCCGAAACTCTCCCCAGGCCGGTCGGGTTCCGCCCGGACCGAAGAAGAACCCGCGTGCTCGCCCGTAGCCCGTAGCCCGTAGCCCGTCGGCCGGAGCCGCGGCCACGCCGTGGTCGGCGCGCGGAAGTCGCCGCCGCCCCGGTCGACGCCAGGTGTCCGGCGCCCCGCGCCTCCCCGTGCCCGGCCGGCAGGTGGTCCGAGTCGCGGTACGGCGCCTTCACCGGCGCCGGTCACACCGTCGGGTCGCGCGTCCTCGCGACCGTGGCCAGGGGACTCGTGGAGCGGCCCGCCCCGCCGGTGCGCCTGCCCTTCGAGGCGTCGGAATCCGCGTTGACGCCCGCCGTTGACTTGTGTGACGGCAGGGGCGGGTTGTCAAGAGGGAGCGGAGGGGGTCGACGTGGCCGGAACACACGCCGTCCGATCGGGGTGCCGAGGCGCCCCGGCGCCCCCACCGGCCCCCTTGTCGTGCCGCCACGCCCACGCGTGGCGGAAAGTCGACCGACCAGGCGGTAAACCGGCCCGCGAACAAGATCACTGCATCGAGGTAATGCCCCTCGGCTCCACGGGCGAGGCCCGCTGACGGACCGTTACTGTTCCCGCGTCCGGACGGACGGCCTGACCACCTTCCTCCGGACCACCTCCCTCCGTACCCCCATTCCTCCCCTTCGACCGGTCCGGCGTGCCGCCGTGCCCGGTCACCACCCTCGCTAAGGAGAGACCGGTCCGATGACCGTCGACACCAGCCCGGAAGCCCAGGCGGCACCCCCGCAGCAGTCCCTCAGCACCGACGCCGCGCGGAACCTCGCCTCGACCACCAAGTCGGCCCCGCAGATGCAGGAGATCACCTCCCGCTGGCTGCTGCGGACGCTCCCCTGGGTGGAGACCAAGGGCGGCGCCTACCGGGTCAACCGCCGGCTCACCTACACCGTCGGTGACGGCCGCATCGAGTTCGTCCAGGACGGCGCCACCGTCCGCGTGATCCCCCGCGAGCTCGGCGAACTCGCCCTCCTCCGCGGCTTCGACGACGTCGACGTGCTCACCGCGCTCGCCGGCCGCTGCGTCCAGCGCGACTTCTCCGCCGGCGACATCCTCGTCACCCGCGGCAACCCGGCCGGCGAGATCCACCTCCTCGCCCACGGCCGCGTCGCCCAGACCTCCGAGGGCCCCTACGACGAGGACATCGCCGTCGCCGTCCTCGGCGACGGCGACCGCTTCGGCGAGAACGCGCTGCTCGACGCCGACGCCACCTGGGACTACACGGCCACCGCCGAGACCGCGGGCACCCTCCTCACCCTCTCCCGCGCCGACTTCGCCGCCGTCATGGCGAACTCCCCGGCCCTCCAGGCCCACATCCAGGCGTTCTCCAGCCTCCCCGAGCAGGCGCAGAACAAGCACGGCGAGGCCGAGATCGCCATGTCCTCCGGGCACGTCGGCGAGGCCGTCCTCCCCGGCGCCTTCGTGGACTACGAGCTCAAGCCGCGCGAGTACGAGCTCTCCGTCGCGCAGACCGTCCTCAAGATCCACACCCGCGTCGCCGACCTCTACAACGGCCCGCACAACCAGACGGAGGAGCAGCTCCGCCTGACCATCGAGGCCCTGCGCGAGCGGCAGGAGCACGAGCTCGTCAACAACCGCGAGTTCGGCCTCCTGCACAACGCCGACTTCAAGCAGCGCATCCAGACCCACTCCGGCCCGCCCACCCCGGACGACATGGACGAGCTGCTCAGCCGCCGCCGGGGCACCAAGCTCTTCCTCGCCCACCCGCGCACCATCGCCGCCATCGGCCGCGAGTTCAACGCCCGCGGGCTCTACCCGGACCACGTCGACCTCGGCGGCCAGTCCGTGCCGGCCTGGCGCGGCGTCCCGATCCTGCCCTGCAACAAGATCCCGATCACCAAGGAGCAGACCAGCTCCATCATCGCCATGCGCACCGGCGAGGAGAACCAGGGCGTCATCGGCCTGCGCCAGACCGGCATCCCGGAGGAGTTCGAGCCCGGCCTCTCCGTCCGCTTCATGGGCATCAACGAGCAGGCGATCATGTCGTACCTCGTCACCACGTACTACTCCGCCGCCGTCCTCGTGCCCGACGCGCTCGGCGTGATGGAGAACGTGCAGATCGCCCGCCGCCGCGACTGACGTCCCGTCCGTCCCGCATCCGGGACGGACCACTCCCACCCAGCAAGGAGCTGACGGATGCCCGACCCCGGGCTCTCCCCCCTGCCGGCGCACCCGCCCGCGGCGGCGGCCCGCCTCGGGGCCGACGTCCTCGCCGCGGCCCTCGCCGGCCCGGCCGCCCAGGCGCCCGCGCCGGCCGCCGCACCCCGCTGGATCCCCGGCGGCCCCAGCGGACTCGGCACGACCGCCCTCTCCCTCGCCCGGCCGGCCGCGGTCCCGGAAGCGCCCCCCGCGCCGGTCCCGGCGCCGGACGCCCTTCCGGCGCCCGCCGGGCCGCCGTCCGCCGCCCCCTCGGCGGCGGAGGGCCGGCCCATCCCGGGCCTCTACTTCCACCCCGTCCCCGACCCCGACCCCGTCCGCGTGGGCGAGGTCAGCCGCCGGATCAAGGACTGGGCCGTGGACGAGGTCCAGCTCTATCCGGACGAGTGGGAGGGGCAGTTCGACGGCTTCCACGTCGGGCGCTACATGGTGGCCTGCCACCCCGACGCCCCGACCGTCGACCACCTCATGCTCGCCACCCGGCTCATGGTCGCGGAGAACGCCGTCGACGACTGCTACTGCGAGGACCACGGCGGCTCGCCCATCGGCCTCGGCGGACGCCTCCTCATGGCGCACACCGCGCTCGACCCCCTCCACACCACCCCGGAGTACGCGCCGGCGTGGGCGGAATCGCTCGGCTCGGACGCCCCGCGCCGCGCCTACCGCTCCGCCATGGAGTACTTCGTCCGCGCCGCCTCGCCCTCCCAGGCCGACCGCTTCCGGCACGACATGGCCCGGCTCCACATGGGCTACCTCGCCGAGGCCGCCTGGGCCGAGACCGACCACGTGCCCGAGGTGTGGGAGTACCTGGCCATGCGCCAGTTCAACAACTTCCGCCCCTGCCCCACCATCACCGACAGCGTCGGCGGCTACGAACTGCCGGCGGACCTGCACGCCCGGCCGGAGATGCAGCGGGTCATCGCCCTCGCGGGCAACGCGACGACCATCGTCAACGACCTCTACTCCTACACCAAGGAACTCTCCAGCCCCGGCGTTCACCTCAACCTGCCGGTGGTGCTCGCCGAGCGCGAGAAGCTCTCCGAGCGCGACGCCTACCTCAAGGCGATCGAGGTCCACAACGACCTCATGCACGCCTTCGAGGCCGCCGCCGCCGACGTGGCCGCCGCCTTCCCGGCCCCCACCGTGCTCCGCTTCCTCAAGGGCGTCGCCGCCTGGGTCGACGGCAACCACTACTGGCACCAGACCAACACGTTCCGCTACAGCCTGCCCGACTTCTGGTAATCACCGTCCCGCAAGAAATGGATTCCTCTGTGACCACCGAGCTGACCTCCACCGACGCCTCCGCGATGATCCCCGGCCCGGCGACGCCGTACCAGGGCGACATCGCCCGCTACTGGAACGCCGAGGCACGGCCCGTGAACCTGCGCCTCGGTGACGTGGACGGCCTCTACCACCACCACTACGGCATCGGCGCCGTGGACCACGCCTCCCTCGGCACCCCCGAGGACAGCGAGTACGAGAAGAAGCTCATCGCCGAGCTGCACCGCCTGGAGTCCGCCCAGACCGAGGTGCTCCTCGACCACCTCGGCACCGTCACCCCCGCCGACACCCTCGTCGACGCCGGCTGCGGCCGCGGCGGCTCCAGCGTGATGGCCCACCAGCGCTTCGGCTGCAAGGTCGAGGGCGTCACCCTCTCCTCCACCCAGGCGGAGTTCGGCAACAGGCGCGCCCGCGAGCTCGGCATCGACGGCCACGTCCGCGCCCAGGTCTGCAACATGCTCGACACCCCGTTCGAGAAGGGCAGCATCACCGCCTCCTGGAACAACGAGTCCAGCATGTACGTCGACCTCGACGACCTGATGGCCGAGCACTCCCGCTTCCTCAAGGTCGGCGGCCGCTACGTCACCATCACCGGCTGCTGGAACCCGAAGTACGGCCAGCCCTCCAAGTGGGTCTCCCAGATCAACGCCCACTTCGAGTGCAACATCCACTCGCGCCGCGAGTACCTGAAGGCGATGGCCGACAACCGCCTGGTGCCCCAGGCCGTCATCGACCTGACCCCCGACACGCTGCCCTACTGGGAGCTGCGCGCCACCTCGTCGCTGGTCACCGGCATCGAGGAGGCGTTCATCGAGTCGTACAAGGACGGCTCCTTCCAGTACGTGCTGATCGCCGCCGACCGCGTCTGATCCCCTGCGCGGCCGGTCACCGGGCCGGGCCCGTCCACCGCGGCGGGCCCGGCCCTCAGCGCTGTCCGGCCCGCGCCGCGTTCCAGCCGGCCAGCTCCGCCGGACGGTCCGTGATCACCCCGTCCACCCCCAGATCGGCGAGCGCGCGCCAGCGCGCCGGCGCGTCGACCGTCCACACGTTCACCGCCACCCCCGCCGCCCGCAGCTCCGCCACCACGCCCGGCCGGGCCGACAGGCCCCGGTCCGAGACGTGGTACGCCGCCAGGCCGAGATCCCGCGCCACCGCCACCGGATCCGCGTCGAGCCGGTCCCGCAGCAGCGCCCGCGGCAGCTCCGGCGCCAGCTCCCGCGCGTACCGCAGCGACACCGCGTCGAAGCTCTGCACCACCACCCGCTCCGCCATCCGCTGCTCCCGCACGTCCCGGACGATCCGCGCCACCTCCGCCCGGGAGTGCGCGCCCTTCACCTCCAGGAGCAGCCGCCCGCCCCGCTCCCGCAGGTCCGCCAGCTGCGCGGCGAGCCGCGGCACCCGGGCACCGGCGAAGGACGGCGCGAACCAGGCGCCCGCGTCCAGGGAGTCCAGCTCCGCCGAGGTCAGCTCCCGCACCGCGCCCGAGCCGTCGGTCGTCCGGTCCACCGTCGCGTCGTGCACCACGTACGGCACCCCGTCCCGGCTCGGCCGGACGTCGTTCTCGATCCACTCCGCCCCGCCCCGGCGCGCCACCTCGCCCGCGACCAGCGTGTTCTCGGGCGCCGCCGAGGACGCGCCCCGGTGGGCGATCACCGTGAGGGTACGGGCCGGGGCCGCGGTCGGCGCCGGGGCGGCCACCAGGAGCGCGGCCAGTGCCGTGGCGGCGAACGCGGCGCGGCGGCGGAGGCGTACGGGAGTCACGGCCGGTGACCCTACCCCCGGCCCCGGGCCGCCCGGACGCGACGCACCGGCGCGGAACCCTTCGGTGGTTCGTCCGGGTCTGCGGCACCCTGTGAGGGCGCCCGGAGCCGTGCCATGGGGGACACCGGCCGGGCCGAGAGACAGGGGGAACGCCACCCATGGACCACGGGACACGACCGAGACCCGCCGCCCCGGAGCGGAACGGGACGACCGACGACCGGCCGGGGCGCGGCCGGGGCGTGCTGGAAGGCGCCTTCGCCCTCCTCGACGCGCTGCGCCGCTGCGGCGACGAGGCCGGCGTCACCGAACTCGCCCTCGCCTGCGGGGTGCCCAAGGGCAGCGCCCACCGGCTGCTCGACCAGCTCGTCGCCGTCGGCGCGGTGGAGCGGTGCGGCTCCCGCTACCGCGTCGGCCCGCAGCTCTACCGCCTCGGGCAGGCCTGGGAACCGCACCCGGGACTCCGGCTCGCCGCCCGGCTGCCGGTGCAGCGGCTGCGCGCCGCGACCGGCGCCAGCGTCGTCCTCGCCGTGCTCCGCGAGGACCGGGCCCTCGTCGTCGCCTCCGCGCCGGGCGAGCTGGAACCGCTGGTGCCGGTGCGGAACGGCACCGCGTTCCGGCTCGACACCGCCGCCGGATCCGCGCTGCGCGGACCGCTCGGGGGCGGTCCGGTCCTCGACCGGGAGGACGTGATGGACGGCGTGTGCTGCGCCGCCTTCCCCGTCCGGGGCCGGGACGGGCGGACCGTCGCCGCGCTCGCCGCGATGGTGCCGGCCGGACGGCGGCTCGACGCCCTCGGCGAGGCCGTCGCCGGGGCGGGGGCCGCCCTCGGCCGCGCCCTGGCCCGCGGGGTGCCGCGCCGCTCCGTCCCGCCCGCCGCCCTCGCCCCCTGATCCCGGTTCCGTTGAGTGGAACGCGCGTAGAACGAGGCCCGGGCCCGACGGCACAGTAGGGGACGTGCCGGGGGAACGGCACGGAAGAGAAGCGAACGAACACCTTCGGGGGAGACACACCATGCGCAAGAACCGGACCGCACGCATCGCCGCCACCGCCCTCCTCGGACTCGGCAGCCTCGCCGCCTTCGCCGGCACCGCCCACGCCGAGCCGATCGACTACGTGCGGATCGAACTCGTCGAGCTGCACTGCCAGAAGAACAGCGAGGGCGACCACGACGAGGCCTACCTCAAGATCACCGACGCCAACGGCAACGCCGTCAAGGTCTGGCCGGGCAACGGCCTCAAGTACCAGACCATGGGCACCGGTTACGTCCGCTCCATGGCCGACGGCAACGGCAACGCCGCGCTCATCCTCGGCAAGCAGCAGGCCCGCACCCTGACGCTGTGGGACTACGACTCCACCAGCGGCGACGACAAGCTGGGCGCCACCCTCGTCACCGGCAGCGAGGTCGGCGCCGAGACCCAGTGGCGCAGCGTGGAGGGCTCCGGCGGGATCTACGTCATCGGCTACCGGGTCATCGACATCTGATCATTCATCGGAAAGGCCTGGTGGCCGTGCCGGTGAGGACCGGCACGGCCACCAGGTCGTGGGCTCAGACCGCGTCGGGCGGCAGCAGCTCGCCCGAGCGGGCCACGCCCGAGTACCAGCGGGCGCTCGTCTTCGGGGTGCGCCGCAGGGTGTCGTAGTCGACGTGGACCATGCCGAACCGCTTCGCGTAGCCGTACGCCCACTCGAAGTTGTCGAGCAGCGACCACAGGAAGTAGCCGCGGACGTCGATGCCGTCGGCGATCGCCCGGTGCACCTCCGTCAGGTGCGCGTGCACGTAGGCGGTGCGCTCCGGGTCGTGCACCCCGCCGTCCTCGCCGACCACGTCCTCGTACGCGGCCCCGTTCTCGCTGATCACCAGCGGCAGGTCCGGGTACGCCTCCGAGGTCCGGCGCAGCAGGTCGTACAGGCCGGTCGGGTCCACCGGCCAGCCCATCGCCGTCCGCTCGCCGGGCGCGCGGTGGAAGGCGACCGAGTCGGCGCCCGGCCACGGCGAGTGGGCGCTGTCGCCGTGCCCGTCGTCCTGCGGCTTCTCCTCGCCCTCGGCGACGTGCGCCACCAGGGTGGGCGCGTAGTAGTTGATGGCGAGGAAGTCCAGCGGCTGGTTCGCCGTCGCCGCGTCACCGGGCTGGACGAAGGACCAGTCGGTGAGGTGCCGGGTGTCGGCGATCAGGTCCTCGGGGTAGGCGCCCTCCAGCATCGGACCGAGCCAGACGCGGTTGCCGACGGCGTCGATCCGGCGGGCCGCCTCCAGGTCCTCGGCGGAGGTGCTGCGCGCCCGCACCTCGTGCAGGTTGAGCGAGACCGCGATCTGACGGTCCGCCGGCAGCGAGGCGCGCAGCGCCTGGACGGCGAGTCCGTGGCCGAGGTTGAGGTGGTGGGCGGCGCGCAGCGCGGCGACCGGGTCGGTGCGGCCCGGGGCGTGCACCCCGGAGCCGTACCCCAGGAAGGCGCTGCACCAGGGCTCGTTGAGGGTGGTCCACCGCTTGACGCGGTCGCCGACGGCGTCCGCGACGATCCCCGCGTACTCGGCGAACCGCTCGGCCGTGGCGCGCTCGGGCCAGCCGCCCGCGTCCTCCAGCTCCTGCGGAAGGTCCCAGTGGTAGAGGGTGAGGGCCGGCTCGATGCCGGCGGCGAGCAGCTCGTCGACGAGCGCCCGGTAGAAGTCCAGGCCCTTCTGGACGGCGGGACCCCGCCCGGTGGGCTGGACGCGGGACCAGGAGACGGAGAACCGGTAGGCGTTCAGGCCGAGTTCGGCCATGAGCGCGACGTCCTCGCGGAAGCGGTGGTAGTGGTCGACGGCCACGTCCCCGGTGTGGCCCTCGAAGACCTTGCCGGGGGTGTGGGAGAAGGTGTCCCAGATGGACGGGGTGCGGCCGTCCTCACGGGCGGCCCCCTCGATCTGGTAGGCGGCGGTCGCCGCGCCCCAGAGGAAGTCGGACGGGAACGGGCGGGTGGCGGTGAGCGGCCGGGTCTCGGACGCGGTCATAGGAGGGCGCTCCCAACGCGGGGTACGGGTCGGCCGTGACGGGTCCGGCGACTGCGGCGGACCCGTACGGCCGACGGGAAGGCGGAACGGACGAGGGGTGGGGCGGACGGCTCGTGGCCGCGGTCGGGTCAGCTCTTGACCGCGCCGGCGGTGATGCCGCCCACGATGTGCTTGCCCAGGAAGGCGAAGACCAGCAGCAGCGGCACGGTCGATATCAGCGCGCCGGTCAGGACGATCGCGTGGTCGACGGTGTGGTTGCCCGCGCCGAGGCCGGCGAGCGCGACCTGGAGGGTCGGGCTGCCGTCCGGGGTGAGCGCGATGAAGGGCCAGAAGAAGTCGTTCCAGGCCTGCACGAAGACGAGCATGCCGAGCACCGCCATCGCCGGGCGGGCCACCGGGAAGACCACGTGCCAGATGATCCGCAGGCTGTGCGCCCCGTCCATGCGGGCCGCCTCGACCAGCTCCACGGGGAGCGCCTCGACGAGGAACTGGCGCATGAAGAAGACGCCGAAGGCCGCGACGAGCGAGGGCAGCACGACCGACTGGAGCTGGTCGAACCAGCCGAGGTCGGTGATGATCTGGTACAGCGGGATGACGCTGAGCTGCGGCGGGATGGTCATCGTGGCGACGACCAGCGAGAGCAGCATGCCGCGCCCCTTGAAGGGCAGCTTGGCGAAGGCGAAGCCGGCGAGCGTGGAGAAGAGGACGGTGGACGCGGCCACCAGGCTCGCCACGATCGTGGTGTTGATCAGCGCCTCGCCCATGTCGACCTGGTCCCAGGCGAAGCTGAGGTTGTCGAGGAGGCGGGAGCCCGGCAGCAGCGGCGCGGGGGCCTGGACCACCCGCTCGCCGGTGTGCGAGGCGGCGACCACGTTCCAGTACAGCGGGAAGAGCGAGACCACCGTGGCGATGACGAGCAGCACGTAGGTGAGCGGTCCGGCGTGGTGCTGCCGGCCCGCCGTCTGGCGGAAGCGGCGGCGCGTCGGGCGCTCCCCGGCCGTCTTCGGTTCGACGGCGGGCGTGGTGTCGAGGGTGCGGGCCATGGGTCAGTCCCCCAGCTTCTTGCGGTTGCGGCGGGAGACGAGCGCCTGGATGCCGCCGATGAGCAGCAGGAGCGCCAGCATGACCCAGGCGATCGCCGAGGCGGAGCCCAGCGCGCCGGTGATCCAGCCCTTTTCGTACATCAGGAGGCTCAGGGTCTGGAACTGGTGGCCGCTGCCGCCGCTGATGCCGACGCTGCCGCCGAAGAGCATCGGCTCGCCGAAGAGCTGGGTGGCGCCGATGGTGGAGACGATGATCGTGAAGAAGATCGTCGGCCGGATGGAGGGGATGGTGACGCTGATGAACTGGCGCCAGCGGGAGGCGCCGTCGAGGGAGGCGGCCTCGTAGAGGTCCTGCGGCACGGCCTGCATGGCGGCCAGGTAGATCAGCGCGTTGTAGCCGGTCCAGCGCCAGGTGACGATCACGGAGATCGCGATCTGCGCCGGCCACTTGGAGGTGCTCCAGTCGATCGGCCCGATCCCCACCCAGTCGAGCAGGCTGTTGATCATGCCGTAGTCGGTGTTGAAGAGCTGGGCGAAGACCAGCGTCGCCGCGGCGATCGAGGTGGCGTACGGGGCGAGGATGGCGACCCGGAAGAAGCCGCGGCCGCGGAGCTTGTAGTTCAGCAGGTGGGCGAGGCCGAGGGCCATCAGCAGCTGGGGGACGGTGGAGATGACCCCGATGGTGAAGGTGTTGAGGAGCGCGTTCCAGAAGAACTCGCTGGTGGCGAGGTCGGAGTAGTTCTCCAGGCCCTTCCACTCGGCGGTGCCGCCGAGCTCGACCCGGTTGAGCGAGAGCCAGCCCGTGTAGATCAGCGGGAAGAGGCCGAAGGCGGCGAAGGTGAGGAAGAAGGGGGCGATGAAGACGTACGGGATCGCCTTGACGTCCCAGCGGTAGAGGGTGCTGCGCCAGCCGCCCGGGCCCCGGCGGCGGCGGCCGCGCGGGGCGGGCGGGGAGGGCGGTGCGGGAGGCGGCGGGGTGCCGCCCCGCTCCGCCCGTACGGAGGTGGCCACGGGTGGCGTCCTTCCAGGTCGATGCGTGCGGTGGTGCGGACGGCGCCGGCCCGCCGCCGGCAGGTGGCGGCGGGCCGGCACGCGGTCCCCGCTACTGGTCGATCTTGTCGTCGACCAGCTTCTTGACGTTCTCCCAGGCCTTGGCCGGGTCGGTGCCCCGCTGCTCGATGTCGAGGATGCCGTTGTCGGTGAGGAAGGTCTTCACCTGGCCGTCGTAGCGGCTGATGACAGCGGGCTTGATGCCGGCCGCCGCCGAGGAGAAGATCTTGCCGACCGGCGTGTCGCCGAAGTACGGCATCTTGGCGTTCTGCACCGCGGGGGAGAGGAGGGTGTCCTTGGTGGACGGGATGTTGCCGTTCACCCCGAAGACCTTGGCGTGCTGCTCGGGGGCGGTCAGCCAGGCGGCGAGCTCGGCGGCCTCCTTGGTGTGCTTGCCCGCCTTGGGCACGGCGAGGAAGGAGCCGCCCCAGTTGCCGGCGACCGGCGGCGCGGCGATGTCCCACTTGCCCTGGTTGGCGGGGCCGGCCTGGTCCTTGATGATGCCGGTCATCCAGGAGGGGCAGGCGACGGTGGCGAACTTGGAGTTCTTGAAGGCGGCGTTCCAGGTGCCCTTCTCGTCGAACTGGCGCAGCTTGGCGGTGAGTCCGCCCTGGGCGGCCTTGACGCCGAGCTCCCAGGCCTTCCTCACGCCGGGGCTGTTCTCCCAGTCGAGCTTGCCGCTGGAGTCGGCGTACTGGACGGGGTCGCTGGAGAGCACCGCGTTGAAGAGGCCGCTGGCGGAGTCGTGGAAGGCGGTGCCGGCCGGGGCGTTCTTCTTGTACGTCTCGCCGGTCTCGACGAACTTCGACCAGTCGCCGCTCCACAGCTTGGCGACGTCCTCGCGGGCGGTGGGCAGCTTGGCCTTGGCGAAGAGGTCCTTGTTGTAGCAGATGGCCATCGGGCCGATGTCGGTGCCGAGGGCGATGATCTTGCCGTCGGCGGTGGAGGCCTGCTTGATCTTCCAGTCGAGGAACTTGGAGGTGTCGGCGCCGCCCTCCTTGCCGAGGTCCACCCACTTGTCGGCCATGCTCGTGCCGGTGGCCTCGGCGATGTAGCCGACCTCGATCGCCTGGATGTCGGCGACGCCGCTGTTCTGGGAGAGGCGGAGCTTCAGGGTGTCCCAGTACTTCTGACCGTCGGAGACGTTCGACTCCTCGATCTTGATGTTCGGGTGGAGCCGCTCGTACTCGGCGTAGAGCTTCGCGCCGGTCTTGTTGTCGTAGCCGAACGAGCCGAAGGTGCCGACGCGCAGGGTGATCTTCCCGCCGTCCTTCCCGGCCTCGTCGTCCTCGTCGCTTCCGCAACCGGTGAGCAGGACCGTCCCGGTCACCACTGCGGCGACCGCCGCGGCGGCCGTGCGGCGTCCGCGTCTGCTGCTGGAAGTGCCCATTCCACTCTCCTCGTCCAAGGTGGTGCTCGTTGTGCGCCAAGAGGTCCGGTCGGCTGCTCGCGGCTCGGCGGGCCCTGCCCGGACCTGATGCAGGCGGTGCCGCCCCCCGATGGGAGCGCTCCCACGTCGTTGCCGGAAGGTTGCCGCCGGGGGGGTGGGGGTGTCAAGACATGAACGCGGATTCGTTACCGGAAGGTGTTCAGCGGGTTTCCGGAGCCTCCGGCACCGGTCTTCACGTCATCTCCTGAACGCGCGCGTGGCGGATTCCCGTCGCCGTACTCTAGGGTGGGAGCGCTCCCATACCGGTGTGCCCGGCTCTGGCGAGCTGCACGAGTCCGACGAGGG
The DNA here is from genome assembly GCF_014649855.1 of Streptomyces roseolus. Lineage (GTDB taxonomy): Bacteria > Actinomycetota > Actinomycetes > Streptomycetales > Streptomycetaceae > Streptomyces > Streptomyces roseolus. The sequence goes on along the minus strand of NZ_BMTV01000003.1, from coordinate 189,020 downwards.
GAGCACGGCGACGGTGAACGGACGGCAGAACAGCAGACCCACCCTGGAGCAGGTCGCGGCCCGCGCCGGAGTCGGCCGGGGCACCGTCTCACGGGTCATCAACGGATCCCCGCGCGTCAGCGAGCAGACCCGCGCCGCCGTGGCCCGGGCCGTCGCCGAACTCGGCTACGTGCCCAACCAGGCCGCCCGCGCCCTCGCCGGCAGCCGCACGGACGCCGTCGCCCTCGTCATCCCCGAGGCCGAGGCACGGCTCTTCGCCGAGCCCTACTTCCTCGACCTCATCCGCGGCGTCAGCGCCGAACTGGCCGAGGCCGACAAGCAGCTGCTGCTCACCCTGGTCCGCAGCGAACAGGAGCGGCAGCGCTTCGAGCAGTACCTCGCCGCCCAGCGCGTCGACGGCGTCCTGCTCGCCTCCGTGCACGGCGACGACCCGCTCCCCGACCGCGTTCGCGAGCTCGGCATCCCGGTCGTCATGAACGGCCGCCGCTCCGAGGCCGAATCCGTCCCGTACGTCGACTCCGACAACATCGGCGCCGGCCGCGCCGCCGTCGCCCACCTCGTCGGCCGCGGCCGGCAGCGCATCGCCACCGTCACCGGCCCGCTGGACATGTACGTGGCCCGGGCCCGCCTGGGCGGCTACCGCGCCGGTCTGGCGGAGGCGGGCCACGCCCCCGACGAGGGCCTGGTCGCCGCCGGCGACTTCACCGAGGACGGCGGCCGCGCGGCCATGCGCGAGCTCCTGGAGCGCCGTCCCGGCCTGGACGCGGTCTTCGCCGCCTCCGACGTCATGGCCGCCGGTGCCCGGGCCGCCCTCCGCGAGGCCGGCCGCCGCGTCCCGGACGACGTGGCGCTCGTGGGCGTCGACGACTCCCCGGTCGCCCGCCTCATGGACCCCCCGCTCACCAGCGTCCGCCAGCCCATCGAGGAGATGGGACGCACCATGGCCCGGATGCTCCTCGACGACGCCCCGGGCGGCCGGGGGGACGTGCCGAAGCGCGTCCTGCCGACGGAGCTGGTGGTGCGGGAGTCCTGCTGACGGGCCCGCTGCCGGGCCTGCCGGCGCGGCCTGCTGCCGGCGGTCGCCCTGATGACGGGCGTCCTGCCGATGGGTGTCCTGTCGACGGGCGTCCTGTCGGCGGCGGTCCTGCCGATGAGTGTTCTGACGACGGGCGTCCTGATGACGGCCGCCCTGACGCCGGGCGTTCCGCCGCCGGGCGGCCCGTCGGCGGAACGACCTCCCCGCGGACGGCACGCGAGAGGCCGGACGGGGTTCCCGGGCCCGTCCGGCCTTGGTCGCTTCCCCACGGGGGCGCCGTCCCGGTCCCGCCGGGCCGGGACGGCGCCCCCTGTGAGGGGTTACAGCGCGGGGTGCGCGTTCTTCATGAGCTCCTGGAACTGGGCCGAGAACCACTGGCCGGCGATGGGGGAGTCGGGGAGGGCGCCGGACATGCTGTTGCCGTTACGGGCGTTGCCCGTGTAGGTCGGGTCGCACATGCGGTCGAAGCCCTTGCCCTCGTCGTTCGGGATCTCCTTCGACGCGCCGTCGGACTCGCCCGGGGGCTTCATCCAGACGTACGCGTCGATGCCCGCGGCGGGAGCCGCCTGAGGCCGCTCGCCGAGACCGGCGCCGGCCTGGTTGCACCAGTTGCCGAGGTGGATGCGGCGGTCGTAGCGGCCGCCGTTCACGTAGGTGTCGACGCTGGTCAGGGCACCCGGGCCGGTGGGCCGGGCGGTGCCGCCCCAGCCGTTGCGGGAGGTGTCGATCAGCATGCCGAGCTTGCTGTCGAAGCCGAGCGAGACGAGCTTGTCGCGCATCGCCTGGGCGTAGGACAGCTCGTCCGTGTACTGGTTCCAGTCGATCCACTTCGACGTGCGGACGGAGGTTCCGTTCACACTGTCGGTGACCTTGAAGTTGTCCTCCTTCAGGGCGCTGTAGTTGGCCGTGTTCACGATGAAGCCGTGGACGTTGGCGACCGTGGAGCCCTCGGCCGTCGCGGCCGTCTTGAAGAGCTCCGCGGAGGGACCGAAGTTGGAGTCCCAGCCCAGCCAGCCGTGGTGGCCCGCGTCGACGTAGTTGTAGACGTTCGGGATCGCGCCGAGCTTGTTGAGCGCGTAGCCGACGCCCTTGATGTAGTTGCCGTTCGCCTTCATCACGTCGCAGTTCGCGGTCGCGGTGTCGCGTCCGGAGACGTTGGTGACGAGGTTCGGGAGCGAGTCGATCTCGACCGTGGTGACGATCCGCAGGCCCGCGTACTTCGGGTCGGCGAGGATCGCGGCGATCGGGTCGATGTACTGCGTCTTGTACTTGTCGATCTCCGTCGGGCCCAGCTCGCCGTTGGAGGCGAGCGCGGCACAGTCGCGGCCGGGCAGGTTGTAGATGACCAGCTGGACGACGAGCTCGCCGGAGCCCTTCTGCACCAGGGCCTCGTCGAGGTGGGCGCGCAGGCCCCGGGCGCCGGGCGTGCCGTTGATGGCGGCGATGCGGTCCAGCCAGACGCCGGTGGGCTGGTTGGAGATCCGGCTGCCGCCCGGCTCGGCCTCGGCCTTGGCGCGCCAGTCGGGGTTGACGTACACCTTGGCTCCGGCGTACGGGTTGTCGGCCTTCGAGCCCGGCGTCGTGGGCGGGGTCGTCGGCGGGGTGGTGGGCGGCGTGGTCGGCGGGTCCGTCGGCTGGGTGGCGGTGTTGCAGGTGACGCCGTTCAGCTTGAAGGTGGCGGGCACCGCGTTGGTGCCGCTGTAGGAACCGTTGAAGCCGAAGGAGGTCGAACCACCGGTGGCGAGCGCCCCGTTGTAGGACAGGCTCTTGGCGGTCACGGCGGAGCCGGACTGGGTGATGGTGGCGTTCCAGCCCTGGGTCACCTGCTGGTTGCCGGCGTAGGACCACTCCAGGGTCCACGAGGACGTCGGGTCACCGGTGTTGGTGACGACGACGTTGGCGCCGAAGCCGGTGCTCCACTGGTTGGTGACGGAGTAGTCCACCTTGCAGCCGGGGGTGGCTGCGCCGGCGGTGGAGCCGAAGACCGTGGCGGTCGCTCCGGACGCTGCGATGAGGCCGAGGGCCGCCAGGAGGGCGGTACGGCTGGTGCGGCTCATGGGGGTGGGTGTTCCTTTCTGGGGATTCTTCGGATGTACGGGACCGACGGGGGTCACGGGGCGAGGGCGCGCAGGTGGTCGCGCGGCCCGGCGCCGAATGCGGTGGGAGTGCCGTCGTACGAGGTGATCAGCGCGGGACCGGAGTCGCGGTTCCAGGTGTTCCAGGTCCGGCCCAGGTACGAGAGCCCGCGGTCGTCGAACCACTTCATGACGCGGTCGACGAACGCGTGTCCGCAGGTGTTCTCACCGATCTCGCCCGCGAGGAGGGCCACGTGGGCGGCCACGTGGGCGAGGGTGTCGTTCCGGCACGTCTCGGTGGAGCGGGTGTCGAAGTCGTAGACGTGCCGGGCGGCGGCCAGGTCGGCAGCCGGATCCGTGGGGCGGTACGTGAGCCACCGGCTGAGGTCGTCGGAGTACGCGATGCCGGGACGAGGATCAGGTTCCTCGCTCCCGTGGCGCGGACCGCGTCCACCGGGTCCTGCGTGCCGGCGACCTCGTACCCGATGCCGGGGCAGGTGCCGCCGTCGCGCCGGCAGGTCCATGCCTGGGTCGCGTCGGAGGTCGCCCGGTCCGGACGGGGCTCGTTGAAGAGGTCGAGGACGACCCGCTCGTCGTTCTTGAAGGTGTTCGCCCCGGCACTCCTCGTCGAGGGGGATGCGGACCGTGTCGGCTTTCCGGTCGGCGATCGCCTCGACGGAGGCGTCGTCGACCGGACCGTCCCCGGTGCCGTGGCCCTGCGCGCACATGAACTCGCCGCCGGAGCGGTTGACGCCGAGGAGCCGGCGGACCGCGCCGTTCTGGTCGGTGAACTTGTCGCCGGTGACGGTGAGTTCGGGTGCGCCGGAGACCGGGGTGGGCGGCGGCGACGTGGGCGGGGTGGTGGGTGGTGTGGTCGGAGGGTCGGTCGGGGGAGTCGTGGGCGGGGTGGTCGGAGGCGTACGGGCGGGCAGTGCGGTCGGCCCGTCCACGGTGCGGGGCGCACCGTCGAGGGTGAAGGAGGCCGGAGCCGTGTCGGACCCCGTCCACGAGGCGACGAAGCCCGTCGTCACCTTCGCGCCGGAGCCGAGCCGGGCGTTCCAGCCCCCGTCGACGACGGTCACGGCGGCGCCGGACCGGGTCCACTTGCCGCCCCGGCCCCGGCCGACCTGCCGGCCGGCCGGGAAGGGGAAGCCGAGGCTCCAGTCGTTCAGCGCCGTGCCGTCGTCGGTGACGGCACCCCGGAAGCCCCCGGTCCACTGGCCGGCGACCGAGTGCTTCACGGTGCAGACGGGTGCGGCCGCGGCTCCTGGGGCCGTACCCACGACGGCGAGCGCGGTGCTCGCCGTCGTGTCCGCCGCTCCTGCGAGCGGCGCGGTGGGACGTGGGGGTCTTCGCATGAGCGAGTCCTCGCAGCGAGGGCACGCTCCTGACGGCGTGCCGACTGGATGGAATCGCTCCCACTGGTCGGGGCAGACCGTAGCGCCAACGGCGGCCAAGCAAAAGAGGAGTTGGGGAAATTGCTCGTCGTTTGCCTTCGACTCTTCACGCATCTTGACGTGGTTGCGTCACGCTTGCACAGTGGGAGCGCTCCCACTGGTTCACGGCTTGTTCACGCACCCCCCGTACGGCCCGTTCCCCGCACCACCGACGCGCTCCGTACGGCCCGCTCTTCGCACCAACCGACCTCCCGAGCCGCGAGGAGACCCACCCGCATGCAACGCCTGAGACCACGCCGCCCACGCAGGCACCTGACCGCCCTGACCGCCGCGCTCGCGCTCCCCCTCGGCCTGCTGGCCGCCGGTGCCGGGGCCGGCACCGCGCAGGCCGCCGCCCTCGCGTGCAGCGTCGACTACAAGACCAACGACTGGGGTTCGGGCTTCACCGCCGAACTCACCCTCACCAACCGGGGCACCGCCGCCATCGACGGCTGGACCCTCACCTACTCCTACGCCGGTGACCAGAAGCTCACCAACGGCTGGAGCGGGGTCTGGTCCCAGTCCGGCAAGAACGTCACCGTCACCAACGCCGGCTGGAACGGCACGATCGCCGCCGGCGCCGCCGTCACCGCCGGCGGCCAGTTCACCTACAGCGGGGCCAACACCGCCCCGACGAACTTCGCCGTCAACGGCACCCTGTGCGCCGGGGCCCACCAGCCGCCGGTCGCCGTCCTCACCAGCCCCGCCGCCGGCGCGGTCTACGCCCAGGGCGACGCCGTCCCGCTCGCCGCCACCGCCGCCGCGGCCGACGGCGCCACCGTCGACAAGGTCGAGTTCTACAGCGACACGACCCTCCTCGGCACCGACACCACCGCGCCGTTCACGTACAGCGCCGCCGGCCTCGCCACCGGCGCCCACTCGCTCTACGCCAAGGCGTACGACAGCCAGGGCGCCTCCGGCGAGTCCGCCCCGGTCGGCATCACCGTCGCCGCGGGCCCCGCGCTCGTCGTCAGCCCGGGCCAGCTGGCCGTCCGCCAGGGCTCCACCGGCACCTTCGACCTCAAGCTGTCGAAGGCCCCGGCGGCGAACGTCACCGTCACCGTGGCCCGTACCTCCGGGAACACCGGCCTGACGGCCTCCCCGGCCACGCTCACCTTCACCCCGGCGAACTGGAACACCGCCCAGAAGGTGACCGTCACCGCCGCCGCGACCGGCACCGGCGTCGCCGTCTTCACCGCGAGCGCCCCCGGCCACGCCAAGGCCGAGGTCCAGGCCACCCAGCTCGCCGCGGACTCCACCTACGACGCGCGCTTCCTCGACCTCTACGGGAAGATCACCAACCCGGCCAACGGCTACTTCTCGCCCGAGGGCATCCCGTACCACTCCGTCGAGACCCTGATCGTCGAGGCCCCCGACCACGGGCACGAGACGACCTCGGAGGCGTACAGCTACCTCATCTGGCTCCAGGCCATGTACGGCAAGATCACCGGTGACTGGACCAAGTTCAACGGCGCCTGGGACATCATGGAGAAGTTCATGATCCCGACCCACGCCGACCAGCCCACGAACTCCTCGTACAACGCCTCGAAGCCGGCCACCTACGCCCCCGAGTGGGACCTCCCCTCGCAGTACCCGGCGAGGCTGGACTCCGGCGTCACCTCCGGCTCCGACCCGATCGCGGCCGAGCTGAAGAGCGCCTACGGCACCGACGACATCTACGGCATGCACTGGATCCAGGACGTCGACAACGTCTACGGCTTCGGCAACGAACCCGGCAAGTGCTCCGCGGGACCGACGGCGACCGGCCCCTCGTACATCAACACCTTCCAGCGCGGCCCGCAGGAGTCCGTCTGGGAGACCGTCACCCACCCGACCTGCGACAACTTCTCCTACGGCGGCAAGAACGGCTACCTCGACATCTTCACCGGGGACGCCTCCTACGCCAAGCAGTGGAAGTACACCAACGCCCCCGACGCCGACGCCCGCGCCGTCCAGGCCGCCTACTGGGCCGACCTCTGGGCCAAGGAGCAGGGCAAGGGCGCGCAGGTCTCCGCCACCGTCGGCAAGGCCGCCAAGATGGGCGACTACCTGCGGTACGCCATGTTCGACAAGTACTTCAAGAAGATCGGGAACTGCGTCGGCCCGACCGCCTGCCCGGCCGGCACCGGCAAGGACAGCGCCCACTACCTGATGTCCTGGTACTACGCCTGGGGCGGAGCCGTCGACACCTCCGCCGGCTGGTCGTGGCGGATCGGATCCAGCCACAACCACAGCGGCTACCAGAACCCGCTCGCCGCGTACGCGCTCAGCGAGTACGCCCCGCTCAAGCCCAAGTCGGCGACCGGCCAGGCGGACTGGGCGACCAGCCTCGACCGGCAGCTGGAGTTCTACCGCTGGCTCCAGTCCAGCGAGGGCGGCATCGCGGGCGGCGCCACCAACAGCTGGCAGGGCCGCTACGCCACCCCGCCGGCCGGCACCCCCACCTTCTACGGCATGTACTACGACGAGAAGCCCGTCTACCACGACCCGGCGTCGAACCAGTGGTTCGGCTTCCAGGCCTGGTCCATGGAGCGCGTCGCCGAGTACTACCAGCAGACCGGCAACGCCGAGGCGAAGACCGTCCTCGACAAGTGGGTCTCCTGGGCGCTGTCCAAGACCACCATCAACCCCGACGGCACCTTCCGCATCCCGTCCACCCTCCAGTGGTCCGGCGCGCCCGACACCTGGAACGCGGCGAACCCCGGTGCCAACAACGGCCTGCACGTCACCGTCGCCGACTACACCAACGACGTCGGTGTGGCCGCCGCCTACGCCAAGACCCTCACCTACTACGCGGCCAAGTCCGGCCACGCGGAGGCCAAGCGGGTCGCCAAGGCCCTCCTCGACGGCATGTGGGAGCACCACCAGGACCCGCTCGGCATCGCCGTCGAGGAGACCCGTGCCGACTACAACCGCTTCGACGACCAGGTGTACGTGCCGAGCGGCTGGACCGGCGTCATGCCGAACGGCGACGCGGTGAACAACACCTCCACCTTCGCCTCGATCCGCTCCTTCTACCAGGACGACCCGGCCTGGCCGAAGATCGAGGCCTACCTGGCGGGCGGCGCCGCCCCCGTCTTCACCTACCACCGGTTCTGGGCCCAGGCGGACATCGCCCTGGCCATGGGCTCGTACGCGGAGCTGCTCGAATAACAGCCCGCCCCGCGCGAGCGGGCTCCGCGTACGACGAGGCCGGGCGGTCCCCCGAAGGGGGCCCGCCCGGCCTTCGGCTTGCGACGGACGGACGGACGGATCCTGGATCCCGGATCCAGAAGGCCGGATCCCAGATCCAGAAGATTGGGGGCTGGATCCAGGAGGTTGGATCCCGGATCAGGGACGTTGGATCCAGCATCCGGGGATCAAGGATCCGGGAGATTGCATCCGATATCTCGGATGCATCCGCCGGTGATCCATTGACCCGACGACGACCCCGCTCTTACGTTCTCGTTCGAACCCACGGCCATCGGCCGAAATCTCGAACGAGAGGATTCTCCGTGACCCTTCCCGGGCGCACCGCCCGCTTCGTCCCCGACCCCGACTTCACCGTCGGCCGCGTCGGCCCCGAGGCCTGCGGCGCCCCGGCCGCGCCCGGCCGGGTGGTGTCCCACGCGGTGGCCGGCGCGGAGCTCGCGGGCGGGGTGCTGAAGGTGGTCCCGGAACCGATGGCCCGGAACGTCCTCCGGCCGGCCTGACCGGCTCCTTTTGAATCCTTTCACTGCGGTGGGGTGCGGGGAGGATTCGAAGCGCTTCGAAAGATCCTGTCCGAAGCGTTGACGTGGCTGACGGGCGAACCTACGGTGACCCAGCAAGCGCTTTCCTGAAACGTTCTAATCACGCGCGGGAGGACGAACTGTGCGTACTCATGGCACTGTCGACCGTCGGAGTCTGCTGAAGATCACGGGTGGCTCGGTGGCGGCACTCGGCCTGACCGCGGCGGGCTGCGGAGGCGGCTCCGACTCCGGTGGCGACGGCACCGTCACCATCCGGTACACCTGGTGGGGCTCCGACGACCGCGCCAAGCGGATCAACCAGTCGATCGCCCTCTTCGAGAAGAAGTTCCCGAAGATCAAGGTGAAGACCGACTTCCAGCCGTACGCCGACTTCTGGAAGAAGTTCAACACCCAGGCGTCCGGCGGGAACACGCCCGACGTCTTCCAGAACGCCATCGGCTTCCTGCGCAAGTACGACGCCAAGAACGTCCTCCTCGACCTGCGCGAGCAGGTCGAGGCCGGAAACCTCCGCCTGGAGGGCTTCCGGGCCGGCCTGGAGAAGTTCGGCGAGGTCGACGGCAAGCTCGTCGGCGTCCCCGTCGGCTCCAACTCCATGGCCCTCGTCATCGACGAGGCGGTCTTCGCCAAGGCCAAGGTCACCCCCAAGCCCGGCTGGACCTGGGACGAGTACCACGACGCCCTGGCGAAGATCCGGGAGACGGCCGGCCGGGCCGGTGACGCCGGACCCTACGGGATCATGTACCTCTACGACCTCTACCTGCGCCAGCAGGGCAAGGCCTTCTTCACCGCCTCCGGACTCGGCTTCACCGAGGCCGATCTGACGGACTGGTGGAACAAGGCCGCCGGGCGCGTCGAGTCCGGCGTCTACGCCGACCCGAAGAAGACCATCCAGGCCAAGCCGAAGTCCGCCGTCACCGCCGAACTCGCCGGCTGCGAGTTCACCTGGGACAACTTCACCGTCCGCTACACCTCCGAGGGCAAGAGCCGGTACGGCCTCGCGCCCATCCCCACCACCGACGGCAAGCGCACCGGCCAGTACCTCGGCTCGCTCATGCTCAGCGCCTCCAAGCGCACCAAGCACCCCAAGGAAGTCGCCCAGTTCATCGACTTCATGGTCCACGACCCCGAGGTCGGCAAGATCATGGGCTACGACCGGGGCGTCCCCGCCACCGAGGCGCAGAACGCGGCCTACGTCCCCACCGACGAGGTCGGCAAGCAGATCGCCGCGTACGAGAAGCAGCTCGTCGAGAGCCGCGTCCTGGAGCAGATCACCCCGCACCCGGCCGGCGCCGACGTCTGCGAGGCGGCCTTCCTGCGCCTCTCCGAGGAGATGTCCCTCGGCACCCGGACCGTCGCCGACGCGGTGAAGCAGTACTTCACCGAGGCGAAGACGGCCCTCTCGGCCTGATGGACACCGCCGTGAACACCGTACCGAACCCCGCCGCGCCGGAGAGCCCGGCGACGGCCCCGCCGGGCGGGGGCACCGCGTCCGCGGTCCCCGCCCCGCGGGACGGGCACCCCCGCCGGCCGGCGGGCGGCGCCCCCCGGCGCCGCAACGCCCGCGAGAACCTCGCCGGCTACCTCTTCATGTCCCCCTGGATCACCGGCTTCCTGCTGCTGACCGCGGGGCCCATGGCCGTCTCGCTCTACTTCGCCTTCACCGACTACAACCTCTTCGACGCCCCCCGCTGGATCGGGCTCGACAACTTCACCGAGATGTTCGGCGACCCCCGCTGGCGCACCTCCGTCGAGGTCACCGGCTGGTACGTGGTCCTCGGCACCCCGCTGAAGCTGGCCGCCGCCCTCGGCGTCGCCGTCCTCCTCAACCAGAGCCGGCGCGGACAGGGCTTCTACCGGGCCGCGTTCTACGCCCCGTCGCTCATCGGCGCCAGCGTCTCCATCGCCATCGTCTGGCGCGCCCTCTTCTCCGACAACGCCCCCGTCGACCGGGCCCAGCAGCTCATCGGACTCGACCCGGGCGGCTGGATCGGCGACCCCGACAAGATCATCTACGCTCTGGTGGCGCTCACCGTCTGGCAGTTCGGCGCGCCCATGGTCATCTTCCTCGCCGGGCTCAAGCAGGTGCCCCGCGAGCTGTACGAGGCCGCGCAGATGGACGGCGCGGGGCCCTGGCGCAGGTTCTGGAACATCACCCTGCCGATGATCTCCCCGGTGCTCTTCTTCAACGTGCTCCTGGAGACCATCCACTCCTTCCAGATCTTCGGCTCCGCCTACATCATCGGCAGCCAGGGCAACGCCTGCGGACCGGCCGACGGCACGCTCGTCTACACCTGCTACCTCTACGTCCAGGGCTTCGAGAACAGCCGGATGGGCCTCGCCTCCGCCATGGCCTGGATGCTGCTGCTCGCCGTCGGCCTGGTCACGGCGGTCCTGTTCTGGTCCCAGCGGCGCTGGGTGCACTACGAGGAGGGGGGCCGATGAGCCTCGTCCGTACCGGGGCGCGGGGCGTCCGCGCCGGGTCTCTCGCCTGGCACCTCGGCTCGCTCGCCGTCCTCGCGGTGGTGCTCTATCCGGTGATGTGGGTGATCGGCGGCTCGTTCAAGCCCAACGACGAGATCGTCGGCAGCCTGAACGTCCTCCCGACGGACCCCATCACCGACAACTACCGGCGGCTCGCCGACGGCATCGCCGACATCCCCATCTCCACCTTCTTCGGCAACTCGCTCTTCCTGGCGCTCGCTTCGGTCGTCGGCGTGCTGGTCTCCAGCTCCCTCGCCGCCTACGCCTTCGCCAAGATCGGCTTCGCGGGCCGGAACCTCCTCTTCACGCTGATGATCGGCACCCTGCTGCTGCCGTACCACGTGCTGCTCATTCCGCAGTACGTGCTCTTCCAGAAGCTCGAACTCATCAACACGTACACGCCGTTGCTGCTCGGCAAGTACCTCGCCACCGACGCCTTCTTCGTCTTCCTGATGGTCCAGTTCATGCGCGGGCTTCCCCGGGAGCTGGACGAGGCGGCGCGGCTCGACGGGTGCGGGCACCTGCGGACGTACTGGTCGATCGTGCTGCCGCTGTGCCGGCCGGCGCTGATCACCAGCGCGATCTTCACCTTCATCAACGCGTGGAACGACTTCATGGGTCCGCTGATCTACCTCAACGAACCGGAGAAGTACACCGTGTCGCTGGGCCTCAAGATGTTCGTCGACCAGGACGGCGTCGCCAACTACGGCGGCATGATCGCGATGTCGCTGGTGGCGCTGCTGCCCGTGGTCGCGTTCTTCCTCGCCTTCCAGCGCTACCTGATCGACGGCATGGCCACCTCGGGGCTCAAGTGACCACCGCCGGCGCCCCGGTGCGCGGCGCGCGCTTCTTCGCCCGCTTCGCCGTCTTCGCCGAATGCCTGCTGACGGGGGTGTGGATCGCCGTCGCCGCGCTCCCGCTCGTCACCCTGCCGGCGGCGTTCGCCGCCGGCGCGGGGCACCTGCGGCGCACCGTCGAGGGCGAGGAGACCGGGCTGCGCTCCTTCGCCGCCGACCTGCGCGCCGCCCTGCGGGGCGGCGGGTGGGCGGTGGGCCTGGGCTGGTGGGCGGCGCTCGCCCTGGTCCAGGCCGACCTCGCGCTCGTACGGGCGCTGCCGGTGCCCGGCGGGCGGGCGGCCGGGGCCCTCGCGATCCTGGCGGCGCTCTGGGCGACCGTCACCGTGCTCCGGGCGGCCACCGCCTGGCGGCCCGGCGCCGCCTGGCGAGCGCTGCTCGCGGGCGCCTGGCGCCGCTCGCTGCGTGACCCGGCCGGTTCCCTGCTCGTCGTCTGCGGCCTGGCGGTCGTCGTCGCCTCCGCCTGGTTCTCCGCCCCCCTGGCACTGCCCGCCCTGGGCCTCCTGGTCGCCGGCGCCCTGGCGGCCGACCACCGCACGACCGCCCTCGCGGCCACCTGACCCACGGGCGCCCGGGGACGGTGCCGCCGCGCCGGGCACCTTCCCCGGCCGGCCCCCTCGCCGACGCCGGACTTGAGCCCCACGAGGGCCCGGGCCCGCGATGCGAGCACGAGCGCGGCCCGGACCCGTGGTCCGGTCTGGCCGGAACCCGGATCCGAACCCGGCCCGGACCCAGGTCCGTAGCCGAGCCCGAGCCCGAGCCCGAGCCCGAGCCCGAGCCCGGACCCGGGCCCGGGGCGAGGCCGGCCCGGGATCAGGTCCGGGCCAGCTCGGTGCCGGGCCTGAGCCCAGGCCAGGTACCTGGCATGAGCCCAGGCCCGGTCAGGACCCGAGTCCGAGCCGGGTCCGAGCCCGGCCCCGGGCCTGAGTCCGGATTCGATCCTGAGTCCGCGACCTGGCCTGAGTCCGAGGCGGGGCCAGAGCCCGAGCCCGGGGCCGGGATCAGGCCCGAGCCGGCCCGGGGCCGGGCCTGGGCCCGAGTCAGGGCTTGAGCTAGGCCCGGGCCCGAGCCCCGTCCGCCCCCTTTCCGCCCCCGGTGGTGCGTCGGCCCGTCAGGCCGTGTGGCCGGCCCCGGCCACGGCCCCGTACCTCGTGTCCCGCCAGCTCCATAGCTCCATAGCTCCATATCTCCGTATCCCCTGACTCCTACCTCCGTCCCCCGTGCCACCTCCCCTCCCTCGGGCGTGCCGCAGGCGCGCCCTCGAAAGGAGTTCACGTGTCCTCGATACCTCGTCGTTCCCTCCTCAAGGCGGCTGCCGTCGCCGGTGCCGCCGCCCAGTTCAGCTGGGCGCTCGGGCGGAGCGAGGCGCAGGCGGCGTCCGTCACCGAGCCGGCCGCCGAGGAGCGGCCCGCGAGCATCACGTGGCTGGAGCCGGGTGGGCTCGGGGCCGCGGGCGGGTCGACCTTCGGGGTCGCCTGGCCGAAGGGCGTGCACCCGGGGGACCGGGAGTTCGCGCTCACCACCGCCGACGGCGCCCCCGTGCCCGTGCAGACGTGGACCACCGCCCGCTGGCCCGACGGGTCGCTGAAGTGGACCGCGCACGCGGTCGGGCCCGAGGCGGCCGGGGCCGAGCGGTACGCGCTCGCGCCCGGCACGCCCGCGGCCGGCGCGAAGAAGGTCACCGTCAGCGAGACCGACCGCAGGATCACCGTCGACACCGGTGTCGTGAAGGCCGTGCTGTGGAAGGACGGCGGCAAGCTCGTCGAGTCCCTCACCCGCGACGGCGTGAAGATCGCCACCGACGGGCGGCTCGTCCTGCTGCGGCAGAGCGACCTCGACGACGGCGACCAGGGCAACGCCAGGTGGGAGCGGTTCGACGGCGAGATCTCCGGTGCCGTCGTCGAACAGGACGGGCCCGTCCGGGCCGTGGTCAGGATCGACGGCAAGCACCGCAAGGGGAGCAGGAGTTGGCTCCCCTTCTCCGTGCGGCTCTACTTCTACGCCGGCTCCGAGGCCCTCCGGATGATCCACACGATCACCTACGACGGCGACCAGAACAAGGACTTCATCCGCGGGCTCGGCGTCCGCTTCACCGTCCCCCTGCGCGACGCCTTCTACGACCGGCACGTCCGCCTCGCGGGCGAGGACGCCGGCTTCCTCACCGAGGCCGTCCAGGGCATCACCGGCCTGCGCCGCGACCCCGGCGCCGCCGTCCGTGCCGCGCAGGTCAAGGGGGAGAGGCTGCCCGACCCGGCCACCTGGGACCAGCGGGTCACCAGCCGGCTGCAGTACATCCCCACGTGGGGCGACTACACGCTGTCGCAGCTCACCGCCGACGGCTTCTCGATCCGCAAGCGCACCAAGGCCGGCCACGGCTGGATCCCCGCCGGCGGCGGGCGGCGGGCCGGCGGCTTCGGCTACGTCGGCGGCGCGAGCGGCGGACTCTCCTTCGGGCTGCGGGACTTCTGGCAGAAGCACCCCGCCCAGCTCGACGTCCGCGGCGCCGCCGGCGACGAGGCCGAGGTCACCCTCTGGCTCTGGTCGCCCGAGGCGCAGCCGATGGACCTGCGCTTCTACCACGACGGCATGGGCCAGGACACCTTCCCCGAGCAGCTCGAAGGCCTCAACATCACCTACGAGGACTACGAGCCCGGCTTCGGCACCCCCTACGGCATCGCCCGCACCAGCGAGCTGATGTTCTGGGCCAACGCCGCCACCCCGACCGCCACCGCCCTCGTCGCCCAGGCCGCCGCCGTCCGCGTCCCGCCGCAGCTCGCCGCGAGCCCCGAGGACCTGGTCCGCGCCCGCGTCTTCGGCGGACTGTTCTCGCCGGTCGACCGCTCCACCCCCGCGAAGGCGCGGATCGAGGACCGGCTCGACTACCTCTTCACCTACTACAAAGACCAGGCCGAGCAGCGCCGTTGGTACGGCTTCTGGGATTACGGCGACATCATGCACACGTACGACGAGGACCGGCACCAGTGGCGGTACGACGTCGGCGGCTACGCCTGGGACAACTCCGAGCTCTCGCCCGACCTGTGGCTCTGGTACGCCTACCTGCGGTCCGGCCGCGCCGACGTCTTCCGCTTCGCCGAGGCCATGACCCGGCACACCGGCGAGGTCGACGTCTACCACCTGGGCCGGTGGGCCGGGCTCGGCACCCGCCACGGCGTCCAGCACTTCGCGTGCAGCGCCAAGCAGCAGCGGATCTCGACCGCCGTCTACCGCCGCCCCTACTACTTCCTCACCGCCGACGAGCGCGTCGGCGACCTCATGAGCGACCTGGTCGACTCCGACGAGACCTTCCTCGTCCTCGACCCCATCCGCAAGATCCGCACCGAGCCCTACACCCCCGACCGCCACGCCCTCTCCATCGGCTTCGGCACCGACTGGAGCGGTCTGGCCGCGGCCTGGCTCACCGAGTGGGAGCGCGGCGGACCCAAGGCCGCGAAGGCGGAGGCGCGGCTGCGCTCCACCATGGAGACCATCGCCGCCCAGCCCAACGGCTTCGTCCAGGGCACCGGCCTCTACGACCTCGACACCGGGCGCTTCGCGGTCGCCGCGGAGCCCGTCGTCGGCGTCTCCCACCTCTCCGCCATGTTCGGCCTCGTCGAGATGTGCGCCGAGCTCATCGACCTCGTCGACATGCCGGCCTTCCGGTCCGCCTGGCTCGACTACTGCCGCTACTTCAACGCCACCAAGACCGAACAGGCCGCCCGCTACGGGAAGAACTTCGGCACCCTGCTCCTCTTCCAGGGCCACTCCCGCCAGGACGCCTACGCCGCCGCCCAGCTGAACGACGCCAAACTCGCCCAGCGCGCCTGGGCCAAGTTCGACAAGAGCGACGGTTACACGTCCGCGATGGTCTGGGACAAGACCCCCGTCCAGGGCCCCGCCGCCCTCGAACCCGGCTACGAGCACCTCTGGATCAGCACCAACACCACCGCCCTCTACGGCCTCGCCGCCATCCAGAACCTCGCCCTCGTCGGCGACCACCTCCCCCAGTGACGGACAGGAGAACCCCGATGAAGAGGACCGTGGTCCTCGCGGCGAGCCTGCTCGCGCTCCTCGCCGCCACCGCACCCGCCACCGCCCACGCCGGCACCCCGTACGGCCAGGGCCTCGACCACTGCGCGGAGGCCGCCGGAAGGGGCTCCCTCGCCTGCCACTTCGACCTTCCGCCCGGCACATACGACGTCACCGTCACCCTCGGCGGCGACACCGCCGGCGCGACCGCGGTCAGCGGCGAGACCCGGCGCGCCCTGCTCGCCGAGACCCCGACCCGGGCCGGCGAGCGGCTGCGCCGCTCCTTCACCGTCGACGTCCGCGACCCCGAGGGCGAACCCACCGGCGCCACCGGCACCCCCGGCCTCGACCTGCTGTTCGGCGGTACCGCCCCCAGGGTGGAGAGCCTCCGGGTCACGCCGGCCCCCGCGGCCACCCGCCTCTTCCTGATCGGCGACTCGACCGTCTGCGACCAGCCCGGCGCCCCGTACACCGGCTGGGGCCAGCAGCTCCCCGTCCACCTGAAGCGGGGGGCGGCCGTCGCCAACCACGCCGACGGCGGCGAGAGCACCGTCACCTTCCTTTCGAACCCGGCCCTCTTCGACCGGGTGGAGGCCGCGATCAGGCCCGGCGACCCGGTCCTGATCCAGCTCGCCCACAACGACAAGCAGACCGACGCCGCCGGCTACCGGGCCAACCTCACCGCCCTGGTGGAGCGGGTGCGGGCCCGCGGCGGCGAGCCCGTCCTCGTCACCCCGATCGTCCGCCGCTGGTTCAACGCGGACGGCACCCTGGACAACGGCGTCGCCCTGCTCGTCAACGGCCTCGGCGTCGACCACCCGGCCGAGATCCGCGCCCTCGCCGCGACCCTCTCCACCCCGCTGATCGACCTCACGGCCCTCACCAGGGCCCGCGTCGAACAGCTCGGACCCGAGCCCTCCAAGGCGCTCTACCTGACGGCCGAGAAGCGGGACAACACCCACACCTCGGTCCGCGGCGCCACCGAGTACGCGGCGCTCGTCGCCGCCGAGTTGAAGGCCCGGGGCCTGCTGCCCGAGCGGGTGCTCCGCTAGGGCCGGCTCAGACGTCGCGGTGGCGGACCGCCGCCACCGCGACGACGAGCCCCGCCACCCCCCA
The DNA here is from genome assembly GCF_014649855.1 of Streptomyces roseolus. Taxonomy (GTDB): domain Bacteria; phylum Actinomycetota; class Actinomycetes; order Streptomycetales; family Streptomycetaceae; genus Streptomyces; species Streptomyces roseolus. The sequence continues at coordinate 172,265 of NZ_BMTV01000003.1, read as the reverse complement.
GGCGCCGAGGACGGTCCACGCCTCCGCCACCGTCGCCGGGTACTTCTCCGCCACCGGCAGCGCCGGGTCGTGGACGAGCGTCCCCCAGGCGTCCAGGGGCAGCAGACGGCCCGTCTCCCTGACCCAGCGGTACGTGTCGCCCCGGAACAGCGCGGGCAGCAGCAGGAGCACGCCGATCACCGTGACGGCGGCCCCGGCCGCGTGACGCACCAGCGCCCCCGCCGCCAGGCCCACCAGGCCGCACACCGGCGCGAGCAGCGCGGACGCGACGACGGCCCGTACCGCGCCCGGATCCGCCGGCGACAGGCCGCCGTGCTCCCGCAGCAGCGCCTGGGTCGCCGCGAACGACGTCAGGGCCACGCAGGTGCCGAAGGCCAGCAGCACCGCCGTCACCACGACCGCCTTCGCGGCCACGACCGACCGCCGGTCCGGCACCGCCGCGAACGTGGTCCGCGCCAGGCCCGTCGCGTACTCGCCGGAGAGCGCGGCCGCGCCGAGGCAGGCGGCGAGCACCATCAGCAACTGCCAGGCGGGATCGACGAACGCGGTCCCGAGGGCGTCGAACGCGAAAGGAGCGGCTTCGGGCGCGCTCCCGGTCCCCCGCGAGGGACCCGGCCCCGGGCGCGGGCCCCGGTCGAGCCGGTCCGCGTTCGACCGGGCCGCGTTGACGCAGATCCCCGTCACCACGAGACCGCCCGCGCCGAGGACGTACGGGGTCGAGCGCAGCGACCACAGCTTGGTCCACTCCGAGCGGAGCAGATGCCGGAACCGCGCCGGTCCCGCCGGCGCGCCGAGGGGGCGGACGGGTGCGGTGGCGTTCATCGGGCGGACTCCTCACGACCGGGCACGGACACGGACGCGACAGGGCGTTCCGGGCGCACAGACCCGGCGCCGGTGGTCCCCGCCGCGCCGAACTCGACCCGGTCGGCGGTCAGTTCCAGGAAGACCTCCTCCAGCGAGGCCGTCCGGGCGGCCAGTGCGTGCAGCCGCACGCCGTGCGCGTGCGCCAGGTCGCCGACGCGTTCGGCGCTGACGCCGGTCACCGTCAAGGCGCCGTCGCCCGCCTCGCGGAGCGCCGCCCCCGGCTCGGCCCGCAGCGCGCCGGAGAGGGCCGACGGGTCCGGGGTGCGGACCGTGACGGTCGTGCCCCCGCCCCGGGCGGCGAAGACGGCGAGCGGCTCGGCGGCGACGACCCGGCCCCGGCCCATCACGAGCAGGTCGTCGGCGGTGTGCTCCATCTCGCCCATGAGGTGGCTGGAGACCAGGACCGCCCGGCCCTCCGCGGCCAGCGACCGGAACAGGCCCCGCACCCAGCGCACGCCCTCCGGGTCGAGGCCGTTGAGCGGTTCGTCGAAGAGGAGGACGGGAGGATCGCCGAGGAGCGCGGCGGCGATCCCGAGCCGCTGCTTCATGCCCAGCGAGAAGCCGCCGATCCGCCGGCCGGCCGCGGCGGCGAGCCCGACCGTCCCGAGGACCTCCTCGACCCGGCGGGCCGGCAGGCCGTTGCCGTGGGCCAGCGCGGAGAGGTGGGCGCGGGCGGTACGGCCCCCGTGCACCTCGTGGGCGTCGAGGAGGGCGCCGACGTGCCGGAGTCCGCGCGGCCGGTCGCGGAACGGCCGCCCGTCGACCGTCACCGTGCCGGAGGTCGGCGCGGTGAGGCCGAGGATCATGCGCAGGGTGGTGGACTTGCCCGCCCCGTTGGGTCCGAGGAAGCCGGTCACACGGCCCGGCCGGACGGTGAAGGACAGCCGGTCGACCGCCGTGACGGCGCCGTAGCGTCTGGTGAGTGCGTTCGCTTCGATCACGCCGTCCACGCTGCCGCCGGACGCCCCCTCCCGGCATCGGCCCCGGGGCGCGCCCCGGGGCCGGTCCTGTGGCCCGCGGGCGTAAGCCGCCGGGCCGATGCGCCGCCCGGGGGCGCTTCCTAGGATTCCCGCATGACCGTTCCCCCGGCCGTGGCCCGTGCGCTCACCTGGGCCGCCGCCCTCGCCTATCTCGTGGTGCCGACCGCCGTGGTCCTGCACACCGCGGAGCCCACCGGGACACGCCTCGTGCTGCCCGTGCTGTCGGCGGCGCTGGTCGTCCCGCTCTTCCCGCGCCGCCCGGGGACCGCGCTCGCCGTGTTCCTGGCCGGTTCGGCCTCGGCGGCGGTCGCGGCCTCCTCACGGATCGCCGCCGTGTACCGGCCCGGCACGGGCGCCGGCTGGCAGCTCGGCCAGACGCAGGCGCTCCTCGCCGGCCTCGCCGTGGCGTACGTGGCCGCCACCCGCCGTCCCCGCGCCGCCGCGGCGGCGGCCGCCGCGACCCTCGCCGTCCAGGCCCTCTCCCTGGGGTTCGCGCGGACCGGCGCGGACGCGTACGTCTCCCACCTCGTCGTCCTCGTGCTCACCACCGCGCTGGCCTGGACGGCCGGCCACCTGCTGCGCGAGCGGCGCCGCCACGCCCGGGAGCTGCGGTCGCGGGAGGCGGCCGAGGCCGTCACGGCGGAACGGCTGCGCATCGCCCGCGAACTCCACGACATGGTGGCGCACAGCATCGGCGTCATCACCATCCAGGCCGGGGTCGGCCGCCGGGTCGCCGGGTCCCGGCCCGAGGAGGCCCACCGGGCGCTCGCCGCGATCGAGAGCACCGGGAAGGACACCCTGGCCGGGCTGCGCCGGATGCTGGTCGCCCTCCGCGCGGACGACCCCGAGGCCGCGCCGCGCGAGCCCGCGCCCGGTCTCGCCGACCTCGACCGGCTCGTCGCGGCCACCGCCGGCGCGGGCGTGCGCGTCGGCCTGGAGCGGCGCGGCGCGCCCCGGGGGCTTCCGCCGGACGTGGAGCTCGCCGCGTACCGGATCGTGCAGGAAGGGGTCACCAACGTGGTGCGGCACGCGCGCACCGACGCCTGCCGGGTCGTCGTCGACCTGAGCGGCGACGCGGTCGGCGTCGAGATCACGGACGACGGCCCCGGTCTCCCGGCCCGGGCCGGTGGCCGCGGGGACGGCCCTCGGGGATCCGGCGCCGGCTACGGCATCACCGGCATGCGCGAGCGGGTCGCCCTGCTGCGCGGCGAGTTCACGGCCGGACCGCGACCGGGCGGCGGCTTCCGCGTCGCGGCCCGCCTGCCCGTCCCGGAGGAGGCCCGGTGACGGCCGTCCCCGTCCGGCTCCTCCTCGTCGACGACCAGCCCCTCATCAGGGCGGGCCTGCGCCTGCTCGCCGCCGAGACGCCCGGTCTCGACGTGGTCGGCGAGGCCGCCGACGGTGCCGAGGCGGTCGTCCTGGCCGAGCGGACCCGCCCCGACGTGGTGCTGATGGACGTACGGATGCCGGGCACGGACGGCATCGAGGCGACCCGGCTCATCTCCGAAGGCCCCAGCGGCGCCCGGGTGCTGGTCCTGACCACCTTCGACGACGACGAGAACGTGTACGGGGCGCTGCGCGCCGGAGCCTGCGGCTTCCTCGTCAAGGACATGGACCTCGACGACATCCTCAACGCCGTCCGGGTGGTCGCGGGCGGGGACGCGCTGATCGCCCCGGCCGTGACCACCCGTCTGATCGCCGCCTTCGCCCGGCCGCCCGCCCCCGTCGCCCCCGCCGCCCGGCCCCTCCCCGAGACCGTGACCGACCGCGAGCGGGAGGTCCTCACCCTCGTGGGGCGCGGACTGTCCAACCAGGAGATCGCGGGCGAGCTCTTCATCAGCCCGGCCACCGCCAAGGCCCATGTGGCCCGGCTGCTCACCCGGCTCGCCGCCCGCGACCGCATCCACCTGGTGATCCTGGCCTACGAGTTCGGCCTCGTGGCCCCGGGCCGGTGAGCCGCGGGCGCCCGTAGGATGCCGCTGATCACCGCCGCCCTGCCCGGTCACGGCGGCGTCACCGTATCCCGGGGGGGAGACAGCCCGTGAACGTCTACGACATTCCCGTGGGGCCCGCCGCGCGCGGGCCCCGCCACAGATTCCGCGATCCGGCCGGGCCCGCGCTCGTCGTCCAGTCGCTGATCGCCACGCAGGGCCTCGCCGACGCGTACGTCATCGCCACCGGCGGCAAGGACTCGCCCTGGCTCTCCGAAGGACTGGTCCCGCTCCCGGCCGTGCTCCAGGTGGCGTGCTGGATCTCGTTCCTGGTGTGGTTCCACCGCGTCCGCTGCAACGCCGAGGTGATCGCCCCCGGCAGCCACACGTACAGCCCCGGCTTCGCCCTCGGCGCCTGGATCATCCCGCTCGCGATGTGGTGGCTGCCGTGCCGCATCACCCTCGACATCCGCCGGGCCGGCGGCCCGCCCCGCGACGCCTGGCTGATCAACGCCTGGTGGTTCGTCTGGCTCTGCGACGGGCCCCTCACGGTCGCCTTCCATTTCCTGGTCCTCGACCACTTCGACTACTACAACCCGGTCGACCAGAGCATCGGCGTCCTGTGCGCGGTCCTCGCCCTCGCGGTGATCCGGCGGGTGACCGCCGGTCAGCCCGCCGGACCGCTGCCCTACTTCAACATGACCTGAGCGGCGGAGAAGGACAGCGAGAAGGACGCCGGGGCCGCCTCCAGACGGTGCTCGGGGAGCACGCCCGGGCCGCAGGACTGGGACCCGATGCCGTGCAGCGCGTGGTCCAGGTTCAGCCACAGCGTGCCGCCCGGCACCAGGTCCGGGCGGTGCGCGGCGGCGTCCAGCTCCGCGTGCGTCCAGCGGCGGGCGGTGAACCAGAACGACGGCTCGCCCTCGACCCGCAGCCCCGCGCCGCCGCCCGTCAGCTCCAGCCACCGGGTGTCGATCCGGGCACCGTTCTCCTGCGGGCGGACGTACGGCGTCTGCAGGCCGGCCACCGCGGACCCCCAGATCCCGAGGCGGGCCGCCGCACGGGTGTCCGGGTACGCCTCGCCGGGGCCGCCGCCGTACCAGTCGGCCCGGTCGAGCGCGGCCGGAAGGCCGAGCCGGACGCCGAGCCGGGGGAGCGGCACCGGCCACGTGCCTTCGGGCACCACGTCCACGCCGAGCCGCACCGCCGTGCCGTCCGAGGTCCAGCGGTACGTGACGGCGAGCCCGACGTCACGAGCCGCGGGCGCCACCCGGGCCCGCACCGTCACCCTCTCCCCGTCCACGGCCACCCCGTCCGTGCGGTGCCGCATCCGGTGCAGGCCCAGCTCCCGCCACAGCGGGCCGAAGCGGGCGTCGGGCTGCCAGGGCGCGCCCTCGTCGTTGTCCGTCGGCGCCCGCCACACGTCGAGGCCGAAGCCGGTGACCGGCTGCCCCGCCAGGAGCAGGGGCGCGCCGGTGCGCGCGTCGAGGACGGCCGGACCGAGGGCGATCCGGCCCCCGTCCGTGACGGCGGGCACCCGCGCGCCGAGGGGCCGGGGCCGCTTCGGCTCCGTCACCGGCAGCTGCCCCCAGGCGACCTCGTGCCCGGCCGGCGCCCAGGCCGTGGCCTTCGCGAGCAGCGCCCGTACCGTCCACACGCCCTCCGCGCCGGCCGGGTGCTCCGGCACGGCCGGCAGCTCCGCCTCCGCGTGTCCGCCGGCCGCCACCGGCGGTACGTCCAGGTCCCCTTCCGCCACCACCACGCCGTCCGCCAGGAACTCCCACGCGAAGGCGAGCCCGGAGAGGTCCGCCACGTCGTGGAGGTTGGACACCCGGGCCGTGCCCGGCCGGCCGCCCGGCGCGATCCGCACCGGCTCGATCACCTTCTTGTACTCGGCCAGGCCGGGCGAGGGCGTGCGGTCGGGGAAGAGCAGGCCGTCGCAGACGAAGTTCCCGTCGTGCTGCTCCTCGCCGAAGTCGCCGCCGTAGCCGTACCCGTGGACGGGGTGCGCCAGGCCGTGGTCGATCCACTCCCACACGAAGCCGCCCTGGCAGCGCTCGTACCGCTCGAAGAGCCGCTGGTACTCGCTCAGCCCGCCCGGCCCGTTGCCCATGGCGTGGGCGTACTCGCAGAGGACGAAGGGGAGTGCGCGGCGGCGCTCCGGTCCCTCGTCGGCGCGCCGGCCGATCTCCTCGACCTCGGCGTGCGGCGGGTACATCCGGGAGTACACGTCGACGTCGGCGCAGGAGCGGTCGCCCTCGTAGTGCACCGGACGCGAGGGGTCCCGGTCGTGGATCCAGCGGGCCATCGCGCCGAGGCCGGCGCCCGTGCCGCACTCGTTGCCGAGCGACCACAGCACCACCGACGGATGGTTCTTGTCCCGCTCGACCAGCCGGGCCGCCCGGTCGAGCAGCGCGGGCGTCCACCGCTCGTCGTCCACGGGATTGCCCCGCCAGCCCAGCTCCTCGAAGCCGTGCGTCTCCAGGTCGCCCTCGTCGATCACCCACAGCCCGTACGCGTCGCACAGGTCGAGGAAGGCCGGGTGCGGCGGATAGTGCGAGGTCCGTACGGCGTTGATGTTGTGACGCTTCATCAGCTCCACGTCGGCGCGCATCGTCGCGAGGTCCAGCGTCCGCCCCGTCTCGGGGTGGAACTCGTGCCGGTTCACGCCCCGGAAGAGGATCCGCCGCCCGTTCGCCTTCAGGACGCCGTCCTCCACGTACACCGAACGGAAGCCGATCCGCAGCCCGATCCGCTCCCCGCCGGCCGTCAGCTCCCCCTCGTACAGCCGGGGCACCTCGGCGCTCCACGGCTCCACCGGCACCGTGACGGACTCCCCGGCCGCCAGGTCGAGCCCCAGCTCCGGCACCCGCACCCGGGCCGGTACGTCGCAGTCGACCCGCAGCTCGCCGGTTCCTGCCGCATGGTCGTACGAGGCGTGCACGAAGAAGTCGCCGGGCGCGCCGGACGGCCGGTGCAGCAGCGTCACCTCCCGGAAGATGCCGGGGAGCCACCACTGGTCCTGGTCCTCCAGGTAGGAGCCCGAGGACCACTGGTGCACGCGGACCGCGAGCACGTTGTCCCGCTCCCGCAGCAGCTCCCCGACCGCGAACTCGTGGGCGAGGCGCGACCCCTTGAACCAGCCCAGCTCCGTGCCGTTCAGCCACACCCGGGCGCAGGACTCCACGCCGTCGAAGCGGAGCACCGCCCCGCCGTCCGCCGGCCAGCCGTCCGGCAGGTCGAACCGGCGCAGGTGGTCCCCGGTCGGGTTCTCGTCGGGCACGTACGGCGGGTCGACGGGGAAGGGGTACAGGACGTTCGTGTACGCGGGCCCGCCGAACTCCCCGTCCTCGCCCTGGAGCACCCAGTGCCCCGGCACGGAGACGGTCCGCCAGCCGCCGGCGTCGAACCCCGGCTCGGCGAAGGAGGCGTCGGCCGCGTCGGCGGCGGGGGAGAGGCGGAACGCCCAGTCGCCGCCGAGCGGCAGGCGCGCCGCGTCCGAGTCCCCCGTCCAGGCGCGCGGCGGCAGGGTGCCCCGCTCGGGGGCGAAGGAGGTGTACCAGGGCAGTTCGGTCATGGTGTTCCCAACGGAAGGCGAGAGAGAGGGGGAAGGGGCGGGGCGAGGACACCGCCAGAAAGCGCTTGCGCGACGGTCTCCATCCCACCGCCCCGCGCGCCCCCGCACAACCCCGGGCGACCCCCCGGCCCTTGGACTCTTCGCGCCCCGCCTGGACAGTCCGACGAGCGGCCGCTTAGGGTCGGGGTCCCCGTCGCCGACGGGCACCCCATCCGCCCCGGAAGCCATCCCGGAGAACCACCCCGGAACGCCCCCGTCCCGGACCAGTCGAGGAGCGCGCACGTGGTCACCCTCGCCGACGTCGCCCGTCACGCCGGTGTGTCGGCCAGCACCGTCAGCTACGTCCTCAGCGGCAAGCGCTCCATCTCCGCCGCCACCCGCGAGCGCATCCAGGACTCCATCGACGCGCTCGGCTACCGCCCGCACGCCGGGGCCCGGGCCCTCGCCGGCGGCCGGACCGGCATCCTCGCCCTGATGATGCCGCTGCGCACCGGCCTCTACGTGCCGGTGATGATGGAGATCGCCATGGCCGTCACCACCACGGCCCGCGCCCACGGCTACGACGTGCTGCTGCTCACCGGCGAGGAGGGCCCCGAGGCCGTCCGCCGCGTCGAGGGCAGCGCCGTCGCCGACGGCATGATCGTCATGGACGTCGAACTCGACGACCCGCGCCTGCCCCTGCTCCGCGAGGCCGAACGGCCCTCCGTCCTCATCGGCCTGCCCGCCGACACCGCCGGACTCGACTGCGTCGACCTCGACTTCGCCGCCGCGGGCGCCCACTGCGTCGACCACCTCGCCGGCCTCGGCCACCGCCGCCTCGCCGTCCTCGGCGAACCCCCCGCCGTCTACGCCCGCGGCACGGGCTACGCCGAGCGCACCCTCACCGGCGTCCGCGACGCCGCCGCCGGGCACGGCCTCGACCTGCTCCACCGGCCCGTCGACGGCACCTACGCGGCCGTCTCCGCCGCCGTCACCCGGATCTTCGAGGAACGCCCCGGCACCACCGCCCTCCTCGTGCAGAACGAGGCCGCCGTCGAACCGCTCCTCGCCGTCCTGCGCCACCAGGGCCGGGCCGTCCCCGAGGACGTCTCGGTCGCCGCCGTCTGCCCCGACCAGGTCGCCGCCCACGCCTCCGTACCGCTCACCGCCGTCGCCGTGCCCGCCCAGGACCTGGGGCGGATCGCCGTCGAGCGGCTCGTCGCCCGGCTGCGCGGCGAGCCCGCCCGCGGCACCGAACTCCTCGCGCCCCGCCTCTCCGTCCGCGCCGCCACCGGCCCGGCGGCCACCGCACCGGGAGACGGCCGTGCCCGCCGCTGACCCCGGCGAGGAGCGCGACGGCGCCGCCGAGTTCCGCGACTTCTTCGACCGCCACTACGCCGAACTCGCCCGCCTCGCGCACCTCCTGACCGGCGAGACCGACGCCGCCGACGACCTGGCCGCCGACGCCATGCTCGCCCTCTGGCACCGCTGGGACCGGGTCCGCGCCGCCGAACACCCCGCCGCCTACGCGCGGGGCGTCGTCGCCAACCTCGTCCGCACCCGCATCCGCGGCACCGTCCGCGAGCGCCGCCGCATCGCCGCCTTCTGGGACCGCCGCCCCGAGCACACCGAGGACCCGGACGTGCCCGCCGTCGTCGACGTGCGGACCGCGCTGCGCGCCCTGCCCTTCCGCAAGCGCGCCTGCGTCGTCCTGCGCCACGCCTTCGACCTGTCCGAGCGCGACACCGCCCTGGCCCTCGGCGTCTCCGTCGGCACGGTCAAGAGCCAGACCGCCAAGGGCATGGCCGAACTCCAGAGGCTGCTCGACGGACGGGCCGCCACCGAACTCGCCGCGGGAGGGCGCTGATGGACGAGACACGCCTGCGCGGCGAACTGCGCGAGGCGGCGGCCGCGCACCGCCCCGACCACGCCCGGATGCTGGCCCGCGTCGAGCGGGGCATGACGGCCGGCCCGCCGCCGGCCCGCGTCCGGCCGCCGCGGCGCCGCTGGACGGTCGCGGTCGCGGTGGCCGCCACCGTGGCCGGGGTCCTCGGTCTCGGCGGCCTGGCCGTCACCACCCTCCGGGACCGGCCCGCGCCCCCGTCGGGAGGCGTCGCCGTGCCCGGCCCGGCGGCCCGTGCGGCCGGCACCATCGACGCCGGCAGCAACCGCTGGTGGGCGCAGAGCGACCTCGCCGTCACCACGGACGCCGAGGTCGCGGGTCTCACGGTCGAGCTGCGGGTCGCGCTCACCGGCGGGATCGTGAGCACCGGCCACTGGCAGACCCGTCCCGCCGACGACTTCACGGTCGCCGTCGCGGAGGAGGCCGGCGCCCTCGTCTACCGCTGGACCCTGAAGGAGGGCCGCGCGGTGCCCCCGGGACCGCACACCTTCGCCGCCCAGTACAACCACGCGGAGGGCACCCGGGACGCCTCGGCCGACGCGTACACCGTCGTCCTCACCGCCCGGGACGGCGGCCGCACCACCCTCAGGGGCGGCTTCGGCTGACGGGACGGCTCAGCCGGCCGTCGGCGTCCGGCCGGTCCGCGGCCCCGTGGCCGAAGGGCCGGTCGAGCGGCTGCCCGATCCTCTTCCGCGGACCGGAGAAGCGGCCGACGAGGGCGTCGACCCGCTCCCTCACCACCGGCTCGTACCGGGGCAACAACCACACCTTCACGTACAGCGTCCCCGCGAGCGCGTGGAGGGCGGACCCGTCCCCGTACAACGTGCTCCGGCTGGACGTCGTCAGCGGCTCGACCGGAACCGGCTTCCTGAGCCCGGGCACCGCCCTCGACTGCGTGGACCTGCTCGTCCGACCCCGTGCGCAGGGGCCGGGCCGTCCGGCGGCCCGGCCCCGCTCATACCGGGGTTCCGACGGCGCGCACCTCACATGCCGCGCTCGTCGTCCTCGCGGGCGACGATCGTGTCGTCCGTCTCGACCTCGATGCGCTCCTTGCGGACCTCACCGGTGACCGTCTGCTCCTCGGAGACCTCGTCCGTCTCCAGGCGGACCCGCTCCACCGGCACCGCCCGCGTCTCGACGACCGGGCGCTCCTCGTGGAGGATCACCTCGTGCTCGGCCTCGGTGATCTCGGGGCCGGACAGGGCCTCGTCGCGGTTGGCCTCGGTGATCGGCTCACGCACCACGCGCACCTCTTCGTGGCGCACCGGCACGGTCTGCTGGACCTCTTCCGTGACGACGTACTTGCGCAGCCGCGCGCGGCCGGTCTCGACCTGCTCGGTGCCGACGTGCATCTGCTCCTCGGAGCGGGTCATCGCGTCCGGGGCGGGCCCGAGGTCGCCCTTCATGCCCGCGGTCCCGGACATCCCGGCCGCGCCGGTCGTCTCCCCGGTCGGGGTCATGTCGGCCCTGTCCCGGTCCCCGGTCGTCCCGGCCATGCCGGCGGTGCCGGCCGCTCCGGCCATGCCGGCCGTGCCCGCGGTGCCGCCGTGGGCCCAGCCCCCCTCGCCGGGCTGGTTGGCCCGGTGCCAGGCGTCGTCCCAGGAGAGCCCGTAGTACTCGTAGAGGCGCCGTTCCTCGCGTTCCCCGAGGTGCCCCTGGTCGTCGACGTCGACGTCCGGTGCTCCCTTGACCCGGTCCTTGGGGTAGGGGACCTCCAGATGGTCGTGGACCAGGGAAGCGTCCTTGATCGGCACGAAGGACTCGCCGGTGCCGAGCAGACCGGTCTTGACGGTGACCCATTCGGGACGGCCGGTGGCGTCGTCGAGGTAGACGCTCTTGGCGTCACCGATCTTGTGCCCCTCGGTGTCGTAGACGGGATGGTCCAGCACGGTCGGTATCTGTTCCTTGGCGATCATGTTCCACCCTCCATGCGTTGTCGCGGTCTCCCGGCGACTTTCCGGTGCATCGAGGTGGAAACACCTCCTTGAGGGAAGAAAATGGTTGATTTCATGACTTTTTTACCGCTGAAGCGAAGAACGGGAAGGGATCAGGGGCAGAAGGTGCCGTCCGGGGTCCAGTCGCCCAGGTACGCGGCCGGGGTCGCGACGGCGGCCTGTTCGGCCGTCAGCAGCGGACGGTTCTCCGGGACCGTGGCCCGCGCCCCCCGGCCCGTGTTGCGGTACTCCGCGAAGCGCTGCAGCTGCCAGGGGTGCTCGGCCCGCATGTTCGCGTACGGGGCCGCGGCGTCGACGCCCGCGGACAGCACGCTCTCCCGGACCACCAGCGACGGCCAGGCCGTCGGGTCGGAGCCGGGCACCCACGGCCGGGCGAGCTTGTAGAAGCCGTCCGGGGCCTCGCTGGTGACCCGGCAGCGGGCGGCGAGGAAGCCGTACGGGTTGGCGCGGGCCGTGGAGGGCGCGAAGACGAAGCCGTACGGGGCGCCGGCCAGGTCCGGGCGGACCAGCGTCCGGAAGTGGCAGTGCTCGAAGACGGCCGTGGCCCGCCCGAAGACGAAGTCCACGTCCCCCTCGACGTAACAGTGCGCGTAGTACTGCCGGGCGAAGGCCGCCAGGGACATCGAGTCCGCGTACAGGGTGTCCTGGTGGCCCAGGAAGCGGCAGTGGAAGAAGGCCGAGCGGTCGCCCTGCGCCTTCAGCGCCACCGCCTGCGTGCCCGGGTTCCCCGGCAGGTCGGTGCGGAGGAAGTCGTTGGCGAAGGTGACGGCGTGCGCGGTGAAGTCCGCCGCCTGGAGGGTGACCGTCGCCGACCCCGTGGTGCCGTACGTGCCGGAGCCGTCCGGCTTCGGGGTGCCCGCGGCCTTGTCGTATACGACGACCACGTCCTTGGCGTTCCCGCTGGCCCCGATCCACGTCATGCCCGTGCGGGCGGCGGTCACCACGACCGTCTCCCGGTACGTGCCCGGCGCCAGGACCAGCGTCCAGCCGGTCCCGGACGCGGCGCTCACCGCGGCCTGGACGGAGGTGTGGTCGCCGAGGCCGCCGGGATGGACGTACAGCGTCTTCGCGGAGAGCCGCGCGGCGGGCGAGCCGTACCGGCCGAACGGGCCGGCGGACACGGAGGCGGCGGCGGGCGCCGCCGGCAGGGCGAGGGCGGTGAGCGCCGCGCCGGCGCCGGCGAGGAAGGCGCGGCGGCCGGGGGAGGTGCGGAGGTGGCGCGAGGGCATGCGGAAGCTCCTTCGGGGACGGTCGGGAACGGCCGGGGAAAGGACCGGGCCGGGGCGGGCGCGACGGGACGGGGGTGCCGCGCTCCGCCCCGGCCCGGGGCAGGGGGCTCGCTCAGCGCAGGCGGCCGGCGCCGGCGTGGAGGCCGACGAGGAACGGGACGGCCCTCGGGTGGTCCACCCGGGTGCGCAGCGTGGGCGCCCAGCCCGCGTCGCCGCGCAGCGTCTCCTCCGGGAACTGCTCGTTGTGGACGGCCAGGAGGTCGACCGGGCGTCCGTTGACGTAGTTGCCGGTGGTGGTGACGGGCGCGTCCTTCCACTTCTTCAGGATCTTGCCGGCGGGCACCTCGGAGCCGAGCGTGAAGGCGTTCTTCTCCGCGTACAGCTGCGATTCGAGGCCGATGCCCAGGCTGTACACGTAGTTCGCGTCCGGCACCTTGAAGTGGTTGTTGTACGCGTCGACCTGGCCGAAGCGGACCCGCGGCGCCCGCTCCACCACGTCGTCGAAGAGGTTGTGGTGGAGGGTGACGCGGAGCTTGCCGCGGTCGGTGGCGCCCGCGCTGTCGCTGTTGCCGATCATCAGCGTCTTGTCGTGGTCGGTGAAGACGTTCCACGAGACGGTGACGAGGTCGGCGCCGCGCACCACGTCCAGCTCGCCGTCGTGCTGCTGGTACACCTCGCCGTAGTACTCCGGCAGCGAACTGTCCGGGTAGCGGCCGTCGGTGAAGGTGTTGTGGTCGATCCAGACGTGGGTGGAGCCGTACACGACCAGGCTGTCGTACTCCGAGTTCCAGGCGCCGGTGGCGCCGTCCGTCGGGTCCCACTGCGGGAAGCAGTCGAGCGGGCTCTCCAGCCTCAGGTTGCGGATCACCACGTTGTCGACGCCGGTGACCTGGAGGCTGCCGCCGAGGATCGTCGCGTTCCGGCCGACGCCCACGAGGGTGGTGTTGGCGGGCACCTTGACCTTGATGGCCTGGCCCTGGGCGGTGGCGGAGGCGGCGCGCGCCTGCTCCTGCGGGCCGCTGACCTCGGTCTCGTACCCCCACACGGCGGGGTCGTAGTCGGCGAGGTACTGCTGGAAGTCGTAGCCGGGGGCCTCGAAGGCGGCGCAGCCGGCCTCGACGGCGTCCAGGGTGCCGACGACCTTGACGATGCGGGGCTCGGTGCCGGGGACGGCGAGCGCGGCCCGCAGCTCGGCCCAGGTGGTGACGGTGAAGACGCGGGAGGCGTCGGCGGCGGCTCCGCCGGTGGTGCCGGCGCCGACGGAGGCCCAGCCGTCACCGGCGGGGAGGGTGGCGCGGGCCGGGTCGGAGCCCGTGGGGCGGCCGGAGTGGGCGCCGGCGGCGGGCGCGGTGACGGTGAGGACGAGGGCGGCGGCGGCCACCGCCCCGAGCTTCGTGCTTCTGTTCACGCGCGGTTCTCCTCAGGATGCGGACGGGACGGCCGGAGGCCAGGTGATCCGGTCGGTGGGGATGTCGTCGTCGAGCCGGCGGGTCTCGCGCGGGGCGAGGACCCGGGTGCGGAGCAGTTCACGGGCCACGAGCCGGGCCACCTCGATCGCGCCGGGCGGGTTGAAGTGGGTGTTGTCCTGCTCGGTGGCGGTCCAGTTGAAGTACGTCTTGGTCGCCTCGGGGCCGAGCCGCTGCCACAGCTCCAGGGACAGCGCCTCGATGTCGAGGAGCGGTGTGCCGGAGGCGGCGGCGACCGCGCGGGCGGCGGCCGGGTAGTCGCCGAGCGAGCGCTGGGCGGTGCCGGCGGCGTCGAAGCGGCGCCGCTCGACGGAGGTCGCGATCACCGGGAGCGCGCCCCGGGAGCGGGCGGCCTCGACGAAGACCCGCAGGTTGTCCTGGTAGGCGCCCCAGGGGGCGGCGTACCGGGCGGGGTCGGTGGACTTGGAGTCGTTGTGCCCGAACTGCACGAGCAGGACGTCCCCCGGGCGCAGGGCGGCGGTGATCGGGTCGAGCCGTCCCTCGTCGAGGAAGCTCTTGGTGGAGCGCCCGTTGACGGCGTGGTTGGAGACGGTGGTCTCCCGGTGCAGGAAGAACGGCAGGGCCATGCCCCAGCCGGTCTCGGGGGCCGCGTCGGCGTACTTCTGCGCGGCGGTGGAGTCCCCGGCGATGAACAGGGTGCGGGGGCGTCGGGGGGAGGAGCCGACGGCGTCCTCGGTGCGGGCGGCGGCCGGGCCGGCGGCCAGGGCGAGCACCATGCCCGCCCCGGCCGCGACCGCCTCACGGCGGCCGAGCGTCACTTCTGCTGCTGCTTCCACTCGGCCTGGGCCTCGTTGAGCTGCTCGGCGAGGGAGTCGGCGAACTCCTTCGCCGTCATCGAACCCAGCAGCACCTTCTGGAAGTTGGCCTCGTTGTCGGCCTTGGAGATGGTGTTCCAGTCGGGCAGGTAGTAGGGCAGCTGGACGATGGTCGCCTTGCCGCTGAAGAGGACCTCGGCGGCGAGCTTGGTCGGCTCGGCCTCCTTGATCCACGGGTCCTGCGCGGCCTCGGTGTTGGCGGGGATGGCGCCGGCGGACTTGTTCCACTTGGAGTTGGACTCGTGGGAGGCCGCGAACTCGATGAACTTCCAGGCGGCGGCCTTGTTCTTGCTGCTGGAGAAGAGGCCGAGGCCGTCGACCGGGTTGGACACCATGACCCGGGTGCCGTCGTCGAGCGTCGGGTTCGGTATGCCGCGGAACTTCTCGGTGCCGAGGGCCTTCACGTGGTCCTGGTACGAGCCGAGGTTGTGGTTCAGCATGCCGATCTGGCCGCTGTCCCACTGGGCGACCATCTTGGTGAAGTCGTTGTTGACGTCGGCGGCCGGGGTGGTCTTCTTGAACAGGGCCGCGTACTTCTCCAGGGCGGCCACGTTCTTCGGGTCGTTGACGGTGGTCTTGTCGTCCTCCCAGAAGCTCTGGATGCCGCTCTGGCCGTACATGGCGTCGAGGGCCTGGGCGATGGAGCCGGCGCCGCCGCGGATGGTGTAGCCGAACTGGTTCTTGTCCTTGGCGGTGAGCTTCTCGGCCGCCTCGTAGAACGCCGACCAGGTCGACGGCTCCTGGAGGCCGGCCGCCTTGAAGAGGTCGGTGCGGTAGTAGAGGACGCCGTTGCTGGCGGAGGTCGGGACGGTGAAGAGCTTGTCCTGGCCGCCGGCCGCCTTCACGGACTCGACCATGCCGGGGTTCAGCTTGCCGAACAGGGCGCTCTTCTCGATCCGCGCGTCCAGCGGCTCCAGGGCGCCCTGGGCGGCGATCCCGGCGAGCATCGCCGCGCCGACGCCGCCGACGTCCGGCAGCGCCCCGCCCTGGATGGCGGTGTCGTACTTGGACTGCACCTCCTTGGAGGCGACGCCGACGTACTCGACGTCGATGTCCGGGTTGGCCTTCTCGAAGTCGGCGATGATCTCCTTCCAGACGTCGGTGCGGACACCGCCGTTGTTGTCCCAGAAGGTGATCTTGCCCTTGCCGGATCCCTCGGTGCCTCCGCCGCCGGCGGCGGCGCTGCCGTCGTCACCGCAGGCGGTGGCGGTCAGCGCGAGGACGCCGGAGACGGCGAGGGCGAGGGCGGCTCTGCGCCGTCCGGGGAAGATGGTCATCGTCGGCTCTCTTCTCTCGGGGTGGTGCGGGGGATGGGGATGGCGATGGTGACGCGTGTGGGGGGAGTGCGGGGGCTCGCCGGGGATCAGCGAGCGGCGGCGGCCGGGGGCGTGGAGGGCATGGCGCGGACGCGGAAGTCGTCGAACACGCCCGTCCCTGCGTGCCCTTCGCCCTCGGGCGCGGCGGCGAACAGTCCGAGCAGGGCGCCCACCCACCGCCAGGGGGTGGCCGCGAACTCGGGGCCGAGCCGGACGGGTCCCTCGCCGGCGTCGTAGGAGAAGCGGCAGCGGGCGTCGGCGGTGACCTCGATCCGCAGCAGCGCCTCGTCGGAGTCCAGGGGCCGGGCGCGGGCCGCGTCCCGCTCCCGGTCGGCGTTGCCCGGCGCGAAGCGGTGGACGAGCAGCGGTCCGCCGTCCGGGCCGTGCTCCAGCCCGATCCAGGCGTACGCGTCGCCCAGGACGACGAGTCCGGCGTGGGCCCCGGGCACCCGGGAGTCGAGCCGCAGCCGGACCTCGACGGCCCCGGCGCCGGCCGGCAGCCGCTGCGTCAGCACGTGCGGTACGGTCCGCAGGTCGTCGGCGGCCCGCTCCGACCGCAGGCAGGCGAGGCGCAGCCCCTTCCCGTCGTGCGTGCTCGTCCACTCCGCGCCGGGGTTGGCCGTCCACTGCCACTGCGGACCGAAGGCGCCGCCGGGGAAGGCGTCGTCGACGGCCGGCCGGGACGGCGGCCCCTCGGGCAGGGCCGGTTTGCGGTGGACGCGTACGGGGGAGCCCTCGTCGCCGAGGACCGGCCAGCCGTCCGCGTCCCAGCGCATCGGCTGGAGGTGGACGAGCCGGCCGTGCGCGCCGGTCTGCTGGAAGTGCAGGAACCAGTCCTCGCCGGCGCCGGTGCGCACCCAGCCGCCCTGGTGGGGGCCGTTGACGTCGGTGTCGCCCTGGGAGAGGACGATCCGCTCCTCGTACGGGCCGAAGAAGGAGTCCGCGCGGAAGGCGCCCTGCCAGCCGGTGGCGACGCCGCCGGCCGGGGCGAGGATCCAGTAGCGGCCCTCGTGCCGGTAGAGCTTGGGACCTTCCAGGGTGAACCAGCCGGGGACGAGGTCGGCGTCGACGAGGGTCCGTCCCTCGTCGAGGACCTTGGTGCCGTCGGGGCTCATCCGGTGCCCGGTGAGCCGGTTGTTGAACCCGGCCCGGGACTTCGCCCAGCCGTGCACCAGGTACGCCTCGCCGGTCTCGTCGTCCCACAGCGGGCAGGCGTCGATGAGTCCCCGGCCTTCCTTCAACAGGTGCGGCAGGCTCCAAGGTCCTTCGATCGACGGGGAGTTGACCTGGAAGATCCCGTGGTCGGGGTCGCCCCAGAAGATCCAGAACCGGCCGTCGTGGTGGCGGAACGAGGGCGCCCACACCCCGCGGTCGTGCCGCGGGCGGGTGAACGCCTCCTCCGGGACGAGCCGTTCGAGGGCGTGTCCGACGAGCGTCCAGTTGACGAGGTCGCGGGAGTGCAGCAGCGGGAGACCGGGGGCGCGGCCGAAGCTGGAGGCGGTGAGGTAGTAGTCCTCGCCGACCCGGACGACGTCCGGGTCCGACCAGTCGGCGGCGAGCACCGGGTTGCGGTACGTGCCGTCCCCCAGGTCGCCGGTGACGCCGGTCACCGCGGCCCCGGTCACGACGCCACCGCCTTGCGGACCAGGGCGGCGGCCCCGTCCCGGTCGAGCCGCCCGTCGGCGACGACGGTGACCACGCGCCGTACGAAGGTCCCGCCGGCCGGGACGGCGAGCCGCTCCCCGTACGCCAGGGAGGAGCCGACGCCCGGGTACTCGGCGGCCCGTACGAACCACGGGTCGCGCCGGGTCGTCGCGGTCGCCCCGGCGTGGACCAGCGTCCAGCCGTCGCCGCACATCGCCACCCAGTCGGCGCGGGCCCCGTGCACGGCCTCCTCGCCGGTCGCTCCGGGGCCGAACACGGCGGGTGCGGCGGCCTCCTTGGGGGCGCGCCAGAAGAAGCCGCCGTAGGCGGCGCCCGGACGCCCGTTGGTGGCCGGGCTGCCGATGGACAGGTCGCGGCCGGAGACGTTGGCGACGGAGAAGGTCAGGTCGAGGGCCCAGGCCGTGTCGGTGAGGGCGACGGCGGCGACCGTGCGGTGCTCGGCGAGCAGCCGCTCGCCGCCGGCGGTCCAGGTCAGCTCCTCGACGAAGCCGTCCGGGTCGCACAGCTTGAAGCCGTCGTGGCGCTGCGTGCCGTGGTTGTCGAGCGCGACCGGGCCGCGGCCCCGGACGAAGGTACGCCCGCCCCAGAAGTTGTGCCCCGCCACGTCCGGGACGGCGACGGAGACGCCCAGGTGGTGCACGTGGTCCTCGGGCAGCACCTCGGTGACGGCCCGCCCGGAGAGCGTCGTCACCGGGTGCAGGTAGGGACGGGGGGAGTGGTCGGCGGCGAGCGTCGGCCGGGTCACGTACCGGGCGACGGTGCGCCCCGCGACCCGCAGCGCGGTGGTGGTCGTCGTGTCGGTGCTCATCGGACCTCCGCCGGTGCCGGGGCCGTCCAGGGCGCGCCCAGTTCGGAGTAGAGCCGCAGCCGTTCGGCGCTCGCGTCGACGAGCGCCTCGACGCCGGTCACGACCCGCCGGTCGGCGTTCCCGCCGGCCTCCGTGCGCCAGTGGGCGGCGTCCATCGGCAGCGGGTCGGGCGCGGTGCGGACCGCCTCGACGACCCGCATGAAGGCGCCGGTCGCGTCCGGCGGGACGAGCAGTCCGGTGCCGTCGGTGACGTGCGCGAGGAGGTTCTCGAGGAGGTCGGTGCGGCCGTACACGATCTCCTCCGGGCCGTGTCCTGCGCGCTGGAGGAGGATCCGGTCCTCGCGGTACCAGAAGGTGACGCGGCCGCGGGTGCCGTGCACGACCACGTACGGCTCGCCGTTCGTCTCGGCGCAGAGCGTCGCCGCGACGGTCACCGGGAAGCCGGCGGTGGTGCTGACGCGGACGGCCGAGGTGTCGTCCGACTCGATGGCGTGGGCGTGGAACAGCTCCGTCTCGATGCCGGTGACGTCCTCGGCGCGGGTGGTCCCGGCGAGCGCGAGGGCGGTGGCGACGGCGTGGGCGAGCGGGTTGGTCAGCGCCCCGTCGACGACGTCGAGGCCGTCGAGGCGGCGCCGGCCGGCCCAGGGGGCGCGCCGGAAGTACGCCTCGTCGCGGACCCAGGCGCCGGCCGCGCCGACTCCTCGCACCTCGCCGATCGCCCCGTCGGCGATCAGTTCGCGGACGGCGGGGACGGCGTGCGAGCCGAGCGACTGGAAGCCGATCTGGCAGGCGCGGCCGGCCGCCGCGACCCCGTCGGCCATCCGCCGGAACTCCGCGTAGGAGGGGGCCGGCGGCTTCTCCAGGAGGATGTCGGCGCCGTGCCGGGCGGCCGCGAGCGTCATGTCGGTGTGGGTCTGGATCGGGGTGCTGAGCACCGCCAGCTTCGCGCCGGTGGTGGCGAGGAGCGCCTCGAAGTCGTCGGACTGGGCGGGCTCGCCGAGCCCGTCGAGCTCGGCGGCGTCGAGCGGGCGGAGCTCGCAGACGCCGGCGAGGCGGACCAGGCCGAGCCGTTCGAGCCGGTGGATGTTGAGGAGGTGGCTGCGGCCGTGGCCGCGGGCGCCGGCGAGGACGACCGGCAGCGGTTCGCGTGCGGACAGGGGTGCGGACATGGGGTTCATCCCTTCACCGCCCCGGCGCTGAAGCCGGTGACGAGCCACTTCTGGATGAAGGCGAAGACGATCACGACGGGGACGGCGGCGATGACACCGCCGGCGGCGAGCGCGCCGAGGTCGACGCTGTCCGCGCCCATCAGGGTGTTGAGGCCGACCGGGATGGTCTGCTTGTCCTGGCTGCTGAGGAACATCAGGGCGAAGAGGAAGTGGTTCCAGGCGTGCACGAAGGCGAAGGAGCCGACGGCGACGAGGCCGGGCCGCAGCAGCGGCAGCACCACGATGAGGAAGCCCCGGAAGCGCCCGCAGCCGTCGACCCAGGCGGCCTCCTCCAGGGAGGGCGGCACGTTCCTGATGAAGCCGCTGATGAGGATCATCGACAGCGGCAGCTGGAAGACCGTCTCGGCGAGGATGACGCTGCCGATCGAGTTGATCATCCTCAGCTCGGCGAAGATCTGGAAGAGCGGCACGAGGAGCAGGGCGCCCGGCACGAACTGGGAGCAGAGCAGGGCCAGCATGAAGCCCTTCTTGATCCGGAAGTCGAAGCGGGCGAGGGCGTATCCGCCGGCCAGCGCGACCACTGTGGTGCTGATGAGCACCGCGATCCCGATGAGCAGGCTGTTCTGGAAGAAGACCCCGAAGCTGCGCTCGGTCCACACCTTCTCGAAGTGCTCGGTCGTCATCGGCCAGGGCAGCAGCGAGGTCGAGCCGGCCGGGCGGACGGAGAAGAGGAAGATCCAGTAGAAGGGGACGAGGGTGAAGACGAGGTAGATGCCGAGGGGCAGGTAGATCTGCCAGCGGGGGACCTCGTCCCAGGCCCGGTGGCGCTTGCGGGCGGTGGCGGGCGGGGTGCGGTCCGGCGGCTCGGCGGGGGGCGCGGCCCCGTCGGCGGGCGCGGTGCGGGTGCGGGTGGCTGCGGCGGTCACTTGCTGTCGCCTCCGAACTTGCTCAGGCGCAGATAGACGATCGAGCAGAAGAGAAGGATCACGAACGCCACCGTGGTGAGGGCGGAGGCGTAGCCGAAGTTGTGGGCGTCGACGCTGGTCTCGGCGACGTACAGCGGCAGGGTCGTGGTGACGCCCGCGGGCCCGCCGCCGGTCAGGGTGTAGAGCAGGTCGACGTTGTTGAACTCCCACACCGCGCGCAGCAGCGTGGAGAGCACGATCGCGTCCCGGATGTGCGGGAGCGTGATGTGGAAGAACTGCCGCAGCCGGCCCGCCCCGTCGACCTCGGCGGCCTCGTACAGGTCGCCCGGGATCGACTGGAGGTCGGCGAGGATGAGGATGGCGAAGAAGGGCACGCCCCGCCAGAGGTCCGCGACGATCGCCGCCCAGAAGACGGTGCCGGTGTCGGAGAGCAGCGAGGTGCCGTACTCGCCGATGCCGAGGTCCGCCAGGTAACGGGTGATGCCGGTCTGGGAGTTGTAGAGCAGCACCCAGATCGCCGAGGTGAGCACGCCGGAGACGGCCCAGGGCGAGAAGACCAGGGCCCGGCCGAGCGCCCGGCCGAAGAAGGTCTGGTTGACGATGAGGGCGAGCACCAGGCCGAAGAGCAGCTGGAGCGTCACCTCCACCACGACCCACTTGAGGCTGAAGGTGAGCGTGCCCCAGAAGTGCGGGTCGTCCGTGAAGATCTTCGTGAAGTTGTCGAAGCCGGCGAAGCCGTTCCGCCAGGGCTTGGTCGGGTTGTAGTGCTGGAGGCTGTAGTAGAAGACGCTCAGCACGGGATAGGCGATGAAGCCCAGCATCAGCAGGCCTGCGGGGGCGATCAGCAGATACGGCAGCCGGCGGGGGGTCGCTCCCGTGCGGCGGCGCCCCCGTGCCGTGGCGGCTCGGGGCGGTTTGGTCACAGCTGTGGCCATGACGGCGGCTCCGTTCTCGGGCGGGCGGTGCGGGGTCCGCGCACGCTCCACCTGCGGTGAAGCGCTTCGCGAACGGCGTTCGATATATCGAACAAGGGGTCGGTGGTGGGGTCGTGCGGGGTGCTCAGCCCGCGTACGGATCGGGGGTCGTCCCCGGCCGGGCCAGGAACTCGAAGTCGCACCCGGTGTCGGCCTGCGAGATCTGCTCCATGTACAGCGCGCCGTAACCGCGCTCGTACCGGGCCGGCGGCGGGGCCCACTCGGCCCCGCGGCGCGCCAGCTCCTCGTCCGTGACGTGCAGGTGGAGGGAGCGGGCCGCGACGTCGAGGGTGATCGTATCGCCCGTACGGACCAGGGCGAGGGGCCCGCCGACGTGCGATTCGGGCGCCACGTGCAGCACGCACGCCCCGTAGCTCGTGCCGCTCATCCGGGCGTCCGAGATCCGGACCATGTCCCGCACCCCCTGCTCCAGGAGGTACTTGGGGATCGGCAGCATCCCGTACTCCGGCATGCCGGGACCGCCCTTGGGGCCCGCGCCGCGCAGCACGAGGACGTGGTCGGCGGTGATGCCCAGCGCCGGGTCGTCGATCGTCCGCTGCATGGTCCGGTAGTCGTCGAAGACGACCGCGGGACCGGTGTGCTTGAGGAACTTCTGCTCCATGGCGACGTGCTTGATGACGGCGCCGTCCGGGCAGAGGTTGCCCCGCAGGACCGCGAGCCCGCCCTCGGCGGCCAGCGGCCGGTGCCGCTCCCGGATCACGTCGTCGTTGTGGACGAGGGCCCCGTCGAGCTGCTCGCGCAGGGTGGCGTGGCCGACCGTCGGCCGGTCCAGGTGGAGCACGTCGGCGATCCGCGACAGGAAGCCGGGCATCCCGCCGGCGAAGTGGAAGTCCTCCATGAGGTGCGCCCCGCCGGGCCGCAGGTTCGCGAGCACCGGCACCGTCCGCGCGATCCGGTCGAAGTCGTCGAGGGTCAGCTTCACCCCCGAGCGCCCCGCCATCGCGATCAGGTGGATCACCGCGTTGGTGGAGCCGCCGAGCGCGAGCACGGCGGCGACCGCGTCCTCGTACGCCTCCCGGGTCAGCAGCTTCGACAGCCGCAGGTCCTCGCGGACCAGCTCCACGATCCGCAGCCCCGAGGCGGCGGCCATCCGGTCGTGCCCCGACTCCACCGCCGGCACCGAGGAGGCGCCCGGCACGGTCACGCCCAGGGTCTCGGCGGCCGCCGTCAGCGTCGACGCCGTGCCCATCGTCATGCAGTGGCCGGGGGAGCGGGCGAGCCCGTTCTCCAGCTCGGCCATCTCGCAGTCGCCGATGGTGCCGGCCCGCCGCTCGTCCCAGTACTTCCACATGTCGGTGCCGGAGCCGAGGGTCTCCCCGCGCCAGTGCCCCGGCAGCATCGGACCGGCCGGCACGAAGACCGTCGGCAGGTCCACCGAGGCCGCGCCCATGAGCAGCGCGGGCGTCGTCTTGTCGCAGCCGCCCATCAGCACCGCCCCGTCCACCGGGTAGGAGCGCAGCAGCTCCTCCGTCTCCATCGCGAGGAGGTTGCGGTAGAGCATGGGCGTCGGCTTCTGGAACGTCTCCGACAGCGTGGACACCGGGAACTCCAGCGGGAAGCCGCCGGCCTGCCACACGCCCCGCTTCACGGCCTGCGCGCGGTCGCGCAGGTGGACGTGGCAGGGGTTGATGTCCGACCAGGTGTTGAGGATCGCGATCACCGGCTTGCCGAGGTGCTCCTCCGGCAGGTAGCCGAGCTGCCGGGTCCTCGCCCGGTGGCTGAAGGACCGCAGCCCGTCGGTGCCGTACCACTGGTGGCTGCGCAGCTCGTGCGCCCGCTTCTCCGGTCGGCCGTCCGCCTCCCGGGCCCGCGCCTCGCGGTCCTCGCTCATATCGGCCACCCGCCGGCGATCGCCGCGACCTCGGCCCGCGCGTCCTCGGGGAGTTCGCGGCTCGGCGGCCGGATGTCCCGGCGGCACAGCCCCAGCGAGGCCAGCGCCTCCTTCACCACGGTCACGTTGTCGGCGCTGCCGTTGGCGGCGCGCAGCTCCTCGAAGCGGCGGATCCGCTCCCACACCTTCATCGCCGTGCCGTAGTCGCCCGCCCGCAGCGCCGCCAGCATCTCCAGGGAGAGCGCGGGGGAGACGTTGACCAGGCCGGAGGTGAAGCCGGTGGCGCCGGCCGAGAAGTACGAGGGCGCGTACGGCTCCGCGAGCCCGGCCACCCACACGAAGCGGTCGAGGCCCGCGTCCCGGGCGAAGCCCGCGAACCGCGCCGCGTCCGGCACCGCGTACTTGACGCCCACCACGTTCGGGCAGTCCGCGCCGAGCTCGGCGAGCCGCTCGCCGCTCAGCAGCGGGTTGCGGATGTAGGGGACGACGCCGAGCTCCGGTACCGCCTCGGCGATGGCCCGGTGGTAGTCGACCCAGCCGCTCTCGGCGACGTACGGGTGCACCGGCTGGTGGACCATCACCATGTGCGCCCCGGCGTCCCGGGCGTGCCGGGCCGCGTCGACGGCGGTCGGCAGGTCGTGCCCGACGCCGACCAGGACGGTCGCGCGGCCGTCGGCCTCCGCGACCGTCGCCTCGGTGAGCGAGCGGCGCTCCTCGGGGGTCAGGGCGTAGAACTCGCCGGTGTTGCCGTTGGGGGTGAGGGTCCGCACCCCGCCGTCGAGCAGCCGGCGCAGCAGCGCCCGGTGGGCGGCGGAGTCCACCCGGCCGTCCTCGGCGAACGGCGTGACCGGGATGGCCACGACGTCGGCGAGGGCGGCCCGAAGGGTCTGAGGGGTCATTGTCACTCACTGTCCAGGGGGTTCAGGGGGTTCGCGGGGAAGGCCCGGTCCACGAACGAGGCGATGTGGGCGTGCACCGCCCGGCGCGCCCCGTCGGCGTCGCCGGCGGCGGCGAGCCGCAGGATCTCGTCGTGTTCGGCGGCCTCCCGCTCCCAGGAGGGGACGGCGGCCCAGGCGACCGTGGAGACCAGCGCCGCCTGGTCGCGCACCTCGTCGAGCATCCGCCCGAGCAGCGGGTTGCCGCAGGGGAGGTAGAGCGCGCGGTGGAACGCCCGGTTGGCGAGGGACCGTTGGGCGGGGTCCTCGGCCTCGGCGGCCAGGGCGAGCGCCTCGTGGGCCGCGTCGAGGGAGGCCCCGGAGGCGACCGTCCGACGGACGGCCTCGGGCTCCAGGAGCAGCCGGACGTCGTACACGGCCCTGGCCATGTCCGCGTCCACCATCCGCACGGTGACGCCCTTGTACTGGTTCATCACCACGAGGCCGCTGCCCGCGAGGGTCTTCAGCGCCTCGCGCACCGGGGTCTTGGACACCCCGAAGCGCGCGGCGAGTTCGGCTTCCACGAGGGCCTGCCCGGGTCTGAGGCCCCCGGTGAGGATGTCGTGCTTGATCGCCTCCAGGACGTACTGGGTCCGGGAGGGGATGGGGCTGGGGGCATAGGGCATGGAGCACTCTCAGATCTCGTGTACGACGTCTCATGTATCGCGTCTCATATATGACGTACGAAGTGCAACGGCCATGAAGCTAAGGCGGCGCCGATGTTTCGTCAATGCTTCGCACAGGGTTGGTAGAAAGCGTTTTCTGCGACGGCGTGGCCGAAGGCGCCGGAGGGACTGTTCCCCTGTTTTGTTTTCTGGGATAACTATTGGGGGTGCCGCGCGCCCCCGAGGGTGGGGTACGGCCCCTCCCCGGGCGCCCCGCCTCCCGCGCCCCTCCCCACCGCCCCACGGACCCCGCGAGGACCCGCATGAAGTTCACCGACGGCTTCTGGCTGATGCGCGAGGGCGTGCAGGCCTCGTACGCCACCGAGGTCCGCGACCTGCGCACGGCCTCCGGCCGCTTCACCGCGCACGCCTCCGTCAAGCGGGTCCACACCCGCGGCGACACCCTGAACTCGGCGCTGCTCACGGTGGAGTGCCGCGCCCCCGCCGAGGGCGTCATCGCCGTCAGGATCACCCACCACGCGGGCAAGGCCCGCCGGGGCCCCGACTTCGCCCTCGCCGCCCCCGATCCCGACGCCGGCACGGTCCACGACGACGGCACGACCGTCGAACTCGTCTCGGGCCCCCTCCGTCTCCGCCTCGACCGCTCCCGCCCCTGGAGCCTCGACTTCCTCGACGCCGACGACCGTCCCCTCACCCAGGCGGGCCGCAAGGGCACCGCCTTCGTCACCACCCCCGACGGCGCCCACCACATGGCCGTCCAGCTGGCCCTCGGCGTCGGCGAGCAGGTCTACGGCCTCGGCGAGCGCTTCACGCCCTTCGTCAAGAACGGCCAGAGCGTCGACATCTGGCAGGCGGACGGCGGCACCAGCAGCGAACAGGCGTACAAGAACGTCCCGTTCTACCTCTCCTCGCGCGGCTACGGCGTCTTCGTGAACCACCCCGGCCGGGTCTCCTTCGAGGTCGGCTCCGAGGCCGTCGGCCAGGTCCAGTTCAGCGTCGAGGGCCAGACCGTGGAGTACCACGTCGTCGCCGGCCCCACCCCCAAGGACGTCCTGCGCCGCTACACCGCGCTCACCGGCCGCCCCGCCCTGCCCCCGCCGTGGTCCTTCGGCCTCTGGCTGACCACCTCCTTCACCACCCCCTACGACGAGGCGACCGTCGCCTCCTTCGTCGACGGCATGGCCGCGCGCGACATTCCGCTCTCCGTCTTCCACTTCGACTGCTTCTGGATGCGCGAGTACCAGTGGTCCGACTTCGCCTGGGACCCGGAGACCTTCCCCGACCCGGACGGCATGCTCGCCCGCCTCAAGGCCCGCGGCCTGCGCGTCGGCCTCTGGATCAACCCGTACATCGCCCAGAAGTCCGCCCTCTTCGACGAGGCCGCGGCCGCCGGTTTCCTCGTGCGCAGGCCGAACGGCGACATCTGGCAGTGGGACCTCTGGCAGGCCGGCATGGCCCTCGTCGACTTCACGAACCCCGCCGCCCGCACCTGGTTCCAGGACAAGCTCCGCCCCCTCCTCGACCAGGGCGTCGACTGCTTCAAGACCGACTTCGGCGAGCGGATCCCCACCGACGTCGCCTGGCACGACGGCTCCGACCCCGAGCGCATGCACAACCACTACACGCACCTCTACAACCGCACCGTCTTCGAACTCCTGGAGAAGGAACGCGGCCCCGGCGAGGCCGTCCTCTTCGCCCGCTCGGCGACCGCCGGCGGCCAGCAGTTCCCCGTCCACTGGGGCGGCGACTGCTGGGCCTCCTTCGAGGCCATGGCCGAGTCCCTCCGCGGCGGCCTCTCGCTCTCCCTCAGCGGCTTCGGCTTCTGGAGCCACGACATCGGCGGCTTCGAAGGCACCCCCGAACCCGAGGTCTTCACCCGCTGGCTCGCCTTCGGCCTCCTCTCCTCCCACAGCCGCCTGCACGGCAGCGACTCCTACCGCGTCCCGTGGGAGTTCGGCGAGGAAGCGGTCGCCGTGGCCCGCCGCTTCACCCGCCTCAAGCACCGCCTCATGCCCTACCTGTACGCGGCCGCCGCCGAGGCCCACGCCACCGGCGTCCCCGTCATGCGCCCGATGCTGCTGGAGTTCCCCGACGACCCGGCGGCCCGCACCCTGGACCGCCAGTACATGCTCGGCCCCGACCTCCTGGTCGCCCCCGTCATGACCCCCGGCGGCGAGACCGAGGTGTACGTCCCCGAGGGCACCTGGACCCACCTCCTCACCGGCGAGCAGGTCACCGGCCCGTGCTGGCGCCGCGAGACCCACCCCCTGGACAGCCTCCCCCTGTACGTCCGCCCCGGCGCCGTCCTCCCCCTGGCCGCCCCCACGGACCGCCCCGACGCCGACTGGTCCGACGGCCTCACCCTCCTCGTCGCCCCCGGCGCGCCCGCCGGCACGACGACCACGGTCACGGTCCCGGACCACCGGGGCGCCCCGGCGGCGGTGTACACGGTGACGCGCACGGAGACGGGCCCGGAGGCCACGGTCACGGGCACGGACCTGCCGTACCGCACGCGCGTGCTGACGAGGGACCTGGAGCTCTGAGCCGGAGACCCCGGACGCCCGCCCCGGACGGCGGGGCGGGCGTCTGCGTGCGAGTGGTGCGGGTGGTGCGCGTGACGTGGATCAGCAGTTCTTGATCTTCCAGATCGGATCCCAGCTCCACGTGGCGGGGGCGATGTCGGGCGCGGTCGAGGAGTGGACGACGCCGCCGGAGGAGTTGTAGAACCGGGCGACCGTGCCGTTGGTCTGGTAGTTCTTGAAGCCGCCGCCGTCGCCCCCGCTTCCCCAGTAGGACAGGGAATAGGTGTTGCAGTAGTACAGGTCGAAGACCTTGTACTTGCCCTGGGTCGGATCCCAGACGCGGGCGCACAGACGCCCGGTCGGGCAGCTGTAGGTGCCGTCGGTGACGTAGCGGACGCGTTCGGCGGCCGGGGAGATCGTCGGTGCCGTGGCCAGTACGCCGGCCTCGGCCTGTGCGGCCGCCGGAGCGGCGGGAGCCGTCGACGCGGTGTCGCTTGTCGCCCGGTCGGCGGGAGCGGCGGCCTGGGCCGGAGCGGTGGCGAGCAGGCCACCGGCGACCAGGACCACCCCCGCGAGGAGCCCTGCCGCCTTTCGACGCACATGCATGCTTGATCCTCCGTGGTCAATCGTCGGAACAGTGATGCGAGCACCGCCCATTATTGGGGTGAAGGCCCCCGAAGACAGGGCAAGTCGAGAGCAATGGCGAGAAGGCGACGAAATCCCCTGAACCGCTTGCGCCCGGCCGTCATCGCACCTGCCGGCGTGCCGTGCTCCCTGCCTCCGGTGCCGGGAGAACGGCCGACGGGGCCGGCGGGGCGGGCAGGCGCGTGGTGCGCCAGTGCCACAGAAGGGCCAGGACGGTGACGGCGGCGGCCACCGGACCGAGCTCGGCCGGCGCGAGCCCGAACCAGTTCTGCGCCAGCCCGCCGAGCCCCCCGCCGAGCGCGATCCCGACGTAGAGCGCCGACGAGTTGAGGCCCAGCAGGACCGGCGCGCCGGCGGGACCGAGGGCGACGAGCCGGTGCTGCTGCGGCACGACGACGATGCCGACGGCGACCCCCCAGACCGCGCCCCAGACCAGGGTCGACGGGAGGGCGCGGACCGCCAGGGGCGTCAGTGCCAGGGCGAGCGCGGCGGCGATCAGGGCGCCGGTGAGGACACGGGCGGGGGAGTGGCGGTCGACCAGACGGCCCGCGGCGATGTTCCCGGCCAGGGTGCCGAAGCCGAGCACCACCAGGACCAGGGTCGTCCGGTGCTCGCTGCCGCCGGTGGCGTCCCGCAGGGTCGGCGCGATGTAGGTGTAGAGCGTGTACGTGCCGAGCAGGGCGAGCGAGGTGACCGCGAGCAGCCCCAGGACCCTGCCCTGCCGCAGCGGCCGCATCCGGTCGGCCAGGGAGGCGGCGGGGAGTTCCACCCGGGGCAGGGCGACGGCGATCCCGAGGGCCGCGAGCAGGCCGACCCCGGCGACCGCCCACAGCGCCGGCTGCCAGCCGGCGCCGCCGACCAGCGTGCCGAGCGGCAGCCCCAGCGCGGTCGCGAGCGTCAGACCCCCCAGGACGAACGCCAGCGCCCGGCCCCGGCGTTCCGGCGGCGCGAGCGCCGCCGCGGTGCTGGAGGCGGCGGCGGTGATGGCACTCGCGCCCACCGCGGTGACGACGCGGGCCGCCATCACCACCCCGTAACTCGTCCCCAGCGCGGTGACGGCGTTGCCGGCCACGAACACGCCGAGCGCGACCAGCAGCGCCGTCCGCCGGTCCAGGCCGCCGGTCAGCGCGCCCGTGACCGGCGCCGACAGCGCCAGCGTCAGCGCGAAGACCGTGACCAGCTGGCCCGCCGCCGGGGTCGAGACCCCCAGGTCCGCGGCGATCGAAGGGAGCAGGCCCGCGATGACGTAACCGTCGGTGCCGACGGCGAACGTCGCCAGGGCCAGGGGGAGGAGTCTCTTCAGCACGGACGCGTGCCGCCTTTCGGAGCGGTGCGGAGACGGGGACGACCGGCACTGTAGGCAACACATGGATGCTTGTCCATGTATCCATGCGTGGCTAGGCTGGAACCCGCCACGGACGGAGGGAGGAGAACGATGCGCGAGGTCACCCACCCCGCGACCGGAGCGATCCGGCTGGTCGAGGTGCTGCGCGCCCTCGCCGACCCGGTGCGCCTGGAGATCGTCCAACGGCTCGCCGAGACCGGCGAGGAGAGCTGCAACGCCCTCGCCGGCGACCTGGACGTCCACCAGACGACGCTCTCCCACCACTACCGCGTCCTCCGCGAGGCGGGCGTCACCTGGACCACCGTCCAGGGCCGGTCCCGGCTGGTGCGGCTGCGCCGCGAGGACCTGGACGCGCGCTTCCCCGGCCTCCTCTCCTCCGTCCTCGACGGCGCCCGGCGCTCCTGACGGGGCCGGCCGGGTGCTCACGGCCGCGCGTCCGGGAGCGTCAACTTCGGCGTGACGTGCGGATGGTTGCGGATCTCGACCCGGCAGTCCGCCGCCGCGGAGTGGTCCTCCCGGTGGCGGTGGTGCCGTTCCCAGTCGGCGGCGAGGGCGCACGGGGCGCAGCCCGGTGCGGGAACGGCGGGCGGTGCGGGATCCACGGAGAGCACGACCGGCGGCTCCGGCCAGGTCCGCGGCGCGTGCGGCGGCTCCATGGCCGTGACGGGGCGGGTGAGGATCCGGATCAGCGCGCGTTCCCGCTCGTTCGGCCGCCGCACGCCTGCCGGCGCGGCCGTCCACACGGTGCCGCCGCCGGGCGGCTGGAGGTGGAGCAGGGACCCGTCCCAGGCGGTGACTCTGCCGAGCCGAGGGGTGCCCTCGGTGGTGTCTTCCGCCATGTAGGTGCCGAGGTCGGGGACGGGGGTCGGGGGGTCGTCTGCGGGCACGCACACGCTCCTCTCTGTAGCGGTTTCACTACCAGGAGCCATCAGCGTGGCCTAGAGTCGAAGCTCCTTCAACGTACGGGAATTGGAGGGAGAGTTGTGGTCAACCGCAAGGAGCTGGACCCGGACGACGGGCTCATGGCCGCATACGGAGCGCGTGTGCGCAGGCTGCGGGAGGAGCGTGGTTGGACGCAGGAGGAGCTGGCCACTCGGACCAGGTACTCCAGCAAGCACATCTCAGCCGTCGAAACCGGTAGCAGACGCTCAACTCTCAAATTCTCGGGAGCTCTGGATGTGGCGTTCGGCTTGGTGGGGACGGACCAGTCCTTCAACCAGGAGTGCCAGAAGCTGAGGAACGGGCTTCTGCTGGAGGGTTTCCCGGAGTACGTCGCCCAGGAACGGAAGGCCGTTGAGATCCGTCTGTTCACGATCGGGATCGTCCCGGGACTCCTGCAGACGCCCGAATATGCTCGGACCGTGGCGGCCAGCTTCGTCTCCCGAGGAGCCGCTACGGCGGACCAGGCCACAGAGCGGGTGGCGTACCTGATGAAGCGACAACAGCTTCTGGAGCAGGAGAGCCCTCCGATGCTCTTCGTCGTGATGGACGAGAGCTGCCTTCGCCGCCCTGTCGGTGGCTTCGACGTCATGGCTGCGCAACTCGACCGGCTCGTGGAGTTCTCGGAGCGCCCGAACACCGTCGTCCAAGTGGCGCCCTTCGCGATAGGTGAGCGGCGTCCGCTCGACCTTCCCCTGTACCTGCTGACCCTGCCTGACCGGTCCGTGATCTCGTACGCCGAATCGCAGGCCAGGGGCCATCTGGAGCGGGAAATCGGAGCCGTATCGTCCATGCTCACGGCCTATCATCAGCTCGCGGCTGAATCGCTCTCGCAGGCGGACACCGTGACCATGATCAAGGAAGTGCGAAAGGGCCTGCTGTGAACAACGAGTACCCCCTCTGGTTCAAGTCGTCCTACAGCGGCAACGGCGGCGCCGACTGCGTCGAGGTCGCCCACAACCTCGTCCCCACCCACGGCGTCGTCCCCGTCCGTGACTCCAAGGTGCCCGCCGGCCCGAGCCTCATCCTCTCCGCCGCCGCCTTCACCGCCTTCCTCGCCTCCGTCAAGCGGTGATACGCGACACCGCGCGGCGCATCCGCGACGTACGGGAGCGGCTGACGCGCGAGATGGACCTCTGGGTCGCCTCCGCCGGGGACGGCGGGGTGCCGTACCTCGTGCCGTTGTCGTTCTTCTGGGACGGGCGTGACGTGTGGCTCGTGACCCGGCTGTCCAACCCGACCGGGCGGAACCTCGTCGCCCACCCCCGCGCCCGCCTCGCCCTCGGGGACACCCGGGACGTCGTCCTTCTCGACGGCGAGGTCACGGCGTACCCGCATGACGAGGTCCCGGCGGAGGCCGCCGAGGGCTTCCGTGCCAAGACCGGGTGGGACGCGCGCGAGGCGGGGCCCGCGTACCGGTGGTTCCGGGTGCGGCCGGTGGAGGTGCAGGCGTGGCACGAGGAGCCGGAGCTCGCGGGGCGGCAGCTGATGAAGGACGGGGAATGGGCCGTGGAGTGAGGTCCCGACAGGCCTGATAGAACAGGCGTATGAGCTACAGGTTCGTGGCGACCATCGCCTACGGATGGCACGAGGAGCTTCCGCCGGGCGCGTACGTCCCGACGGCCGGTGTCATCGAGTCGGAGGACGAGGAGAGCTTCGCGCTCGAATTCCAGAGCGGCATCGAGGAGCCGGACGAGCAGGCCGTCCGGCTCGGGATGGACTCCTACTGCGTCGTCACCCCCGACCAGAACACGGCGTACGGATGCCTGCGCGCGGTCGAGCTGGGGGGCGACCTGCTGCGGGTCACGTTCGACCCCGCGCACCTGGACGACCTGGGCCTGGAGGATCCCGTGGTCGAGGTGGTCCTGGACGCGCCGGCCGAGGACGTGGCGCGCATGCGGGAGGCCCTCAAGCACATCCTTGCTTATGGCCGTCCGGACGCGCTGCCCGTCGTGACGTGGTGACGCGGCCCCGGTCACGATCGGGGAAACGGCCGTGAGCGCCGCGTACCCGTGGTGCACGCTGCGGTCATGGCGAGACGACCACGGGTCCGGACGGGTACGCCGGGCGGCTGCCTGTTCAACGGCTGCCTGACCGTTCTGGTGTTGCTGCTCACGGCTGTCTTCGGCGGCCTGGTCTGGCTGGAGACGCAGCCGGCGCGTGCCGAGGACCGGGCGCGTGAGGACCTGCGGGAGAACGTCGCGACGCACCGCGAGCGGTTGGGCGAGGCGGCGGCCGACGGCAGCCTTCCCGACGGGGAGATCGCCGGGGTCTTCCGCCCCGCCAAGCCCGCGGGGGGCTTCGTCGGCGCCACGCGCCAGGACGGGGCGGTCACCGTGGTCGCGGAACTGGCCGGTCAGGGCCAGGCGGCCGGCATCCCTTTCCCGACGAGTCGGTGGGTGACCGGCTGTTACGCGTTCGAGGTGCCGCCCCCGGCCTCGGGGCCCCCGCGGCCCTCCCTCCGGGAGCTCCCGCCCGAGGCGTGCGGGGAGCGGGCGACCACGCCCCCCGCACCCGGCCGTCCGGACCGGGCCCGGTCCGGAAAGGTCGGGAAGCCCTTCGAGAAGGTCCTGACCCGCGGCGCGGGCGACACGCCGCCCGGCCGCTCCGCGCACCTCTCGGGAACGCTCGTGGTCACCGACGACCGCTGCGTCGCGGTGAGGACCCACGCGGGCGCCGTGCCGACGGCCGTCGCCTGGGGCCATGGCTGGTCGGTCCGGGAGGAGGACGGCGAGGCCGCCGTGTACGGCCCGAAGGGCGGGCTCTACGCCCGGGAGGGCGACCGGGTCGGGCTGGACGGCGCGGGCTCCGAGCGGTTCGCCGGCAGGCCGTGCGCCGACGGCACGGTCTTCGAAGCCCACGACGAACAGGCCGGATCCTAGGCCGTGACTTCCGGATCGGGCCGGGCTCGCGGCGCCTGGCACGCCCTCCCCCAGAGGGGGCGCCCCCAGCCGCGTTGTCGTCGGCCGCCGACGTCCCCCGGCTACCGCTGGGAGGCACCCCCCACCGCAGGGACTTCCTCCTCCGCCTTGCACTGCACGGCACCGGACGCCGCGAGCTGATCCGGCCCGATCCGGAAGACACGGCCTGGGCCGGGAAACCAGGTGCGGGGGAGCGGGGCCGAGAGGTACCGTGCCCACCATGTCCAGCCCCGAGGCGTCCAGAGCGGGGGGCTTTCGGTCACGCCGTCAGCCCCTGAGCCTCCGTACTCCCTGAGCCGCACCCGGCCACCGACCGCCGCAGCGCCCCGCGCCGTGCGGCCGTTCCGGTGTGCCCGTGCGCTCCCGAGGGGTCGGTGAGGCGGGACGGCGGCGGTGACGAGACGACGTCCACCGTTCTCGCCTCACCTCGGAGCCCCCGTGCCCCTTCCCTTCCCCCTGTATCTGCTCGCCCTGGCCGTCTTCGCCATGGGCACCTCGGAGTTCATGCTCGCCGGTCTGCTGCCGGACCTCGCCCGCGACCTCGGGGTGAGCGTCGGTGCCGCCGGTGCGCTCACCTCCGCCTTCGCCGTCGGCATGGTGGTCGGCGCGCCGCTCATGGCCGTGCTGACCCGAGGGCGGTCCGCGCGCGGCGGGCTGCTCGTGTTCGTCCTCGTCTTCCTCGCCGCGCACCTCCTCGGGGCGGTGACGGACCGCTTCGCCGTCCTGCTCCTCAGCCGGTTCGCCGCCGCCCTCGCCAACGCCGGGTTCCTCGCGCTCGCGCTCACCACCGCCACCGCCATGGTCCCGGCGGACCGCAAGGCGCGGGCGCTCGCCGTGCTGCTGGGCGGCACGACCGTCGCGACCGTCGCCGGGGTGCCCGGGGGCGCGCTGCTCGGCGCCGTCGCCGGATGGCGGTCCGCGTTCTGGGCGGTCGCCGCGCTGTGCGTGCCCGCCGCGTTCGGGATCCTGTGGGGCGTGCCCGGCGGCCGGGGCGAACGGCGTTCCCTGCGCGCCGAGTTCGGGGTGCTCCGGTCGCCCCGGCTGCTCCGTGTCCTGGTGCCGGCCGCGCTGGTGAACGCCGCCACCTTCGGTGCGTTCACCTTCCTCGCTCCGGTGGTGACCGGCCCGGCCGGACTCGGCGCGGCCTGGGTCTCCGTCGCCCTCGTGCTGTTCGGCGCGGGCTCCTTCGCCGGGGTCACGGCGGCCGGGCGGCTGGCCGACCGCCACGCCGCCCGGGTCCTCGCCGTCGGCGGGCCGCTGTTCCTCGTCGGCTGGGTCGGCCTCGCCGCGCTCGCGGAGCGTCCGGCCGCCCTGCTCGGGCTGCTCCTCGTCCAGGGCGCCCTGGCGTTCGCCCTCGGGGGCACGCTCGTCGCCCGCGTCCTGTACGAGGCCGCCGGCGCGCCCACGCTCGCGGGGGCGTACGCGACGGCCGCGCTCAACGTGGGCGCGGTGGCCGGGCCGTTGCTCGCCGCGACGGTCCTGGACCGGGCGACGGGGCCGTTCCTGCTGAGCGCGGGGCTCGTCGCCGCCGCGCTGGCCGTCGCGGCCGTCAGCGGTAGTCGTCCGGGTGGTCCTGCATCCAGGTGTTGATGAAGTCGCGGGTGCCGATGAGCTCCTTCTGGTGCTCCTTCAGGTTCGGGTAGGAGGCGTCCCCGGCGAGCGTCTCGTTCAGCTCCGCCATCCGCGCGATCGGCTCCGGGAAGTGGCCGGGGCCCTTCGGGTCGGCCTTCATCGCCATGTCGAGCTCCTGGAGCTCCTTGTGGACGCGGCCGAGGAAGGAGGAGCAGTCCGTCGTGCAGGAGTCGTAGAGCGTGGCCTGGAGGGTCGCGAAGGCGTCGCGGACCTTCTCGTCGGAGGAGGGGGCGAACGGATCCTGGGTGGGCGCGGGGGAGCGCGTGGCGTCGTCGGGCAGGGCGTCGGGGCCGTCGGGCGCGGCCGTGGGCCCGGCGCTCTCCGTCGCCTCCGGCACCGCCGTCGCCGGTGTCGTCGCCCGGCCCCCCGCCGCGGCGTCCGGCTTCGGCGTCGTGCTGCAGGAGACGGCCAGGGCCGCCAGAGCGGCGGCCACCAGCGCGGCCCGGCGTACGGGCGTCGTGCGGATCATGTGGGTTCCCTCCCCTGTGTCATGGACCCGGCGAGCCTAACCGGCCGTGACACGGGGGAGCCGCGCGCAGGTCCCTCAGCCGGCGAAGGCCAGGCGCGCGAGGCGCAGCGGGCCGCGCAGTTCGACGCGCAGGTCCGTCACGTCGCGGACGTGACAGGGGGCGCCGACGGTCGCGTAGGCGTACCGGCCGCCGGTCGGCGGCAGCGTCACGCGGGCCAGTTCGCGGGAGCCGGCGGAGAGGACCACCTCGCCCTCCCCGGCCGCCGTCACCGCCACCTCCGTGACCCCGTCGCCGAAGCCGCACGCCCGGTAGAGGAGCGTGCCCGGCACGCCGGGGTCCGCCGGGGCCACCGCGTCGCCGGAGACGCGGGACCGGTCGACGATCGCCGTGCCGGTCTGCTCGTCGTAGTCGGCGGCCTCCAGACCCGCCTCCGGGACCGGGCGCGGTCCCGGCGCCTCGCCGGCCAGTTCCACGAGGACGGTGCGGCGGGCGTCCGCCGAGGACGGGCCGGCCAGGAACGCGTACGTCCCCGGCTCCACCGCCCACCGGCCGTGCGCCACGTCCCAGTACGCGAGCGCCGACAGCGGCACCGTGAAGGCGAGCGCGGCGGTGGCGCCGGGTGCCAGGTGGATCCGTTCGTGGGCGACGAGCGCGCGGTGCGGGCGGGGGACCGAGGGGGCGACGGGCCGCGCGTACACCTGCACCACCTCGTCCGAGGCGACCGCGCCCGTGTTGGTGACGGTGCACGAGAGCCGCACCCCGTCCGCGTCCACCGCCGCCGTCAGGTCCTCGTAGCCGAAGCGCGTGTACGTCAGGCCGTGGCCGAAGGGGAAGAGCGGCGTCCCGTCGAAGTAGAGGTACGTCTGCCGGCCGCCGATGACGTCGTAGTCGAGCAGGTCCGGCAGGTCGGCGTCGGAGGCGTACCAGGTCTGCGGCAGCCGCCCGGCGGGGGAGACGTCCCCGGCGAGGATCCGCGCGAGCGCCGTGCCCGCGGCCTGTCCGCCGTGCGCGGTCCACAGGAGCGCCGGGAGCGCGGCGGCCGCGTCGGGGACCGCGTACGGGTAGGAGGAGACGAGGACGAGGGCCGTGCGCGGGTTGGCCGCGTGCGCGGCCCGCCACAGGCGGTCCTGGTGCGGCGGGAGCGCGAGGGTCGTGCGGTCCTCGGTCTCGCGGCCGTTGATGTGCGGGTCGTTCCCGGCGACGACGATCACCGTCCCGGCGCCGGCCGCCGCCCGGGCGACGGCGTCCTCGCCCCGCTCGACGGTCTCCACCGCGAAGACTCCGGCCGTCTCGCGATCGGCGGCAACCTTCACGCCGTCGGCGGCGACAGAGACGTAGCCCCCCGT
The DNA here is from genome assembly GCF_014649855.1 of Streptomyces roseolus. Taxonomy (GTDB): domain Bacteria; phylum Actinomycetota; class Actinomycetes; order Streptomycetales; family Streptomycetaceae; genus Streptomyces; species Streptomyces roseolus. The sequence goes on along the minus strand of NZ_BMTV01000003.1, from coordinate 135,454 downwards.
CCCGAGGTGCCGAAGGAGGTGACCGTCCCCGTGGGTCTCGAAGCGGAACGTCTCCTGGACGACCCAGCCGCCCGGCTCGTCCGCGGAGGCGCGCACCAGGCCGTCCTCGGCCACGGACAGGTACCGGCCGTCGGGGGCGCGCAGCGTCAGCACCCCGTCGCCCCAGTCGATCAGGTCGAGGACCGAACCCTCGGGGTCCGCGGTCAGCGGCGGCAGGTCGGTGCGGCCGGCGAGCAGCGCCGGGTCGAGGGCGATCTCCGCGTCGCGTGCGGACCCGCCGTCCGCGGGCTCGCGCACGCGCAGCGCGCGGCCGTCGGCGGTGCGCAGCCGGATCCGGTCCACGCCCTCCGCGAAGTCCACCCGGTCCGCGCCGAACCGCTCCCGGATGCCGTCGAGGGGGGAGGAGCGGTGCAGCAGCGCGCCGCTGTACCAGTCGAGCTTGGCGGCGTCGGCGAGCAGCCCGACGACCGCGATCCGCCCGCCCTCCCGCAGCGGCAGCAGGGGCGCGTCGCCGACGGGTTCGTTGCGGAGGAGGACGAGCGCCGCCTCCGCCGCCTCGCGCGCCAGCTCCCGGTGGTCGGCCGTGTCGTACGCCGACTCCCGTGCGTACGGGTCGAGTTCGGGGTCGAACTCGCCGAGCAGCATCCGCACGGTCAGCTGCCGGCGGACCGCCCGGTCCACGTCCTCCTGGTCGATCAGGCCCCGCTCCAGGGCCCGTTCCAGCCGCCCGAGGACGATCGTGCTGTCGGTGCCGTGGTCCGTGAAGGAGTCGACGCCCGCGCGCAGCGCCGCCGCGACGGCCTCCTCGTGGGTGCCGAAGTACGCCTGGGAGTCGCCGAGGTTGCTGGGCGCGCCCGCGTCGGAGCAGACGAGGAGCTCCTGTTCCGTCCAGGTCCGCAGCTCCGACTCCAGGTACGGGGACAGATGGTTGGGGCGGCCGTTGACCAGGTTGTACGCGGGCATGACGCCGGCCACCGTGCCCGCCTCGACGGCGCCGCGGAAGGCCCGGAGGTCGTACTCGTGGAGCACGCGCGGGCGGACGGAGGCCGAGGAGGTGTCGCGGGCCGTCTCGTTGTTGTGCGCGAGCCAGTGCTTGAGGACCGGCGCCGTGCGCCAGTACACGGGGTGGTCGCCGCGCAGGCCGCGCGTGAACGCGACGGCGATGGCGGAGGTGAGCACCGGGTCCTCCGCGTAACCCTCCTCGACGCGCCCCCACAGCGGGTTGCGCAGCAGGTTCACGGTGGGCGCCCACACGTTCAGGCCGACCCGGTCGTCCTTGGCGCGCATCACCCGCGCCTCGCGGGAGACGGCCTCGCCGACCCTGCGCACCAGCTCCGGGTGCCAGCTCGCGCCGAGGCCCACGGCCTGCGGGAAGACGGTGGCCGGACCCATCCAGGCGACGCCGTGCAGCGCCTCCTGGCCGGTGCGGAAGGCGGCGAGCCCGAGGTGGTCGACGCCGGGCGCGAACTGGTGCAGGAGGGCGAGGCGTTCGGCGGGGGCGAGGCGGCCGACGAGGTCGGCGACGCGTGCCCCGACGGGGAGGGAAGGGTCACGGAAGGGCGGCCGGTCTGCGGTCACGTACGAGTCCCTTGGACGGCGGCCGCCGTCCGGCGGCCGGAAGTTTCGAAGCGCTTCGATGCTTCAGTCCCGCCGAGTGGGTGTCAAGGCGTATGGCGCCGACACTTCCCTTTCTGTCCACAGGAGTTGAAGGCATCCGGCCGGTCCGGGCTCCGCTGCGAGAAACTCCTGAACGACTCTTGCCGCACCCGTGGTCCTCACTTAACCTCACAGCAACATCGAAGCGCTTCGACTGTCGTGCCCCGGCTCCGCCGCTTCGACTTCCCGCTTCTTCGCTCCTGCTCCACCTCCACACACCGCAGCCGGCCGGCGACCCCTCGGACGCCGTGTGTCCTGGCGCGTGCCATGAAGGGTTGACGCAATGACGCCGAACGCCGCCTCCACGGGCTCCCCGAGAACCGAGCAGAGCCGGAGGGGCTTCCTCGCCACCGGCGCCGTCGCCGCCGTCGCGGTCGCCGGCGGGGCCCCGCTCCTCACCGCCTGCGGCGGCGGTGGCGGCACCGGCACCGGCAAGAAGGACGGCACCACCAGCGGCAAGGAGGCCGCGAAGCTCCTCCCCGCCCACGTGCCCAGCGACGTCGTCACCCCCGACGTCCCCGCGCGCAACGGCTCCGCCGCCGGCTTCACCCGCGCCATCCCGAGCGCCGAACTCAAGGCGTCCGTCGAAGGGAAGAAGGGCAAGGGAGGCGCGCTCACCGTCATGGCCCCCTTCTGGGGCACCCCGCCCGCCGCCGGCAACCCGTACTACCAGGCCATGAACGAGGCCATCGGCGTCCAGGCCACCTGGCAGAACCAGGACGGCAACGTCTACGACCAGAAGCTCGGCGCCGTCCTCGCCTCCAGCGACATCCCCGACATCGTCGTCGTCCCCGGCTGGAACCTCGGCGGCAAGATCCCCAGCGCCATCAACGCCAAGTTCGAGGACCTCGGCCCGTACCTCTCCGGCGACAAGGTCAAGGCCTACCCCAACCTCGCCGCCATCCCCACCGACGCCTGGCAGCGCTCCCTCTTCGGCGGCAGCCTCCGCGGCCTGCCCATGCCCGCCTCCTACGTCACCAACATCGCGCCCTTCTACCGCAAGGACCTCTTCGAGGCGAAGGGCTGGCAACTCCCGCAGAGCGCCGACGAGTTCCTCGCCCTCGCCAAGGAGATCACCAGCGCGAGGGCGAAGGTGTGGGCCTGCGGCGACATGACCTGGACCGCCTGGAACATGTTCGGCGTCCTCAACGGCGGCGACAAGGCGCTCGGCTGGAACCTCGTCGACGGCAAGCTGGTCAACCGCATCGAGACGCCCGAATACCTCGAAGCCCTGGAATGGACCCGCAAGCTCTTCGACGCCGGCGTCGTCCACCCCGACGAGAAGGCCCAGAACCAGGGCGACACCAGCGTCCGCTTCACCTCCGGCCAGTGCCTCGTCTACAACAACGACCTCTCCCACTGGTACGCCAAGACCGCCGAGATGGCCGCGCAGAACCCCACGTTCGCCATGGCCGCCATGGACGTCCCCGGCCACGCCGGCGGCGCCCCGCGGCTGTGGGCCACCAACCCCGCCAACATCTGGGCCTTCGTCCGCAAGGGCGCCCCCAAGGCGCTGATCGAGGACGCCCTCGCCATCGCGAACTTCACCGCCGCCCCCTACGGCACCAAGGAGCGCATGCTCACCGACTACGGCGTCGAGGGCGTCCACCACACGATCAAGGACGGCCTGCCGGTCAAGACCGACGCCGGCAACCAGGAGGTCAGCAGCTCCTGGATGTTCGTCGCCAGCCCCGCCCCCTACATCGCCCACCCCGACCTGCCCGAGGTCACCAAGGCCCAGGTCGAGTGGCAGCAGCGGATGGGCGCCCTCACCCGCAAGTCCTCCTTCTACGGCCTCACCGTCACCGAACCCGCCCAGTGGACCGGCCTCATGAACGACTTCGAGCAACTGGAGAAGGACATCGTCCGCGGCCGCAGGAAGCTCTCCGACATGCAGCAGGCCGTCTCGGAGTGGAAGACCAAGGGTGGCGACCAGCTCCGCGACTGGTACAAGAAGCTCCTCGACACCACCGGCTCCGCGGCGAGCTGACCGTGAAGACGCACGACACCACCGACCGCCGGCCGAGGATCCCCCTCGGCCGGCGGCTCCGGCGCGACCGCACCCTCCTGCTGATGACGGTCCCCGCCCTCCTCCTCGTCCTCGTCTTCCACTACGTCCCCATCCTCGGGAACGTCGTCGCCTTCCAGGACTACGACCCGTACGTCTCCACCAACGGCGTCACCGCCATCCTGGAATCGCCCTGGGTCGGCCTCGCCCAGTTCGACCGGGTCCTGTCCGACCCCGCCTTCTGGGCCGCCGTCGAGAACACCCTGGTCTTCTTCCTCCTCCAGCTGGTGCTCTTCTTCCCCGTCCCCATCGCCCTCGCCCTGCTCGTGCACAGCCTGCTGCGGCCCCGCGTCCGCGCCTTCGTCCAGGCCGTGCTCTACCTGCCGCACTTCTTCTCCTGGGTCATCGTCATCACCGTCTTCCAGCAGATCTTCGGCGGCGCCGGCATCATCGCCCAGACCCTCCGCGAACACGGCCACGAGGGCTTCGACCTCATGACCGACCCCGCCCTCTTCAAGTTCCTCGTCACCGCCGAGGGCATCTGGAAGGACGCCGGCTGGGGCGTCATCGTCTTCCTCGCCGCGCTCGCCGCCGTCGACCACGCGCTGTACGAGGCCGCCGCCATGGACGGCGCCGACCGCTGGCGCCGCATGTGGCACGTGACCCTCCCCGCCCTCCGACCCGTCGTCGCCCTCCTCCTCGTGCTCCGCGTCGGCGACGCCCTCACCGTCGGCTTCGAACAGCTCCTGCTCCAGCGCGACGCCGTCGGCCCCGGCGCCGCCGAGGTCCTCGACACCTTCGTCTGGTGGACCGGCCTGCGCAGCCAGGACTTCAGCTACGCCGCAGCCGCGGGGCTCATCAAGGGGATCGTCGGCCTCGCCCTCGTCCTCACCGCGAACAAGGCCGCCCACCTCATGGGCGAGCAGGGGGTGTACCGGAAATGACCACGCGCGTCCTCGAACGGCCCGCGCCCCCCGTCGGCGGCGCGGCCCGGCCCTCCCGGTGGGCGGCGCCCGCCCGGCCCGTCTGGGAGGAGCCGCCCACCCGCGCCGGGCTCACCGCCAAGGCCGGGCTGCTCGTCCTCGCCTGCCTCGCCGTCCTCTTCCCGCTCTGGATCGTCGTCGTCACCAGCGTCTCCTCGAAGCGGACGATCACCGAGGCCGGCGGACTCGTCGTCGTCCCCCGGGACTTCACCCTCATCGCCTACCGGGAACTGCTCAGCGGCGGCCAGGTCACCCGGGCCGTCGCCGTCAGCCTCGGCGTCACCCTCGTCGGCACCCTCTTCTCGATGACGGTGTCCGTGCTCTGCGCCTACGGCCTCTCCCGGCCCGGCTCCGTCGGCCACCGGGCCATCCTCTTCACGCTGATGGGCACCATGTTCTTCGGCGCCGGACTCATCCCCACCTACCTGCTGGTGCAGACCCTCGGCCTCACCGACACCTACCTGGCGCTGATCCTCCCCAGCGCCGTCAGCGTCTTCAACATCCTCGTGCTGCGCGCCTTCTTCATGGGCATCTCGCCCGAACTCACCGACAGCGCCCGCATCGACGGCGCCGGCGACCTGCGCATCCTGTGGACGATCGTGATGCCGCTCTCCCGCGCGGTCATCGCCGTCATCACCCTCTTCTACGCCGTCGGCTACTGGAGCGCCTGGTTCAACGCCTCCATCTACCTCAACGACCAGACGATGATGCCGCTGCAGAACGTGCTCATCCAGCTCGCCCAGAAACAGGAGATCCCCGTCGGCCTCGGCCAGGCCGTCAAGGCCGGGAACCTCTCCGGACTCGCCGTGCAGATGGCCGTCATGGTCCTCGCCCTGCTGCCCGTCGCCGTCCTCTCGCCCTTCGTCCAGAAGCACTTCAAGAAGGGCATGCTCACCGGCGCCGTCAAGGGATGACGCCACCCCCACCTCACGGAAGAGCCCCGATGACCGGCCTCGACGACCTCACCCGCCCGCCCGGCCGCCCGCCCCGCCTCCTCTACGGCGCCGACTGGAACCCGGAACAGTGGCCGGAGGACACCTGGACCGAGGACCTGCGGCTGATGCGCCGGGCCGCCGTCACCACCGTCACCCTCGGCGTCTTCTCCTGGGCCCGGCTCGAACCCGAGCCGGGCGCGAGGGAGTTCGGCTGGCTCGACCGGCTCATGGACCTCGCCCACGACCACGGCATCGGCGTCGTCCTCGCCACCCCCACCGCCTCCCCGCCGCCCTGGCTCGGCCGGCTCCACCCCGAGACCCTGCCCCGCGACGAGGACGGCCGCACCGAATGGTGGGGCTCCCGCCAGCACTTCTCCCACTCCAGCGAGGCGTACCGCCGGCACGCCGCCGCGATCACCGAGGACCTCGCCGCCCGCTACGCCCGCCACCCGGCGCTCGTCATGTGGCACATCAACAACGAGTACTGCACCTACGACTGGGGGGACGAGGCCGCCCGCACCTTCCGCACCTGGCTCCAGGACCGGTACGGCACCCTCGACGCCCTCAACACCGCCTGGGGCGGCGACTTCTGGAGCCAGCGGTACGCCGACTGGGACGAGGTCCTGCCCCCGCGCCACGCCCACTACCTGCGCAACCCCGCACACGTCCTCGACTTCCGCCGCTACACCTCCGACCAGCTCCTGGACTGCTACCGCGCCGAACGCGACATCGTCCGCGCGCACACCCCGCACCTCCCGGTCACCACCAACCTCATGCCGTTCTGGTCCGGGCAGGACGGCTGGGCCTGGGCCGCCGAACAGGACCTCGTCTCCGTCGACGTCTACCCCGACCCCGCCGCGCCCCGCGCCGGCGCCCACGAGAACGCCTTCCTCGCCGACCTCACCCGCGCCGAGGCCGGCGGCCGCCCCTGGATGGTGATGGAACAGGCCGCCGGGGCCGTCAACTGGCGCCCCGTCAACCGGCCCAAGCCCGAAGGGCTCAACCGGCTCCGGACCCTCCAGGCCGTCGCCCGCGGCGCCGACGCCGTCCACTTCTTCCAGTGGCGCGCCTCCCGCCAGGGCGCCGAGAAGTTCCACTCCGGCATGCTCGGCCACAGCGGCCCCCGGGGCCGCGGCTTCCGCGAGAGCGTCCGCGTCGGCGCCGACCTCGCCCGGCTCGGCCCCCGCGTCGCCGGCAGCCGCCTGCCCGCCGGCGGCGTCGCCGTCCTCCACGACTGGGACTCCTGGTGGGCCCAGCGCCACGAAGGCGCCCTCTCCGACCGGCTCGACCAGGGCGAACTCGTCCGCACCTGGCACCGCGCCCTCTGGGAGGCCGGCCTCCCCACCACCCTCGCCCACCCCCACCACGACCTCACCGCCCACCCCCTCGTCGTCATCCCCCACCTCTACCTCCTCGACGACACCGCGCTCGACAACCTGCGGCGGTACACGACCGGCGGCGGCCGGCTCGTCTGCGGCTTCTTCACCGGCGTCGCCGACCCCGACGACCGCGTCCGCCCCGGCGGCGTGGACGCCCGCCTCCGCGCCCTCCTCGGCATCGACCGCGTCGACGAATGGTGGCCCCTGGAACCCGGCGACCGCGTCGACTGCGGCACCTTCCACGGCACCCTCTGGTCGGAGGAGCTCGTCCCCGCCGCCGGCGCCGAGATCCTCGCCACCTACCGGGGCGGCGAGCTCGACGGCCGCCCCGCCGTCCTGCGCCACGGCCCCACCCGCTACCTCTCCACCCTCCCCGAACCCGCCGCGCTGCGCGCCCTCCTCGCCGAGGCCGCCGCGGAGGCGGGCGTCCGGCCGGTCCTCGCCGGACTGCCCGACGGCGTCGAGGCCGTCCGCCGCGGCGACCTCCTCTTCCTGCTCCACCACGGCCGCGAGCCCGTCACCGTCACCGTCCCCGGCCGCCACCGCGACCTGCTCACCGGCACCACCGTCGACTCCCCCCTCACCCTCGACCGCTTCGGCGCCGCCGTCCTGGAGGAGCAGCCATGACCGGAGCGGCACCCGTGACCGGACCCGTCCACGGCACCTGGGAACCCGCGCCCGCCGCCCGCTGGGAGGACGCCTTCCTCACCGGGAACGGCCGGCACGGAGCCCTGGTGTACGGCGACCCCGCCGACGACCGGGTGATCGTCACCCACCACACCCTCGTACGCCCCCACCACCGGCCCGGCGACACCGACCCGCCCCGCCTCGCCGACCGGCTCCCCGCCCTCCAGGACGCCCTCCTCGCCGGCGACCTCACGGCCGCCGAGGCCTTCACCGACGACCGCCCGCTCCGCTGGATCCAGCCCTTCCACCCGGGCTTCCTCACCCGCCTCCGGGCCGAGCCCCCCGGACCCGGCCCCGGCGCGCGGCGCGCGATCGACTTCACCACCGGCGTCGCCACCGCCACCGCCGGCGCCCGCACCAGCCGGGTGTTCGCCTCCCGCGCCGACGACGTCCTCGTCCAGTACGTGACGGAGCCCGGCCCCCGCGTCGCCGTCGAGCTCGACCACCGCCTCGACGGCGTCCCGCCCGGCCTCGCCGCCGGCCGCGGCGTCGCCACCGCCCACGGCGAGACCCTCCTCACCCTCCACGCCCGCTATCCCGGCTCCTCCCTCGGCTACACCGGCCTCACCCTCGTCGTCGCCGACACCGGCCGCACCACCCTCACCGACCGCGGCATCCGCGCCGACGGCGCCGGCGGACTCCTGCTGCTCACCCGGGTGCACCGCCACGACGGCCCGTACGACCCCGCCGGCCAGGCCGCCGCCCTGCGCGCCCTCGCCGGGGACGACGGCCCCGCCGCCGCGTACGCCCGCCTCCTCGGCCGGCACGCCGCACTCCACGGCGCCGCCTACCGCCGGGTGACCTTCGACCTCGACGCCGACCCCGGCCAACGTGCCCTCCCGGGCTCGGAGCTGCTCGCCCGCCCCGCCGGGCCCGCCCTCCTCGAACGGCTCTTCGCCGCCGGCCGTTATCACCTGCTCTCCTCCTCCGGCCTCTACCCGCCCCGGCTCTGCGGACTGTGGACCGGGGACTGGGACACCGCCTGGTCCGGCGGCTTCACCACCGACGCCAACCTCGCCCTCCAGACCGCCTCCGCCGTCGCCGCCGACCTGCCCGAGGTCCTCGACGCCCACCGGGGCCTCCTCCGGGGCCAGCTCGCCGACTGGAGGGACAACGCCCGGGCCGTCTTCGGCGCCCGGGGCGTCGTCGCCCCCGCCCACACCGACGGCGAGAGCGGCCACGCGTACCACTTCGACCGCGAATACCCCCTGCACCTGTGGACCGCCGCCGCCGACTGGCTCCTCCTCCCGCTCCTCGAGGCGGACGAGGCCGACGGCCGCCACGACCCCTGGCTCACCGCGCTCCTCCTCGAACTCGCCGACTTCTACGAGGACTTCCTCGCCCGCACCGGCCCCGACGGCCGGCTCGCCGTCGTCCCCTCCTACTCCCCGGAGAACCGCCCGCGCGGCGGCAGCTGGGGCGCGGTCAACGCCACCATGGACCTCGCCGCCGCCCGCCACGCCCTCACCGCCGCCGCCGACCGCGCCCCCGGTGAACGGGCCGCCCGGCTGCGGGCCCTCGCCGACCGGCTCCCGCCCTACCGCGTCAACGCCGACGGAGCCCTCGCCGAGTGGGCCTGGCCCGGCCTCGGCGACCGCTACGACCACCGGCACCTCAGCCACCTCTACCCCGTCTGGCCGCTCGACGCCGTCACCCCGTACGACACCCCCGGCCTCGCCCGCGCCGCCGCCCGCGCCCTCGCCCTGCGCGGCAGCGAGAACGACTCCGCCCACGGCCACCTCCACCAGGGGCTCGTCGCCGCCCGGCTCGGCGACGCCGGCCGCACCGGCGACGCCCTGCGCCGGGTCCTCGACGGCGACTACTTCCACGCCTCCCTGATGAGCGCGCACTATCCGAAGCGGGACGTCTACAACGCCGACGCCGCCCACGCCCTGCCCGCACTGCTCGTCGAGTCCCTGGTCCGCTCCGCCCCCGGGCGGCTCGTCCTGCTGCCCGCGCCGCCGCCCGGACTCTGCTCCCGCGGCCGTCTCACCGGGGTGCGCACCCGCTTCGGCGCCCGGATCGACCTGACCTGGGCGCCGGGGACGTACCGGGCCGTGCTCCGCCCCTCCCGCGACGCCTCGATCGAACTGTGCGCCCCCGAGGGGAGGCGGCGGCTCGCGCTGCGGGCCGGCGAGGAGCACATCCTCGTCAGTCCGTGCGCCGCCGGACCGGCGGCGGGCCCGAGCTCTCCCGGGCCGTGAGCACCGGGGCGAGCAGTTCCACCCCGGTCGCCGCCGGTCCGTCCGGGTCGGTGAGCCGGGCGAACAGCCGCTCCACCGCTCGCCGGCCCAGCTCCTGCGCCGGGATCGCCACCGCGGTGAGCGGCACGGACGCCCGCTCGGCCACCGCCTCGGGACAGACCGCGACCACCGACACGTCCTCCGGCACCGCCCGGCCCGTCCGCCGCAGCAGGGAGAGCAGCGGCTCCACCGCCGTCTCGTTCTGCACCACGAAGGCGCTGACCGCCGGGCGCTCGTCGAGGATCCGGGCGAGCACCCCGGCGACCGCGTCGTGACTGCCGTCGCACGGCCGGTGCAGCAGCCCCACGCCGAGGCGCGCGGCCCGGTCGCGCAGCCCGCCGAGGGTCCGCTCGGCGAAGCCGGTGTGCCGGGCGTACACCCCGGGCGAGCCGCCGACGACGGCGATCTCCCGGTGCCCGAGCCCGGCCAGGTGCTCCACGCAGAGCGCCCCGGCGGCGGCGAAGTCCAGGTCCACGCAGTTCAGTCCGGCCGGATCGGCGGGCAGCCCGACGAGCACGGCCGGCGGCGCGGCCCCCCGCAGCACCGGCAGCCGCCCGTCGTCGAGCTGCACGTCCATGAGGATCACGGCCTCGGCGAGTCCGCTGCCGGTGACCCGGCGCAGCGCCGAGGGGCCCTCCTCGCCGGTGAGCAGCAGCACGTCGTAGCCGCGCGCCCGGGCCGTGGTGGCGACGGCGACCGCGATCTCCAGCATCACCGGCACGTACATGTCGGTGCGCAGCGGCACCATCAGGGCGATGATCCGCGACCGGCTGCTGGCGAGCGCCCGGGCCCCGGCGTGCGGCTGGTAGCCGAGCTGTTCGATGCTGGCCCGCACGCGCCGCCGGGTGGGCTCGGAGATGGGCCGCTTGCCGCTGAGGACATAGCTCACCGTGCTGGCCGACACCCCGGCATGGCGGGCGACCTCGGCAAGCGTGACCATCCGATCTCCCCGCGGCCAGGACTGGTGAATCGCTTCGACGATGCCGTCGAAAGATCGCTTCGACGCTCAGCGAGACGGTAACGCGGGGGAGTTGACGTGTCCAGACTGTCGACGGCGAAAGATCGAAGCGCTTCGACGGAGCGGCGTGCGGAGCACCCGGCAGGACGTTCGGCCGTGCGCGGACCGGACGACGACGCACGCGGCCGGCGCGGACGCGATGGGCGGACGGAAGTACACCTGCGGGCTGGACGCGGCCATCACGGTCATGGGAGGCAAGTGGAAAGGGCTCATCCTCTTCGCCCTGGGGCAACAGCCGCTCCGCTTCGGGGCGTTACGCCGGGCCGTGCCGGGCATCAGCGAGCGGATCCTCATCCTCCAGCTCAAGGGGATGGTGGCGAGCGGCCTGGTCCACCGCGAGGCGCACGAGGAGGTGCCGCCGAGGGTCGTCCACTCCCTCACCCCCTTCGGGCGCTCGCTGAACACCGCCCTCGCCCCCCCTGGGCGCCTGGGGCGAGGAGCACCTGGACCGCATCGAGCGGCTCGGTCCGTGACGGGGAAGCGGACCGGCGGGGGTGTCGGGCGAGGCGTACGGCGGTGCTCAGGGCCGCAGCAGGACCTTGCCGACCTCCGGGTCGCCCCCGCCGACCAGGGCCAGGGCCTCGGCGAAGCCGTCGAGCGGGAACTCGTGGGTGATCAACGGCGCCGGGTCGAGCAGCCCGCTCGCGAAGGCCCGGACCGCGTCCGCCCAGGCGGCCGAGGAGGCACCGAAGACGCTCCGCAGCTCCAGCTGGCTCACCGACAGGTGCACCGGGTCGATGCCCGTGGCGCCCTCCGCGAACATCCCGGTGAGCACCACCCGGCCGCCCCGGCGGGCCAGCAGGCAGGACGAGGCGGCCGTCGGCGGCGCCCCGGCCGTCTCCACCACCAGGTCGAACTCCCCCTGCGCGGCCGAGGCCGCCGCCGGGTCCAGGGCGCGGGTCGCGCCGAAACCCCGGGCCCGGTCCGCCCGGGCCGCGCGCGGGTCGACCACGGCCAGGTCGGCGGGGGAGTGGGCGGCCAGCCACTGCACGGCGAGCAGCCCCAGGGTCCCGGCGCCGACGACCGCGATCCGCTCCCCGGGGCGCGGCCGCCCGGCCCGTACCGCGGCGGCGACGACCGCCGCCGGTTCGAGGAGCGCCGCCGCCCGCAGGTCCGCGTCCTCCGGCAGGAGGTGCAGGAGCCGGGCGGGCACGAGCAGCCAGTCGGCGAAGGCGCCCGGCTCGGTGAAGCCGGTCTCCGCGTACCCGGCCGTGCACAGGCTCGTCTCGCCGCACCGGCACCGCTCGCAGGTCCCGCAGCGGCGGAAGCCCTCGGCGACGCACGGCCGGCCGAGCAGCGCCGGGTCCACGCCCGGACCGACCGCCTCGACCGTGCCGGACCACTCGTGCCCCGGCACCACCGGGTAGCGCACGTAGCCGGGCGCCCGCCTCCCCTCGTACACCTCCCGGTCGCTGAGGCAGATCCCGGCGGCGGCGACCCGCACCAGGACCTCGCCCCGGCCCGGTTCGGGGCACGGGCACTCCACGAGCCGGTGGACCCCCGGCCGTTCGACGAGGACCGCCCGGCCGGGTGCGCCGCCGTTCACCGCGGCCGCCTCTTCCGCCCCTCGTCCGTGCGCGCCGGGACACGGATCGGGCCGCGCCGGGGAGTGCCGACGACATGAGTGGTGATGCCCGTGGTGCGCACGGTGGAGACTCCCAGGATGTTCATCATGCCGAACACCGTTCGGCGGGTCGGCGTGACCGTAGGCAGCGGCGTTCCGGGGCGTCAAGCGTCCCGGGGAGCACCCCCGTGCCGGGACCGTTGCCCGGCTTCCGGTCCGGGGCTAGTCTCTGTCCGCGATTTCGGTCGCGGTCCGGCATATCGAACGACATGAGGGTGAGGTGGGGGCCATGGGACGACTCGTACCCGCAGTGACCAGGGCATTCGACATTCTGGAGCTCTTCCTCCAGGGGGACGGCACGCTCTCCGCCCCCGAGATCACCCGCCGTCTCCAGCTCCCCCGCACGACCACCCACGAGCTGCTCACCACGCTCACCGCCCGCAACTACCTCGTGCCCGTGCCGGAACAGCCCGGCCGCTACCGGCTCGGGGTGCGCACGTACCAGCTCGGCAGCCGGTACGCCGAGCAGCTCGACCTCGCGGCGGAGGGGCGCCAGGTCGCCCGGGAGATCGCCGAGACCTGCGGCGAGACCGTCCACGTGGCGCTCCTGGAGGACGCGGACGTCATCTACGTCGCCAAGGTGGACTCCACCCACGCCGTCCGCATGGTCTCCGCGGCCGGCCGGCGGCTCCCCGCCCACTGCACGGCCGTCGGCAAGATGCTCCTCGCGATGCTGCCGGCCGACGAGCTCGACGCGCTCCTCGACGGGCGCGAGCTGGCCCGCATGACCCCGCACAGCATCACCGACCCGGACGTGCTGCGCGCCGCCCTGGCCGAGATCGCCGTCCTCGGCGTCGCCGTCGAGCAGCGCGAGTCCAACCCGGACGTCTCGTGCGTCGCCGCCCCCGTCCGCGACCGCACGGGCCGCGTCGTCGCCGCGCTCTCCATCTCCGTCCCCGTCATCCGCTGGGACGAGGCCCGCGAGAACGAACTCACCGCCCTCGCCGTCCACGGTGCCGCCGACCTCTCCACCCGCCTCGGCCACCGCGGCGGCGCGCGCTGAGAAGCGGACGCCCGCGGCCGCCTCCGGGGCCGCCGACCCGCGCGGCCCGCGCGCGCCCGCGGCGCGGTCCGTCCGCGTCGCCCCGTCCGCCGGCGCCGGCCGGTGCGCGCCCAACGGGTCGCGCGCTCCCACGACTTCGTACGTCCGCGCCGGTCCGCGCTCCCGCCCGGTCCCCGGGCCGGTCGCCGGCGTCGGCCCGCGTCCGCGACGGGGCCCGCCCCCGTGCTCAGCCACCGGCGGCTCCGCCGCCCTTCGCGGCCTTGCGCATGCGGCTGACCGGGCCGAAGACCTCGCGGTCGTCGAGGAAGCCCTCCAGGGCGAAGGTCGCCGCGCCCCGGGTCACGGGGTTGTGCGGGACGGCGCTGCGGCGCAGGGTGGCCGCCCGGTGCGGCAGGGCGAGGGCGTGCCGGCCCACCGCCTCGTACGCGGCCGGGAGCAGCCGTTCGCCGAGCAGGTCGACGACCTGGTTGCCGACCACGACGACCTGCGGGTTGACCAGGTTGACCAGGTTGGCGACGGCCGCGCCCAGGTACCGCGCGGTGCGCTCCACCACGGCGGCGGCCACCGGCTCGTCCGCGTCGGCCGCGCGGGCCAGCGCCGCGACCGTCGCCGCGTCGTCGGGCCCGGCCGCCCGCTCGTCGCCGGGGGCGAGCTCGCGCCAGGTCCCGGCGATCCCGCGCAGCGACACGTACGCCTCGACGCAGCCCCGGTTGCCGCAGGTGCACAGCCGTCCGTCGAGGGCGAGGCACGTGTGCCCCCACTCGCCCGCGCTGTTGGTGAAACCGCGGTGCAGCTGGCCGCCGATCGCGATGCCCGCGCCGACGCCGGCCCGCAGCGTCAGCACCACCAGGTCGTCGACCTCGCGGCCCGCGCCGAACCACATCTCCGCGACCGTGCTGGCCCGCAGCGGGTTGTCCAGCCACAGCGGCAGCCCGAGCCGCTCGTCGAGCAGCGCCCGCAGCGGAACCTCGTGCCAGGACCAGTACGGCGAGAAGGACGAGACCCCGCCCTCGCGCTCGACCATGCCGGGCACGCTCACCCCCGCGCCGAGGACCCGCGAGCGGTCGGTCCCGGAGGCGGCGAGCAGCTCCTCCACGGCCCCGGCGAGCGTGTCGACGACGTCGGCGGGGCGTACGTCCCCCGGCGGCAGCGGCCGCTCCACGGAGTGCCGGACGCTCAGGGCCAGGTCGAACAGCTCGGCGTGGACGGAGGTCTCGGCGATGTCGACGCCGATGAGCGCGCCGCGCTCGGCGTTCACGGCGAGCCGCGCGCGGGGCCGTCCGCCGCCGGACTCCTCGTGGCCGGCCTCGACGAGGACGCCGGCCTCCAGGAGTTCGGCGGTGAGGTTGGCGACCGTCGCGAAGGAGAGGCCCGTGGCGGCGGCGAGGTCCTGCCGGCTCATCGCGCCCGGGCCGGCGTAGACCCGGCGCAGCACCTCGAAGCGGTTGAGGCGGCGAATGTCCTGCGAGGTGCGCTTGATCATCCCTGCTGCCCTCCGTCGGTGCGCGTGGCGGTGCGCCGTGTCGCCCGATCTTATTCGAAGGGTTGGAAGAAGAATCCCGCAGGTTATTTACAACCGTTAGACGAACCCGTAGTTTTTGGCCGTCGCCCCGGCGGCACCCCCGCACGCACCAGGAGGAGAAACGATGCTCCAGCTCAGCGCCGTGCCCTGCACCCCCGCGCCCGGCCGCCTGCCCGAAGGTCCCGTCTGGGACGCCGCCCGCCGGGAACTCCTCTGGGTCGACATCACCGAGGGCCTCGTCCACCGCGCCGCCCTCACCCGGGAGGACGGCCGCACCGACGTGGTGCCGACCGCCTCCCTCCGCTTCGACCGCCCCGTGGGCGCGGCCGTCCCCTGCGCCTCCGGGGCCCTCCTCGTCGCCGCCGGCACCGCCTTCGTCCGCCTGGAGGACGGCCGGCCCCCGGCCGAGGCCGTCGAGCTCGCCGCTCCCGCCCTCCCCGACGACGGGGTGGAGCGCCGCATGAACGACGCCTCCGTCGACCCCGCCGGGCGCCTCCTCGGCGGCACCATGGCCTTCGACGAACGGCCCGGCGCCGGCGCCCTCTACCGCCTCGACGCCGAAGGGCTCACCACCCTCGTCGCGCCCGTCACCATCTCCAACGGCCTCGGCTGGAGCCCCGACGGGACCCTCCTCTACTACGCCGACAGCCCCACCCGCCGCGTCGACGTCTTCGACTACGACCCCGCCACCGGCGCCCTCTCCGGCCGCCGCCCCTTCGCCGTCCTCGACAGCGGCTACCCCGACGGCCTCACCGTCGACGCCGAGGGCAACGTCTGGGTCGCCGTCTGGGGCGGCGGCGAAGTCCTCGCCCTCACCCCCGGGGGCGTCCCGCACGCGCGCGTGGAGCTGCCCGCCTCCCACGTCACCAGCTGTGCCTTCGCCGGACCCGACCTCGACGTCCTCGTCGTCACCACCGCCACCCACCACCTCCCCGAGGAGCGCCGCCGCGCCGAACCCGACGCCGGCCGCCTCTTCGTCTGCCGCCCGGGCGTCACGGGGCTGCCCGCCACCCCGTACGCCGACCAGCACTGACCCACCTACAGGAACCCACCATGACCAGCCCGTACGAGGGGCTGCGCGCCGCCCTGGCCGCCGCCCCCGTCATCGCGATCCTCCGCTCCGCCTCCGCCGCCCGCTTCCCCGAGGTCACCGACACCCTCCTCGCCTCCGGCGTCCGCGCCGCCGAGTTCACCCTCACCACCCCCGGGGTCCTCGACGTCCTCCGCGAGTACGCCGCCGACGCCCCGCCCGGCCTCGCCCTCGGCGCCGGCACGGTCACCACCCCCGCCGACGCCCAGGCCGCGGTCGAGGCCGGCGCCACCTACCTCATCACCCCCGCCACCTGCACCGACGTCATCGCCGAGGCCGTCCGCCTCGACGTGCCGGTGCTGCCCGGCGCGTACACCCCGACCGAGATCCTCACCGCCTGGCGGGCCGGCGCCACCATGGTCAAGCTGTTCCCCGCCGCCACCGGCGGCCCCGGCCACCTCAAGGCCGTCCGCGCCCCGCTCCCCGACGTCCCGCTCGTCCCCACCGGCGGCATCTCCGCCGCCGACGCCCCCGCCTACCTCGCCGCCGGCGCCACCGCCCTCGGCATCGGCGGCCCGCTCGTCGGCGACGCCTGCGAGGGCGGCTCCCTCGCGGCCCTCACCGAGCGGGCCGCGGCCTTCCTGGACGGGATACGGCTCCGATGACGCACCCCGCACGCGCGCGTGGACCCGCCGACGCCCCCGGACCCGCCCTGGTCACCCTCGGCGAGGCCATGGCCGTCGCCGCCGCCACCACCCCGGGACCGTTCGCCAACGGCGCCCCGCTGCGGCTCGGCTGGGCCGGCGCCGAGGCCACCGTCGCCGTCGGCGTCAGCAGGCTCGGCCACACCGCCGCCTGGACCGGCCGCGTCGGCGACGACGCCGCCGGCGCGATGATCCTCGCCGGACTCCGCGCCGAGGGCGTCGACGTCACCGGCGCCCGCACCGACCCCGACGCCCCCACCGGCCTCATGCTCCGCGAGCGCCGCACCGCCGACCGGCTCCGCGTCGGCTACTACCGGGCCGGCCTCGCCGGCTCCCGCCTCGCCCCCGGCGACCTCGACGAGGCCGCCCTCACCGGCGCCCGGATCCTCCACGTCACCGGCATCACCCCCGCGCTGAGCGCCACCGCCCGCGCCGCCGTCGAGCACGCCGTCGCCCTCGCCCGGGCCGCCGGCGTCACCGTCTCCCTCGACGTCAACCACCGCGCCCGCCTGTGGAGCCGCGCCGAGGCCGCCGACGTGCTCGGCCGCCTCCTCCCGTACACCGACCTGGTCTTCGCCGGTCCCGAGGAGGCCACCCTCTTCGTCCCCGAGGACGAACCGCAGGAGATGGCCCGCGCCCTCACCCGGCTCGGCCCCGTCGAGGCCGTCCTCAAGCTCGGCGCCGACGGCGCCCTCACGGTCACCGGCGGCACGGTCCACGTGCGGGCCGCGATCCCCGTCACCGCCGTCGACCCCGTCGGCGCGGGCGACGCCTTCGTCTCCGGCTACCTCGCCGCCCTCCTCGACGGCTCCCCGGTCCCCGAACGGCTCCGGCTCGCCGCCCTCTGCGGCGCCTTCGCCGTCTCCGTCCCCGGCGACTGGGAGGGCATCCCGCACCGCACCGAACTCGGCCTGCTGGCCGCCCAGGACATCACCCGCTGACCCCCCCCCGCCCAAGGAAGCCCCTCCCATGAACCGTTTCTCCGGGCAGACCGCCGTCGTCACCGGCGCCGCCTCCGGAATCGGCGCGGCCAGCGCCGCCCGGCTCGCCCGCGAAGGCGCCGCCGTCGTCGTCGCTGACATCGCCGCCGTCGCCGGCGAGGCCGTCGCCGCCCGCATCCGCGAGGAGGGCGGCCGCGCCGCCTACGTCCGCTGCGACGTCTCCTCCGAGGCCGACTGGACCGCGCTGCGCGCGGAGACCCACGAGCGCTTCGGCCCGGTCTCCGTCCTCCACAGCAACGCCTTCGTCCACACCCCGGCCGCCGCCCACGAACTCCCCGTCGACGCCTGGGACCGCGAGCTCGCCGTCAACCTGCGCTCCCTCTACCTCGCCGCCCGCACCTTCCTCGACGACCTGCGCGCCGAGGGCGGCAGCCTCGTCGCCACCTCCAGCGTCCACGCCGACTTCGGCCTCCCCGGCTACCCCGCCTACGCGGCCTCCAAGGGCGGCATGTGCGCGCTGATCCGCCAGTTCGCCGTCGAGTACGGCCCCGACGTGCGCTTCAACTCCGTGCTGCCCGGCCCGATCCTCACCGACGTCTGGAACGACGTCGACGAGGAGGGCCGCCGCCTCTCCGCCGGCGCCACCGCCCTCGCCCGCCTCGGCCGCCCCGAGGAGGTCGCCGCGGCCGTCGCCTTCCTGGCCTCGGCCGACGCCGCCTACATCACCGGCACCAACCTCGTCGTCGACGGCGGCTGGACCGTCAAGAAGGACTCCAAGTGAAGGACCACCAGTGAAGATCACCTCCCTGAAGACCCACCTCGTCGCCCCCCGCTGGTGCTTCCTGCGGATCGACACCGACGAGGGCGTCACCGGCTGGGGCGAGCCCGTCGTCGAGGGCCGCGCCCACACCGTCGCCGCCGCCGTCGACGAACTCTCCGACTACCTGATCGGGCAGGACCCGATGCGCATCGAGGACCACTGGCAGGTCCTCACCAAGGGCGGCTTCTACCGGGGCGGCCCGGTCCTCTCCAGCGCCGTCGCCGGCATCGACCAGGCCCTGTGGGACATCAAGGGCAAGGCCCTCGGCGTCCCCGTCTGGGAACTCCTCGGTGGCCGCGTCCGTGACCGCGTCCGCGTCTACAGCTGGATCGGCGGCGACCGCCCCGACGAGGTGGCGGGCGAGGCCCTGGCCCGCAAGGACGAGGGCTTCACCGCCATCAAGATGAACGCCTCCGCGCAGCTGCGGCTCATCGACACCCCGGCCGCCACCCAGGGCATCGTCGACCGGGTCGCCTCCGTCCGCGAGGCCGTCGGCGACGACTTCGACATCGCCCTCGACTTCCACGGACGCCTCACCCTCCCCATGGCCCGCCGGGTCCTGCCGCTCCTGGAGCCGTACCTCCCCTTCTTCGTGGAGGAGCCGGTCGTCCCCGAGATGAGCGACCACATCGGCGAGATCGTCCGCTCCACCTCGATCCCCGTCGCCACCGGCGAACGCCTCTACTCCCGCTGGGACTTCAGACAAGTCCTCGGCCAGGGCATCGCCGTCGCCCAGCCGGACCTCTCGCACGCCGGCGGCATCTCCGAGACCCGCCGGATCGCCGCGATGGCGGAGGCGTACGACGTCTCCCTCGCCCCGCACTGCCCGCTCGGCCCGATCGCCCTCGCCTCCTGCCTCCAGGTCGGCTTCGCCACGCCCAACCTGCTCATCCAGGAACAGAGCCTCGGCATCCACTACAACACCGGCTCCGACCTCCTCGACTACCTCGTCGACCCCTCGGTCTTCCGGTACGAGGACGGGCACGTGGCCCTGCCCACCGGCCCCGGACTCGGCATCGAGGTCGACGCGAAGGCCGTGGAACGGGCCGCCGAGACCGGCCACCGCTGGCGCAACCCGGCCTGGCGCCGCGACGACGGCTCCCTGGCGGAGTGGTAGCACATGGGGAAAGGGCCGGACTCCGTCGAGGAGTCCGGCCCTTCAGGGCGTGTCGGGTCTACCGGTGGGCGAACCAGGACGCCGCCGGAAGCAGCCGGCTGTCGTAGTCGAACAGGGCCTGGTTCTCCCAGGCGTTGCCCGACGACGGGTCCGTCGGGTCCCAGCCGTTGCCGCTCACCGCGGTCCAGGCCGGTTCCCAGTAGACGACGCCGAGGCCGCGGCCGCCCGGGACGGCCTCCACCACGTTCATCACGTCACGCAGCCACGCCGACTGGCCCGCCGGGGACGCCGGGTAGCCCGGTGTCAGCTCCGACGGCAGGTCGATGATGTTCTCGTGCGCGTCCTCGCTGTCCAGACGGAAGGGGTACGCCGTCTCCGCGACCATCACCTTCTTGCCGTAACGCGCCGAGATGTCGTCCAGGTTGGCCTGGAGCGAGGACAGCGCGCCGTGCCAGTAGCCGTAGAAGGACAGCGCGATCACGTCATAACTCACGCCCTGCGCCTTGGCGTTGTCGAACCACGTGCGGTACAGCGCGTTGTCGCCGCCGTTCGCCAGGTGCAGCGCGATCTGCGTCGAGGACGACACGGCCTTCGCCGCCGAGATGCCGGAGTTCAGCAGCCCCGCGAGCTGCGTCCAGTTGCTGGTCGACCCCTCCGGCCACAGCATGCCGGTGTTGATCTCGTTGCCGATCTGCACCATGTCGGCCGTGGTGCCCTGCGCCTTCAGCGCGTTGAGGACGTCGTAGGTGTGGTTGTACACGTCCGTCTTCAGCTGCGCGTACGAGTGCCCCGCCCACGCCGCCGGCTTCGTCTGGGCGCCCGGGTCGGCCCAGACGTCCGAGTAGTGGAAGTCCACGAGCAGCTTCATGCCCTGTGCCTTGACGCGCTTCGCGGTGGCGAGCACCTGGGCCTTGGTGTTGTAGCCGTCGGCCGGGTTCACCCACACCTTCAGCCGGCCGTAGGTGGCGCCCGCGCCCTTGAGCAGCGCGACCGGGTCGCCGGTCGCGCCCGAGGCGTTCTTGTACGTGGCGCCGAAGTCCTCGTTCTTCTTGAGGGCGGACAGGTCCACGCCCTTCACGGTGAGCCCGGTCGAGCCCGGGGTGAAGGAGAGGTCGTCGACGTTGAGCCAGTTGCCCGCGTGGGCGTCGGAGTTGATGCTGACGGTGCAGCCGCCGCCGACGACCTTGACGGAGGTCACGACCCGTATCCAGGAGCTGGTGGTCACCGGCAGGTCGGTGCGCTGCTCGGCCGACCCGCAGTTGCGCAGGGCGAGGTACGCGGAGTTCTGGCCGCCGCCGGAACGCACCCACGCGGTCAGCGTGTACGTGCCGTCGGCGAGCCCGCTGAGGTACTGGTACGTCTCGACCTTGTACGCCGACGACGACCAGTGCGAGAGGCGGTGGCCGCCACTGCGCCCGCCGGCCTCCGTGAAGGAGGCGGCGTTCTGTCCGGCGGCCGAGTAGGTCGACCAGCCGGACGGCGTCGCCGTACCCGCGCCGTCGGCCTCGAACCCGGTGTTGGTGAGCGTGCTCGCGGCCACGGCCTGCTGCGCGGGCAGCGGGGCGAGCAGCAGCCCCGCGCCGAGCGCGGTGGCGAGAGCGGCGGAACGAAGCCGGAAACGGCCTCTGGTGGTGCGCATCGTCGAGTCCCTTCGACGGTGACGGACGGGGGAGTGGTGGTGCCGGGGGTGGCGCTGTTCCTCGGGGACGGGGGATCGGGGGGTACGGCTCACCCGGGGGCGGCGCAGCCGGTGCGTGCCGCCCCCGGGGAGATCAGGGGGAGGGGCGGCCGTCAGCCGTCCAGACGGACGACCCGGACGCCGCCCGCCGGGACGGTGAGCGAGCCGGTCACCTCGCCGTCGGCGAGCAGTTCCGTGCCCGGGCCGTCCAGGGGGACCTTCGCCTCCGCGTCCGTGTGGTTGAGGACGAAGACGTAGTGGCCGTGGGCGCCGGCGCGGCGGACGACCTCGACGTCGCGCGGGAGCGAGGGGCGGCTCGGGATGCCGGCGTCCTCCGCGGCCGCCGCCACGATCGCGTCCAGCGAGGCCGCGTCGAGGCGGGTGGAGACGTACCAGGCGGTGCCGCGCCCGAGCCGGTGCCGGGTGACGGCGGGGCCGCCGGCGGCGGGGCCGTCCGCGTACGTCCACACGGTCTCGGCGCCGCGCGGGCGGACGAACTCGGTCCACACGTCGCCGGTGAGCGCCGCGCCGCCGGGCCCGGCGAGCCCGACCCGCTGGTCGTCGAGGAGCGGCGACCACTCCTCGACGGTGAGCCCGAGGACGTCCCGCAGCGCGCCCGGGTAGGCGCCGGGGTGGACGGCGTCGTGCTCGTCGACGATCCCGGAGAAGTAGGAGACGACGAGCGTGCCGCCGTTCTCCACGTACTCCCGCAGGTTCTGCCCGGCCGCCTCCGTCATCAGGTACAGCGCGGGGACGACGACCAGCGGGTAGGCGGACAGGTCGGCCTCGGGGTGCGCGAAGTCCACCGTGAGGTGCCGGTCGTAGAGGGTCTCGTAGAAGCCGTCGGCGCGCTCGCGGGCGTCGTGCGCCTCGTTCGGCCGCCACTCCAGCTTCTGCGCCCACCAGGACTGCCAGTCCCACAGCATCGCCACGTCCGGGACGGTCCGGCTGCCGCGGATCTCCTCCAGGGCGCCGAGTCCGGCGCCGAGTTCGACGACCTCGCGCCAGATCCGGGTGTCGGTGCCGCCGTGCGGGACCATCGCCGAGTGGAACTTCTCGGCGCCGCGCCGGGACTGCCGCCACTGGAAGAACATCGCGCCCTCGGAGCCGCGGGCGACGTGCGCGAGCGAGTTGCGGGCCATCTCGCCCGCCCGCTTCGCCGGGTTGCGGGGCTGCCAGTTGACGCCCGAGGTGGAGTGCTCCAGGAGCAGCCAGGGCGCGCCGCCGGCGACCGAGCGGGTCAGGTCGGCGGCCATCGCGAGGTTGACGTGGGTGCGGCGGCCGTCGGTGATCAGGTAGTGGTCGTTGGTGACGAGGTCGACCTCGCGGCCCCACGCCCAGTAGTCGATCGAGTCGCACTGGCTGAGCGCGGTCATGAAGTTGGTGGTGACCGGGATCCCCGGGGACAGCTCGTGGAGGATGTCCCGCTCGGCGCGGAAGTTCTCGCGGATCGTGGCGTCGGCGAAGCGCCGGTAGTCCAGCTGCTGGGCCGGGTTGCCGACGGTCGGGGTGGTGCGGGGCGGCAGGATCTCCTCGTACGTGCCGTACCGCTGGCCCCAGAAGGCGGTGCCCCACGCTTCGTTCACGGCCTCGACCGAACCGTACGCGCCGTCCAGCCAGCGCCGGAAGTGCGCGGCGCAGCCGTCGCAGTAGCAGGCGCTGACGGGGACGCCGTACTCGTTGTGGACGTGCCAGAGCGCGAGCGCCGGGTGGCCGGCGTACCGGCGGGCCAGCTCGGTGGTGATCCGGGCGGCGGCCTCCCGGTAGGCGGGGGAGCTGTGGCAGATCGCCCCGCGCGAGCCGTACGCGAGGCGGACGCCGTCCGGGGTGACGGGCAGCGCTTCCGGGTGCGCGCGGTAGAACCAGGCGGGCGGGGCGACCGTCGGGGTCCCGAGGTCGGCGCGGATGCCGTTCGCGTGCAGCAGGTCGAGGACCCGGTCGAGCCAGCCGAAGTCGTAGCGGCCCGGTTCGGGCTCCAGGAGCGCCCAGGAGAAGATCCCGACGCTCACCATGGTGACGCCGGCCTCGCGCATCAGCCGCACGTCCTCCTGCCAGACGCTTTCCGGCCATTGTTCGGGGTTGTAGTCCCCGCCGAACGCGAGCCGGGTCAGGCCCTTGGGGGTCGTGGCAGACATGAGTCTCTCCTGAGCACCTGTGAAACGGAAGGGGGTGTTCGATCGCCGTAGCTGTGAACGTACACACATCAGATTTCGAAGTGGCAACGCAACATAACCGCACAGGAACAACCATTGACAAGTGTCCGGAACGTTTCTCTACTGTGAACGCTCACAGATGCATGGTCGGCCTCTCCGTCCGATGGAGAGGCCCCTTTCGGTCAGGGAGAACCACCCATGCCCCAGCTCACGCGCCGCAGCCTCGCCGCCGCCACCGCCGTGCTCCTCGGTGCCACCGCGCTCACCGCCTGTGGATCCGACTCCGACGACGAGGCGGACGCCGGATCCGGCCCCGTCAAGCTCACCTACTGGGCATGGGCGCCCGGCATGGACAAGGTCGCCGCCCTGTGGAACGCCAAGCACCCCGACATCCAGGTCACGGTGCAGAAGCAGGCCTCCGGGGACGACCTCGTCACCAAGATCATCACCGCTGCCAAGGCCCGCAAGGGCCCGGACCTGGTCCAGGCCGAGTACCAGGCCCTGCCCACCCTCGTCACCAACGACGCCC
Source organism: Streptomyces roseolus (assembly GCF_014649855.1). Classification (GTDB taxonomy): domain Bacteria; phylum Actinomycetota; class Actinomycetes; order Streptomycetales; family Streptomycetaceae; genus Streptomyces; species Streptomyces roseolus. The sequence continues at coordinate 111,424 of NZ_BMTV01000003.1, read as the reverse complement.
TCGCCGACATAGGCCCCGAGGTCCAGGGCGTCGAGAAGAAGTTCGCCCCCGGCGTCTGGCAGCAGACCACCCTCGGCGGCGACGCGGTCTACGCCCTCCCGCAGGACTCCGGTCCGCTGATGTTCTTCTACCGCGAGGACCTCTTCAAGGAGTACGGCCTCACCGTCCCCACCACCTGGGACGCCTTCGCCGAGACCGCCCGCGCACTGAAGAAGAAGGCCCCGAAGAAGTCCCTCACCACCTTCTCCGCCAACGACGCCGGCCTCTTCGCCGGCCTCTCCCAGCAGGCCGGCGCCCGGTGGTGGACCTTCGAGGGCGACACCTGGAAGGTCGGCATCGACGACGCCGCCACCAAGAAGGTCACCGACTTCTGGGGCGGCCTGGTCGCCGAAGGCGCCATCGACAACCAGCCCATGTACACCCCCGCCTGGAACAAGGCCCTCGACACCGGCGAGCAGATCGCCTGGGTCTCCGCCGTCTGGGCCCCCGGCACCCTGACCACCGCCGCCCCCGCCACCAAGGGCAAGTGGGCCATGGCCCCCCTCCCGCAGTGGACCGAGGGCGAGAACGCCACCGGCAGCTGGGGCGGCTCCTCCACCGCCGTCACCAGCGACTCCAAGCACAAGGAGGCCGCCGCGAAGTTCGCCGTCTGGCTGAACACCGACCCCGAGGCGCTCGCCGCCCTCGTCAAGGAGAGCGGCATCTACCCGGCCGCCACCGCCGCCCAGACCAGCGGCGCCCTCGCCAAGGCCCCCGACTACTTCGCCAACCAGCCCGACTTCTACACGAAGGCCGCCGAGATCGCGAAGACCACCGCCCCCGCGGCCTGGGGCCCCAACGTGAACGTCGCCTACACCGCCTTCAAGGACGAGTTCGGCAAGGCCGCCAAGGCCAGGACCGCCGCCGCCTTCGCCAAGGCCCTCACCGCCGTCCGCGACACCACGGTCGACGACCTCGACAAGCAGGGCTTCGAGGTCGCCAAGTGACGCAGCCCCCCAAGGGCGCCCGCCGGTCGTACGGGGTCAAGGCGGCCCCGTACGGCTTCCTCCTCCCGGCCGCCGTCCTCTTCGCCCTCTTCTTCGCGCTGCCCATCGGCTACGCGGTGTGGCTCAGCTTCCACAAGGTCGAGATCAAGGGCCTCGGCCTCGGCAAGGGCGCCAGGTCCGAGGTCTGGGCAGGCCTGGAGAACTACGCCTCCGCCCTCACCGACTCCGAGTTCCTCGCGAGCGCCCTGCGCGTCCTCGGCTACGGCGCCATCGTCGTCCCCGTCATGCTCGGCCTCGCCCTCCTCTTCGCGCTCCTGCTCGACTCCGAGCGCGTCCGGGGCCGTTCCTTCGCCCGGCTCGCGATCTTCCTGCCGTACGCCGTCCCCGGTGTCATCGCCGCCGTCCTCTGGGGCTTCCTCTACCTCCCGGACGTCAGCCCCTTCCACTACCTCCTGGAGAAGGCCGGCCTCCCGCAGCCCGACCTCATGGACGGCGGCCCGCTCTACCTCGCGATGTCCAACATCGCCGTCTGGGGCGGCACCGGCTTCAACATGATCGTCATCTACACCGCGCTGCGCGCCCTGCCCGCCGAGGTCTACGAGGCCGCCAAGCTCGACGGCTGCTCCGAGCTCCAGATCGCGCTCCGCATCAAGATCCCGATGGTGGTGCCCTCCCTGGTCCTCACCTTCTTCTTCTCCATCATCGCCACCCTCCAGGTCTTCAACGAGCCGATGACGCTCAAGCCGCTCACCAACGGCATCCCCTCCACCTGGAGCCCCCTGATGAAGGTCTACAACGACGCGTTCACCGGCGGGAACATCCACGCGGCCTCCGCCACGGCCGTCGTCCTCGCCCTCGCCACCTTCGCGCTCTCCTTCGCCCTCCTCAGGATCTCCAACCGCCGCACCACACAAGGAGCCAGCCGATGACCGGGCTCGCCTCCCCGACGCTCCGCAAGGCGCCCCCCGCGCCCGGCACCACCCCCGGCGTCCCGCAGGGACCGCCCCGGCCGCGCCGCACCGCCCTGCTGCCCACCGCGGCCCTCGTCCTCGGCGCCCTCTACTGCCTGCTCCCCGTCGCCTGGGTCGTCGTCGCCGCCACCAAGGCCGACGACGAGCTCTTCTCCACCTTCACCTTCCTCCCGGGCAGCGGCTTCGCCGACAACCTCGGCGACCTCACCTCCTACCGCGACGGCATCTACTGGACGTGGATGGGCAACTCCGTCCTCTACGCCGGCCTCGGCGCCCTCCTGTCGACCGTCGTCTCCGCCTTCGCCGGCTACGCCCTCGCCGTCTACCGCTTCCGCGGCCGCGAGCTCTTCTTCAACGTCATGCTCACCGGCGTCCTCATGCCCCCGGTCATCCTCGCCATCCCCCAGTACCTGCTGATGGCCGAGGCCGACCTCACCGACAGCCACGCCTCCGTGCTGCTGCCGCTGGTCCTCTCCCCGTACGGCGTCTACCTCGGCCGCATCTACGCCGAGGCCGCCATCCCGATGGAGCTCGTCGAGGCCGGCCGCGTCGACGGCGCGGGCGAATGGCGGATCTTCAGCCGGATCGCCGTGCCGATGCTCGCCCCCGGCCTGGTGACGATCTTCCTGTTCCAGTTCGTCGCCATCTGGAACAACTTCCTGCTGCCGTTCATCATGCTCGGCGACGACGAGAAGTTCCCCATGACCGTCGGCCTGTTCACCCTCCTCAAGCAGGGCGCCAGCCAGCCCGCCCTCTACACCCTCGTCATCACCGGCGCCCTGCTCGCCGTCGTCCCCCTGATCGCCCTCTTCCTCGTCATCCAGCGGTTCTGGAGCCTCGATCTGCTGTCCGGCGCCGTAAAGTCCTGAACACAGGGGATCGAGGGGAAACACACAGCATGAGCACAGCAGCGAGCAGGCGCCGTCCCGCGACCATCCACGACGTGGCCCGCGAGGCCGGCGTCTCGCGCGGCACCGTCTCCCGCGTCCTCAACGGCGGCCACTACGTCAGCCCCGCGGCCAAGGCGGCCGTCGACGCCGCGATCCGCAGAACGGGGTACGTCGTCAACCGGCACGCCCGCTCGCTGATCACCGGCAAGTCCGACTCGGTCGCCTTCCTCCTCACCGAGCCGCAGGAGCGCTTCTTCGAGGACCCCAACTTCAACGTCCTCCTGCGCGCCTGCACCCAGGCCCTCGCCGACCGCGACATCCCCCTGATCCTGATGATCGCGGGCACCGAGGACGAACGCCGCCGCAACCTCCGCTACATCGAGGCGGGCCACGTCGACGGCGTCCTCCTCGTCTCCAGCCATTCCGGCGACCCCGTCGTGGCCCGGCTCCACGAGGCCGGCGTGCCCGTCGTCGCCTGCGGCAAACCGCTCGGCCAGACCACCCGCGTCGGGTACGTCGCCGCCGACGACCGCGACGGCGCCCGCGAGATGGTCCGGCACCTGTACGCCACCGGGCGCCGCCGCATCGCCACCGTCACCGGCCCGCTCGACACCCCCGGCGGCGTCGAACGGCTCGCCGGCTACCGCGAGACCCTCGCCGCGTGCGGACTCCCCGCCGACGACGACCTGATCGTCACCGGCGACTACAGCCGCGCCAGCGGCGCCGAGGGGGCCCGCGCCCTCCTGGAGCGGGCGCCCGACGTCGACGCGGTCTTCGTCGCCTCCGACCTGATGGCCCAGGGCGTCCTCGACACCCTCGCCCGCGCCGGGAAGCGGGTCCCCGAGGACATCGCCGTCGGCGGCTTCGACGACTCCCCGGCCGCGCACGCCTCCCAGCCGTCGCTGACCACCATCCGGCAGCCCTGGGACCGGATCAGCGCGGAGATGGTCCGCACCCTCCTCGCCCGGATAGCGGGCGAGGACCCGGCGACCGTCATCCTCCCCACGGAACTGGTGATCCGCGAGTCCGCCTGATCACCCCGCCGCGAAGCGCGCGCCCCGGACCAGGACGACCTCCAAGGTCCGGGGCCCGTGCACGCCCTCGACCCGGTCCAGCTCGATGTCGCTCGTCGCCGACGGCCCCGAGATCCAGGTCAGCGGCCGCCGCGGGTCGAGCCGCGGCAGCGCCTCCGGCACGGAGGCGACGACCTGCTCCTCGCGGACGACGCACACGTGCAGATCCGGTACGAGACTGAGCGCGCGCCGCCCCTGCCCCGGGCCGCCGTCGAGCACGAGCGTGCCGGTCTCGGCGACCGCGAGCGCGCACCCCGTGACGACGGCGTCGACCGCGTCCAGGGCCGCCGGGGTGAGCCGGTCGTCCGGTACGGGCTCCGCCGCCGTGCCGGCGAGCCACTCCGCCGGCAGCCCGTCGGGCACCACGACCCTACGCGCGCCGCGCTCCTCCAGCCGCCGTGCGATCAGCGCGGGCAGTCCGGCCTCGTCGGTGCGGTGCACATGGGCCCGGTAGTCGGCGAGGTTCTCGTGCAGCAGGTCGAGCACCGCGTCCGGGTCGTCCGGGGTGTGACGGGCGAGGTACGTCCGGGGGACGTCGGGGGTCTCGGGGGCGTCCGCGACGGCGGACCGGATCCGGGCGAGGATCCGTTCGCGGGAGTTCTGGCTCATGCGCGGTCTCCTGGCGGGTCTGCGGGGCGGTTCTTCTTCCACCAGTCGCGGAAGGGCTCGGTGGGCAGTCCGGGCAGGTCGCGGTGGTCCGTCCACTGACGGGCGCCGGGACCGGGCAGCTTCCTGGGGTGCAGCCCGCGGGTTTTGGACGCGAGGCGTTCGCCGGCGGCGAGGACGCCGGGGTGGTCGAGGACCCATCCGGCGGCCTTCATCGCCGCCTTCTCCAGCCGGTGCCCCTTCCCGCCCTGGCCCGCGACCTTCTCCCGCAGGTGCACCAGCACCTCCGGGATGTCGATGGCGACGGGGCACACCTCGTAGCAGGCCCCGCACAGCGAGGAGGCGTACGGCAGGGAGGCGTCGACCTCGCTCGCGGTGCCGCGCAGCTGCGGGGTGAGGATCGCGCCGATCGGGCCGGGGTAGACGGAGCCGTACGCGTGCCCGCCGGCCCGCTCGTACACCGGGCAGACGTTGAGGCAGGCCGAGCAGCGGATGCAGCGCAGCGCCTGCCGGCCGACCTCGTCGGCGAGGGCGTCGGTGCGGCCGTTGTCGAGGAGGACCAGATGGAAGGTCTTCGGCCCGTCGGCGTCCGTCGTCCCCGTCCACATGCTCGTGTACGGGTTCATCCGCTCGGCCGTCGAGGAGCGGGGGAGGGTCTGGAGGAACACCTCCAGGTCCCGCCACTCCGGCACCACCTTCTCCACGCCCACGACGGAGATCAGCGTCTCGGGGAGGGTCAGGCACATGCGGCCGTTGCCCTCCGACTCGACGACGACGAGGGTGCCGGTCTCGGCGACCATGAAGTTCGCGCCGGAGACGCCGACCTTGGCCCGCAGGAACTTCTCCCGCAGGTGCAGCCGGGCCGCCTCCGCCAGTTCGGCGGGGGAGTCGGACAGTCCCTCCGGCGCCGGGCGGCCCCACCTCCCCATGGTGTCGCGGAAGATGTCGCGGATCTCGCCCCGGTTGCGGTGGATCGCGGGGACCAGGATGTGCGAGGGCCGGTCCTCGCCGAGCTGCACGATCAGCTCGGCCAGGTCGGTCTCGTAGGCCCGGATCCCCTCGGCCTCCAGGTGTTCGTTGAGTCCGATCTCCTGCGTGGCCATCGACTTGACCTTGACCACCTCGGTCTCGCCGGTGGCCTTGACGAGGTCCGCGACGATCCGGTTGGCCTCGTCGGAGTCCGCCGCCCAGTGCACCGTGCCGCCCGACGCCGTCACCGCCTCCTCCAACCGCAGCAGGTGCGCGTCGAGGTGACGGAGCGTCCGGTCCTTGATCCGCTTCCCGGCCTCCCGCAGCTCGGCCCAGTCGGCCAGCTCGGCGACCGCCCGCGCCCGCTTGTCGCGGATCGTGTGCGTGGCGTGCCGCAGATTGCGCCGCAGCCGTTCGTCCCGCACCGCCGACCGCACGGCCTCGGGAAAGGCCGGCATTCCCACGAAGACTCCGCTCACCGCCAGGGCTCCTCTTCCGTGCTCGCCAGGATCTCCGCCAGGTGCACCGCCCGCAGCGGCGCCCCCTGCCGGCTCAGCATGCCGCCGACGTGCAGCAGGCACGAGTTGTCCGCGCCGCACAGCACTCCGGCGCCGGTCGACACCGCGTGCGCCACCTTGTCCGCGCCCATCGCCGCCGACACGTCCGGGTTCTTCACCGCGAAGGTGCCGCCGAAGCCGCAGCACTCCTCCGCCCCCGGCAGCTCCACCAGCTCCAGGCCCTTCACCGCGCGGAGGAGGCGGCGCGGCCGCTCGCCCAGCCCCAGCATCCGCAGGCCGTGGCAGGACGGGTGGTACGTGACCTTGTGCGGGAACCACGCGCCGACGTCGGTCACGCCCAGCACGTCGACCAGGAACTCCGTCAGCTCGTGGGTGCGCGGCCCGAGCGCCGCCGCCTCCGGACCGAAGGCCGGGTAGTGGTGGCGGACCATCGCCGCGCACGAACCCGACGGGACGACCACGTGGTCGTACCCGTCGAAGGCGCGGACCGTGCGCCGCACCAGCGGCTCGGTCTCCCGCCGGTAGCCGGTGTTGAACTGGGGCTGCCCGCAGCAGGTCTGCGCCGCCGGGAAGTCCACCTCCACGCCCAGCCGTTCGAGCAGCCGGACGGTGGCCACCCCCGTCGACGGGAAGACGGCGTCGTTGACACAGGTGACGAAGAGGGCGACGCGCATCAGCAGTTCCTCGGGGACGGTTCGAATCGTGCGGCGGCCCGGTCCCAGGCGGAACCGTCGCCCTGCGGTTCGTAGTGTCGCAGGGGCTGGGTCCCGGCGACCAGGCGACGCACGGCGGCCAGGTCGCCCACGAGCCCCGCGGCCCGCGCCTGCACCAGCACGTTCCCCAGCGCCGTGGCCTCCACCGGACCCGCCGTCACCGGCAGGCCCGTCGCGTCCGCCGTCCACTGGCACAGCAGCGGGTTCCGTGCCCCGCCGCCCACCAGGTGGATCCCGCGGAGCTCCCGCCCGGACAGCTCGGCGGCCTCCCGCAGGGTGCGCCGGTGCGCCGCGGCCAGCGACTCCAGGACGCAGCGCAGCACCGCCGCCGGGGCCTCCGGCACCGGCTGACCGGTGCGCCGGCAGTACGCCGCGATCCGCCCCGGCATGTTCCCGGGGGCCAGGAACTCCGGCGCGTCCGGATCGACCAGCGACCGGAACGGCCGCTCCCGAGCGGCCCGTTCGAGCAGCGCCGGCAGGTCCACCACCTGCCCCCGCCCCTCCCAGGTCCTGCGGCACTCCTCCCACAGCCACAGCCCCATCACGTTCCGCAGGAACCGCACCGTGCCGTCGACGCCCCGCTCGTTGGTGAAGTTCGCCGCCCGGGCCTCCTCCGTCAGCACGGGGCCCGGCAGTTCGAGCCCGGCGAGCGACCACGTGCCGCACGACACGAACGCGACGGCGCCGCCTTCGGTCCCGGTGGCGGGAACGGCCACCACCGCCGACGCCGTGTCGTGCGAGGCGACCGCCGTCACCGGCGTGCCCGCCGGCAGTCCGGTGTACTCCGTCACGTACGGAAGCAGCGTCCCCGCCGGATCGCCGGGCGCCCGCAGCGGCGGCAGCAACGCCGGACCGATGCCGACCGCGTCGAGCAGCCCCCCGGCCCACGTGCCCGTCCGGACGTCGAACAGCCCGGTCGTCGACGCGTTCGTCTCCTCCGCCCCGACCGTCCCCGTCAGCCAGTACGTGAACAGGTCCGGCATGAGCAACAGGGTCCGTGCCGAGGCGAGTTGGGCGGAACCGGCGGCAGCGGCCAGCTGGAAGACCGTGTTGAACGGCAGGTGCTGGAGCCCGGTCGTGCGGTACAGCGCCGCCGCGCCGCCGACCCGCTCCCACACCCCTTCCGCGACCCCGTCGGTCCGCGCGTCCCGGTAGTGGAACGGGGCGCCGAGCAGCGCCCCGTCGGCGTCGAGCAGCCCGTGGTCGACCGCCCAGGCGTCCACCCCGACGGAGTCCACCGGGCCCGGACGGGCCGCCGTCCGCAGCCCGTCCAGGATCCCCTGGAACAGGCCGAGCGCGTCCCAGCGCAGCCCGTCCGGCAGCCGGACCGGCACGTTGGGGAAGCGGTGCGCCTCGGCCAGTTCCAGGACGCCGGGCCCGACCCGGCCGACCATGACCCGTCCGCTGGTGGCCCCCAGATCGGCCGCCGCGAAGGTCCCGGTGCGCCCGCCCGCCGGGGGAAGGCCGCGGCTCCTCGCGGGGAGTCCGCCCGTCGCGGGAATTCCGTTCATCGCAGGAAGGCCGCGGCGACACCCGCGTCGACGGGCACGTGGAGACCGGTGGTGTGGGTGAGGTCCCCGCCGGTGAGCGCGAAGACGGCGTTCGCCACGTGCTCCGGCAGCACCTCCCGCTTCAGCAGCGTCCGCTGCGCGTAGAACTCGCCCAGCTTCTCCTCCTCGACGCCGTACGTCGCCGCCCGCCGCGCCCCCCAGCCGCCGGCGAAGATTCCGGAACCGCGCACCACCCCGTCCGGGTTCACGCCGTTCACGCGGATCCCGTGCTCGCCCAGTTCGGCGGCGAGCAGCCGGACCTGGTGGGCCTGGTCGGCCTTGGTCGCCGAGTAGGCGATGTTGTTCGGGCCGGCGAAGACCGCGTTCTTCGACGCGATGTACACGATGTCGCCGCCCAGGCCCTGGGCGGTCATCACCCGGGCCGCCTCGCGGGAGACCAGGAAGGAGCCCCGGGCCATGATGGCGTGCTGGAGGTCCCAGTCCTCGGCCGTGGTCTCCAGGAGCGGCTTGGAGATCGAGATCCCGGCGTTGTTGACCACCAGGTCGATCCCGCCGAACGCCAGCAGCGCCTCCCGGAAGGCGGCTTCGATCGCCGCCTCGTCCGTCACGTCCACCGTCACGGCCACCGCCCGGTCCGGACCGCCGAGTTCGGCCGCGACCTCCGCCGCGCTCCCGGCGTTCACGTCCGCCACGACCACGCACGCGCCCTCCGCGGCGAGCCGCGCCGCGATCGCCCGCCCGATGCCGCTGCCCGCTCCGGTCACCAGCGCCACCCGGGTCGCCAGCGGCTTCGGCCTCGGCATCCGCCGCAGCTTCGCCTCCTCCAGCTCCCAGTACTCGATGCGGAACTTCTCCGCCTCCTCGATCGGGGAGTACGCCGACACCGCCTCCGCGCCGCGCATGACGTTGATCGCGTTGACGTAGAACTCGCCCGCCACGCGGGCCGTCTGCTTGTCCTTGCCGAAGGAGAACATCCCGACCCCGGGCACGAGCACGATCGCCGGGTCGGCGCCCCGCATCGGCGGCGAGTCCGGCAGCGCGTGCCGGTGGTAGTAGGCGGCGTACTCCTCGCGGTAGGCGGCGTGCAGCTCCCGCAGCCTGGCCACCGTCTCGTCGAGGGGGGCGGTGGGCGGCAGGTCGAGGACGAGCGGCCGCACCTTGGTGCGCAGGAAGTGGTCGGGACAGGAGGTGCCCAGGGCGACCAGGCGCGGGTGCGCGGAGCGGGACACGAAGTCGAGGACGGTCCCGGAGTCGGTGAAGTGGCCGACCTGCGGCCGGTCCTGGGAGGCGAGCGCGCGGACGTACGGGGCGAGCGCGGCGGCCCGTTCCCGGCGCAGCCTCTCCGGCAGCGGCTCGTACCCGTCGACGACCGGCCCGAAGGGCTCGGGGCGTCCGCGCTCGGCGAGGAAGGCCTCGGCGGTGCGGACGATGTGCAGCGCGTTGCGCTCGCACTCCTCGGAGGTGGCGCCCCAGGCGGTGATGCCGTGCCCGCCGAGGACCACCCCGATGGCCTCCGGGTGGGCTTCCCTGACGGCCGCGATGTCCAGGCCGAGCTGGAATCCGGGCCGGCGCCACGGCACCCAGGCCACCTTCCCGCCGTAGCACTCGGCGGTCAGCTTCTCCCCGTCGGCGGCGCAGGCCAGCGCGATGCCCGCGTCCGGGTGCAGGTGGTCGACGTGGGGCGCGTCGACCAGGCCGTGCATGGCGGTGTCGATGGAGGGGGCGGCGCCGCCCTTCCCGTACAGGCAGTGGTCGAAGGCGGCGACCATCTCGTCCTCGCGCTCCACCCCCGGGTAGACGGAGGCGAGGGCGCGGAGCCGGTCGAGCCGGAGGACGGCGAGTCCGTCCTCGGTGAGGGTGCCGAGGTCGCCCCCGGAGCCCTTCACCCACATCAGCTCCACGTCCCCGCCGGTGACCGGGTCGGGCGCGGAGCCCTTCGCGGAGGCGTTGCCGCCCGCGTAGTTGGTGACGGTCGGGTCGGCGCCGAGACGGTGGGCGCGGGCGAGGAGGGCGGCGACCTCGGGGTGGGTGCCGGGAGTCATGGCGGTCTTCTTTCCTGAAGTCCTGGAAGGGGGTGGGTGAGGGGGAGGAGGGGTTACGCGCCCCAGCCGGCCTGGGCGCCGCCGACGCGCTCGGAGGCGACGCGCTCCAGGCGTCCGGAGCGGAGGGTGGCGACCACCGGGTCGGGGCCGAGGCCCTGCTCCTCGCGGAGTTCGCGGAGGAGGGGGCGCACGTCGGTGGCGTAGGCGTCCATCAGGACGGCGTTGGCGGCGAGGACGTCGCCCTCACGCTGGGCGGCGGTGAGCGCGTCGGCGTCGACGAGGAGGGCCTTGGCGGTGGCTTCCTGGACGTTCATCACGGAGCGGATGACGGCCGGGACCTTCGCCTCGATGTTGTGGCACTGGTCGAGCATGAAGGCCACGTTCGCGGCCGGGTCGAGACCGCCGTTCTTCGTGACCTCGTGCATGATCCGGAAGAGCTGGAAGGGGTCGGAGGAGCCGACCATGAGGTCGTCGTCGGCGTAGAAGCGGGAGTTGAAGTCGAAGCCGCCGAGCCTCCCCTCGCGCAGGAGGAAGGCGACGATGAACTCGATGTTGGTGCCCGGTGCGTGGTGCCCGGTGTCGACCACGACCTGTGCCTTCGGGCCGAGCTCGATGCAGTGGGCGTACGCGGTGCCCCAGTCCGGGACGTCGGTGGTGTAGAAGGCGGGCTCGAAGAACTTGTACTCGAGCAGGATCCGCTGGTCGTCGCCGAGCCGCGCGTACACCTCGGCGAGGCACTCGGCGAGCCGGTCCTGACGGGCGGTGACGTCGTCCTGGCCGGGGTAGTTGGTGCCGTCGGCGAACCACAGCTTCAGGTCCGTCGACCCGGTGGCGTCCATGATGTCGACGCACTCCAGGAGGTGACCGACGGCCTTGCGGCGCACCTTGGGGTCGGGGTGGCAGACGCTGCCGAGGCGGTAGTCGTCGTCCTGGAAGGTGTTGGAGTTGATCGCGCCCAGTTCCAGGCCGCGCTCCTTCGCGTACGCGGCGAGGGCGGCGTAGTCGTCGACCCGGTCCCACGGGATGTGCAGGGAGACCTTCGGCGCGACGCCGGTGCGGGCGTGCACCTCGGCGGCGTCGTCCAGTTTCTCGTAGGGGTCCCGGGGCACGCCGGGCTGCGCGAACACCTTGAAGCGGGTGCCGGAGTTCCCGTAGCCCCAGGAGGGGGTCTCGATCCGCTGGGCGGCGAGGGCGGCCTTCACGGCGGCGATGTCGGGCATGTCCACCTCAGTGTGTTCAGTCGAGTTCAATGAATCGATTCAGTCGACTGGGAAGCTAGCCTGCACCCAAGGTGTCGTCAAGGTTCTTGACCACGGTGGCGACGGGGATCTAGCGTCCGTGCACGGAGGAACTGAAACATTTCAAGTCGAGGAGCCGTCGTGCAGAGGGTCTGCTTCCTGCTGAAGGTCCGTGCCGAGCGGACGGAGGAGTACCGGGCGCGCCACGCCGAGGTCTGGCAGGAGATGCGCGAGGCGCTCACCGCCTCCGGCTGGCACAACTACTCGCTCTTCCTCCGTGAGGACGGCCTGCTCGTCGGCTACCTGGAGACCGAGGACTTCGAGCGCGCGAAGACCGCCATGGAGGCCACCGAGGTGAACGCCCGCTGGCAGGCCGGGATGGGCGGCTTCTTCGAGGAACTCGACGGCCGGCGGCCGGACGAGGCGATGCGCCCCCTGACCGAGGTCTTCCACCTCGCGTGAGCGGAGCCGCATAGGATGCGACAGGTGGCGGCGACCCCGCGCGGACGGGGCGGAACGGGCAGGACGGACGACCAGGTGGCACGCAGGTGGAACGGGTGACGGGCCCCGCGCGCGGCGCCGGGAGGACCGGGGGCGGGACGACCGGAGGCGCGAAGACGGCCGCCGGTCGGTCGCCCGCGGGGGAGACGCCCGCCGGTCGGTCGCCTGCGGGGGAGTCGGCTGCGGGTCGGTCGCCCGCGGGGGAGTCGGCGCCCGGTCGGTCGCCCGCGGGGGAGGCCCTCGCCCGGGAAACGGCAACCGGGCAGGCGCACGCCGGCCCGGGGCCCGGCGAACGGGCGGCCGCCGATCCCGCACCCGCCGACTCCGCCGGCCAGTCGCCGGGCGGGCCGACGCCCGCCGGTCAGGTCTCCACCGCCCCCGCCCCCGCCGGTCCCCCCAGGAGTTCCTCCCCCGGCGGTCCGGCCGCCGGGCGGACCGTCGGGATCAAGGACGTGGCGCGGGAGGCCGGGGTCTCCGTCGGCACCGTGTCCAACGTGATCAACCAGCCGGACCGGGTCTCCCCGTCCACCCTGGAGCACGTCCGGCGGGTCATCGACCGGCTCGGCTACGTCCGCAGCGAGTCCGCGCGCCAGCTCCGGGCGGGCCGCAGCCGGATCGTGGCGCTGCTCGTCCTCGACATGGGCAACCCCTTCTTCGTCGACATCGCGCGCGGCGCCGAACGCACCGCGCGCGCCGCCGGACTCGGCGTCATGGTCTGCAACAGCGACCAGAACCCCGGCGACGAGGCCGACTACCTCTCCCTCTTCGCCGAACAGCGGGTCCGCGGCGTCCTCGTCACCCCCGCCGACGCCGGTGGCGGCAACCTCCGCGACTTCCGCCGCCACGGCATCCCGTACGTCCTCGTCGACCGGGTCGGCGGGGACGGCGGCGGCTGCTCGGTCTCCGTCGACGACGTCGTCGGCGGCTCGCTCGCGATCCGCCACCTCGTCGCCACCGGCCACCGCACCTTCGCGTACGTCAGCGGCCCCGCCCACCTCCAGCAGGTGCGGGACCGCCGCGAGGGCGCGCTGCTCGCCCTCGCCGAGGCCGGACTGCCCGCGAGCGCGCTCCGGGAGCTTCCGGCGGACCGGCTCGACGTGGCCTCGGGCCGCGACGCCGGCTCCCGGCTCCTCGGCCTCGCCGACCGCCCCACCGCCGTCTTCTGCGCCAACGACCTGCTGGCCCTCGGCGTCCTCCAGGCGCTGTACGCGGCCGGGGTGCGGGTCCCGGAGGACATGGCGATCGTCGGCTACGACGACATCGAGTTCGCGGCGGCCGCGACCGTCCCGCTCACCTCCGTGCGCCAGCCGGCCCTGACCCTGGGGGCCCGGGCCGCCGAACTGCTCCTGGAGGAGACCGGCGAGGCGGCGGCGGACCACCGGCACCAGCGGGTGGTGCTCCAGCCGGAGCTGGTCGTCCGCCGCTCCACGCTTACCACCCGCTGACGCCGCTCCAGGGGCGCCGGGCTCAGCGCCGTACGCCGAGCAGGTGCTCCAGGGCGAGCTGGTCGAGCCGCTCGAAGGCCATCGAGCGGCTCGCGGCCGCGTCGACGTCGAAGGTCTCGTACGCGGTCGGGTCGGCCAGCAGCTCCGCGAGGCCCTCGGGCGCGGTCGGCGCGGCGAGCTCCGGCAGCCGGGAGGCGGCGAGCGCCTCCCGGACCTCGGGGTCGGCGCGGAAGGCGGCCGCCTTCTCCTTGAGGATCAGGTAGTTGCGCATGCAGTTCTTCGCCGACTCCCAGACGCCGTCGGAGCCGTCGGTGCGCACCGGCTTGAAGTCGAAGTGGCGCGGCCCGGTGTAGCCGGCGGATTCGAGCAGGTCGACCAGCCAGAACGCCTGCCGCAGGTCGCCGGCGCCGAAGCGGAAGTCCTGGTCGTACTTGATGCCGGACTGGCCGTTGAGGTCGATGTGGAAGAGCTTGCCCGCCCACAGGGCCTGCGCGATGCCGTGCGGGAAGTTGAGCCCGGCCATCTGCTCGTGGCCCGTCTCCGGGTTCACGCCCACGAGTTCGGGCCGCTCCAGGCGTTCGATGAAGGCGAGGGCGTGGCCGATGGTGGGCAGCAGGATGTCGCCGCGGGGCTCGTTCGGCTTGGGCTCGATCGCGAACCGCAGGTCGTAGCCCTGCTCGGTGACGTACTGCCCGAGCAGGTCGAAGGCCTCCTTCATCCGGTCCAGGGCCACCCGCACGTCCTTGGCCGCACCCGACTCGGCGCCCTCGCGCCCGCCCCAGGCGACGTAGGTGGTGGCGCCGAGCTCGACGGCCAGGTCGATGTTCCGGATCGTCTTGCGCAGCGCGTAACGGCGCACGTCCCGGTCGTTGGCGGTGAAGCCGCCGTCCTTGAAGACCGGGTGGGTGAAGAGGTTGGTGGTCGCCATGGGGACCTTGAGGCCGGTGCGGTCCAGGGCGTCCCGGAACCGCTTCACGACGGCCTCGCGCTCCGCCTCCGGCGCGCCGAAGGGGATCAGGTCGTCGTCGTGGAAGGTGACGCCGTACGCCCCGAGCCCGGCCAGTCGCTCGACCGACTCGACCGGGTCCAGGGCCGGGCGGGTGGCGTCGCCGAAGGGATCGCGGCCCTGCCAGCCGACGGTCCACAGGCCGAAGGTGAAACGGTCCTCGGGGGTGGGGGAGAAACGCTCGGGCATGGGCGGATCCTTCTCTGGCGGGCTGCTGACGGATGCTGGCGGCCGGATTTGTTTTCTGAGATAACTAATACGCCACGGGTGCCCCGGCACGCCAGCCCCCCACAGGGCGACAGAGATGAGAGAAGAGGTACGCGCATGCCCGCGAACGGCTCCGCCGTGAACCGCTCGGCCGCGAACGGCTCGGCCGCGAACCGTCCGGCCGCGAACGGCCCGATCGCGAACGGCCCGATCGTGATCGGCGTGGACAGCTCCACGCAGTCCACCAAGGCCGTCGCCGTCGATGTCGCCACCGGCGACGTGCTCGGCCTGGGCCGCGCCCCGCACACCGTCACCGGCACGAACGGCGCCCGCGAGAGCGACCCCGAGGAGTGGTGGACCGCCCTCGTCACCGCCGTCCGCGCGGCCGTACGCGAGGCGGGCGCCACCCCCGCGCAGGTCACCGCCATCGCCGTGGCGGGACAGCAGCACGGCCTCGTCGCCCTCGGCGCCGACCGCCGCCCGCTGCGCCCCGCCCTCCTCTGGAACGACACCCGCTCCGCCCCCCAGGCCGCGGCCCTCACCGACGCCCTGGGCGGCCCGAAGGCATGGCTGGAACGCACGGGCTCCGTCCCGGTCGCCTCGATGACCGCGGCCAAGTGGCAGTGGCTGCGCGAGCACGAACCCCACCACGCCGAGGCCACCACCGCCGTCCGCCTCCCGCACGACCTGCTCACCGAACGCCTCTCCGGCGAGGCCGTGACGGACCCCGGCGACGCCTCGGGCACCTGCTGGTACGCCCCCGCCGACGGGGCCTACGCCCCCGACCTCCTCGACCTCCTCGGCCTCACCCCCGCGCACCTGCCCGCGGTGGCCCCCACCGGTGCCGCCCGCGCGGGAACCCTCACGGCGGCGGCCGCCGAGGCCCTCGGCCTGCCCCGCACGGTGGCGGTCGCGGCCGGCACCGGCGACAACATGGCCGCCGCCGTCGGCCTCGGCCTCGGCGCCGCCGGCCTCCTCGACCACCCCGTCGTCAGCCTCGGCACCTCCGGCACCGTCTTCGCCGCCACCCGCACCCGCCCCGCCGACCCCGCGCTCGCCGGCTTCGCCGCCACCGACGGCACCCACCTCCCCCTGGGCTGCACCCTCAACTGCACGCTCGCCGTCGACCGCTTCGCCACCCTCCTCGGCCTCGACCGCGAGAACGCCCTCCCCGGCGGCGAGACCGTCGTCCTCCCGTACCTCGACGGCGAACGCACCCCCGACCTCCCCGCCGCCTCAGGCCTCGTCACCGGCCTGCGCCACGCCACCGACCCCCGCGCCGTCCTAGGCGCCGCCTACGAAGGCGCCGCCTTCACCGTCCTGCGCGCCCTCGACGGCCTCCTCACCGCCTGCGGCCTCGACCCCACCGACCCGTCCGTACGCGCCCGCCCCCTCCGCCTCGTCGGCGGCGGCGCCCGAGGCCGCACCTGGACCGACACCATCCGCCGACTCTCCGGCCGCCCCCTCGTCCTCCCCGCCGCCACCGAACTCGTCGCCCTGGGCGCCGCCGCCCTCGCCGCCGCCACGACCACCGGCGAGGACCCCGTCGCCCTCGCCACCGCCTGGGGCACCGGAACGGGCGACACCCTGGAGGCGCTCCCCCGGGACACGGAGACGTGGGACCGGATCGAGGGGGTGCTGGGGGCGGCGAGGACGGGGCTGCTGGCCTGACTGGATCCCGGATCCCGGATCCCGGATCCCGGATCCCGGATCCCGGATCCAAATGTCGGATATCGGATCCTGCATCCACGATCCGGGATCCCGGATCCAATCTTCTGGATCCAACCCAACGACTCACATCCGCGACGAGCGGATGAGCCCAAGGAACGACGACCGGGGCAAGATCCGAAAGGGACGGCCTAAAGTACGGCGGCGTGGACCCATTGAGACCCGGCCAGGACCCCGCGCGCATAGGCGACCACATCCTGCTCGGCCGGCTCGGCGCCGGCGGCATGGGCCAGGTGTACCTGGCGCGGTCGCCGGGCGGGGGGATGGTCGCGCTCAAGGTGATCCGGGAGGAGATCACCGGGCACCGGGAGGCGCTGGCCCGGTTCCGGCGGGAGGTCGCGACGGTGCGCGCCGTCCGCAGCCCGCGCACGGCGCAACTGGTGGACGCGTCGCTGGGCGAGCCGCCGTACTGGCTGGCCACCGAGTACGTCCCGGGCCCGACGCTCCGTCAGGCGGTGGCCGCCGAAGGGGCGTTCACGCCGGCGGCGTGCCGCGGCCTGTTCGAGGCGCTCGCGGTCGCCCTGGCGGACGTCCACGCCTACGGGGTGACCCACCGGGACCTCAAGCCGCAGAACGTGATCCTGGCGGCCGACGGGCCCCGGCTCATCGACTTCGGGATCGCGCGCGGCCTCGACGACACGGCCCTGACGCGGACGGGTGCCGCGCCCGGCACCCCGGGCTTCACCGCTCCGGAGGTACTCCTGCGCAACGAGACCTCCGCCGCCGCCGACGTCTTCGCGCTGGGCGCCACCATGGCGTACGCGCTGACGGGGAGGCCTCCCTTCGGTGACGGCCCCGCCGAGGCCGTCTCCTACCGGGCGGTGCACGAGGACATCGACCTGACGGGGACGCCGGACCGGGACCCCGGACTGCTCGCGCTGATCCGGGACTGCGTGGCGAAGGACCCCGCCGACCGCCCGGCCGTCCCGGAGGTGATCGCCCGCTCCGCCGCACCGGCGGCCCCGGCCCTCCCGCCGACACGCGTCGCCCCGGACGCCCCCGAGGACCCGGAACCGGAACCGGACCGGAGCCGGGACCGGGGCCCGGGTACGCGGACGGACGCGGGCACGGCCCGCCGCCGGCGCGGCGGATGGGGCGCGGTGGCCTTGCTCCTGGTGCTGGCGGGCGTGGCCGGCACCGCCGCCCGGCAGGCGTGGAACGCGGACGAGGGGAACGGCGGCACCGGGGCGGGGGCCACCGGCGGGCCGACGCCGTCGGGCACGTCCGGACGGGACGCGCCCGCTCCGACCCGCGAACCCGCCGACCCCGCCGACCCCGCCCCACCGGTCGAGTCCGCCTCCGAGGTCCGCTGGTCCCTCTCGAAGGACCCGAAGCAGGCACGGCTGGGCATCGGGCAGTGCGACCGGCTCGCCGAGGGCGGTCCGTCCGGCGGTTCCACCTCGACCTCGGTCACGTACCTCTCCGGCGCCTCCTCGGCCGAAGTGGGCTTCTCCTTCTCGGGCGAGGGGGCCCTCCGCCTGGTGGCCGGCGTGAAGCCGCCCGGCGGGAAGGGGTTCGGCCACACCACGCGGCCGATGCGGGTCGGTCCGGCGGGGAAGACCCTGGTGTATCCCCGGGACTTCCCCGGGGCTCCGCCCGTGACCTCGAAGGCGGGCGACTGGACGGTCGTCGTCTACCGCGCCGGGACCGACGACCGGACCCAGTGGAAACGCTTCGGCTGCACCGGCTTCCGCGCCGCCCGCTCCGGCGGCTGACCCGCCCGTCCCGACCCGCCGGATACGGACCGTGTCCGACCGGCGGCATGACCAGCGCTCCAGCACGGCCCGCCGGGCTCGCGGTGTGCCTCGTGTTGCGTACGTTTGCCCGTGAGGAGCGGTGGAAGAGTTGATTCCGACGACCGGTCGGCCGGGCCGAGGTCGGGACGGCCGGACTTCCTCGCCGCCACGACTCGAACGGAGCCCTCCGTTGCGCTTCTACGCCCAGACGCCCGCCCGCCGGAACCGTCAGGTGCTCGTGGACCTGATCGCCGTGGCCCTGATCGCCGTGGCGGTGTGGGTGGCCCTCGCCGTCCGCGGGACGATCATGCTGCTGGCCGAACCGGGACGGAAGGTGGAGAGTTCCGGCGGCGATCTCGCCAGGGAGCTCGACCAGGCGGGGGACGCGGCGGCGGACGTGCCGTTGGTCGGTGACGTCCTGGAGAAGCCGCTGCGGTCCGCGGCCGACGCCGGTTCGGGGTTCGCCGACGCGGGCGTGGCGTTCCAGGAGACCGTCGGCCGGGTCGCCGACGTCGTCACGGCCGCCCTCATCGTCGTCCCGGTGCTCTTCGTCCTGCTGCTGTGGCTCCCGCCGCGTCTGCTCTGGATCCGCCGGAGCACCACCCTGCGCCGTCTCGCCGGGACTCCCGGGGGCGCCGACCTGCTCGCCCTGCGCGCCCTCACCGGGCCTCCGGGCGTGCCGGCCGGGCTGCCGGTGCCGTCCGGCGGTTGGGCCGACGCCTGGCGCCGGGGGGACCGGCAGGCCATCACCGACCTCAGTGCGGCCGCGCTCGAACACGTCGGGCTCCGGCCTTGAAGCGGTCGGCGGCCGGCGGCTGGCGGTCGGCGGTCGGCGGTCGGTGGCCGGAAGCCGGAGACCGACGGTTCGGTGATCGGCGGTCCGCGGTCCGGCGGTTCGGCGGTTCGGCGGTCGGCCCGGGGAAGGGCGGCGGCCTCGTTCCGCCACCCCCGTGCGGGCGATACTGATCGTGGTGGGCGCCCCGCCGTCGTGCCGGTCGCGGGACCGGCCGGTGGGGTTCGCCTTGTCGATGTCTCCGAGGGGAGCCGTACATGAGCACGGCGAAAGACCTGTTCCTCATCTCCGTGGAACCGGGGCCGGGGCCCGACGTGGGGCAGGGTGACCTGTCGCTGGCGCTCGCGGGAGCCGAGCTGATCGATCTCGTCGGCGCGGGGGCCGTCGCCGTGGACGACGATCTCGTCGTGCCGGGCGGGCCGTCGGGACCGGACGACCGGCTGCTGGCCGAGGCCGAGGCGGAGCTCGTCCGGCAGCCGCCCTACGAGAGGGTCGAGGACTGGCTGTGGCGCCGGGGCCGGGACCTCGCGGCCGCGTACCGGACCGCGCTCGAGGAGGACGGCGAGCTGAGGCGGAGGCGAACCGGCCGGTTGCCCTTCGGTCCGGAACGCGTGGAGCCGGTCGACACGCCCGCCCGCCGCCGGGCGGTCGGCCGCCGGGAGGAGGGGGAGCCCGTCCTGGCAGCCCTCGCCTCGGCCGTGGGGATCGGCGGCGGGCGGCCCGACGAGGAGCCCGGTTTCGACGACGAGGCGGTGACGAACGTGGTGGCCGCCGTCCACGACGCGGTGATGGAGCTGGAGGCCGTGCGCCAGCGGCGGACCATCGAGAACACGGCCTTCGCCAACGTCTGGCGCGGGCCGTGAGCCGGTCGCCCGGCCGGAGCCGGTGACGCCGGATCCCCTCCGGCCGCACCGGAGGGGATCAGTCCCCGTACGTTCCGTACACCAGGAGCAGGCACAGGGCCGCGACCGGCACCACGGATCCGGCGAGCAGGGCCAGCGCCGCCGGGGCCGCCGCCGTCAGCCGTGCCCGTCCCTCGCGCCGGCCCGAGCGGAACACCGCGCGGGCCGGGACGAACGGCACCGTCAGGAGGGCGAGGAGGAGCACCGGCACCAGGAACCGGCTGAACGTCGTGGTCCCGGTGCCGGTGGCCAGGCGCCAGGCGGTCGTGCCGAAGACCGTCGCCGGCCAGGCGAAAAGGCCGAGGGCGAGGACCGAGGCCACGGCGACGACCAGCCCCTCGGTCAGCCGTTCGGTGCGCGTACGCTCTCCGCGTTCCGCCCCTGCCCGGTCGTGCTCCATGTCCGCTCCCCCCGCGCCGCAGCCCGACACCTGCGGTGTTCCGGGGCTGCGGATGTGATGATCTCACGACCCGTCGCCCGCCGAGCAGGCGTTCAGGCCGGGGCCCGCAGGCCCGCCAGGAGCCGGTCGAGCGCCTGTTCCGCGGCCCGGGGGTCCCCGCCCCGCGCGATCCAGAGCGCGGCCTCGTTCATCGCCCCCGACAGCAGCCGGGCCAGGGGCTCCACCGGCCGGTCGGCGAGGGTTCCGGCCGCGACGAGCGCCTCCAGAGCCTCCGCGAGGTGGCGGGCGGAGGACTCCTCGTCCAGGGTCCGCCACTCGTCCCAGCCCAGCACGGTCGGCGCGTCGACCAGCAGGATCCGCCGTACCGCCGGATCGGTCCCGGCGGCCAGGAAGGCGCGGCAACCGGCCCGGAGCTGCTCCCACAGGTCCTCGTGCCGCTCGGCCTCGGCCGCGACCCGCTCGCCCAGTTCGTGCTGGACCTCGGAGACGACGGCCCGGAAGAGCCCCGCCTTGCTGTCGAAGTGGTGGTAGGCGGCTCCCTTGGTGACCCCGGCGGCCCGCGCCACGTCGGCCAGGACCACGTGGTGGTAGCCGTCGGCGGCGAACCGCCGCCTCCCCTCGGCCAGCAGCGCCCGCCGCGTGGCCGCCCGCTGCTCCGCCCGGTTGACCGCCATCGGCCGCACGTCCTTCCCATTTCGCATACCCGGGGTATGCTAACGGAGAAATTCGCGTACTCCGGGTATGCGAAAACGGAGCGGAGGAGCTCGACCATGACGAACGGACCCGCCACCACGCCGACGGCCCCGCTCGGCGGCTTCTACCCGGTGCTCGCCACCCGGGACGTGGCGGCCTCCCGGGACTTCTACACCCGCCACTTCGGGTTCGAGACGACCTTCGAGGCCGACTGGTACGTCAGTCTGCGTCGTCCCGACGCCCCGCAGTACGAGCTCGCCCTCCTCGACCACGCCCACCCGACCGTTCCCGAGGGCCACCGGGCCGCGCTCCGGGGCGGCCTGCTGCTGAACTTCGAGGTGGACGACGTGGATTCCGAGCACCGGCGGCTCGTGACGGAGGCCGGCCTGCCCGAGGTGCTGTCCCTGCGCACCGAGGAGTTCGGCCAGCGGCACTTCATCGTCGCCGCCCCCGACGGGGTGCTGGTCGACGTCATCACCGTCGTCCCGGCCCGTGGGGAGTACGCCGCCCAGTACACCGGCGTCTGACGCCCGGGCGGGACGCGACGGCACCGCCCGCCCCCTCGGCCCAGGCGTACGACTGCCTTGCGGGGGCCGCCGGGGTCCCGGGGGCGACGCGGGACCCGAGCGCGGCGCCCGTGCCGAGGACCTGGCCGCCGGGTCGCGGGAGCCCGGGGCCCTGCCGCGTCCCTCACGCCCCGCGCGGGTTCTCCCCGGCGAGGCCCGAAAGGGACGGCCCGGACGACCTAGACGTCCTTGCCGTCCGCGCCCGCCGGGTCCGTCCCGGTCGTCTCGCCGGTTCCGGCCCTGCCGTCCTTCTCGTCCGCCGCGTCCTTCTCGTCCTTCTCGTCCGCGTCGTCGGGGCGCTGTTCCGCCTTCGCCGCGGCGATCTCCGCCGCCGCCGAGTAGGTCTCCGGGACCGACAGGATCGCGGCCACGCCGCGCGCCGCCGCGCCGGCCGCCCGCACCACGGCCTCCGCCAGTTCCTCCACCATCACGGCCCCCTTTGCTCTCGGCGATACGCGGTCGTAGTCGTACTCGGTAGTACGACGTGCTTCACCCCTACTGACGTGCGGAGACGTCGGAAGGTTGAGCGGACGGCGCGGATTTCGCGGCGGCGACGAAGGCGCGGACCAGGGCGTGGTCCTTCACGCCGGGCGCGGACTCGACGCCGCTGGAGACGTCCACGCCCCAGGGGCGGGCGGTGGCGATGGCCTCGGCGACGTTCCCGGGGGCGAGGCCGCCCGCGAGGAGCCAGTGGCCCTCGGGGCGGGCGGCGTCCAGGAGCGAGAGGTCCCATCGCGAACCCGAGCCCGCCTTCGGCGAGTCGAGCAGCAGGACCTCCTCTCCCAGCGCGCCCACGCGCGTGTCGGGCCCGTCGGCGAGCGCGGTCGCCCGCCACAGACGCGGGTGGACGGACGCGGCCGCCTCGAACTCCGCGGGTCCGTAGGCGCGGCCGTGCAGCTGGAGCGCGTCGAAACCGAGGCCGGCGGCGATCCGGGCGGCTTCGGCGGCCGGGGTGTCGTTGACGACGAGGACCGACACCACGCCGTCCGGGACCCGCCCGACGAGGCCCGGCAGCCGGTCGCGGTCCAGGCCCCGGACACTGGTCCCGCTGATGACGAGGCCGATCGCGTCCGCGCCCGCCTCGGCGGCCACGTCGATGTCGGCGGTCGTGGCGAGCCCGCACACCTTGACGAACACTCTGTCGCTCCTCTGCTCCCGTCCCGGCGCCGCCGAGCCTACTGACCGCGTCCGGCGTCGTCGATCCGCCGCTGGTGGACCCGCAGGTGGAGGGTGGCCAGGTCGAGCAGCGGGGTCGGCACGCCCAGGGCGCGGGCCCGCGCGGTCAGGTCGCCGAAGAGGTGCTCGACCTCCGTCGGCCGCCCCGCCGTCAGATCCCGGTAGAGGGACGGCACCATCGGGGAGCCGGGGGCCGACACGACGGCCAGGGACGCCGCGCGTTCGGCCTCCGGCAGCGGGTGCCCGGCCGCCGCGGCCACCGCCGCGCCCTCGGCGAGGACCGCGGGGCCGAGGCCGGGGCCGCCGGGGGCGTCGTACACCTCGCCGACGGTGCCGCGCATCAGGCTCGTCACCGCGCCGATCGTGGTGATGAAGACCCACTTGTGCCACATCGCGGTGACGATCGACGCGGGCACGGGCGCGTCGATGCCGGCGTCCTCCAGCACCGTACGGATCTCCTTCACGCGCGGCGAGACCGTGCCGTCGCGCTCGCCGAGGGCGAGGTGCGCCAGCGGTGCGAGCCGCCGGACGGTCCCCGCGTCGTCGAGCGTCGTGACCACCTTCGCGACCCCGCCGAGGACCGCGCCGGCGCCGAAGCGGGCGTCCAGGGCGTCGAGATGGGCCATGCCGTTGAGCAGCGGCAGCACCGCCGTGCCCGGGGAGACGAAGGGGGCCAGGTCCGTCAGGGCGGCGTCGAGGGCGGTCGACTTCACGCCGAGCAGGACGAGGTCGTACGGCCCTCCCGCCGGCGTCTCGCCTGCCGTGACGAGCCGGGGCGCGTCCAGGACCCACTCCTCGTCCCGCCCGGCCACCCGCAGCCCGCCCGCGCGGAGCGCCGCCGCGCGGCCGGGCCGCACCAGGAAGGTGACGTCCTGCCCGGCGCGGGCCAGCATCGTGCCGAAGTAACCACCGGTGGCACCGGCACCGACGACCAGGATCTTCATGGGGTTCCTCTCGTGGGGAGCAGCGGGGTGAGCAGCCGGTGCGGGCGGGCGAGGGCCGCCGTGACCGGGTCGGCGTCGTCGCCGGGCGGGGGGAGCCCCGGGCCGGGCGCGACCAGGAGGTCCCCGGGCGGGACGGCGGCCCCGCAGCCGGAGCAGTGCCCGTCGGGGCCGGTCGGCGCCCCGTCGGCGTGGTGCAGGAAGACCCGGCGGGGCCCGTCGCCGTTCGCCGGGTGGTGCGCCTCGCCCCAGTCGGTGAGGGCCCGGACGGCCGGCCAGAGCCCGAGGCCCTTCTCCGTGAGGGCGTACACCTCGCGCCGGCCGCCGCCCGGCTCCCGGCGGCGGTCGAGGACGCCGGCCCCGGTCAGCCCGGCCAGCCGCTCGGCGAGCACCGACCTCGGTACGGCGAGGTGCGCGGCGAACTCGCCGAACCTGCGCACCCCGTAGAAGGCGTCCCGCAGGATCAGCAGCGTCCAGCGCTCGCCGACGACCTCCATCGCACGGGCGAGGGAGCAGCTCTGGCCGCGGTAGTCGCGCGGAAGGGGCACGGCGGCAGCGTAGCCGTAAAAGTTCGGTCACCGAACTCTTTCTGCGAGGAGCCCGGGGGCGGGGTCGCCCCGGGGGACCGCAGGGCGGTTCCCCGGGGGTGGGAGCGGTCGTCCGTCTCCCGGGGACGTCCGGCCGGCGGGCGTCGCCGCGCCGTCCCCGGACGGGGCGTCGTCGTCCCCGGGCGGCCTTTTCCGTTGCCGGTCGGGGCATTTCTGTTCGAGTGAAAGGGGCGACTAGGCTCTCGCTCACCATGAACCAGCCCACGGAACCCAAGGCCGACAAGTCGGGCGTGCGCCGGCACAACCTGAGTCTCGTCCTCAGGACCGTCCACGACGCCGGCGAGACCACCCGGGCCGCCGTCGCCGCCCGCGTCGGGCTCACCCGGCCCGCCGTCTCCTCGCTCGTGGAGCAGCTCCTCGACCTCGGGTTCCTGGTCGAGTCGGGGAAGACCTTCAGCGGTCAGGCGGGCCGCCCCGGCACCGTCCTCAAGCCGGCCGGGACCGGGCCCGCGGGGCTCGGCGTCGAGATCAACGTCGCGTACGTCTCCGTCTGCCTCGTGGACCTCACCGGCACCGACCGGCTCCGCCGCACCGTGCGGCTGGACAACCGCGCCGACGCCCCCGCCGTCCTCGCCCGGGCGGCCGGCGTCGCCGCCGAGGCGCTCGCCGACGCCGACGCCCTCGGCCTCGCCCCGGCGGGCGCCGCGCTCGCCCTGCCCGGCCTGGTCTCCGACGGCACCGTCCGCCAGGCCCCCAACCTCGGCTGGCACGACACCCCCGCCGAGCGCCTCTTCGGCGAAGCGCTCGCCGCGCTGCGCCCCGCCGCGGGCCGCCTCCCCGTCGCCTCCGACAACGAGGCCAACATGGCCGCCCTCGCCGAACTCCGCTTCGGCACCCCCGGCACGCCCCGCACCTTCCTCCACCTCACCGGCGAGACCGGCGTCGGCGGCGCCGTCGTCGTCCATGGCGAACTCCTGCGAGGCGCCCACGGCTTCGCCGGCGAGATCGGCCACCTCGTCGTCGACGCCGAGGGACCCCGCTGCCGCTGCGGCTCGCGCGGCTGCCTGGAGCAGTACGCCGGCCAGGCCGCGCTGCTGCGCGCCGCGGAGGCCGGCGACGTGGACGAGCTCGCCGGGTGCGCCGAGCGCGGGGACACGCGTGCGCTCGCGGCCCTCGCCGAGGCCGGCCGGATGCTCGGCCGGGCCCTGTCGGGCGCGGTCAACCTCCTCGACCCCGAGGCCGTCGTCCTCGGGGGCATCTACCCGCGCCTGATGCCCTGGCTGGCCCCCGCCGTCACCGCCGAGCTCGCCGAACGGGTCGTGTCCGGACTCTGGCCGGCCGACGCCGGCCGGCTGCGGGCCGCCTCCCCGGCCGCCGACGCGGCCCGCGGCGCCGCCGCCCTCGTCCTCCGCGACGTCCTCGCCGACCCCCTCGCCCACACCCTCTGAGCCCGCCTCCCCTGAGGCCTCCTCCGGGGCCGTTTCCCCTGAGCCCGCCTTTTGGGCCCGGGGCGTGGGCCCGTGGCGCGGGCCCGCCGCGGGCCACGCGCGCGTGCCGGCGGGCGGGGAAACGGCCGGGCGGGCGCGGCCGGAGCCCGGCTAGGGTGCGGAGATGTCACCGACCGTCATACCGCCCAAGCCGCGCCCCGGGGACCGGATCGCCGTGCTGTCGCCCGCCGCCGGACTGCCCGAAGTGCTGCCGTTCCCCTTCGACCTCGGCCTGCGGCGGCTGTCCGAGGAGTACGGGCTCGTGCCCGTCGAGTACCCGACCACGCGCAAGCTGGGCGCGTCCGCCCGGGACCGGGCCGCCGACCTGCACGCGGCGTTCGCCGATCCGACGGTCGCGGCGATCGTCGCCAGCATCGGCGGCGACGACCAGATCACCGTCCTGCCGCACCTCGACGACGAGTTGATCCGCGCGCATCCGAAGCCGTTCTTCGGCTTCAGCGACAACACCAACCTCCTGATGCGGCTGTGGAACCTCGGGGTCGTCGGCTACCACGGGGCCGCGGTGATGACCCAGTTCGGCCGGCCCGGCGCCGTCCACCCCGTCACCGACGCCTCCGTCCGGGCCGCGCTCTTCGGCTCCGGACCGTACGAACTCCCGGCCCCGACCGACACCAACGACGTCGAACGGCCCTGGGAGGACCCCCGCACCTTCGACTCCGCGCCCGTCATGGAACCGGCCGGCCCGTGGCACTGGCACCGGGCCGAGCGGGTCGTCGAGGGCCGCTCCTGGGGCGGCTGCCTGGAGATCGTCTCGCAGCTCCTCATGGCCGGACGGGAGATCGCGGAGCCGGCGGCGTACGAGGGCGGGGTGCTGTTCCTGGAGACCTCCGAACTGCTGCCCTCCGCCGACGAGGTCTTCCGGATCCTGCGGGCCATGGGGGAGCGCGGCCTGCTCGCCCGCTTCCCGGCCCTCCTCATGGGCCGGGCCCGCGCCTGGTCCTTCGGGACGCCGAACGACACCGCCGCCCGGGCCGCCTACCGGGAGGCCCAGCGCGCCGCCGTGCTGCGCGCCCTCGACGCGTACGCCCCCGACACCATGGCCGTCTTCGACGTGGACCTCGGGCACACCGACCCGCAGGTGGTGATCCCGTACGGCGGCACCGTCCGCGTCGACGGCCCCGCCCGCCGGATCACCGTCACCTACTGACCGGCCGCCGACCCGGCGCCGCCTCCCGCGGCGCGTCCCGCTCGTGCCGCACGAGGTGGTCCCGGACCAGCGCCACGTGCGGGTGGGCCGGCGGGCCCGGCCGGTGCACCAGGAAACCGGTGTTGATCGGCGGGTCCTCCGGCAGGTGGAGCGGTACGAGAGCACCCGAGACCAGCTCCGCCGCGCACAGGTAGCGGGGCAGCACGCTCACCCCGGCGCCGCCCGCCACCGCCGCCCGCACCGCCCGCAGATCCGGGACGGTGACCGCGGGCACGGCCGTCAGGCGGCGGCCGAAGACGTGGCGCCAGTACCGGCGCAGGATCGGCAGGTCCTCGGCGTACGCGACGAGGGGGACGCCGTGCAGCGCGGCGGGCCCCTCCGCGGCGATCCGGTCCCCGAGCCGCTCCGCCCACACCGGCGCGCCGACGAGGACGAACTCCTCGTCGGAGAGCGGCAGCCAGGCGAGGCTGCGGCCCCGGGGCCGTACCGTCGACACCACCAGGTCGTGCCGTCCGGCCCGCAGCTCGTCGAGCAGCCCGTCGGTGAGGCCGAAGGAGACGCGCAGCCGCACCCCGCGCTCGACCAGCGGCGCGAGCGTCGGCAGCACGCTGTGCGCGAGGAACTCGGCCGGACCCGCCAGATGGACCGGCTCGGCCGGCCCCTCCTCGCCGGGCGAGCCGGCCGCCGCCCCGGCGGCGGCCCCCAGCGCGTCCAGCGGACCCATGATCCGCGTCGCGAGGTCGTCCGCGAACGGCGTCGGCGCCGCCCCGCGCGGCCCCCGCTCGAACAACTCCCGCCCGAGCCGTCCCTCCAGCGCCCTGATCTGCGCGGTCACCGTCGGCTGCGAGACCCCCAGGACCCGCGCCCCCGCGGTGAAGGCCCCGGCCCGGTACACGGCGAGGAAGGTCCGCAGCTGGTTCAGGTCCGGCAGCCCGCCGTTCCCCACCGCGAGCCCGTGCCCGGCTCCGGCTCCGGATGCCGGGCCCGGCTCCGGGCCGCCCGCCGCCGACGCTCCAGGCGAGCCATCGGAATTCCTATCGTTCACATGCCCGAGCCTATTGGATTCCCATGGGTCCTCGCGCCTACGGTCGAACCCTCACCGGTCCGGTGGCCCCCGAAGGGGCCCGGGCCGGTCCGCTCCCACGAACGAGAGGCCCGCAGACCCATGTCGAAGATCCTTTTCGTACTGACCGGCGCCGACCACTGGACCCTCGCCGACGGCACGAAGCACCCCACCGGCTTCTGGGCGGAGGAGGCCGTCGCGCCGTACGAGGCGTTCACCGCGGCCGGTCACGAGGTCGTCGTCGCCACCCCCGGCGGCGTCGTCCCCACCGTCGACCGGGGCAGCCTCGCCCCCGAGGTCAACGGCGGCCCCGAGGGCGCCGAGCGCGTCGCCGCCGCCCTCGACGCCTTCGCGGCCCTGCGGAAGCCGCTCCGCCTGGAGGACGTCGACCTCGCCGAGTACGACGCCGTCCTCTACCCCGGCGGCCACGGCCCCATGGAGGACCTCGCCGTGAACGCCGGCTCGGGCCGGCTGCTGATCGACGTCCTCGACTCCGGCAAGCCGCTCGCCGTCGTGTGCCACGGCTCGGCCGCCCTCCTCGCCGCCGTGGGCGAGGACGGCGCCAACGCCTTCGCCGGCCGCCGCGTCGCCGCCTTCACCGACGCCGAGGAGACCCAGGCCGGTCTCGCCGAGCGGGCGAAGTGGCTCCTGGAGACCCGGCTCCGCGAGGCGGGCGTCGACGTCGACGCCGGCGAGCCGTGGGCCCCGCACGTCGTCGTCGACGGCAACCTCGTCACCGGTCAGAACCCCGCCTCCTCCACCGCCCTCGCGGACGAGGTCCTGAAGAAGCTGGCCTGACGCCCGCCCGGGCGCCCGCTCAGCCCCCGGCCGCCTCCCGGGTGATCCGGTCGAACTGGGCGCCCATCGCGGCGGCGAGGGCCTGCGCGGCGGAGAGCGGGCGGACCATGACGGTGAAGTCGTCGATCAGCCCGTCGTCGTCGAAGTGGAGGAAGTCGCAGCCCTGGATCCGCTTGCCGTCGACGGTGGCGGTGAACACGAAGGCGTGGTCGCGGCCGTCCGGATTCGCGATCTCGCGGACGTAGGTGAAGTCCTCGAAGACGCGCAGGACCCCGCGGAGGATCGCGGCGGTGACCGCCTTCCCGGCGTACGGCTTGAAGGCGACCGGGCTGGTGAAGACGACGTCCTCGGCGAGCAGCGCCTCGACGGCGGCCTCGTCGTGGTTCTCGACGGCGGTACGGAAGGGGTGCACGGGGCCTCCACGGCGTCCACGGTGATACTCAATAAATTGAATAGGTGTAGGGGAGGGTAGGTTCCGGGCGGGGGCTTGTCCAGGGCGGCGGGCCCGCCGGACGGGGCGGACGGGCCCGCCGCGAGGACGACGGATCCCCCAGGCCCTACGGCCCCGCGACCGCTCGCCCCGCGCGCCCACCCGGCCTCGCCCCAGAACCTCGGCTGCCCGGCCTCGCCCCAGAACCCCAGCCGCCCGCCCGGCCCCACCCGGCCTCGTCCCAGAGCCTCAGCCGCTCCGCCCCGCTCCGCCCCGCTCCGCCCCGCCTCGCTCCGGAACCCGCCCGCGGGCTCTCATCCCGCTCTCACGCGGGCCTTATCCCCGCCTCACGCGGCGCCCCTACCTTCGCGCCCATGTTCTTCACCTACCTCCGGCGCGAACTGCGCCGCCGCAGAAAGGCGGCGCTCGTCGTCGCCTCCGGGCTCGCGCTCGGCATCGCGCTGGTCATCGTCGTGACCTCGGTCTCCGCCGGCATGAAGCAGGCCCAGGGCAAGGTCCTCGAATCCCTCTACGGGCTCGGTACGGACCTGACGGTGACGAAGGCCCAGGAGCGGCCCGCCGAGGGCGCGCAGCCCGCCCGGCCCCGGTTCGAGTTCCAGGGCGGCGAGGACGGTGAGGAGCAGAGCGGCGACCGGCTCATGGTCCAGGGCTTCCAGACCCTCGCCGACTCCACCGTCGCCACCGTCGCGAAGCAGGCCGGAGTCGGCCGCGCGGTCGGCGGCCTCAGCCTCGTCAACCTGAAGATCAACGGCGAGTTCCGGCGCGGCCAGATCCAGCGCGGCGAGGGGCAGAGCCAGGGCCGGCCCCCGGGCCAGGGCGGAACCGGCGGCGGTCCCGGCGACACCGTCACCGGGGGCGGCGCCGCCTTCGACGTCGACTCCTTCACCCTCTACGGCACCGACGTCACCACCCCCGACCTCGGCCCCCTCACCACCTCCACCGTCACCGAGGGCCGCGCGTTCAGGACCACCGAGACCGACGCCGCCGTCGTCGTGGTCGACAGCGCCTACGCCCAACAGCAGGACCTCGCCGTCGGCGACGAACTCACCGTCAAGGGCGTGACGTTCGAGGTCATCGGCATCGCCACCGCCGACAGCGGCCAGTCCGCCGCCCAGGTCTACCTCCCGCTCGAGCGGGCGCAGACCCTCTCCGGCTCGGCCGGCAAGGTCACCACCGTCTACGTCGAGGCCACCGACTCGACGCGGATCGACGCCGTCAAGGCCGCCATCCAGAAGAACGTCCCCGGCACCACCGTCACCACCTCCGCCGACCTCGCCCAGACCGTGTCCGGCTCCCTCGACACCGCCGCCGGTCTCGCCTCCGACGTCGGCCGGTGGCTCTCGTACGCCGTCCTCCTCGCCGCCGTCCTCGTCGCGGGCCTCCTCACCTCCTCCGCCGTCAGCCGCCGCGTCCGCGAGTTCGGCACCCTCAAGGCGCTCGGCTGGAAGAGCGGCCGCGTCACCCGCCAGGTCGTCGGCGAGGCCCTCGTCCACGGCGTCATCGGCGGCGCCCTCGGCATCGCCGTCGGCCTCGCCGGCGCGTACGCCGTCACCGCCGTCAGCCCCACCCTCACCGCCGAACTCGGCGCGAGCGCCGGCGGGTTCGCCGGACGCGGCGGCGGCGTGGTCCTCGGCGGCCCCGGGGGAGCGGGCGGGCCCGGCGCGGCGCGCACCGCCGCCGGCCGCAGCGTCGACATCGCGCTCACCGCCCCCGTCAGCCTCACCACCGTCGGCCTCGCCGTGCTCCTCGCGCTCGCCGGCGGCCTCGTCGCCGGAGCCTTCGGAGCCTGGCGCGCCTCCCGGCTGCGGCCCGCCGACGCGCTGCGCCGCGTCGAGTAGCCACCCCGACCTTCCCCGTACCCCAGGAGTCCCCCCATGTACGAACTCATCGGCGTCACCAAGCAGTACCGGCGCGGCCAGGCGAGGGTCGACGCCCTCGCCGGGATCGACCTGACGATCGCCCAGGGCGACCGGCTGGTCGTCCAGGGCCCCACCGGCGGCGGCAAGTCCACCCTCCTCCAGATGCTCGGCGGGCTCGACCGCCCCACCGCCGGCAGCGTCCTCCTCGACGGCACCGACCTCGCCAAGCTGTCCGAGAGCCGGCTCACGGCCGTCCGCGGCCAGTACATCGGCTTCGTCTTCCAGAGCTTCAACCTCATCCCCACGCTCACCGCCCAGGAGAACGTGGAGACCGCGCTCGTCCCGCTCGGCGTCAAGGCCGCCGAGCGCCGCCGCCGGGCCGCCGAGGCGCTGGAGTCGGTCGGACTCGGCGAGCGCCTCGCCCATCTGCCGTCCGAGCTGTCCGGTGGTCAGCAGCAGCGCGTGGCCATCGCCCGGGCGCTGGTCAAGCGACCCCAGGTGCTGCTCGCCGACGAACCCACCGGCAACCTCGACGAGTCCACCCGCGACGAGATCGCCGACCTCCTCGAAGGGCTCTGGAAGGAACACGGGCTGACGTTCGTCATGGTCACCCACGACAGCGCCCTCGCCCGCCGCGCCCCGCGCCTCGCGACCCTCCGCAAGGGCCGCGTCACGGTCACGGAGAACCCGAAGGCGGCGGCCCCGACAGGGGCGTGAGACGCGCGGGCCCCGGATCCGGACGCCGCCCGGGGCGTTCGACGAGGCCGGCGTCGGCGGGCGGGTGGCGGCGCGGGGCACGCCCGCCCGGGACCTCGGCCCCGGCCAGAGCTTCACGGACGGACGGGGGCCGTTGTCAGTGGCAGCCCCTACCGTTCGGATCATGACGACGACCTATCTGGAGCTGTCGCAGGACGGCGGCGGTGCCCACAAGTTCTACGAAGTGACCGTCGACGGCCTGGAGGTGTCGGTCCGCTACGGCCGGATCGGCACGGCCGGCCAGACCCAGCGCTCCACCTTCGCCACCGCCGACAAGGCGCGGGCCGCCGCGGCCAAGAAGATCGGCGAGAAGGTCCGCAAGGGATACGCCCCCGCCGTCCCCGGTCAGCGCGCCGCCCGCGCCGTCACCCGCCGGGCGGTCGGCTCCGCGCCCTCCACGGCCCGCGCCGTCGCGCCCGTCCTCTGGCGCTTCCGGACCGGCTCCGCCGCCTTCGGCATCCACGTCGACGAGGAGCGGATCTGGGTCGGCAACCAGGCGGGGGACGTCTTCACCCTGGACCACGGCGGCGAGGTGCTGGCCCGCTTCGGCCTGCCCGACGGCGTGAAGTGCCTGGTCGCCGACGACTTCTGGATCTACGCGGGCTGCGACGACGGCAAGGTCTACGACCTCTCCTCCAAGCTGCCCTTCGCCGCCTACGAGATCGGCGCGGACGTCGACATCTTCTGGCTCGACATCCACGAGGGCGTCCTCGACGTCGCCGACCGCTCCGGCCGGCTCACCGTCATCGACCACGAGGACGAGCACCAGTGGTCCCGCTCGGGCCGCGGCGAGTTCGCCTGGATGGTCCGGGCGGACGGCCGCGCCGTCTACTACGGCGACACCAGCGGCGTCACCGCCTACGCGGCGGACGGCACCGGCGAGCTGTGGCGGACCGCCACCGACGGGGCGGTCCTCTTCGGCTGGCAGGAGACCGGCTCCGTCTACGCGGGCACCGGCCACCGCAAGGTGCAGCGGCTGGCCAAGGCCGACGGCCGCGTGGAGGCCGTCTACACCTGCGACGCGAGCGTGTACTCCTGCGCCACCTCGCCCGGCGGCCGGTTCGTCTTCGCCGGCGACTCGGCCTCCTCCGTCTACTGCTTCGCCGAGGACGGCACCCGGCTGTGGAAGCTCTCCACCGGCGGCGGCTCCGCGCTCTCCATGCAGTACCGCGACGAGCGGCTCTACCTGGTGACCACCGACGGCTCGCTGGTCTGCGTGGACGCGAGCGAGGCGGCGATCGCGGCCGCCCAGCAGGGCAGCGTGCCCGTCGTACGGGACGTCAAGCTGGCCGCCGCGCTGCCCACCTACACCCCGGCGACCACCGCCGCCGCCGTCGCCACCGTCGTCTCCGTGCAGGAGGCGCCGAGCGGCTCGATCGTCGTCGAGTGCGTCCGCGAGGGCGGCCGGAGCCGCGTCCGGGTGGTCAGCCACGGCTACGAGCCGTCGTGGAACGTGCAGTTCCCGCGGGCCATCCGCGAACCCGGTGCCCGGTACGTCGTCGAGGCGCTGCACCCGGCGGCCGGCGGCTTCTACCGGGTGCGCGGCGAGATCCGGCGGCTGCTGTGAGCCGGGAACCGGGCGGCAGGGGCGCCTTCGAGGCGGCGACGGGCGACGGTCCGCCGCTCGCCGGCGATCCCGAACAGCGCTCCCGCGAGGTCAGGTCCGCGCTCGACGGGCTCCGGCAGATCCGGCGCCTGACCGCCGGCCGGGACGGCGCCGGTGGGGCGGTCCCCGCGGAATGGGAACGGCGGCAGCCGGTGCGGGCCGTGGCCCTGGCCCTGGAGGCCGGCGGGCTCGCGCCGTCGGCGGTGGACGCCGACGGGGCCAGGACGGCGACCGGTTACCGGGTCCGGGCGGGGGAGCGGCCGGCCACCGTCGTCGTCGAATGGCTGGGGCCGCCCGGCTCCGGCGCCGCCGGGCAGGAGGCCACCGCCCTGGCGGAGTGCGCCGACGTCCTCGACCGGCTCGGCTGGGAGGCCCTGCTCTACAAGGGGCCGCGCGGCCGCCGCTTCCTGGAGGTGGAACCGGTCACGACGGCCCCCGGCCCGGCCCCGTCCTGAACGGACGGGCACCGGGCCGGGACGGGGGGCGTGCTCGGGCGCGCGGGCCCTCGCGGAGGGCTCGCCCGGACGCGTCGCGTCAGGCGATCGAAGCCGAGACGATCGCGGAGACCGCGAGGTTGCAGGACGCGGTCACCCAGACCGCCGGGTGCGGCTCCGGGTCCACCAGCGTGGCGCCCAGCTTGCCGGGCGTCACCAGGTCCACCACGAGGAACGCGACCGCCATCATCACCAGGCCGAGGAGACCGAAGGCGGCCGTCGAGGCCAGGCCCTTGCCGAAGTTGTCGTAGGTGGTCCAGATGGAGGTGAAGACGATCCCGCCGATGCCGAGCAGGGCGGAGCTGAGCAGGATGGCCGCGTTGCGGTTGCGGTCCTCCCATATCTGCCGGCCCAGCTTGCCGGGGGTCAGGATGTCCACCAGGACGATGCCGAGGATCAGCAGGACCACGCCGAGGGCGCCGTAGGCGGTGGCGCGGCCGAGGCCGTTGACGATGTCGGTCATGGGAAGCCGGCTCCGGAAAGTGGTGATCGCGAGCGATCGACGGTCGAGGACCGGCAAAATCTAGCGCACAGAACGCGCCGGTCCGCCGCCCGCCCGGAGATCGGGCCGACGGCGGACCGGAGGAGCCGCCGGAGGACGGCCCGGACGAGCCGGCCCTGCCGGGACGGATCAGACGCCCGGCGGCAGGCGCCGGGCCCGCGAACGGATCTGGAACGCGGTGACGATCTCCGCCGCGCCGACCGCGATCAGCCAGATCCCGCCGAGCAGCGTCAGCACCGCGACCGACTCCAGCGGGGACACGATCAGCACCGCCCCGGCCACGGCGCTCACGAGCCCGAGGAACACCTGCCAGCCCCGGGCCGGCATCGCCGGATCGGAGGCCGCCGCCACCGTCTGCGTGATGCCGCGGAACAGCCAGCCGATGCCGATCCACAGTGCGAGCAGCAGGATCGACTGCGTCGCGCCCCGGAAGCAGAACAGGCCGAGGAGGATCGACAGGGCGCCGCTGATGAAGGCCAGCACCCGCAGCGAGGTCGTGGCGTGCGTACCGAAGGCGGCGACCAGCTGCGTCACACCGCTGAAGAGCAGGTAGAGGCCGAAGAGCACCCCGGCCGCCACCAGCGAGGCGCCCGGCCACACCAGCACGAGCACCCCGAGGACGAGCGCCACCGCCCCGGCGAGCAGCAGGGCCTGCCAGGCCGCGCCGGCGAGCGTCCTCAGCGGCCCCTGCGGCAGGTCGGTCCCGGTGCGGCCGTCGTGCGGCCGTTCACGTGTCTGCGTCATGGGTTCCGTCTCCTCTTTCCTCGGGGCCGCTCCCGGACGGCCGGGACGGCGGCGGCCACCCCAGTCAAGCAACACGGGGCAAACGCCGCAAAACATGACACGCGTGGAGTACTCGACGGCCTCCCGGGCGGCGGCGGGCGGCGGACCCGCCGACAGTGGAGGCGTCCACGCCCCTTCCCGCATCAGGAGATCCCCATGAACCGACGCGACCTCGGGCTGCTCGTGCTGAGGGTCGGCACCGGTGCCGTGCTCGCCGCGCACGGCACCCAGAAGCTCTTGGGATGGTTCGGCGGCGGCGGGATCGAGGGCACCGCCCAGGCGATGGAGGCCATGGGCTTCCACCCGCCCCGCGAGTCCGCCGTCGCCGCCGGACTCGGCGAGGCCGGCGGCGGCGTCCTGCTCGCCCTCGGCCTGGCCACCCCCGCGGCCGGCGCGGCCGCCGCCGGTGCGATGGCGGGCGCCGTCTCCGTGCACGCCCCGGCCGGCTTCTTCGCGCAGGGGGGCGGCTACGAGTACCCGGCCTTCCTCGGTTTCACCGCCGCCGCCATCGGCCTCACCGGCGCCGGCCGCTACTCCCTCGACCACGCCACCGGGCACGTCCTCGACCGCCCGTGGGTGGTGGCCACCGCCTTCCTCGGCACCGCCGTCGCCGCCGCGGCCGTCGTCGGCCGACGCGCCCAGGCCAGGGCCGCCGCGGCGGCCGGCGGCGAGGAACCGGGCGACGACCACTGAACCCCGCGCGGGGCGTTAGGCTCGCCGCAGAGGAAGGGACGGACTCCGGGCAATGAAGATCGATCTCACGGACACCAGCTCCAGCGCGATCAACAAGGCGATCCTGGAGGGCCGGAGAGCCGTCGGCACCCCCGCCGTCGGCGTGGTCCTCACCCTGGTGATCGTCACCGACGAGGAGCACGCCTACGACGCGGTGAAGGCGGCCAACGAGGCGTCGAAGGAACACCCTTCGCGCATCCTCGTCGTCATCCGCCGCCGGGCGCTCTCCCCGCGCGAGCGGCACGTCACCCGGCTCGACGCCGAGGTCCGGCTCGGCACCGACGCCGGCTCGGGCGAGACGGTGCTGCTCCGCCTGCACGGCGAACTCGGCGCCCGCGCCGACTCGGTGGTGCTGCCGCTGCTGCTGCCCGACGCGCCCGTCGTCGTCTGGTGGCCGGTCGACGCCCCGGCGGTCCCGTCCAAGGACCCGCTCGGCGCCCTCGCCCAGCGGCGGATCACCGACGCGTTCGCGGTCGAGGACCCGCTCGGCGCACTGGCCGCCCGGGCCGCCTCGTACGCCCCCGGCGACACCGACCTGGCCTGGACCCGGCTCACCCCCTGGCGTTCCATGCTGGCCGCCGCCCTCGACCAGGCCGGCACGGACGTCGTCTCGGCGGCGGTGGAGGCCGAGGAGGCCAACCCCAGCGCGGAGCTGCTGGCCCGCTGGTTCGAGGTCCGGCTCGGCGTCCCCGTCGACCGGATCGTCTCCGACGGCCCCGTCGTGACCGCCGTCCGCATGGGCACCCCGCAGGGCGAGGTCCGGATCGACCGCCCCGAGGGCCCGGTCGCCCGGCTCGCCATCCCCGGCCAGCCCAGCCGCGTCCTGGCCCTCAAGGTCCGCTCGACCGCCGAACTGATCGCCGAGGAACTGCGCCACCTCGACCCCGACGACGCCTACGCGGCGGCCCTGGAGGGCCGTTCCTCCTGAGCCGCCGCGCCGGGAGGCCCCGGACTTCGCCCGGGGCCTCCGTGGGTGTCGCCGTGGTGGGCCGTCGCCGTCAGACCCGCTGCCAGAGCGCCGGTACGTTCGGCGGCTCCCAGCCGGTCTGCGCCTGGTGGCCCTGGAGGCAGCGGTAGGTGGAACCGCCGTACGTGACGGTGGCGCCGGCCGCGTACACCGTGCCCGCCTTCCACGTGCCGCCCGGCTCCGGCTCGCCCGGGCCCGGGCCGGGGCCCGGGTCGGTGCCGGTGGTCTTCAGGGTCAGGCCGTAGGTCGACAGGATCGGGTTCAGCGGCTGGAAGTACGTGGTGCCGCCGCTGGAGCAGTTGCCGGAGCCGCCCGAGGTGACGCCCTGCGCCTGGCTGCCGGAGATGTACGAGCCGCCCGAGTCGCCGGGCTCGGCGCAGACCGTCGTCCGGGTCACGCCGGAGATCGTGCCCTCCGGGTACGTCACGCTCGTGTTGTGCTGCTGGATGGTGCCGCAGTGCCAGCCGGTGGTGGAGCCCGAGCGGCAGACGGAGGCGCCCACGGGCTGCAGCACGGAGCCGGTGACCTGGACGTTCGCGCCGCCCGCGCCCTTCACGTACGGGGTGGCGGTCCAGCTGCTGTTGGCCGCGACCCACGCCATGTCGCTGCCGGGGAAGACCGAGCCCTGGAAGCTGCCCTGGGCGACCTGGTTGTAGCCGCTGGTGGTCTGGCCGGCGCGGCCGCAGTGCCCGGCCGTCGCGAAGCCCTGCGTGGTGCCCCGGGTCACCGGGAAGCCGACCGAGCAGCGCCCGCCGCCGCCCATGTAGTACGCGTCGCCGCCCCGGAGGTCGTACAGCGGGCGCGGCGCCTCGGTGCTCCGCTCCACCCGCACCAGCTCCCGCGGCACCCCGGTGGCCGCCGCCAGGCGCGCCCCGGCACCGGCCCGGACCTCCTCGACGACCAACTGGTTGGCGCGCACGTCCACGTACCGCACCGGCGCGTCGGCGCCCGCGGCCCGGTCGAGGGCGGCCTTCGCCCGCTCCAGCGAGGACAGGTCGTGCCGGACGAGCCGGGCCGTCGCCCCGGCCGCCCGGATCGCGTCGAGGTCGGCGGCGCGGGTGGTGGCCACGGTCAGGGAGCCGGACTCGGCCCCCTCGACCCAGGCCCCGGCGAAGGAGCCGCCGATCCGGTCGCGGAGCCGGGCGGCGGCGGCGCCAGCCTCGGCCTCGTTGACGAGCCGGCGCTCTGCCTGGGCCCGGGTCAGGCCCAGGTCGCGGCCCATCGCGGCGAGCAGTTCGGGCTGCGCCTCGGCGGCGCCGAGCGCCCGAGCGGCGCTCTGCGCGCCGGGCGCGGCTCCGGGGGAGGGCTGCGCGGCGGTGGCGGACCCGGCCTGAAGCCCGGCCAGCACCATCCCGGCGGCGGCCAGCGCGGTACACGCCGCACGGGCGTGTCGTCGGAGCATGGGGAGTCTCCTCGGTTCTCGGTGGGGGATCTGCCGAGAACCGTAGGAACCGCCCGGGGCCCCGGGCACCCTCCGGTCCGCCCCCTCCCCGGCGTTATGGCCCCGGGGACGGCCCCGGCCGGGCCCCCGGGTCCCCCGTCCGGCCGGCGCTGCGGGCCAGGGCCTCCGCGTGGGCCTCGCGGGTGTGGGCGAGGACGGTGGCGGCGTGGGCGGCGGCGCGGCCCTCGGGGTGCCAGCCGAGGAGGTGGCGCCAGACGAGGGGGGTGCCGGTGAGGGGGCGGGTGACGATGCCGGGGGTGGCGGGGAAGGTCGCCCGGCAGAGGCCGACGGCGCGGCCCACCTGCACCAGGTGGACGCAGGAGGCGGTGTCCGTCTCGTACACCCGGGCCGGGGTGAAGCCGGCCCGCACGCACGCGGCGGCGAAGCAGTCGCCGAAGCAGCCGTCGCCGGGCACGTCCGTCCAGTCCGCGTCGGCCAGTTCGGCGAGGGCGAGCTGCGGGCGGGCCGCCAGCGGGTGGCCGGTCGCCAGCATCACGTACACGGGGTCGCGGGCCACCTCCGTCCAGGCGAGCCGTCCCGCCTCCGGCGGGGAGCTCTCCCCGCAGACCCCGACGAGCGCGAAGTCGAGCCGCCCGGCGGCCACTCCGCGCGCGACCTCCCGCTCCGACCAGGAGGTGTACGTGGTCACCTGCGCGTCCGGCTCCGCCCGCGCGAGCCGGTCCACCAGGCCGCCGAGCAGCGGGCCGTGGGTGCCGCCGAGCCGGTGCCCGGCGGCGCCGTCGCGGGCGAACCGCACGGCCTCCTCCTGGAGTTCGCAGACGGCGGGCAGCACCACCCGTGCCCGGTCGAGGACCAGGTCCCCGAGCGCGGTGGCCCGCACGCCCTCCCGGCCGCGCACGAACAGGGCACCGCCCAGGGCCCGTTCGATCCTTTTGAGCTGGGCGCTCAGCGCGGGCTGCGCCAGTCCGAGGGCGGTCGCCGCGCGCGTGAGGCTGCCGGCCTCGGCGATCGCCCGGACCGTCTTCAGGTGCCGCAACTCCAAGTCCATGCGGCCAGCTTGACGACCCCCGGCCGGTAGGTCCAGACCAAGGAGGGAGGGGATTCGGGCTACCGGGCGCGGAGGCGCTCCGGCAGCCAGGCCAGCTGCGCGGCCTGCTGGAACGCGCCACCGCCCTCGTGGTCGTTGAAGTCGTAGACCTCGATCGCCTTGTCCTCGTGCGCGTACGCGTTGAACGCGGCGAACACCGTCGACGGCGGGCACGTCAGGTCCTCCAGGGCGGTGGAGAACAGCGCCGGAGCCGTCGCGCGGGCCGCGAAGTGTACCCCGTCGAAGTAGGCGAGGGTCTCCCGCACCCGCTCCGTCCGGCCCCGGTGCGTCTTCAGGTAGTTGCCGATCTCCCGGTACGGCGTCCGGTCCGTGACCGTCGTCGCGCGCGGGAAGTCGCACAGGAACGGCACGTCGGGCGCCACCGCCACCAGGTCCGGCACGAGCCCCGACACGGCGACGGTGATGCCGCCGCCCTGGCTGATCCCGGTCACCGCGGTGCGGGCCGCGTCCACGAGCGGATGCGACCTGGCCGCCTCCACGGCACGCACCGCGTCCGTGTAGACCCGCCGGTAGTAGTACGTCTCCGGGTCCTCGACGCCCCGCGTCATGAACCCGGGGAAGGCGGGCGCGCTGCCCACCGGGTCCGCGGTGTCGCCCGGCGCCCAACCACTGCCCTGGCCGCGGGTGTCCATCACGAAGTGCGCGAACCCGGCCGACGCCCACAGCAGATGGCTGTGCGCGAGCCCGCGCCCCCCGCCGTAGCCGATGAACTCCACGACGACCGGCAGCGGCTCGGTGGTGCCCGCGGGCACCACGAACCAGCCCTTGACCGGCTGTCCGTCGAAGCCGGAGTACGTCACGTCGTACGTCTCCACCGTCGCGAGGCCGGTCGCCACCCGCTCGAACCGGGCGTCGAGCCCGTGCTTGCGCGCCTCGCCGAGCGTCCCCGCCCAGAACGCGTCGAAGTCCGCCGGTTCCACGGACGCGCTGCGGTACTCGCGGAGCCGGTCGAGGGGCAGGTCGAAGAGGGTCATGGACACCACCTGGTCGGTCGTCACGTTCGAAATGTCGACCGGTCGGACCCGGCCCGACCCACCCTAACGTGCACATACGCCAGGCCGATCCTCGATCTTCTGTCCAGACCCGAGCGAGCCTTGTTTCCCCCGGGCGCCTTTGGGGTTCAAGGTGGGGGCCGACAGCGACGAACGGAGGGGTGTGGTGATTGTCGGAGTCCTCAAGGAGGCCCGGGACGGCGAGCGGCGGGTGGCCGCGACGCCCGTCACCGTCGAGAAGATCCGCGGGTTGGGGTACGAGGTCGTGGTCGACCCGGGAGCGGGCGCCGCGGCGGGCTTCGCCGACGCCGCGTACGAAGAGGCCGGCGCCCGCGTCGGCGAGGCGGTCGAGGCGGACATCGTCCTGGGGGTGAACGCCCCGCCGCCCGAACGGCTCGACCGGGCGCGGCCCGGGGCCACCGTCATCGCCCTGTTCGCCCCCGCGACCTCCCCGGAGACGGTCGAGGACCTGGCCCGGCGCCCCCTCACCGTCCTGTCGATGGACGCCGTGCCCCGCATCAGCCGGGCCCAGTCCATGGACGTCCTGTCCTCGATGGCGAACATCGCCGGCTACCGCGCCGTCGTCGAGGCGGCCCACGAGTTCGGCCGCTTCTTCACCGGCCAGGTGACCGCCGCCGGCAAGGTGCCGCCGGCCCGGGTCCTCGTCGCCGGCGCGGGCGTCGCCGGCCTGGCCGCCATCGGCACCGCGGGTTCGCTCGGCGCGATCGTCCGCGCCACCGACCCGCGCCCCGAGGTCGCCGACCAGGTCCGTTCGATGGGCGGCGAGTACCTGTCCATCGAGTCGGCCGAGACGGAGGTCTCGGCGACCGGCTACGCCAAGGAGATGGGGGACGACTACAAGGCCCGCGAGGCCGCCCTCTACGCCGCCCAGTGCCGCGAGGCCGACATCGTCATCACCACCGCGCTGATCCCGGGCCGTCCCGCGCCCCGGCTGATCACCGCGGAGATGGTCGCCACCATGAAGCCCGGCTCGGTCATCGTGGACATGGCCGCCTCCAACGGCGGCAACGTCGAGGGCTCCGTCGCGGGCGAGCGCACGGTCACCGCGAACGGCGTCACCATCCTCGGCTACACCGACCTCGCCGGCCGCCTCCCCGCCCAGGCCTCCCAGCTCT
Source organism: Streptomyces roseolus (assembly GCF_014649855.1). GTDB lineage: Bacteria > Actinomycetota > Actinomycetes > Streptomycetales > Streptomycetaceae > Streptomyces > Streptomyces roseolus. The sequence goes on along the minus strand of NZ_BMTV01000003.1, from coordinate 69,961 downwards.
ACGGCACCAACCTGCTCAACCTCCTGAAGCTCATGACCCCCGGGAAGGACGGCGCGCTCGTCCTCGACTGGGACGACCCGGTGCAGCGCTCCGTCACCATCGTGCGCGACGGCGAGACGACCTGGCCGCCGCCGCCGGTCCAGGTCTCGGCCGCCCCCGCGGCGGCCGCCGCCGCCACCCCGGCCCCCGTGTCGCCGGTGAAGACCCCGATGAGCCAGGGACGCCGCTTCACCGCCGTCGCCCTCTCGGCCCTCGCGCTCTTCCTCGTCGTCGGCTTCGCGCCCGTCGCGCTCCTGTCGCACGTGACCGTCTTCGTGCTGGCGATCGTGATCGGGTACTACGTGATCGGGCACGTCCACCACGCCCTGCACACCCCGCTGATGTCCGTCACGAACGCGATCTCCGGGATCATCGTCGTCGGCGCGCTGCTGCAGATCGGACACGGCGGCACCGTCGTCACCGTGCTCTCCGCAGCGGCCATCCTGCTGGCGAGCATCAACGTCTTCGGCGGCTTCGCGGTGACGCGCCGCATGCTCGCCATGTTCAACAGGAGCTGACATGTCCGCCACACACGCTGCACAGGCGGCCTACCTCATCGCCGCCGTCCTCTTCATCCTCGCCCTCGCCGGACTCTCCAAGCACGAGTCGGCCCGGCTCGGCAACGCGTTCGGCATGCTCGGCATGGGCGTCGCCCTCGTCGCCACCGTCGTCCTCGCCGCCGACCGGGGCATCGCCGCCGGCGCCGCCGGACTGCTCGCCGTCGCGATGCTCGCCGGCGCGGTCATCGGCATCTGGCGGGCCCGCGGCGTCGAGATGACCGGCATGCCCGAACTCATCGCCCTGCTGCACTCCTTCGTCGGCCTCGCCGCCGTCCTCGTCGGCTGGAACGGCTACCTGGAGGTGGAGCACCACCCGGGCGGCGCCGAGGCCAAGGCCCTCGACGCGCTCGGCACCCTCGGCATCCACCACGCCGAGGTCCTCATCGGCGTCTTCATCGGCGCCGTCACCTTCACCGGCTCCGTCGTCGCCTACCTCAAGCTCGCGGCCCGCATCAACTCCAAGCCGCTCGTGCTCCCCGGCAAGAACGTCCTCAACGTCGGTGCGCTGGTCGTCCTCCTCGTCCTCACCGTCCTCTTCACCATCGAGCCCGACCTCTGGCTGCTCGTCGCCGCCACCGTCGTGGCCCTGGCCCTCGGCTGGCACCTCGTCGCCTCCATCGGCGGCGGCGACATGCCGGTCGTCGTCTCGATGCTCAACAGCTACTCCGGCTGGGCGGCCGCGGCCTCCGGCTTCCTCCTCGGCAACGACCTGCTGATCGTCACCGGCGCCCTCGTCGGCTCCTCCGGTGCCTACCTCAGCTACATCATGTGCAAGGCGATGAACCGGTCGTTCCTGTCCGTGATCGCCGGCGGCTTCGGCATCGAGGCCCCGTCGAGCTCGGACGTCGACTACGGCGAGCACCAGGAGATCACCGCCCAGGGCGCCGCCGAACTGCTGTCCTCCGCCCGGTCCGTGGTCATCACGCCCGGCTACGGCATGGCCGTCGCCCAGGCCCAGTACCCGGTCGCGGAGCTCACCTCCAAGCTCCGTGCGAAGGGCGTCGACGTACGGTTCGGCATCCACCCCGTCGCCGGCCGGCTCCCCGGCCACATGAACGTCCTGCTGGCCGAGGCCAAGGTCCCGTACGACGTCGTCCTGGAGATGGACGAGATCAACGACGACTTCGCCGACACCGACGTCGTCCTCGTCATCGGCGCCAACGACACCGTCAACCCGGCGGGCGCCGAGGACCCCTCCAGCCCCCTCGCCGGCATGCCGGTGCTCACCGTCTGGGAGGCCGGCCAGGTCATCGTCTTCAAGCGCTCGATGGCCTCCGGCTACGCGGGCGTCCAGAACCCGCTGTTCTTCCGGGAGAACACCTCGATGCTCTTCGGCGACGCCAAGGACCGGGTCGAGGCCATCGTCAGCGCCCTCTGACACCGCCGCGCCCCCCGCCGCCGCCCGCTGACAGCGGGCGGCGGTATCGTCGTCCGCGGCCGAGGGGACGGCAAGGGGAGGGGACGACGGCATGGGCGTGCGGACGGTGGGCCCCGCGTGGGCCGAGGAAGGACCCGGGCACGGAAGTCCCGCGTCCCCGCTGTCCGTCGAAGGCCCCGTCCGGAGGCCGGCCGACCGGCTCGCGCCCGGCGTCTCCGGCGTCACCGAGCACGCCCGCCACTCCACCCTCCACGCGGCCGACGCCGAGCGCCGGAGCCCCGGCACCGAGGAGTGCCGCGCCCCGCTGGCCGCCCACGCCCGGCGCGCCTTCCCCGGCGACCGCCGGCAGTTCCCCGACCCGCGAGGGACGGCGGGCCCGCCGCGCGAGTACGGCAGCCGGCCGGCACGCGACCCGGCCTCCCGCCTCGTCGACGACGTGCCGGCCCGGTCCCGGAGGGTCGCGCTCCGCGAGAACCGCCACGACCCCCGGACCGGGCGCCACCGCGTCCTCCCGCGCCCGCACGCGCGCCACGACCGCTCCTCCAGGCCCGGCGAGGAGCCGAGCGCGGAGACCGGCGTCCGCGTCCACCGGCTCGCCCGGCAGCCCGGCCTCTTCGCCGCCGACGACACCCGGGGCGGCGCCCCCGCTCCGACGGACCACGCACGCACGAGCCTGGACGGGATGCCATGACCACAGCGGTGCACACCGGATCCGCCTCGCCCGTCTCCCTCCTGGGGGACTGGGAGAAGCACGGCAAGGGGCCCCTGAGGGAGTTCCTCGTCCTCGGCCACACCACCGACCTCCCCTTCCTCGAAGCCGTCGCCGTGCCGAGGGCCCGCGCCCTCGGCGCCCGCGTCGCCATCCTCGGCGACGCCGGACACGCCCCGCACGAGGCCGTCGGCGTCCGCCTCGCCGGGCGCGGCTACCTCCACGGCGTCGCGGCCTGCCACGGCGCCTTCCGCCCCGCACTCGTCCTGCTCCTCGGCGACGACGCCTGCCGCGTCGCCATCGGCTCCGGCGACCCCACCCGGTCCGGCCGGGGCACCGACGACGGACCGTGGACCGTCGTCACCACCGACGACGGCGCCTCCCACCCGCTGCTCGCCGACCTCGCCGACTGGCTGGAGGCCCTGCCCGACGCCGTCGCCATGACTTCCTGGTGGGCGGACCACCTGCGCCACCTCGCCGAACTGCTCACCGTCCTGCACTGCGAGGCCCCGCCCACCGACGCCACGGGGCCGGAGGTGGAACTGGCGCACAACCTGCGCACGCCCCTGATCGCCCGGCTCCCCGAAGGGCCGGTGGACGAACTCCGCCTGTACGCCCCCTCCGTGGACCCCTCGGGAGAACCGCTGCGCCTCCTGCGCGAGCGGCTGGACCCCCGGGAGATCACCCTCGGCGTCCACCCCCGCTGGACCGGCCACGACCCCGCCGGCGTGCGCAAGGCCCTCGACGGGCACCCCGCCGCCCGGGTGCGCGAACTCACCGGGACCCGGACGCGCCACGGCAAGCTCGTCGAATGGCGCGTCGGCGACACCTGGCACGCCCTCACCGGCAGCCCCGACCTCACCCGGGCGGCCCTCGCCCGCGCGGTCGGCGACGCCACCGGCGGCCCGGCGGAAGGCCCCGCCCGCAACTGCGAACTCGCCGTCATCGTCCACGGCACCGCCCCGCTGCTGCCGGACGCGGGCCCCGTCCGCCCCGTCCCGGAACTCACCGGATCCACCGCGGCGCCCCGGGACGCGACGGAGGCGCCCCCGGCGCTCGTCCTCCTCGGCGTCCGCGAGCACGGCCTCCTCCTGGAAGCCGTCCTCGGCCGCCGCCCCGCCGGCGCGGAGGTCACCGTCGAGATCTCCACGGACGGCGGCGCGCCCGGCTCGTGGCGCCCCCTCGGCCCTATCCCGGCCGACCGGAACACCGGCACCTTCCCGTGGACCGCCGCCCCCGGAGCGGCCGTACGGGCGAGCTGCCGGCCGGCCGACGGGACGCACGTCGCATCCGCCGCGGCCTTCCCCTACGACGCCGAGGGCTGCGCACCGCGCGGCGCCGCCGACACCGTGCCGCGCCTCTCCGGCGGCTACGCGGTCGACGACCTGTTCCAGGACCCGGCCGCCGCGCGCCGCTTCGAGCAGGACATCGCCAGGCTGCGCGAACGCGTCGTCACGGACGCGTCGGGGCCCGGCACCGCGTCCCCGACGGTGGCCGAGTGCGTCCGGACGCTGGGACCGGAGCTCGCCGAAGCGGCCTACGGCCCGCTCGCGACGGACCTTCCGGAGCTGCCGGGCATCCCGGCACCGCGCCGCCGGCGGCTCTCGGAGTACGTCACGACCGACGCGGACGAAGAGGCCGGGGGCGACGACGGGGCCGAGGCGGAGCACGCGACGGAGGAAGCCGCCGCCGGGGCGGAGGAGGGCCCGCTGCCCGCGAGCGCCCGCGAGCAGGCCCGCGCCTGGATGGCCCGGATGGCCCGGCGCCTCGCGACCGAGGCGACCGAGGCGCCGGAGGCGCCGGGCGGGCCGGGGCCGGCGGCGGCGCGCCCCTGGTCGCCGCCGACGACCCTGCTGGTCACCGCCCTCCACCTCCGGCTGCTCGCCGCCGGGGCCTGGGACGAGGACGACTACGGCTGGCGCGCCGTCACCGCCGACCTCCTCCGCGCCCTCGACGCGGCGGATCCCCGGACGGAGCGCCCGGCGGACGAGGACCCGTCCGGGCCCCACCGGCAGCGGCTCGACGCGGTGGTCGCCGTCTGCGTGTCCCTGCTCGGGCTGCACGGAGAGTTCGAGGGGCCGGAGGCCGAGCCGGTCGCGGCGGCCGCCTGGCGGACCGGCCGGGCCGCGGTCGCCCGCGCCGAACCGGACCATGCGGCGGACCTCTACCTCCCGGCGGGCCGCCGGGGCGCCCCCGTGGCGACCGTGACCGACGTCGAGGCCCTCGGCAAGCGGGCCCGCGACGTCCCGGACCCCATGACCGAGGCGCACCGCGCGCTCGCCGCCGCCCACCTCGCCGCGCGCCACGAGTCCGGCGTCTGGGAGCTCACGGGCGAGTTCAGCAACCCGCAGGCGGCCTGCGCGAAGGCGGTCACGGTCCTGGCCGGCCTGCCCGGCGACCTGTGGCCGGGGCCCGTGCTCGTCCGCGCCCATGCCCGGGGCACCGGCGTCGACTGCTTCATGGCCTGGAGCCGTCCGCTCCTCGTCCGCAGGCGGGGCAGGGCGTGGAGCAGTTTCCGCATCCTCGCCCCGGCGACCCCGCTCGCCGCCTTCCAGAACGGCGCGCCCCGCCCCACGGCCCAGGGCGCCCAGGCCCAGCGCGACCTCGGCGACCTCCTGGCGGCGGCCGGCCTGGACCCCGCCCCCGTGTACATCCACCTCCACACCTGACGGGACGGGCCCGGACGCCTCAGGACGGGCGGTCGTCGGCCCCGCCCCCGTCGTGGAGGGCGAGCGCCCCGGAGGGGCAGAGGCCGACGGCCAGGCGGGCCGCCGCGCGGTGGGCGGCGGGCGGCTCGGTGTGCAGGAGGAGGACGAGGCCCTCCTCGGGGTCCTGGTCGAAGACGTCGGGGGCGGTCATGGCGCACATGCCGGCGCCGATGCAGCGCCCCCGGTCGGCGGTCAGCCGGGGCGCGGGCGCGGTCACTTCGCGTCCCAGGCGACCGGGAGGCTCTTCACCCCGAAGATGTCCGCGCTCTCCGGGCGCAGTACGACCTCCTCGGCGGGCACGGCGAGGCGCAGGGCGGGGAAGCGGTCGACGAGCGCGCGGAACGCCACGCGCATCTCGACGCGGGCCAGTTGCTGGCCGAGGCACTGGTGGATGCCGTGGCTGAAGGCCAGGTGCCCGGCGGCCTGCCGGCTCAGGTCGAGGGCGTGCGGGTCGGCGAAGCGCTCGGGGTCGCGGTTGGCGGTGTGGTACGAGAGGACGATCGTCGTGCCCGCCGCGATGGTCTGCCCGCCCAGCTCCACGTCCTCCAGGGCCGTCCGGTGGAAGGTCTTCGCGACGCTCAGGTACCGCAGCAGCTCCTCCACGGCCCCGTCGGTGAGCGAGGGGTCGGCGCGCAGCGCGGCGAGCTGGTCCGGGTTCCGCAGCAGGGCGTAGGTGCCGAGGGAGAGCATGTTCGCGGTGGTGTCGAAACCGGCCGCCAGGAGGATCAGGCTGATGCCCTTGAGCTCCTCGTCGGTCAGGTCGCTGTCGGTGAGTTCGCTGAGCACGTCGTCGGTGGGGTGCGCGCGCTTGGCGGCGACCAGCCGGGCGAGGTACTCCTGCGTCGCGGTGTACGCGGCGATCAGCTCCTCGTCGCTCACCTCGCCGCCCATGAACGCGTCGATCTGCTCCTGGAACGAGGCCCGGTCCTCGTACGGGACGCCCAGGAGCTCGCAGATGACGATGGTGGGGATGGGCTTGGCGAAGGCGGTCACCAGGTCCGCCGACGTGCCGCCCGCCTCCATGGCGTCCAGGCACTCGGCGGTGATCTGTTCGATCCGCTCGGTGAGCATCCGCATCCGCCGCACGGTGAACCTGCCCACCAGGGGCTTGCGGTAGCGGCTGTGCTCGGGGTCGTCCATGAGGAGGAACTCGCCGGGCGGCGCGGGCGGGAGCTCGAAGTCGACCACGTTCAGGAGGTCCTTGCGCGAGCTGAACCGGGGGTCGGCCAGGACCGAACGCACCAGCTCGTACCCGGTGACCAGCCACCCGGGCTTCCCGCCGGGGTGCGTGCAGCGGCTGATGGGTCCGTGCCGGCGCGCGTCGAGCAGCTCGGCGGGCGGATCGAAGGGGCAGTCGGTCCGGCGCTCCGTGGGGAGCGCCGTGACGGTGTGGACGGACTCGCTCATGATCACTCCGCATCTCGCGACCCGGTACGTTCGAAGATGTTTGAACGCTACGTTGCGTTCAGGGAAGCGTCAATCGCGAATGCCCTTAGATGCAGGTAGTTGCGGGAAAATCGATGCAATGAGCTCCGTTGGAATGCAACGGACCGTTGCAATGGATAGAGGTGAAGGCAATGTCGCGGCGCCGCCGGGCGACGGCGGGCCGAGGGCGTCGCCCGTGCGGCGCATGCCGGGACTAAGGAGGGGAAGTCGCCTGGTGGACGACCGGCATTGCGGCGGAACGACGCGGGCCGGTGGCCGAGGAGGTGACGTCATGATTCCGCTTCTGCTCGTACTGCTTCTGATCCTCGTGCTCTTCGGAGCCGGCTTCGCCGTCGAAGTCCTGTGGTACATCGCCCTCGCCGTGCTGGTGATCTGGGTGCTGGGCTTCTTCGTCCGTGGCTCGCAGGGACGCTGGTACCGCTGGTGACACGGTCGATCCGCCCGCCTTCAGCCCTCCACGCCGGTGGCCGAGTGGGCGGATCCGACCGGCTTGGACTCCGGGGAGCCCCGCTGGCGCAGGTAGACGGACAGGATGGCCATCGCGCAGACGGCGAGGAGCTCCGACTGCCAGTTCTGGAGCGAGCGGCTCCAGAAATCGGAGGACGCGAGATAGGCGCTCCAGTCGAGGGGCGCCTGGAGCTGCCGCAGCCGCTGCCCGTTGTACGCGGCGACGCCGGCGACGGACTGGGCGAACCACGACAGGAAGAAGAGCACGGCCATGGTCAGGCCCAGCGACCGGGAGTAGAGGCCCTGGCGCCAGTCCTTGGTGCCCGCCCAGCGCGGCGATTCGGGGCGGGCGTGATCGCCCATCTTCTGGTCGCGATCGCTCTCGGTGCCCGCCCGTTCGAGGGGCTTCGACTCCGGCGAGCCGCGCTGGACGAGGTGGACGGTGCCGAAGACGTACAGGAAGAACTGAAGGAACTCGGACTGCCAGTTCTCCGTGACGTCGACGGCGAAGTCCGAGGACATCAGGTAGGCGCCGAACCCGACCTGCTGGAGTCCGTCCACGGCCAGCTGCTCGTTGAACTCGGCCCGTCCGGCGACGGCCTGGGCGGCGAGCACCACCAGGAAGGCTCCGCCGAAGACGAGGGTCAGGCTGTTGGAACGCCAGAACCCCGGTGCCCGGGTCCGGCGGCCCGGGACCCTTCCGCTGCTCATCGGTGCATCGCCCCGATCACCGTGAAGTAGGCGAGGCCGCCCAGGATCGTCAGGGCGACGCCGAGGAACATGGTCCTCATCCGGTCATCCTCCCTTCAGCGAACAGCGGTACGGCTCGTCCGTCGACTGCTCGACGCAGCCCGCCGCGGTGACCTTCCAGCCGTCGTCGAACCGCGACAGGAACACGGTGTCGCCCGCCGTGCGCAGCAGCGCGTCGTTCCCGTACACGTCGACGCCGCGCGCGGGGCCGGACGGCGGCAGACCGAGCTCGCGCAGGGCCGGGCCGCACGGCCCCTTGGCGTCCTCCTCCACCTCGTCGCGGGTCTCGGGGGCGAGCAGTTCGCAGGCGGCGCGGTAGTCCCCGGCGGCCAGCGCCGCCGCGAAGCGGCGACCCGAGGAGGAGGCGCCGTCCTCGCGCGCCGCGGACGCTCCGCAGCCGGAGAGGAAGGCCGCGACCACCAGCACGGCGGCCGCGCGCAGAGGTGTCGACATGCCCTCACTCTGCCCGCGCGGGCCGCCCGTCGCCGTCCCGCGCCGCCGTCGGTGCCGCGGCCTTCACCCGTTCGCGCTCTTCCGCGGCGCGGCGTCGGCCGTGCCGAACCCCGCCGTGACGCGGAGCAGTCCTCCGGGGTCGGGGAGCGGGCGGAGGTCGGCGGCCTGGAAGACGTTGGTCAGGGCGGCCTCGAGGGCGGTGCGCAGACCGGGGATCCCGGCCGCGGTGCCGACGTCGGGATCGGTGGCGTGCGCCGTGATGATGGGCCGGATGAGCGGGTCGGCGTGCCAGGAGACGACGACCGCCGGGCCGTCGCGGGTGGTGGTCAGACCGCTGTCCGGTCCGAACCCGGCCTCGGCGAGCAGGAACTGGACGTGGTGGAGGAGGTCACGGGGCATGATCGTCTCCCCTGGGAGCGGCCGGGGCGGCCGGGAACTCCACGAGGTCGCCGACGTGCGTGCGGGCGAGCAGACGGGCGACCCGGGCGCCGGCCGCGACGACCCTCGGATCGCTGTGCCGGGCCACGGCGAGCAGACGGGCGTGCAGCAGCGTGTTCAGGCAGGAGGAGTCGCAGAAGGAGACGCCCGACAGGTCCAGAGTGAGGGAGGCGCCGTCGCCTCCGAGGGACAGGGCGGCCGTGAGGACGGACTCCAGCTCCCCGGCGGTGCTCGGGTCGATCTCGCCGCTCAGTCGCACCGACGTCCCGGATCCGGTCGGCTCCGTCCGGTGGCGCAGCCGTTCGCGTGCGCGGCCTCCCGGGGACGCGGGAGGCGGTGGGGCGGGGGAACGGATCATGCCTCCTCCTGGGGTGGAGGGCCTGTTCTCCGAGTCTGCGCCTATGCCGCATACCGGTCAACCGTTACCTGAAAAACCCTTCGCATGATCCGTGGGAGAGGGGGAAGGGGCCCGTCATGCAGGGCAACGGAGCGAGCCCCGGCTGGACCTTCCTCACCAGCCACGCACGGGTGCTGCTGGCGATCGCCCGGGACCCCGGGATCCGGCTGCGGGACGTCGCGTCGCACTGCGGTGTCACCGAACGCACCGTGCAGAGCGTCGTCGCCGACCTCGAAGCGGGCGGATACCTCACCCGGGGCCGGGCCGCCGACGGCCGCCGCAACGTGTACCGCATCGACCCCGCCGCGCCCTTCCGGCACCCCGCCGAGGCCGACCACGAGATCGCCGGGCTCCTCGAACTCCTCGTGTCCCGGCCGGACCGCGCGCCGCGCCACGACGGGTCCGGGCACGCCCCGCGCGACCGGTGACGCGCGGCGGGTCCTCAGGCGAGGCCGGCGCTGTCGCGGTCGGGAGCCAGGGAGAGGATCCCGCCGGTGCCGGTCAGCTCGAAGAGGCGCCGGATCTGGCCGGTGAACGGCCCCACGAGGACGAGCTCCCCCGCGCGCGTCCGCGCCTCCAGGAGCTCGTTGAGGAAGGACGAGTCGCCGAACGTCACGCCGGAGAGGTCCAGGGCGATCCGCGCCGCGCCCCCCGCCTGGGCGTCGTCGAGCGCCGCGCGGAGACACGGCACCGTGTCCCGGTCGAACTCCCCCCGGAGGACGAGCAGCCAGGTGTCCGGGGGAGCGGAGGAGTCACGGGTGACCTTCGCGACGCCCCGGGACTTGTACGCGTGCGGCCCGGAGGCCACGAAGCCCTGCGGAACCCCGTCCTCGGCGAACTCGGGGCTCTTCGTCATGAGGGGAACTCCGGGTTCTTCGTCATGAGGGGTTCGCCTGGCTCGGAGAGGGGTCGTGGAGGTCCACGCGGTCCCTCCAGTATGCGCCTGCCGCGCCCGGCCGGCTCCGCCCGGAGCGCGGAGCCGGCGTCAGCGGGCCGGGCGCTCGGCGTCGACGTGGACCCGGACGACGGCGCCCGAGGAGGGCGTGCGGCGGCGGACGGTGACGTCCCGGGCGAGCATCGTCACCAGATCCCACCAGAACACGTACGGGCCGCGCCCGGTCGGAGCCGGGAACGGCGGCCGGGCGCCCATGACCAGGATGTCGAGGCCGTCGGAGGCGAGCCGCAGCTCCAGCACGCACGCGCCGTCGGCGTGGGCGACGAGCTCACTGGCGATCAGCGCGGCGTCGTCCTCCGACGCCCGGCTGACGACGTGGCCGACGAACAGGGCCTGGTCGGCCAGCCGGTGCACCTCGCGCCGGGCTTCCGCCGCGGCCCCGGGCCCGGCCGGGGGGCGGCATTGACGCCGCAGCCAGAACTCCACCCGTAGCACCTCCTCGACCGACGTTCCCGCCCCTGCGACTGCCCCGCTCCCGGGCGCCGACGCGCCCCGCCCCCGGGGACTTCCCGCGTCAGGGGAGAGGGGTCCCGCCGGTGGCGTTGACGATCTCGCCGGTGATGTAGGAGGCCCGGTCCGAGGCGAGGAAGACGTAGGCGGGGGCCATCTCCGCCGGCTGGGCGGGCCGGCCCAGCGGCGACTGTTCGCCGAACGTCGTCGTGTCCGGCATCGTCGAGGGGATCAGCGGCGTCCAGACGGGACCGGGGGCGACGGCGTTGACCCTGATGCCCCGCTCGGCGAGCATCTGGGCGAGATTGTGGGTGAAGGAGACGATCGCCGCCTTCGTCATCGCGTAGTCGAGGAGGTGCGGGCTGGGCTGATAGCCCTGCACCGACGTGGTGTTGATCACCGAGCCGCCGCGCGGCATGTGCGCCAGCGCGGCCTTGGTGAGCCAGAACATCCCGTACAGGTTGGTCTTCATCACCCGGTCGAACTGCTCGGTGGTGATCGCCTCGATCCCGTCGGGCTGCGCCATCTGGTACGCGGCGTTGTTGACGAGCAGGTCGAGGCCGCCCAGTTCGCCCACCGCCCGGTCGACGAGGGCCGTGCACTCGTCCTCGTTCCTGAGGTCGCACACGACGGCCACCGCCTCGCGGCCCGCCTCGCGGACCAGGCGGACGGTCTCCGCCGCGTCCTCCGCCTCCTCGGGCAGGTGGGTGAGGACGACGTCCGCCCCCTCCCTGGCGAAGGCCAGGCAGACGGCCCGTCCGATCCCGGAGTCGCCTCCGGTGACGAGCGCCTTGCGCCCGCGCAGCAGGCCGTGGCCCCGGTAGCTGTCCTCGCCGTGGTCGGGGCGGGGGTCCATGGCCTCGGTCGAGCCGGGAGGGTCCTGCTCCTGCTCGGGGAACGGGGGACGGGCGTGGAGGGACACGGGGTCGGTGAGGTGGCTCTGCTCCTGGGACGGCATGGCGGAGAACTCCTTCGGGCGTGACGGCGGACGGGGGGTCAGGACGGCGGGTACGGCGCGGACTTGAGGCGGCGCGCCAGGTGCGCGGTGTTCGCCGCGAGGGTCCGGGTGGCGGTCGCGGTCTTCTCGGGCGTCTTGTCGAGGTCCTGGTAGTCGGTCCCCTGCATGGCCTCGCCGACCCAGTAGGTGACGGCGTTCGGGGCGAGGGAGAACCCGACGTCGTTGAGGCCCTGGAAGAGGTCGGCACTCACCTTGTGGGCGCCGTCCTCGTTGCCGACGACGCACACCGCGGCGGCCTTGCCGTAGGTGAGCATGCGGCCTTCGTCGTCGCTCTCGCCGAGCTCGGCGTCGAGGCGTTCGAGGACGCGCTGGGCGACGCTGGAGGGGTGGCCCAGCCAGATGGGCGTGGACAGGATCAGGATGTCGCTGTCCATGATCGTGTCGCGGATCGCCGGCCAGGCGTCGCCCTCTCCCATGTCGACCTCGACGCCCGGTTTGACGTCGTGGTCGGCGATCCGGATCACGCTTCCCGTGACGCCGTGGTCGGCCAGCGCGGCCATGGTCTGCTCGGCCAGCAGCTGGGAGCTGGACCGCTTGGGGGACGGAGAGAGCGTGCAGACCAGCGCGAGGGCGCGCAGCGGCGTGGTGTCGGTCGTGGTGTCCATGGCGTGCGGCTACCCGGAAGGCCGCCGCGCATCCCTCCGCCTGCTCCATCCGGCGCAACGTCCCGCCCTCGCGTTCCGCGTGCCCCTACAGGGCGCGGAGGGCGGGCAGCAGGTCCGACTCCGCCCAGCGGAGGAAGGGCAGTTGGTGGCCGCCGCCGATCTGGACGAGGGCGAGTTCGGTGAAGCCGGCCTCGGCGAACGGGCGGGCCGCCTCGACGACGGCGTCCACGTCGTCCCCGCAGGGGATGCTCTCCGCCACGTCCTCCGGCCGGACGTGCGCGGTGGCCTGGGCGAAGCCGGCCGGCAGCGGGAGTTCGGCGTTGAGGCGCCAGCCGCCCAGCGACCACCGGAACTGCTCGTGCGCGCGGGCCCTGGCCGCGTCAGGATCGGGGTCGTAACAGACCGGGAGCTGGCCGACCCGGGGCTTTCCCGCGCCGCCGGCGGCGTCGAAGGCGTCGAGCAGTTCGCGTTTCGGCTCCGTGGCGATCACCAGGTCGGCGCGGCGTCCGGCGAGCGCGCAGGAGCGGGGGCCGGAGACGGCGATGCCGACGGGCGGCGGGGTGTCGGGCACGTCCCAGAGCCTGGCGTCGTCGACCTGGAAGTAGCGGCCGTGCCGGGTCACGTACTCGCCCGTGAACAGGGCGTCGATGATCTCCGCGGCCTCGTCGAGCATGGCGAGGCGCACCCGTGCCGAGGGCCAGCCCCTGCCGACGACGTGTTCGTTGAGGTTCTCGCCCGAGCCGAGGCCGAGCCGGAACCGGCCTCCGGACAGCAGCTGGAGCGTCGCGGCCTTCTGGGCGACCACCACGGGGTGGTAGCGGAAGGTCGGGCAGGTCACGTACGTCATCAGGGGGATGCGCGAGGTGGCCTGCGCGGCCGCTCCCAGGACGCTCCACGCGTAGGGGGCGTGCCCTTGGGAGGGCAGCCAGGGGAAGGAGTGGTCCGAGATCACGGAGAAGTCGAACCCGGCCCGCTCCGCCTCGACCACGTGCCCGACGAGCTCACGGGGGCCTGCCTGCTCGGTCATCATCGTGTAGCCGATGTGCATCATGTCCCGCGACTTGCCGGTACCCGGGAGGATGAAACGGAAGAAATCCCCCGCCGGGCTTCCGCGGTCCGACGGGGGAGCGTCCACGGCCGCGACGCCCGCGGCGGTCTCAGCGCGGTGCCCCGCCGTCGAAGGCGATCTCGTCGCCCGTGCACAGCCGCGCCGACATGTTCCGCTCCATCATGCGCAGGGCCGCCTCCGCCAGGTCCGCGTCGATGTGGGCGACCGCGTCGACGGGGACGACGACCTCGTAGTGCCGGATGTGGGCGTCCAGCGCCGAGTACAGCACGCACTGCTCGGTCACCTGCCCGCAGAGCACCACCCGGCGCACCCCGAGCTGCCCCAGCAGATAGGCCAGGGGGGTCTCGTAGAAGGCGGAGTGCCGCGCCTTGACCACGAAGAGGGCTTCCTCGTCGGGCGCGACCGGCTCGACGAGGCCGCGGTGGCGCCCCGAGAGGGCGGCCTGGAGGATCTCCCCGTGGTGGGAGCGCCACCGGCCGAAGTTGTCGTTCACGTAGATCACCGGCGCTTCGCCGGCTTTCGCCCGCTCCAGCAGGGCGCGCAGGCCCGGCAGGGCCGCGCGCACGGACGGGACCAGCGTCTCGGCGTCCTCGTGCTCGTAGGTGTTGAGCATGTCGATCACGATGAGCGCCGTGGCCGTACCGTCCATGGCGAGGACCTCCGTTCCGCGGTCCGCCCGCCCGGAGGGGCGGACCCCGGGGCGCGAGCGGAGCGGGCCCCCGGCGGAAGGGGATCGTCGGGGGCCCTGTGGTGTCCGAGGGGGCGCGGCGCTCGTGGCGACGAGGACCGGCCCGTCCCTCGGGCCGGTCAGTGGGAGCGCCGCCTCATCGCGTCGCGGGCCTCGTCGGCCGACTCCCGGACCTTCCCTTCGGCCTGCTCCGCCTTGCCCTCCGCCTTCATGCGCTCGTTGCCGGTGACCTTGCCCAGGGCTTCCTTGACCTTGCCCTTGCCCTTCTGCATCCCGCTCTTGCCCATGACGCGGTTCCTTTCCGTCATTCGCGGTCCCCGCCGCCGCCGAGGGCGTCGACGATCGCCGCCGAGAAGGCGTCGAGGTCGTCCGGCCTGCGGGAGGTGATCAGGGGGTGCGGCCCCGAGGTGTCGACGACGACCGCGTGGTCCGTCCAGGTGCCCCCGGCGTTCTCCAGATCGGGACGGAGCGAGGGGTACGAGGTCAGTTCGCGGCCCTTGGCGAGCCCGCTGTCGACGAGCAGCCACGGACCGTGGCAGATGGCCGCCACCGGCTTCCCGGCGTCGGCGAAGGCCGACACGAGGCGGCGCGCCTCGGCGTCCGTCCGCAGCTGGTCGGCGTTGAGCGTGCCTCCGGGCACGACCACGGCGTCGTAATCCTTCGCGGTCTCCCGCGCGAACGTCGTGTCCGGCCGGACGACCTCGCCGGGGTCGCGGTCCGACACGAGGGTCTGGACGGCTTCGTCCTCCTGGGCCGCGATCACGACGCGGGCCCCGTTCTCGCGCAGCACGGCGACCGGTCTCGTCAGCTCGTCCTGTTCCGTTCCGTAGTTGGTCGTGAGGACCAGCACGCTGCGTCCGTCGAGCGACACGGTTCGCCTCCTTTTCAGGGTTTATGTCCTAATTCGTCACCTCACCGCGCGGGCGGGCCCTCAAACGTGCCGTCGCCACCCGATGCCGCGAGGCCCGCCGTCCCTCCGTCCCGGCGCGCGTGCGCGGTCGCCTCGCGGACCGCGCGGATCACCACCAGCTGCTCCGTGGAGGCCCCCGGCGGGACCAGCCCCCGCTCCCTCAGCCACCCGGCCCGCTCCGTCAGGACCGGCCCGAACGGCTGGGTGCGGCGCGCCGCCACGGAGGCGCGCAGGCCCTGGCGTTCCAGAGCCGCGAGGCTGGCCGTCACGTCGCTCAGCGAGGACTGCACGAGCAGCAGCACGCCGTTCGCCGCCAGGAGCGAGGGAGCGGCGCGGCAGATCCGGTCGAGGAGGAGCCGGCCGTCGGGACCCGCGTCCCAGGCCACATCGAGGCCCCGGGGAGGCCTGCCCGAGGGGCGGGCCGGCACGTACGGGGGGTTGACGGTGACGAGGTCGAACCGTTCGCCGGACACCGGCGCCGTGAGGTCCCCGCGGAGGACCCGGACCCGGCAGCGGTGCAGCGTGGCGTTGATCCGTGCCGTCGCCGCGGAGACGCCGGAGACGTCGACCGCCGTCGCCCTGGCACCTCTGCGGGCCGCGGCGATGGCGAGGACGCCCGTCCCGGTGCACAGGTCCAGCGTCCGTGCGTCCGGCTCCAGCTCCTCCCGGGCGAGGGTCTCCATCAGCAAAGCCGTGTCGCCCTGGGGGGCGTACACGCCGGGCGGTGTGACCATGCGCATGCGAGCGTCCTTCCGTTCAGGCGGTGGCGACCGTCTCCGCGAGCGAGCCGACCCCGTCGGTGAGGCGCCGGTGCCGGCGGTGGACGGCCCGCCGCCGGCACCGGGAGGGGCCGGGCGCGCGGTCCAACGGGGTCCGGCCGGGGCGGTCGACGAGGAAGGGCTCCTCCTCGACCCCCTCGTCGGGATCCGCGCGGTCGGCTCCTCGCGTCGGCAGGCGCCTACCCGGCACCGGCCCGGGCAGTCGTCCGGTGGCGGCGCGCGTCGCGACGGCCGAGGGTGGAGGGCGCGGGGACGGCCGTCGACAAGGACGACGGGCAAGGACAACGAAGGGGTGAGAAGTCGTCGTGACGGGATTCCCGGTCTTCACGGAGGCGCTGGACGGACCGATGTACGTGGTCACCGTCGCGTCCGGAGCGGAGCGCGCCGGCTGCCTGGTGGGCTTCGCGTCGCAGTGCTCCATCGACCCGCCCAGGTTCGTCGTGTGGCTGTCCACCGCCAACCGGACCTACCGCCTCGCCCGTACGGCCGACCACCTCACCGTGCACCTGCTGCGGCAGGACGAACGGGCGACGGCCGAGTGGTTCGGCGGCCGGACGGGCGACGAGGTGGACAAGTTCGCCGAGGTCGCCTGGCACGCGGGGGAAGCGGACAGCCCCGTCCTGGACGGGCTCTCCCCGTGGTTCACCGGCCGGATCGAAGCGCGGATCGAGGGCGGCGACCACGTCGGATTCCTGCTGGCCCCCGTGGCGGAGGCCCCGCCGTCGGCGGGCCCGCCTCCCGCCCTGCTCCGGTACCGGGAGCTGCGCGGCCTGGACCCGGGACACCCGGCCTGAGGCGGCTTCGCCGGGGGGCCCTCGCGGAAGCCGTGCGGGCCCCGCGTGGTTCGAGCCCGCCGGGGCGGGCAGTCGCGGCGTATCGACGCTGTCGACACGACGGAGGGTGTGTGATGTCGGCTTCCCCGAACGAGAACGGTCTGCCGGAGCCGTACCGGGAGGACGGCGGAGCGGTGCTCCGCGCCTCCGGACGGGCCCCCACGGACCCGCCCCGCCTCCGGCCGCTGCCGGAGGGGCCGCTGCTCGTCGAGGGGCCCGTGGAGATCGTCATGCCGGACGGACGGGTGATCCGCTGCGAGCGGCCGGTGATGGCCCTCTGCACCTGCCGGCGGACCTTGCGGGCCCCGTTCTGCGACACCAGCCACCGGCACCGCGCGCGGCGTCCGGCACGCCGCTCGGCCGAGAAGAACACGGAACGGGCGAAGAAGCCGGACCAGCCGGAAGCGGCGGAGGCCACGGAGGCGGCCGCGAAGGCCGAAGGGGCCGGGAAGGCGGAAATGACGGAGAGGACGGAAATGACGGAGAGGACGGAGCCGAGGGAGAGGGCGGGAGCGGCGGAGGAGGCGGGGACGTCATGACGCTGCTTCCGACGACCGCCGCCACCGGGCCCGGAGCCGCCGAGGCCCCCGGACTCCCCGAGGCGCGGGGCGAGGTGTCCCAGGCCCTGCGGGACCGCCTGCTCGGCGCCGGCAGCGGGCAGCTGCCCGGCCCCGCCGAGATCGCCCGCTGCTCCCCGTACGGCGAGGACCTCCACCTCGCCCTCCACCTCTGCTACGAGCTCCACTACCGGGGCTTCGCCGGCGTCCCCGACACCCTGGAATGGGACCACCGCCTGCTGGAGGCGAGGGCCCTTCTGGAGCACCGCTTCGAGAGCGCGCTCCGCCACGACTGCAGCCCCCTCCCGGACGTCGGCGAGGCCCTGGACGCCCTGCTCGTCGAACCGGCCGAAGGCACCGGCGTCTCGGATTTCCTGATGTCCCGGGGCGAGTCGTGGCACCTGCGCGAGTACGCGGCCCTGCGCTCCGTGCACCAGTTGCGCGAGGCCGACCCGCACCTGTGGGTCGTGCCCCGGCTGCTCGGGCGGGCCAAGGCGGCGATGGTGGCCATCGAGTACGACGAGTACGGCTGCGGGCGGCCGGAGCGGATGCACTCCCGGCTCTACGCGGAGCTGATGGCCGCCCTGGACCTCGACCCCTCGTACGGGCACTACACCGACGCCGCCGGAGCCGAACTCCTGGCGGCCTCGAACCTGATGTCGTTCCTGGGCCTGCACCGGCGGCTGCGCGGGGCGCTCGTGGGCCACTTCGCCGTCCTGGAGACGACCTCGCCGCCCGCCGCCTCCCGGATCGCCGCGGCGACCCGCAGGACCGGTGCGGGAGCGGCCGCCGAGCGGTACTACGACGAGCACGTGGAGGCCGACGCCGTGCACGAGCAGCTGGTGCGCAGGGAGGTCGTGGGCGGCCTCCTGGAGGACGAGCCCGCGCTCGCCCCCGAGGTCGCCTTCGGCATCGCCGCGACGTGCTTCCTGGAGGACCGCCTCGGCAGCCAGGTCGTGGACGCCTGGACCCGCGGCGAGAGCGCCCTGCGCACGCCGCTCCGGCACGCCGCCGCGCCGTAGGCCCCGCGCGGCCGGCCCCGGCGCGGCCACCCTCGGCGAGGAGCGCGGCCGGCCGCGACGGCGGCGTCCGGAGGCCCCTGCGGGGGCCGGTTCGACGCGATGCCGACGCGGCGGCGCGTGCGGACGGCCGGGCGGGGTAGGCGCATCCTCCGGAACGAGTCGGAGCCGTACGCGCGGAGGGAGACGCCATGTCCCTGGAGTCCGGAGCCCGGCGGCCTTCGCCGGGCGGTGACGGCGCGGCCGGGTGCCGGCTGCTGCTGGTGCGGCACGCGAAGGCCGTGCGCAAGGACCGGCGGATCGACGACTTCGACCGCGAGCTGAGCGAGCGGGGCAGGCGCGACGCGCCCCGGACCGGGCACTGGCTCGCGGAGTCCGGGCACAGGCCCGACTTCGTGGTCTGCTCACCGTCGCTCAGGACCCGCGAGACCTGGCGGCTCGCGGCCCCCGCGCTGGAGGACCCGCCGCCCGTCGTCTACGACGGGCGCCTCTACAACACGCCGCCGAGCACGCTGGTCTCGGTCCTGGCGGAGCGGGCCCCGGGCCTGCGCGCCGTGGCCCTCGTCGGCCACAACCCGGGGATCCACGAGCTGGCCGCCGGCCTGTGCGGGAGCGGTCCGCCGGACCTGCTGGAGCGGGTGAGGGCGGGCTTCCCGACCTCGGGGGTGGTGGTGATCGAGGCGCCCGGCGGCTGGGAGCGGCTGTCCCCCGGCAGCGGGCGGGTGACCGCCTGCTGGTCACCGGCGGACTGATCCCGACGTCACGGACGGAGGAGGCGGGCGACGATGAGCGGTGACGGCTCGTACGAGCGCGACCGCACGTACCTCACCACCCGGATCACGGCCGACGGACGGGACGGCCATGGCGTGGAACCGGGGCGCTACCGCCTGATCATCGCCCGCGCCTGCCCGTGGGCGAACCGGAGCGCGATCGTGCGGCGCCTGATGGGACTGGAGGCCGCCCTCCCGATGGGGATCGTCGGGCCCCTGCACGACGAGCGGAGCTGGTGCTTCCACCTGGACCCCGGCGGCCGGGACCCGGTCCTCGGGATCGAGTGGCTGAGGGAGGCGTACGAGGCACGCGAACCCGGCTACGCGAAGGGCGTCACCGTACCCGCGATCGTCGACGTCCCGACCGGCCGGGTGGTGACCAACGACTTCGAGCGGATCACGCTCGACCTGGGCACCGAATGGACGGCCCATCAGCGGGACGGGGCGCCGGAGCTGTACCCGGAGAGGTGGCGCGACGAGATCGACGACGTGGCCGGCAAGGTGTACACGGACGTCAACAACGGTGTCTACCAGTGCGGCTTCGCCGGTACGCAGGCGGCGTACGACCGGGCGTACCGAAGGCTGTGGGAACGGCTGGACTGGCTGGAGGAGCGGCTCGGACGCCGGCGCTACCTCGTCGGCGACACCCTCACCGAGGCCGACGTCCGCCTCTTCCCGACCCTCGTGCGCTTCGACGCCGTCTACCACGGCCACTTCAAATGCAACCGGCACAAGCTGAGCGAACTGCCGGCCCTCTGGGCCTACGCGCGGGACCTGTTCCAGACGCCCGGTTTCGGCGACACGATCGACTTCGCACAGATCAAGGCGCATTACTACGTCGTCCATCACGACATCAATCCGACCGGGGTCGTCCCGCGCGGCCCGGACGTCCGCGGCTGGCTCGCGCCGCACCACCGGGAGGAACTCGGCGGCCGGCCGTTCGGCGACGGCACCCCGCCGGGGCCGCCACCGCCCGCGGAACGCGTGCCGCCCCTCGGCCCGGAACCCGATGCGGAATTCCACGTTTGAGTGCGCGCCGATCGCGTAGAAGCACCTGCAGAAGACACAGGAGAAGCACATCGGGTTTTCGCTTTTCGTCCCGGCGGGGCTCGGGAGCCGAGCCGGTACGAATACGGCGGGATTCACGACACGGAATGGAAGAATCATGGGAATAATCGCCTGGATAATCCTCGGGCTTCTCGCGGGCATCATCGCCAAGATGGTGATGCCCGGAAGAGACCCGGGCGGTTTCATCGTCACCACGCTCATCGGCATCGTCGGAGCCCTGCTCGGCGGCTGGCTGGGCAAGGTCATCTTCGGCGTGGACTCCGTCGACGGATTCTTCGAGCTGTCCACCTGGATCGCGGCCATCGTCGGCTCGCTCATCCTCCTGGCGCTCTACCGGCTCTTCACCGGCTCCCGGAGGACGTGAGACCGGGGCGACGCCGCCTCGGGCCACGTCGGGCCGGTGGGGCGCGGGCGCCGAACGGCACCTCCGGCGCGGTGCCCGCCGCGATGGCTCCGCCGAAGCCGGATCAGCAGCGCCGACGGAACGGTTCGTACCGTTCCCGTCACTCGTCAGGAAGGCTGATTCATGTCCCTCTCCCTGGTCAACGCCTCCGGGCTCGCCGCCTCCGGATCTCCCTCGCTGTTCCTGATCCTGGTGGGAGTGGTACCGGTACTCGTGCTGCTCGGCGCGTTCTGGTGGGGTTCCCGGCGGGTCGCCCGCAGACGGCGGAGCGCCGGTGTGGCCCAGCCGCCGCCCGCGGAGGCGCGGCGCGATTCCTGGTCCGCCCCGGAAGAGGGGCAGACGCGATGAGCGGGGACGCGCACGGTCCGCGAACGGGCGGGAGCGGCGACGGGAAGGCCCGCCGGGAGGCCGTCGAGGCGACGGACTCCGGAGGGTCCTCCGAGGAGCGCCGCGGGGCCGCCGGCCGTGAGGCCACCGACCCGAAGGGCGCCGACGGACACACCGCCAAGGAACAGCGCCCCGGAGTGGGACGCGAGGAGCAGACGGAGGAGCACGGCGGCTGACCGCCACGACGACTGACGGCCACGACGACCGACGGAACCCCGGGCGCCGGTGAACTCCACCGGCGCCCGGGGTTCCGTCATGCGAGGAGGACGGCGGCGTCGTCGCGGCGCCCCGGGTCGCCGGACCGCGGCCGGGCCGTAGGGAGGGGCAGGGGACCGGCGCCGTCGCGGGAGCGGCGCGTCGATGTCCGGCGCGGTGACCCGCGGGTCACCCGTCCGGCCGATGCCGTCCACGACCGGGATCCCTCCCGTATGTTCCCCGCCCGAGTCGGGCCGGCTCGGCCCCGCCGACTCGGTGCGATACGTCCCCTCGTGGACGAGTCGTCGACGGGCGGCGCCTCCACGCCCCCGGCCCCGCCGCCGGTCGTGAGCCGGGGCGCCTGCTCAGGGGCCGGGATCACCACCGGGCCCTGTTGCCGCGGGCCGACCCCGTGGAACGGGGCCCCGGCCGCGGCCGGGGCCCCGCCACTCTTCGCCGTCGGTCACCGGCGGGCCCCGGTGACCCTTCCCCCGTGCGCCGGTGCGCGCTCGGGGGCCGTCTCGTCGTCCAGGGCGACGCACGCGGTCACCCGCTTGCCGACGGACTCCCGCCGCACCTCGAAGCGTCGGGCGAGTGACGTCACCACCTCCAGGCCGTGCCGTCCGACCCGGGCCGGGTCGCCTTCCCCGACCACCGGGAGGGCCGGCTCGCTGTCCCAGACGGTGATGGCGGCCAGCCCGCCCTCCAGTCGCAGCTCCAGCAGAACGGGCCCCGGCGCGTGCTTGAGCGCGTTGGTGACCAGCTCGCTGGTGACGAGCCGGGCGGCTTCCACCGCGGCGGGCGGCACGGGCCGGCCGTGCCGTGCGAGGCCGTGCAGGAAGTCCACGGCGAGCCCACGGGCCAGGGAGGGCGAAAGCTCGCCCCGGGCGAAGGCGTGTGCGAAATGCGTGTCGTCGGTCTTCTCCATCGTCGGCTCTCCGTCTCGCGCGGTCGGGTCTTCCGGAGCCCAGGGCGTGTTCCGCCCAAGGAACGTCCTTATGCCCTGATATCTGTGCTTATCGCCATTTCCGGCGATCGGATGCGGTCCCTGCCCTCGTGCCGCTCTCCCGTCCGTCCGCCTCTTCCTTCCGGTCCGTCCCGTCGGGGACGCCCGGTTTGCCTTCCGGGGGCAGGGGCACGCGGAGCTCCATGAGTCCCGGGCCCCCGGAGGCCGGGACGGAAGAGCGCGACTCCGAGAGAGAACGCGAAAGGGTGAGAGCCGATGTCCATCGGAATCGTCCTGGTCGTCGTCGCGGTCGTCGTGGCCGGCATCGCCGCCGGCGTGGCGGTGGACCGCCGGCGGCGATCGCGACTGCGCGACCGCTTCGGGCCCGAGTACGAACGGGCCGTCGAGGCGACCGGCAGCAGACGGGCCGCGGAGCGGGAACTGGACGCCCGCGAGCGCCGCTTCGCCGACCTGGAGCTCAAGCCGGTCCCCGGCGAGGTGCGGGAGCAGTACGCGCGGCGGTGGATGCGCGCCCAGGAGGAGTTCGTGGACCGGCCCGAGGCCGCCGTCCACGACGCCGACGAACTCGTGACGGCCCTGATGCGCGACCGGGGATACCCCGACGAGGGGTACGAGCAGCGGCTGCGTGACCTGTCGGTGCGGCACGGCCGCACCCTCGACCGGTACCGGGCGGCCCTGGAGGTCCACGCCCTGAGCACCCACGACGCCGCCACCACCGAACAGTTGAGGGGCGCGATGATGGACTATCGCACCCTCTTCGACGACCTGCTCGCCGACGGCGAGCCGACCGGCACCCGCCGGTCCTGACGCGGAAGCAGGAGAGATGCGACACCACGAGACGTCCGAGCGCACGACCCACGCGCCGGAGCGACGACACCACGCGGACCCCACGGGCCGGTACCCCGAACAGCCGGAGGGCCGCCGCGAGCCGGCGGACCGCCCCGACCCGCGGACCGGCCAGGGCCGGTCCGACCCCGGCCGTCCGGGGTCCGCGACGACCGGGGACGAGGCGGCCCGCCCGCCGCGGCACAGCCCCACGGTCGCGCCGACCCCGCCGAGGCAGCCCGGAACGGAGGAGGGGGACGGGCGCCGGCCGGCCGCGCCCCGGACCCCCTCCTCCACGCCGCCCGGGCCGCCGGCCCCCACGACCGGTCCGGGTGACTCGGGCAGCCCGACGGTCGCGCCGACCCCTCCCCAGGCCGACCGGCCCCGGCCGGGCGGGCCCCGGCACGACCATCCGCAGCCGGAGACCGGCCGGCCCGCGCACGACCGGCCCCGGTCCGACGGCCCCGACGGCACCCCGACTCCGCGCCCCGCGCCCCCGCGCGTACCGGCGCAGCGGACGCCGGTCGCGTACCCGCAGGCCATGCCGTACACCCCGCCCTCCGTGCCCCCGGGCCCGGCGCCCGCGGCCCCCGGCGGCCACGCCCGGCACGCCGCTCCGTCCGGCGCCGCCGGAGCGGACGCGGAGGGGATCCCCGATCTGCTCGGCCCGACCGAGGAGGAGGAGTTCCTCCGCCGCTGGCACGAGGTCCAGGGCCGGTTCGTCGACGACCCCCGCCAGGCGGTCCACGCGGCCGACGTCCTCGTCGGGGACGTGATGAGGACCCTGGCGGCCACCTTCGCCCGGCACCGGCACACCCTGGAGGGGCAGTGGAGCCAGGGGCTGGAGGCCGACACCGAGAGCCTGCGCCTCGCGCTCTGCCAGTACCGCGCCCTGTTCCAGCGCCTGTTGTCCACCTGACGCCCCCGGGGGCTCCCCGGCCCCGTGCCCGGCGGCGCGATCGGCCTCGCGGCCCGCACCGCCGGGCCGGCGTCATGTCCGGCGCCGCCGCCGCGCACGAGCCGACGCCCCGCGGCGCACGCACGCCGACGCCCCGCGCGATACGTCGCGCGGGGCGTCGGCGGTCCGGCCGCGAGGCGGCCGGGCGGGTGTCAGCGGTGGCGCAGCCTGCCGAGCAGGCGACGTGCCCGGGTGCGCGTGCGCGGGTCGGACGCGGCGCGGCGCAGGGACGCCGCCGCGTCACGGCCCTGGGGGCTGCGCGCGAAACGCTTGATGCGGTCCAGCAGTGCGGTCATGGGACTCTCCTCCGGTGTCGAACGCGGAAGGACCGGGGAGGCCGGTGAACGGCCCCCGGCCCCGCCTTCCTTCCGTGTACTGGCACTTCGTGTTGCCCCGAGCGGCCGCCGCACACCTACGAGATCCTGAACAACCGTCAAATGACGTTAACAGCAAGGTGGTTCGGATCGGGCAGCGGCGGAGCCGGAGCGCTCGTCCGGGTCCCGGCTCCCGCCCCGTCCCGTCCCGGGGGCGCCGCCTGGCCGGCGGGAGGGCCGCCCAGCGAACCGGTCAGCGTGAGCCCGAGCGTGACGACGGCCGCCGCCACGGCGCGCCCGCCGACGGGCCGGGGCGACCGGTGCGCCGCCGCCTCGCGGGAGCCGGGTGCGACGGTGGGCTTCGGGGCGCGTCCCGCGGTCCGCGGGTCGGCGAGGACCCGGGCGCAGACGGCGGCGTCCGGGCGGGCCTCGGGGGAGCGGGCGGTCATCGCCGTGAGCAGACGGGCGAGTTCGGGCGGGAGACCGGGCGGCAGCACCGGAGGGCGGTGCAGGTGCGCCAGCGCCGCCTCCAGCGGCGCCCCGCCGTACTCCGCCTCGCCCTTGAGGGTTTCGAGCAGCACCAGACCGAGGCTGTACACGTCGGCGGCGGGCCCCGTCCCGCGGCCCAGGGCCTGCTCGGGCGCCATGTAGGAGGCGGTGCCGACGAGGGCGCCGCCGCCCTCCGGGCCGTCGTCCGCGGCCTCGACCCGCCGGGAGATGCCGAAGTCCGTGAGGTGCGGGGTGCCCGCCCCGTCCAGCAGGATGTTCGACGGTTTGACGTCCCGGTGGACGACGCCGCGGGCGTGCACATGGGCGAGGGCGGCGGCCAGGGCGGCGCCCGTCCGGCAGGTCTCGGCGGGCGTGAGGACCGCGCGGGCGATCCGCCGGCGCAGGGTCGTCCCCGGGACGAGCTGCATCACCAGGAAGGGCCGGCTTCCGTCGCGGCCCGCGTCGTAGAGGGTGACCAGGCCCGGATGGTGCATCCGGGCCAGGATCCGGGCCTCGTCGCCGCATTGGACGTCGGCCCGGCGGCCTTCCGCCGGGCGGAACACCTTCACCGCCACCGGGCGCCGCAGCCGCAGGTCCACCGCCTCGTACACGTCGGCCGCGCCGCCGCGGCCCAGGAGGCGGTCGAGCCGGTAGCGCCCGGCGACGGCACGGGCCGTCCGCGGGACGTCGGGACGTACGGGCCTCGCTCCGAGCTGCATCGGGGGGCTCCCTGGGAGTGTGGCCGGCCCTCTGCCGACGGGCCGGGAGTCGGGTGCGGCGCCCGCCGGTGCGTGCGCGGGCCCGCGGCTGACCGCGTGCCCCGTCCGCCCATGAACATCCCCCGGAAGAAGGCGGACCGGCGGATCCGGCGTGCGCGCGGCGGCCGGGCGGATCCGGTTCCGAACGTCTCCGGTGGCGGCGGAATGATCCCCGGGGACCCGGGTACGCGGACGCTGTCCGACCCGCAGGGAGGAGCGACCCACCATGGGTATGGGACTGTTCATCATCATGATCGCCGTCGGCGCCATCCTCACGTTCGCGACCGACTGGGAACTCGAAGCGGTCGACCTCGACCTGGTCGGCCTGATCCTGATGGGCGTCGGCCTGCTCGGGACCGCCGTCTACACCAGCGTTCTGCGCCGCCGCCGCATGGTGGTCCCGCCGGTGGCCCCGACGGTCACCGACGACGACCGCCGGGACCTGCTCTGAGGCGGCCCGCACGTCCGGCGCCGCGCCCTGCGCGAACACAGCGACAAGCGACAGAGGAGTGACAGCGATGACCGACCATCTGTGGTCCTACAGCACCGATTCCGGCCACCTGGCGGGTACCGACCTCACCGGCTGGCGCGTCGAGGCCTCCGACGGCCACATCGGCAAGGTGGACAAGCACTCCGACGAGGTGGACGACTCCTACCTCGTCGTCGACACGGGCGTCTGGATCTTCGGGAAGGAGGTGCTCATCCCGGCGCGCGCGGTGACCCGCGTCGACCTGGAGGAGCAGACCCTCCACCTCGCGCTGACGAAGGAACAGGTCAAGGACTCGCCCGAGTTCGTCTCCGACAAGCACCTCGCGGACCGTCAGTACCGCGAGGAGATCGGCCAGTACTACCGCACGTCCTGGCCCTTCCCGGGGAGCACGGGCGGCCTCTGACGGGCCGCCGGCCGCCCCGGTACGCACGCACAGCACAGCAGCAGCACGTCCCCGACGGGGAGACGGTCCCCGTCCGACAGAAAGGTGTCGCCATGTCCAAGGTGGAGGAGTCGGTCGAGGTCGAGGTCCCGGTGCGTGCCGCCTACGACCAGTGGACCCAGTTCGAGACGTTCCCGCGCTTCATGGACGGCGTGGAACGGATCGAGCAGCGCACGGACACGCTCACCCACTGGGTCACGGAGATCGGCGGGGTGCGGCGCGAGTTCGACGCGGTCATCACCGAGCAGATCCCGGACGAACGCGTCGCGTGGACGACGGTCGAGGGCGAGGCCCGGCAGGCGGGCGTCGTCACGTTCCACCGCCTCGACGCGACCCGGACGAAGGTCATGCTCCAGATGGACTTCGCCCCCGAGGGGCTGACGGAACAGGCGGGCGACAAGCTGGGGTTCGTCAAGCGCAAGGTGGCCGGCGACCTCAAGAGGTTCAAGTCGTTCATCGAGGAGCGCGGCGGCCTTCAGACGGGCGGCTGGCGCGGATCCGTCTGAGGATCCGGCGCCCGCGCGCCCTCGGCAGGGGTGACAGGAGTCGAACCTGCGGCATCCGGTTTTGGAGACCGGCGCTCTGGCCAGCTGAGCTACACCCCTTCGGTGTGAGGGAAGCGTGCCACACCGGCGGGAGCCGGCGCCAACGGATAAAGCCGCGGGGAACGGACGACACCCGCGCCCCGCACCGCCGGGCCGACCGCGGACCGGGCGGCCGTCCGCCGCCCATCGGACGCCGACGCGGACACGGGACGCGCGCCGGACGGAGAAGAAGGGCGGCATGGCCGCCCGAGGCGCGGGTAGGCGGGTCACGGCACCGCCGCAGGACCACCCCTCCCCGCCGTCGGCCCGCGGCCACCCCCCACGCCACGCGCCGACGGCCCCACGACCGCCCCGCTCGGGCCCCCTCCGAGCGGGGCGGTCCCTTGCCCGGCCCCGCCCGGAAGCGGGCTCCGGCGGGATCGGATCCGGGTGGCATGGATCCTGGACGGCGGGGCAGGCGGGGATCGAGCGAAGGGACGCGCTCACGCCGGACGATCCGCGGTTTCCCCCCTGGCCGCGGCTCGGAGGCACCCGCGAGCGGCCCGCACCCTGGTGGAGGTGCGGGCCGCTCGCATGCCGGGACGACGCACCCGGGGACGACGCACCCGGAGGCGACGCGCCAGGGGCGCAGGACCGCCGGGAAGTCTCCCCGCGTCCCCGGCGTTTGGCACCGGGAAGAGCGGCAAGCCGAACTGGTAGGCGAAGAAAGTCGGGTGACGGTCGGCCGGCCCGCGGAACCCACCAGGAGGCACTCATGTCGAACCCGACCCGAGTCCTCGTCCGCGTGGCGCCGTGCGCCGCGCCGGTGGGAGCGCGGACGGCGCCCGGGACCCACGGGCAGCGGCGCGAGTCGCCTCACCCGGGGATCCCGACGCCCGGCCTTCCGATGCCGGGAGTCCCCCCGCTCGGCGCCCCCACCCGGGGGCTGCCCGCGGGAACGGTTCCCAGGCCCGCGCACCAGGGCCGGACCGCCGCGGCGGAGTCCTCCGCACCGGTGCGCCGGCCCTGTCGCCCGACCCGCCCTCCGGCGGCGCCGCCGACGCGGCCGCCGGAGGCCGCGGCCCCGTCCGAGGACCCCAGTGCCTCGGGCCGGAGCGGGGAGAGCCGCACGTACGCTCCCGCCGTGACCCCCGACGCACCGCGCGGACGGGACGGGCAGGAGGGGCCGCACGGGCGGGCCGACGGTGACCGGGGGAGGCCGGCCCACGACGACCGGGCAGCCCGTCCCGGACGGTGGCGACACCCCGTGCCCCCATGGACGGCCGGTACGCCGCGGCCCTGACTCCGCCCCGTGCCGCGCCGGACGGAAGCCCCCGCGCTCGACGGGGGCTTCCGCCGTGTCGTCCCCGACCCGGCGCGCGACGGCGCCGTCCACGACCGATCATGGCGGAGCGCCACCGGAACCGGGTGGTGCCGGTCCGCTCCCGCCCCGTGCTTCAGAGGAGGATCTTCATGAACGACCGAGACGGCGGCATCCCGGAGGACGAGCCGGGGGAGACGCGACACGGCGAGTCGGCGCGGGAGCCGGACCGCGCCGCCGGTGCGGGCGTCGACGGACGCGGCGGACGCGACGGACGCGGCGGCCGCGACGGACGCGGCGAGACCGAGGAGGAGCGCGCGGACCGGCGCTGGCAGGAACTCCTCCAGGAGATCCGGGTCGCCCAGACCGGTGTCCAGATCCTTCTCGGCTTCCTCCTCACCGTGGTGTTCACCCCGCTCTTCCACGACCTGGAGCAGACCGACAAGACCATCTACCTGGTCACGGTCGTCCTCGGTTCGCTGGCCACCGGCGCGCTCATCGGGCCCGTCTCCTTCCACCGGATCGTGTCGGGTCACCGGGTCAAGCCCCAGGCCGTCGTCTGGGCCTCCCGGCTGACCTTCACCGGCATCCTGCTGTTGCTCGCGACGCTGACGTCCGCCCTGTTCCTCATCCTGCGGGTGGCGACGCACGACCCGTACGTGCCCTGGCTGGTCTCCGGCGTCCTCGCCTGGTACCTGGTCTGCTGGTTCGCCCTGCCCCTGTGGGTCCGCACCCACTACGCCAACGGAAGCTGACCGGAGCACGGCCCGGGAGCACGACGGAGAGAGGAGCGGCCCGCCGTCCGGCGGGCCGCTCCTCTCTCCGTACCGGACGAGGTCCGTCGTCCGTCGGATCAGTGCTTGAAGACGTCCTTCGCCTTCTCCTTCGCGCCGCGCGCGTCGCCCTTGGCCTGCTCGGCCCGGCCCTCCGCCTCGAGGCGCTCGTCGTCGGTCATCCGGCCGACCGCCTCCTTGGCCTTGCCCTTGACCTGCTCGGCCTTGCCCTTCATCTTCTGCTCACCGGACACGAGGGATCACTCCTTCTCCGTGCGACACGTCTGACGACAGAACACCTCACCCGGATCCTTGGTGACAAACCCGTGGAAATCCGGCGTGACCGCTCAGCCCGCGCCGGAGGGGAGGTTCTCCTTGATCTTGGCGATGGCGAAGCCCCACCCCTGCGACACCGTCGGCTTCCCCGGCACGGCCACCTCCGCCGGATTGGTCAGCACGTCCAGGAGGACGGGGCCGGGGAGGGCGAGCGCCTCGCGCACCGCCTCGTCCAGCTCGCCCGGCGCGGTGACGCGGATGCCGGTCAGTCCGAGCGCCCGGGCCACCGCGGCGAAGTCGGGATTGTCGAGCTCCGTCCCGAACTCGGGAAGCCCCGCCTGCTCCTGCTCCAGCTTGACCATGCCGAGGCGGCGGTTGTCGAAGACGACGAGCTTCACCGGCAGCCGTTCGGAACGGATGGTCATCAGGTCGCCGAGCAGCATGCCGAGGCCGCCGTCGCCGCAGAAGGCCACGACCTGCCGGTCCGGCGCCCACAGCTGCGCCCCGATGGCCTGGGGCATGGCGTTGGCCATGGAGCCGAGGTTGTAGGAGCCGATCAGCCGGCGGCCGCCGCGCATCCGCACGAACCGGGAGAGCCACACGGTGGCCATCCCGGTGTCCGAGGTGAAGATCGCGTCGTCGGCGGCGTGGCGGTCGACGGCCGCGGCGAGGGCCTCGGGGCGGATGTCCGCCCCCCGGTTGTCGAACACGGCCCGCACCCGTCCGAGGAGACGCCGGTCGTGGCCGGGGTCGGCGAGGCCGGCCTGGCCCTCCTGCCAGTCCGCGTACCGCTCGCGGGCCTCGTCGAGGTGGGAGCGCGACGGGACGGGCGTCAGCAGCGGCAGTAGGGCCCGCAGCGTCGCGCCCACGTCCCCGGCGAGGCCGACGTCCACCGGGACCCGGCGGCCGAGGTGCTCCTCCCGGGTGTCGATCTGCACGACCCGGCAGCCCTCCGGATACCAGTCCCGGTAGGGGAAGTCCGTCCCGAGCATGAGCAGCGTGTCGCAGGAGTCCATCGCACGGGCCGCGGCCGGATTGCCGATGAGGCCGGTCTGGCCGACCTCGTACGGGTTGTCGTCCTCGAAGCACTCCTTGCCCTTCAGCGTCAGCACCATCGGCGCCGACAGCAGCTCGGCGGCGCGCAACACCTCCTCGCGGGCGTCCCGGGCGCCGTGCCCGACCAGCAGGGTGACCCGCGAGCCACGGGCGATCGCCTCGGCCGCCTCGGCGAGCGCCGGGTCGTCGGGACGCGTGACGGCCGGGCGCGGCAGCGCGAACCGCGTCGGCCGGTCCTCCTCGACCTCCTGGTCGCCGAGGTCGCCGGGGACGGTCAGCACCGCCACGCCCCGCCGGGTCACGGCCGCCCGCACCGCGGACTCCAGCAGCCGGGGCATCTGGGAGGGCGAGGTCACGGTGGCCCGGTAGACGGCCACGTCCCGGAAGAGGAGGTCGTTGTCGACCTCCTGGAAGTAGTCCCCGCCCATCTCCGACAGCGGCACCTGGCCGCAGATCGCCAGGACCGGCGCCCCGCTCTTGGCCGCGTCGTACAGCCCGTTCAGCAGGTGCACCGAGCCCGGTCCCACCGTGCCCATGCAGACGGCCGGTTCCCCGGAGAGCTGGGCGCGCGCCGAGGCGGCGAACGCGGCCGCCTCCTCGTGGCGGAAGCCGGTCCAGTCGATGCCCTCGGTGGTCCGGATGGCGTCGGTGAGCGGGTTGAGCGCGTCGCCGACCACGCCGAAGACGCGTTCCACTCCGAGGTCCGCGAGCCCGTCGACGATCACCTGCGCGACGGTCCGAGTCATGGGGTCTCCCTTCTCTTCTCTGTGTCGTCGGCCGGCGCGCCGGGGGCGGACCGGCCGGAACGAGGTGCCTCCCGTCGCGCCTGCCCACGGGGCCGGGACCGATGCGGCGAAGCTCCCCGCCGGCGTACAGACGTGCAGACGTGCAGACGTGCCGGGGAGCCGGGGAGAGCGGTGCCGGAGGGCCGGCGGGGCCCGCCGGCCCTCCGACGTGGCGGACGGCCCCGGGGCCGCCAGGTTTAGCGTGCGGGAGTGCGGCGAGACGATGCCCATGAGTGCTTCGGAGAACAGCGAACAGAACCAGTTCCCCTGGACCGGGCCCTACGTCGTCCCGGACTACCCCGACCTGACGCGGGTGGACGACCCCGACGTGGACGAGAGGTACGACCCGGCCGCTCCCGGGGAGCCGCGCATCCTGCCCGCACCGTTCGCCGAGAAGGCCCGCGCGGCCGCCCTGGTGGCCCGCGGCACCGGCGGCGACCTGTGGGCCGCCGCGCGTGCGCACCGGACCGTGGCGGCCGGTGCCGCCGTCGGCGCGGCCGCCGCACTCACCGCCGCGTACGGGTGGGGGCGCCGCTCGGGGCGCCTGGCCGCGCGGCGCGACCTCGGCCCGATGGCCCTGTTCCTCGAACGCCTCGGCTGAGCGGGCGGCGGCGCCGCCCGCCCAGCCCGACCAGGCCGGTGCGCGCGTGTGCGCCGCCCGGCCCTCCTTCTTTCTTCCGTCACCGTTCTCACGGAGGTCGATCCGTCATGGTCCCCCTGCTTCTCGTGCTGCTGCTCGCCCTGCTCCTCTTCGGCGCCGGCTTCGCCGTCAAGGCGCTGTGGTGGATAGCCGTCATCGTGCTCGTCCTGTGGCTGGTGGGCTTCGTGGCCCGGCCGAAGGGCAGCACGGGCCGCTGGTACCGCTGGTAGGCGCCTCCGCGGCGCCCACGGGCGGAACGCGGCCGGGCCCGGCAGCTCCCTCAGGGGCGTGCCGGGCCCGGCCGCGTCCATGGGTGCGCGGCTCTGCCCGGCACCTCCGGAAGAGGTGCCGGGCAGAGCCGCACGGCGGGGCGGTGTGCTCAGGCGGTCAGCACCGAGTCGTCCTCGGGGCGGGCGCCGGGCAGGCGATGGCGGGCCGCGATCAGGGCCGCGTCCACGTCACGCGTACCGGTGGAGACACACAGCGTGTAGGCGAGGTCGTCCATGCGCCGTCGCACTTCCTCGCCGCCGTTCTCGGCCTGGAGCACCTTGAGCGTCTCGTACTGCTCGATGAGATTGCGCAGGACCGCGGGGTGGGCCATCAGCAACGTACTGCTCCCCTCGTCTTCGGGGGCGGGGGACCGCCCGGTTCGACGCGCGTGTACCCCGGTCGCGGCGTCGTATGCCCCGCTCCTCCCGGCGGCGGAGGGGGCGGGTTCCGGCCGCCCGAACCGGCACCGGCCTCCTCGTGGCGATCACGGAGGGGTAGTGTCGTCATGATTGCCGTACGGCAACGATCGCGGCAGTCGGAGCCGTCCCGGGGGAGCGGACGTCCGACGCGTGACGTGAGCCGTACGGTCCGTGTGCGAGCTTGGTGGGGAACGAGGATGGGCCATGTCTGAGACGACGACCAGGAGCTCCTCCGGCCGGGAGAAGCCCGGACCGGCCGCCGTGGTCGAGCCTGAGCTCCGTCAGCTCCTGGCCGGGCTGACGGCGGTGCGGGACGGCGACTTCGGCACCCGTCTGCCGGACGAGGCGGACGGGCTGATGGGCGAGATCTCCCAGGTGTTCAACGGGATGGTCGACCAGCTGTCCCTGTTCACCTCCGAGGTGACGCGGGTGGCGCGCGAGGTCGGCACGGAAGGGACGCTCGGCGGCCAGGCCGCCGTGCCCGGTGTCTCCGGCACCTGGGCCGACCTGACCGACTCGGTGAACGCGATGGCCGGCAACCTCACCACCCAGGTCCGCGACATCGCCCACGTGGCGACGGCCGTCGCCAAGGGGGACCTCTCCCAGAAGATCGACGTGGACGCCCGCGGCGAGATCCTGGAGCTGAAGAACACCATCAACACGATGGTCGACCAGCTCTCGGCCTTCGCCGACGAGGTCACGCGCATGGCCCGGGACGTGGGCACCGAGGGCATCCTCGGGGGACAGGCCGACGTGAAGGGCGTCTCCGGCACCTGGCGCGACCTGACCGACTCCGTCAACTCGATGGCCGGGAACCTCACCGCGCAGGTGCGGGCGATCGCCCACGTGGCCACCGCCGTCGCGGGCGGCGACCTGTCGAAGAAGGTCGACGTCGACGCCCGGGGCGAGATCCTGGAGCTGAAGACGACCATCAACACGATGGTGGACCAGCTCTCGGCCTTCGCCGACGAGGTGACCCGCGTCGCCCGCGAGGTCGGCACCGAGGGCAACCTCGGCGGCCAGGCCACCGTCCGGGGCGCCTCGGGCACCTGGAAGGACCTGACCGACAACGTCAACGTGATGGCGTCCAACCTCACCGGGCAGGTGCGTTCGATCGCCCAGGTCGCCACCGCGGTGGCCCGCGGCGACCTCTCCCGCCGGATCACCGTGGAGGCCAAGGGCGAGGTCGCCGCCCTCGCCGACACCATCAACACCATGGTGGACACCCTGTCCGCCTTCGCCGACGAGGTGACCCGCGTCGCCCGCGAGGTCGGCACCGAGGGCCGGCTCGGCGGCCAGGCCAGGGTGCCGAACGTGGCCGGCACCTGGAAGGACCTCACCGACAACGTCAACTCCATGGCGAACAACCTGACCGGACAGGTCCGGAACATCGCCCAGGTCACGACCGCGGTCGCCAACGGCGACCTGTCGAAGAAGATCGACGTGGACGCCCGGGGCGAGATCCTGGAGCTGAAGACGACCATCAACACGATGGTCGACCAGCTGTCCTCGTTCGCGGCCGAGGTGACCCGGGTGGCCCGCGAGGTCGGCAGCGAGGGCCGGCTCGGCGGCCAGGCCGAGGTCGAGGGGGTCTCCGGCACCTGGAAGCGGCTGACCGAGAACGTCAACGAGCTGGCGGGCAACCTCACCCGCCAGGTTCGCGCCATCGCCGAGGTCGCGAGCGCCGTCGCCGAGGGCGACCTCACCCGCTCGATCACCGTCGAGGCCTCGGGCGAGGTGGCCGAGCTCAAGGACAACATCAACGCCATGGTCGGCTCGCTGCGCGAGACGACGCGGGCCAACCAGGAGCAGGACTGGCTCAAGTCCAGCCTGGCCCGGATGTCCGCGCTGATGCAGGGCCACCGCGACCTGGCCGCCGTCGCCGAACTCGTCATGGACGAGCTCACCCCGCTCGTCTCCGCCCAGTACGGCGCGTTCTACCTCGCCGAGGAGGGCGCCGACGGCGTCGAGCTGGGTCTCGTCGGCTCCTACGGACGCCCCGCCGGCGACCAGGACGGCGTCCGCTTCCGGCTGGGCGAGTCGCTCGTCGGGCAGGCCGCCCGCAGCCGCCGCACCATCGCCGCCGAGAACGTCCCCGCCGACTACGTCACGATCTCCTCGGGCCTCGGCAGCACGTCCCGGGGCAGCCTCGTGGTGCTGCCGATCGTCGTCGAGGAGCAGGTGCTCGGCGTCATCGAGCTGATGTCCTTCACCCCCTTCACCTCCGTGCACCGGGACTTCCTGGAACAGCTCATGGAGACCGTCGGCGTCAACCTGAGCACCATCGTCGCCAACGCCCGCACCGACGAACTCCTCGACGAGTCCCAGCGCCTGGCCGGCGAACTCCGCTCGCGCACCGAGGAACTCCAGGTGCGCCAGGAGGAACTCCAGCGCTCCAACGCCGAGCTGGAGGAGAAGGCGGCGCTGCTCGCCACGCAGAACCGCGACATCGAGGCCAAGAACCTCCAGATCGAACAGGCGCGGCAGGAGCTGGAGGACCGCGCCCAGCAGCTCGCGCTGGCCTCCACGTACAAGTCGGAGTTCCTGGCCAACATGAGCCACGAACTGCGCACCCCGCTCAACAGCCTGCTGATCCTGGCCCAGTTGCTGGCCCAGAACCCGACCCGCAACCTCACGGCCAAGCAGGTCGAGTACGCCGGCATCATCCACTCCGCCGGATCGGACCTGCTCCAGCTGATCAACGACATCCTCGACCTCTCCAAGGTGGAGGCCGGGAAGATGGACCTCAACCCGGAGCGCGTGCCCCTGCGCAGGCTCCTCGACTACGTCGAGGCCACCTTCCGCCCCCTCACCTCGCAGAAGAGCCTCGCCTTCGCGGTCTCCACGGCCGCCGGCGTCCCCGTCGACCTCGTCACCGACGACACGCGGCTCCGGCAGGTGCTGCGCAACCTGCTGTCGAACGCCGTCAAGTTCACCGAGCACGGCAGCGTCGAGCTGCGCATCGAACCGGCCTCGGACCGCGAGCTGCCCGTGTCCGTCCACCGCGGCGGCCCCGTCGTCGCCTTCCGCGTCACCGACACCGGCATCGGCATCGCCCCCGAGAACCTGGAGGCCATCTTCGGCGCCTTCCAGCAGGCCGACGGGACGACCAACCGCAAGTACGGCGGCACCGGCCTGGGCCTCTCCATCAGCCGCGAGATCGCCCATCTGCTCGGCGGCGCCCTCACCGTCACGAGCGTGCCCGGCGAGGGCAGCACCTTCACCCTCTACCTCCCCGTCACCCGCACCGACTTCGTCGAACAGCCCGACGCCGCCGTCGTGCCGGCGGACCCCTCGGCCGAGCTCGCCGTCCCGGCACAGGCCGGCGGCGCGATCGCCCTGCCCGGCGCCCCGGCCCACCGGCCGACCCGGCGCCTCCTCGTGATCGAGGAACGCCCGCGCGGGCTCCTCGCCGTCGTCGCGGAGAACGCCGTCACCCAACTCGCCGCCGACGCCGGGCACACGGGCCGGACGGACATCGAACTCATCGCGGTCGTCGGCCCCCAGGAGGCCGCCTCCGCGCTCGCCGCCCGGCCGTTCCACTGCGTCGTGCTCGACGTCGACATGGCGGACGGCGACGCCCTGCGCTTCCTGGACGCCATGGACGGCGACGAGGCACTGCGCACCGTCCCCGTCCTCGCCCACAACAACCGCCGGCTCCCCGCCGACGAGGAGGGCGCCCTCCAGGAGCTCGCCCGCCGCCGCCCGCTGGAACTCCTCTCCAGCCTCGACGAGCTGCGCGAGCGGATCGCCCTCCACCTGTCCGCGGAGCAGCCCGGCGACGTCGTGCCGCTGGTGCGCGGCGACCACTGGGCGCCCGCGACCCAGGCCATCGACACCACCCTGCGCGGCAGGACCGTCCTCGCCGTCGACGACGACGCCCGCAACCTGTACGCCCTCAGCGGCATCCTGGAACTGCACGGCATGACCGTGCTGCACGCCGAGAACGGGCGGAAGGGCATCGAGACGCTCCAGGCGAACCCCGACGTGGCCCTCGTGCTGATGGACGTGATGATGCCGGAGATGGACGGCTACACGGCGACCGCGCGGATCAGGGAGCTCCCGCAGTACGCGGACCTGCCCGTGATCGCCGTCACCGCGAAGGCGATGCCCGGCGACCGGGAGAAGAGCCTCGCGTCCGGTGCCAGCGACTACGTCACCAAGCCCGTCGACGCCGACGAGCTCATCGCCTGCATCAGCCGCTGGCTCGACGGCAGGGCGGCCTCGTGACCGCCCCCGCGGGCCCGGCCCGCACGCCCCGCCCGGCCCCGGAGCGCCCGACCGGCGCCCCCCGGCCGCGTCCGCACGGCGGCCCCGGGGCCGCCCCGACCGAGGAGTCGCCGACGTGAGTGGCCCCCGCATCCCGGGCGGCGACCCGGCCGCCGGCCTCCCCGAGGCAGGTGCCGCCGTGTCCCCGGCACCCGGCACCGCCGTCACCGCACCCGCCGACGTCGTGCCGGCCGAAACGACCGCCGACACCGACGGCCGGCTCGCCGCCACGGTGGAACGCCTGCGCGGCGAGGTGCGCGCCGCCCAGGCGGCGGCCGAGGGCCGCGCCCTGATCGAACTCGCCAAGGGAGTCATCGTCGAGCGCCTGGGCTGCGGCCCCGCCCAGGCGGCCCGCCAGCTCGCGGAGCTCGCCGACCGGGCCGGTCTGTCCCGGCTCGAACTCGCCGCGGACATCATCAACCAGGCGGCCCGGGACCGGATGGCCGAGGCGGCGGACGAGTTCGTGCGGACGGCCGTCGGCGAGTCCCCCGCCCCCGCCCCCGCCGCCTCCGTCGCCGTGCGGCTGCGCACGGCCGAGAGCGCGGTGCTCAGCGCCGGCGACACCCAGGCCGTCGCCGAGTCGTTGCTCCGCCACGCCCTCGAACCCCTGGGCGCCGTCGCCGTGGCGATCTGGACCACCGGCCCGGACACCTCGCTGAGCCTGCGCGGCCACGCCGGCTTCGGCCCCGACGAGGCGGCCCGCTGGCACTACGTACCGCCGGGGGTGACCACCGCGGCCCGCCAGGCGCTCGTCGGGCGCCGCACCGTCCGGTACGCCTCGCTCGCGGCCGCCGGCATCCCCTCGATCGGCCGGTCGCGCCACCCCGACGGCGGCCGGGTCGTCGTCCCCGCCGGGACCGGCGGCCGCATCCACGGCGTCCTGGAGATCTGCTGGGGCCGCCCCCTCGACCCGCTGCCGCAGGCCGTGGAGCGCCAGCTGGAGGCCCTCGCGGAGCTCTGCGCCCACACCCTGGAGGCGCTGCCCGAGGCGTCCCCCGGGGGCTTCCCGGTCCCCGGCGGGGCCGGGGCGTCGGAGCTGGCCGAACTCTCCGACGGGCTTTACGACCCCGCTCTCGTCCTCACCCCCCACCTGGACGAGGCGGGGCAGCTCGTCGACTTCCGCATCCGGCACGCCAACGCGCACTTCCAGGACCCGGCCGGCCGGCCCCGCGGCTCCGTCGACGGGGCCCTGCTCCTGGAGGCGTACCCCGCGACGGCGGGCAGCAGCGAGCTCTTCGACCGGATCGAGCGGGTCTACGCCACGGGGGAGCCGTTCCGCGCCCGCCGGGTCCGCCTCACCGCGCTGGTGGACCAGGTGCCGCTCGCCTCGCTCGCCGACATCAGCATCAGCCGGTACGGCACGAGCGTCCTGCTCATCTGGCGCGTCGAGGACGAGTCGGCACGCCTCGCCAGCCTCCTCCAGCACGCCCAGCGCCTCGGCCGGGTCGGCGCCTTCGAGGAGGACGTCGTCGCCGGGGACATCACCTGGCACGGCCAGCTGTACGAGCTCTTCGGCCTCGCGCCGACGGAGCAGCCGGTCGCCCTGCGCGAGCTCGCCGCCCACGCCCACCCCGACGACGCCGACATCATCCGCCGCTTCCTCCAGAAGGTGCTGGACCAGCGGCGGGTGGCCTCCGCGGCCTTCCGCATGCTCCGCCACGACGGCGTCACGCGGCACATCCGGGTGACCGCCGAACCCGCCCTGGGCCCCGACGGCGGTCTCCAGACCGTCCGGGGCGCCTACCAGGACATCTCGGCGCAGCACTGGACCGAGGTGGCGCTCACGGCGACCCGCGACCGGCTGGTGGCGACGGAGGAGGCGGCCGAGGAACGCAACCGGCTCACCCTCCAGCTCCAGCACGCCATCATGCCGCCGGTCAAGCCGCCGCTCGACGCGCCGGGCCTCGACGTCGCCGTCCGCTACCGGCCCGCCGAGACCGAGTCCCTGGTCGGCGGCGACTGGTACGACACGGTCGTGCTGCCGTCCAAGAAGGTGCTCCTCTGCGTCGGGGACGTCGCCGGCCACGGCGTGGAGGCGGCCACCGGGATGGTGGTGCTGCGCAACGCCCTCCGCGGCCTCGCCGTCACCGGCGCGGGCCCGGGACAGCTGCTGTCCTGGCTCAACAGCGTCGCCCACCACCTCACCGCCCAGGTCACCGCCACCGCCGTGTGCGGCATCTACGACCCCGGCAGCCGCACGCTGCGCTGGGCCCGCGCGGGCCATCTCCCGCCGGTGCTGGTCCGCGGGGAGGAGGCGGACGACCTGCCGCTCCTGCGGGGGATGCTGCTGGG
This sequence comes from Streptomyces roseolus, assembly GCF_014649855.1. Classification (GTDB taxonomy): domain Bacteria; phylum Actinomycetota; class Actinomycetes; order Streptomycetales; family Streptomycetaceae; genus Streptomyces; species Streptomyces roseolus. Next base: position 31,062 of record NZ_BMTV01000003.1, on the reverse strand, counting down.
TGCCCTCGCGGAGGCGGAGTACGAGGAGTCGGAGCTCCGGCTCGAACCCGGCGACACGGTGCTGATGTACACCGACGGACTCGTCGAGCGGCGGGACACCGCCGTCCACGACTCCGTCACCCAGTTGCTCACCGTCGCCCGGCAGCCGTCCGACAGCCTGGAACGCCGGCTGGACCAGCTGCTGGCGCGCAGCAAGTCGGACACGGACGACGACACGTGCGTGGTCGGTGTCCAGGTGTCCTGACCCCGGCCGCCCGTCCCACGACCGGACCCCACCCCCCATGGAAAGCAGGGAACATGTTCGAGCGAGAAGCGAACCTGGAAGTCGACGTCGAGATCCGCGACGACCTCACGGCGGTGCTGACCGTGGGGGGTGAGCTGGACATGGAGACGGCCGCCGGCCTTGAGGACCGCCTCTCGGAGCAGTTCGGCCAGGGGCGGCGCCGCCTCGTCCTCGACCTGTCCGCCCTCGACTTCATGGACTCCTCGGGGCTGAACGTCCTGATCCGGGCGGTCAACAGAGTGCGGGAGAGCGGCGGCGACCTGTACCTCGCCGCGCCGACCCCGGCCGTGCGCCGCATCCTGGAGATCACCGGCGTGACGATGACGATCCCGCCGTACGACGGTGTGGCGGACGCGCTGGCCGCGGCCGTCGCCGCCGGATAGCGGACGGGCGGCGCGGTCGCCGCGCACGGGACCGGCCAGGAGAAGAGGAAGGGGAAGAGGAAGAGCGTGCACGAGATCGCCGAGATCGAGCAGGCGCTCCGCCGGGCGGCTCCGCACCGGCTCGTCGGGGTCGTCGAGGACGCCCTGAGGGAGCACTGCGGGGCACTGCGGGTGGAACTCCGCCTGGCCGACTACGGCTTGCGGTCCCTCCAGCTCGTCGGCCACGTCTCCGGGGCGGATCCGTCGGTGCCGATCCACGACAGCCCCCAGGGGCGCGCCTTCGGCGCCCAGGAGCCGCACGTGGTGCGGGAGCCCGGGGCGCTCCTGCTCCACCTGCCCGTCACCGTCCGGGGGGACCGGCTGGGGGTGCTCACGGCCGAGCTGCCGCCGGAGGCCGACCTCAGACCGCTGCTGCCCGGGCTCGCCCAGGTCTGCGAGGCGCTCGGCCACGAGATCCTGGTGGCGGAGCGCGACACGGACCTGTACGTCCTGGCGCGGCGGGCGACGCGGCTCACGCTCGCGGCGGAGATGCAGTGGCAGCTGCTGCCCGGCCGTTCCTGCGTCCGTCCCGAGTTCGCCCTCGCCGCCCATCTGGAGCCCGCCTACGCCATCTTCGGCGACAACTACGACTGGTCCGTCTCGGACGGCCGGTTGACCCTGACGGTCACCAACGGCATGGGGGAGGGCATCGAGGCCGCCCTGCTGACGAACCTCGCGATCAACGCGCTCCGCAACGCCCGCCGGGCCGGCCTCCCGCCGGCGGACCAGGCCGCGCTGGCGGACCAGGCCGTGTACGCCCAGTACCGGGGCGAGGCCTTCGTGTCGGTGCTGCTGCTCCGCTTCGACCTGGCCACGGGCGAGGTGGAGGCCGTGGACGCCGGTTCGCCCCGGCTGTGGCGGCAGCGGGGACAGACGGTGGAGCCGGTCGGCTTCGAGGCGCAGCTGCCCCTCGGCATGTTCGAGGACACCGTGTACGTGACCGAGCGGTTCACGGTGCGGCCGGGCGACCGGCTGCTGTTCGGGAGCGACGGGGTGTACGTGGCCGTCTCGCCCGCGGGGGAGAGCTATGGGGACCGGGCGCTGGCCCGTGCGCTGCGGGGGACGCGGCTGCTGCCGCCGACCCAGGTGCCGCAGGCGGTGCTCCGGGAGCTCGCCGAGCACCACGGCGGGAGCCCGCTGGAGGACGACGCCCTGGTCGTCTGCCTCGACTGGCACGGCACCGTGTGATCAATTGTCGTGCGGCAACTGTATCCTTGGGGCAACAGTCGGCGGGTGCCCGGAAGAACGCCGTCGACCACGACCAGAGGTGGACATGAGGACAGGGGATGTGCGCCCGGCCGGAGCCGGCGGCGCGGGGGGATCAGGCCGAACTGACGTCCTTCAGCGGTGCGGGGGCGGGTGACGAGGCGCCGGCTCCGCCCCCCTCGACGGCCTCGTGGAAGCCGGTGAGTCCTCGCAGCAGCGCCTTGCGGCTCGTCGGCGACATGTCCGCGATGACCGCGAGCAGGGCCTCCTCGCGCTGGGCCCTGAGGTCCCGCAGGTACGCCTTGCCGCGTGCCGTCAGGTGCAGTTCCAGCTGCCGGCGGCTCACGGGGCTGGGCAGCCGCCGGACGAAGCCCAGCGCCTCCAGCCGGTCGCACATGCGGCTCACCGAGGGCGGCGCGGAGCCCAGCAGCTCGCCCAGGGTGCGCAGGCTGATGCCCTCCTCCCGGTCCAGGCTGTACAGCACGCGCAGCTGACTCGCCGAGACGGGTGTCGACGACACCATGTCCCGGCCGCGCTCCCACAACACCTCCAGCAGCTCGATGAGCTCCCGGGCGTACTCGGCCGTCCGCTGCGGTTCCCGCGGCGGCGGGGCGGGGTTGCCGTTCATGCCTGCCGACCCTCCTCGGACGTCCAGGGCCGGGGACGGCGGCCTCGCGACGGACCGGTCATTTCCACATCTCTCCAGAAGGCGGTACGGATCCGGTGGATCGACACGTGACAGTGGAAGGCGCACTGCGCGGGGCGGCACCACACCTCCTCCTGGACTCCCTCCGTACCAGTCTCGCGGACCTGTACGCCGCGACCTCCGCCGACCTGCTGCTCGTCGACTACGGATTCACGACCCTGCGCCCCGTGGAGCCCGTCCAGGCACCTGCCGGGATGCCGCACGCGCCCGTGGACGCGGGCCCCGCCGGCCGCGTCTTCCGCACCCAGCAACCATATCTTTTCCGTGATGTCGGGCCCACGGCGACCGTTTACCTTCCCGTCACGGTCCGCGGCGACCGGTTCGGGGTCCTGGTCGTCGTCCTGCCCGCGGACCGGTCCGGCCCCACGGCCACCGCGAGCCTCGCCCGGGTCGCCGAGACCCTCGGCCACGCCCTGCGCGTCGCCGACCGCCACACCGACCTCTACCGCCGCACCCGCAGGACGCACGCCCTCAGCGTCGCCGGGGAGATGCAGTGGGACACCCTGCCGGGCCGCGCCTGCGCGGCACCGGCGTTCGACCTCCACGCCCACTGGGAGCCCGCCTACGGCTCCGGAGGCCACCTCCTGGACTGGAGCGCCACCGACCGGGACCTGGTGGTCGTCGTCGCCGACGGCGCCGGCCCGGGCACCCCGGCCGCCCTGGCGAGCACCCTCGCCCTCACGGCGATCCGCAACGCCCGGCGGGCGGGCCTCGACCTGGTGGCCCAAGCCAGCCTCACCGACCAGGCGCTCTACGGGCAGTACCGCGGCGAGCACCCGCTCTCCGCCCTGCTGCTCCGGCTCGACCTGACCACCGGCGAGGCCGAGGTGGTGGACGCCGGTTCGCCGACGCTCTGGCGCGTCCGCCCCACCGCGACCGAACGCATCGAACTGGACCGCCAGCTGCCCCTGGGCATGTTCGAGGACACCGTCTACGCCCCCCAGCGCCTGCGCCTCCTCCGCGGCGACCGGCTCGTCTTCGTCGCCCACGGCACCGGGGAGCCGACGGCGGACGACGCGCACGAGGCGCCGGACGGCCCCGTCGCCCGCGCGCTCGCCGGCGCCCACCGCCGGAGGGGCGCGGACGTCCCCGGCGCCGTCCTGCGGGCGCTGCGCGGAACGCGCCGTGGCGCGCCCGACGCCGTCCTCGTACTCTGTCTCGACTGGCACGGCCACGAGGCCGGACCCCCGGGCGGGGAACCGCACGAGGGCCCCGCGTCGACCGCGCCGGCGTCCCCTTGACGCGCCGCCGGCGGATGTGATCCGCACTGCGGGCGGTGTGGGGACCATGAAGAGGGGAAAGGCGGGTACGAGGAGCCCAGCCGCAGACCCAGGACGAGGGGAGTACCAGCGCCATGACGGACGCGCTCACCGCGGAACGCGCGGTCCCGGAGCCCCTGCTGTCCGCGGGTGCCGTCTACCACGACGCCGCCCGCGGCGGGGCGATCGCCTCCGCTCGCGCCTTCACGGCCGAGTTCCTCGCGACCGCCCCGACCGTGCTGCCCGGGCCGGTCGCCCTGGAGCGCGTCGAACTCGCGCAGCTGGTGGTCAGCGAACTGGTCACCAACGCGATCCGGCACACGGCAGGCCCCTGCCGGCTCCTTCTCGAACTGGGCCGCGACAGCCTGGAGATCTCGGTCTTCGACCAGGAGGCCGCCGCTCCCGTCCCTCGCGGACACGACCCCCGCCGCATCGGACAGCACGGCGTGGAGATCGTCGTCGCCGTCTGCGAGAACCTGACCGTGGAGCCCGCGCCGGAGGGCAAGCGCGTCCGCGCCCGCCTCTCCCTCCTGCCGGACCAAGCCGACCCGGCGACCCCCGCGGACCCGCGACCGCGCTGACGCCGCCCACGGCGCGCCGACGGCACGCGAAGACCCCCGGGAACCCCGGGGGGCCTCGCACGCGACCTCGCTCCTGAAGGCGGTCACCGGCGGTCGGCCGCACGTCGGCGGGCCCGGCGTGCCGGCGACTGCCGCTCGGTCTCGGTCAGCCCGCCCCACACGCCGGACGGCGGATGGGGCTGCGCCAGGGCCGAGCGCAGGCACGGCTCCCGTACCGGGCACCGGCGGCAGACCCTCTTGGCCTCCTCCGCCTGGGCGAGGGCCGGGGAACCGGTCCCCACCGGGAAGAACAGATCGGGGTCGACCTCCTGGCAGGCCGCGTCCGCGCGCCGGCTTTCCATCGGAACCTCCGGTGTACGCGTAGGGAGTCCTGTCCCCGTTCGCCTGACCGCTCGTCCGGCGGTGAAACCCGGGGCCGGGCCGTCCCACGGCGTCACGGACCCCGTCGCGGCCCGCGGGGGACGGGCATGACGCTCCACCACGCCATCGCCACACCGATGACGAACACCAGGACCAGCACGACCGGCACGACGGAATCCTTCCGGGAGCGGACCTCGTTCGAGGACCGACTGACCGTGAACGCCACGCCGAAACGCGCTCCTCCGTCATGAATCCGGAGCGAAGGGGAACACGGAACGGGACAGTGACGTCCACGCCGGTCCCCGGGCCGCGAGCGTCCGTCGGCACGACGTACACGGAGGAAGCAGAGGGTGTTCTCGGTCGAGGTCGAGGAGGAGGGGCGGGGCACCGTGCTGGTGCTCCGGGGCGAGCTGGACCACGACAGCGCCGTCCAGCTGGACGAGGCGGGACGGAGGAGCGCGGGAGCCGCCGACGGCGCGGCGCGGCCCGTCGTGGCGGACCTCGCCGCCCTGACCTTCTGCGACTCCAGCGGCATCAGCGCCCTGCTCCGGCTCCACCGCCACCTGTCCGCCCGGGGAAGGCCCCTCGGACTCGCCGCCGTGCCGCGCACCGTCCGGCGGCTGTTCGCCCTGACGGGGCTGGACCAGATCTTCACCGCGCACTCCGACGTGCACGAGGCATTCGCCGCGGGGCCGGTCCGGCCGGACACCGCACCAGGAGCCGGAGCACCGGCGCGGCAGAACAGGAAAGAGAGCGCATGAGGCGCGTACCGGGTCAGCACCCGCACCGGCCCGACCCGGCGGAGGACTTCGGTCCCGCCGCCCCCGCGCAGGACGACCTCAGAGTCCTGTTCGGCGAGACCACCGCGGTCTTCGCCTCCCTCGCCGGCCCGGCGCACATGGTCGAGAGCGCCAACCCGGCCTTCTTCCGGGCCATCGGCGCCGACCCGCGCGTCCGCACCGGCATGCCCCTCGGGCAGCTGCTGCCCGACCCCGCGGGGCGGGGGCTCATCGGTCTGCTCGACCGCGTCTACCGGACGGGCACCCCCCGCACCGGCCGCGACGCGCGGGTCCAGCTCGACGACGGCGCGCAACCGCGCGAGGCCTTCTTCGACTTCAGCTACGAGCCGCGCGTGGACGCGGGCGGCAACGTCACCGGCGTCCGCGTCATCGGGGTGGAGACGACACAGGTGAAGCAGGCCCAGCGGTTCACGGCGGAGCACCGCCTGCTGCTGGAACAGATCGCCCGCCAGGCGCCGTTGCCCGACGTCCTCGACGGAATGGCCCGGGCGATAGAGGAACTCTCCCCGGAGGACCTGGTGGTCTCCGTCCTCCTCGCCGACCCCGACGGCCGGCGCCTGCTCCACGGCGCGGCCCCCAGCCTGCCCGACTTCTACAACCGGGCCATCGACGGGATCGGCATCGGCGAGGGCGTCGGGTCCTGCGGCACCGCCGCACACCGCCGCGCGACCGTCATCGTCGGAGACATCGCCACGGACCCGCTGTGGGACGACTTCCGCGACCTGGCACGGCGCGCCGACCTGGCCGCCTGCTGGTCCACCCCCGTCCTCGGACGCGACGGGACCCTCCTGGGCACCTTCGCGATGTACCACCGTGTCCCGAGGCTCCCGCAGGCGGCCGACCTCGCCCTCGCCCGTCTCTTCGCCGACACCGCGGCGCTCGCCGTGGAGCGGCAGCGGGCCGAGGCCGCCCGCAGGGCGGCCGAGACCCGGGAGCGGGCAGCGCGTGGCGACCTCGCCTTCCTGCTCCAGGCCAGCACCGCCTTCACCGCCGACCTCGACGCCGTCCAGACCCTGGAGCGGCTGGCCGCCTCCTGCGCCCCGCGCCTGGCGCCACTGTGCGCCGTCGACGTGGTGGAGAACGGCCGTCTGAGCCGCGTCGCCACCGCCGCCCCGGACGAACGCCTGCGGCAGGTCCTCGCCTCGCACGCCCCGGTCTACGACGCCGACGACGACGCCGTCGCCCGTGTCCTGGCGACCCGCGCGAGCGAGATCGCCCGGCGCGCCCCCTCCGGCCCGGGCCCCTGGCAGGACCTCGGTGCCACGGGATACCTCTGCATCCCGTTGCTGGACAGGGGCACCGCCTTCGGCGCCGTGACGCTGCTGTCCACCGAGGCGGAGCCCTTCGACGGCCACCGCGTGGCCCTCGCCGAGGAACTCGCCCGCCGTGCCGCCTCGGCCGCCCGCAACGCCCGCCAGTACACCCACCGGGTGACCCTCGCCAGGGACCTCCAGGCAGGGCTGCTCATGCCGGAGATCCCCGACGTACCGGGCGCGGACGTCGCCACCTCCTACCATCCCGCCGGCGAGGGCCTCGACATCGGCGGCGACTTCTACGACGTCTTCCCGCTGGACGACGGGCGGTGGGCGTTCCTGCTCGGCGACGTCTGCGGACGCGGAGCCATCGCCGCCGCGACCACCGCCCTGGTGCGCCACACCGCGCGTGCCGTCGCCCCCCTCCTGCCCGGCCCCGAGGACGTCGTCGCGGCCGTCAACAGGGCCCTCGTCAACCGGCCGGACAGTCACGGAACCGGCTTCGTCACCCTCGTCTACGGCACGCTGACCCCCGCCCGGCACGGCCTGGACATCGAACTGGTCCGTGCCGGCCACACCTTCCCGCTCCACCTCGACGCCCGACACACCACCCGTCTCGTCGACGCCCCCGGATCCCTGCTCGGCATCTCCGCCGACACCGACGTCGTCACCCGCACCCTCCGTCTGGGCCCGCACGAGAGCCTGCTGCTCCACACCGACGGGATCACGGAGGCGCGCGACGGCGCGGACGAGCAGTTCGGTGAGGCGCGACTCGCCGCGGCCGTCGCCGGCGCCCCGCCCCGCCCCTCGGCCCAGCAGCTCGTCGACGCCGTCACCCACGCGGTGCGCGACTTCACGGGCGGGCAGGAGATCGACGACGACCGGGCGGTCCTCGTCCTCACCGCCACCGGAGGCCCGTCCGGTGAAGGGGCCGTGTCGGAACCGTGAGGGTCACGGGGGGAAAGGCGGGGCGCGTACCGGAGCAGAAGGGTTCACTTGATGCGCGGCGCCCCCTGCGCGAGGGTGGACGGACGAGCCGTTGTCGACGAGGAAGGCGGCGGGCCACGACGCAGGCCACGCATATGACTGTTTTCGAGGACGAGTCCGGCCGCTCCCGGGAGACCACCGGAGCGGGAAGCACCTCCTGGATCGGATCGCCGCACCCGGCGGTGGTGGCGGACCGCGACGGCGGCGTCGTCGAGTTCAACGCCGCGGCCGCCGACCTCTTCCCCCGGATGAGGGTCGGCACGTGGCTGGACGAGGTCGTCCCCGGATGGCTCGCCGACGCGCACCGGCGGCTCGCCCGCACGACCCGCGCACCCGTCGCCGCGGCCACGGCGTCGGCGGGACCCGCCCCGCTGCGCGGCAGCCACGACGGCCGCCTCCTGAGGGCCCACCCCACCGAGTCCGGTCACGGCGACGTGGCCTGGTGGCTGGTCGACGACTCCGACCTGACGGCCGCCCAGGACGCCCTGCGCACCGAACGGGAGCGCCACGCGATCCTGGCCGACGCGTCCACCCAGCTGCTGGCCTCGCTCAACCCCGACCGCTGCCTGGAGAAGGCGGCCCTGCTCGCCGCCGACCACCTCGGCGACGCGGCCCTCGTGATCTCCCCGCCCGTCCGGAACCGCCACGCGGTGGTCACCGCCATGGCCGGGGGCTTCGAGCGGACCCAGGTCAATCTCGACCCGGCCGTCGTGCCGGGGCTCGCCGAGGCGCTGCAGGGATTCCCGCCGGTGCCCGCCCGCTGGATCGACCCGGCCGAACTCCCGTCATGGGCCGTGCCGGAGGACTTCGGCGGGCCCCCGGGCTCCGTCGCCATCTCCCCGTTGCCCGGCCACGGCGTGCCCGCGGGCGCGCTGATCCTGCTGCGGCGCGGCGGACGGCGGGCCTTCGACGCCTCGGAGGAGCTCTTCGCCCGACTGTTCGCGGCCCGCGCCGGCGCCGCCCTCTCCGCCGCGCGCCTCTACGCCGAGCAGGCCCGCGTCACCCGCGCGCTGATCGCCGAGCTCCTCCCGCCCCGGCTCCACCACGTCGACGGGGTCGACTTCGCCGGCGGCTACCGCACCTCCCAGGACACCGAGCGCATCGGCGGCGACTTCTACGATGTCCACCCCGGCACCGAGGACGGCCCGGAGACGCTCGCCGTCCTCGGCGACGTGTGCGGCAAGGGCCTGGACGCCGCCGTGCTCACCGGCCGGATCCGGAGCACCGTGCACGCCCTGCTGCCCCTCGCCGGGGACCACCAGAACGTCCTGCGGCTGCTCAACGGCGCGCTGCTGACCGCCCGGCACACCCGCTTCGCCACCCTGGTCCTCGCCTCGGTGCGGCGCACGGGCGGCCGGGTGCGGCTCCGCCTCACCAGCGCCGGCCACCCCCGCCCGCTCGTCCTGCGCGCGACGGGAGAGGTGGAGGAGGCGGACACCGGCGGGACCCTGGTGGGCGCCCTCCCCGTCGTCACCAGCCGGTCGGCGACCGTGGACCTGTCGCCCGGCGAGACCTGCCTGCTGTACACGGACGGAATCACGGAGGCCCGCGGCGGCCCGCTCGGCTCGGCCATGTTCGGCGAGGACCGGCTGCGCTCCGCGCTCGCCGAGTGCGTGGGACTCCCTGCCGAGGCCGTCGTCGAGCGGGTGCAGATGATCGCCGGCGACTGGGTGGGCCGCGGACCTCACGACGACATGGCGGTCGTCGCCATCACCGCGCCGCACACCACCCACCTGTCGGCGGTGAACGGCCACACCCGGGGCAGGTACACCGCATGACCACGCGAACCACGCGGACCACGGACACCGCGACCGACGGCCTCGCCACCACCCGCCGACGGCTGTGGGCGGCCCTGGAGGCCAGGGACGAACCGGCGGCCGCCGCCGCCGTCCTCGGGGCCCACGACGCCGGGGTCCCGGCCGAGGACCTCCTCCTCGACGTGATCGGCGCCGTCCAGGCCAGGGTCGGCACGGAATGGGCCGCGGACCGCATCGGGGTCGCCCAGGAACACGCCGCCACGGCCATCCAGGAACGTGTCGTCGCCGCCCTCTCCCGGCGCACGGCCGACGGGGCCGGCCACCGGCCGGAGGACGGGCCGGGGACCCGGCGGGTCACCGTCGCCTGCGTCGACGGCGAGTGGCACGCCCTGCCCGCCCGTCTCCTCGCCGAGGTCCTGCGGGGCCGGGGCTTCCTGGTCGACTACCTGGGGGCGCACGTCCCCACCCCCCATCTCATCGCCCACCTGCACCAGACCGGCACGGACGTCGTCGCCCTCTCGTCCTCCCTGCCGATCCGGCTCCCGACGGCCCACGCCGCCGTCACCGCCGTCCAGGCGATCGGGCTCCCCGTCCTCGTCGGCGGCGCCGCCTTCGGCCCCGAGGGCCGCTACGCCCGTCTGCTGGGCGCCGACGGGTGGGCGCCGGACGCCAGGGCCGCCGCCCGTCTGCTCGCCGTCGGCCCGCCGGCGCGGGACCCGGCCCGGACCGGTGTACCGGGTGACCTGCCCCATCTCGCCGACCAGGAGTACACCCTGGTCACCCGCGCCCGGACCCAGCTGGTCCGCCAGGTCCTCCAGGGCCTCCAGGAGGCGGTGCCGGCGACGGCCGCGTACACCGAGCGGCAGAGGGAGCGGACCGCCGAGGACATCGCCCAGATCGTCGACTTCCTCGCCGCGTCCCTCTACGCCGACGACGCCGAGCTGTTCACCGGCTTCGTCACCTGGACCGCCGGGATCCTCCGGGCCCGGGGGGTTCCGGGAGGCGCCCTCGTCGCCGCGCTCGACCTGCTCGCCGACGTCCAGTCCGAATTCCCCCGCGCCCGGGCGCACCTCGTCGCAGGGCGACGCGCCCTGGTCCGCCCGTCCGCCCCGCCCGCCTCAGGACTCCACTCGTGAACACCCCAGGACCCACCTTCGACGTCGAGGCCGTCGCGGCGCCCGACGGAATCCTCTCCGTGACGCTCGCCGGCGACCTGGCGTGGGACAGCGCCGACGAGTTGCTCGACGCCGTCCGGGCCCATCTCGACCCGGCTTCCGTCCCGGCGGGCCTCCGCGTCGACTGCGCCGGACTCACCCTCTGCGACTCGACGGGCCTCTCCGCCCTGCTCGCCCTCCACCGGCTGGCCGAGGCCGCCGGCGTCCCGCTGCACCTCGACCGCAGGCCGCCCTTCCTCGACCGGCTGCTCCTCCTCACCGGTACGTACGAGCACCTGACGGGCCGGTCGGCGACCGTCGGGCCGGACGGCGACACCCGGAGCGACACGGCGGAGGGACCCCTGCCCCCCGGCCTCCGGCGGCCGTTCACAACCTTCACCGAACCGTGACACCATCGGCACATCCGCCACGCCGGTACGAGGTGTAACGGGGACGGGACGGGTCAAGCGGACACCGCACCCGCTCGCTGACAGCCCCTCAGCCGGAGGACCCCATGCCCCAGCACCCCGCCGCGCCGCTCCCCGCCCCGCGCGTCTTCACCCAGCCCATGGCGATGGAACTGCTCACCCCGGACACGGCGGTCCCGATCGACACGACCGTCGGGTACGACTCCCGTACCCCCCACGCCCTGACGATCACCTTCCACCTCCTCGGCGAGGAGCCGGTGGTGTGGTGCTTCGACCGAGAGATGATCCTCGCCGGATCCCTCCGGCCCACCGGCGACGGCGAGATCCGGCTCCGTCCCGACCCCGACGGCGGGCTCCTCCTGCTGCTCGGGCCGTCCGGACAGCGCGCCGTCGTCAAATGCGACCAGGAGGCGCTCTGCCGCTTCGTGCGCGAGACCTTCGTCCTGGTGCCGCAGGGCACGGAGGACCGCCACATCGACTGGGGACCGCTGCTCGCGTCCCTGAGGCGCTGACGTGGGCCGCGCCGCAACGCCGTACGGCGGCGCCACCCGCCCGCACGGCGTCCCCGGGCCCGGCCCCTCAGCCGGGACGCCCAGGGGCGTCCGGGCGAAAGCACGCCGTCACGTCCTTGCCCCGTGGACAGGGCCGGGTCCGCACGTCGTCGGCGAGCGCGTCGACGAGGATCAGCCCGCGCCCGCCCAGCGCGCCGTCGTCCGCCCTGCGCTGCTCGGGCACCAGCGGCGAGGCGTCGTGCACCGTGACGTGCAGGCACTCCTCGTCCCAGGTGAGGATCAGCTGCGCGTCGCTGTGGGCGTGCACATGGGCGTTGGTGACGAGTTCGGAGACCGTCAGCACGACGGAGTCCGCCGCGTCGGGGGCGGTACGGTCCCAGCCGATCGCCGCCAGGTGCTCGCGGGTCCAGTCCCGGGCCGTCTTGACGCTGCTGCCCATCGGCAGCGACCGCGCCCAGCCGACGGCCCTCATCGAGGGATCCCGTGTCATGACTCTCCTTCCGGCGGTGGGTTCGGGAGTCCGTCTGCCCCTCCATCGGCGGAGAGGAACCGACCGAAAACATGTGAGGAGACGATGGGTGTGGATGTGAGAAGGCGGGGTATGCGGGCCACCTCAGGGCCGTGCATCCCGATGAGAAGTACACGTGAAAGGGGAATGGTGTGACGATCACCACGCTGTCGACCACGGGAGTCGAGTCCGCGACAGGGACGCTGCCGCAGATCCCGGACACGTCGGCGGTCGCGCCCAAGGACGCGAGGACCCTGTCGAAGGTCTTCTTCCAGGAGCTCGCGACGCTGGAGGAGGGGACGCACGAGTACCAGTACGCGCGCAACACCCTCATCGAGATGAACATGAGCCTGGTCCGCTACGCCGCCGGCCGGTTCCGCCACCGCGCCGACGAGATGGAGGACATCGTCCAGGTCGGCATGATCGGCCTGATCAAGGCGATCGACCGGTTCGAGCTGTCGCGCGAGGTCGAGTTCACCACCTTCGCCGTCCCCTACATCGTCGGCGAGATCAAGCGGTTCTTCCGGGACACCTCCTGGGCGGTGCACGTGCCCCGCCGGCTCCAGGAGGCGCGGGTGGAGCTGGCCAAGGCGACCGAGGAACTGAGCACCCGCCTCGGCCGGATGCCGACGGTCAAGGAGCTGGCCGAGCTGATGAGCCTCACCGAGGAGGAGGTCACCGAGGCGCGGCTGGCCTCCAACGGCTACAACTCCTCCTCGCTCGACGCCGCCCTCAGCGGCGAGGACGAGGACGGCGACGCCTCGCTGGCCGACTTCATCGGCAGCGAGGACCCCGCCATGGCGCTGGTCGAGGACTTCCACTCGCTGGCCCCGCTCATCGCCGACCTCGACGAGCGCGATCGCCGCATCATCCACCTGCGGTTCGTCGAGGAACTGACCCAGGCGCAGATCGGCGAGGAACTGGGCTGCTCGCAGATGCACGTGTCGAGGCTGCTCGCGCGCACCGTGAAGCGCCTGCGCGAGGGCCTGCTCGGCACCGGCTGATCCGACCCGCCCGCACGGCTCCAGGGTTCCCGCGCCGGACACGCGTCCGGCGCGGGAACCCTGGAGCCGTTCTCATGCGGGCGGGTGCTGGCCCCGGCCCACCGGAGGGCCGGCCAGCGGCGTGGGGGAGAGCGCGGACGGCTCCTCTCCCGGTTCCAGGAGGGTGTCGGCGGCGCCCACGATCAGGGGGTCGGGCCGGCCCACGGCCTCGGCGTCCTTGTTGGCGTAGTCGATCCGCCACAGCAGATAGCGCATCGCCTCCAGCCGGCCCCGGCGCTTGTCGTTGCTCTTGACGACCGTCCACGGCGCGTCGGCGGTGTCCGTCGCGCGGAACATCTCGATCTTCGCGGCGGTGTACGCGTCCCACAGGTCCAGCGAGGCCAGGTCCGTCGGCGACAGCTTCCACTGGCGGACCGGGTCCACCTGCCGGATCGCGAACCGGGTGCGCTGCTCCGCGCGGGAGACCGAGAACCAGAACTTGACCAGGATGATGCCGTCCTCGACCAGCATCGTCTCGAAGGCCGGGCACTGCCGGAGGAAGAGCGCGTGCTCCTCCTTGGTGCAGAAGCCCATGACCTTCTCGACGCCCGCGCGGTTGTGCCAGGAGCGGTCGAAGAACACGATCTCGCCGCGCGCCGGCAGATGCGGGACGTAGCGCTGGAAGTACCACTGCCCCGCCTCCCGCTCGGTCGGCTTGTCCAGGGCGACGATCCGGGCGCCACGGGGGTTCAGCCGCTCCGTGAAGCGCTGGATCGTGCCGCCCTTGCCGGCGGCGTCCCGCCCCTCGCAGATCACGACCAGCCGGGCGCCCGTCTCCTTGACCCAGCGCTGCAGCTTCAGCAGCTCGATCTGCAGGACCCGCTTGGTCCGTTCGTACTCCTGGCGGCGGATCTTCCGGTCGTAGGGGTAGTTCTCGCGCCAGGTCCGGATGGGACCCCCCTGCGCGTCCAGCAGCACGGGCTGCTCCGGCTGGCTGGTGTCCACGCTCAGCCCGGCGAGCAGGTCGTCGTCGGCGTCGTCGTCGGGGACGTCCGCGGGGTCCTCGGCGTCGCTCATGCGTCGGCTCCTTCGGCCGGGGCGTGGTCGGGGTGGCCGGGAGTGCGGCGCTCCCGCTGGAGCCGGGCCTCGAAACGGTGCTCGCGGCCGCCGGCCAGCGCGGAGACGGCGGTGCGCTCCACCTCCCGGAACGGCTCGTAGTAGGTCTCGTTGTAGGCCTCGACGATCTGGTACGTCCAGTGGCCCGGGATGACGTTCCGCCCCAGGATCTCGCTCTCCACCCGGTCCGCCCAGGCGTGGTGCCCCGCCTCCCGCAGGAGCCGCACCGCACGGTCGAGCTCGAAGTCCGCGGTGCCGGTGAGCTGGTGGAATCCGTACAGGTGGCCCCGGGCGCGTTCGGCGGTCTCCAGGGCCTTGGACAGCGAACCCAGGGCCTCGACCGTGGTCGCGTCCGGGGCGGCGGGGCCGGGGGCGTCCCGGACGTCGTCATGAGTGCTCATAGAGGCCCCTTGCCCCGTCCGCGGGCCGACACGGCGTGTCGGCCGACACATCGCCCGGACGGCGCAGCCGGAACGGCGGCCCGCCGCCCCCCCCCGGGGCCGCCCATGGCCCCGGGGCCCGTCCACGGCCCCGGGGGCTCGTCCACGGTCCCCCGGCCCGCTCAGACGAACGTCACGGTCACCCGCTCGAAGCCCAGGCCCCGCAGCAGCTCCCGCAGCATCGCGGCGGTGTTCCGCTCCGCCCGCGACGTCAGGTCGGACGCGCGGGCCGCCTCGCCGATGCGCTGGGCGGCGAGGACGTGGACCGCCTGCTCGCTCGCGGGGTTGTCCGAGAAGAGGTCGCCGATCCGGTCCAGCAGACCGCGCTGCTTCGACACGGCGTACGACCGCTCCGGATCGAGCGCCGGGTCGCCCAGCCGGGCGTGCGGCAGCCGGAGGGTGGCCTCGGTCCGGCCGGCGTCGACGGTCACGGCGTCGGCCCCGAGGCCGCCGAACTCGACGTAGGCGGTGACGCCGCCGCTCGCCACGTACAGGGTGCGGGTGCCGCGGATCGCGTCCGGCAGGAACCGCGCGTCGTGCTCCAGGTCGACCACCACCTGGTAGGTCCCCGCCGCCCCCTCGTACCGGCTCAGGTCCTGGACGGACTTCAGGACGGCGGGACCGGAGCGGTCCTTCACGTCCGTCCCGAGGACGTCCAGGCCGGGGATCCGGAGGAACTGGCCGACCAGCATGAGGGCGACGGCGACCACGAACAGGACGACGGCGGCGAGCCGCCACCTCCCTCCGCGGCGCTTCCACGGACGGCGGGCCGGCGCGGGTCCGTTCTCGGTCTCTTCTCCCATGTGGGCCGGATGCCCGGGTCGGCCGCCCGCACACCCAACTCCTTATGTTCGTAAGCCAAGTTGGGATCTGTGAGGTGAGTGGGACGGACGCGCGGGCGCCCCGTTCGACCCCAGGGCATGCGGTTCCCCGGCGGGGGTACCCGGGACCCGTTCGCACGAGGACGACCAGGGGAGGAGACGGGCCATGTTCGGTCGGAGAGCGTCGAGGGGACGAGGCGGCGCGCCCGCCGGAGGGGACGGGGGCGACGGGGGAGAGGAGAGGAACACGGCGGGCGCGGGCGGATCGGCCCCGGCCGGCGGGAACCCGGAGCGGAAGGAGCCGGCCGGGGGGAGCCCGGCACGGAAGGAGCCGGACGCCGCGCCGCCCCGGACCGCGGTCCCGGCCCGGCGCGGGCCGGGCCGGTTCGTACGGGCACTGGTCGCCCTCACGGCCTTCGCGGGCATGGTGGTGTTCGCCGTGGTCCTGGCCCGGCTGACCCTGGAGGCCTCGCCGGCCTCCGCGCCCCTCACCCACGACAACCTGACGCCCGGGCGTTCGATCGAGGCGTACCTCGGCCGGCCCGCCTTCGTGGACACCGTCAAGCAGCTCGGGGGCAACATCCTCCTCGGCGTCCCCTTCGGGATCCTGCTGCCGCTCCTGTCCCGCAGGGCCCGCGGCTTCCTGCGCGTCGCGCTGCTCACCGCGGCCACCATGCTGCTCGTCGAGCTGGTGCAGGGGGCGCTCGTCACGGGCCGCGCCTTCGACGTCGACGACGTCCTGCTCAACACGACGGGAGCGCTGCTCGGCTACGCGCTCGTCGGCCGGCGGCTGGGCCGGGCCGTCCACCCCCGCACCCGCCCCCGCCGGTGGCGGCGCCGGCGCCCGGCCCGTACCCCGGCGGGAGATCCGGGAGGGCGGACGTCGGCGTAGGACCGGCCGAGGGGGGTACCCGCCGGGGCATGGCCGAACGGAACTTCCCCGAACGGCGGGCTCCGGGGAACCGGACCCCGCCCCCCGAACCGTCCGACGCCGAGGACCCCGGACCGGGCCCCGGCGTCGAGGAACGCGCCCCCGACTCGCCCTCCGACCTCCCCAGGGGCTCCTGGCTCGCGGTCCTGAAGGGAGCGGCGCGCGAGTTCACGGACGACGAGCTCATGGACCGGGCGGCGGCGCTGACGTACTACGGCGTCCTGTCGCTCTTCCCCGGACTGCTCGCCCTGGTCTCGCTGCTCGGGATCAGCGGGCAGCGGACCACCGACCGGGTGATGGAGAGCCTGCGGGAGCTGGCGCCGGGACCCGCCCGCGACGTCCTGGAACAGGCGCTGGCGGCCCTCAGCGGCAACACCGGCACCGGCACCGTCATGGCCGTGGTCGGACTCCTCGTGGCGCTGTGGTCCGCGTCCGGCTACGTCGGAGCCTTCATGCGCGCCGCCAACCGCGTCCACGACGTCCCCGAGGGCCGCCCCGTGTGGAAGCTGCTGCCGATCCGGCTCGGCATGACCGCGGCGCTCATGCTGATAGCCGCCGCGGGCGCCCTGCTGCTCGTGCTCAGCGGCGACGTGGCCCGCCGGGCCGGCGACGTGCTGGGCGTCGGCGACACCGCCCTGACGGTCTGGTCGGTGGCCAAGTGGCCCGCCCTCCTCCTGCTCGCCGTGGTGATGATCGCCCTGCTGTACTGGGCGAGCCCGAACGCCGAGGGCCGCGGATGGCGCTGGGTCACCCCGGGCAGCGTGCTCGCCCTGCTGATCTGGATGGCGGCCTCGGCGGGCTTCGCGGTGTACGTCTCCCAGTTCGCCTCGTACAACCGGGTCTACGGCACCATGGCCGGCGTCATCGTCTTCCTCGTCTGGTTGTGGATCAGCAACCTGGCCGTGCTCCTCGGCCTGGAGGTCGACGCCGAGCTGCTGCGCCGGCGCGCGGTGGCCGGCGGCATGCCGCCGGACCGGGAACCGTACGTCAGGCCGCGCGACACCCGGGCGTGGAGCGACGAGGAGCGGCGCGAGGCGGGCCTGCCGGAGAAGCCCCGCCACCACGACGAATGAGCACGACGGACCGGACCGGGGGCCGCCGCCGGTGTGGCGGCCCGGAGTGGCGGTGCCGAGAATGGGAGGACCCGATGACGCGGCGGAGCGTGCTCGCGCAGGGACCCAGGTGATCGCGTATGTGTCGATGGCTCGCCTACTGGGGGACGCCGGTGCTGCTGGAGACGATCCTCTACCGGCCGACCCATTCCCTGATCGACCAGAGCCTGCACTCCAAGCTGGGCGTGGAGACGACCAACGGCGACGGCTTCGGCGTCGGCTGGTACTCGAAGCACAACGACACCCCGGCGCTGCTGCGGGAGGTCGGGCCCGCCTGGAACAACCGGAACCTGCGCGAGCTGGCGGACCACGTCCAGTCCCCGCTCTTCTTCGCGCACATCAGGGCGTCGACCGGAACGGCCGTGCAGCAGTCGAACTGCCACCCCTTCCGGCACGGCCGCTGGATGTTCATGCACAACGGCGCCATCGCCGGGTTCCCGCGGCTGCGCCGCGACCTGACCCTGCTCGTCGACCCGGCGCTCTACGCGGACATCGAGGGCACGACCGACTCCGAGGTCATGTTCTACCTGGCCCTCACCTACGGCCTCGACGAGGACCCGCCCGCGGCCGTCGCCCGCATGGCCGGCGTCGTGGAGCGGGTCGGCCGTGAGCACGGGGTGGAACACCCCCTCCAGATGACGCTCGCCCTCACCGACGGCGAGCGCGTCTGGGCGTTCCGCTACTCCAGCGCCCAGGCGTCCCGGTCGCTCTTCTACAGCAGCCGGGTGGAGGCCCTGCGCCGCCTCCACCCCGACGTGGAGTTCCTGCGGGGCGTCTCGGGGGAGACCCGGCTCATCGTCTCCGAGCCCCTCGGCGACCTGCCGGGCGCCTGGAACGAGGTCCCGGAGAACAGCTACGGCGTCGTGCAGCCGGGCATGGACGAACTCCACCGCTTCACCCCCGCGGCGGCCTGAGCCCGACCGCGGGGGAGCGCCTCCACGGGGAGCACGCCCGCAGGAGGGCGCGTCCCCGAGAAGGCGCCTCCGCGGGAGGGCGCGTCCACGGGAGGCCGCCGCCGTCCGGAAGACGCATCCGCGGGGAGGCACAGCCCTCTGGAAGAACGTCTCCGCGGGGAAGGGCGCATCCGCCGGGCCGCCCGGGCGGAAACAGGGGACATGAGCACTTCCGCAGCGGCCCCGCCGGCCGACCCGCCGGCACCGGCGGCCCCACCGGCCCCCGGCACCCCGCGCGGCGCGTCCCCAGCGCCGGCCGGGACCGCGCCGCCCGGATCCCCGTGGAACCGGGCGGAGCACCCCCAGGAGCACCAGCCATGAACTCCCTGCGTACCCTGCGTGTCCGTCGCGGCGCGATCGCCGTGACCGCCGTCGCCGTCCTCCCGCTCTCGGCCGCCGCCTGGTCCGGCGGCGCCCAGGCCGCGGTGCCCGCCGCCGGCACGGTGGAGGAGCCGTTCGGGCCGGGCTGTGCGGACGTACCCGAAGAGGGACCGGGTTCGTTCGCCGCCATGGCGGAGCAGCCCGTCGCGACCGCCGCCTCCGAGAATCCGGCCCTGTCCACCCTCACCACCGCCGTGAAGCGGGCCGGTCTCGTCGACACCCTGAACAACGCGAAGGACATCACGGTCTTCGCACCGACGAACGACGCCTTCGCGAAGATCCCGAAGGCCGACCTGGACGAGGTCCTCGCCGACAAGGCCAAGCTCACCGAGATCCTGACCTACCACGTCGTCGGCCAGAAGCTCACCCCCGAGCAGATGGAGAACGGCACCTTCGAGACCCTGCAGAAGAGCACGCTCACCACGAAGGGCTCCGGCGAGGAGTTCACGGTGAACGACAGCTCCAAGGTCGTGTGCGGCGACGTGAAGACCGCCAACGCCACCGTCCACGTCGTCGACACCGTCCTGATGCCCGAGTGACCGTCCCGATGCCCGGGTGACGGAGGCGCGCCGGTCACCCGGTGCGCCCCGTCCCCGACCCGGCCGAAGAACCGGAGGCCCCCATGGCCCGTGCCTGGGAACTCGAAGGACGCACCGCCGTCGTCACCGGCGCGGCCCGCGGGCTGGGCGCCGGCCTGGCCCGCCGGCTCTCCGGCCTCGGGATGCGGGTGGCGCTGCTGGGGCGGGAGCACGCCACGCTCGCCGCCGTGGCCGGGACGCTCGGCACCGAGAGCCACGCCGTCGAGGTCGACGTGACCGACGACGCGGCGATGGAGCGGGCCGCCGAGGAGGCGACCCGGGTCCTCGGCGCCCCGTCCGTCGTCGTCGCCAACGCGGGCGTCGCCGAGGGCGGCCCGTTCGGGACCTCCGACCCCGGGACCTGGCGCCGCGTCGTGGAGGTCAACCTCGTCGGCAGCGCGATCACCGCGCGCGCCTTCCTGCCCGGCCTGCTCTCCAGCGGCGGCTACTTCCTCCAGATCGCGTCCACCGCCGCCTTCGGCGCCGCCCCGATGATGAGCGCGTACTGCGCCTCCAAGGCGGGCGCCGAGGCCTTCGCCCGCTCCCTGCGGGCCGAGGTGGCGCACCAGGGCGTCGGCGTGGGCGTGGCGTACCTGCACTGGACCGA
The DNA here is from genome assembly GCF_014649855.1 of Streptomyces roseolus. Lineage (GTDB taxonomy): Bacteria > Actinomycetota > Actinomycetes > Streptomycetales > Streptomycetaceae > Streptomyces > Streptomyces roseolus. Next base: position 10,924 of record NZ_BMTV01000003.1, on the reverse strand, counting down.
CACCGACATGGTCCGCGACGTCGAGCGCCACCCGGTGCTGCGCGAACTCCGCGGGCACATGCCCGGCCCCGCCCGCCGCGTGTATCCGGTGGACCGGGTGGCGTCCTGGCTCGTGCGCGGCGTGGAACGGCGCTCCGCCTCCGTGTACGCCCCGCCCTGGCTCAGGCTCGCCCAGGCCGGCCGCCCGTTCTTCCCCCTCGCGGTGGACCTGCTCTCCCGTCGCGAACTGCCCCGTCTGCTGCGCGAGAACGGGTTCGGGCAGACCGGCCTGCTCGGCGCGGGCGGCCACATCGAGCAGGGACTGATCGACCGGACACCCGCCGGTCCGGCCACGGGCGGACACGGAGGGCCGCGGGGGGAGGGACGGTGAGAGCGTCGCCCTGACCCGCGCGAAGCGGGCGGAGGACCGTCCGGGAGGCGCGCCGGCCGTGCCGCCGGGCCGCGAGGCCCCGGCGCCGGGACCCGGGTCTTCCGCAGCGCCCACGGCACCCACCCGTTCCCCACCGACGGCAGCCGGAGCTACGACCTGTCGGAAGCCGTCGCCGCCCGGCTGGAGCGCCGGACGACCACCGCGCGCCCGCTCGCGGAGAAGGGGACCACGGCGCCTCCGGTGGCGGCTGCCCCTGCCGGGAACCGGGACGGCCGACGGTCGAGGAGTACGCGAAGCCGCGGCGGCCGCGGCAGCGCAGGAGGACGGACGAGGGCGACCGCCTGGAGCGGGAAGACGAAGGACGGAAACGTGGAGGGGCACGAGCGACTGCTCGTGGACGTCGCGGCGAGCGGGCGGCGGCCGAACCGCTGACCGCGTTCTCCGGCAGCGGACGCGTCACCACCCGGCCGCCCGCCACCTCGACCTGTCCGTGCGGGCCGTCACGTACCGCGTCCACCGGCCTACCGGTGCCGACCCCGCCGATCCGGCCGGCCGCCACGCCCTCCAGACCGCCGTCATCGGCGCCCGCCCGCTCGGCCGGCCCGGAAGGGCCCTCTGGGCGGCCCCGCCGCTCCGTGACCCGCCGGAAGGGGCGCGGTTTCGGCATCAAGAGGGCGTAAAGATTGCCGGAACCCTGCAATGTGCCCATGGACTCTCCAGGGCCAGAATCGCTCTGGCGGCGGCGCGCCCTGGGGGCCTGATGCCGAGATCCGGAAGAGGCGAGAGCGGGGAGGACAGGCATGTCGGAGCTCTTCGACGCGGCCTTCGGCCTTCCCGCCATCGTCCTGACGTCTGCGCTCGTCGCCGTCGCCGGTTTCTGGTCGCTCGTGCTCTGCCGTGTCGTCTCACCGGACGCCTTCGACGCGGATCTGGACATGGAGGCCCTGGGCTTCGGCGATGTGTCCGTCTCGCCGGCCGGCACGGTCTTCATCGCGGTCGGCTGGGTGCTCGACCTTTCCGGCATGGTGCTGCTGGGCAGAGCCGGTCTGCCCGGACTGTGGTCCCTTCTTCTCTCCCTCGTGCTGCTCGTGGCGGCTCTGACCGTGTCCTGGCGGCTGACGAGGTGGCTGGCCGGCCGGGTGAGGAAACGGCCGGCCGCCACCCGTCGGGCCCGCCGCCGCGGCGCCGCGTCCGGCCCGCGCCCTGCGCGTTCCGCAGCCTGAGCGGCTGCGCTCCTTCTCCTTTCACCGACACGGGGTTCTCTCATGGATGCCATCACCGTGGGCATCGGCGTGCTCGTCGCCGTGGTCCTGCTCTTCGCCGTAGCCGTCGTCTTCGTGCTCAGCCGGCTCTTCCGCAAGGTCGAGCAGGGCAAGGCACTGATCGTCTCCAAGATGCGCAAGGTCGACGTCACCTTCACCGGGCAGGTCGTCCTGCCCGTGCTGCACAAGGCCGAGGTCATGGACATCTCGGTGAAGACCATCGAGATCTCCCGGACCGGCCGGGACGGCCTGATCTGCCGCGACAACATCCGGGCCGACATCCGGATCTCCTTCTTCGTCCGCGTCAACAAGACGGCCGAGGACGTCATCAAGGTCGCCCAGGCCATCGGCACGGCGCGGGCGAGCGACAAGGCGACCCTCCAGGAGCTGTTCAACGCGAAGTTCTCCGAGGCGCTGAAGTCGGTCGGCAAGCAGATGGACTTCACCGACCTCTACACCAAGCGCGAGGAACTGCGGTTCCGGATCATCGAGGTGATCGGCATCGACCTCAACGGCTACAGCCTGGAGGACGCGGCCATCGACCACCTGGAGCAGACCCCGTTGGCCCAGCTCGACGCCGGCAACATCCTGGACGCCCAGGGCATCCGCAAGATCACCGAGCTCACGGCCGTCGAGAACGTCCGCACGAACGAGCTGCGGCAGCACGAGCAGAAGGAGATCACGCGGCAGAACGTGGACGCCCGCGAGGCGATCCTGGAGCTGGAGCGACGCCAGGCCGACGCCGAGATCAAGCAGAGGCGCGAGATCGAGACCGTCCGGGCCAAGGAGGAGGCCGAGACGGCGAAGGTCGTCGAGGAGGAGCGGCTGCGGGCGCAGAGCGCCTTCCTGCGCACCGAGGAGCAGCTCGGCGTGCAGCGGGAGAACCAGGCGCGCGAGGTGGCCGTCGCGCAGAAGAACCGCGAGCGGGTCATCGCCATCGAGAACGAGCGGATCGAGAAGGACCGCCTCCTGGAGGTCATCGCCCGCGACCGCGAGACCGAACTGAACCGCATCGCCGCGGAGAAGGAGGTCGAGGCCGAGCGCCGGGACATCGCCGAGGTCATCCGCGAGCGCGTGGCGGTGGACCGTACCGTCGCCGAGCAGGAGGAGTCGATCAAGCGGCTGCGGGTGGTCGAGGAGGCCGAGCGCGAGCGTCAGGCGCTGGTCATCGGCGCCGAGGCCGAGGCCCAGGAGAAGCTGGTCAAGGACATCAAGGCCGCCGAGGCGGCCGAGCAGGCCGCCGTGCACCGGGCGGCGGAGGAGCTGACCCTCGCCGAGGCCCGCCAGAAGGCGGCCGACATGGACGCCCGCGCCAGGATCCGCCTCGCCGAGGGAATCCAGGCCGAGGCCGCCGCCGAGGGGCTCGCCGCCGCCCGGGTGCGGGAGCAGGAGGCCGCGGCCATCGAGAAGACCGGCCGGGCCGAGGCCGAGGCGGCGGAGGCACGGCTGCGCGCCGAGGCGGAGGGACTGCGGGCCAAGGCGCTCGCCGAGGCGACCGCGATCGGCGAGAAGCTGAAGGCGGAGGCCGAGGGGCTCCACCAGAAGGCGAACGCCGTCGCCGCGTTCGACGAGGCGTCCCGTGCCCACGAGGAGTACCGGCTCCGCCTGGAGGCCGAGAAGGACGTCCGGCTCGCCGGACTCGACGTCCAGCGGCAGGTCGCCGAGGCGCAGGCCACCGTCCTGGCCACCGGCCTGGAGAACGCCGACATCAACATCGTCGGTGGCGAGTCCGTCTTCCTCGACCGGCTCGTGCAGTCCATCGCGCTCGGCAAGTCCGTCGACGGCTTCCTGGACCACTCGCGGACCGCGCGGGCGCTGGCCGGTCCCTGGCTGAACGGCGACGGCTCCTTCACCGAGGACCTGACCAAGGTGCTCGGATCCCTCTCCACGGCCGACGTGCAGAACCTCAGCGTCTCCGCGCTGCTCGCGAAGGTCATGAAGTCCGGTGTCCTCGACCCGGCGACACCGGTGAAGGAGCCGGCCGCCGGGGTGCTGGACGGCACGGCCACGAGCTGACGGACCACGGGGCCAGGGGGGCCGGCGGCCGGGCACGGGAGCCCCGGCGCCGGCCCCCTCGGAAGGGACGCGGAGAGGGACGACGGGATGAACACGATGAGCGCGACCACCGAGTCGCACGGTGTCGACGAGGACGCGTACGCGGTGCTGCGCGGCCGGCTGACGACGCAGGCGGCCGAACTGGCTTCCCGGGCCCAGGGGTTGAACGAGGAACGGACCCGCGAGTTCGGCTCGGGCGAGCTGGAGCTCACCGGGACCGGCCAGGCACGGACCGAGGACCCGTGCGTCCTGACGGACGTGGTGTCCGTCGGCGGCCTGCTGCTCTTCGGCCGCACCCCGCCGATCGTCGCCGAGACCACGGAGCCCCGCGTCGCCGACGTCTTCGCCCTGTACGACCGGGAGCTCACCGCCCTGTCCGAGGACGCGGTGCCCGGACTGCTCGACGACCCTTCCTTCGCCCGGGAGTTCACCGCCCTGCACCGCTACTTCCGCGGTGCGCGCCTCGTCCGGCTGCACCGCACCGGGGGACGTCTGCTCGCCGTCTTCCGTACCGGCGAGAAGGCCGACGACCTGCGCGTCCTGCGCTGGGCGGTCGCTCCGTCGGGCGCCTGCCGGTTCCTGGACGCCCAGGGCGAACGGGATCTCGGCACGCCGCCCGGACAGGACGTCGACTGGACCGCCGCCGTCCGCGACGACCACGTGCCGGGCCGGCACCCCCACATCTCGCTCGGCGGGCGGCTGTACGTCTCCACGGTCGGCGGCACCCTCACCGTCAAGACGGACGACGACACGGAGACCGCCGACGGCGTGTACGCCGAACCGGTCGACGAGCCCCTGCAGTCCCTCGCCGACGCCGAGGTCGCCCACGCCGTCGTCGGGCCGCTCGTGCTCGTCCGGGTCCTTCCGTACCGGGAGGAGACCACCCGGCACCTCGTCTTCCACTCCCTCACCGGCACCGTCATCCGTCTCGACGGGCTCGGCCAGGCCTGCCTGCGGCTCCCGGAGGACCGGGGCGTCGTCTTCCCGGGCGGGTACTGCCTCGCCGACGGCACGGTGCGGACCTTCGACGCGGACACCACAGGACTCGTCTACGACGGGTCCGTCACCTCGCCGCACGGCGAGGACGTCCTGTACGTCTTCCGCGCCCCGGACGACGGACGGACCGTCCTGCTCCCGTACAACCGGGTCCGTGAGGAGATCGCCCGCCCCGTCACCGGCCGCGCGCACGCGCTGCTCGACGACGGGACCATGGCCGTGCTGCGCGGGACCGGCACCGAGGCGGGCCGCGTCCACCCCGTGCAGCTCTGGCGCACCCCCTTCGCCGCCGACACCCACCTGTCCCCGGCCGGAACGGGGCCGCTGGCCCGGATCGGCAACGCCGACCTCGTCCGCGGCATCTCCGACTGCCTCGCCATCGCACGGCAGGCCACCGAGACCACGCCGACCGGTGAGGTGTACGAAGCGCTGATCGCCGCGTGCGTCCGGGCGGCCGACGCCCACCACTGGCTCGACGACCCGGGCACCGGTGACCTCGGCTCCCCGCTCGCCGAGCTCCGGACGACCGCCGAGCGGGTGCTCGCCGAGTTCGAGACCGTGGCGGCCCTCACCGGCCGGGCCGCCGAGGCCCTCGCGGACGCGGAGCGGCGCCTCACCCGTCTCGTCCGCCAGGTCCGCGGAGAGTCCCCGGCCACCGCTGAGGAGTGGATCTCCCGCCTCACCGCACTGCGCCGGGCCCAGGGCCGCCTCCTCACCGTGAAGGAGCTGCGGTACGCGGACATCGACGCCATCGACGCCCTGGCCCGGCAGGCCGAGGACGACATCGCCTCGGCCGCCCAGCGGGCGGTCGCCTTCCTCCAGCGCGAGGACGCCTTCACCACCCACGCCGCCGAGGCCGAACGGCTCGCCGCCGCCGCGGCCGAGGCGGACAGCGTCGCCGCGACCCGGGACCTCGCCGAACGGCTCGACGAGCACGGCCTCGGGCTGCGGACGCTCAGCGAGGTCGTCGCCGGCCTCGACATCGCCGACGCCACCGTGCGCACCTCCGTCCTGGAGCGCGTCGCCGACGTCCTCGGCCGCCTCAACCGGGCCCGGGCCGTCCTGACCACCCGGCGGACCGAACTCCTCGACCGCGAGGGACGGGCCGAGTTCACGGCGCAGTTCGCCCTGCTCGCCGAGGCGGTCACCGGCGCTCTCGCCGCCACGGGCACCCCCGAGGACTGCGACGCACAGCTCGGCCGGCTCCTGCTCCAGCTGGAGAACCTCGAGTCCCGGTTCGCCGACCACGACGGCTTCCTCCACGAGCTCACCGAGAAGCGCACCGAGATCCACGACGCCTTCACCGCACGCCGCCAGACCCTCACCGACACCCGCGCCCGCCGCGCCGAGCGCCTGGCCGAGTCCGCCGGCCGCATCCTCGAAGCGGTCGCGCGGCGGACCGCGTCCCTCGGCAGCACCGACGACGTCCACGCGTACTTCGCCTCCGACCCCATGGTCGCCAAGGTCCGCCGCACCGCCGACGCACTGCGGGACCTCGGCGACCAGGTACGGGCCGAGGAACTGGAGGGCCGTCTCACCGCCGCCCGCCAGGAGGCCGGCCGCGCCCTGCGCGACCGCACCGAGCTGTACGCCGACGGCGGCGACACCATCCGCCTCGGCCGGCACCGCTTCGCCGTCCAGCGCCAGTCGCCCGAGCTGACCCTGGTCCCGCACGGCGACACCCTCGCCTTCGCCCTCACCGGCACCGACTACCGCCGCCCGGTCACCGATCCGGCTTTCGAGGCCACCCGCCCGCACTGGACGCGCACCCTGCCGTCCGAGTCCCCGGAGGTCTACCGCTCCGAGTACCTCGCCGCCCGGCTCCTCGCCGAACACGGCGCCGACGCCCTCGCCACCGCCGACCTGCCCGCCCTCGTGCGGCACGCGGCGGAGGGCGCGTACGACGAGGGGTACGAGCGCGGGGTCCACGACCACGACGCGGCGGCGATCCTCACCGCGGTCCTACGACTGCGCGAGAACGCCGGACCGCTGCGCCACCTTGCGGCCGCCCGGGCACGCGCCCAGCTGTTCTGGGCGCACACGGCCACCGACGAGGCCCGCGCCGCCTGGTCCCGGCGCGCCGTCTCCCTCACCCGCGCCCGCGACCTCTTCGGCGCCGCGCCCGCCCTCGACGGGCTCCGCGGCGAACTGGCCGAGGAGATCGGCGACCCGTCGGCCGCCGCGTACCTGGTCGAGGAACTGGCCACGGGGCCGGCCGGGTTCGCGGTGTCCGCGGAGGCGCGCACCCTGCTGGAGAAGTTCCGCAGGGCGGTGGGGACCGGCGCGTACGACGACGACCTCGCCGCCCTCCCGGACGTCGCGGCCCGCCGGCAGCTCGTCGAGGGCTGGCTGCACGCCTACGCGGCCGCGTCCGGCGAGCGGATCGGCCCGGGGATCCTGGCGGAGGCCGTCGCCGTCGAGCTGTGCCCCTCGCTCGACCACTACGACGTCGACGGCCCGACCGGCTCCACGATCCCCGGACTGATCGGCAGCCACCCGCGGCTGCGCGGCGGCTCCCTGGAGCTCCGGCTCGACGAGTTCCTGCACCGCACGGGCGAGTTCCGTGCCCACGAGGCACCGGCCTTCCGGGCCTACCAGGCGCGCAGGGCCGAGCTCGTCGCCGCCGAACGCACCCGCCTGCGGGTGGACGAACACCGCCCGCGGGTCATGTCCTCGTTCGTCCGCAACCGGCTCGTCGACGAGGTCTACCTCCCCCTGATCGGCGACAACCTGGCCAAGCAGCTCGGCGCGGCGGGCGACGCCAAGCGCGTCGACAACCAGGGCCTTCTCCTGCTGCTGTCCCCGCCCGGCTACGGCAAGACGACGCTCGTCGAGTACGTCGCCGACCGCCTCGGCCTGCTCCTGGTCAAGGTCGACGGCCCCGCCCTCGGCCAGGACACCCTCTCCCTCGAACCCGCCGAGGCCCCCGACGCGGGGGCCCGGCGCGAACTGGAGAAGATCGCCTTCGCGCTCGCGGCAGGCAACAACGTCATGCTCCACCTCGACGACATCCAGCACTGCGCGCCCGAGTTCCTGCAGAAGTTCATCCCCCTCTGCGACGCGACCCGCAGCCTCGCCGGGCACGACCTGCGCGGCAAGCGCTTCGCCGTCTGCATGGCCGGCAACCCCTACACCGAGTCCGGGCAGCGCTTCCGCGTCCCCGACATGCTCGCCAACCGCGCCGACGTGTGGAACCTCGGCGACGTCCTCACCGGCAAGGAGGACGCCTTCGCCTTCAGCTTCGTCGAGAACGCCCTCACCTCCCACCCGGACCTGGCCCCCCTGGCAGGCCGGGACCGCGCGGACCTGGACCTGCTCGCCCGGCTCGCCGTCGCGGACCCCACCGCGAGCCGCGACCGCCTCACCCATCCGTACACGCCGGCCGAGCTCGACCGGATCCTCGCCGTCCTGCGTCACCTGCTGACCGCCCGCACCACCGTGCTCGCGGTGAACGAGGCGTACATCGCCTCCGCCGCGCAGGCCGACGACGCCCGCACCGAGCCGCCGTTCCGTCTCCAGGGCTCGTACCGCAGCATGAACAAGATCGCGGCCCGGATCTCGCCCGCCATGAACGACGCCGAACTCGCCGCCGTCATCGACGACCACTACGCGGCGGAGGCCCAGACCCTGACCGCGGACGCCGAGGCCAACCTCTTGAAACTCGCTGCCCTGCGCGGCACCCTCACCGCCGAACAGGCTCACCGCTGGTCCGTGATCACCGCCGCCCGCGCCCGCGGCCGCTCCCTCGCCGGAGCCGGCGACGGCCCCGGCGAGCGGACGGTCGCCGCCCTCGTCCGGCTGGCCGACCGCGTCGCGGCCGTCGAGACGGCCATCGTGCGGGCGGCGGACCCCCGCCGTCTGCTCGCCCGCTCCGACCCCGCCCGGCCCCGGTGAGCGGTGACCGCGCCGCTCGGCTTGCTCTACAAGGCCTGGCGGCCGGTGCCGTCGCCTTCGTCCTCTGGAAGGACGACCGCATCGATCACCTCCGCATCCCCGACGAGGGGTGGGACCACGTCTCGGGGCGCGCCCACCGGGTGGAGAGGGGGCTGCCACCGCGCCACATGGCGACTTCTCCGCGCGGCGCGGCCCGCCAGGACATGAGCGTTCCACTCCAAGCTCCTGACCTGCGAAAATAAGTGCACGGTGAACGGATAGGGCTGTCCGGATAACGGTCGCGTCACGGATGCTGGACTTATGGGAGATCACCTTCCGTAATGTGATCTCTATCACACCTCATAGGTCGGAGCTCGTGGTAGGAATGCGCAACTCCGCAGGTGGCACCACCCCTCGCCGCCGTACCGGAGTGCCGGGCAAGACCCGGCTGCACGACCGAGGTGATCACGCTCCGAGTCCGCGGACGTCGCTCACCCCGCTCGCCGACCGGACAACGGCGTTCGCTCACAGACCGCACCCTCACACCGGCACCGCCTCCCGCACGCCGGTCCTGCGCACCTGAGGTCCCCACCGTGTCACTCGATTCCTTCACCCAGTCCGTCGACGAGGCCGTCAGCGGCTTCTTCGAGCCCATAGCCACCTGGCTGGGCGAGGTCGTCTTCTACTCCGTGCCCGTCGGGGGCACGGACCTGCCGCTGATCGTCGCGTGGCTCGTCGTGGCGGGTCTGGTCTTCACCGGCTGGTTCGGCTTCGTCCAGCTGCGCAAGTTCCGCCTCGCCGTGGACGTGGTGCGCGGGAAGTACGACGAGAAGGGGTCGGCCGGCGAGGTCAACCACTTCCAGGCGCTCACCGCGGCCGTCTCCGGCACCGTCGGCCTCGGCAACATCGCCGGTGTGGCCGTCGCGGTCTCCATCGGCGGCCCCGGCGCCACCTTCTGGATGATCCTGTGCGGCCTGCTCGGCATGGCCACCAAGTTCGTCGAAGTCACCCTCGGCGTGAAGTACCGCGAGGTGCACCCCGACGGCACGGTCTCCGGCGGCCCCATGCACTACCTGCCCAAGGGCCTCGCCGACCGCTTCGGCAAGAACGGCAAGACGCTCGGCAAGGTCCTCGCGGTCCTCGCCTCCTTCATGGTCCTGTTCTTCGGCCTGTTCGGCGGCAACCTCTTCCAGGTCAACCAGTCCTACGCCCAGCTCGTCTCCGTCACCGGTGGCGAGAACGGCATCATGGGCTCCTCGGCGGGCGCCCTGTTCTTCGGCATCCTGATCGCCGCGCTCGTCGGCATCGTGCTCCTCGGCGGCATCCGCTCCATCGCCTCCGTCACCAGCAAGCTCGTCCCCGCCATGGCCGGCATCTACATCGCAGCCTGCCTCGTCGTCATCGCCGTCCACGTCACCGCCGTCCCCGCCGCGGTCTCCACGATCATCGAGGGGGCCTTCAACCCCCAGGGCGTCGCCGGCGGCGTCCTCGGTGCGCTGATCATCGGCTTCAAGCGGGCCGCGTTCTCCAACGAGGCCGGCCTGGGCTCCGCCCCGATCGCCCACTCCGCGGTCAAGACCAAGCACCCCGCCAGCGAGGGCCTGGTCGCCCTCCTGGAGCCCTTCATCGACACCGTCGTCATCTGCACCATGACGGCGCTGACCATCGTCATCGCCAACCCCGCCAGCTACGTCGAGGTCCGCAACGGCGGCGACTCCATCGGCGGCGTCACCATCACCTCCGACGCCTTCGCCACGGTCCTGCCCTGGTTCCCGTACATCCTCACCATCGCGGTCATGCTCTTCGCGATCTCCACCGTGCTGACCTGGGGCTACTACGGCCTCAAGGCGTGGACCCACCTCTTCGGCCGCGGCCGCGCCAGCGAGCTGACCTACAAGGTCGTCTACACGGTCTTCGCCGTCGCGGGCTCCCTGCTCACCCTCCAGACCCTGATCGACATGGCCGACGCGGTGCTCTTCATGCTCGCCGTCATCAACATCATCGGCCTCTACCTCCTCGCCCCCGTCGTCAAGCGGGAGCTGAACTCCTTCCTCGCCTTCGTCAAGCGCCGCGAAGCCGGCCTCGACGCGGAAGGCGGCACGGACGGAGACGCCGACCAGGAGCCGGTGAGGACCACCGTCTGACCGTCCCCCGCGGCCCGGCTCCAGAAGGGCCCTGACCCCACCTCGCGCCTTGGTGGGGACAGGGCCCTTCACCCTGTTCCAGCAGGTGAGAGACGCCTGGTGAGACTCCCGTGCGCCCGATAGGGTGTGAAGAACGCATCAACGAAACGATGCTGGTGTGCCGGGAAGTCTGGTCGGCGTCCGAGGGGCCCGTGTGCCCACCTGCCGACACGCCCCGGAGGGTT
>NZ_BMTV01000002.1:238549-393421 GCF_014649855.1 Streptomyces roseolus | reverse complement strand
CGTTCGTCAGATCCCCACGTCCCACAGGACGTGATCATCAACGAACAAGATCCACTTTCGCAACAGACCCTAGGCCGTCTCGGCCGCCCGACGCACCAGCTCCTCCCACACCTTCCGCACCTGCGGCTCCAGCGCGTCGAGGGGGCCGTCGTTGTCGATCACGAGGTCCGCGATCTCCAGCCGGGCCGCCCGGGTGGCCTGCGCCGCCATCCGGGCCCTCGCCTCCTCCTCGGCCATGCCCCGGAGCCGTACCAGCCGGTCGAGCTGAGTCTCGGGCGAGGCGTCGACGACGACCACGAGGTCGTAGAGCGGGGCGAGGCCGTTCTCGGTCAGCAGCGGCACGTCGTGGACCACCACGTCCCCGGGGCCGGCGGCGCTCTCCAGCTCGGCCGACCGGGCGCCGACGAGCGGGTGCACGAGCGCGTTGAGCGTGGCCAGCCGCTCCGGGTCGGCGAAGACGATGGAACCGAGTTTCGGCCGGTCGAGAGTGCCGTCCTCGGTGAGGACGGACTCCCCGAAGGCGGCCACGACGGCCGCGAGCCCCTCGGTGCCCGGCTCGACCACCTCGCGGGCGATCCGGTCCGCGTCGATCAGCACGGCCCCGTACGAGACGAGCAGCCGCGACACCTCACTCTTGCCGGCGCCGATGCCGCCGGTCAGTCCGATCTTCAGCATGAGCGGCAGCTTAGGCCCCCGCTCCCGCGACCCTAGGAGTCGCCCTCCCGCTCGGCGAGGAAGCGCTCGAACTCGCGCCCCAGCTCGTCGGCGGAGGGCAGGTCGACGGGCTCGGCGACCAGGCTGCCGCGGGTCTCCGCACCGGCCACCGCGTCGTACTGGTGCTCCAACCCCTGGACCAGGGCGACGAGCTCCTCGTCCCCGGCGCCGATCTGCCGGTCGATCTCGGTCTGGGTGCGGCGGGCCTCGGTGCGCAGCGCGTGGGCGACGCCCGGGAGGACGAGGCCGGTGGCGGCGGTGACGGCTTCCAGCACGGTGAGCGCCGCGTCCGGGTACGGGGAGCGGGCCACGTAGTGCGGCACGTGGGCGGCGACCCCGAGGGTGTCGAAACCGGCCTCGGAGAGCCGGAACTCGATGAGGGACTGGGCGCTGCCGGGCACCTGGGCCTCGTCGAAGGGGCTGCGGTGGCCGGGCATGAGGTCGGTGCGGTTGCCGTGCGGGGTGAGGCCGACGGGCCGGGTGTGCGGCACGCCCATGGGGATGCCGTGGAAGTTGACGGCGAGCCGTACGCCGAGCCGCTCGACGATCTGGGCGACGGCGGCGGCGAAGCGCTCCCACTCGACGTCCGGCTCCGGGCCGGAGAGGAACAGGAAGGGGGCGCCGGTGGCGTCCTGGACGAGGCGGACCTCGATGGCGGGGGTCTCGTACCCGGCCCAGCGGTCGCGCCGGAAGGTCAGCAGGGGGCGGCGGGCCCGGTAGTCCACCAGCCGGTCGTGGTCGAAGCGGGCGACGACCTGGTGAGGAAGGGTGTCGAGCACCCGCTCGACGATCTGCTCGCCGGCCTCGCCCGCGTCGATGTAGCCGTCGAAGTGGTACAGCATGACCAGCCCGGTCGACTCCTGTGCCAGGGCCAGGTCGACCACGGCCAGGCCCTTGGCGTCCCATTCGTACAAATCCTGGGGATCAAGCACGGTTACCGCTCCTCCTCGCGTCTCCCGGGAGAACGTCCTACGGCGCAAGGTCATTCCCGCCAGGGCTCGTTCGGGCCGATGTGGCGGAAAAACGACCGGGGCCCGCTCCCCCGGGAGGGAGCGGGCCCCGGTGTACTGCTAGCGACTAGCGCCGCTCAGCGGTGAGCCTGTTCAGCTCTGGCCGCCGGCGAGCTTCTCGCGGAGGGCGGCGAGGGCCTCGTCCGACGCCAGGGCGCCGGCGGAGTCGTCCGACTCGGAGGAGTAGGAGCCACCCGAGATGCCCGCACCGGCGTTGCCGGCGGCCGGGGCGGCAGCGCCCTCGGCAGCGGCGGCCTCGTCGGCCTCGCGGGACTTGATGACCTGGGCCTGGTGCTGCTCGAAGCGCGCCTGCGCCTCGGCGTACTGGGCCTCCCAGGCCTCGCGCTGGGTCTCGTAGCCCTCGAGCCAGTCGTTGGTCTCGGGGTCGAAGCCCTCGGGGTAGATGTAGTTGCCCTGGTCGTCGTAGGACGCGGCCATGCCGTACAGGGTCGGGTCGAACTCGACCGACGCCGGGTCGGCACCGAAGGACTCGTTGGCCTGCTTCAGGGACAGCGAGATCCGGCGACGCTCGAGGTCGATGTCGATGACCTTGACGAAGATCTCGTCGTTGACCTGGACGACCTGCTCCGGGATCTCCACGTGGCGCTCGGCCAGCTCGGAGATGTGGACCAGGCCCTCGATGCCCTCGTCCACGCGGACGAACGCACCGAACGGAACCAGCTTGGTGACCTTGCCGGGGACGACCTGGCCGATCTGGTGCGTGCGGGCGAACTGCTGCCACGGGTCCTCCTGCGTCGCCTTCAGCGACAGGGAGACACGCTCGCGGTCCATGTCCACGTCGAGAACCTCGACGGTGACCTCCTGGCCGACCTCGACGACCTCGGACGGGTGGTCGATGTGCTTCCAGGACAGCTCGGAGACGTGGACGAGACCGTCGACGCCGCCCAGGTCCACGAAGGCACCGAAGTTGACGATCGAGGACACGACGCCGGAGCGGACCTGACCCTTCTGGAGGGTCGTGAGGAAGGTCTGGCGGACCTCGGACTGGGTCTGCTCCAGCCAGGCGCGGCGGGACAGGACCACGTTGTTGCGGTTCTTGTCCAGCTCGATGATCTTCGCCTCGAGCTCCTTGCCCACGTAGGGCTGGAGGTCGCGGACACGACGCATCTCGACCAGGGAGGCCGGGAGGAAGCCGCGGAGGCCGATGTCGAGGATGAGACCACCCTTGACGACCTCGATGACGGTACCGGTGACGATGCCGTCCTCTTCCTTGATCTTCTCGATGGTGCCCCAGGCGCGCTCGTACTGGGCGCGCTTCTTCGAGAGGATCAGGCGGCCTTCCTTGTCCTCCTTCTGGAGAACAAGGGCCTCGATCTCGTCGCCGACCTTGACGACCTCGTTCGGGTCGACGTCGTGCTTGATCGAGAGCTCGCGGCTCGGGATGACACCTTCGGTCTTGTAACCGATGTCGAGCAGGACCTCGTCCCGGTCGACCTTCACGATGACGCCGTCGACGATGTCGCCGTCGTTGAAGTACTTGATCGTCTCGTCGATCGCGGCGAGGAAGGCTTCCTCGTTACCGATGTCGTTGACCGCAACCTGCGGGGTGGTGGCGGTGGTCTCGGTGCTGCTCGTCATGTGGGAAAGGGCTCCGGTTACGGACAGAAAGTCGTAGGTACTGCTACGCCGAGAGCCCGTATCGCACTGAAGAAGCCGGACAGCTGATGAAGCGCCTTCCCGGAGACCCGGGGGCGCCTCGAAAACCGAGGGGACTGCAACAGGTGCGAGCGCGGCCTGCTCCGTCTGAGGCGCGCAGGCCCGCAGCGCAACCTTTAGCATACGGGGGCGGCCGGACAGGGTCAATGCGCGAAGCGCGCAGCCGGGACGGAAGTGCGCGAACCCGGCACAACTCGTGTCCGTCAGCGGGCCGTCGGCGGGCCTCCGCCGTTCCGTGGCACTGAGCGCAAACTACATCGACGGGCGAGATGAACCAAGAGTACGGACAGGACGACCGCTTCGAGACGGACGCCGACGAGGCGGTGGCGACCCGGCGTGACGCCGGTGACGCGGAGAGCAGCCGGGCCAGCCGGGGCTGGTGGGACCGGAACGCCGACGAGTACCAGAACGACCACGGCGCCTTCCTCGGCGACGACCGCTTCGTGTGGGGCCCGGAGGGGCTCGACGAGGCCGAGGCCGGACTGCTCGGGCCGACGGAGGGACTGAAGGGGCTCGACGTCCTGGAGATCGGCGCCGGCGCCGCGCAGTGCTCCCGGTGGCTGGCGGCGCAGGGAGCGAAGCCGGTGGCGCTGGACCTCTCGCACCGACAGCTCCAGCACGCCCTGCGGATCGGCGGGGAGGTGCCGCTGGTCGAGGCGGACGCGGGGGCGCTCCCCTTCCGCGACGGCTCCTTCGGCCTCGCGTGCTCGGCGTACGGCGCGGTGCCGTTCGTGGCCGATCCGGTGCGGGTCTTCCGCGAGGTGCGCCGGGTGCTGCGGCCGGGCGGTCGCTGGGTGTTCTCGGTGACCCACCCCATCCGCTGGGCGTTCCCGGACGAGCCGGGGCCGGAGGGCCTGTCGGTCGCCGCCTCCTACTTCGACCGCACGCCCTACGTCGAGCAGGACGAGCGGGGGCGCGCGGTGTACGTGGAGCACCACCGGACGCTCGGCGACCGGGTGCGGGACGTGGTGGCGGGCGGCTTCCGGCTGGTGGACCTGGTCGAGCCGGAGTGGCCGGAGTGGAACGGCCAGGAGTGGGGCGGCTGGTCCCCGCTCCGGGGGAACCTCATCCCGGGCACGGCGATCTTCGTGTGCGAGCGCGAGGACTGAGGTCCCTTCGCACACCGACCGCCGGATGTCCGACAGTCGTACTTATGGGCGGGCCTGTGGACAACCGGGCCCGCCCTTTTTCCTTCGCGTACGAGACTGAGTGCGTGATCCGAAACGACGTACTCGATCTGCTTCCCGTCCGGCATGCCGTTCCCGAGCTGCTGGCCGCGCTCGAAGGGCGCGGCACGGCGGTGCTGCACGCGCCGCCCGGCACCGGCAAGACCACGCTGGTGCCGCTGGCCCTCGCGGGGCTGACAGGGAACGGGCCGGAGCGGCGGGTGCTGGTGGCCGAGCCGCGCCGGATGGCGGTGCGGGCGGCGGCCGGACGGATGGCCTGGCTGCTGGGCGAGGGCGTCGGCGGCACGGTCGGCTTCGCGGTGCGCGGCGAACGGCGGGCGGGGCCCGCGACGCGGGTCGAGGTGGTGACGACCGGCCTGCTGCTCCAGCGGCTCCAGCGGGATCCCGAGCTCGCGGGGGTGGACGTGGTGCTGCTCGACGAGTGCCACGAGCGCCATCTGGACGCCGACACCGCCCTCGCGTTCCTGGTGGACGTGCGGGCCGCGCTGCGGCCGGAGCTGGGGGTCGTCGCGGCCTCGGCGACCAGTGACGCGGAGGCGTGGGCCCGGCTGCTGACCTCCCAGGAGGGCGGCGGGCCCGCGCCGGTGGTGCGCAGCGAGGGCGAGGGGCACGGGTTCGCGGTGGTCCACGCGCCGCCGCCGGCGGGGATCCGGCCGGCACACGGCACCTGGGTGGATCCGGCGCTGCTGCGGCACGTGGCGGCGACGGTCCGGGAGGCGCTGGCGCGGCACGAGGGAGACGTCCTCTGCTTCCTGCCGGGCACCGGGGAGATCGCGCGCACGGCCGGGCTGCTCGACGGGGTGGACGCCGAGGTGCTCCAGCTGCACGGGCGGGCACCGGGGGCGGTGCAGGACGCGGTGCTGCGGGGTGCGGGGCCCGGTGGGCGGCGGCGGGTGGTGCTGTCGACGTCGGTGGCGGAGTCGAGCCTCACGGTGCCGGGGGTCCGGGTCGTGGTGGACGCGGGGCTCGCCCGAGAGCCGCGGATGGACCACGCGCGCGGCCTGGGGTCGCTGGCGACGGTGCCGGTGTCGGCCGCGGCGGCGACGCAGCGGGCGGGGCGCTCGGGGCGTGAGGCACCGGGGACGGTGTACCGGTGCTGGTCGGAGGCGGAGGAGAGCGGGCGGGCGCGGTTCCCTGCGCCGGAGATCCGGATCGCCGACCTGGCCGGGTTCGCGCTGCGGGCCGCCTGCTGGGGCGATCCGACGGCGGAGGGCCTGGCGCTGCTCGACGCGCCGCCGGCCGGGGCGCTGGCGGCGGCCCGTTCGGTGCTCGCGTCGATCGGGGCGGTGGACGGGGCGGGGAAGGCGACCGGGCGGGGGGTGCGGATGGCCCGGCTCGGGGTGCATCCGCGGCTCGGGCGGGCGCTGCTCGACGGGGCGGCGGAGGTGGGCGCGCGGCGGGCGGCCGAGGTGGTGGCGCTGCTGAGCGAGGAGCCGCCGCGGGAGTACGGGGACGATCTGGCGGCGGCGTGGCGGGAGGCCCGCCTGGGCGGGGACGCGTACGGGGCCAGGTGGCGGGCGGAGGTGCGGCGCCTGGAGCGGGCGGCGGCCTCGGAGGCGGAGGGCGGGGCCGGGGAAGGGCGGGCGGCCGGGGACGACGCGGTGGCGGGGGTGGTGACGGCGCTGGCGTTCCCCGAGCGGGTGGCGCGGGCGCGGGAGCGGGGCGGGCACCTGATGGTGTCCGGGAGCGGGGCGCGGCTCGCGGAGGGTTCGGGGCTGCGGTCGGCGCCGTGGCTGGCGGTGGCGGTGGCGGACCGGACGGCCCGGGACGCGACGGCACGGGTGCGGCTCGCCGCGGTGGTGGACGAGGCCGTGGCGCGGCGGGCGGCGGGGCACCTGCTCCGCTCGGGCGAGGAGGTGCGCTGGGAGGACGGCGACGTGGTGGCGCGGTCGGTGGAGCGGCTCGGGGCGGTGGAGCTGACCGTGCGGCCGCTGGGGGCGGGGGCGGATCCGGCGCTGGTGCGGGAGGCGCTCCTCGACGGGCTGCGGCGGGAGGGGACGGGGTTGCTGCGGTGGGGGCGGGAGGCGGTGGAGCTGCGGGAGCGGCTGGCGTTCCTGCACGGGGCGGTCGGCGGGGCGTGGCCGGACGTGGCGGAGGAGGCGCTGGTGGAGCGGGCCGAGGAGTGGCTGGAGCCGGAGCTGTCGCGGGCGGCGCGGCGGGCGGATCTGGAGCGGATCGACGCCGGGGAGGCGCTGCGGCGGCTGTTGCCGTGGGCGTCGGGCGAGGCGGGGCGGCTGGACGAGCTGGCGCCGGAGCGGATCGAGGTGCCGAGCGGTTCGCGGATCCGGGTGGCGTACGGGGAGGGGCGGCCGGTGCTCGCGGTGAAGCTCCAGGAGATGTTCGGGCTGGCCGACACGCCTCGGGTGGCGGGGGTGCCGGTCCTCGTCCATCTGCTCTCCCCCGCCGGGCGGCCGGCGGCCGTGACCGCGGATCTGGCCTCGTTCTGGCGGGACGGGTACCGGGCGGTGCGGGCGGAGCTGCGGGGGCGGTACCCGAGGCACCCGTGGCCGGAGGACCCCTCGGCGGCGGTGCCGACCCGGCACACGAGCGCGCGGCTCAGACGGGAGGGGTGACCACCGGCTCGGGGGCGGGCCGCGGCGCCGGCTCCGGGGCGGGACGGCGGGAGCGGTGCTCCAGCCGGAGCGCGAGGGCGAAGAGGAGGAGGGCGAGGAAGGTGAAGGTCCAGGGGAGCCGGGAGACCAGGAGGAGGACGGTGGTGCGGTGGGCGGAGACCAGCTCGACGGTGTCGGCGATGTAGTCCTCGCGCATCTTCACGTGGCCGTCGAAGACGGTGAGGGTGTCGGTGCCCAGGAGGGCCTTGGCGCCGCGGAGCTCCTCCTGGTGGATCTCCTCGCCGTTGACGGGGGCGCCGGTGACGGGCTCGACCCAGAACATGCGCTTCGTGGTGTACCAGCGGGTGAGGCCGGTGGAGGCGATGAGCTCGGGGGTGATGCCCTCGATCGGCATGGTCTTGGGCATGGGGGCCCGGGTCCAGGGGACGGTCTGCTCGTAGTAGGAGACCTCCAGGCCGCGGAAGGTGCGGGTGCCCGCGTAGTGGATGGGGGCGGCGGTGCGGGTCTGGGCGTCGAAGTGGAGGTGGTCGCGCTTCTCGGTGAGGAAGGGCCACTTGAACTCGATGCCCTCGCGCTCGACCGGGTCGCCGTCGACCATCTCGCCGGGGGCGTTCACCGGGTCCTGGGTGTGGCCGTCGAAGACGTACCGCTCCGGGATCTTGGACACCATCCCGCCGTCGGGACCCATGACGTAGGAGAGGGCGTCCCAGACCACGACGTCGCGGTCGGTGCCGGCCTCGATCCGCCGCGACTCCTCCACGTTGCCCTTGAGGGTCTGGACGATGGTGATCTTCTCGACCTCGCGGGACTTGAGGGTGCCGTGGTCGAGGAGGGTCGCGGGGCGGGCCTCCAGGACCACCTCCTGGTACTGGTTCGGCGGGACCTTGGCCAGCCGGGGGAAGGCGTACCAGCGCAGGGTGGGCGCCATGGCGGCGAAGAGGACGGCGAAGGAGAGGAGGACGAGGCCGGCTCGGCGGCGCACGGGGACTCCCTGCTTCTTGGGGCCGGGGTCGGCGGTGAGCAGGGGTCTGGGCGAGGTGGGGCCGTCGGGCGGCAGATCGACCAGGGAGACGAGCAGGACGAAGAGCAGGACGGGCACGAGTCCGATCGCCGCGGCGACGAGGGCGCGCATGTCGGCCTCCCGGCAAGTGATCTGATGGGTCGTCAGGACGGGGGCACCGTAGCAACGCGGCCGTGGGATGAGAACAGCTCGTGGCGGGACGGACCGGAACGCGCGCCGCCCCCGGCGTCCCGGGAGGGGACGGCGGGGGCGGGGCGGAGAGAGGAGGCGCGGGTCAGGCGGAGGGCGAGGCGCTCGCGGTGGGCGAGGCGGTGGCGGACGGCGAGGTCGAGGGAGAGGTCGACGGGGACGTGGAGGGGGTCGGCGCCGGGTCCGTGGTCGGCTTCTCGGTCGGGTCCGTGGGCGACGTGGGGGCCGGGGCCGTGACCTCGAGCGCCACCTTCGCGGTGCCGCCGCCGGGCGCGGTGAGCAGCAGGACGTAGTCGCCGGCCTTCTGGCCCGCCACGAGGCCCGCGACGACCAGGCGGCCCTGGGCGTCGGTCTTCAGGACCTTGGTGCGGATCGGGTTGCCGGCGGCGTCCTTGCCGAAGGACGGGCCGTCGGCGCTCTGGGCGTCGGAGGCCGAGGAGTCGGTGATGACGGCGGTCACGGTCACGCCCTGGGCGAGGGCGCCGGCGAGACGGGCCTCCACGGTGACGTCGGCGTAGCGGGCGCCGGTCTCGGCCGTCAGGGCGGTGTCGCCGACGCGGGTGAGGGCGTCGGCCTTGCGGACCTCGACGGTCGCCTTCAGTTCGGCGGCCGGCAGGGAGGAGCGGCCGGGGACGGTGGCGCGGATGGTGAAGGAGGCGGCCTTCTCGCCGGCGCGCAGGGCGGGCGCCTCGGCGACGCCCCGCGCGTCCGAGACGACGGTGACCGTGGTGGCGCCGGCGGGGAAGCGGGCGTCGGTGGTGGCGGGGAGCGCGAAGCGGACGCTGACGCCGGCGACCGGGCGGCCGGAGGCGTCCACGGCGGTGACGGACGCGGCCTGGGCGAAGGCGCTGCCGGTGACTGCGGTGAGGGTCGCCGTGCCGGCCTTGAGGCGGGCGACCCGGAGGGTCGGCGGGACCTCGACGGGCGTGCCGACGTCCGGCCGGCTCGGGTCCGCGGTCGGCGGCTTCGTCGGCTCCGCGGGCTTCGGCGGCGGGGTCGTGGCCGGGTCGGAGGGCTTCGGCGACGGCCTGTCCTGCGACGGGCGCGGAGACGGCGCGGTCGGCGAGCTCGGCGAGACCGGGACGGGGGACCGGCCGGGGGCGGGGCGGTCGCTGCGGTCGACCGGCAGCTGGCCCGCGCCGTCCGGGACGGTGTGGGCGCCGCGCCCGTAGTACTCGAACCAGTTGAGGACGGTCGTCAGGTACTCCGTGGAACGGTTGTAGCTGAGGATCGCCTTGTCGAGGTCGGCCTTGATCGCCAGGTTCCGGTCGCCGGCGCACAGGTACATGCCCGCGGCCAGGGCGGCGTCGTAGACGTTCTGGGGGTCCTTCTTCCCGTCGCCGTTGGCGTCCTGGCCCCAGGCGGCCCAGGTGGACGGGATGAACTGCATGGGGCCGAGGGCCCGGTCGTGGGTGGTGTCGCCGTCGAAGGCACCGTCGTCGGTGTCCTGGATGAGGGCGAAGCCGTTGCCGTCGAGGGCCGGGCCGAGGATCGGGGTCAAGGTGGTGCCGTTGCCGTCGACGCGGCCGCCGCTCGCCTGCCCGGACTCCACCTTGCCGATGCCGGCGAGGAGCTGCCAGGGCAGGTTGCAGGAGGGGTCGGAGGCACGGATCGCGGCCTCGGCCCGCTGGTAGGCGGCGAGGACGGTCGCGGGTATGCCGGCCGCGGCGGGGCCGGTGACGATCGGCACCTGGGGAGCGGTGGGCGCCACTCCGGGCACCTTCGGGGGGTTCAGCGGCGGCAGGTCCGTGTAGTAGGGCGAGTCGCCGGTCGCCGAGCCGCCGGCGTCCCCTCCGCCGTGCGGGGTCGTGGCGTCGCCGGCACCGATGGCGGTGTCGCCGCTGAGGTTGTCGGTCGGCGGCGGGATCGCCCCCGGGCCCTGCGAGGCGGCCAGCGCCGCGACCGCGGCGGCGACGATCGCGCCGCTCGTCGCTCCCCTGCGCAGGCGGCGGCCGAATTGCGCTGCCATTCCGGAACTCCCTCCCCAGTCGACTGCGGCCCCACGCTCCCCGCGTGCGGCCTCAGGCGACCCTATGCGATGTCCCTAGCACACGACACCACGGCCTGACCGTGTTTCACGCTTTCGTCACCCCTTGGCCTCCCGGCGGCCGGACACGGAGGTCCGCACTCCGGAGACCGGACCTCCGGAGTGCGGCGCCCCCGAACCCCTCGGGACGTACGGGGCGTACGGGATGCGTGGGAACCGCGTGGGCGGTCCGGTGCCTCTTGCACTCGGGCCGATCATGCGTACGACCGGGAGGTTCTCCGTGCCCTTCACCCTGAGCCACGCCGCCGCCGTCCTGCCGGGGCTGCGGCGGGACGGGACCGCGCGGGGGCCGCTGGTCGCCTCCGCCCTCGTCGCCGGAAGCTTCTCCCCCGACCTCACCTACTTCGCGGCGACGGTGGTCCCCGAGGCGATGGCGTTCGGGGACGTGACCCACTCCCCCGTCGGGATCCTCACCGTCGACGTGCTGATCGCCGCCGCCCTGGTGGGGCTGTGGCTGACGGTCCGCGAGCCGCTGGTGGGCCTGTTGCCGGCGCGGTGGCGCGGCCGGGTGTACGGGGTGGTGCGCGGCCGGCCGTGGCGGGAGCGGCGGCCGGCCGGGCTCGTCGCCTGGTTCGCCGTCTCGGCGGTGCTCGGCGCGGTCACGCACGTGGTCTGGGACGCCTTCACCCACCTCGACCGGTGGGGGACGCGGGCGCTCCCCTTCCTGTCGGAGGTGGTGGCCGGCTTCCCCGTCTATCTGTACGTGCAGTACGGCGGTTCGGCGCTGGCGCTCGCCCTGCTGGGCTGGTTCACGGCCCGGGCGCTGCGGGCGGTGCCGGCCGGTGCGGAGCCGCCCGCCGCGGTGCCGGTGCCGGGGCGGCGCGAGCGGCGGGCGGCACTGCTGCTGATCGGGGCCTGCGTGCTGGCGGGGATCGCGCACCGGGTGCTGCGCTGGGCGGCGTACTGGGGCTGGGGCCGCATCGAGACCCCGCTCGACATCATCCCGACCGCCTGCTTCGGGGCGGGCGCGGGCCTCGTCGCGGGGCTGCTGCTGTACGGGACGGCGGCCCGGCTGCGAGGGCGGGGAGCGGCCGCCGGTGCGGGAACGGGAAGGGAAAGGGGAGCGGGAACGGAGGGAGAGCCCGCGGACCGTACGGCGCGCTCCCGTCCGGGCGTTCGCTGATCCCGGAGGCGGGGGCGGCGGGCGGGGCGGCTCCGGTGGCCGCGCCCCTCGGGGAGGTGCGGCCACCGGCGGAACGGTACGGGGTCAGTGCGCGGCGGAGTCCCAGTCCGGGCCGAAGCCGACGGAGACGTCGAGCGGGGCGCGGAGCTCCGCGGCGGCCGACATCTGCTCGCGGACCAGGGCCTCGACGCGCTCGCGCTCGCCGGGGGCGATCTCCAGGACGATTTCGTCGTGGACCTGGAGGAGCATCCGGGAGGCGAGGCCGGCCTCGGTGAGGGCCTGGTCGACCTTGAGCATGGCGACCTTGACGATGTCGGCGGCCGTGCCCTGGATCGGGGCGTTGAGCGCCATCCGCTCGGCGGCCTCGCGGCGCTGGCGGTTGTCGCTGTTGAGGTCCGGCAGGTAGCGGCGGCGGCCGAGCATGGTCTCGGTGTAACCGGTGGCGCGGGCCTCGTCGACGACCCGGCGCAGATAGTCCCGCACCCCGCCGAAGCGCTCGAAGTAGGTGTCCATCAGGCCGCGGGCCTCGCCCGGGTCGATGTTCAGCTGCTGGGAGAGACCGAAGGCGGAGAGGCCGTAGGCGAGGCCGTACGACATGGCCTTGATCTTGCGGCGCATCTCGGCGTCGACCGCGGACCGCTCGACGCCGAAGACCTGCGAGGCGACGGTGGTGTGCAGGTCCTCCCCGGAGGTGAAGGCCTCGATGAGGCCCTCGTCCTCGGAGAGGTGGGCCATGACGCGCAGTTCGATCTGGCTGTAGTCGGCGGTCATGAGGGACTCGAAGCCCTCGCCGACGACGAAGCCGTGCCGGATGGCGCGGCCCTCGTCCGTCCGCACCGGCACGTTCTGCAGGTTGGGGTCGGTGGAGGAGAGCCGGCCGGTGGCGGCGACGGTCTGGCTGAAGGTGGTGTGGATCCGGCCGTCGGCGGCGATCGTCTTGATCAGGCCCTCGACGGTGGAGCGGAGCCGGGCCTGCTCGCGGTGGCGGAGCATGATCACCGGCAGTTCGTGCTCGGTCTGGCCGGCCAGCCAGGCGAGCGCGTCGGCGTCGGTGGTGTAGCCGGTCTTGGTCTTCTTGGTCTTCGGGAGGTTGAGCTCGCCGAAGAAGACCTCCTGGAGCTGCTTGGGCGAGCCGAGGTTGAACTCGTGGCCGACGGAGGCGTGGGCCTCCTTGACGGCCTGCTGCACGGCCCCGGCGAACTGCTGCTCCATCGCCTCCAGGTGGTCGCGGTCGGCGGCGATGCCGTGCCGCTCCAGGCGGGCGAGGAGGACGGAGGTGGGCAGTTCGATGTCGTACAGCAGCTCGCGGGCGCCGACCTCGTCGAGCCTGGACTCGAAGGCGGCCCCCAGGTCGAGGACGGCGCGGGCCTGGGTCATGAGGGCCTCGGCCTCGGCGTGGTCCTCGGCGCCGAAGGCGAGCTGGCCCTCGGTGGCGGCGGCCGGGGCGAGCTCGCGGCCGAGGTACTCCAGGGAGAGGGCGTCCAGGGCGAAGGAGCGGCGGCCGGGCTTGACCAGGTAGGCGGCGAGCGCGGTGTCCATGGTGACGCCGGCGACGCTCCAGCCGTGCTCGGGGAAGACCCGCATCGCGCCCTTGGCGTTGTGCAGGACCTTGGGGCGCTCCGGGTCGGCGATCCAGGCGGCCCAGGCCCGCTCGTCGGCCTCGTCGAGCTCGCTGGGGTCGAACCAGGCGGCCTCGCCGCCGGCGCCGGCCAGGGCGATCTCGGCGACGGAGCCGGTGCCGAGGGCCCAGGCGTCGACGGTGGCGACGCCGAGGGGCTGCTCGCCGTGGGCGGCCAGCCAGGGGGCGAGCTCGCCGGAGCCGAGGACGGCGAAGTCGAGCTCGACGCCGGGGGCGGGGGCCGGCTCGGCCTCCTCGGCGGAGCCGGGGTCGACGGCGAGGAGCCGCTCGCGCAGCGAGGGGTTGCGGATCTCCAGGGTGTCGAGGACCAGGGCGACGGCCTTGCGGTCGTACGGCTCGCGGGCGAGGTCGGCGACGGTCTTCGGCAGCTCGACGTCCCGGACCATCTCGGTGAGGACGCGGTTGAGCTTGACGGACTCCAGGTGGTCCCGGAAGTTCTGCCCGGCCTTGCCCTTGACCTCGTCGGCGCGCTCGACGAGCTCGGCGAAGGAGCCGAACTGGTTGATCCACTTGGCGGCGGTCTTCTCGCCGACGCCGGGGATGCCCGGGAGGTTGTCGGACGGGTCGCCGCGCAGGGCGGCGAAGTCCGGGTACTGGGAGGGGGTGAGGCCGTACTTCTCCTGGACCTTCTCCGGGGTGAAGCGGGTCAGCTCGGAGACGCCCTTGGTGGGGTAGAGCACGGTGGTGCGGTCGGTGACCAGCTGGAAGGAGTCCCGGTCGCCGGTGACGATGAGGACCTCGAAGCCCTCGGCCTCGGCCTGGGTGGCGAGGGTGGCGATGATGTCGTCGGCCTCGAAGCCGTCGACGGCGAACCGCGGCGCGTGCATGGCGTCGAGCAGCTCGCCGATCAGCTCGACCTGGCCCTTGAACTCGTCGGGGGTGCTGGAGCGGTTCGCCTTGTACTCGGGGAACTCCTGCGAGCGCCAGGTCCTGCGGGACACGTCGAAGGCGACCGCGAAGTGCGTGGGCGCCTCGTCGCGCAGGGTGTTCGCCAGCATCGACGCGAAGCCGTAGATCGCGTTCGTCGGCTGCCCGGTCGCGGTGGTGAAGTTCTCCACGGGCAGTGCGTAGAACGCCCGGTACGCGAGCGAGTGCCCGTCCATGAGGAGCAGGCGGGGGCGGGTGTCTGCGGGGTTCTTCGATGCTGTCTCGGCCACGGGACGATCCTGCCACGGGCCGCCGACAATCCCTTCCACACCGGCCGGGGTGCCGGGTTGTCGGTGCCGCGTGACAGGATCGAGGGCGTACGACGCAGGACGATCGCTCAAGGGAGAGCGCGATGGTCAGCAAGCCGCCGGCCGGCGACCCGGTCCAGGACGCACCGCAGGTCACGCCGCCGCAGCACGCCGCCGCCGGTCTGCCCGCGATCGGGCACACCCTGCGGATCGCGCAGGAGCAGATGGGTGCCGTGCGCACCGCGCGCACCCTCCTCAAGGTCAACCAGAAGGACGGTTTCGACTGTCCCGGCTGCGCCTGGCCCGAGGGCGACAAGCGGCACCTCGCGGAGTTCTGCGAGAACGGCGCGAAGGCGGTCGCCGAGGAGGCGACGCTGCGGCGGGTGACGCCGGGGTTCTTCGCCGCGCACCCGGTGGCGGAGCTGGCGGAGCGCAGCGGCTACTGGCTGGGGCAGCAGGGCCGGATCACGCAGCCGATGTACCTGCCGGAGGGCGCCGACCGCTACGAGCCGGTGACCTGGGAGCGGGCCTTCGCGATCCTCGCGGAGGAGCTGACCGCGCTCTCCTCCCCCGACGAGGCGCTCTTCTACACCTCGGGCCGGACCAGCAACGAGGCCGCGTTCCTGCTCCAGCTCTTCGCCCGCGAGTTCGGCACCAACAACCTCCCCGACTGCTCGAACATGTGCCACGAGTCCTCGGGCTCGGCGCTGACCGAGACGATCGGCATCGGCAAGGGCAGCGTCTCCCTGGAGGACCTGCACCGGGCGGACCTGATCGTCGTGGCCGGGCAGAACCCGGGCACGAACCATCCGCGGATGCTCTCCGCGCTGGAGAAGGCGAAGGCGGCCGGGGCGCGGATCATCTCGGTGAACCCGCTGCCGGAGGCCGGTCTGGAGCGGTTCAAGAACCCGCAGACCCCGCAGGGCATGCTGAAGGGGACGGCGCTCACCGACCTCTTCCTCCAGATCCGGATCGGCGGCGACCAGGCCCTCTTCCGGCTCCTCAACAAGCTGGTCCTGGAGACGCCGGGGGCGGTCGACGAGGAGTTCGTACGGGAGCACACCCACGGCTTCGAGGAGTTCGCGGCGGCGGCCGGGGAGGCCGACTGGGCGGAGACCCTCGCGGCGACCGGGCTGTCCCGCGCGGAGATCGAGCGGGCCCTGGAGATGGTGCTGGCCTCGGAGCGGACGATCGTCTGCTGGGCGATGGGCCTGACCCAGCACAAGCACTCCGTGCCGACCATCCGCGAGGTGGTCAACCTGCTGCTGCTCCGGGGGAACATCGGCCGGCCCGGCGCGGGCGTGTGTCCGGTGCGCGGGCATTCGAACGTGCAGGGCGACCGGACGATGGGCATCTTCGAGCGCCCGGCGCCGGCGTTCCTGGACGCGCTGGACAAGGAGTTCGGAATCGTCTCGCCGCGCCACCACGGCTTCGACGTGGTGCGCTCGATCCAGGCGCTGCGGGACGGCGAGGCGAAGGTCTTCTTCGCGATGGGCGGGAACTTCGTCGACGCGACCCCGGACACCGAGGTGACCGAGGCGGCGATGCGCAGGGCCCGGCTGACGGTGCACGTGTCGACGAAGCTGAACCGCTCGCACGTGGTGACCGGCGCCCGGGCGCTGATCCTGCCGACGCTGGGCCGCACGGACAAGGACGTGCAGAAGAGCGGGCGCCAGTTCGTGACGGTCGAGGACTCGATGGGCCTGGTGCACGCCTCGCGCGGCAATCTGCCGCCGGCGAGCCCGCACCTGCTCTCCGAGCCGGCGATCGTGACCCGGATGGCGCGGGCGGTGCTCGGCGAGGCGTCGCGGACGCCGTGGGAGGACTTCGAGGCGGACTACGCGGCGGTGCGGGACCGGATCGCGCGCGTGGTGCCCGGCTTCGAGGACTTCAACGCGCGGCTCGCGGCGAACCCCGGCGGTTTCGCGCTGCCGCACGCGCCGCGGGACGAGCGGCGCTTCCCGACGAAGACCGGCAGGGCCAACTTCACGGCGGCGCCGGTGGAGTACCCGAGGGTGCCGGAGGGCCGGCTGCTGCTGCAGACGCTCCGCTCGCACGACCAGTACAACACCACGATCTACGGCCTGGACGACCGCTACCGGGGGATCCGGGGCGGCCGCCGGGTGGTCCTGGTGCACCCCGAGGACGCGGCGGCGCTGGGTCTGGCCGACGGGGCGTACGCGGACCTGGTGAGCGAGTGGACGGACGGCAGCGAGCGGCGGGCGCCCGGTTTCCGGGTGGTGCACTATCCGACGGCCCGGGGCTGCGCGGCGGCGTACTACCCGGAGACGAACGTGCTGGTCCCGCTGGAGTCGACGGCCGACATCAGCAACACCCCCGCGAGCAAGTCCGTGATCGTGCGTCTGGAAGAATCTCCGCAGCCGTCCGCCTAAGCGCTTGCTCAGCCAGCCGGGCGACGGAAGGATCAGTCGTACGACGACGAACGGAGCCGGGCCATGGGTGAGCAGCAGCACGTGAAGTTCCCGCAGGAGGTCATCGACGAGTACGCCGCGCTCGGCGTGGATCTGCCGGCGCTGTTCTCGGCGGGGCACCTGGGGAACCGGATGGGCGTCCAGATCCTGGAGGCCTCGGCGGAGAAGGTCGTCGGCACGATGCCGGTGGAGGGCAACACCCAGCCGTACGGGCTGCTGCACGGCGGCGCCTCGGCGGTGCTGGCGGAGACGCTGGGCTCGGTGGGCTCGATGCTGCACGGCGGCTCGTCGAAGATCGCGGTGGGCGTGGACCTGAACTGCACCCACCACCGGGGGGCGCGCAGCGGTCTGGTGACCGGCGTGGCGACCCCGGTGCACCGCGGGCGGTCGACGGCGACGTACGAGATCGTCATCAGCGACGAGGAGGGGCGTCGGGTCTGCTCGGCCCGCCTCACCTGCATGCTGCGGGAGATCGGTCCGCTGGACGCGGGCAACCTGCCGCCGGAGGCGAAGCTCGCCGGCGCCTGAGCCGGGCGGGCCGGCCGGACGGCCATCCTGTTTCGCCGGAGGGGGCGGTACGCGGAGCGCGTACCGCCCCCTCCGGCATGCGCGGGACGGATCCGGGCACTTCACGGGAAACCGCGCGCGCGGGTCCCACCGCGCCGATTCCCCTCCGCGGTCACCCTCCGCGCCCCAACTCCTTTTCCCGAATGCCTTTTTCACGCCAGCCCCTCCCAACTCACCTCCCTCGTAGGTACGTTCGAGAGGGGCGGGTTCCAGCCGAAGGGAGCGTGACCGACCGACCTTTCGGGAGGCGGTTTTCGTCACACTGGGTGATCGTCAACGGAGGATGCCGAAAGGGCGTCGAGGCTTGACATCCGTCCGCTCAGTTCGGGCGTCGCGTCCGATATCCGGAGAGCCACCAAACCTCCACGTCAGCACCAAGATTCCCTCAAGCCCCTTAGCGGAACTGCACGTTCTCACGATGTGAACACCGCGCCACGGACCGCAATGCCCGCTTTTGGCATGACCTCTCAGCCTCGCTCCACCCGTCGGCATAACAAGACAGTCACATCCTTCCCTCGCCGCTCCCCGACCCTCCCCACCTGCGCTTAGAGTCACGGCCAGTCACCGCGCCACTGGAGCGGGACCTCCTGCACGGCCTCGTACCACCACGCAGTACGGCCCGGCATTCACTTACGGCACCTCTTGCTCCGCAGCTCCACGGCACCGCCTCGGCAGAGGGGGCCGCGCCTGGGAAAGGACCCTTCGTGCGAAACCGTTCGTTGCTCATACTCACCACCGCGGTCACCGCGGGAGCACTCACCCTCACCGCCTGCGGTTCCCGCGACGACAAGGGCGGCGACAGCTCTGGCGAGGGCGGCGGCGTCACCGTCACCATCGGTCTGGACTCCCCGCTCACCGGCGAGCTCTCGGCCCTCGGCCTCGGCATCAAGAACTCGGCCGACCTCGCGGTCAAGACGGCCAACAAGAAGCAGTACGTCAAGGGCGTCACCTTCAAGCTGGAGGCCCTGGACGACCAGGCCCAGCCCTCCGCCGGCCAGCAGAACGCCACCAAGCTGGTCGCCGACAAGACCGTCCTCGGCGTGGTCGGCCCGCTGAACTCCGGCGTCGCCGAGTCGATGCAGAAGGTCTTCGACGACGCCAAGCTGGCGCAGATCTCCCCGGCCAACACCAACCCGGCGCTCTCCCAGGGCCCGAACTGGGCCTCCGGCGACAAGAAGCGCGGCTACAAGTCGTACTTCCGCACCGCCACCACGGACGCCATCCAGGGTCCGTTCGCCGCGCAGTACGTCTTCAACGACGCCAAGAAGACCAAGGCGTTCATCATCGACGACAAGAAGACCTACGGCGCCGGCCTCGCGGGC
The DNA here is from genome assembly GCF_014649855.1 of Streptomyces roseolus. Lineage (GTDB taxonomy): Bacteria > Actinomycetota > Actinomycetes > Streptomycetales > Streptomycetaceae > Streptomyces > Streptomyces roseolus. The sequence goes on along the minus strand of NZ_BMTV01000002.1, from coordinate 374,745 downwards.
ACCTTCAAGGGCGAGTTCGAGAAGCTCGGCGGCAAGGTCGTCGGCACCCAGCACATCGACCCCGACACCAAGGACTTCTCCGCGGTCGCCACCCAGGTCAAGAGCTCCGGCGCGGACGTCGTCTACTTCGGTGGCGAGTACCCGGCCGCCGGTCCGCTGGCCAAGCAGATCAAGGAGGCCGGCGCCAAGGTCACCCTCGTCGGCGGTGACGCGCTCTTCAGCCCCGAGTACGTGAAGCTGGCCGGTGCCGCCGCGGCCGAGGGCGACTTCGCCACCTCCGTCGGCGCCCCGATCGAGACCCTCGCCTCCGCCAAGGAGTTCCTGGCCAACTACAAGGCCGAGAACTACAAGGAGGCCTACGAGGCCTACGGCGGCTACTCCTACGACTCGACCTGGGCGCTCATCGAGGCCGTGAAGAAGGTCGTCGACGGCAACGGCGGCAAGCTCCCCGAGGACGCCCGCGCCAAGGTCGTCGAGGCCGTCCAGGGCGTCTCCTTCGACGGTGTGACCGGCAAGGTCTCCTTCGACGAGTTCGGTGACACCACCAACAAGCAGCTGACCGTCTACCAGGTCAAGAACGGCGCCCACACGCCGGTCAAGTCCGACACCTTCGGCGAGTGACCGAGGGCTCCGGCGGCTGACCCTCAGCTCCACCCCACTCCAGCACCACACAGCACCACTCAGCACGATCTTTCACCGCGCGGGGGGCCGCACACCACAGGCACCCCGCGCGGTGTCATATCCGTCGAAAGTCTCGGAGGACAATGCGGTGAACGAACTGCCGCAGCAGCTGGTCAACGGCCTGCTACTGGGATCCATGTACGGGCTGGTCGCCGTCGGCTACACGATGGTCTACGGCATCGTCCAGCTCATCAACTTCGCCCACGGCGAGATCTTCATGACCGGCGGCTTCGGGGCCCTGACGGTCTGGCTCATCCTGCCCGGCGGCACCAGCATGTGGGTCGCTCTGCCCCTCATGATCATCGGTGCCGTGATCGTCGCGACGACCATAGCCGTCGGAGCGGAACGTTTCGCCTACCGTCCGCTGCGCGGCGGCCCGCGCCTCACCCCGCTCATCACGGCCATCGGCCTCTCGCTCGCACTCCAGCAAGCCGTCTGGGCCTTGTATCCCGAGGCGAAGTCCGCCCGGACCTTCCCGCAGATTCCCGGCGGCCCGATCGAACTCGGTTCGGTCACCATCCAGACCGGTGATGTCTTCCTCCTGATCGCAGCCCCGATCTGCATGGCCTTCCTCGCCTTCTTCGTCATGCGCACCCGCACCGGGCGCGGCATGCAGGCCACCGCGCAGGACCCGGACACGGCGAAGCTCATGGGCGTCAACACCGACCGGATCATCGTGATCGCGTTCGCCCTCGGTGCCGCGTTCGCCGCGGTCGGCGCGGTCGCCTACGGCCTCAAGTACGGCGTCGTCGACTACAAGATGGGCTTCCTCCTCGGACTCAAGGCGTTCACCGCCGCCGTCCTCGGCGGCATCGGCAACATCTACGGCGCCATGATCGGCGGCCTCGTCCTCGGCGTCGCCGAGACGATGGCGACCGCCTACATCGACCAGGTCCCCGGCATGGAACAGCTCGGCGGCCAGTCCTGGGCCAACGTCTGGGCCTTCGTACTCCTCATCGTCGTCCTCCTCGCCAGGCCCCAGGGTCTGCTCGGCGAGCGCGTCGCGGACAGGGCGTGAGCACCATGACCACCATCTCCGAGAACTCTCAGGCCCCCGCCGCCACGGATGCCGTCAAGACCGCCGACCGCGGCCTGATCGGCTTCCTGCCGGAGCCGATCGCCCGCGCTGTCGCGCTCGGCGGCTCCGTCCTGACGGTGGCGAGCTGCTTCCTCGCCTGGACCTGGGACCGCAGCTTCCCGGGTGACCTCACCGTGTACGGCTACCCGGCCGGCCTCCAGCTCCAGGTACTGGTGCTCGGTGTCCTGACCGCCCTCTTCGCCCTCTCCTCGTACAGGATCAAGGGACTCGGCTGGCTCACGCCGGCCGGCGCCGACGCCGCCATCAAGTTCGGCGCGCTGGCATCCTTCGCCACCGCCTGGTTCACCCTCGGCGCCATCAGCGTCGAACTCGGCGGTCTGGTCAACCTGGAGCCCGGCGGCGCGGTGCTCGCCATCGCCACCCTGGCCACCCTGCTCGCCGCACTGGACCTGCCCTTCACCCGTCCGGCCGTGCTGCCGGTCGATCCGGAGGACACCGGCTGGGACCAGTTCAAGCATCGGGCCGGCAACGGCTGGGCCTCCTTCAAGGCCGCTTTCGCCGCCCCGCACCCGGTGAAGAAGCTCCCGCCGCTGCCGTCCGCCGCCGAGATCCTGATCATCGCCGCCATCCTCGGTCTGGCGCTGGGCGTCTTCACGTACGGCATCGGCACCGAGTACGACGAACTGTTCCTCGGCTTCCTGATCACGGCCGGCCTCGGCTTCGCCGCGGTCAGCGCCTCCGGTCTCCTCCAGAGGGCCACCCAGCTCACCTCGAAGCACCAGAACCTCACGATCGCGGGTGCGTTCATCGCCGCGGCGCTGTTCCCCTTCACCCAGTCCGACGACCAGTACGCGACGCTCGGCGTCTACATCCTGATCTTCGCCACGGTGGCCCTGGGCCTGAACATCGTCGTCGGCCTGGCGGGTCTGCTCGACCTCGGTTACGTCGCCTTCCTCGGCGTCGGCGCCTACGCGGCGGCCCTCGTCTCAGGCGCCCCGACCTCCCCGTTCGGCGTGCACTTCCCCTTCTGGGCGGCGATCCTGGTCGGCGCCGCGGCCTCGGTGGTCTTCGGCGTCCTGATCGGCGCGCCGACCCTGCGGCTGCGCGGCGACTACCTCGCCATCGTGACGCTCGGCTTCGGTGAGATCTTCCGCATCACGGTGATGAACACCGACGGCACCTCCGGCCCGGACATCACCAACGGCTCCAACGGCATCGCGTCCATCCCGAACCTGAACCTCTTCGGGTTCGACTTCGGCCAGACGCACACCATCGCCGGCTTCACCATCGGCCGCTTCGCCAACTACTTCTTCCTGATGCTGCTGATCACGGCGGTCGTCGTGCTGGTCTTCCGGCGCTCCGGCGACTCCCGCATCGGCCGCGCCTGGGTCGCGATCCGCGAGGACGAGACCGCCGCGCTCGCGATGGGCATCAACGGCTTCCGGGTGAAGCTGGTGGCCTTCGCGCTCGGTGCCGGTCTGGCCGGCCTCGCCGGTACGGTGCAGGCGCACGTCACGTACACGGTGACCCCGGAGCAGTACCTCTTCGCCGGTCCCATCCCGCCCAACTCCGCCTTCCTGCTCGCGGCCGTCGTCCTCGGCGGCATGGGCACGATGAGCGGTCCGCTGATCGGCGCGGCCCTGCTGTTCCTCATCCCGAACAAGCTCCAGTTCATGGACGAGTTCCAGCTCCTCGCCTTCGGCGTGGCTCTCATCCTGATCATGCGCTTCCGTCCTGAGGGCATGGTGGCCGACCGCCGCCGTCAGCTGGAGTTCCACGAGCACGACGAGCAGCCGGACGCTACGCCCGCCAAGGCAGGTGCCTGAACCATGACGACGACCACCACCAAGGCCGACGCCACCGCGGAGCCGGCCGCCCGCGAGACCGTGCTCGACGCGCGCGGGGTCACCATGCGCTTCGGCGGCCTGACCGCCGTCCGCGACGTCAACCTCACCGTCAACGCCGGCGAGATCGTCGGTCTGATCGGCCCGAACGGCGCCGGCAAGACGACCTTCTTCAACTGCCTGACGGGCCTGTACGTGCCCACCGAGGGCGAGGTCCGCTACAAGGGCCAGGTCCTGCCGCCGAAGTCCTTCAAGGTCACCGCGGCCGGCATCGCCCGTACCTTCCAGAACATCCGTCTCTTCAACAACATGACGGTCCTGGAGAACGTGCTCGTCGGCCGGCACACCCGCACCAAGGAGGGCCTCTGGTCCGCCCTGCTGCGCGGCCCGGGCTTCAAGCGGGCCGAGGCGGCCTCCGAGAAGCGGGCGATGGAGCTCCTGGAGTTCGTCGGGCTCGCGGAGAAGGCGCAGCACCTCTCCAAGAACCTGCCGTACGGCGAGCAGCGCAAGCTGGAGATCGCCCGTGCCCTCGCGAGCGACCCGGGCCTGATCCTGCTGGACGAGCCGACCGCCGGCATGAACCCGCAGGAGACCCGGGCGGCCGAGGAACTCATCTTCGCCATCCGGGACATGGGCATCGCCGTGCTCGTCATCGAGCACGACATGCGCTTCATCTTCAACCTGTGCGACCGGGTCGCCGTGCTCGTGCAGGGCCAGAAGCTGATCGAGGGCGACAGCCAGACCGTCCAGAGCGACGAGCGGGTCATCGCCGCGTACCTCGGCGAGCCGATCGAGGAGGCCCCGAAGGACGGGCCCGCGAAGACGGACGCCCCGGCGGAGACCGAAGCCGAGGCCGAGGCTCCGGCGGACGAGGCCGGCGCGGACGAGGTCGACGAGGCCGACGAGGCCCCGGCGGACGACGAAGCCCCGGCGGACGACGACGCTCCGGCCGGGGGGACCCCGGCCGAGGACGACACCCCGGCGGACGCGGCGGACGCCGCGAAGGACGCCGCTCCGGGCAAGGAGAACGACGCATGACCGCACTGCTCGAAGTCGAGGACCTGCGCGTCGCCTACGGAAAGATCGAGGCCGTCAAGGGCATCTCCTTCTCCGTGGAGGCGGGCGAGGTCGTCACCCTCATCGGCACCAACGGCGCCGGGAAGACCACCACCCTGCGGACCCTCTCCGGGCTCCTCAAGCCGGTCGGCGGCCAGATCAGGTTCGAGGGCAAGTCCCTCCGCAAGATCCCCGCGCACAAGATCGTCTCGCTGGGTCTGGCCCACTCCCCCGAGGGCCGGCACATCTTCCCGCGCATGACCATCGAGGAGAACCTGCTCCTCGGCGCCTTCCTCCGGAAGGACAGCGCCGGCATCGCCAAGGACGTGCAGCGCGCCTACGACCTCTTCCCGATCCTGGGCGAGCGTCGCAAGCAGGCGGCCGGCACGCTCTCCGGCGGTGAGCAGCAGATGCTCGCCATGGGCCGGGCACTGATGTCCCAGCCGAAGCTGCTGATGCTCGACGAGCCCTCCATGGGCCTCTCGCCGATCATGATGCAGAAGATCATGGCGACCATCGCGGAGCTGAAGGCCCAGGGCACCACGATCCTGCTCGTCGAACAGAACGCCCAGGCCGCGCTGGCGCTCGCGGACCACGGTCACGTGATGGAGATCGGCAAGATCGTGCTCTCGGGCACGGGCGGCGACCTCCTGCACGACGAGTCGGTGCGCAAGGCGTACCTCGGCGAGGACTGACCCGTACGCACACGAGGAGGCCCGCCCCGCGTCGCGCGGGGCGGGCCTCCTGCCGTGCACCGGTCCGGGCTACTGCCCCTTCGCGGCCTTCTTCTCCTCGGCGTCCTCGATGACGGCCTCGGCGACCTGCTGCATGGACATGCGGCGGTCCATGGAGGTCTTCTGGATCCAGCGGAAGGCGGCCGGCTCGGAGAGGCCGTACTGGGTCTGGAGGATCGACTTGGCGCGGTCGACGAGCTTGCGGGTCTCCAGGCGCTGGCTGAGGTCGGCGACCTCCCGCTCCAGGGCGCGCAGCTCGGCGAAGCGGGAGACGGCCATCTCGATGGCGGGGACGACGTCGCTCTTGCTGAACGGCTTGACCAGGTAGGCCATGGCGCCGGCGTCGCGGGCGCGCTCGACGAGGTCGCGCTGGGAGAAGGCGGTGAGCATGAGGACCGGGGCGATGGACTCGCCGGCGATCTTCTCGGCCGCGGAGATGCCGTCGAGCTTGGGCATCTTCACGTCCAGGATGACCAGGTCGGGGCGGTGCTCGCGGGCGAGCTCGACGGCGGTCTCGCCGTCACCCGCCTCGCCCACGACCGTGTAGCCCTCCTCCTCCAGCATCTCCTTGAGGTCGAGGCGGATCAGCGCCTCGTCCTCGGCGATGACGACTCGGGTGGTCAGCGGCGGGACGTGGGACCCGTCGGCGTCGTCGGCGGCGGGCTGGGGCGACTCGGGGGCGGTCACGCGGGCTCCTCGTTCGATGGCCTCGTTCCGAGGCGGATACAGCTCCCCATGAGCCTACCTAGCTGCGGTATGGTGGACGCGCAGAGGGTCGGGGGAAACCTTTGATTCCGCGGGCCCCGGTAGCCCAATTGGCAGCAGGCAGTGGATTCAAAACCCACACAGTGTCGGTTCGAGTCCGACCCGGGGCACTTTTCCTTCAATTCGAAGGTAGCCGGGTAACGAATAATCGTCACCCTCACGCGCGAATTCCACCCATCCGCAGACAGCCACTGGGGCGAATCGGTCACGCTCGACCGCATGTACGACACGGGAACGCGCCAACAGGCACTCACCCTTCTGCGTAGCGGCGCGAAGAACTCGGCTGTCGCCAGGATGCCGAGCGTTCCACTCGGCACGATCGGCTACTGGAAGCATATGGACCGCGCGAAGCGTGGCGAGTGCCCAGGCAGACGCAGCCCCTTGTGTCCACGGTGCGACGGGTGCGAGCTCGACGAAGTCGCGTACGCATACCTGCTCGGGCTCCACCTCGGCGACGGCCACATCGCTCAGAGCCGTGCCATGCGGGTTCCCAGTCTTTCCATCTCCTGCACCGACAGCCGGCCCGGCCTCATCGACGCCTGCGTGCGGGTCATGGAATCCGTCCTGCCGGGCAATCATGCGTCGAGGGTCCGGAGGCAGGGGTGTTTCGAGGTCAAGGTCTACTCCAAGCACCTCACCTGCCTCTTCCCGCAGCACGGCCCCGGTAAGAAGCACGAGCGGCGCATCGCGCTCGAAGCCTGGCAGCGGGAGATCGTCGACGCTCATCCCTGGGCCTTCATCCGGGGACTCATCCACTCCGACGGAAGCCGGATCACGAACTGGACGACCCGGCTCGTCGGCGGCGAGCGGAAGCGGTACGAGTACCCCCGCTACTTCTTCACCAACTCGTCCACCGACATCCTCGGGCTCTTCACGCATGCCCTCGACCGCGTCGGTGTCGACTGGAAGGCCACCAACCAATCGCGGACCGCGCAGAACGTCTCCATCGCCCGCAAGGCCTCCGTCGCGCTCATGGACGCCCACGTGGGCCCCAAACACTGACCACCGCCACCCGGTCGAGGTTCGGACCCGGCGGAGCCGGGCCTCGGGGTGACGCGGCGTCAGGGTTTCCGCGTCGTCACTTGCGCATGACGTGCCAAGTACTCCGGGAACGCGAGAGCCCAGCCGCCAGAAGCGATGGCTGAGCTCTTTCCGGTGTTCCGTCGCATGCGACTACGAGAGCGGGTCCCCGATGTGGTGGACGCGGACGAGGTTGGTGGAGCCCGAGACGCCGGGCGGCGAGCCGGCCGTGATCACCACCACGTCCCCCTTCTTGCAGCGCCCGATGCGCAGCAGCTCCTCGTCGACCTGGGCGACCATGGCGTCCGTGGAGTCGACGTGCGGGCCGAGGAAGGTCTCGACGCCCCAGGTGAGGTTGAGCTGCGAGCGGGTCGCCGGATCCGGGGTGAAGGCGAGCAGCGGGATCGGCGAGCGGTAGCGGGAGAGCCGCCGGACGGTGTCGCCGGACTGGGTGAAGGCGACCAGGAACTTGGCGCCGAGGAAGTCGCCCATCTCGGCGGCGGCCCGGGCCACCGCGCCGCCCTGGGTCCGCGGCTTGTTCCGCTCGGTCAGCGGGGGGAGGCCCTTGGCGAGGACGTCCCCCTCGGCGGCCTCCACGATCCGGCTCATGGTGCGGACGGTCTCGATCGGGTGGCGGCCGACGCTGGTCTCACCGGAGAGCATCACGGCGTCGGTGCCGTCGATGACGGCGTTGGCGACGTCGGAGGCCTCGGCGCGGGTGGGCCGGGAGTTGTCGATCATCGAGTCCAGCATCTGGGTGGCGACGATGACCGGCTTGGCGTTCCGCTTGGCCAGCTTGACCGCGCGCTTCTGGACGATCGGCACCTGTTCGAGCGGCATCTCGACGCCGAGGTCGCCGCGGGCGACCATGATGCCGTCGAAAGCGGCGACGATCTCCTCGATGTTCTCGACCGCCTGCGGCTTCTCGATCTTGGCGATGACCGGGAGGCGGCGGCCCTCCTCGTCCATGATCCGGTGGACGTCCTCGACGTCCCGGGCGGAGCGGACGAAGGAGAGGGCGATGACGTCGGCGCCGGTGCGCAGGGCCCAGCGGAGGTCCTCGACGTCCTTATCGGAGAGGGCGGGGACGGAGACGGCGACGCCCGGGAGGTTGAGCCCCTTGTGGTCGGAGACCATGCCGCCCTCGACGACCCGGGTGTGCACCCGGGGGCCGTCGACGGAGGTGACCTCCAGGGTGACCCGGCCGTCGTCGACGAGGATCCGCTCACCGGCGGTCACGTCCCCGGCGAGGCCGGCGTAGGTGGTGCCGCAGCCGTGGCGGTCGCCCTCCCTCGGCTCGACGGTGATGGTGAAGTCGTCGCCGCGTTCAAGGAGTACCGGTCCCTCGAGGAAACGACCGAGTCGGATCTTCGGGCCTTGAAGGTCGGCGAGGACGCCGACGCTGCGGCCGGACTCGTCGGCCGCCTTGCGGACCCGCCGGTATCGCTCCTCGTGCTCGGCGTAGGTGCCGTGGCTGAGGTTGAGGCGGGCCACGTCCATTCCGGCCTCGATCAACGCCTTGATCTGGTCGTACGTTTCGGTGGCGGGCCCAAGGGTACAAACGATTTTCGCTCGGCGCATGAAACGAGCCTAGGGCCTTACCCATCAGTAGCCGCCGGGTCCCGCATGACTACTCAACAACCTTTCCGTGAAACGTTGTTGACAAGACTTGAATCTGTGCGCCGCCCTGCTCCGATGAGCGTTTTCGTCGCCCTCCGGCGCCTCGTCTCAGAGTGCGGGCGGCAGCATCGTGAACCGCGCGACGACCTCGGCGGTCACCGTCCGGCGCTGCGGTTCGAGGTCGAGCGCGGGGGCCCCTCCGGGCTCCTCCGCCGCGAAGGCGGTGAGCACCGGGGAGAAGCCGCCGCCCCGTCCCGCACCCGGCCCGGACGGCCCGGCGTCCGACAGTTCGAGGAGTGAGCCCAGCGAGGTGCCCAGCGCCTCCGCGTAGGCCCGCGCCCGCCGCACCGCCTCCGCCACCGCGAGCCGGCGCGCCTCCGCGTACGCCTCCGAGTCCTGGCGCAGCTCCCACCACGGGCCGTCCACCTCGACCTGCTCCCGGTCGGCGAGTTCGGCCACCAGCTCGCCGAGGGCGGCGAAGTCGGTGAGCTCGGCGGTGATCCGCACGTGCCCCCGGTGGATCCGCGTCCGCTCACCCTTCCCCCGGCGGGGCCGCTCCGGGGCGATCGAGAGGCCGCTCGTCTCCAGCGTGGCCACGGCCGCCCCGCGCGCCCTGACCAGGTCGAGGACCTCGGCGTTGCGCCGGGTGAGGTCCGCGAGGACCGGGGACCGGTCGGTGCCCCGCGCGGTGACGGTCACCGCGAGGCGCGCCAGCTCCGGCTCGACCTCGATCAGGCCCTCGCCGCGGACCGTCACCTGGGGCGCCTGCGGGGTGGGGTGGGCGTGCGTCACGACGGGCTCCTCCGGACCGGGGATCGGTGGCATGCGAACACTTTCCCACTCCGTAACCCGAAAGGGCTGTTGCCCACGAAGGGTCTGAGCCAGAATCTACGCGCGTTGTGCACCCGAGACAGTGCCACGGAACAAGGAGAGACACACATGCCGCTGAACCGCCGGACCTTCCTGGAGAGCTCCGCCGCCCTCGGGGCCGGGGCCGCCCTCGCCGCCGGGACCGCCGCCCCCGCCGAGGCCCACGGAGCCCGCCCCCGGCCGGTCAAGCGGTACTCCTTCACCGTCATGGGCACCACCGACCTGCACGGCAACGTCCTCAACTGGGACTACTTCACGGACAAGGAGTTCGACGACAAGGCCCACAACGACATCGGCCTCGCCAAGATCTCCACCCTGGTGAACCAGGTCCGCGCCGACAGGGGCCGCCGCAACACCCTCCTCATCGACGCCGGCGACACCATCCAGGGCACCCAGCTCTCGTACTACTACGCCAAGGTCGACCCGATCACCCGCGAGGGCGGCCCGGTCCACCCGATGGCCCAGGCCATGAACGCCATCGGCTACGACGCCGCCGCGCTCGGCAACCACGAGTTCAACTACGGCATCCCGGTGCTCCGGAAGTTCGAGGAGCAGTGCGACTTCCCGCTGCTCGGCGCCAACGCGCTCGACGCGAAGACGCTGCGCCCGGCCTTCCCGCCGTACAGCGTCCACCGGCTGCGCACCCCGCACGGCAAGGACGTCAGGGTCGCTGTGCTCGGCCTGACCAACCCCGGCATCGCCCTCTGGGACAAGGCCAACGTCAACGGGAAGATGGTCTTCCCCGGCCTGGAGGAGCAGGCCGCGAAGTGGGTGCCGAAGCTGCGCTCCATGGGCGCCGACGTCGTGATCGTCTCGGCCCACTCCGGCTCCAGCGGCACCTCCTCGTACGGCGACCAGCTCCCCCACGTCGAGAACGCGGCCGGCCTCGTCGCCGAGCAGGTCCCCGGCATCGACGCGATCCTCGTCGGCCACGCCCACACCGAGATCCCCGAGTACCGGATCGCCAACAAGGAGACGGGCAAGGAGGTCGTCCTCTCCGAGCCCCTCAAGTGGGGCCAGCGCCTCACCCTCTTCGACTTCGACCTGGTGTGGGAGAAGGGCCGCTGGACGGTGGAGAAGGCCGCCGCCCAGGTCCTCAACTCCAACACCGTGGAGGAGGACCCGGAGATCACCGGTCTGCTCGCCGACGAGCACCGGAAGGTCGTGGCGTACGTCAACACCGTCATCGGCACCTCCACCGCCGCCATGACCACGGCCGACGCGCCGTGGAAGGACGAGCCGATCATCGACCTGATCAACGTCGTCCAGGCCGAGACGGTGAAGGCGGCCCTGGCCGGCGGCGCGTACGCGGCCCTGCCGGTGCTCTCGCAGGCCTCCTGCTTCTCCCGCACGGCCCGCATCCCGGCCGGCGAGATCACCATCAAGGACGCCGCCGGGCTCTACCCCTTCGAGAACACCCTGGAGGCCCGCCTGATGACGGGCGCCCAGCTGAAGGAGTACCTGGAGTACTCGGCGAAGTACTACGTCCGGACCCCGGCGGGCGCTCCCGTCGACACCGCGAAGCTCACCAACGCGGACAACACCCCGGACTACAACTACGACGCCGTCTCCGGGCTCACGTACGACATCGACATCGCCCAGCCGGTCGGGCAGCGGATCACCGGCCTCTCCTTCGAGGGCAAGCCGCTCGACCCGGCCGCGAAGTTCGTCCTCGCCGTCAACAACTACCGCGCCGGCGGCGGCGGCGCCTTCCCGCACGTCGCCACGGCCGAGCAGCTGTGGGCGGACTCGGACGAGATCCGCAACACGATCATCCAGTGGGTCCAGGCCAAGGGCACGGTCGACCCGGCGACGTTCGCGTCCGTGGACTGGAGGCTGACCCGGGACGGCATCCCGGTCTTCTAAGGCCTTACTGACCATTCGCGTCGGATCAGGCCGGGTCGTCGGTGCGTGCGATCGGCGTGCGGCAGGGGCTTCCTCGTAGCGGAGCTGCTCGGGCGTTTCGGCCGTGCGGCGAGCGTGCGTGCCGGGCGGGCCGGACCCGACGGGAATGGTCAGACAGGCCCGAGGGCTCAGTGCTCCACGAGAGGCGTCAGCTTCCGTTCCTGCGACGGGATGCTCGGCGCCTCTCGCGCCACCAGGCCGAAGCTGGTGAAGGCGGTCCGGCGGGGCAGCGGATACGGCTCCTTGCCGGTCACCGCGTTGAGGATCACGGCGCTGCGCCAGGCCGCGAGCCCCAGGTCGGGGGCGCCCACGCCGTGGGTGTGGCGCTCCGCGTTCTGCACGTAGACCCCGCCGGTGACGGACCGGTCGAGGACGAGCCGGTAGTGCTCGTCGATCTTCGCCCGGCCCGCCGCGTCGTGCCGCAGGTACGGGTCGAGGCCGGCCAGCATCCGGTCGACCGGGCGCTCCCGGTAGCCGGTGGCGAGGACGACGGCGTCGGTGGTGAGCCGGGACCGGGTGCCCTGCTGGACGTGCTCCAGGTGCAGCTCGACCTGGGTGGTGGCGACCCGGCCGGCGGTGCGGACCCGCACGCCGGGGGTGAGGACGGCGTCCGGCCAGCCGCCGTGCAGGGTGCGGCGGTAGAGCTCGTCGTGGACGGCGGCGATGGTCTCCGCGTCGATCCCCTTGTGCAACTGCCACTGGCGGGGCATCAGTTCGCCCCGGACCTGCTCGGGCAGGGCGTGGAAGTAGCGGGTGTAGTCGGGGGTGAAGTGCTCCAGGCCCAGCTTCGAGTACTCCATCGGCGCGAAGGCCTCGGTGCGGGAGAGCCAGCTGATCCGCTCGGCGCCGGCCGGGCGGCCCCGCAGCAGGTCGAGGAAGACCTCGGCGCCGGACTGGCCGGAGCCGATGACGGTGACGTGCCCGGCGGCGAGCAGCGACTCCCGGTGGGCGAGGTAGTCGGCGGCGTGGATCACCGGCACGCCGGGGGCGTCGGCGAGCGGGCGCAGCGGTTCGGGGACGTACGGCTCGGTACCGACGCCGAGGACCACGTTCCGGGTGTAGGCGCGGCCGAGGGCGGCGGCCTCGCCGTCCGGGTCGAGCTGGGTGAAGTCGACCTCGAACAGCTTCCGTTCGGGGTTCCAGCGGACCGAGTCGACCTGGTGGCCGAAGTGCAGGCCGGGCAGCCGCTCGCTGACCCAGCGGCAGTAGGCGTCGTACTCGGCCCGCTGGATGTGGAACTTCTCCGCGAAGTAGAAGGGGAAGAGGCGCTCGCGGCTCTTCAGGTAGGCGAGGAAGGACCAGGGGCTGGCCGGGTCGGCGAGGGTCACCAGGTCGGCGAGGAAGGGCACCTGGAGGGTGGCCCCCTCGATGAGGAGGCCCGGGTGCCAGTGGAAGGCCGGACGCTGTTCGAAGAAGCTCGCCGCGATCCCGCCGGGGACGCCGTCGGCGAGGGCGGCGAGCGAGAGGTTGAACGGGCCGATGCCGACGCCCACCAGGTCGTGCGGGCGGTCGAGGTCCTGCTGGGGGGTGCTGCCGGTCATCGGTCGGTGCCGCCTTCCACGAGTGCCGCGAGGGTGAGGGTGACGAGCCGGTCCAGGTCGTCGGGGGTGGTGTGGGGGTTGAGGAGGGTGGCCTTGAGCCACAGCCGGCCGTCGGCCTCGGCGCGGCCGAGGACGGCGCGGCCCTCGGCGAGGAGCCGGCGGCGGACCCGGGCGACCGCCGCGTCGTCGGCGCCGGCCGGACGGAAGAGGACGGTGGTGAGGACGGGCCGGTCCCGGAGTTCGAGCCCGGGGTGCTTCTCCACCAGGTCGGCGAGGTCCCCGGCCAGCTCCATGCACCGGTCGACCAGGGCGCCGAGGCCGGTCCTGCCGAGGGCGCGCAGGGTGACGGCGGCCTTGAGGACGTCGGGGCGGCGGGTGGTGCGCAGGGAGCGGCCGAGGAGGTCGGGGAGGCCGGCCTCGGTGTCGTCGTCGGCGTTGAGGTAGTCGGCGGTGTGGGCGAGGGCGGCGAGGTCGCCGGTCTCGCGGACGGCGAGGAGTCCGGCGGCGGCCGGCTGCCAGCCGAGCTTGTGCAGGTCGAGGGTGACGGTGCGGGCCCGGTCCAGGCCGTCCAGGAGGTGGCGGTGGGCCGCGCTGAGGAGGACCGGGCCGCCGTAGGCGGCGTCGACGTGCAGTTCGGCGCCGTGCGCGGCGCAGGCGTCGGCGAGGGCGGGCAGCGGGTCGATCAGTCCCTCGTCGGTGGTGCCGGCGGTGGCGGCGAGGAGGACGGGCCCGTCCTGGGCGGCGAGGACGCGGGCGGTGGCCTCCGGGTCGAGGACCCCGCGCGGGGTGGGGACGGTGACCGGTTCGGGGAGGCCGAGGAGCCAGGCGGCGCGGCGGACGGAGTGGTGGGCGCGGGCGCCGGTGACGGTGGTGAGGCCGGGGCCGTGCCGCTCGCGGGCGAGGAGCAGGGCGAGCTGGTTGGACTCGGTGCCGCCGGTGGTGACGAGCGCGTCCGGCCGGTCGGCCGCCGGGAAGACCTCGGCGGCGAGCGCGGCGGTCACCTCGGCCTCCAGGGCGGAGGCGGCCGGGGCCTGGTCCCAGGAGTCCATCGAGGGGTTGAGCGCGGCGGCGGCGAGGTCGGCCGCGGCGGCGAGGGCCAGCGGCGGGGTGTGCAGATGGGCGGCGCACAGCGGGTGCGCGGGGTCGGCGGCGCCGGCGGCGACCAGGTGCACGAGGGTGCGCAGCGCCTCGTCGGCTCCGGTCCCGGTGTCGGGGAGTACGTCTCCGAGGGCGGTGCGCACCCGTGCGGTGACGGCCGCCGGTCCGCCGGGCGGCAGCGGCCCGCCCCGTTCCTCGGCGCCGGTGCGCAGCGCGTCCAGGGTGATGCCGAGGAGGCGGCTGAGCGGGGTGGGCTGGGCGGCGAGGGGCGGCGGGGGTGCGACACGCATGGACGACAGGGTGCCGGGGCCGGCGGGGCCCTGTCCGGCGACCGCGAACACGTGACCCGAACGGGGGACGGCACCCCGGCGGGGTGCCGTCCCTCCTGCTCAGCCCTGGCGGACGCGCAGGGCGCGGGCCAGGTCGTCGAGCTGGTCGACGAGCTTGCGCCGCAGGGCGGGGATCACGGCGTCGTCGGCGAGCCGGCGTTCGCCGAGGGCGAGGGAGTCGGCGTCGACCGCGTACGCGGGGAAGGCGTAGCGGCCGGCTGCCTCGGCCATCGCGGGGCCCCGGCGGTCGCCGAGGGCGGCGGCGTCGTCGTAGAAGCGCTCGACGTACGCGCTCACCAGGTCGGCCTGCTCGGGCTGCCAGAAGCCGAGCGCGGTGGCGGTGAAGAGGTAGTTCGACAGGTCGTCGGAGTCGAACATGGCGGCCCAGGCCGCCGCCTTGGCGGCCGGGTCGGGAAGGGAGGCGCGGCAGCGGGCCGCGCCCTCCTGGCCGGTGGCGCTGGGATCGCGCTCCAGCTCGGCGGCGATGGCGGCCTCGTCGGTGGCGCCGAGGACGGCGAGCCGGGCGAGGATCCGCCAGCGCAGCTCCGGGTCGAGCTCGGGGCCGCCGTGGACGGTGCCCTCGTCGAGCCAGGAGGCGATCTGGTCGGGGGTGGTGGCGCTGTCGATGAGGGCGCGGACGGCGGTGAGGCGCAGTCCGGGGTCCTCGCCGTCCTCGGTGCGGCGGAGCAGAGCGCGGGCGATCTCGCGGAGGCCGGCGAGGGCGGCGGGACGGCGGTCCTCGGGGACGTACCGGTCGGCGACCTGCTGCCGGGCGAAGGCGAGGACGCCCTGGACGATGCCGAGGTCGGTCTCCTCGGTGAGGTGGGCGCGGGCGGTCTCCAGGTAGGCGGCGGGCGCCAGTTCGCCGTCGCGGACCATGTCGCGGAGGCTGTTCCAGACGACGGCGCGGGTGAGCGGGTCGGGGATGCGGGAGAGGCCGCGGAGGGCGGACTCCTCGGAGACCTCGTCGAAGCGGAGCTTGGCGTAGCTGAGGTCGCCGTCGTTGAGGACGACGAGGGCGGGGCGGGGGCCGGTGAGGCGGGCGGGCTCCCGCTGCGGCACGTCGAGGGCTACGCGCTCGCGCAGGGCGAGTTCGCCGTCGGGGCGGCGGTCGTAGAGGCCGGCCTCGATGCGGTGGGGACGGCTGCCGGCGCGGTCGACGGTGAGCTCCCAGCGGCTGCCCTCGCCGGTGAGGCGGGGGGTGAGGGTGTCGACGCCGGTGGTGCGCAGCCACTGCTCGGCCCAGGCGTGGACGTCGCGGTCGGTGGCGGCGGCGAGGTTGTCGATGAAGTCGGCGAGGGTGGCGTTGCCGAACTTGTGCCGCTTGAAGTGGATGTTGATGCCGGCGAGGAAGTCGGCCTCGCCGAGCCAGGTGACGAGCTGGCGGAGGGCGGAGGCGCCCTTGGCGTAGGAGATGCCGTCGAAGTTGAGGAGGGCGGAGGCGGTGTCGGGGACGGCCTCGGGGTCCGGGGCGACGGGGTGGGTGGAGGGGCGCTGGTCGGCGTCGTACCCCCAGGCCTTGCGGGCGACGCCGAAGTCGATCCAGGTGTCGGCGAAGAGGTCGGAGCAGGCTTCGTTGACGGTCTGGTAGCCCATGTACTCGGCGAAGGACTCGTTCAGCCAGATGTCGTCCCACCAGCGGAGGGTGACGAGGTCGCCGAACCACATGTGGGCCATCTCGTGGGCGATGACCATGGCGCGGGTCATGCGCTCGGTGGCGGTGACGGCGGAGCGGAAGACGAACTCGTCGCGGAAGGTGACGAGGCCGGGGTTCTCCATGGCGCCGGCGTTGAACTCGGGGACGAAGGCCTGGTCGTAGGAGTCGAAGGGGTAGGGCTCGTCGAACTTCTCGTGGAAGCGGTCGTAGCAGGCCTTGGTGACGGCGATGATCTCGTCGGCGTCGGCGTCGAGGTGGGGGGCGAGCGAGCGGCGGCAGTGGATGCCGAAGGGCAGTCCGGCGTGCTCGGTCC
The DNA here is from genome assembly GCF_014649855.1 of Streptomyces roseolus. GTDB lineage: Bacteria > Actinomycetota > Actinomycetes > Streptomycetales > Streptomycetaceae > Streptomyces > Streptomyces roseolus. Next base: position 358,273 of record NZ_BMTV01000002.1, on the reverse strand, counting down.
GGACCGAGTGCCAGGGCCCGGCGGCGACGCAGACGAAGTAGGTGGAGAGCGGCGGGGTGGTGGCCGCGGTCCAGCGGCCGTCCTCCTGCCGTTCGGTGATGCCGTTGGAGAGGACGGTCCAGCCCTCGGGGGCGGTGACGGCGACGTCGAAGACGGCCTTCAGGTCGGGCTGGTCGAAGGCGGCGAAGACGCGCTGGACGTCCTCCATGAAGAGCTGGGTGTAGACGTAGGACTCGCCGTCGGTGGGGTCGAGGAAGCGGTGCATGCCCTCGCCGGTGTGCGAGTAGCGCATGGTGGCGGTGACGGTCAGCTCGTGCTCGCCCTCGGTGAGGTCGAGCGGGAGCCGGTTCCCGTCCAGCGCGGCGGGGTCGAGCGGCGCGCCGTCGAGGGTCGCGGAGTGCAGGGTGTCCGGCTTGAGTTCGACGAAGGTGGACCCGGCGGCGCGGGCGGTGAAGCGGATGCGGCTGGTGGACCCGAAGGTCTCGTCGCCGTCGGTGAGGTCGAGGTCCACCGCGTAGTGGTGGACGTCGAGCAGCTGGGCACGGGTCTGCGCTTCGTCGCGCGTCAGTACGGACATGGGCCCTATGCTGCCCGATCGTCCGGTCGGCGGGCAGGGGGGTTGCCGAAGCCGGGTCCGGCGGGGGTCAGGCGAGGCCGGTGCCGTCGAGGTGGGCGAAGGCGGCGGTGATCCGGGGGCGGTCGTAGCCGGCGGGTCCGGCGGCGCCGCTGGAGACGAGGGCGGCGAGCAGCAGCCGGGCCTTGGCGGGGTCGAGCGGGCCGGCCGGGATCAGGCCGCGGTGGAGGAGGTCGTGCTCGGAGCCGGGGCCGCGGTAGGTCCCGGTGAGGCCGGTGCCCGCTCCGGTGCGGGAGGCGAGGACGACCGGGATGCGGCGGGCGAGCTCCGCGAGGGGTTCGACGAGCCAGGAGGGGGCGTGGCCGGCGCCGAAGGCGGCGACGACGAGGCCCTGGAAGCGGTCGTCGACGGCGGTGAGCAGCTCGCCGCGGTCGCCGAGGGCGAGGGTGACGAGGGCGATCCGGACGGCGGGGTCGTAGGAGAGCCGGCAGGGCGCGGTGGGCACGGTGGGGCGGAGCAGGATCCGCGGGGTGCCCTCGACGACGGCGCCGAGGGGGCCGGCGCCGGGCGAGGCGAAGGTGGCGACCGAGGTGGTGTGGGTCTTGCGGGCGTGCCGGGCGGCGTGGATCTCGTCGGCGAGGACGACGAGGACGCCGAGGCCCCGGCAGGCGGGGTCGGCGGCGACGGCGAGGGCGGCGGCGAGGTTGGCGGGGCCGTCGGCGCCGGGCAGGTCGGTGCGGCGCATGGCGCCGGTGACGACGACGGGGGCGCGCTCGGTGGGGCAGAGCAGGTCGAGGAGGAAGGCGGTCTCCTCCAGGGTGTCGGTGCCCTGGACGACGACCACGCCGGAGCCGGCGGCGACCGTCTCGTCCACCTCGGCGGCGAGGGCGGCGAGGTCCTCGGGGGCGAGGGAGGAGGAGGGGAGCCGGCGGAAGTCGCGGAGTTCGACGTCCCCGGGGGCGCCGAGGGCCGCGAGGACCTCGGGGCCGGTCATCCGGGCCGCGTCACCGCCTCGCGCGGAGATGGTCCCTCCGAGGGTGAAGACCGTGACGCGGGTCATCGGCGGGCTCCCTCCGCGGTCGGGACGCGGGTCATCAGCGCGCTCCGTCCGCGATCGTCTCGTGGTGGCGGATGACCTCGGCGATGATGAAGTTGAGGAGCTTCTCCGCGAAGGCCGGGTCCAGTTTGGCGCTCTCGGCGAGTTCGCGCAGCCGGGCGATCTGGCGGGCCTCGCGGGCCGGGTCGGCGGGCGGCAGCTGGTGCTCGGCCTTGAGGACGCCGACCTGCTGGGTGCACTTGAAGCGTTCGGCGAGCATGTGGACGACGGCGGCGTCGATGTTGTCGATCGACTCGCGCAGCCGGGTCAGCTCGGCTCGGACGGCGGGGTCGATGTCGCGGGAGTCGTTCCTGGTGTCGCTCATGGTCAGCGAGCCTAGCCGGAGTCCCCGGTGAGGGTGGGCGGGTGTTCGGGATCCGGTACGCGGTCGCTCCAGCCGCCGTGGACGGCGCGGCCCTGCTGCTCGCGGAAGCGGACGGGGGCGAGTCCGACCCTGCGGGTGAAGAGGCGGGAGAAGTAGGCGGGGTCGTCGTAGCCGACGCGGCGGGCGACGGAGGCGACGGGCAGCTCGGTGGCGGCGAGGAGTTCCTTGGCGCGGCCGAGGCGGACGGTGAGCAGGTAGTCCTTGGGGCTGCAGCCGGCGGCGCGGCGGACGGCGGCGCGCAGCTCGGCGGCGGTCATGCCGTGCCGGGCGGCGTGTTCGGCGACGGAGAACGGCTGGAAGGCGTCGCGGGCGAGGCCGGTGAGGACGGGGTCGCCGTCGGCGTCGGTGTCGGCGCGGGCGCGGCGCAGGGCGACGAGGAGTTCGTGGACGGCGGCGGCGGTCTCGACCTCCAGGAGCGGGTTGCCGGGGCGGGCGGCGCGGGCGATGCGGCCGATGGCGGCGCGGGCGGGGCCGGCGTCGGCGAGGGGGACGACGGGCCGGTCGGGCTCGATGTAGCCGAGTTCGGTGTAGGTGGCGGCGGCGGGTCCGGTGAAGTCGACGAAGGACTCGTCCCAGCCGGTGGCGGGGTCGGCGCCGTAGTGGTGGGGGACGCCGGGGGTGAGCCAGAGGAGCGCGGGGGCGGCGACGGGGGTGGTGCGGCCGTCGGCGGAGCGGTACCAGCCGCCGCCGGCGGAGACGAGGACGGCGACGTGGTGGTCGAGGGTGCGGGGGCCGACGACGGGGAGGCGGCCGTGCTGGAGTCCGACGCCGAGGCAGACGAGGCCGAGGCGGTGGTGGACGGGGCCGGGCGTGAAGTAGCGCATCCAGGTGTGGTACATCCGCCGTCCGCCCTTCCGCGCGCTGTCCAAGGTCCAAACTGCGACGATCTTTGTCCATGGACCGGCTCGCCGCCAGGGGGCGAGGGTGGGGCCATGAGCACGTTCGCTGTGGGTGACGAGGACTTTCTGCTCGACGGGCGGCCGGTGCGGCTGCTGTCGGGGGCGCTGCACTACTTCCGGGTGCACGAGGGGCACTGGGGGCACCGGCTCCGGATGCTGCGGGCGATGGGCCTGGAGTGCGTGGAGACGTACGTGCCGTGGAACCTGCACGAGCCGGAGCCGGGCCGGTGGGCGGATCCGGAGGCGCTGGGCCGCTTCCTGGACGCGGTGGCGGCGGCGGGGATGCGGGCGCTCGTGCGCCCGGGGCCGTACGTCTGCGCCGAGTGGGAGAACGGCGGGCTGCCGCACTGGGTGACGGGGCCCCTCGGACGACGGGTGCGGACCCGGGACCCGGAGTTCCTGGCGCCGGTGGAACGGTGGTTCCGGCGGCTGCTGCCGCAGGTGGTGGCGCGGCAGGTGGACCGGGGCGGGCCGGTGCTGATGGTCCAGGTGGAGAACGAGTACGGGAGTTACGGAAGTGATGCCCGCTATCTGAAGTGGCTGGCGGGGCTGCTGCGGGAGTGCGGGGTGACGGTGCCGCTCTTCACCTCGGACGGTCCCGAGGACCACATGCTGACGGGCGGCTCGGTGCCGGGGGTGCTGGCGACGGCGAACTTCGGCTCGGGCGCGGCGGAGGGCTTCGCGGCGCTGCGACGGCACCGGCCGTCGGGGCCGCTGATGTGCATGGAGTTCTGGTGCGGCTGGTTCGACCACTGGGGGACGGAGCACGCGGCGCGGGGCGCGGAGGACGCGGCCGGGGCGCTGCGGGAGGTCCTGGAGTGCGGGGCGTCGGTGAACGTCTACATGGCGCACGGGGGCTCGAACTTCGGCGGCTGGGCGGGCGCGAACCGCTCCGGCGACCTGCACGACGGCCGGCTGCTGCCGACGGTGACCTCGTACGACTACGACGCGCCGGTGGACGAGTGGGGGCGGGCGACGGAGAAGTACCACCGCTTCCGGGCGGTGCTCGCGGAGTACGCGGCGGGCCCGCTGCCGGAGGTGCCGGAGCCGCCGGCCCGGCTGGCGGCTCCGGTGCGGGCGGACGCGGCGGAGTGGGCGCCGCTGGACGCGGTGCTGGGGGCGCTGGGCGGCGAGGAGGTCGAGGCGGGGGCGCCGCCGGTCTTCGAGGAGCTGGGCGTGGACCGGGGCCTGGTGCGCTACCGCTTCTCCGTGCCGGGTCCCCGGCAGCCGTATCCGCTCCGGGTGACGGGGCTGCGGGACCGGGCGCAGGTGTGGGTGGACGGCGCCTTCGCCGGGGTGCTCACGGAGGAGGACGCGGTCCTGCCGGAGCCGGTGGCGGGGCCCGCGGTGGTGGAGCTGTGGGTGGAGTCGCTGGGCCGGGTGAACTACGGGCCGCGGCTGGCCGAGCCGAAGGGGATCACCGGCGGGCTGCTGCACGAGCGGCAGTACGTGCACGGGGTGCGGGCCCGGGGGCTGCGCCTGGACGCGTTCACGGCGGAGGCGGTGGGCGGCCGGGTGCCGTTCCGGAAGGTGTCGGAGCGGTACGACGGCCGGGGCCTGTACCGGGCGTCGGTGGAGGTGGCGGGCGCCGGGGACGCGGAGCTGCGGCTGCCGGGCGCGGGCCGGGGCTTCGTCTGGGCGAACGGCTTCTGCCTGGGCCGGTACTGGCCCTCGGCGGGCCCGCAGGAGGGCCTGTTCGTCCCGGGGCCGGTGCTGCGGGAGGGGGCGAACGAGGTGTGGGTACTGGAGCTGGAGGGGTCCGGGCCGGAGGCCGTGGAGCTGTCCTACCCATTCTCGAACTGAACAAGGCGATCACGCGGGGAGGGGCCCCGGGGCGCTGTGCCGCCCCGGGGCCCCGGTCTTCCGGTGGGTTACAGTGTCGCCGCGGCGGACTTGATCGCGGCGGCGAAGGTCGAGACCTCCGTGTAGACGCCGGGGTAGCCGGCCCGCGCGCAGCCCTCGCCCCAGCTCACGATGCCGACCTGGATCCAGGCGCCGGCGTTGTCCTTGCGGAACATCGGGCCGCCGGAGTCGCCCTGGCAGGTGTCGACCCCGCCCTGGCTGTAGCCGGCGCAGATCTCCTCGGACGGGACGAGGTCGCTGCCGTACGCGGCCTGGCAGGAGGCGTCCGAGACGAAGGGGACGTTGGCCTTGAGGAGGTAGCGCTGCTGCACGCCGCCCTCGCGGGCCGCGCCCCAGCCGGCCACGGTGAAGGTGCCGCTGTTGTACGCGGTGGTCTCGGCGATCTTCAGGGTGGGCAGCGAGGTGATGGGGCTGGCGAGCTTGATGAGCGCCCAGTCCTTGCCCTTGCCGTTGTAGCCGGGGGCCTGGAGGACCTTGGTGGAGCGGACCTTGATGGCGCTGCTCGACTGGAGGTCCACGACGCCGGCGGTGGCGGTGATGGAGGTGTTGTTGCCGGATCCGCTGACGCAGTGGGCGGCGGTGAGGACGATCTGGGGGCTGATCAGGGAGCCGCCGCAGCCCATGGAGAGCCTGACCATCCAGGGGAACTCGCCCTGGGCGGCGCGGGTGCCGCCGACGACCGGCGCGGGGGCCGCGGTGGCGGTGGAGGTGGGCTGGAGGCTGAGCGCGGCGAGCGCGACGGCGCCGGCGGCGGCGAGTTTCTGCAGGGTGCGGACGAACCTGTTCTTCTGCACGGTCTGCCCTTCGTTCGTGGGGGGTGCTGCATGGGGGGTGCGGCGCTGACGGTGGGTCGCGCACGCCCCGATTACTGACATGCGCCCGTCAAGTCATGTCCGGATTATGGACAGCTTCAACTGCCGCCACAAGGAAGCCTTTTCGGCCAGACACCGCACCCGGACCGTACAGTGGAGGGCGGGGGTGATCACGCATGACGGACCGTCATGGGGCCGACCGGGTCCGCGAGGACACCCATGGGGTGGAGCACGGCTTCCCTCACCGGGAGGCCGTACGGGCCTCGCTCACCGCGCTCTACCGGCGCCTCGGAGCCACCGGCGTCGACCGCTACCCGACCAGCGTGACCGCCGCCGACGTGGCCCTCTCCCCCGGCGAGGACCCGCTCCTCGGCGCCACCCGCGTCGCCGGGGCCCTGGTCCGCCACCTGCGCCTCCCCGAGGCCCGCGTCGTGGTCTCGTTCCGGGCGATGGAACACGCCGCCGCCGTCGAACTCGCCGCGGGGCCCGAGTACTCCGTCGAACTCAACGCGCGCTTCCGCGGCCGCCCCCGGGACATCGGCGCCGCCCTCGCCCACGAGATCACCCACATCCTGCTGCACCGCCTCGACCTGGGCTTCCCCGACGGGGAACGGAACGAGATCCTCACCGACGTCGTGACCGCCTACCTCGGCACGGGCTGGCTGCTTCTCGACGCCTTCCGGCAGGACGGCGCCGAGAGCCAGAAACTCGGCTACCTCACCCCGGAGGAGTTCGGCTGGGTCCTCGCCCGGCGCGCCGAACGCTTCGCCGAGGACCCCTCCCCCTGGTTCACCGGCGCGGCCGCGTACGAGGCCTGGCGCCGCGGCCGGGCCGAGGCGGAACGCGAACTGCGCCTGCCCCCGCTCGCCGCCGCGGGCTGGACGGCCCGCCGCCGCTACGCCCACGACCGCCGCCTCGGCCGCCCCGCCCCCGGCGCCCCGTACGCCTTCGACGGCGCCGTCCCCGCGACCGCCGTCACCTTCCCCTGTCCCGCCTGCCACCAGCGCCTGCGCCTCCCGACCGGCCGGCACCTGCGAGCCCGCTGCCGGCTGTGCGGGACGGTCCTCGACTGCGCCACCTGACCGTGCCCCCGGCGGAAAACGCCGCGACTTCCCCACCACCGACGGCGACAATACGGACATGACGCGAAGTTTCGAGGATTTGGTGGCGGAGGCCGAGGCCGCCCCGATGGAGGGCTGGGACTTCTCCTGGCTCGACGGCAGGGCGACCGAACAGCGCCCCTCGTGGGGCTATCAGCGGCTGCTGGGCGAACGGCTGGGCCGGGCCTCGGCCGCGCTCGACGTCCAGACCGGCGGCGGCGAGGTGCTCGCCGGGGCCGGGAAGCTGCCGCCGCTGACGGCCGCCACCGAGTCCTGGCCGCCGAACGTGGCGAAGGCGACCCGGCTGCTGCACCCCCTCGGCGCGGTCGTCGTCCACGACGAGGACGAGCCGCCGCTGCCCTTCGGAGACGCCGCCTTCGACCTGGTCGTCAGCCGCCATCCGGTGACCGTCTGGTGGGAGGAGATCGGGCGGGTGCTGCGGCCCGGCGGCACGTACTTCTCCCAGCAGGTGGGCCCGGCCAGCGTCTTCGAGCTCGTCGAGTACTTCCTCGGGCCGCAGCCGGAGGAGGTCCGCCGCGCCCGGCACCCGCAGGACGCGCGGCGGGCCGCCGAGGCGGCCGGCCTGGAGGTGGTGGACCTGCGGGCGGAGTCGCTGCGGACCGAGTTCCTGGACGTGGGCGCGGTGGTCTGGTTCCTCCGGAAGGTGATCTGGATGGTGCCCGGCTTCACGGTGGACGCCTACCGCGACCGGCTCCGCGAGCTGCACGGACGGATCGCCGAGGAGGGCCCCTTCGTCGCGCACACCACCCGCTTCCTCATCGAGGCCCGCAAGCCCTGACCGGAACGGGACGGATTTGCGCCGGGAGCGGACGGGGGGTCAGGGTCGTTCCATGAGCACGCTGTTCGAGGGCATCGCCGCCGGGGACGAGGACGCGGTCGTACGGGCGCTGCGCGCGGGAGCCGATCCCGAGGCCGTCGACGACGGGGAGACCGCGCTGTACCGGGCCGCGGTCGCGGACGAGGCGGGCATCGTGCGGCTGCTGCTCGCCGCCGGGGCCGATCCCGGGCGGACGAGCGGACCGGACGGCGGCGACCTGCCCCTCTGCGGGGCGGCCTGCGGCGGGCACGCCGGGACCGTGCGGGCGCTGCTCGCGGCGGGCGCCGTACCCGATCAGGAGGAGGAGTTCGGGTTCACCGCGCTCGCCTGGGCGGTGCGGCTCGGACAGGCGGAGGTCGTACGGGAGCTGCTCGCGGCCGGGGCCGATCCCGACCGGGCCGGACCCGACGGGCTGGACCCGCTGGCCGCCGCCGCCCGGCGGGGCTCCGCCGCCTGCGTACGGGCGCTGCTCGACCACGGGGCGCGGGGCGCGGAGGACGCGCTGCGGGAGGCCCGGCGGTGGATCGGGGTGGACGTGGCGGCCGAGCTGCGGCGCGGGCTCGTCGCGGGGAACGGCGGCGGGGAGACGTACGAGGCCGTGGTGCGGCGGGTGCGGGAGGACGGCGGGGTGACCGTGGTCGTCGAGCTGCTGCGGGAGGACGGGCGGCCCGGGCGCGGCGACGAGCGGCAGACCGGGCACGCCGCGGTCGCGACGCTCCTGGAGGTGGCGCTGGGACGGCGGGTGCCGCACGAGGAGCTGGCCGCGCGGGCGCTGCGCTGCGGCGACCCGGAGCTGGACGACTGGACGACGGCGGTGGACGCGCTCGCCGGGCGGGCCGACGAGGAGACCTTCGTGGCGGCCGCGGCCTGGTGCGCCGACCGCGATCCGCTGCGGCGGGCGCTCGGCGCACGGGTCCTGGGCGCCCTGCCGGGGTTCGCGGCGAGCGCGGTGCCGGTGCTGCGGAGGGTGGCGGTGGAGGCGGCCGAGCCGGCGCGGGAGCCGGTGCTGTCGGTGGTGACGGCGCTCGGGGCGTGCGCGGACCCGGCGGCCGTGCCGGAGCTGCTGGCCGCCGCGGCCCACCCGGACCCCGAGGTGCGGCGGGCGGTGGCGGGCGCGCTCGCCGGGCTCGTGCCGGCCGGGCACCTGGAGGCGCTCGGGGTGCTGCTCGCGCTGAGCCGGGACGGCGACGCGCGGGTGCGGGACTGGGCGGTCCTCGCCCTCGCCGAGCTGCCGGACGACACCCCGCTCGTACGGGAGGCGCTGGCGGAGCGGCTCGCCGACCCCGATCCGGAGACGGCGGCGGAGGCGGCCCGCGGGCTCGCCATCCGGCAGGACCCGCGGGCGGTGGACGCGCTGGCGGCGGTCCTGGCGGACGGCGACCCGGACGGCGCCTCCCGGGAGACGGCGCTGGCCGCCCTGGAGTTCGTGCGCGACGTCCGGGTCAGGACCCGGCTGGAGTGGACCGCCCCGCGCCGCCGATGACGGACGGAGCCTCGGCACGACCCTCCCCGCGCGCCCCGTCGGGCTGCTGCCTTCCCCCGATGTCACCTAACTAACGTTTGGTGTAAAGGAAGTCGGCCATGCCGAGGTCGACCGCGTCTCCGTCGACCCCGTCTCCGACGGGACGCGCACTGCCGAGCACCGCCGGGACCGCCGGCGCCGCCGTCCTGGCCGCGGTCGCCCCTCCGGCCGCCGCCCGCCCCGGGACCGGCGGTCCGATCCGCCGGATCCCGCTCCAGGGCGCGGTGAACGTCCGCGACCTGGGCGGCCGCCCCACCCGCGACGGCGCACGGGTCCGCCACGGGCTCGTCTACCGGGGCGACCACCTCGGGAAGCTCACCGACGCCGACCTGCTCACCCTCGCCGGCCTCGGACTCGCCCGCGCCGTCGACCTCCGGATCCCGACGGAGGTCGGGCACGACGGCGCCGACCGGCTCCCCGCCGGGGTGGCCGCGGTCTCCCGGCCCGTCACCGACAACGGCCTCTTCGGGCAGCTGACGGCCGCGATCGGCTCGCGCGACCCGGTGCGGCAGGAGCAGATGCCCGGCGGCGGGCGGGCGGCCGTCTTCATGGCGGACGTGTACCGGACCTTCGTCACCGACGCGGCCAACAGGGCGGCCTTCGGGCGGACCCTGCGCGAACTCGCCGCGCCCGGCTCGGGCCCGGCGCTCCACCACTGCACCTCGGGCAAGGACCGCACCGGCTGGGCCAGTCGGCTGCTGCTCCGCCTCGTCGGCGTGCCGGAGCGGTTCGCCACCGAGGACTACCTGGCCTCCAACGCCTTCCGCGCCGCCCACGACGCCCGCGTCCGCGAGGGGCTGAGACAGGACGGCCTCATGCGGGACCCGGAGCCGATCGTGCCCCTCCAGGAGGTCCGCCGGGAGTACCTGGACGCGGCCCTCGCCGAGGTCGGTGCCGGCTACGGCGGCCTGTACCGCTACGTGACGGCCGGCCTGGGCCTCGACCCGCGCGCCCTCGCGGCGCTGCGGAAGCGGCTGGTCCGGCTGACGCGGGGCGCGGCGCGGCCCGAGCGGGGGCCGCGCCCGCCCGCACACGACGAGGACGAAGGGGCGTCAGCCGTCCACCGCGATGCCGTCGAGGACCATCGACAGGTACTGGCGGGCGATCTCCTCGGGGCTGTGCCCGCCGCCCGGCCGGTACCAGGAGGCCGCGACCCAGACGGTGTCCCGGACGAAGCGGTACGTGAGCCGGACGTCCAGGTCGCCGCGGAACACCCCGTCCGCCACGCCCCGCTCCAGGGTGCCGAGCCACGCCTTCTCGAACCGGCGCTGCGAGTCCGCGAGGTGGTGGAAGCGGGGCAGGTCCATCAGGTGGCGGGACTCCTTCTGGTAGATGGCGACGGCGGCGCGGTGCCGGTCGATCTCCCGGAAGGACTCGGTGACGAGGGCCTCGATGGTCTCCCGGGGGCCGAGACCGGCGGCGAGGACGGCGTCGTACCCCTCCCACAGCTCGGTGAGGAAGGTGGAGAGGATCTCGTCGAGCATCGACTCCTTGGAGTCGAAGTGGTAGTAGAGGCTGCCGGCAAGCATGCCGGCGGCGTCCGCGATCTTGCGGACGGTGGTGGCGTTGTACCCCTGGGCGGCGAACACCTCGGCGGCGGTGTCGAGGAGTTCCCGGCGCCGCTCGGGCGCGGGTGCGGTCACCTGGTTCTTCTTCTTGGTCGCTGACACCCGCCCATTGTCGTCGGTCCGCGCCCGGCGGTCCGCGCCGGCGGGCTCACCCGTCCTCGCGCGGCGGGGCGTCGTCGTTGCCGCGCCGCAGGGTGTGGAGCGGGCGCCCGGGGCGCCAGGTGGTGAAGTGGATCTCCTCGCCCTCCACCCGGGTCCGCACCACCTCGGCGGGCTCCACCCGGAAGAGGTGGAAGGGCAGCGGCGCCCCGGCCTCGGCGGCGTACCGCGCGAGCGCGTCCGGGTCCGTGACCTCGACGGCCCGTCCGGAGACGCGGACGTCCCCGCCTCCCATGTCCGTGCCGGCGCCCGGGTTGGCGAGCAGCGCGAGGCGCGGGTCGCGGCGCAGGTCCAGCGCCTTGCGCGAGTTCGGCATCATGCCGAGCCACAGCTCGCCGCCCCGGAAGTCGGCCTCGATGCCGCTGAGCCGCGGCGAGCCGTCCTTCCTGAGGGTGGCGAGGGCGTGGTGGGTGTACTGCCCGAATCGCTCGCGCACGGTCGCGGCGAACGCGGGCTCGGCGGCCTCGAAGGCCGCCCAGGGGGTACCGGTGTCCGTCATGGGCTCCAGCAGACACCGGATACCCGACACCTACGGTCCGGATTGCTCCGGAAGGAACGGGGAATTCCCGGACCGCCGGAATACGGGACCACCGGTGGTCCCGGGCTCCGCGGCCGCTCGCCCCCGCCGCCTCAGGCGCCCGCGCGCTCCGCCTTGCTGCGCTCCACGCAGAACTCGTTGCCCTCCGGGTCGGCCATCGTCGCCCAGCCGGTGCCGTCCGGCTTCCGGTGGTCGCCGACCAGCTTCGCGCCGAGGGCGAGCAGCCGCTCGACCTCCTCGTCCCGGCTGCGGTCCTGCGGCTGGAGGTCGAGGTGGACGCGGTTCTTCACCGTCTTGCCCTCGGGCACCCGGATGAAGAGCAGGCTCGCGCCCGCCGACTCCACCAGGGCCTCGGGATCACCGGGGTGGTCGTCGTCGGCGAGCGTGCCGTCCAGGACCTCCGCCCAGAACGTGGCGAGGGCGTAGGCGTCGGCGCAGTCGATGGTCACGTGGCGTACGAGAGAGCTCATGGCGCCATGATTCCCCGGCGGGCCGAGCGACGGCGAGGGGATTTCGACGGCTCGTCACCCGGCCGCGTCCGCGAGGGACTTGCCCTCGGCGGCGGCGACCAGGGCCGCCAGCGAGGAGCGGGCGTCCTGGAGGTCGTGGATCCGCGCGTCGATCGCGTCGAGCCGGGCGACCAGGAGGGGGCTGAGGCAGGGCTCGATCTCCGCCTCGCTGCCGCAGACGCAGTCCAGGACCTCGGCGATGACCCGGGTGGGGAGGCCGGCGCCGAGGAGGGCGCGGATGCGGCGGACGACGGCCGGGGCGTCGGGGCCGTAGCGGCGCTGGCCGCCCGGGGTGCGGTCCGGGACGAGCAGGCCCTGCTCCTCGTAGTAGCGCAGCAGCCGGACGGCGACGCCGGTCTCCTTCGACAGCTCACCGATCTTCATGTGACCCCCCTCACATCGCCTGGCCGGAGCTTGAATCTCACATCCGTGTGAGCTCCTAGCGTCTCCCCCATGACGACGAACACGAACGACGCGAACGCCTCCATCCTCTCCGACTCCTTCCTCCTCGGCGGCGATCTCCCCGTCCGCCGCATCGGCTACGGCACCATGCGGCTCGCCGACGGCCCGGGCGACCCCACCGGCCCCGAGGCGCGGATCTGGACGGCGCCGGCCGACCGGGCGGCGGCGGTCCGGCTGCTGCGGACGGCCGCCGACGCGGGGGTGACGCTCTTCGACACGGCGGACGCGTACGCCCTGGGCGCCGGCGAGGAGCTGCTCGCCGAGGCGCTCGCCCCGTACGGGGACGAGATCGCCGTCGCGACCAAGGTGGGCGTGGTGCGGCCCTCCCCCACCGAGTGGGTGCCGCTCGGCCACCCCGCCTACCTGCGCCAGCAGGCCGAGCTGAGCCTGCGCCGGCTCCGTACCGAGCGGATCGACCTGCTGTACCTGCACCGGCTGGACGGGAACGTGCCGGTGGCCGAGCAGGTCGGGGCCCTGCGGCGGCTCCAGGAGGAGGGGAAGGTCCGGCACATCGGCCTGTCCGAGGTGACGGTGGCGCAGCTGACGGAGGCGGAGTCGGTGGCGCCGGTCGCGGCGGTGCAGAACCTGTACAACCTGGAGGCCCGCGACCACGAGGCGGTCCTGGAGCACACCGCGGGGCGCGGGACCGCGTTCGTGCCCTTCTTCCCGATCGCGATGGGCGGGCACGCGGGGCCGGGCGGCCCGGTCGCGGACGTGGCCCGCGAGGTCGGGGCCACCCCGTCGCAGACGGCGCTGGCCTGGCTGCTGCACCGGGCGCCGCACGTCCTGCCGATCCCCGGCACCTCCTCCGAGCACCACCTGAGGGAGAACCTGGGCGCGCTGGACGTACGGCTCACGGACGGGCAGTTCGCCCGGCTGTCGGCCGCGTCGGCGTCATGACCCGACGATGCCCCGGGCGCGGGCGGCGGTGAGCCAGCGGGGGAACTCGGCGACCAGCCGGTCGTACAGCTCCGCGTCGGGGACCCGGCCGGGGTCCTTCCCGGCGTGGAAGAAGCCGACGTTGTCGACGCACCGGCGCTCGGGGACGGCGAGTTCGTCGAGCCGGCGCAGGAAGTCGAACTGCTTGCTGGCAGGGTCGCCGAAGCCGACGAACTGCCAGAAGAGCGGCAGTCGGGCCGCCTTGCAGACGTACCGTTCGGCGGCCAGCCGGTTGACAGGGCCGCCGTCGGTCTGGAAGACGACGAGGGCGGGCGCGGTGGCGCCGCTGTCGAGGTAGTGGTCGATGACCGCGTCCATGGCGAGGTGGTAGCTGGTCTTGCCCATGTGGCCGAGGCCGGCGACGATCCGGTCCACCCGGCCCCGGTGGTCGTCGAGGCGGATCTCGGTCTCGGCGTCGACGTCGGTGGAGAAGAAGACGACCGGCACCCGCCCGTCGTCGTCGAGGTGGGCGGAGAGCCCGAGGACCCGGTCGGCGAGGGCCTGGACGCTGCCGTCCCGGTAGTACGGCCTCATCGAGCCGGAGTAGTCGACCACCAGGTAGACGGCGACGCGCTGCCCCTCGACGCCGTGCCGGCGCAGCGACTCCCCGGCCGTCTTGTAGAGGCTGACCAGCGCGGGCGCCTCCTCCTCGACCTTCCGCAGACTCAATGCCATGAGCACCCCTTTCCCTCCGGGCATCATGACCGTTCGGGGCGGGCGGGGGAAGCGGGGGCGGGCCGGCGCGGCGGCGGGGCGCGGTACGAAGGCGGCATCCCGGGAGGGCCGGGAACACCACGACGCCCGCCCCCGGGTCCTTGGTCGGGGACGGGACGGGCGTCGTTCGGTTCCGTACGCCGTTGTACGGGACGTTCGGGGGCCGGTCAGACCAGCAGGGACCGGTCCGTCGGGCGGATCGGGGCCGGCAGGGAGCTGGCACCGGTGAGGTAGCGGTCCACGCCGCGGGCGGCCGAGCGGCCCTCCGCGATGGCCCACACGATCAGCGACTGGCCGCGGCCGGCGTCGCCGGCGACGTACACGCCGTCGACGTTGGTGGCGAAGTCCGCGTCGCGGGCGATGTTGCCCCGCTCGTCGAGCTCCACGCCGAACTGCGAGACCAGGCCGTTGGCGACGTCGGTGCCGGTGAAGCCCATGGCGAGGGTGACCAGCTGGGCGGGGATCTTCCGCTCGGTGCCCGGCTTCTGGGTCAGCTTGCCGTCGACGAACTCGACCTCGACGAGGTGCAGGAACTGGACGTTGCCGTCCTCGTCGCCCTCGAAGTGGGTGGTGGAGACGGAGTAGACCCGCTCGCCGCCCTCCTCGTGCGCCGAGGTGACCTTGTACAGCATGGGGAAGGTCGGCCAGGGCTGGTGGGCGCCGCGCTCCTCGCCCGGCTTCGGCATGATCTCCAGCTGGGTGACGGAGGCCGCGCCCTGGCGGTGGGCGGTGCCGACGCAGTCGGCGCCGGTGTCGCCGCCGCCGATGACGACGACGTGCTTGCCCTCGGCGGTGATCGGCGAGGTCACGAAGTCGCCCTCGACCACCTTGTTGGCGAGCGGCAGGTACTCCATCGCCTGGTGGATGCCCTTGAGCTCGCGGCCCGGGACGGGCAGGTCGCGGGCGGTGGTGGCGCCGGCGGCGACCACGACCGCGTCGAACCGCTTGCGCAGGTCGGTGGCGGTGATGTCGCGGCCGACCTCGACGCCGGTGCGGAACTTGGTGCCCTCCGCGCGCATCTGCTCGATGCGGCGGTTGATGTGCCGCTTCTCCATCTTGAACTCGGGGATGCCGTAGCGCAGCAGGCCGCCGATGCGGTCGGCGCGCTCGTACACGACCACGGTGTGGCCGGCCCGGGTCAGCTGCTGGGCGGCGGCGAGACCGGCCGGGCCGGAGCCGATGACGGCGACGGTCTTGCCGGAGAGCCGCTCGGGCACCTGCGGGATGACGTCGTTCGCGTCCCACGCCTTGTCGATGATGGAGACTTCGACGTTCTTGATGGTGACGGCCGGCTGGTTGATGCCGAGCACGCACGCCGACTCGCACGGAGCCGGGCACAGGCGGCCGGTGAACTCAGGGAAGTTGTTGGTGGCGTGGAGGCGCTCGGACGCCGCCGACCAGTCCTCGCGGTAGGCGTAGTCGTTCCACTCGGGGATCAGGTTCCCGAGCGGGCAGCCGTTGTGGCAGAACGGGATGCCGCAGTCCATGCAGCGGCCGGCCTGCTTGCTGATGATCGGCAGCAGGGAGCCGGGGACGTAGACCTCGTTCCAGTCGCGGACGCGCTCCGCGACCGGGCGGGTCTCGGCGACCTCGCGGCCGGTGGTGAGAAAGCCCTTCGGGTCAGCCATGGGTCGCCGCCTCCATCATCTTCTCGGTGGTCTCCCGCTCGGAGAGACCGGCGAGCTCAGCGGCGTCCTTGGCGGCGAGCACTGCCTTGTACGTGGTCGGGATGATCTTGCTGAAGCGGCTCACCGCCGCGTCCCAGTCGGCCAGGAGCTTCTCGGCCACGGTCGAGCCGGTCTCCTCCTGGTGGCGGCGCACGACGTCGTGCAGCCACGCCTTGTCGGCGTCCGACGGGGCCTCGACGGCGTCGAGGTTGCCGGAGTTGACGTGGGACCGGTCGAGGTCGATGACGTAGGCGACGCCACCGGACATGCCCGCCGCGAAGTTGCGGCCGGTCTCGCCGAGGACGACCGCCGTGCCGCCGGTCATGTACTCGCAGCCGTGGTCGCCCACGCCCTCGGAGACGACCAGGGCGCCGGAGTTGCGGACGCAGAAGCGCTCGCCGGTGCGGCCGCGCAGGAAGAGCTCGCCGCCGGTGGCACCGTACGCGATGGTGTTGCCCGCGATGGTGGAGTACTCGGCCAGGTGGTCGGCGCCCCGGTCCGGGCGGACGATCACGCGGCCGCCGGAGAGGCCCTTGCCGACGAAGTCGTTGGCGTCGCCCTCCAGGCGGAGGGTGACACCGGCCGGCAGGAAGGCGCCGAAGGACTGGCCGGCGGAGCCGGTGAAGGTGAGGTCGATGGTGTCGGCCGGGAGGCCGGCGCCGCCGAACTTCTTCGTCACCTCGTGGCCGAGCATGGTGCCGACCGTGCGGTTGATGTTGCGGATCGCGACCTGGGCGCGGACCGGCTGGGCCTCCTCGGCGGAGGCGGCGTTCAGCGCCTCGGCGGCGAGCTGGATCAGCTCGTTGTCGAGCGCCTTCTCCAGACCGTGGTCCTGCTCGATCAGGGCGTGGCGGACCGCGCCCTCGGGCAGCTCCGGCACGTAGAAGAGCGGCTCCAGGTCCAGGCCCTGCGCCTTCCAGTGGGAGACGGCGCGGCTGGTGTCGAGCAGCTCGGCGTGGCCGACGGCCTCCTCGATGGTGCGGAAGCCCAGCTCGGCGAGGAGCTCGCGGACCTCCTGCGCGATGAACTCGAAGAAGTTGACGACGTACTCGGCCTTGCCGGAGAAGCGGTCGCGGAGGACCGGGTTCTGGGTGGCGATGCCGACCGGGCAGGTGTCGAGGTGGCAGACGCGCATCATGACGCAGCCGGAGACGACGAGCGGCGCGGTGGCGAAGCCGAACTCCTCGGCGCCGAGCAGCGCGGCGATGACGACGTCGCGGCCGGTCTTCAGCTGGCCGTCGGTCTGGACGACGATCCGGTCGCGCAGGCCGTTGAGCAGCAGCGTCTGCTGGGTCTCGGCGAGGCCGAGCTCCCAGGGGCCGCCCGCGTGCTTCAGCGAGGTGAGCGGGGAGGCGCCGGTGCCGCCGTCGTGGCCGGAGATGAGGACGACGTCCGCGTGGGCCTTGGACACGCCGGCCGCGACCGTGCCGACGCCGACCTCGGAGACCAGCTTCACGTGGATGCGGGCCGCCGGGTTGGCGTTCTTCAGGTCGTGGATCAGCTGGGCCAGGTCCTCGATGGAGTAGATGTCGTGGTGCGGCGGCGGCGAGATGAGGCCGACGCCGGGCGTCGAGTGACGCGTCTTGGCGACCCACGGGTAGACCTTGTGGCCGGGCAGCTGGCCGCCCTCGCCGGGCTTGGCGCCCTGGGCCATCTTGATCTGGATGTCGTCGGCGTTCACCAGGTACTCGGAGGTGACGCCGAAGCGGCCGGAGGCGACCTGCTTGATCGAGGAGCGGCGCGCCGGGTCGTACAGGCGCTCCGGGTCCTCGCCGCCCTCACCGGTGTTCGACTTGCCGCCGAGCCGGTTCATGGCGATGGCGAGGGTCTCGTGCGCCTCCTGGGAGATGGAGCCGTACGACATGGCGCCGGTCGAGAAGCGCTTGACGATCTCGGAGACCGGCTCGACCTCGTCGAGGGAGATCGGGGTGCGGCCCTCGGTGGCGAAGCCGAACAGGCCGCGGAGCGTCATCAGGCGCTCGGACTGCTCGTTCACCCGGTCCGTGTACTTCTTGAAGATGTCGTACCGCTTGTTCCGCGTGGCGTGCTGGAGGCGGAAGACGGTCTCGGGGTCGAAGAGGTGCGGCTCGCCCTCGCGGCGCCACTGGTACTCGCCGCCGATCTCCAGGGCGCGGTGCGCGGAGGCGATGCCGGTGGCCGGGTACGCCTTGGCGTGGCGGGCGGCGACCTCCTTGGCGACGACCTCGAGGCCGGCGCCGCCGATCTTGGTGGCGGTGCCGTTGAAGTAGCGGCCGACGAACTCCTCGTCGAGGCCGACGGCCTCGAAGACCTGGGCGCCGCGGTAGGAGGCGACCGTGGAGATGCCCATCTTCGACATGACCTTGAGGACGCCCTTGCCGAGGGCGTAGATCAGGTTGCGGATGGCCTTCTCGGGCTCGATGTCCGACAGGAAGGTGCCGGCGCGGAGCAGGTCCTCGACGGACTCCATGGCGAGGTACGGGTTGACCGCCGCGGCGCCGTAGCCGATGAGCAGGGCGACGTGGTGGACCTCGCGGACGTCACCGGCCTCGACGAGCAGGCCCACCATGGTGCGCTGCTTGGTGCGGATGAGGTGGTGGTGGACGGCGGCGGTGAGCAGCAGCGAGGGGATCGGCGCGTGCTCGGCGTCGGAGTGCCGGTCGGAGAGGACGATCAGGCGGGCGCCGCCCTCGATCGCCGCGTCGGCCTCGGCGCAGATGGCGTCGAGGCGGGCGGCGAGGGCGTCGCCGCCGCCGGAGACCCGGTAGAGGCCGGAGAGCGTGGCGGCCTTCATGCCCGGCATGTCGCCGTCGTGGTTGATGTGGATGAGCTTGGCCAGCTCGTCGTTGTCGATCACCGGGAAGGGCAGGGTGACCGAGCGGCAGGAGGCCGCGGTCGGGTCGAGCAGGTTGCCCTGGGGGCCGAGGGAGGAGCGGAGGCTCGTCACGAGCTCTTCGCGGATGGCGTCCAGCGGCGGGTTGGTGACCTGCGCGAACAGCTGGGTGAAGTAGTCGAAGAGCAGCCGGGGGCGCTCGGAGAGGGCCGCGATCGGCGAGTCGGTGCCCATGGAGCCGATCGGCTCCAGGCCGGTGCGGGCCATCGGGGCGAGGATGACGCGGAGCTCTTCCTCGGTGTAGCCGAAGGTCTGCTGGCGGCGGGTGACCGAGGCGTGGGTGTGGACGATGTGCTCGCGCTCGGGGAGGTCGGAGAGCTCGATCTCCCCGGTCTCCAGCCACTCGGCGTAGGGCAGCTCGGCGGCGAGGCCGGCCTTGATCTCGTCGTCCTCGACGATGCGGTGCTCGGCGGTGTCGACGAGGAACATCTTGCCGGGCTGGAGGCGGCCCTTGCGGACGACCTTGGCGGGGTCGATGTCGAGGACGCCGACCTCGGAGGAGAGGACGACGAGGCCCTCGTCGGTGACCCAGTAGCGGCCGGGGCGCAGGCCGTTGCGGTCGAGGACCGCGCCGACCTGGACGCCGTCGGTGAAGGTGACGCAGGCCGGGCCGTCCCAGGGCTCCATCATCGTGGAGTGGTACTGGTAGAAGGCGCGTCGGGCCGGGTCCATGGAGTCGTGGTTCTCCCACGCCTCGGGGACCATCATCAGGACCGAGTGGGGCAGCGAGCGGCCGCCGAGGTGGAGCAGCTCCAGGACCTCGTCGAAGGAGGCGGTGTCGGAGGCGTCCGGCGTGCAGATCGGGAAGATCCGGTCCAGGCCCCGGCCGGCCTTGCTCTCGCCGAAGACGTCGCCGGCGAGCTGGGCCTCGCGGGCCGTCATCCAGTTGCGGTTGCCCTTGACCGTGTTGATCTCGCCGTTGTGGGCGACGAAGCGGTACGGGTGGGCGAGCGGCCAGCTCGGGAAGGTGTTGGTGGAGAACCGGGAGTGGACGAGGGCGATGGCGGAGGCCAGGCGCCGGTCCGACAGGTCCGGGAAGAAGGGCTCCAGCTGACCGGTGGTCAGCATGCCCTTGTAGACGAGGGTGCGGGCGGAGAGCGACGGGAAGTACGCCGCCGCCTCGCGCTCGGCGCGCTTGCGCAGCACGAAGGCCTTGCGGTCCAGGGCGATGCCGGTGGACTCCCCGTCGGTGACGAAGAGCTGGCGGAAGACCGGCATGGTGGAGCGGGCGGTGGCGCCGAGCAGGGCGGGGGCGACGGGGACCTCGCGCCAGCCGAGGACGGTGAGTCCCTCGTCGGCGGCGATGGCCTCGACGGCGGCGGCCGTCTCATCGGCGGCGTCGACCGGGAGGAAGGCGGTGCCCACCGCGTACGCACCGGCCGCGGGCAGCTCGAAGCCGGTGACCTCGCGGAAGAAGGCGTCCGGGATCTGGAGCAGGATGCCGGCGCCGTCGCCGGAGTCCGGCTCGGAGCCGGTGGCGCCGCGGTGTTCGAGATTGCGCAGTACGGTCAGCGCCTGCTCGACCAGCGCGTGGCTGGCCACACCGGTGAGGGTGGCCACGAACCCGACGCCACAGGCGTCGTGCTCGTTACGGGGGTCGTACATGCCCTGGGGGGCGGGGCGACCGTCCATGGGCGACCAGGCGTCGGAACGCATCGGCTCTCCCGTCGTCGTCGTGGCATATGCAGATGCCGAGGGACGACGTTGGCCCTCCGCGAAATTTCGTGCAGGTTACATGATGGCGCGCTTCTCGCCTAGCGGATAGCTCGTTCCAGCATGCGGACACCTCCGCCACGGAGCGGTGGTGTGCGTTCACCTGTTTCTTCTGGATGCGGAGGCAGTGACTGCACCGTGACTGGTCCGCGGGGGACGGAGCCGTGCCGGCCCGTCTCGGGTGGGCCTCGTTGCCCGACGACGCTTCTGCCTCTTTCCCGGTGGTCACGGGTTCGAAACCGCCGGGTAACCGGCTACATATGTGGCGTCATGCATAGTGTCTCACCGCCGCGGGGATTCCGAACAGGGATATGCGTCACAGCGAGAATGCGGCTTTACTGCCGAAAAGTCACCCCGAAAAGCCCGAAAGGCCCCTTGCGGGAGCCTCTCGGGCGTGGGGACGGGCGCGGATTCCGTTCCGCACGCGACCTCGGGGCGGCCGCTAGAGCGCGGCGCCGAAGGCCATGCCGAGGCCGTACGTGACGGCCGCCGCGGCACCGCCGAGGAGCAGCTGGCGCAGGCCGCTGAACCACCAGCCGCGGGCGGTGACCCGGGCGACCAGCGCGCCGCAGCCGAAGAGCCCGAGGAGCGCCAGGAGGACGGCCGGCCAGAGCGCGGTCGCGCCGAGCAGGTACGGCAGCAGCGGCAGCAGCGCGCCGAGCGCGAAGGAGGCGAAGGAGGAGACGGCGGCGACGGTGGGCGACGGCAGGTCGTCGGGGTCGATGCCGAGCTCCTCGCGGGCGTGGATCTCCAGCGCCTGCTCGGGGTCCTTCGACAGCTGCATGGCGACCTCGCGGGCGAGCGCGGGCTCCACGCCCCGGGAGACGTAGAGGGCGGCGAGCTCCTCCATCTCGTCGATCGGGTGCTTGCGCAGCTGCCGGCGCTCCACGTCCAGTTCGGCCTGGACGAGCTCGCGCTGCGAGGCGACGGAGGTGTACTCGCCGGCCGCCATGGAGAAGGCGCCCGCCGCGAGGCCGGCGAGGCCGGTGATCACGATGGTCTGCGAGGAGACGGCACCGCCGGCGACGCCGGTCATCAGGGCGAGGTTGGAGACCAGTCCGTCCATCGCGCCGAAGACCGCGGGCCGCAGCCAACCGCCGTTCACGTCACGGTGGGTGTGGTTGTCGCGGTGCGCCTCGTGCAGTGGCGCCTGGGCTTCGATGATGGACATGGCTCTCCCCTCGTCGCGGCGGGCCGGGTCGCTCCCGCCGCCCCCTACTCACTCGAAAATACGCCCGATGTAAGGGTCTCGCCAGCAAGGCAGGCCGTACTTAGTAAGGCCCGCCTCAGTGTGGGAAGCCTTGCCTGACGCCCCCTCAACCTCCTCCGACCCGCCGACAGACGGGTGACAGACGCCGCCCACCGGCGAGTCCTCGGCCCGCCGTGGCACAGATCCAGGCGAAGGGGTACCGCCGAAGCGGTGCCCGCACCGAGAAAAGGGGCGCGCGGATGGTGGCCACGACATGCGACACCCGGGAACGGGCGAGGGGGGCGCTGCTCGGCCTCGCCGTCGGCGACGCGCTCGGCGCCCCCGCCGAGAACATGAAGCCCTCCGAGATCCGCCGTCGCTGGGGCCGGATCGAGGGCTTCCTGACGGACCGTCCGGCCGGCACCGACGACACCGAGTACGCGATCTTCTCGGCGCTGCTGCTCGCCCGGCACGGCTCGGCGCTGACCGTCGCCCACGTCGAACGGGCCTGGCACCGCTGGATCGCCGACCTCGACGAGGGCCCCTTCCGCGGCGCCGGCTTCTCGGAGCGCGGCACCCTGGAGAACCTCCGGCGCGGACTGGCGGCACCCATCTCCGCCCAGCACCGTCACGCGTGGTCGGACGGCCTGGCCATGCGGGCCGCCCCCTTCGGCGTCTTCGCCGCCGGCCGTCCGGCGGAGGCCGCCCGCCTGGTCGCCATCGACGGCAGCGTCAGCCACGAGGGCGAGGGCATCTACGGCGGCCAGGCGGTGGCGGCGGGCGTCGCGGCGGCGATGTCCGGCGCGACGGTCACCTCCGTCATCGCGGCGGCCCTCTCGGTGATCCCCATGGACTCGTGGACGGCCCGCTCGCTGCGGCGCGCGGTGGTCGCGGCCCAGCGGGTCCAGCCGGACCCGCTCACCCGCGAACGCCAGGTCCGCTCCGCGGTGGTCATCGGCGGCTACCCCTGGACCGACCTCGCCCCGGAGGCCGTCGGCCTCGCCTTCGGCGCCTTCGCGGCGGCCCGCGGCGACTTCCGCACGGCGGTCCTGACGGCCGTGAACATGGGCCGCGACGCCGACACCACGGCCGCGGTGGCCGGCGCCCTGGCCGGCGCGGCGGGCGGCCTGACGGCGATCCCGCGGGAATGGGCGACCGCCATCGCCCCGGTCACCGGCAGCTGCCTGCCCACGATGCGCGGCCACCACGTCCTGGAAGTAGCCGACCTCCTCACCCCGGAGCCCACCCCATGAGCGCCCCCACCACCACGGCCACCACCGGCCCCGCGATCACGACCACCACGGGCCCCGCCACCGCGGCCGCCACCCCAGGCCCCGCCGCCGCGACCGCCACCACGACCACCACAGGTCCCGCGACCGCGACCACCACCGCTACCGCCCCCGCCCCCGCCCCTACGGCCACGACCGCCCCCACGGCCGCGGCCGCCCCCGGCCCCTGGGGCCCGTCCCAGGCGGCACTGCGGCCGGCCGACCGGGCCGGGGCCGGCCGCGACAGGATCGAGGGCCTCCTCCTCGGGCTCGCCGCGGGCGACGCCGCCGGCTGGCCCGCCGCACGGCACCGCGCCGCCCGCATGCCCGAATGGACCCGCCGCCTCACCCGCGAGCTCGACACCTTCGCCGAGCAGAACGCGACGACCACCCTCCCCGTCCCCATCGCCCTGAACCAGCCCCCGGAACCCCTCCGCCTCGGCCCCTCCGACGACGCCGAGTGGGCGGCCTTCACCGCGGAGGCGGTGCTGGCCGCCACCGGCCCCCTCTTCGCCGCCCTCGCCCCGGAGCGCCGCCTCCGCGCCGCCGTCGACCTCGCGTGGAACCACCTCGCGGGCCAGGTCGCGGCCGCCGCCGACCGCGCGCCGGAGATCGAGTCCGCCGTCCTCCCCCTCCGTGCCCGCATCTCCGTCCGCGCCGGCCTCGGCAACCTCGCGACCGGTCTGCGCCCGCCCGCCACCGGCCACGACAACCCGCACTACTTCGACGACGCCGCCTGCGTCCGCGCCGCCGTCCTCGCGACCGTCCACCCGGGCGACCCGCGCGCCGCCGCCGAACTCGCCGAGTTCGACGCCCGGTACACCCAGGACGGCGACGGCGTCCACGGCGCCCGGGCCACCGCCGCGGCCGTCGCCGCGGCGCTCGGGGGCGCGGACCCCGAGACCGCCGTCGAGGCCGCGCTCGCCGAGCTGCCGCACGTCACCGAGATCGGCCGCAACGCCCGCCACGCCGTGAAGCTGGCCCGCACCGCCGACACCGCCTTCGAGCTGGTCCCCCTCCTGGAGCACCAGATCGTCGACCACGTCTACAGCTACGGCATCGCCGCCGCCGAGACCGTCCCGGTCGCCCTCGCGCTGACCCTCGCCGCGCGCGGCGCGATGACCGCCGCCGTCCCGGCCGCCGCCTGCCTGTCCCGGGTCGCCGACTCCGCCCCCGCCCTGGCCGGCGCGCTCACCGGCGCGCTGGGCGGCGGCCGTTCGGTCCCGGCGAGCTGGCGGGACGCCTGCCGGACGCTCTCCGGCTGCGCGCTGCCCCGCCTCGCCGGTACGGACCTGGTGGAACTCGCCGGGCTCCTGGGAGCCACGGAACCGGCACCCCCCGGTGGACAATTCCGACATGACACCCACACTGGATGACCGGATCACCGGAAGTCTCCTCGGTGCCGCCGTCGGCGACGCCCTCGGCGGCCCCGTGGAGGGGTACACCCCCGAGCAGATCACCGAACGCCACGGCGGCCGCGTCACCGGCATCGTCGGCCCCTGGAACGGCGACGCCTGGCGCACCGCCCGCCCCATCGCCCCGTACCACAAGGGCGACGGCCACGTCACCGACGACACCCTGATGACCCACGCACTGGTCCGGGTGTACGAGAGGGTCCGCGACCACCTCGACGCGTACGCGGTCGCGGACCACCTCGTCCCCGAACTCATGGGCACCCCCGTGTGGATCCCCGAGCTGGAGGCGGAGGCGCTCCCCCTCCAGCGGATCTTCCTCGCCGAGAAGTGGCTGGTCGCCCGCCTCCACTACGGACACCACGACCCCCGCGAGGCCGGCACCGGGAACATCGTCAACTGCGGCGCCGCGATGTACATGGCCCCGGTCGGCCTGGTCAACGCCGCCGACCCGCACGGCGCGTACGCCGAGGCGATCGACGTCGCGGGCGCCCACCAGTCCTCGTACGGCCGCGAGGCGGCGGGCGTCTTCGCGGCGGCGGTCGCGGCGGCCTGCGTCCCCGGCGCGACCCCCCGCGCGGTCGTCGACACCGTCCTGGGCCTCGCCAAGGACGGCACCCGCGCCGCGATCGAGGCGGTCGCCGAAGTCGCCGACCGCCACCGGGACTTCGAGTCCGCGCTCGTACCGCTCCGCAGGGCGGTGGCCCCGTACGACTCCGTCGGCCCCGACTACCGCGCCCCCGGCCTCGACGCCCGCCGCCCCTCCCGCCTGCACTCCATCGAGGAGCTGCCGATCGCGCTCGGCATGCTCCTGGTCGGCGAGGGCGACTACCGCCGTACGGTCCTCGGCGCGGTCAACTACGGCCGCGACTGCGACTCCATCGCCACCATGGCGGGCGCGATCGCCGGCGCCCTGCACGGCGAGGCGGCCGTCCCCGCGGAGTGGGCGAAGCGGGTGGCGGAGGCCAGCCGCCTCGACCTCCACGCCCCGGCCCGCTCCCTCGCCGCGGTGACCGCCGAGGTCTTCGCCCGCGACGCCGCCCGCCGCCGCGCCTGCGAGTCCGCCCGCGCCACCCTGACGGGCCCGTCCCGGTGACGGACCCCGCACCCGCACCCGCCCCCGTCGCCGCCCACGCTCCCCCGCCCCCTTCCCCCGCGCCGGCGCCCACCACCGACGCGTCCCGGGCGGCGGGCC
This sequence comes from Streptomyces roseolus, assembly GCF_014649855.1. Classification (GTDB taxonomy): domain Bacteria; phylum Actinomycetota; class Actinomycetes; order Streptomycetales; family Streptomycetaceae; genus Streptomyces; species Streptomyces roseolus. The sequence goes on along the minus strand of NZ_BMTV01000002.1, from coordinate 332,979 downwards.
CGGCACGCCCGACGGCCCCCCTCGCCCCGGCCCGCCCGGCACCCCCCGCCGGGCCCCCTGCCGTCCCCGGACCCGTGCCCGCTCTCCGTCTCACCTGGGTGCAGCCCGAGGACCTCGTCGGGCACGAGCTGCGGCTGGCCGCCGAGGACGGGCGGGACGCGCGGGACCTCGCGGCGCGCTGGTACGCCGCCGGCGGGCCGCCCGCGCCGCCCGCCGCCGGCGCCTCCGCCCACGCGCGGCCGGAGCTGCGGCCGCTCGCCGAGGAGCTGCTCGACGCGCTCGCCGCCCTCCCCTCCCCCCTCGCCGCCGACGAGCCCACCGCCCTCGACGCGATCGTCACCGCCTGCCCCGACTGGCCGGCCCCGCCGGCGCGCGGTACTCCCCCGCACGATCCCGCCCTCCGCGACCGCCTGCACGCCGCCTGGCTCGGCAGGGCCGTCGGCTGTCTGCTCGGGAAGCCCGTCGAGAAGCTGCCGCTGAACGCGATCCGGGCGCTCGCCCGGGCCGCGGGGAACTGGCCGCTCGACGACTGGTTCACCGCGCGCGGAGTGGCGCCGGAGCTGCTGGCCGCGCATCCCTGGAACCGCCGCTCCGCCCCCACCTCGCTCGCCGAGAACATCGACGGCATGCCCGAGGACGACGACCTCAACTACCCCCTCCTCGCCCTGCTCCTCCTCCGCCGCCACGGCCGCGGCTTCACCACCGCCGACGTCGCCCGCCTGTGGCTGGACGAACTCCCCGCGGGACGGACCTTCACCGCCGAGCGGATCGCCTACCGCAACCTCCTCGACGGCGTCGAACCCCCGCTGACCGCCGTCCGCCGCAACCCCTTCCGGGAGTGGATCGGCGCCCAGATCCGGGCCGACGTCCACGGCTGGACCCGCCCCGGCGACCCGGCCGGGGCCGCCGCCCAGGCCCACCGGGACGCCGTCCTCAGCCACACCGCCGCCGGCGTCCACGGCGCGATGTTCGTCGCCGCGGCCCTGGCCGCCGCCGCGGACGGCACCGGCGACGCGCACCGCGCGCTCGCCGCCGGCCTCCGCGTCGTCCCGCCCCGCTCCCGGCTCGCCGAGGCCGTCCGGTACGGCATCGCCACCGCCCGCGCCGTCCCCGCCTTCGACACCGTCGTCGACCGGCTGCACGCCCGCTACGGCGGGTACCACTGGGTCCATGCCGTGCCGAACACCGCGCTGCTCGCCGCCGCCCTCACCCACGCCGACGGCGACTTCACCCGCTCGGTCTGCGCGGCGGTCTCGGGCGGCTGGGACACCGATTCCAACGGCGCCACCGCCGGCTCCGTCGCCGGTCTCCTCGCCGGGCATCCGGACCGGCTCCCGGACCGCTGGACCTCCCCCCTGAAGAACCGGCTCTCGACCTCGGTGGCGTCCTTCGACGGCATCGGGTTCGACACCCTCGCCGACCTCACCCATCTGGAGGCAGTACGCCCATGACCAGCATCGTGGTGCTCGGGAGCACCAACATGGACCTCGTCGCGTACGTGGCGAAGGCCCCGGCCCGCGGCGAGACCGTCACCGGCCGCGCCTTCCGCACGGTCCCCGGCGGCAAGGGCGCCAACCAGGCGGTCGCCGCCGCCCGCGCCGGCGGCGAGGTCGCCATGATCGGCGCGGTCGGCGCCGACGACTTCGGCCACCGCCTCCGCGACGTCCTGGAGCACTGCTCCGTCGACACCGACCTGCTCCGCACCGTGGAGGGCGCGTCCGGCACCGCGCACATCGTCGTCGACGACGAGGGCGGCAACGCGATCGTCGTCGTCCCCGGCGCCAACGGCACCGTCACCTCCCTCAGCCAGGGCGACGAGGCCCTGATCACCGGCGCCGACCTGCTCCTCCTCCAGCTCGAACTCCCCCTCTCCGTCGTCGTCGACGGCGCCGAGCACGCCCGGCGGCGCGGCGTCCGCACCGTCCTCACCCCGGCCCCCGCCCAGCCCCTGCCGCCCGAACTCTTCGACGCCACCGACCTGTTGGTGCCCAACGAGCACGAGGCCACCGCGCTCACCGGCCGCGCCGACCCGCACGCCGCCGCCCTCGCCCTCCTCGACGTCGTCCCCGAGGTGGTCGTCACCCTCGGCGCGGCGGGCTGCCTCTACGTGGCGCGCGACGCGGAGCCGCTCACCGTGCCCGCCCCACGGGTACGGGCCGTGGACACCACCGCGGCCGGCGACACCTTCGTCGGCGCCCTCGCGGTGGCCCTCGGCGAGGGCCGTCGCATGCCCGACGCCCTGGCGTGGGCGTCCGCCGCCGCCGCGCTGTCCGTCCGGCGCGAGGGCGCCTCGACCTCGATGCCGTACCGCACCGAGATCGACGCGGCCCTCGGCTCCCCCTCGTCCCTGGAGGCCGATCCCGCATGACCGCCGCTCCCCCGTCCCTCCCCCCGTCCGTTCCCCCGCCGGGGGGACTCCCTCCCGAGAAGCCGCCGCCCCTCCAGGGGCTGCGCGTCCTCGACCTGGCGACGCTCTTCGCCGGGCCGCTGGCCGCCATGATGCTCGGCGACTTCGGCGCCGACGTCGTCAAGGTCGAGCACCCCCGCAAACCCGACCCCTCCCGGGGCCACGGCCCCGCCAAGGACGGGGTGGGCCTGTGGTGGAAGGTCCTGGGCCGCAACAAGCGGGCCGTGACCCTCGACCTGTCCACCCCCGGCGGCCGGGACGCCCTGCTGCGCCTCGCCGCCGACGCCGACGTGATCGTGGAGAACTTCCGCCCCGGCACCCTGGAGCGCTGGGGCCTCGGCTGGGAGGAGCTGTCCACGGTCAACCCCCGCCTCGTGCTCGCCCGGGTCACCGGCTTCGGCCAGTTCGGGCCGTACGCCCACCGTCCCGGCTTCGGCACCCTCGCCGAGGCCATGAGCGGCTTCGCCGCGATCACCGGCGAGCCGGACGGCCCGCCGACCCTGCCCCCCTTCGGCCTCGCCGACTCGATCGCCGCCCTCGCCACCGCGTACGCGGTGATGACGGCGCTCGCCGCCAGGACCACCACCGGCCACGGCCAGGTCGTCGACATGGCCATCATCGAACCGATGCTCTCCGTCATCGGCCCCCACCCCCTCTGGTACGACCAGCTCGGCTACGTCCAGCCGCGCACCGGCAACCGCTCCCGGAACAACGCCCCCCGCAACACCTACCGGACCTCCGACGGCTCCTGGGTGGCCGTCTCCACCTCGGCGCAGTCCATCGCCGAGCGCGTGATGCGCCTGGTGGACCGCGCCGAGCTGATCGACGAGCCGTGGTTCGCCGACGGCACGGGCCGGGCCGCCCACGCCGACGTCCTCGACGAGGCCGTCGGCTCGTGGATCGCCCGCCACACCCGCGACGAGGCGATGGCCGCCTTCGAGAAGGCGGAGGCCGCGATCGCCCCGGTCTACGACGTCCGGGACGTCCTGGCCGACCCCCAGTACCAGGCGCTCGGCACGGTCACCGAGGTCCCCGACCCGGAACTCGGCCCGATCCGCATGCAGAACGTCCTCTTCCGGCTCTCCGAGACGCCCGGCGGGATCCGCTGGGCCGGCCGGCCGCACGGCGCCGACACCGACGAGGTCCTGACCGCGGCCGGCTTCGCCCCGGCCGAGATCAGCGCCCTGCGCGCCCAGGGGGCGGTATGAGCGCCCCGGGCGTGGTGGAGAACGGCCTGCGCCGGCGCGGCAGGCTCCCCCTCACCTGGCTGTACGCCCCCGGCGACCGCCCGGAGGTGGTCGGCAAGGCGCTCCGCTCGGGCGCCGACGTCGTCATCGTGGACCTGGAGGACGCGGTCGCCCCGGACCGCAGGGCGTACGCCCTCGACGCCACCGTCGACCTGCTCTCCGACGCCCACCCGGTCCCGGTGCACGTCCGCATCCACTCCCCGCGCGACATCCCCGTCCTGGCCCCCCTCCCCGGCCTCGGCGGTCTCCGTGTGCCCAAGGTGACGCACCCCTCCGACATCCACCGGATCAGCGAGCTCGCGCCCGGCCTCCCGCTCTACCCGCTCCTGGAGAACGCCCTGGCCGTGGAGCACGCGTACGCCATCGCCACCGCCCACCCGGCGGTGCGCGGCCTCGCCCTCGGCGAGGCCGACCTCCGCGCCGACCTGGGGGTGCGCGAGGACAGCGGGCTCGACTGGCCGCGCAGCCGGATCGTGGTCGCCGCCCGGGCGGCGCGGCTGCCGCCGCCGGTGCAGTCGGTCCACGCCGACGTCGGCGACCTCGACGCGCTCGCCGCCGGCTGCGCCCGGGGCCGGGCGCTCGGCTTCCTCGGCCGGGCCGCCATCCACCCCCGGCAGCTCCCGGTGATCGAGCGGGCCTATCTGCCGACCCCGCAGGAGGTCGACGCGGCCCGCGCGGTGGTGGCGGCGGCCGAGACCGACCGGGGCGCGCTGGCCCTGGCGGACGGCCGGTTCGTGGACGCGGCGGTGGTGGCGGGCGCCCACCGGGTCCTGGCCCTCGCGGACCGCCTCCGCTGACCCGTACCCGGCCACGCGCGAGGGCCGCCGGGACCCGTTCGGTCCCGGCGGCCCTCGTGGCGCGCGGCGGGGGCGTCAGCCCTTGGCGGCCGACCCTGCGCCGTTCCCGGCGCCGTTCTCCACGTCCTCGGCGTCACCGGCGCCGTCGGAGTTCTCCGGAGCGGCGTCCCCGGCCTCGTCCGTCTTCTCCGTCTGCTCGGTCTTCCCGGTCTTCTCCGTGTCCACCGGCTTGCGGGAGCGGGGCTCGACGGTCTCCTCGCGGCCCGGGCGCGTCCGCGCCGAGAGGACCATGTAGAGGACGGCGAGGAGGAAGACGACGATCGCGGTCCACACGTTGAGCCGCAGGCCCAGGACGTGGTGGGCCTCGTCGACCCGCATGTACTCGATCCAGCCGCGGCCGGCGCAGTAGGCGGCGACGTACAGGGCGAAGGCGCGGCCGTGGCCGAGCGTGAAGCGGCGGTCGGCCCAGATGACGAGGAGGGCGACGCCGACGCACCAGAGGGACTCGTAGAGGAAGGTCGGGTGGTAGAGCCCGGCCTCGCGGTTGGCGCTCTCGGTGATCTCCAGGGCCCACGGCAGGTCGGTGGGCTTGCCGTACAGCTCCTGGTTGAACCAGTTGCCCCAGCGGCCGATGGCCTGGGCGAGGGCGATGCCGGGCGCGATGGCGTCCGCGTACGCCGGGAGCGGGATGCCCCGGCGGCGGCAGCCGATCCAGGCGCCGACGGCGCCGAAGGCGATGGCGCCCCAGATGCCGAGGCCGCCCTCCCAGATCTTGAAGGCGTCGACCCAGTTCTCACCCTCGCTGAAGTACAGCTGGTAGTCGGTGATCACGTGGTAGAGGCGTCCGCCGACGAGGCCGAACGGCACCGCCCAGACGGCGATGTCCGCGACGGTGCCGGCGGCGCCGCCCCGGGCGATCCAGCGCTTGTTGCCGAGCCAGACGGCGACGAAGACACCGAGGATGATGCAGAAGGCATAGCCGCGCAGCGGGATCGGTCCGAGGTGGAGGACACCGGTCGACGGGCTGGGAATGTAGGCAAGGTCCATGGCAGGTCCGACGCTACCCTGCCGGGCGGGCGGACCGGCAGCCCGCCCGGCAACGTCTGGGTAACTAACCCGCCGGCGCTACCCGGCCGAAGGGGAGGCCGTGCCCGGCTTCTTGCCCTTGTTGGCCTCGGCGACCCACTTCTTCAGGTTCTCCGGCGAGATCTGCTCGGAGCCCTTGGTCGGGAAGATCGATTCTCCGTTGAGCAGGACGGACGGTGTGCCGCGGAAGCCGCCGTTCTGGAAGGCCTCGTCGGACTTCTCCACCCAGCCGTCGTGCGTGCCGTCCTGGACGCAGGAGCGGAACGACGGCGTGTCGAGGCCGGGGACCTTGGCGGCCAGCTCGATCAGCTTGCCGTTGTCGCCGAAGGCGTCGTCGGTCTCCTGCGGCTGGTTCATGTAGAGCGTGTCGTGGTACGGGGTGAACTTGCCGGCGTCCTGGGCGCAGGCCGCCGCGTTCGCGGCGCGCAGCGAGCCGCTGCCGCCCATGTTGCCGTCGATGAGGGTGGCGAGGTGGTACTCGGTCTTGAGCGCCCCGGCGGCCTCCAGCTCGTGGATGGAGTCCCTCATCACGTTCTCGAACTGGGCACAGGCCGGGCAGCGGAAGTCCTCCCAGATCTGGAGGGTGGACGGGGCGTCCGCCTTCCCGGTGGGGATGGCCGGTTTGTCGCCCTCGACGGCGCCGGTGGGGGCGACGACGGGTCCGGCCTTGTCGGATCCGGAGTCCTTGTCGGCGCTCGCGGCGATCACGCCGACGACGGCGGCGAGGCCGAGGACGCCGACCACTCCCGCCGTCACGATCAGGACCCGCCGCTGCTTCTCCCGGGCCTTGTCGCGCTCGCGCTGCTGCTGGAGGCGCGCCCGCGCGCTCTTGTCACTACCGTCACGGTTCTTCTCGCTCACGCCCACAGCAACGAACCGGGGAGGCGCCTGCGCGCCTCCCCGGTCCCATGTCCACCCGAACGGACTACGTCGGGTGATCAGTCGCGGCGCACGCCGTCCGCCAGTTCGGCCGCCAGTTCCTTCACGGCGGCGAGTCCGGCGGCCTCGTCGCCGTCGGCGTCGAGGATCCGCTGGACGAAGGCCGAGCCGACGATGACGCCGTCGGCGAAGGCGGCGACCTCGCGGGCCTGGACGGCGTTGGAGACGCCGAGGCCGACGCAGACCGGGATCTTCGAGGTGACCCGGGTGCGGCGGACCAGGTCGGCGGCCTGCTCGCCGACCGACTCGCGGGTGCCGGTGACACCCATGAGGGAGGCGGCGTAGACGAAGCCGGAGCCGGCCTCGGTGATGGTGGCGAGCCGCTCGTCCTTGCTGCTGGGGGCGACGACGAAGACGGTGGCGAGACCGTGCGCGTCGGCGTGTTCCCGCCACAGCGCGGACTCCTGCACCGGCAGGTCGGGCAGGATGCAGCCGGCGCCGCCGGCCTCGGCGAGCTCCCGGACGAAGCGCTCGACGCCGTAGCGGTCGATCGGGTTCCAGTAGGTCATGACGAGGACCGGCTTGCCGGTGGCCTCGTGGGCCTCCTTCACCGTCCGCATGACGTCGGCGATCCTCACGCCGCCGCGCAGGGCGATGTCGTCGGCGGTCTGGATGACGGGGCCGTCCAGGACCGGGTCGCTGTGCGGGAGGCCGACCTCGACGATGTCGGCGCCGCCCTCGAAGGCGGCCTTGACGGCCTTGATGCCGCCGTCCACGGTCGGGAAACCGGCCGGGAGGTAGGCGATGAGCGCGGCCCGGCCCTCGGCCTTCGCCCGGTCGAGGGTGTCGCCGAGCAGCTGGATGTTGCCGGTCACTTGGCGTCTCCCTCGATCTCGGCGGTGCCGGCCCGGTCGGCGGCCACCTCCGCGTCCGTCTCGTACAGCCCGAAGTAGCGGGCGGCCGTGTCCATGTCCTTGTCGCCGCGGCCGGAGAGGTTCACGACGAGGAGCGCGTCCTTGCCGAGCTCCTTGCCGACCTCCAGGGCCCCGGCGAGCGCGTGCGCCGACTCGATGGCCGGGATGATGCCCTCGGTGCGGGAGAGCAGCCGCAGCGCCTGCATGGCGGCGTCGTCGGTGACGGCCCGGTACTCGCCGCGGCCGCTGTCCTTGAGGTACGAGTGCTCCGGGCCGATGCCCGGGTAGTCGAGGCCCGCCGAGATCGAGTACGGCTCGGTGATCTGGCCCTCGTCGTCCTGGAGGACGTACGACCGGGAGCCGTGCAGGATGCCGGGCTCGCCGGCGGTGAGGGTGGCCGCGTGCTCGCCGGTCTCGACGCCGTGGCCGGCCGGCTCGCAGCCGATGAGCCGGACGCCGGTGTCGGGCAGGAAGGCGTGGAAGAGGCCGATGGCGTTGGAGCCGCCGCCGACGCAGGCGATCGCCGCGTCGGGGAGGCGTCCGGCCCGCTCCAGGAGCTGGCGGCGGGCCTCGACGCCGATGACCCGGTGGAAGTCGCGGACCATCGCCGGGAAGGGGTGGGGTCCGGCGACGGTGCCGAAGAGGTAGTGGGTGCGGTCGACGTTGGCGACCCAGTCGCGGAACGCCTCGTTGATGGCGTCCTTGAGGGTGCGGCTGCCGGACTTCACCGCGACGACCTCGGCGCCGAGCATCCGCATCCGGGCCACGTTGAGGGCCTGGCGCCGGGTGTCGACCTCGCCCATGTAGATGGTGCAGTCGAGGCCGAAGAGGGCGCAGGCGGTGGCGGTGGCGACGCCGTGCTGGCCGGCGCCGGTCTCGGCGATGACCCGGGTCTTGCCCATGCGCTTGGTCAGCAGGGCCTGGCCGAGCACGTTGTTGATCTTGTGCGAGCCGGTGTGGTTGAGGTCCTCGCGCTTGAGGAAGATCCGGGCGCCGCCGGCGTGCTCGGCGAACCGGGGCACCTCGGTGAGGGCGCTCGGGCGGCCGGTGTAGTTCGCCATGAGGTCGCCGAGCTCGCGGGCGAACTCGGGGTCGTTCTTGGCCTTCTCGTACTCGACGGCGACCTCGTCGACGGCGGCGACGAGGGCCTCGGGGATGAACTTGCCGCCGAAGGCGCCGAAGTAGCCCTCGGGCGACGGGACCAGACCCTCCGGGTCCGGGATGAAGAACTCGCTGGTCATGCTGATGCTGCTCCTCGCGGGGCGATGCGGTCGTGAAAGGACGTGACTCGCTTCGTACGCGCGCGCGTGGCGACTGCGGCCGCCGCCGCTCCGTCGTGGGCAGTCGTTCCGCTCGGGGCCCCTGGACGAAGACCTCGGGGGAGGAACGGGCGGGCACGACGGAACGGCACCTTCGCGGTGCCTCCGCACCTGCGCCTGGACCCGCACCCGTACGGAGCCGTACGGCGGGTGCGGGTTCAGACGCGGAAAGCCTGGGCCCGGCAGGGGCGCCGCATCAGCGGACTACAGGCCTGCGCGCGTGTCGGAGGAGGCGCGCCATCGCATGCCCGGGACCGTGCCCGGTTCGGAGCCGATGCAGTGGCGGACCCGGCGGCCGTGGACCCGGCGGGCGGGCGCCCGGCAGCCCCGGGGCCGGCAGCCCCGGGCGAGCCGCGCGTGGGGCACCACGGCGACCGCGCGCATGCCGACGGGCCCGCGGGCTGCGGAGCCCGGGGCGGTCGGCACGGCGCGGCGCGGGGTCACGGTCGGTTCAGCTCCGCCCGTGCCGCAGGGCGGGGTGCGTGCCGGCGGCGACCAGGTCGGCGACGGCGGTCTTCGGGTCGCGGCCGGTGACCAGCGACTCGCCGACCAGCACCGCGTCGGCGCCGGCGTTGGCGTAGGCGATGAGGTCGTGCGGGCCGCGGACGCCGGACTCGGCGACCTTGACGATGCCGGCCGGGATCTCCGGGGCGACGCGCTCGAAGGTGGAGCGGTCGACCTTGAGGGTCTTGAGGTCGCGGGCGTTGACGCCGATGATCCGGGCGCCGGCGTCGACCGCGCGCTCGACCTCCTCCTCGTCGTGGACCTCGACGAGCGGGGTGAGTCCGATGGACTCGGCGCGCTCGATGAGGGAGACGAGGGCCTCCTGCTCCAGGGCCGCGACGATGAGGAGCGCGAGATCCGCTCCGTACGCCCGGGCCTCCCAGAGCTGGTAGGCGGTGACGATGAAGTCCTTGCGCAGGACCGGGATGTCCACCCGGGCGCGCACGGCCTCCAGGTCGGCGAGCGAGCCGCCGAAGCGGCGCTGCTCGGTGAGGACGGAGATGACGGCGGCGCCGCCCGCCTCGTAGTCGGCGGCGAGCCCCGCCGGGTCGGCGATGGCCGCGAGGGCTCCCTTGGACGGGCTGGAGCGCTTGACCTCGCAGATCACCGTGACGCCGTCGCCGCGCAGCGCGGCCACCCCGTCCTTGGCCTGCGGGGCCTTGGCGGCCCGCTCCTTGAGCTCGTCGAGGGAGACCCGCGCCTGCCGCTCTGCGAGGTCGGCGCGCACGCCTTCGATGATCTCGTCGAGCACACTCACGCGAGAGGCCCCCTTCCGGGACGGTGACGGTTCCACGGAACCTGAATGAACACGGTTCAGCCATGTCGATGGTATCCGCAGCGGGGCCTCTGATCCGCATCGAGCGGCGCGGCGTCCCACAAGCTGGGACTTCAGGGGACCAGCGCGGAGCCGGCGGGAAGGTTCCGGACCACCGTGAAAAGGGCGGTCAGCGCCCCGATCGTCCACCACGAGGCGGGCCTCGGGACGATCCGGGTCGGCCTGCCGCGGACGGCGTGAACCAGCCAGACCGCCATGAGGACCGCGCAGACGGCGTAGCCGGCGACGGCGAGGGCGTTGGCACCGAGGGCGGTCGCGAGGTCGCCGTGGGCGACGGCGTGGGCGCTGCGCAGACCGCCGCAGCCGGGGCAGTACAGGCCGGTGAAGCGGAGCAGCGGGCAGACCGGGTAGTGACCGGGCTCGTTGGGGTCGACGAGGCCGACGTACGTGAAGGCGGCGCCGGCGCCGGCGAGGGTGGCGAGCGGGGCGAGCAGCCGCCGCCCGAGCGGCCTGCGCCGGAACTCCTCGGCCTCGTGGGGCCGGGGGGCGGTCTGGGGGGTGGGCTCGGCGGTCACGCCGTGATTGTCGCCCGGGCCGCCCGGGGACGCACGACGGCGCGGCCCGGCCGTGCCGGACTGCGCCGTTCGTGTGGCTCCGGGCCCGCGCGTGTCACGCGGGGGTCCCGGACACGGGGCCGGGTGTCAGGCGCGGGACCTGATCGCGGCGGTCGCGGACTCGCGGGCCGAGGCGACGGCCTGGGACTCCTTGGGCATGCCGAGACCGGCGATCTTCATCGCGCCGCCGACGACACCGCCGAGGACGACGACGCCGATGCCGGCCCAGAAGCCGGGGATGTTCGCCGCCACCATGAAGACTCCGGCGATGCAGAAGCCGATGAAGGAGATGATGACACCGGTCCAGGCGGCCGGGGTGTGTCCGTGGGCGCTGCCCGCCATGAGTTGCTCCTCGTAGATGTTGCTCGGTGGTGACGTCGAAGATGACGGCCGTCATGTGATGACGGCGTCATTCTTCCGCACATGACCCCGCGGGGGTGACTCGGGGGGTCCCGGACGATCACGCGTCGTGCGTCGGGTCCTCGCCGCGGTCGAGCGCCTTCCACAGGTCCTCGGGGCGGTCGGGGTCGCCGGTGGCGGGCCGGCGGGCCGGCCGGGGGGCGCCGGAGCGCTCGTAGCGGCCGCCCATCGCGGGCCAGCTCTTGCCGTAGCGGAGGGCGAAGAGGCCGGCGAGGAGGATGAGGAGGGCGCCGGCGGCGGCGACGTACGGCCAGGCCGTATGGGTGAGGCCGGCGACGGCCGCGGCGGTGTCGCCGCTGATCCGGGCGGCCTCCGCGTCGAGGGCGGCGCTGTCGGAGGCGCCGAGGAAGGCGGCGAGGGCGGCGCCGGCGCCGCTGAGCGCGAGGAGCCCGGCGACGAGGGTGCGGCCGGTGCGGCGGACGGCGAAGACGGCGACGAGGGCGGCGAGTCCGACGATCGCGAGGGCGGTCGGGACGCCGGTGACGGTGCCGCCGTCGGCCTCGACGGGGACGGTGCCCCCGGCGACCGACGCGGTGCCCTCGGCCCAGATCTGGCCGGCGGAGAGCAGTACGACGGTGGCTCCGAGGGCACCGAGGAGCAGGGCGACGGCGAGGCTCCGCCGGCCGCCGGAGGTGACGGCCGCGCGGGCGGCTCGGGGCTGGGGTACGGGTACGGCACTCACGTACCCCACTATCCCCTACGGCTGCGATGAACCTTTCATCCGGTTGGCGGTGTGGACGGCGCGGAGGACGGCGGCGGCCTTGTTGCGGCACTCGGCGTCCTCGGCGGCCGGGTCGGAGTCGGCGACGACGCCCGCGCCGGCCTGGACGTAGGCGGTGCCGTCGCGCAGGAGCGCGGTGCGGATGGCGATGGCGGTGTCGGCGTCCCCGGCGAAGTCGAGGTAGCCGACGCAGCCGCCGTACAGTCCGCGCCGGGACGGCTCCAGCTCCTCGATGATCTGCATCGCGCGGGGCTTGGGCGCGCCGGAGAGGGTGCCGGCGGGGAAGCAGGCGGTGAGGACGTCGAAGGCGGTCTTCCCCTCGGCCACCCGGCCGGTGACGGTGGAGACGATGTGCATGACGTGGGAGTACCGCTCGATCGACATGAAGTCGACGACCTCGACGGAGCCGGGGGCGCAGACCCGGCCGAGGTCGTTGCGGCCGAGGTCGACGAGCATGAGGTGCTCGGCGCGCTCCTTGGGGTCGGCGAGCAGTTCCTCGGCGAGGTCGTGGTCCTCCTGCGGGGTGGCGCCGCGGTGCCGGGTGCCGGCGATGGGGTGGAGCATCGCCTGCCCGTCCTCGACCTTGACGAGGGCCTCGGGGCTGGAGCCGACGACGTCGAAGCCGTTCTCGAAGCGGAAGAGGTACATGTACGGGGACGGGTTGGTGGCCCGCAGGACCCGGTAGACGTCGAGCGCGGAGGCGGTGCAGGGGGTCTCGAAGCGCTGCGAGGGGACGACCTGGAAGGCCTCGCCGGCCCGGATCCGCTCCTTGATGTCCTCGACGGCGTCCTGGTAGGCGGGGCCGCCCCAGAGCGCGGAGTACCCGGGGAGCTCGGAGGGCGGGAGGGCGGCGGGGGTGGTGGCGACGGGGCGGGCCAGGTCGGCCTCCATCGCGTCGAGGCGGGCGACGGCGTGGGCGTGCGCCTCGTCGACGCCGGTCTCCAGGTCGTTGTGGTTGATCGCGTTGGCGATCAGCAGGACCGAGCCGTCCCAGTGGTCGAGGACGGCGAGGTCGCTGGTGAGCAGCATGGTGAGCTCGGGGAGCTCCAGGTCGTCGCGGGTGGAGTCGCCGATGCGCTCCAGGCGGCGGACGATGTCGTAGCCGAGGTAGCCGACCATGCCGCCGGTGAACGGCGGCAGGTCGCCGGCCAGGTCGCGCGGGGTGTGGAGGGTCTCGACGGTGGCGCGCAGGGCGGCGAGCGGGTCGCCGTCGACGGGGACGCCGACGGGCGGGGTGCCGAGCCAGTGGGCCTCGCCGTCCTTCACCGTGAGCGTGGCGTCGCTGCGGACGCCGATGAAGGAGTAGCGGGACCAGCTGCGGCCGTTCTCCGCGGATTCGAGGAGGAAGGTGCCGGGGCGTTCGCCGGCGAGCTTGCGGTAGAGCCCGACCGGGGTGTCGCCGTCCGCGAGGAGCCTGCGGCTGACGGGGATGACGCGGCGGTCGGCCGCCAGCTTGCGGAAGGTCTCGAGATCCATGGCGCCAGACCCTACTCGGATGCGGGAAGGAGCACGTCGGCGTCGAAGCAGGTGCGGGCGCCGGTGTGGCAGGCGGCGCCGGTCTGGTCGACCGTGACGAGGATCGTGTCGGCGTCGCAGTCGAGCGCGACCGACTTGACGTGCTGGACGTGCCCGGAGGTGTCGCCCTTGACCCAGTACTCGTTCCGGCTGCGGGACCAGTAGGTGCAGCGGCCGGTGGTGAGGGTGCGGTGCAGGGCCTCGTCGTCCATCCAGCCCAGCATGAGCACCTCGCCGGTGTCGTACTGCTGGGCGATGGCCGGGATCAGGCCGTCGGCGCCGCGCTTGAGGCGGGCGGCGATGGCCGGGTCGAGGGCGCTGGGGGTCCGGGGCGTGCTGCTCATGCCGCCATTGTGCCGTGGCGCGGGGGCGCGCCCGGCCGGGTGTCCACTGGGCGGACGGCGCGGCGAGATCGTACGCTGGCGGTCATGTCGACCCATGCCAAACGTGAACGGCTTCTGCTCGCTGATCTGTTGGAGGCGGCCGGTCCCGACGCCCCGACGCTGTGCGAGGGCTGGCGGACCCGGGACCTCGCGGCGCACGTGGTGGTGCGGGAGCGGCGCCCCGACGCGGCGGCCGGGACGCTCGTGCCCGCGCTGAAGGAGCGCCTGGAGCGGGTGCAGGAGGAGTTCGCCGCGAAGCCGTACGAGGAGCTGATCCGGCTCATCCGTACGGGTCCGCCGCGCTTCTCCCCGTTCACGATCAAGCAGGTGGACGAGGGCGCGAACGTCGTGGAGTTCTACGTCCACGCCGAGGACGTCCGGCGGGCCCAGTCCGGCTGGTCGGCCCGCGAGCTGGACCCGGTCTTCTCGGACGCCCTCTGGTCCCGCCTGGAGAAGGCCGCCCGCCTCCTCGGCCGCAAGGCCCCGGTGGGCCTGGTACTGCGCCGCCCGAACGGCCAGACGGTGGTCGCGCACAAGGGGACCCCGGTGGTGACGGTCTCCGGGGAGCCGGCCGAGCTGACGATGTACCTGTACGGGCGTACGGAGGTGGCGAAGGTGGGCCTGGAGGGCGACCCGGACGCGATCGAGCTGCTGGGCACGACGAAGCAGCTGGGGCTCTAGCTAGGGCTTCGGGAGTTCGGCGCGGCGGACGGCGCGGACCGCGAGGGCGTACACGCCGGAGAGGGCGCAGACGGCGGCGCTGACGGCGAAGACCGGGCCGGTCCCCCAGAGGCCGATCGCCGCGCCGGTGACCGGATAGCTCAGTGGTGCGATGCCGAGGCTGCCGAGGCCGGCGACGGCGCTCACCCGGCCGAGGTACGCGGGGTCGCACTCGGTCTGGATCAGGGCGTTGCACAGGGCTCCGGAGAGTCCCGCGAACAGGCCGACGGTGAGGGCGGTGAGGACGGCGAGGGCGAGCTGGGGCAGGTGGGCGAGGGCGCCGATCGCCACGGCGCCGATCACCATGGTCCAGCCCATGACGAGGCCGGTCCGGGGGACGTGTCCCCTGACGGTCAGCAGCAGGGACGCGGCGCCCGCGCCGACGCCGAAGCCGGCGAGGACCCAGCCGATGCCGGAGGCGCCCCAGCCGCGCTGTTCGGCGAGGACGGCGAGGCCGACGTTGAGGGGGCCGGTGAAGCCGAGGTCGCTGAGGAGCACGACGAGCATCAGCGGGCCGAGCACCGGGTGGCCGCGGAGGTGGCGCAGGCCGTCGGCGAGGCCGCGCGGGGCGGTGCCGTCCGGGGCGTCCTCGCGGGGCAGCGGGCGGAGCCGGAGCGCGGCGAGCAGGGGCAGGGAGCACGCGAAGAGGGCGCCGGCGACGGCGAAGGCGTTCGCGGTGCCGCCGACGGCGACGGCGAGGCCGCCGAGCGGGGCGCCGACGACGGTGCCCGTCCGGTGGGCGATGCCGCGCATGCCCTGGACGCGGGCGAGCTGGTCGCGGTCGGCGATCCGGGGCGGCAGGGCGCCGACGGCCGGCAGGAAGAGGGCGTCGACGGTGCCGAAGACGAGGGCGACGGCGGCGAGCGCCCCCAGGCCGGGGGAGGCGAGGAAGAGGGTCGCCGCGAGGCCGAGGGTGACCAGGCAGCGGACGGTGTCGGAGGCGAGGACGACTCGGCGCGGGCCGAAGCGGTCGGCGATCACCCCGCCGAAGAGCATGAGCAGCGCGCGGGGCACGGCCGCGACGGCCATGACGAGCCCCGCCTGGGCGGGGGTGCCGCCGCTGACGGCGGCCCAGGAGAGGGCCAGGCAGAAGACGCTGTCGCCGAGGGTGGAGGCGGTGTAGGCGCCGAGCCGGCGCAGGACCTGGGGGCTGCGGCGGGCGGGGCGGGCCTCGACGACGGCGGTCACGGGCGGTAGGGGAAGCCGTGGAGATGGACGGCGACGTTCTCGCGGCCCTCGGTGTCGCCGGCGGCCTCGGCGGCGCGGGCGGCCTGGTCGTACTTGCGGAGGACGGCCTCCAGCTCCGCGCCGAGGGCGGCGAGTTCGGCGGCGGTGAGCCGGGGCAGCCATTCGGAGCTGATCGAGGCGGAACGCCAGGCGTCGGACCAGGTGAGGCGCTCGTCGAGGAAGCGGGTGTGCATCTCGGCCCGCTGCTCGCTGACGGTACGGCCGAAGGCGGCGCTGGCCGCGGCGAGTTCGGGGGCGTCCTTGACGTCCTCCTCGTGGATTCCGAAGCCGTAGGAGCTGGGCTGCCACCAGCGTTCGCGGCCGTCGGCGGACTGCGTCTCGGCCTCCTCGATGAGCCCGCCGTCGGCGAGCTTGCGCAGGTGGTAGCTCACCAGGGAGACGGCTTCGTCGACCTGGTCGGCGAGCTGGGAGGCGGTCGCGGTGCGGGCGACGAAGAGGGCCCCCGAAGGGGCCCTCCCCACAAGCGGAGCGAAGTCTCAGCGGACCTCGTGCCCCGCCTCCCGCAGCGCTCCCTTGACCTCGCCGATCCGCAGGTCGCCGAAGTGGAAGACGGAGGCGGCGAGCACCGCGTCCGCGCCGGCGGCGACGGCCGGGGCGAAGTCGCCGAGCTTGCCGGCGCCGCCGGAGGCGATGACCGGGACCGTGACGTGCTTGCGGACGGCCGTGATCATCTCGGTGTCGTAGCCGTCCTTGGTGCCGTCCGCGTCCATCGAGTTGAGCAGGATCTCCCCCGCGCCGAGCTCGGCGGCGCGGTGGGCCCACTCCACGGCGTCGATGCCGGTGCCCTTGCGGCCGCCGTGCGTCGTCACCTCGAAGGAGCCGGAGGCGGTCCGGCGGGCGTCCACGGACAGGACGAGGACCTGGCGGCCGAAGCGCTCGGCGATCTCCTGGATCAGCTCGGGGCGGGCGATGGCGGCGGTGTTGACGCCGACCTTGTCCGCGCCGGCCCGCAGCAGCTTGTCGACGTCCTCCGCCGCGCGGACGCCGCCGCCGACGGTGAGCGGGATGAAGACCTGCTCGGCGGTGCGGCGCACCACGTCGTAGGTGGTCTCGCGGTTGCCGGAGGAGGCGGTGATGTCGAGGAAGGTCAGCTCGTCGGCGCCCTCGGCGTCGTACAGCTTGGCCATCTCGACGGGGTCGCCGGCGTCCCGCAGGTTCTGGAAGTTGACGCCCTTGACGACCCGGCCGTTGTCCACGTCCAGGCAGGGGATCACGCGTACGGCGAGGCTCATGCCGCTTCACTCCTGTAGGCCTCGACCTCGACCTCGACCACCAGGCGGGGGTCGACGAAGCCCGAGACGATGATCATCGAGGCGGCCGGGCGGACCGCGTCGAACAGCTCCTTGTGGGCGCGGCCCACCTCGTCCACGTCCCGCGCGTGGGTGAGGTACATGCGGGTGCGGACGACGTCCTCGGCGCCGAGGCCGAGCTGCTTCAGGGCGTCGAAGGCGACGCGGAAGGAGTTCACGGCCTGCTCGTACGGGCCGCCGTCGGCGATCTGGCCGTCGACCACCGAGGTGCAGCCGGCGACGAGGACGGTGCCGTTCGGCAGCTCGACGGCGCGGGAGTAGCCGAACTGCTCCTCCCAGGGGGCGCCGGTGACGACCTTGCGCACGGAGTCGCTCATGCGGACGCCACCGCCCGCAGGGCCTCCTCCAGGGTGAACGCCTTGGCGTAGAGCGCCTTGCCGACGATCGCGCCCTCGACGCCCAGGTGCGTGAGACCGGCGAGGGCCCGCAGGTCGTCCAGGGAGGAGACGCCGCCGGAGGCGACGACCGGCTTGTCGGTGGCGGCGCAGACGTTCTTCAGGAGCTCGGTGTTGGGGCCGGTGAGGGTGCCGTCGCGGCCGATGTCGGTGACGACGTACCGGGCGCAGCCCTCGGAGTCGAGGCGGGCGAGGGTCTCGTAGAGGTCGCCGCCCTCGCTGGTCCAGCCGCGGCCCTTGAGGGTGGTGCCGCGGACGTCGAGGCCGACGGCGATCCTGTCGCCGTGCTCGGCGATGACCTTGGCGACCCACTCGGGGGTCTCCAGGGCGGCGGTGCCGAGGTTGACGCGGGTGCAGCCGGTGGCGAGGGCGGCGGCGAGCGAGGCGTCGTCGCGGATGCCGCCGGAGAGCTCGACCTTGATGTCCATGGCCTCGGTGATCTGCCGGACCAGCTCGCGGTTGTCGCCGGTGCCGAAGGCGGCGTCCAGGTCGACGAGGTGGAGCCATTCGGCGCCGGAGCGCTGCCAGGAGAGGGCGGCCTCCAGCGGGGAGCCGTAGGAGGTCTCGCTGCCGGACTCGCCGTGGACGAGCCGGACGGCCTGGCCGTCACGGACGTCGACGGCGGGGAGGAGTTCGAGAGTGCTCACAGGGTTCCGATCCAGTTGGTGAGGAGCTGGGCTCCGGCGTCGCCGGACTTCTCGGGGTGGAACTGGGTGGCCCACAGCGCGCCGTTCTCCACGGCGGCGACGAACGGCTCGCCGTGGGTGGCCCAGGTGACCTTCGGGGCGCGGATGTTGGGATTGCCGACCTCCAGGCTCCACTCGCGCACCGCGTAGGAGTGCACGAAGTAGAAGCGGGCGTCGGCGTCGAGCCCGGCGAAGAGCTCGGTGCCCTCGGGCGCGTCGACCGTGTTCCAGCCCATGTGGGGGACGACGGGGGCGTTCAGCGGCTCGACGGTGCCGGGCCACTCGTCGAGGCCCTCGGTCTCGACGCCGTGCTCGATGCCGCGCTCGAAGAGGATCTGCATGCCGACGCAGATGCCCATGACGGGGCGGCCGCCGGCGAGGCGGCGGCCGACGATCCAGTCGCCGCGGGCCTCCTTGAGGCCCTTCATGCAGGCGGAGAAGGCGCCGACGCCGGGGACGAGGAGCCCGTCGGCGTTCATCGCCGTCTCGTAGTCGCGGGTGATCTCGACGTCGGCGCCGACGCGGGCGAGCGCGCGCTCGGCGGAGCGGACGTTGCCGAAGCCGTAGTCGAAGACGACGACCTTCTTCTGGGGAGTCGTGCTCATGACCACACGTCCAGTCGCAGCACGCCGGCGGTGAGGCACAGGGCGGCGCCGAGGGAGAGCAGCACGATGAGGCCCTTGGGCATCTGCTGCTTGACGAAGGAGTAGATGCCGCCGAGCAGGAAGAGCCCGACGACGATCAGGATGGTGGAGAGGCCGGTCACGGTTACAGCGCGCCCTTCGTGGAGGGGAGGATCCCGGCGGCCCGCGGGTCGCGCTCGGAGGCGTAGCGCAGGGCCCGGGCGAGCGCCTTGAACTGGCACTCCACGATGTGGTGGGCGTTGCGGCCGTACGGCACGTGCACGTGCAGCGCGATCTGCGCCTGGGCCACGAAGGACTCCAGGATGTGGCGCGTCATGGTGGTGTCGTAGGAGCCGATCATCGGCGCCATGTTCTCCGGCTCGGTGTGCACCAGGTAGGGGCGGCCGGAGAGGTCGACGGTGACCTGGGCGAGGGACTCGTCCAGCGGGACCGTGCAGTTGCCGAAGCGGTAGATGCCGACCTTGTCGCCGAGCGCCTGCTTGAAGGCGGCGCCCAGGGCGAGGGCGGTGTCCTCGATGGTGTGGTGGGAGTCGATGTGGAGGTCGCCGTCGGTCTTGACCGTGAGGTCGAAGAGGCCGTGGCGGCCGAGCTGGTCGAGCATGTGGTCGTAGAAGCCGACCCCGGTCGACACGTCGACCTTCCCGGTGCCGTCGAGGTCTATCTCGACGACGACGGAGGTCTCCTTGGTGGTGCGCTCCACGCGGCCTACGCGGCTCATGCGTTCTGCTCCTTCTTCAGCTCACGAACCGCGTCGAGGAACGCGTCGTTCTCTTCGGGGGTGCCGGCGGTGACCCGCAGCCAGCCGGGTACGCCGTTGTCCCGGACCAGGACGCCCCGGTCGAGGATCTTCCGCCACGCCTCCTGCGTGTCCGGGAAGCGCCCGAACTGGACGAAGTTGGCGTCGGACTCGGTGACCTCGTAGCCGGCCGCGCGCAGCTCGGCGACGAGCCGGTCGCGCTCGGCCTTGAGCTGTTCGACGTACCCGAGGAGGGTGTCGGTGTGCTCCAGGGCGGCGAGCGCGGTGGCCTGGGTGACGGCGGAGAGGTGGTACGGCAGCCGGACCAGCTGCACGGCGTCGACGACGGCCGGGTGGGCGGCGAGGTAGCCGAGGCGGAGTCCGGCGGCACCGAAGGCCTTGGACATGGTCCGGGAGACCACCAGGTGGGGCCTGCCCTCCAGGAGCGGCAGCAGCGAGGCGCGGTGGCTGAACTCCACGTACGCCTCGTCCACCACGACCAGGGAGGGCTTCGCGGCCTGGGCGGCCTCGTACAGCCGCTCCACGACCGCGGCCTCGACGGCGGTGCCGGTGGGGTTGTTGGGCGAGGTGACGAAGACGACGTCGGGCCGGTGCTCGGCGATCGCGGCCTCGGCGGCCCCGACGTCGATGGTGAAGTCCTCGTTGCGCGGCCCGGAGATCCAGCCGGTGCCGGTGCCGCGGGCGATCAGGGAGTGCATCGAGTACGAGGGCTCGAAGCCGATCGCGGTGCGGCCCGGGCCGCCGAAGGTCTGGAGGAGCTGCTGGAGGACCTCGTTGGAGCCGTTGGCGGCCCAGACGTTCCCGACGGCGACCGGGTGACCCCCGGTGCGGGTGAGGTAGCGGGCCAGCTCGGTGCGGAGCTCCACCGCGTCCCGGTCGGGGTAGCGGTTGAGGCTCCGGGCGGCTTCGGCGACCCGCTCCGCGATCCGGGCCACCAGGGGCTCGGGCAGCGGGTAGGGGTTCTCGTTGGTGTTCAGCTGGACGGGCACGTCGAGCTGGGGGGCGCCGTAGGGCGACTTGCCCTTCAGCTCCTCGCGGATCGGCAGGTCGTCGATCCCGGTCTTGTCGTACGCGTTCACTTGTTCTCGGGCACCTTCCAGCCGAACCTGGCCTTGATCGCCGCGCCGTGGGCCGGGAGGTCCTCGGCCTCGGCGAGGGTGACCACGTGGTGGGCCACGTCGGCGAGCGCGTCGCGCGTGTAGTCCACGATGTGCACCCCGCGCAGGAAGGACTGCACGGAGAGGCCCGAGGAGTGGCAGGCGCAGCCACCGGTGGGCAGCACGTGGTTGGAGCCGGCGCAGTAGTCGCCGAGGGAGACCGGCGACCAGGGGCCCACGAAGATCGCGCCCGCGTTGCGGACCCGGTCGGCGAGGGCGGCGGCGTCGGCGGTCTGGACCTCCAGGTGCTCGGCGCCGTAGGCGTCGACGACCTTGAGGCCGTCCTCCAGGTCGGTGACGAGGACGATCGCGGACTGCTTGCCGGCCAGGGCCGGGGCGATCCGGTCGTCGACGTGCTTGGAGGCGGCGACCTGGGTCTCCAGCTCGGCCTCGACGGCCTCGGCGAGCGTCTCGGAGTCGGTGACGAGGACGGAGGCGGCCATGGGGTCGTGCTCGGCCTGGCTGATCAGGTCGGCGGCGACGTGCGCCGGGTCGGCGGTGGCGTCGGCGAGGACCGCGATCTCCGTCGGGCCGGCCTCGGCGTCGATGCCGATGCGGCCCTTGAGGAGGCGCTTGGCGGCGGCGACGTAGATGTTGCCGGGGCCGGTGACCAGGTTGACGGGGGCGCAGCCGGGCTCGTCGGCGGTGCCTTCCGTGCCGTAGGCGAACATAGCGACGGCCTGGGCGCCGCCGGCCGCGTAGACCTCGTCGACGCCGAGGAGGGCGCAGGCGGCGAGGATCGTCGGGTGCGGCAGGCCGCCGAACTCCTTCTGCGGCGGGGAGGCCACGGCCAGGCCCGGGACGCCGGCCTCCTGGGCCGGGACGACGTTCATCACGACGGAGGACGGGTAGACGGCCCGGCCGCCCGGCACGTACAGGCCGACGCGGTCGACGGGGATCCACTTCTCGGTGACCGTGCCGCCGGGCACGACCTGGGTGGTGTGGGTGGTGCGGCGCTGCTCGCGGTGGACCAGGCGGGCGCGCCGGATGGACTCCTCCAGGGCCGCGCGGACGGCCGGGTCGAGCTCGTCGAGGGCGCGGGCGATCGCCTCGGCGGGCACCCGGAGGCCCGGGACCCGCACGCCGTCGAACTTCTCCCCGTACTCGATCACCGCCGCCGCGCCATGATGCCGGACGTCCTCGCAGATCGGCCGCACCGTCTCCAGGGCGGCTTCCACGTCGAACTCGGCACGGGGCAGCAGGTCGCGCAGGGCGGAACCCTCGGGGAGGGCCTCGTCGCGCAGATCGATTCGAGAGATCACGGGTCAATTCTCGCAGACGGCCCACGGCGCCGGACTCCCGTATCACTGGCTGATACACGGCTTGCCGTTGGTCGATACGCGCCACTGTGGCGTCTCCTCGCCACTCCTGACCGTTAGCGTTCAGCCCGTCACAGTGCGGGAAGAACGACTGTACGAATCCACTGCTCCCGGTGAGCGGAGTGGTGGGAGCGCATCGGGGAGAGCGAGGGGGCGGCAGTGACCGAGCCGCACGAGGACGGGATGCCGGACGGTCTCACGGGCCCGGAGCGGGCCGTGTGGCAGGCGTTCCGGATCGGCAGGACCTGCGATCTGACGGAGGGGGTGCCGGAGCGGGACGACCCGTTCGGGGACGCGGTGTGGGGGCCGGAGCGGAGCGTGCGCGCCGACGTGGTGGCGGCGCTGCTGCTCGGCGGGCCCGCCGCCCGGCCGGGCCGGGTGGCCGCGCTGAAGCTGCGCGGGGTGCGGATCACCGGCGTGCTCGACCTGGCGGGCGGTTCCATAGGGCCGTACGTGGAGCTCCAGGGCTGCCGCTTCGACGACGAGGTGCTGCTGCCCGAGGCCCGGTTCGGCACGTTGCGGCTGGTCGGCTGTGCCCTCCCCCGCCTGGAGGCGGCCCGGCTGCACACCGAGGGCGACCTCCACCTGCCGCGCTGCCGGGTGCTGCGCGGCATCCGGCTGACGGACGCGCAGATCGGCACGGACCTGCTGCTCAACCAGATCCGGGTGTGGCCGGACGGCCGCGGCCGGGCGATCACGGCGGACGGCCTGTCGGTGGCGCAGGACCTCCAGGCCGAGCTGATCGAGACGCACGGCGAGTTCAGCCTGCGCGGGGCGAAGGTCGGCGTCTCGCTCAGCCTGCGGGGCAGCGTGCTGCGCGGGGACCGCGGCCGGCGCGCGCTGAACGCCCCGCAGCTGACGGTGGAGCGGACCCTGTATCTGAACGCCGCCTGGGTGTACGCGGGCGACGGCCCGTCCACGGCGACCCCGCCGTACGGCGTGGCGCCGCTCCGGGACGCCCGGCGCAAGCCCGCCGAGTTCCACGGCGGGGTGCGGCTCGACGACGGCCGGTTCGGGGACGCGGTGGACCTCAGCCACGCCCGCTTCCTGCTGAGCGGCGCCCGCCGGGAGGAGCTGTCGCTGCGCCGGATCGTCACCCCGGAGCTGAGGTTCAACGGCGAGCGGCCGGAGGAGGGCCGCGTGGTGCTGAACGGCGCGAAGGTGGTGACGCTGATCGACCTGTCGACCAGCTGGCCGGGCCCGGGCGGCCTCGCGATGAGCGGCTTCGTCTACGAGAACCTGGTGCCGTACGGCCACTTCCCGCTGGCCCGGCGGATCGCCTGGGTGGCCGCGGCGACCCCGGAGTACGCCCCGGAGCCGTACGAACGCCTCGCGGCCGTGCTGCGGGCCAGCGGGGAGGACGCCGACGCCCGGGAGGTGCTGCTCGCCAAGCAGCGGCGCAGACGGGAGACGCTGCCCGTCGCGGGGAAGCTGTGGGGGTACGTCCAGGACTGGACGGTGGCGTACGGCTACCGGCCGGGCCGGGCGGCGCTGTGGATGGCGGTGCTGTGGGCGGCGGGCACGCTGGCCTTCTCCCGGTACGACCCGGTGCCGATCAAACAGGGCGAGGGCCCGGCGTGGAACGGCACGCTGTACGCCCTGGACCTGCTGCTCCCGGTGATCACCCTCGGCCAGGACGGCTACTGGAAGCTGGAGGGCGGCTGGCAGTGGACGGCGGCGGTGCTGATCCTGCTCGGCTGGATCCTGGCCACCACGGTGGCGGCGGGCGCGACCCGGCTGCTCAGCCGGGGGTGAGCCCCCCCCCGGCTGCTCTCGTGACGGCCGACGCGACGGGCGGCCGCACGGGCGGCGTGACGGCCAGGGGGAGAGCGGGTGTGATCCGGGTGAAGGCGGGGGCGGACGGCGGGCCCCCGGCCCCGCCCGGTGGGAGGATACGAGCTGACATGCCCTTCCTCCGCGCCCTGGTCGGCACCGCCCGCTCGGCCCGGCACGCCCCGCGTCTCGCCGCCGGGCTGACGCCGGACGACGACGTGTTGCTGGACGCCCCCGACGGGCGGCTCTCCCCCGCCCTGGTCGCCGCCGCGCTCGGCGACCCGGAGCCCGCTGCGAAGCTGCTCGCGACCACCCGGGACGCCGCGGAGTGGGAGGACCGGGACCGCTACGTGGGGCGGCTCGCCACCTTCGCGTACCACCGGGGCGAGTGGCTGGACCGGTGGCGGGAGGCCGCGCCACGGGACCCCGACGCGCTCCTCGTGGCGGCCCAGCTCGCGGTGCGCCGGGCCTGGGAGTCGCCGGCCCGGGCCGAGCGGCTGCGCGAGCTCGACCCCCTGCTGCGGCCGCTCACCGAGGAGGCCGGGCGCGATCCGGTGCCGTGGCGGCTCGCCCTCGACCACGCGCGCGGGGCGCACGCCGGGCACGCGGTCTTCGAAGGGCTGTGGGAGCAGGCGCTGCTCCGTTCCCCGCACCACTACGGCTGCCACGTCGCCGCCCTGAAGTACCTGTCGGCGCAGTGGTACGGCTCGCAGCGGGCGGCCTTCGACTTCGCGGAGCAGGCCGCCGACGACGCGGCGCCCGGCTCGCTGGTGCGGGCGCTGCCGGTGCGCGCCGCCCACGAGGCGCTGCGCCCGTCGGCCGGTCCCGGCCGGGACCGGCCGACGGGCTCCGGAAAGGCGGGCACGGCGGCCGGGCCGGCGGCGGCGGACGGCGCGCGGATCGACCGGGCCGCGGACCGGGGCCTGGCGCTGTCGGCGGCGTTCGCCCCCGGCGACCCGTGGCCCGCGGAGGTGCGGAACCTGCTGGCGTACGTCCTCGTGGAGCGGGAGCGGTGGGAGGAGGCGCTGGCCGAGTTCGGCCGCACGGGGCCCTACGCCACCTCCTTCCCGTGGGCGGTCGGCGGGCACGATCCGCTGCGGCGGTTCCTCGCCGCCCGGGACCGGACCCGGGCGGAGCTGGCGCGCCGGACCCCGCTGTGGGGACGGGCTCGCGCGATCCCCGGACGGAGCGGTCCGCGCGGCCATTAGGCTTGGCCGCTGTGACCTCCGCTCGCCTGCCCCTCTTCCCGCTCAACGCGGTGCTGTTCCCGGGCCTCGTGCTGCCTCTCAACGTCTTCGAGGAGCGATATCGCGCCATGATGCGCGCGCTCCTCGACATCGACGTCGCCGAGCCGCGCCGGTTCGCCGTGGTCGCGATCCGGGACGGGTCCGAGGTGGCGCCGACCGCGCCCGGGATGCCGGACCCGACGGCCCTCCCCGAGAAGGGCCCGGCGGCCGGCTTCGGACCGGACCCGATCCGGAGCTTCCACCCGGTGGGGTGCGTCGCGGACGCGGCGAGCATCCGGCAGCGCGCGGACGGCTCGTACGAGGTGATGGTCACCGGCACCACCCGGGTGCGGCTGCGCTCGGTGGACGCGAGCGGCCCCTTCCTGACGGCCGAGACCGAGGAGCTGCCGGAGGACCCGGGCGAGGAGGCGGAGGCGCTCGCCGAGGGCGTGCTGCGGGCCTTCCGCTCCTACCAGAAGCGGCTCGCGGGGGCGCGGGAGCGCTCGCTGACCACCGCGGAGCTGCCCGACGACCCCTCGGTGGTGTCGTATCTGGTCGCGGCGGCGGCCATGGTGGACGTGCCGACGAAGCAGCGGCTCCTGGAGGCGCCGGACACCACGGCCCGGCTGCGCGAGGAGCTGGCGCTGCTGCGGGCGGAGACGGCGGTGCTGCGCCACCTCCCGTCGCTGCCGGCGGTGGAGCTGACGCAGGCGCCCACCCACCCGAACTGACGGACCGAGGGAACCGAGGAAGCCCCGTGGCGAAGAAGAAGCAGAAGAACGCCGGAGGCACCCCGGCGACGGTGGCGCTGGCCGCGGCCGGGACGGCGTACACCCTGCACGCCTACGAGCACGACCCGGCGGCCCCCTCGTACGGCGAGGAGGCGGCGGAGGCGCTCGGCGTCACGCCCGACCGGGTCTTCAAGACGCTGGTGGCGGACGTCGACGGGGAGCTGACGGTGGCGGTGGTGCCGGTCGCCGGGCAGCTGGACCTGAAGGCGCTGGCGACGGCCGTCGGCGGCAAGCGGGCGGCGATGGCCGACCCGGCGGCGGCCGAGCGGACCACCGGCTACGTGCGGGGCGGGATCTCCCCGCTGGGACAGCGCAAGCGGCTGCGCACGGTGCTCGACTCCTCGGCGTCGGGGCACGAGACGATCTGCGTCTCGGCCGGCCGGCGGGGCCTGGAGGTCGAGCTCTCCCCCGCCGACCTGGCCGCGCTCACCTCGGCGGTGCTCGCCCCGATCGGCCGCGGCTGACCCCGGGTCAGCGCCGGTACGCGTCCCAGGGGCCCTGCTCCGGGTCGCGGGGGCCGAAGACCCCGGTCAGGAGCAGGTGGACGACCGTCGCGGCGAGTGGCCAGGCCAGCATCGCCGCGGCGCCCATCCGGAGCTTCAGCGGGGCGTCGAAGACGACGTTCGGGCCGACGGCCTTGGCGTGCGCGACCACGTCGGCGGTCGGCCCCAGCTTCGTCCCCAGCCACCAGGCGAGCAGCGATCCGAGGACGCCGCCGATCGCCAGCCCGAGGACGAGCGGCACCCCGCCCTTGCGGCGTGCCAGGAACACGACGAGCCCGGCGACCGCGCCGAAGGCGAGCGCGAGGAGGACGAAGGTGCCGTCGGCGCCGATCGCGGCCTCCCCCTCGGAGTTCCGCAGATAGACGCCCTCGCCGTCGGAGATCAGCTGGACGGCGGGCGCCAGCCACACCCAGAGCGCGCCGAGCACCGCCCCGGCCACCGCGGAGGCGGCCGTCACCACCAGTCCCTGGACGACCTCGGCCGCCGTGATCGGGTCACCGGCGGGCCCCTGGTGCGGCGGGGGCGGCGGCCACCCGGAATCGTGCGGCGGCGGCTGGGAGGGAGTCAGGGGTGCGGTCACCCCGCCATGGTGCCAGGTGTCCCCGCGACCCGCCTCAGCGGACCGCCGCCCTGCGGTACGCCCAGGTCGCGAGGGCCAGCGACAGCACGCCGACGACGCCGCAGACGGCGAGGTCGAGGGCGACGGCCGCCCAGTCGGGGCGCGGGTCGAAGGCCCGGGCCAGGGCCTCGACGCCGTACGTGGACGGGAGCAGGTCCCGCGCCCAGGCGATCGGCTCCGGCATCCGCTCGGCCGGCAGCACCCCGAGGAGGAGGGCGGCGGACATGCCGAGCTGGCCGAGCAGGGTGGCCAGTTCCTGGCGGGGGGCGAGCAGGCCCAGGGCGGCGCCGAGCCCGGAGAGGGCGGCGCCGGAGAGCGGCACGACGGCGGCGAGCAGCCACAGGTGGCCGAGCGGCAGGCCGAAGAGGACGGCGCCGGTGACGGCGGTGACGAGCGTGCCGGGGACGGTGAAGGAGGCGTACGCGCCGGCGGCGCCGAGCACCACGGCGGCGGGCGGCACGGGCAGGGTGGCGTAGTGGTCGAGGCCGCCGTCGGCGCGGAGCCGCCCGAAGTACTGGGCGAGCAGGTTGAGGGCGACGAAGGCGACGACGAGGACGGTGGAGCCGGCCACGACCGCGCGGGCCTCGGAGCCGCCGTCGACGACCCCCCGCATCATGATCATGATGCCGATGGACTGGAAGGTGGCGACGAAGAGCAGCGGGATCCGGGCCACCCGGGCCCGGCTGAGCTGCGCCCGGTAGACGGCGGCGAGGGAGGGCAGCAGCCGGGCGGGCGGGGCGAGGGGCGCGGCCTCCTCGGCGCCCTGGGCCCGGGCGGCCTTCACGCCGGCCGGCAGGGCCTCGGCGGGCAGGGTGCTCAACGCGGACAGCTCCTGGGGGTGACGTGCGGGAGGTGGGGGGTCACGCCGGGGGCGGGAGGGGCGGTGCTCACGCCTTCACCAGTCCTTCGCGGGCGGCGCCGCCGAGGGCGAGGTAGACGTCCTCCAGGCTGGGCGTGGCGAGGGTGAAGTCGTCGAGGGCCGCGAAGGCGGCGCCGCCGGTGACGGTGGCGACGGCGGCGCGGGCGGCGTCGGGGGCGAGGCGGAGGACCCAGCGGCGGCCGGACTCCTGGGCGAGCCCGCGCAGGGCGGCGACCTCGGGGAGGTCGAGCGGGGCGGACTCGCGCCACAGCAGCTCGACGCGGACCTCGTCGGCGACGCGTTCCTTCAGCCCGGCGGGGGTGTCGCAGGCGATCACCCGGCCGCGGTCGAGGACGGCGACCCGGTCGAGGACGGTCTCGGCCTCGATGACGTTGTGGGTGACGAGGAGGACGGTGGTGCCGTCCTCGGCGCGGCGGCGGTCGACGGCGGCCCAGACGGCGCGGCGGGCGACCGGGTCCATGCCGGTGGTGGGCTCGTCGAGGACGAGGACGGGCCGCGGGCCGACCAGGGCGGTGGCGAAGCAGGCGAGCCGGCGCTGGCCGCCGGAGAGCTTCTTCAGCGGCCGGTCGGCGAGCTCGCCGAGGCCCAGCTCGTCGAGGACGGCGTCCCGTCCGGCGCGGGCGTCGGCGGCGCTCAGGCCGCGGAGCCGGCCGGTGGTCTCGGCGGCGAGGGAGACGGTCAGCTCGTCGAGGGCGGTGGACTCCTGGCCGAGGTGGGCGAGGAGGCGGGCGGCACGCTCCGGGTGGCGGACGAGGTCGTGGCCGAGGAGCGTGACGGAGCCGGAGTCGGGGCGCAGCAGCCCGGTCAGCTGCCGGACCAGGGTGGACTTGCCCGCCCCGTTGGGCCCGAGCAGCCCGAAGATCTCGCCGCCGCGCACGTCGAGGCTGATCCCGTCGGTGGCGCGCACCTCGGGAGTCGCGGGCGCTCCGCGCCTGCCGCGCGTGGCGGGGTACGTCTTGACCAGATCCCGCACCACGCACACCGTACTCACGGGGGGAGAGCCTACGGGGTCGCCGCTCCCGGGGCGGGCGCGGGGGCGGTTTCGGCGGCGGTGCGGACGTCGATCTCGCGCCAGAAGCCGGCCCGGATGGCGTAGCGGTCGTGCTCGTCGATCTGGTCGTCCTTGTGGGCGAGGAGGCCGAACCGGGCGGCGTAGCGGAGGAGTTCGCCGTCGATGCGGTGCGGGATGCGGGGGTAGAGGACGGAGAGCCGCTGGACGTGGGACTGCTCGGGGAGCCTCTCCAGCCACCGGCGGGCGAACACCTGTCCGACCTCGAAGGGGTCGCCGCCGACGGTGGTGATGTCCTCCTCGCGGTCGGCCCAGCGCTGCTCGGCGCTGGTGAGGTGGGCGAGGGTGGGCAACGAGGCGGTCTCGGCGGGCTCGCCGAGGGCGGCCGGGGGCCGCTCGACCCAGCCCCGGTCGGAGGACCAGCGCAGGGCGCTCGCGGACTGGGGCGCGGTGGGGTGCGGAGCGGCGGCGGAGCGCAGCCCGGCGAGGTCCTTGGGGGTGGGGACGGACTTCCCCGCGGCGGGCGGCGGGACGGCGGTGGTTCCGGGGCCGTGCGCGTGGCCGTCGACGGCGGGGGCGGGCGCCCGGTCGGAGGACGGGCCGCCGTTCCGCGAGGCCGCGGCGGCCTCCGCGGCCTCCGCGGCGCGTTCGGCGGAGGCGAGGGCGGCCTCGGGCAGCGGCGCCGAGAGGATGGCGGCGATCTCGGGGCGGGGCGCCGGCGGCGGGGAGCAGAGGCCGGCGAGGTCCTTGGCGCGGACGGCCCGGGTGATCCAGCTCCGGTCGAGGACGCGCCGCTCGTCGGCCTCGGCGACCAGGTCCTCCGACTGGTTGTAGTCGCCGTCGGCGGCCTGGACGGCCCAGAGGTGGACGGCGACGCCGTGCTCCTTGGCGGACATGAGGCCGGGCAGCAGGTCGCCGTCGCCGGTGACGAGGACGATGTCGGTGCAGGCGCGGTTGCGGGCCAGCTCGGTGAGCTCGGTGTGCATGGCCGCGTCGACGCCCTTCTGGGCCCAGCGGCCGTCGCTGCGGGTCAGGGCGCCCAGCCGGACGGTGACCCGGGGCATCACGCGCAGCCTGCGGTGTTCGGGCTGGGGCACCCGGTCGGGGGCGCCGTCGAACCAGTAGATCCGCAGCAGCGGGAGGCCGGTCTCGGTCTCGGCCCGCTCCCTGAGCTGCCGGATGAGGCCCGCGTGGTCGACGGTGATGCGGGAGCGGGCCGGTTCTCCGGCGAGCAGGCTGGCGGCGGCTCCCAGCAGATAGCCGGCGTCCACCAGGACGACGCATCGGTCCACGTGCTCCACCTTCTTTCGGATCTCGGCCCTGTCGGGATCTCAGGTGTTCCGGGTTCCTTCGAGTCTGCCCGACGGCCCGGGGGTTGACGGCCGGAACTGGATCATCGGCGTGGCGGAGCCGGAACCCGCCCCCGCGAGGGGCGTCCCTCACGCACCGTAATGATCCAACATGCGGTGGTTTCTCCCGTATGTGAGTCTGACAGCGGCCCTGGCCCCTAGATCCCTTCGAGGAGGCATCATCCCCATGGCCAAGAACCGCAACCAGAACCGTCAGAAGCAGCAGCAGTCGCCGGCCGAGCGCGGTGCCCAGCAGGCGCAGCAGTCGTCGATGGAGTCCCAGGCCGAGAGCCGCGCCTCCCAGGTCACCCCCGGTGACATGGCGCGGAAGGGCCGTCAGAAGCGCTTCGGGCACAACTGACGCCCGGCCGACGCCGGGAGCATCGGCAAAGGGGCGCGCCCGTGACGACGGGCGCGCCCCTTGCGCGCGGGTGGGGTCCCTGCCTATCCGGCCAGGCAGGAGGGGCCGAGCAGCACCTTCAGGTCGCCGAAGAGGGCGGGGTCGGGCTGGACCCGGTGCCGGTCGAGGCGGAGCACGGTGGTGGAGCGGGGGCCCTGGAGCTTGATCCGCACCTCGGTGTTGCCCTTGTGGTGGCGGAGGATCTCGTCCAGTCGGCTCACCATCGGCGGAGTGACCTTGAGGGCCGGGATGGTGAGGATCACGGGGGCGTTGGTCCCGGCGTTGGAGAGGTCGGGGACCATCAGCTCCATGGCGACGAGGCGGGGCACGTCCTCGCGCTTGTCGAGCCGGCCCTTGACGAAGACGACGGCGTCCTCGACCAGCTGGGTGGAGACCAGCTGGTAGGTGGCGGGGAAGAACATGCACTCGATGGAGCCGGCGAGGTCCTCGACGGTGGCGATCGCCCAGGCGTTGCCCTGCTTGGTCATCTTCCGCTGGAGGCCGGAGATGATGCCGCCGATGGTGACGACCGCGCCGTCGGCGTGCTCGCCGCCGGTGAGCTGCGAGATGCCCGCGTCGGTCTTGTCGGAGAGGACGTGCTCCAGGCCGAAGAGGGGGTGGTCGGAGACGTACAGGCCGAGCATCTCGCGCTCCTGCGCGAGCAGGTAGGTCTTGTCCCACTCGTCGTCGGTGAAGGTGACGTCGAGGCCGAAGCCGGGCTCGCTGCTCTCCTCCTCGCCCATGCCGCCGAAGAGGTCGAACTGTCCCTCGGCCTCCTTGCGCTTGACCGCGACCACGGTGTCGATCATGGGCTCGTGCTGGGCGACGAGGCCCTTGCGGGTGTGGCCCATGGTGTCGAAGGCGCCGGCCTTGATCAGCGACTCGATGGTGCGCTTGTTGCAGACCACGGCCTCGACCTTGTCGAGGAAGTCGGGGAAGGAGGAGTACTTCCCCTTGGCCTTGCGGGTCTTGATGATCGACTCGACGACGTTGGCGCCGACGTTCCGGACGGCGGTGAGGCCGAAGAGGATGACGTCGTCGCCCTGGGCGGCGAAGTTCGCCTCCGACTCGTTCACGTTCGGCGGCAGGACCCTGATGCCCATGCGGCGGCACTCGTTCAGGTAGACGGCGGACTTGTCCTTGTCGTCCTTGACCGAGGTCAGCAGGCCCGCCATGTACTCGGCGGGGTAGTTCGCCTTGAGGTAGGCGGTCCAGTAGGAGACCAGGCCGTACGCGGCGGAGTGCGCCTTGTTGAAGGCGTAGCCGGCGAAGGGGACCAGGACGTCCCAGAGGGCCTGGATGGCCTCGTCGCTGTAGCCGTTCTTCTGGGCGCCGGCCTGGAAGATGGTGAAGTTCTTCGCCAGCTCGTCGGGCTTCTTCTTGCCCATGACGCGGCGGAGGATGTCGGCCTCGCCGAGCGAGTAGCCGGCGATGATCTGGGCGGCCTTCTGCACCTGCTCCTGGTAGACGATGAGGCCGTAGGTGACCGCGAGCACCTCTTCGAGCGGCTTCTCCAGCTCGGGGTGGATCGGGGTGATCTCCTGCTGGCCGTTCTTGCGCAGGGCGTAGTTCGTGTGCGAGTTCATGCCCATCGGGCCCGGGCGGTAGAGCGCGGACACGGCGGAGATGTCTTCGAAGTTGTCGGGCTTCATCAGCCGCAGCAGGGACCGCATGGGGCCGCCGTCGAACTGGAAGACGCCGAGGGTGTCGCCGCGCTGGAGCAGTTCGAAGGTCTTCGGGTCGTCGAGCGGCAGGGCCAGGAGGTCGAGGTCGATCCCCTTGTTGGCCTTCACCATCTTGACGGCGTCGTCCATGATCGTGAGGTTGCGCAGGCCGAGGAAGTCCATCTTCAGCAGGCCGAGCGACTCGCACTGCGGGTAGTCCCACTGCGTGATGGTGACGCCGTCGGTGTGCCGCACCCAGATGGGGGCGTGGTCGACGATCGGCTCGCTGGACATGATCACGCCGGCGGCGTGCACGCCCATCTGGCGGACCAGGCCCTCGACGCCCTTGGCGGTGTCGATGACCTTCTTCACGTCCGGCTCGTTCTCGTACATCGCCCGGATCTCGCCCGCCTCGCTGTAGCGCGGGTGCGAGGGGTTGGTGATGCCGTCGAGGTCGATGCCCTTGCCGAGGACGTCGGCGGGCATGGCCTTGGTGAGCCGGTCGCCCATGGCGTAGGGGTAGCCGAGGACGCGGGCGGAGTCCTTGATCGCGTTCTTGGCCTTGATCTTGCCGTAGGTGCCGATCATGGCGACCTTGTCGGCGCCGTACTTCTCGGTCACGTACCGGATCACCTCGACGCGCCGGCGCTCGTCGAAGTCGATGTCGACGTCGGGCATGGAGATGCGCTCGGGATTGAGGAAGCGCTCGAAGATCAGGCCGTGCGGGATGGGGTCGAGGTCGGTGATGCCCATGGCGTACGCGACGATCGAGCCGGCCGCGGAGCCCCGGCCGGGGCCCACGGCGATGCCCTGCTTCTTCGCCCACATGATGAAGTCGGCGACGACGAGGAAGTAGCCGGGGAAGCCCATCGAGATGATGGTGTCCATCTCGTACTCGACCTGCTTGAGCCGGTCCTCGGGGATGCCGTCCGGGAACCGTCGGTGCATGCCCCGCATGGTCTCCTCGCGGAACCAGGAGACCTCGGTGTACCCCTCGGGGATGTCGAACTTCGGCATGAGGTTCTTCGCCTCGAACATGCCGGTGGTGTCGATCTGCTCGGCGACCAGGAGGGTGTTGGCGCACCCCTCCTGCCAGGCGTCCGAGGAGTCGATGGCGTACATCTCGTCCGTGGACTTGAGGTAGTAGCCGGTGCCGTCGAACTTGAAGCGGTCCGGGTCGGAGAGGTTCTTGCCGGTCTGGATGCACAGCAGGGCGTCGTGGGCGGTCGCCTCGTGCGCGTAGGTGTAGTGCGAGTCGTTGGTGACCAGCGGCGGGATGCCGAGCTTCTTGCCGATCTCCAGGAGGCCGTCGCGGACCCGGCGCTCGATCTCGATGCCGTGGTCCATCAGCTCCAGGAAGTAGCGGTCCTTGCCGAAGATGTCCTGGTACTCGGAGGCCGACTTCAGGGCCTCGTCGAACTGGCCCAGGCGCAGCCGGGTCTGGAGCTCGCCGGAGGGGCAGCCGGTGGAGGCGATCAGCCCCTCCGACCACTGGGAGATGGTCTCCTTGTCCATCCGGGGCCACTTCTGGAGCCAGCCCTCGGCGTAGGCGTCGGAGGAGAGCTTGAAGAGGTTGTGCAGTCCGGTGGAGTTCGCCGCCCAGATCGTCTTGTGGGTGTAACCGCCGGAGCCGGAGACGTCGTCCCGCTTCTGGTGCGGCTGGCCCCACTGGATCTTGCGCTTGTTGCGCCGGGACTCGGGGGCGACGTACGCCTCGATGCCGATGATCGGCGTCACGCCGGCCTTCTTGGCGCTGTGGAAGAAGTCGTACGCGCCGTGCAGGTTGCCGTGGTCGGACATGGCGATGTGGGTCATGCCCATCTCGTTGCACGCGTTGAACATGTCCTTCAGCCGCGCGGCACCGTCCAGCAGGGAGTACTGGGTGTGGACGTGGAGGTGCGTGAAGGGCGGCTTGGTCACAGGGGGTGCCTCCGGCTATGAACTTCTGGGGGGACGACGTCGAAGTCTACGTCGGCCGAGTGACAGGAGTCGGGCACCGAGGGCTAGGGTCGCGCGTTGTGAGTCAGTGAACACCCGCCCCATTTGTCCGGACCCTGTCACGCACCAGGAGGCACCTTCGATGCCGGTCCCCCAGCCCGCCGCCGCCGAGCGCGGCGAGCGGATCCTCTCCGTCTTCGACACGGCCTTCGGAGAGCTGCTCGCCGCCGACCCGGCGGCCTTCCGGGTCAAGTTCCGGAAGATGGCCGGCTCCGCCTTCGCCTTCTACCGGGGCACCGCCTGCCTCTTCTACAAGGACCTGGAGGAGGAGGCCGACGGCGGCCCGTTCCTGGACGGGCGGACCGGCCGGGTGTGGATCCACGGCGACCTCCACGCCGAGAACTTCGGCACGTACATGGACGCCAACGGCCGGCTGATCTTCAACGTCAACGACTTCGACGAGGCGTACGTCGGCCCCTTCACCTGGGACCTCAAGCGGCTCGCCGCCTCGCTCGCCCTGATCGGCTACACCAAGGCGCTCAGCGACGGGCAGATCACCCGCCTGGTCCGGATCTACGCGGCGGCCTACCGGGAGCGGATACGCGCCCTGGCCTCCGGCCCCAACGGCGACGGCGGGGCACCCTTCACCCTGGAGACCGCCGACGGGGCGCTGCTCGGCGCGCTGCGCCAGGCGCGGGCGAAGACCCGCTTCGGGCTGCTCGACTCGATGACCGAGATCCGCGGGTACGAGCGCCGCTTCGCGCCCGGCGGCGGGTCGATCGAGCTGGACGCGGTGACCCGCTCCAAGGTGCTCGCGGCCTTCGACGGCTATCTGGAGACCCTGCCCGAGTCGAGCCTGGTCCGCCCGGACTCGTACCGGGTGAAGGACGTGGTCGGGCGGCGCGGGATCGGCATCGGCTCGGCCGGCCTCCCCTCGTACAACGTCCTCCTGGAGGGGCACAGCGACGCCCTGGAGAACGACGTGGTGATCTACCTCAAGCAGGCGCAGACCCCGGCGGTCTCGCGACACGTCACGGATCCGGCGGTGCGGGGCTACTTCCGGCACGAGGGGCACCGGACCGTGATCTCCCAGCGGGCGCTCCAGGCGCACGCGGACCCGTGGCTGGGGTGGACGGAGCTGGACGGCGCGGGCCAGCTGGTCGCCGAGGTGTCGCCGTACGCGGTCGATCTGGACTGGTCGGACATCGACGACCCCGAGGACATCGCGGCGACCGTGGCCGACCTGGGCCGGGCGACCGCGACGATGCACGCGGCGGCGGACGAGTCCAGCGGCCACTCGCTGGTGCCGTTCTCCACGGAGCGGGCCATCGACGGCGCGATCGCGGCCGACGAGGAGGGGTTCGTGGAGCTCCTGGTGGACTTCGCCCACGCGTACGGCGCACGCGCGCGTGCCGACCACCAGGTCTTCGTGGACCTCTTCCGCAACGGCCGGATACCGGGTCTGTGAGCCGCTCCCCCGGGCGGGGCCCCGCTGTAACCGGAGCCACAGCTTCTTCTTAGGGGCCCCTTATGACCGGCCATGGCACACTCGTTCACCGATGGACATGGCAGGGACGCGGCTGAGGGCGCTGCGGGCGGCGGTCTTCACGGCACTGGTCGTGACGCTGTCCGTGGCTTCCCATGTGCTGCTCTCCCGGGCGCCGCTGCCGCTGGGCACGGTCGCCCCGGTCGCCGTCGGCGTCTTCGCCGTGGCGTACGCGCTGGCCGGCCGGGAGCGCGGCTTCGGCCCCATCGCGGGGCTGCTCGTCCCGCTGGAGCTGGCCGCCGACACCCTCTTCACCTCCGGCCAGGCCGTCTGTTACGGCCCCGCCGGCGGGCCGGTCGCGGGCGCGCTGCGGTCCTTCGGGGTGGAGGTGCTGTGCGGCGGGGCCGTCGGCACCCCGCTGCCCGGGGTCGCGGCGCCCGGGGGCGGCGCCGCCGCGGTGCTCGCCTCCCCCGACCCGGCGCTGCCGTGGCTGCTGCTCGGCGCCCACGTGACGGTCGGCCTCGCGGCGGCCGGCTGGCTGCGCGGCGGGGAGCGGGCGCTCGCCCGGCTGCTCGGCGCGGCGGCGGCCTCGGCCTTCCGGCCGCTGGGGCTGGTCGCGGCCCTGCTGGGCGCGGACCGTCCGACGGCGCCGGGTCCGGCGCGCCCCGGGCCCCGGCCGCTCCCGTCCCGTACGCGTCTCCTGGTGCACTCCGTGGGGCGGCGGGGACCGCCGCGGGCGGCGCTCGCTCTCGTCTGAGCGCTCCCCCGGCCCTCCCCTCACCTCCTTCACCTCTCCGGAGAACCACGATCATGAGTGCACGCAACAACCAGGCCAACAAGGCTGCCGCCCGCGAGCGTCTGCGCGCCGAGCGCGAGGCCCAGGCCAAGAAGGACCGGGCCCGCCGGCAGCTGGTCGTCGGCGTCTCGGCGGTGGCCGTGCTCGCCGCCGCCGGAGGCATCGGCTACGCCGTCGTCCAGGCCAACCAGCCCACCGCGTGGGAGACCGCCGCCGACGCGAAGACGATCACGGCTCCGAAGAACACCGAGGGCGAGAACGGCACGACCGTCGTCATCGGCAAGGACTCCGCGAAGAAGACCCTGGAGCTGTACGAGGACTCCCGCTGCCCGGTCTGCGCGACCTTCGAGCAGTCCGTCGGCCCCACCGTCGAGAAGGACGTCGAGGCCGGCAAGTACAAGGTCAAGTACGTCGGCGCCACCTTCATCGACAACATGGACCAGGGCGAGGGCTCGAAGAACGCCCTGTCGGCGCTGGGCGCGGCGCTCGACGTGAGCCCGGAGGCCTTCCTCGACTACAAGGCGGCGCTCTACTCCGCGAAGTGGCACCCGGAGGAGAGCGAGGACAAGTTCGCGAAGGACTCCTACCTCCTGGAGGTCGCGGACACCGTCCCGGCCCTGAAGGCCGACGCCGCCTTCAAGAAGAACGTGGAGGACGGCACCTTCGACGCCTGGGCGATGAAGATGTCGAAGACCTTCGACGAGAGCGGGGTGACGGGCACCCCGACGCTGAAGATGGACGGCAAGACCCTCACGGCGGCGGGCTCGCAGAACCCGCCGCTGACCGTCGAGGAGTTCAACGCCGCCCTCACGCCGGTCCTCGGCGGCTGACGCCTCTCCTCCGCTTCCCGGCCCGCGCGGGCCGGGGAGCGAGGGGCCGTCGGGAGATCGTCGTGAGCGGCGGGCGAAGCTCCGGAAAACTTTCCGCTTCTGCCTGTCAACCTTTCATACCCGTCAGTAATCTGACTGGCCGTGACCAGTCACTCCATATCTCCCGCCCCCACGCGGCGCACGGTCGTCAAGGCCGCCGCCGCCACCGCCGTCACCGCCCCCGCGCTCCTCGGCGCGGCCGCGCCGGCCCTCGCGGACGCCCCGGCGCCCGCCTTCCTGCACGGTGTCGCCTCGGGCGATCCGCTGCCCGACGGCGTCCTGCTGTGGACGCGCGTCACCCCCTCCCCTGAGGCCGTGCCCGGCTCCGGGCTCGGCGCGGACGTCCGCGTCGACTGGGAGGTGGCCGAGGACCGCTCCTTCACCCGGGTCGTCGCCTCGGGTTCGGCCACCGCCTCCGCCACCGCCGACCACACCGTCAAGGCCGACGTCCGCGGACTGCGCCCGGCCACCGCCTACTTCTTCCGCTTCACCGTCGGCGGCGCCGTCTCGGCCGCCGGCCGGACCCGCA
This sequence comes from Streptomyces roseolus, assembly GCF_014649855.1. GTDB lineage: Bacteria > Actinomycetota > Actinomycetes > Streptomycetales > Streptomycetaceae > Streptomyces > Streptomyces roseolus. Next base: position 295,330 of record NZ_BMTV01000002.1, on the reverse strand, counting down.
CCGCCCCGGCCGCCGACTCCGCCGTCCCGGGGGTCCGCTTCGGCGTGGTGTCCTGCGCCAACTACGAGGCCGGCCACTTCTCCGCGTACCGGCACCTCGCCGCCCGGGGCGACCTGGACGCGGTCCTGCACCTGGGCGACTACCTCTACGAGTACGCGAGCGGGGTCTACCCGGAGGCGAAGGACACCGTCCGGACCCACGAGCCGCGCCACGAGATCGTCTCGCTGGCCGACTACCGCACCCGGCACGGCCGGTACAAGACGGACCCGGACCTCCAGGCGCTGCACGCGGCCCACCCGGTGGTGGCGATCTGGGACGACCACGAGTTCGCCAACGACGCCTGGACCGGCGGGGCCGAGAACCACACCCCCGGCGCCGAGGGCGACTGGGCCGCCCGGGTGGCCGCCGCCAAGCGGGCCTACTTCGAGTGGATGCCGGTCCGCACCTCCACGGAGGGCACGGTCTTCCGCCGCCTCCGCTTCGGCCGGCTGGCCGATCTGCACCTGCTCGACCTGCGCTCCTTCCGCTCCGCCCAGGCGAAGACGGGCTCCGGCTCGGTCGACGACCCGGAGCGCACGCTCACCGGCCGCGCGCAGCTCGACTGGCTGAAGTCCGGCCTGGCCGGTTCGGACGCCGCCTGGCAGCTGGTCGGCACCTCGGTGATGATCTCGCCGGTCGCCTTCGGCTCGCTGCCCGCGTACCTCCTGGAGCCGCTGGCCGAGCTGATGGGGCTGCCGGCCGAGGGGATCGCGGTCAACGTCGACCAGTGGGACGGCTACACCGACGACCGCAGGGAACTGCTGGGGCACCTGAGCGCGCGAGGGATCCGGAACACCGTCTTCCTCACCGGCGACATCCACATGGCATGGGCCAACGACGTGCCGGCCAAGGCGGCCACGTACCCGCTCTCGGCCTCGGTGGCGACCGAGTTCGTGGTCACCTCGGTGACCTCGGACAACCTGGACGACCTGCTGAACGTGGCCCCGGGCACCCTCTCGGTGGTGGCGGCCGGCGCGGTGAAGGCGGCCAACCGGCACGTGAAGTGGGTGGACATGGACCACCACGGGTACGGCGTCCTGGACGTGACCGCGGACCGCTCGCAGATGGACTACTACACGGTCTCCGACAAGCGCGATCCGGCCGCGACGGCCTCCTGGGCGCGCTCCTACCGGACCCTCAGCGGGACGCAGCGCGTCGAGCGGGTGTACCAGCCGGTCATCTGACGGGCCCTCGGCCGTCTCCTGACGGCCTCCTGATCGACGATTTTCAGCCATGATCTTCTTTGTTAACGGCAGATCACATGGCTACGGCGGGTGGTGGATCCGGACAGGCGAATCCGGACACACCACCCGCCACCGGCACAGGTTTCATTACGTCGGTGTCTCAAACTCCGGAAGCCGCCCAAAAATTTCTTCCCGATGCCCTGAATTGTCCTCCGATTGATTGGGCCTGATCACCGCTCAACGGTGTCTGACATGGACGCGTAATCTCCCCGCCGTGGCGAGGAAGTACCTCCCACAACCCCCCGCGAGGAGTCACCTGTGCGTGCTCTTGTCCGTATATCGCCGCGTACCTCACGTCGTGTACTCGGCACCGCCGTCCTGGCCGGAACCCTGGCCCTGGCGCCGTTCTCCGCCCCCGTGGTCGCCCAGGCCTCCCCCACCCTGGCCGGCGCGTCCGCCGAGGAGTGCGCCGACGACGCGGCCGCCTTCTCCGGCGCCCGCAAGGAGAAGGGCGCCGACACCCACGCCCACGAGCCGAACGAGGTCTCCGCCGCCCAGGCCAAGGCCATGGACGCCGACCTGAGCAAGAAGCTCTCGGCCCTGAAGTCGAGCGGCCGGCTCTCCGCCACCGCCGCCACGGCCGGCGCGAGCATCCCGGTCTACTTCCACGTCGTCCACAGCGGCACGACCGGCAAGCTGAGCGCCACGGACATCAACAACCAGATGAACGTGCTCAACGCGGCCTTCGGCGGCCAGGGCACCGGCAACGTGAACACCGGCTTCCAGTTCACCCTCGCCGGCACCACCTACACGGACAACGCCTCCTGGTACAACCTGGCCTCCGGCTCCACCGCCGAGAAGCAGATGAAGCAGACCCTCCGCCAGGGCGGCGCGAACGCGCTGAACATCTACACCGCCAACCTCAGCGGCGGCCTGCTCGGCTGGGCGACCTTCCCGTCCTCGTACCAGTCCAACCCGTCCATGGACGGCGTCGTCCTGCTCGACGCCTCCCTGCCGGGCGGCTCGGCGGCCAACTACAACCAGGGCGACACCGCCACCCACGAGGTCGGCCACTGGATGGGCCTTTACCACACCTTCCAGGGCGGCTGCAACGGCAACGGCGACTACGTCACCGACACCCCGGCCGAGAAGTCCCCGGCGTACGAGTGCCCGACCGGCCGTGACTCCTGCGCCTCCAAGACCGGTGTGGACCCGATCCACAACTTCATGGACTACACGTACGACGCGTGCATGTACCAGTTCACCACCGGCCAGGTGACCCGCATGAACGACCACTGGACCGCGTACCGCGCCTGACGGCCCGTCCGCGCACCGTGAACGCCCCCGGGGGATTCCCCCGGGGGCCGTCCCCGTCACTCCTCCCCGGCGAGCCCGTCGAGGAAGTCGAGGGCGATCGCCCAGGTCCGCTCCGCCGCGTCGGGGTCCCAGTCCGGCAGCTCCGGATCCGTGTACACGTGCCCGGCCCCCCGGTAGCGGTAGACCTCCACGTCCGCACCGGCCCTGCGCATCTGGAGGTACCACGAGGACAGCCAGTCGTCCGTCTCGAACGGGTCCGGCTCGGCCACGTGCAGCTGGACGGGCAGCTCGTCCACCGAGGCGTTCGGCGCCAGGTCCGAGGTGCCGTGGAGCAGCAGCAGCCCGCGCGCCTTCTCGTCGCCGAGCGCCAGGGTCTGCGCGACCGAGGCGCCGAAGGAGAAGCCCGCGTAGACCAGGCCGCGCTCCGAATAGGGGGCGGCGGCCATGACCGCGCGCTTCAGCAGCTCGTCCGAGCCGATCTCGTCCTTCTTCGCCATGGCCACCTCCACCGAGTCGGTGGTCCAGCCGTCGAAGAGGTCCGGCACCCACACCTGGTGGCCGGCGGCCCGCAGCCGGTCGGCGGCGGCGTCCACGGCCGGGCGCTTCCCGTAGACCGAGTGGAAAAGCATGATGTCCATCCCGCCATCCTGCCACCCGCCCCCGGCGACCCGAGGGAACCCCCAGGTCAGCGCAGCGAGCGGACGTCCAGGTGGCGCAGCACCCGGTCGACCACCTCCGGGTCGGCCCCCGGCTCGCTGCGCGCCGAGAGCACCGCGTGGCGCGCGGCGGACAGCATCTCGCGCTGAATGGCCTGGAGCCGCTTCACCCGGGCGGCCCGCTCGCTGAAGGCGGCCCGCCGCTCCTCGTCCACCATGTCCGGGCTGATCCGCGCCCCGATGTCGAAGGCCCCGCGCTGGAGCCGCTCGGCGACCTCCTCGGGCAGCTCCTCGACCTCCTCGATCTCCTTCAGGCGCCGCTTGGCGGCCTTGGCGGCCCGCAGCGCCAGCTCCCGCTCGAAGGCCCGCTCGGCGTCGGCGTCGGCCTCCACCCCGAGCCTGCGCACCAGCCACGGCAGGGTGAGCCCCTGCACCACCAGGGTGGCGAGGATCACGCAGAAGGCGAGGAAGATCAGCTCGTCCCGGCCGGGAAAGGGCGAACCGTCCTCCGTGGTGCGCGGGATCGCGAGGGCCAGCGCGACCGAGGCCACCCCGCGCATCCCCGACCACCACATGACGACGGTCTCCCGCCAGCTCGTCGGGATCTCCTCGTCGACGTTCCGCCGGTCGTGCAGCTTCTGCGCCAGCCAGCCGGCCGGCAGCAGCCAGAGCAGCCGGACCCCGACGACCACGCCGACGACCGCCGCGCCCCAGCCCAGCATCTCGCCCACGTGCCCCTCGGCGGCGCCGAGGACGTGGATGAGCTCCAGGCCGATGAGACCGAAGGCGATGCCGGTGACCAGGGTGTCGACGATCTCCCAGAAGGTCTGCCCGGCGAGCCGCCCCATCACGTCGTCGGCGTCGACCGCGTACTCGGCGAGGAAGAGCGCGGTGACGAGGACCGCGAGGACGCCGGAGCCGTGCAGCTCCTCGGCGAGGACGTAGGAGACGAAGGGCACGAGGAGGGTGAGCCCGGTCTGCAGGGTGGCGTCGCCGAGGAAGCCCATGAGCTTGTTGGTGACCCAGCCGAGGGCGAGGCCGACCGCGATCGCCACCACCGCCGAGAGGACGAACTGGCCGAGCGCCTCGGGCCAGGAGAACTCGCCGCTCACCACGGCGGCGATGGCCACGTGGTACAGGACGATCGCGGTCACGTCGTTGAAGAGCCCCTCGCCCTCCAGGATCGACACGAGCCGCCGGGGCAGCCCGAGCGAGCCGGCCACGGCGGTCGCCGCGATCGGGTCGGGCGGGGCGACCAGGGCGCCGAGCGCCAGCGCGGCGGCCAGCGGGATGCCGGGCACCAGCGCGTTCGCGACCGCGCCGACGGCGGCCGTGGTCACGAAGACCAGGGCCACCGCGAGCAGGAAGATCGGCCGCCGGTTCGCCGCGAACTGCCGCCAGGAGGTCCGCTGCACCGAGGCGTAGAGCAGCGGGGGCAGCACCAGCGGGAGGATGAACTCGGGCGGGATGTCGACGTTCGGAACGAAGGGCAGGAAGGCCAGCACGATCCCGAGGAGCGTCATCAGGACGGGCGCGGGCAGCCCCAGCCTGTCACCGAGCGGGACGGTGAGCAGGGCGCCGAGGAGCAGCAGGAACAGGAGGGCCAATTGATCCACGGCCCCACCCTGTCACGTACGCCCGTTTTGACGTCGATTGCCCCCCCTGCTCGGGGGGCCATGTCCGCCGCGGTGCGGGGAGGGGCGCTCCTAGAGCACCCGGCGCATCGCCCGGTGCGGGATCCCCGCGTCCGGGAACTCGTCGCCGTACGCCACGTAGCCCAGCCGCTCGTAGAAGCCGAGGGCGTGGGTCTGCGCGTGCAGGTCGACGGCGGTGAGACCGCGCTCGCGGGCCGCGTCCTCGATGGCCCGGACCAGCGCCGCTCCGACGCCGAGACCGCGCGCCGCCCCGGCGACCGCGAGCCGGCCGAGCGAGCCGACGGAGGCGTCCGCACCGGTCTTGCCGGTCGCGTCGGCGCCGTGCAGCAGCCGTCCGGTGCCCAGCGGCACGCCGTCCGCGCGGACCGCGAGGACGTGCACGGCGGTGGCGTCGTACGGGTCGTACTCGATCTCAGCCGGGACGCCCTGCTCCTCGACGAAGACCTCACGGCGCACCGCGAAGCACGCCTCGCGGTCCTCGTCGGCGACGGCCTCGCGGACCGTGTACGCCCCGGTCACCGGCTCTCCGCCTCGATGCGCTCGAGGGCGGTCCGGAGGTCGGCCGGGTACTGCGAGGAGAACTCGACCCACTGCCCGTCGCCGGGGTGCTCGAAGCCCAGCCGGACGGCGTGCAGCCACTGGCGGGTGAGGCCGAGGCGCTTGGCCATGGTCGGGTCGGCGCCGTAGGTGAGGTCGCCGACGCAGGGGTGGCGGTGGGCCGACATGTGCACCCGGATCTGGTGGGTGCGTCCGGTCTCCAGCTTGATGTCGAGCAGCGAGGCCGCCCGGTACGCCTCGATGAGGTCGTAGTGGGTGACGGACGGCTTGCCGTCGGCGGTCACGGCCCACTTGTAGTCGTGGTTCGGGTGCCGGCCGATCGGCGCGTCGATGGTGCCGCTCAGCGGGTCCGGGTGGCCCTGCACCAGCGCGTGGTAGCGCTTGTCGACCACGCGCTCCTTGAACTGGCGCTTGAGCGAGGTGTACGCGTACTCCGACTTGGCGACCACCATCAGGCCGGAGGTGCCGACGTCGAGGCGGTGCACGATGCCCTGGCGCTCGGCGGCCCCGGAGGTGGAGATCCGGTAGCCGGCGGCGGCGAGGCCGCCGATGACGGTGGTGCCGGTCCAGCCGGGGCTCGGGTGGGCCGCGACCCCGACCGGCTTCATGATCACGACGATGTCGTCGTCGTCGTGGACGATCTCCATGCCCTCGACGGGCTCGGCGACGACCTGCACGGGCGCCGGGGCGCCGGGCATCTCGACCTCCAGCCACGCGCCGCCGCTGACCCGCTCGGACTTGCCGACGACGGAGCCGTCGACCAGGACCTTCCCCGCCGCGGCGAGCTCGGCCGCCTTCGTACGGGAGAACCCGAACATTCGGGCGATGGCGGCGTCGACGCGCTCGCCCTCCAGGCCATCGGGAACGGGCAGGGTGCGGATCTCGGGACTCGTGCTCACCCGTCGAGTATGCCTTGCCGCGAGGTGCGCTCAGTCCTTGTGGACGGTGCCGTCCGGGTCCAGGCCCCGGAAGGACAGGATGACGATCAGGATGCCGCCGCAGACGATCGCCGAGTCCGCGAGGTTGAAGACGGCGAAGTGGGCCGGGGCGATGAAGTCCACGACCGCGCCCTCGAAGACGCCCGGCGAGCGGAACAGCCGGTCGGTGAGGTTGCCCAGCGCGCCACCGAGCAGCAGGCCGAGCGCGATCGCCCAGGGCAGGCTGTAGAGCTTCCGGGCCAGCCGGATGATCACCACGATGACGGCCGCCGCGATGCAGGTGAAGACGATGGTGAACGCCTCGCCCATGCCGAAGGCCGCGCCCGGGTTCCGGATCGCCTCGAAGCGGAGCAGGTCGCCGATCACCTTGATCGGCTCGCGGCCCTCCAGCTTCTCCACCACGACGATCTTGCTGCCGAGGTCGAGCAGATAGGCGAGCACGGCCACGACGAAGAGCGCGACGACGCGCCGCCTGCCCCTGGGCCGCTCCTCGGCCTCCGCCGCATCCGGTGCTGAATCCGGCGTACCGATGACGCTCTCCGTCTCTGCCACGTGAGTGAGTCCCTCGTACCTCGTTGCCTGACCGTGCCCCGAGGGTACGGCACAGACGTACGAGACCGGCAGTCCGAGCCGCCGGTCCCGCACCCGGGGCGGGCCCTGGGCCCGCCCCTTCCGGATCGTGCCGGGCTCGCGGCGCCCGGCACGCACGCTCACCGCGTCGCCGCCGGTCGCCGATGTCCCCCGGCCACCGCCGGGAGGCGCCCCACCGCACCGACTCCCTCCTCCGCCCCGCGAGCGCACGCACCGGACGCCCGCCCATCACCCGCGTCAACAACGCTACGGGTCAATACACCTAGGGCCTGTTTCAGAAGTGGATCAAAGTGCTGCTTCATCACTCCTGATGTAGCGAAGCGAGCCAGCGTGCATCCTGGAACTCGGCCGGGATTTCGCCCTCGTCCAGGTCGATGCCGCGACGCTCCAGTTCGTCGTAGTAGCGGTCGCGCTGGGATTCGGGGAGGCGCTGACCGCACCACGGGCAGAAGGCGATCTCGCTGATCGCCGTGCCGCCGTCGTGGAAGATCAGCCCGTACTCCTGGAATTTGGGGATGAACAGGACCAGGGCGTCCGGGCACGCGAAGGGGTCGTCGTGCTGGCCGCACCGCCAGTTGACCTGACGGGTCATGGACTCGCAGCAGTGGTCGGTCATGCCCTCGGACTCTCGTTGATCAGCAGGATGATTGGAAGTAGATCACGGCCTGAGATGATCTTCGGGTGGGGCGGGGAGATCTGACGAACGCGCAGTGGGCCAGGCTGGAGCCGTTGTTACCGGCGGGCAGGAAGCCGGGGCGGCCTCCGGTCTGGCCCAAGCGGCAGCTCATTGACGGCATACAGTGGCGGACCCGTACGGGGGCGCCGTGGCGGGACGTGCCCACCCGGTACGGCGAGTGGGAGACCGTCTACGGGCTGTTCCGTCGCTGGCAGCGCGACGGCACCTGGGCCCGAATCCTCACCGAGCTCCAGGCCCAGGCCGACGCGAAGGACCTCATCACCTGGGAGGTCGACGTGGACTCCACGATCTGCCGGGCCCACCAGCACGTCGCCGGGGCACGCAAAAAGGGGATCTCCAGCGCGAACCGCCCGGCGGAGTCGCCGTCGAGCCGGCTGACCACAGCCTCGGGCGGTCGCGGGGCGGGCTGACCACGAAGATTCATCTCGCGGTGGAGCAGAGGCAGAAACCCTTGTCGATCGTCGTCACGGCTGGACAGCGCGGCGATAGTCCGAAGTTCGAGCCCGTGCTGGAGAAGATCCGCGTGCCCCGCGTCGGTGCCGGACGCCCGCGCACCCGCCCGGACCGAGTGCGCGCGGACAAGGCCTACGACTCCCGCAAGAACCGCTCCTACCTGCGTAGACGCAAGATCAAGGCGACGATCCCGATCCCCGCGGACCGGGTCCGCAACCGGAAGAAGTTCGGCTCTCACGGTGGTCGGCCGCCCAAGTTCTGCAAGACCGACTACCGCGAGCGCCACGCCGTGGAGTGCGTGATCAACCGCCTCAAGCGCCACCGTGCCGTCGCGACCCGGTACGACAAGCTCACCGTCCGCTACGAAGCCGCCATACTCATCGCAGCCATCAACGAGTGGCTCTGAAGATCACTTCTGAAACAGGCCCTAGCCGCGCCGCTCCTGCTTCTGCTTGTCCTCCACGCAGAGGGTGGCACGGGGGAAGGCCTGCATCCTCGCCTTGCCGATGGGCTTGCCGCAGACCTCGCAGAGGCCGTACGTGCCCGCGTCGAGCCGCTCCAGGGCGTGCTCGGTCTGCTCCAGCATCTCCCGCGCGTTCGCCGCCAGGGCGAGCTCGTGCTCGCGGGTGATGTTCTTGGTGCCGGTGTCCGCCTCGTCGTGGCCGGCCCCGTCGCCGGAGTCCCGCATCAGGCCGGTCAGCTCCTCCTGGGAGTGGGCCAGCTCGCTGCGCAGCCTCAGCACCTCGGACTGCAGTTCGCTGCGGGCCTCGGCGACCTCCTCCGGCGTCCACGGCTCCTCGCCGGGCCGCACCGCGAGCTCGCCGGTCCGTGCCGGGGGCACGGCCGCCTCGTCCTCGGCGGTCGTGACGCCACCCGCGGTCTTCTTCGCTGCCACCGTCCTGGCTCCTGTCTGCTGCTTCTTCGCGGCGGCCTTCCGGCCGACGGTCTTCTTCACGGACTTCTTCCCGGGCGGGTTCACATCCGCCCCCGCCGCCCCCGCTCCGGCTTCCCCGGGGGCGCTCCCGGCCGCGGCCTCCCCGGCGACGGCCCGCTTCGCCGGGGCCCTCGCGCCGTCGACCCCGGCATCGGCCGTCCTCTCCGCGGCGGCCTTCCCGGCCACCGGCTTCGTGACGGCCGCCTTCCCGGCCACGGCCTTCTTCCCGCCCACCTTCTTCCCGGCCTCTTCCTTCGTGGCCGCCTTCTTCGTGGCCGCCTTCTTCGTGGCGGCCGCTTCCTTCGCGGTCGCTTTCCTCGCGGCCGGCTTCTTCGCGGGCGCCTTCTCGGCGGTCGGAGCGGCGGCGGGCCCCGCACCGGCAGGCGCCGCGTCCGCCGGTGGCTCCGGCGCCCCGCCCGCGGAAGCGCTCTCCTCTGGCGCGCGTTTCGCCGCCCCGCGTGCCGGGGCCGCCGCCTTTCGCTTCCCGGCCTGGCCGTCCGGGGCCTCGGGGTCGCCCGGGGAACCGGCGTCCCCGGGGTCCCCGGCGGCGGCCGGGGACTGCTTCGCGGCGGTCTTCTTCGCCACCATGTCGCGACCCCTTCACATTTTGTGATCTTGCTCGCGCATCGTGCTGGGACGATAAATCGGCCCAAGGCGCGCGGCAACGGGGCACGCCGCCCATTTCGCCCACCCGCGGCCCCCGGCACGGACCCGTGGGAAGTGGTGCCCAACTCCCCGCCGGGTTATCCGCCCCGCCGCTCCCCCGCGCGGCCCCCGGAACCCGCCGCGCCCCGTGTGCCCATTCGGGTCACCGGGAATCCGGTCGGCCGGTGCCCCCGCGCCCCGTACACTGGCCTCAGCGAGAGGCGTCGATGGGGACCAGTAGCGTCGTACGCGAGCCATGAGCGACCCGGGGACGGTGAGAGCCCGGGGGCGAGCCCGATGCGAAGCATCACCCCGGAGCTGCCGGAAGAAAGCCGCGTGGACACGCACCACGAAGCGCGGTGACTAGACCCGGTGTCGCGACCCCAATGAGGGGGCTTCGGACGGTCACGTCCGGGGCCAAGGAGGGTGGTACCGCGGGAGCACGGCTCTCGTCCCTCCGACGGAAGCACGCCATGTCCGTCCGGAGGAGAGTCCGCCGCATGACCACGCCGCAGTACCGCCAGGTGCCCGCCCAGGTCGACCTGTCCGCGCTCGAGCACGCCGTGCTCGACTTCTGGCAGGAGAACAAGGTCTTCGCGAAGACCCTGGAGCAGTCCGAGGGCCGCCCCGAGTGGGTGTTCTACGAGGGTCCGCCGACCGCCAACGGCATGCCGGGCGCCCACCACATCGAGGCCCGCGTCTTCAAGGACGTCTTCCCGCGCTTCCGCACCATGCGCGGCTACCACGTGGCCCGCAAGGCCGGCTGGGACTGCCACGGCCTCCCGGTCGAGCTCGCCGTCGAGAAGGAGCTCGGCTTCTCCGGCAAGAAGGACATCGAGGAGTACGGCATCGCGGAGTTCAACGCGAAGTGCCGCGAGTCGGTGACCCGCCACACCGACGCCTTCGCCGAGCTGACGACCCGGATGGGCTACTGGGTCGACCTCGACGACGCCTACCGCACCATGGACCCCTCGTACATCGAGTCGGTCTGGTGGTCGCTCAAGCAGATCTTCGACAAGGACCTGCTCGTCCAGGACCACCGCGTCGCCCCCTGGTGCCCCCGCTGCGGCACCGGTCTCTCCGACCACGAGCTGGCCCAGGGCTACGAGACCGTCGTCGACCCCTCGGTCTACGTCCGCTTCCCGCTGACCTCCGGCCCGCTCGCCGGCAAGGCCGCCCTGCTCGTCTGGACGACGACCCCCTGGACGCTGGTCTCCAACACGGCCGTCGCCGCCCACCCCGAGGTCACCTACGTGGTCGCCACGGACGGCGACGAGAAGATCGTCGTGGCCGAGCCGCTGCTCGACAAGGCCCTCGGCGAGGGCTGGGTCACCACCGGCGAGTCCTTCACCGGCGCCGAGATGGAGCGCTGGACCTACCAGCGCCCCTTCGAGCTCGTCGAGTTCCCGGCCGAGGCCCACTACGTGGTCAACGCCGAGTACGTGACGACCGAGGACGGCACCGGCCTCGTCCACCAGTCCCCCGCCTTCGGTGAGGACGACCTCAAGGTCTGCAAGGCCTACGACCTCCCGGTGGTCAACCCGGTCCGCCCCGACGGCACCTTCGAGGAGGACGTGCCGCTGGTCGGCGGCGTCTTCTTCAAGAAGGCCGACGAGGCGCTCACCGCCGACCTCGACGCCCGCGGCCTGCTCTACCGGCACATCCCGTACGAGCACAGCTACCCGCACTGCTGGCGCTGCCACACGGCCCTGCTCTACTACGCGCAGCCGTCCTGGTACATCCGTACGACCGCCGTGAAGGACCGGCTCCTCCAGGAGAACGAGAAGACCAACTGGTTCCCGGACTCCGTCAAGCACGGCCGCTTCGGCGACTGGCTCACCAACAACGTCGACTGGGCCCTCTCCCGCAACCGCTACTGGGGCACCCCGCTGCCGATCTGGCGCTGCGAGGACGACCACCTGACGTGCGTCGGCTCGCGCGCGGAGCTCACCGAGCTGACCGGCACCGACCAGTCGGGCCTCGACCCGCACCGCCCGTACATCGACGCGGTCACCTTCCCGTGCCCCAGCTGCGCGAAGACCGCCACGCGCGTGCCGGAGGTCATCGACGCCTGGTACGACTCGGGTTCCATGCCGTTCGCCCAGTACGGCTACCCGTACCGGAACAAGGAACTGTTCGAGTCCCGCTACCCGGCGCAGTTCATCTCCGAGGCCATCGACCAGACCCGCGGCTGGTTCTACACCCTGATGGCCGTCGGCACCCTCGTCTTCGACAAGTCCTCGTACGAGAACGTGGTCTGCCTCGGCCACATCCTCGCCGAGGACGGCCGCAAGATGTCCAAGCACCTCGGCAACATCCTCCAGCCGATCCCGCTGATGGACCAGCACGGCGCCGACGCCGTGCGCTGGTTCATGGCCGCCGGCGGCTCCCCCTGGGCGGCCCGCCGGGTCGGCCACGGCACCATCCAGGAGGTCGTCCGCAAGACGCTCCTCACCTACTGGAACACGGTCGCCTTCCAGGCCCTGTACGCCCGTACGTCCGGCTGGGCGCCGTCCGCGGCCGACCCCGCGCCGGCCGACCGCCCGGTCCTCGACCGCTGGCTGCTCTCCGAGCTGAACACGCTGGTCGCCGAGACGACCGAGGCGATGGAGGCGTACGACACCCAGCGCACCGGCAAGCTGATCTCGGCCTTCGTCGACGACCTGTCCAACTGGTACGTGCGCCGCTCCCGCCGCCGCTTCTGGCAGGGCGACAAGGCGGCCCTGCGGACCCTGCACGACGTCGTCGAGACCGTCACCCGCCTGATGGCCCCGCTCACCCCCTTCATCACGGAGCGGGTCTGGCAGGACCTCGTCGTCCCGGTGACGCCGGACGCCCCCGAGTCGGTCCACCTCGCGACCTGGCCGGAGGCCGACGCGGCGCTCGTCGACGGCACGCTCTCCGAGCAGATGCTGCTCGTCCGCCGCCTGGTCGAGCTGGGCCGCGCCACCCGCGCCGAGTCCGGCGTGAAGACCCGCCAGCCGCTCTCCCGCGCGCTCGTCGCGGCGAACGGCTTCGCGGCGCTCTCCCCCGAGCTCCAGGCCCAGATCACGGAGGAGCTGAACGTCTCCTCCCTGGCCTCCCTCTCCGAGGTCGGCGGCTCGCTGGTCGACACCACGGCCAAGGCCAACTTCCGCGCCCTCGGCAAGCGCTTCGGCAAGGGCGTCCAGGACGTGGCGAAGGCCGTGGCCGCGGCCGACGCGGCGGCACTGGCGCTGGCGCTGCGGGACGGCGAGGCGCCGCTGGAGGTGAACGGCGAGACGATCACCGTCACGCCGGAGGAGATCATCATCACGGAGACCCCGCGCGAGGGCTGGTCGGTCGCCTCCGACTCCGGCGCGACGGTCGCCCTGGACCTGGAGATCACCCCCGAGCTGCGGCGTGCGGGCCTCGCCCGTGACGCGATCCGCCTCATCCAGGAGGCCCGCAAGAACAGCGGCCTCGACGTCGCGGACCGCATCGCGCTGCGCTGGACGACGACGTCTCCCGAGACGGCGGAGGCGCTGACGGTCCACGCGGGTCTGATCGCGGACGAGGTCCTGGCGACGGACTACGACCAGGGCGAGCCCACCGAGGCGTACGGCCCCGCCTTCGAGGACGAGCCCCTCGCCCTCACCTTCCACCTCCACAAGGCGTAACCCCTGCCAAGAAGGGCCCCCACCCATCCGGTGCGGGGCCCTTCCCCCGTTGTGGGCATACGTTCCGCCGGGGCGATGGGGGTCCCCTGCTCGAGCGAAGCCGAGAGCTCGGGGGAGGGTGGGCACAACGAAACGGCACCCTCTGCGGGTGCCTCCGCTCCTGTGCCTGGACCCGCACCCGTACGGCGCCGCACAGCAGGTGCGGGAAGCCCTGGCCCGGCAACGGGACGCCTGCCCACAGGGACAGCGGGCGCAGGCCCGCAGGGGACGGCGGGCGCGGCTCGCAGGCACGGCGAAGGGCCAGGTGCCTGGAGTGATCCAGGTCCTGGCCCTTCGGCTGCCGACGGCTACGTGCTCAACGCACGTTCAGGCGCCGCCTCAGTTGTCGTCCTCGTCGATCAGGAAGCCCCGCATCGGCGCCGGCGCCTGCTGCATCGGCTGCGGCGCCTGCGGGCGGACCGGAGCCATCGGCTGGGTCATCGCCGGGGACATCTGCTGCTGGCCGCCGTAGGACGGGCCCCCGCCCATGGACGGACCGCCGCCCATCGGGCCGTTGCCGCCGTAGGAGGGCGCGCCCGCACCGGCCGAGGCCATGGACGGGGCCGGCGGCAGCGAGGCCGTCGCCGGGGTCCGCGGCGGAGCCAGCGAGTCGTCCGCCTGGGTCTCCAGCTGACGCAGCTGGGACTCCAGGTAGGACTTCAGGCGGGTCCGGTACTCGCGCTCGAAGCCCCGCAGGTCCTCGACCTTGCGCTCCAGCGTGGCGCGGGCGGACTCCAGGGAGCCCATCGCGACGCGGTGCTTCTCCTGCGCGTCCCGCTCAAGAGCGTCCGCCTTGGCGCGGGCGTCCCGCTCCAGGCCCTCGGCGCGGGAGCGCGCCTCGCCGACGATCTTGTTCGCCTCGGAGCGGGCCTCGGCGATCGCCTGGTCGGCGGTCTGCTGGGCCAGCGAGAGGACACGCGCGGCGCTGTCGCCACCGGGCTGCTGCGGAGGCTGCGGCTGCATCTGCTGCTGCGGGTGACCCATGGGGCCGCCCTGCATCGGGCCGGGACCCATCGGACCGCCCTGCATCGGGCCCGGACCCATGGGTCCGCCCTGCATGGGGCCGGCGGGAAGCTGAGGAGCACCGGAAGGCAGCTGCGGCGGGCCCATCTGCGGCGGCTGCTGCTGGACCGGCGGACCGGATATGGCGGCGGGCACCGGGGCGCCGGGTCCGACGGGACGGTCCTGCGGCTCCGGGGGCTTGCGCATGGCCTGCTGCTGGTTCTGCGCGGCCGCGCGCGTGGCCGCGGCCAGCTTGGCGCGCAGGTCCTCGTTCTCGCGGAGCAGGCGGGTCAGCTCGGCCTCGACCTCGTCGAGAAAGGCGTCGACCTCGTCCTCGTCATAGCCTTCTCGCAGGCGGACGGTCGTGAACTGCTTGTTCCGCACGTCCTCAGGAGTCAGCGGCATCTCTTCTTCACCTCTACGTAGTCGTCGGCAGTCGGCAGGACCGTATCGTCCACACTCACCTCGCGAGGGAGTTCACGACGGAGATGAGGATGTAGACGATGATCATCAGAACGAAGAAGGACAGGTCGAGTGCCACGCCCCCGAGACGAAGCGGCGGGATGAGCCGCCGCAGAAGCTTGAGCGGTGGATCGGTGACAGTGTAGGTGGCCTCCAGAACGACCACCATCGCCTTGCCGGGTTCCCATGAACGGGCGAACTGGAAGACGTAGTCCATGACCAGCCGGAAGATCAGGAAGACGAGGAAGCACATCAGCGCGATGTAGACCACCTGTAGTGCGACGCCCATCCCGCGGTTCCCTCTCCCCTGGCTCTCGTGTGCTCAGCTTGCTCCGACCGCCCTCGCGGCCGGTCCGTCCGGTCTCGTTTCTCAGCTCTGGTTGAAGAATCCGCCCTCTGCGATCCGGGCCTTGTCCTCCGCCGTGACATCGACGTTAGCAGGCGACAACAGGAACACCTTCTGCGTCACGCGCTCAATGCTGCCATGGAGCCCGAAGACGAGTCCGGCGGCAAAGTCGACAAGTCGCTTCGCGTCGGTGTCGTCCATCTCCGTGAGGTTCATGATCACCGGGGTGCCCTCACGGAAGTGTTCCCCGATGGTACGGGCCTCGTTGTAGGTCCGGGGGTGGAGCGTGGTGATGCGGTAGGGCTCCCGCTCGGACACGACCTTGGGCATGATCACCGGTGCGTTCTTCTCCAGGTTCGGGCGTTCGGGTGTGATGGATGCCACGGGGGCAATTCGGGCCGGACGTCCACTTTCGGCGAGTACCGGGGCAGAGTGGGCGACCGGTTCCCGGGGGGCCGGAGGGGCCACCACACGCACGGGTTCCTCACGCTCGATCTGGCGCGGGGGGGTGTGGCGCCGCTCCCTCTCGGGCTCGGGCTCCAGCTCGGGTTCGAAGTCG
Source organism: Streptomyces roseolus (assembly GCF_014649855.1). Lineage (GTDB taxonomy): Bacteria > Actinomycetota > Actinomycetes > Streptomycetales > Streptomycetaceae > Streptomyces > Streptomyces roseolus. The sequence goes on along the minus strand of NZ_BMTV01000002.1, from coordinate 279,617 downwards.
TCGTCGGGGTCGAAGCCCCGGCCGTCGTACCCATCGTCCTCCACGAGACCGAGGTAGACCGCCATCTTGCGCATCGCGCCGGCCATGCTCCGATTCCTCCGCTCTGTGGTGGATCGGCCTCGTCACCAAGTGCTCGCGATCCACGTGGCCACTCCGCCGTTCACGGAATGACCATATTTTCTGCTGTGGTCCGACCTGCTTCGCGACGTTACCCGAGCTTCGGGCGGACTCCGAGTACCGCCGTACCGACGCGTACATGTGTCGCCCCGGCGGCGATGGCGTCCTCGAGGTCCGCGCTCATTCCCGCTGAGACCATGTTCGCAGCCGGACGGGTCGCGCGCAGGGCAGTCGACAAATCCATCAGCCGGTCGAAGGCGGCCCGTTGCCGCCCGGCGTACTCCCCGACGAGCGGGGCGACCGTCATGAGCCCGGCGAGCCGCAGCCCGGGGGCCCCGTCGAGGGCGGCTGCCAATTCCTCGATCCCGTCGGGCGAGACGCCGCCGCGATCGCCCCGCCCGCCGGCCTCGGCGTCGAGGGCGACCTGGATCAGGCAGCCGAGCTCCCGCCCGGCTCTCTCCGCCGCCGCGGAGAGCGAGGAGACGAGCTTGATCCGGTCGACGGACTGCACCACATCGGCATAACCCACCACGGATCTGACCTTGTTGGTCTGCAACTGGCCGACGAAGTGCCAGCTGAGATCGAGGTCGGCGCAGGCGGCCGCCTTGGGGGCGGCGTCCTGGTCGCGGTTCTCCGCCACGTGGCGCACCCCGAGTCCGTGCAGGATCCGCACGTCGCTCGCGGGGTAGGTCTTGGTGACGACGATCAGGGTGACCTCGTCACGGGGGCGGCCGGCGGCGGCGCAGGCGGCGGCGATCCGCTCCTCCACCCGTGCCAGGTTCTCCGCGAGTTCGGCCTTGCGGTCCGTCATTCCCCTCACCTGCCCAACCAGACATATCCCGCGAGTCGCCCGGTGGTGCGGTCGCGGCGGTACGAGTAGTGGTCGCCGGACTCCAGGGTGCAGACCCCGGCGTCCTCGACGTCGGTCACCCCGAGCCGGGCGAGCTGGGCGCGGACCCCGGCGGCGACGTCGACGGCCGGGGTGCCCCAGGAGGTCTCCGCGTACGCGTCGGGTTCGACGGCCGCGACCTCGGCGCGCATCGCCTCGGGGACCTCGTAGCAGCGTCCGCAGACGGCGGGGCCGGTGCGGGCGGTGATCCGGCCGGGCTCGGCGCCGAGTCGCTCCATCGCCGCGACGGCGGCGGGAACGACTCCGGCGATCATGCCGGGCCGCCCGGCGTGGGCGGCGGCGACGACCCCGGCGACGGGGTCGGCGAGGAGGACCGGGACGCAGTCCGCGGTGAGGACGGCGAGGCCGAGTCCGCGGCGGGTGGTGACGATCGCGTCGACGGCGGGGACGGCCTCGCCGTGTTCCCAGGGGCCGTCGACCACGGCGACGTCGGCGCCGTGGACCTGGTTCATCCAGACGACGAGGCCGGGGTCGAGGCCGAGCCCGGCGGCGGCGCGGGCCCGGTTGGTCCGGACGGCCTCCGGGTCGTCGCCGACGGCGCCGCCGAGGTTGAGCTCCTCGTACGGAACGGCGCTCACCCCGCCCCACCGGTCGGTGAAGGCGAAGTGCGCGCCGTTCGTCGTGTGGCGGTGCCCTATCACTTCAGGAAGTCCGGCACGTCCAGCTCCTCGGCGGGGCTGTCCGCGTACGGACGGGCCGGCGGGACCACCGGCGGGGCGGGCGGCAGCGGGGTCTCGTTGACGGCCGGGGCCGGCTCGACCGGGGCGGGCGCGGGCTCCTCGCGCGGCGTCACCGTGCCGAGGCCGCCGATCGGGCGGGAGGCCTCGGCGACGCGGGGGGCCGGGGCCGGCTCCTCGCGCTTGGCGGAGACCGAGCCGATGATGTTGTCCCGGCGGGCCGGCGGCTGGCCGCCGTCGAAGCCGGCCGCGATGACGGTGACCCGGACCTCGTCGCCGAGGGCGTCGTCGATGACGGCGCCGAAGATGATGTTGGCCTCGGGGTGGGCGGCCTCGCTGACCAGCTGGGCGGCCTCGTTGATCTCGAAGAGACCGAGGTCGCTGCCGCCGGAGATGGAGAGCAGCACGCCGCGGGCGCCGTCGATGGACGCCTCCAGGAGCGGCGAGGAGATCGCCATCTCGGCGGCGGCCACCGCGCGGTCGTCGCCGCGGGCGGAGCCGATGCCCATGAGGGCGGAGCCGGCCTCGGACATGACCGACTTGACGTCGGCGAAGTCGAGGTTGATCAGGCCCGGGGTGGTGATGAGGTCGGTGATGCCCTGGACACCGCTGAGCAGGACCTGGTCGGCCGACTTGAAGGCGTCGAGGACCGACACCTGGCGGTCCGAGATGGACAGCAGCCGGTCGTTCGGGATGACGATGAGGGTGTCGACCTCTTCGCGGAGCTCGGCGATGCCGTCCTCCGCCTGGTTGGCGCGGCGCCGGCCCTCGAAGGTGAAGGGGCGGGTGACCACGCCGATGGTGAGCGCGCCGAGCGAGCGCGCGATGTTGGCGACGACGGGCGCGCCGCCGGTGCCGGTGCCGCCGCCCTCGCCGGCGGTGACGAAGACCATGTCGGCCCCCTTGAGGACCTCCTCGATCTCCTCGCGGTGGTCCTCGGCGGCCTTGCGGCCGACGGCCGGGTTCGCCCCGGCCCCGAGGCCGCGGGTCAGTTCACGGCCGACGTCGAGCTTGACGTCGGCGTCGCTCATCAACAGTGCCTGTGCGTCGGTGTTGATGGCGATGAACTCGACGCCCTTGAGACCGACCTCGATCATTCGGTTGATGGCATTGACACCACCGCCGCCGACACCGATGACCTTGATGACTGCGAGGTAGTTCTGCGGTGCTGCCACGTCGAAGGCCTCTCGCCTCGAGTTACGTGTCGTCATTGCGCTGTGGTTTGCGCGCCGCGACGACGGATGCCGATGGGGTGGTCCGTTGCGCCGACCCCAACCCTAACGTTGAAGTTTAGGGTTACCAGTGTCTCTGTTCGCTGGACTCTTCCGAACAGGACACTAAGTCGACAAGGCGCGCGCGTTCAACGAACACGCCGAACCTCCCGTTTTTCTTTTCACCCTATGTGATCACCCGTAGCGCTGGCCAACCAGGGTGCTGGCCAGCGCGGATGCGCGTCAACTCCTCGACGAGGCGGGCGCGCTCGGGGCACTTACGTCGAAGTGCCCCGCTTTGGGGGTCGCCTTCATGAGGGCGGTCAGGACCCGGACCTTGGCGGGCCCGTGTTCGGCGCTGCCCCAGAAGACGGTGCGATCACGGGTGAGTTCCAGAGTGACGGAGTCGTACGAGGAGAGCCGTACGACACGAGTGTCCTTCGCGATCGCGTCCGGGAGTTCACTCCGTACGCGCACGGCCTCGGCGAGGAGCCGGTCCGCGTCGAACCGCCGCAGGCTGGGCGAAGCCGCCACGTCGAGGACGAGCCGGGGGACGCCGCGGGGCGGAGTGGTGACGGTCGCGAACGGAACGGCGGTGGCGTCCACTTCGGTGAAGGATCCGCGTTTCTCCAGAAGGAGGACGGGTTTCCGTTCCGTCACCTCGATCCCGATTCCGTGCGGCCAGGACCGGATCACGTCGACCGAGGCGATGCGCGGGAATTCCTCCCGGAGCCGGGCCGCGATGGCGTCGGTGTCGACGGTGACGAGCGGGGCGCCGACCGGGACGGCGGCGACGGCCTCGACCTGGGCCGGGGTGAGCACCGCCGTGCCCGAAGTCTTCACACGTTCCACACGGAACCAGGTGGAGCCGTAGAGCGCCCAGACCGTGCCGCCGGCGAGCAGGAGCAGGCCGGCGGCGATCAGGGCGAGCTTCAGTCCGGTCGGGCGGAAGCGGCCGCCCGCGCCTTCCGGCCGGGGCTGCCGGTCCGACGATCCCCTGGGCTTCTCGGTGCCGCTCTTCTCCGCGGTCGTCGGTCCGGCTGCCACGCGCGCCTCTTCCCTCGGTCCCCCGCTACGCCTGTCGGCGGGCGGCGATCGCCTCGTACACCATGCCGACGAGGAGGTCGTCGGCGTCCCGGCGGCCGAACTCGGAGGCGGCGCGGGACATCTCGTACAACCGGTGCGGATCGGCCAGTACGGGCAGGACGTTGGCCTGCACCCACTGCGGCGACAGCTCCGCGTCGTCGACGAGGAGTCCGCCGCCGGCCTTGACCACCGGCTGCGCGTTGAGCCGCTGTTCACCGTTGCCGATGGGCAGCGGGACGTAGGCGGCGGGCAGTCCGACGGCGGAGAGCTCGGCGACGGTCATGGCGCCGGCGCGGCAGAGCATCATGTCGGCGGCGGCGTACGCGAGATCCATCCGGTCCACGTACGGTACCGGCACGTACGGCGGCATTCCGGGCATGTTGTCGACGCGCGGCACCTCGTTCTTGGGGCCGACGGCGTGCAGGATCTGGATGCCGGAGCGCTGGAGCACCGGGGCGATCTGCTGGATGACCTCGTTGAGCCGGCGGGCGCCCTGGGAGCCGCCGGAGACGAGCAGCGTCGGCAGGTTGGGGTCGAGGCCGAAGGCGGCGCGCGCCTCGGGCCGGACCCGGGCCCGGTCGAGGGTGGCGATGGTGTGCCGCAGCGGGATGCCGATGTAACGGGCGTTGCGGAGCTTGGAGTCCGGGGTGGCGACGCCGACCCCGGCGGCGTACCGGGAGCCGATCTTGTTGGCGAGGCCGGGCCGGGCGTTGGCCTCGTGGACCACGATCGGCACGCCGAGGCGCTTGGCGGCGAGGTAGCCGGGCAGCGCCACGTAACCGCCGAAGCCGACCACGCAGTCCGCCTTGGTCCGCTCCAGGACCTGCTCGGCGGCCTTGATGGTGCCGCGCAGCCGTCCCGGGACGGTGATCAGTTCGGGGGTGGGCTTGCGGGGCAGCGGTACGGCGGGGATGAGCGCCAGCTCGTAGCCCCGCTCGGGCACGAGCCGGGTCTCCAGGCCCTTCTCCGTGCCCAGCGCCGTGATGCCCACGCTCGGGTCCTGCCTGCGCAGGGCGTCCGCGAGGGCGAGCGCCGGCTCGATGTGACCGGCGGTCCCCCCGCCGGCGAGTACGACATGCACCGAAATTCACCGCTCTCCGGACGGGCGCTTCTTGACGCGCCGTCGCATCGACTTCCATCTCACCCCGGCCCGCTTGCCCCAGCCGGGGCGGCGCATGGCCAGGGCCGCTTTCGCGGCGGGTTCCTGTCGCGCGAAGGCGATCAGGAGCCCGACGGCGAACATGGTCGGCAGCAGGGCCGACCCCCCGTACGAGAACAGCGGGAGCGGGACGCCGGCGATCGGCAGCAGACCGAGCACCGCACCGATGTTGACCACGGCCTGGGCCGTGATCCAGGTGGTCACGCCTCCCGCGGCGAATCGAACGAAGGGGTCCTCCGTGCGTCCGGCCACGCGGATACCCGCATAGCCTAGGGCCGCGAACAGGGCGACGACCGACAGCGTCCCCGCGAGGCCCAGTTCCTCACCGGTGACCGCGAAGATGAAGTCGGTGTGCGCTTCGGGCAGTTGGCCCCATTTTTCCACACTCGCACCGAGCCCGGAACCGAACCATCCGCCCGACGCCAGAGCATAGATACCGTGCGCGGCCTGGAGGCACGGGGCCCCCTCGCCACCCGGATCGGTGGCGCCGATGCACTGGAAGCGCCGCATCCGGTTGGCGTTGGTCTTGATGAGCAGCACACCGATCGTGGTGGCCACCACGAGCACGCCGACGAAGAGCCGGGTGGGGGCGCCGGCCGTCCACAGCAGTCCGAAGAGGATCGCCGTGAGGATGATCGCGGTGCCCATGTCGCCGCCGAGCATGATCAGCCCGAGCAGCATGAAGGCGCCGGGGACCAGCGGCACGAGGATGTGCTTCCACTGGGTGAGGAGCTTCATGTCCTGTTTGCGGGCGAGCAGGTCGGCACCCCACAGGATCAGGCCCAGCTTGCCGAACTCGCTGGGTTGCAGCATGAACGGGCCGCCCAGCGAGATCCAGTTCTGGTTGCCGCCGACGGAATGCCCTATCCCCGGGATCTGCACGAGCACCATGAGGAAGATCGCGCCCACCAGGATCGGGTAGGCCAGCGCCCGGTGCAGCTTCACCGGCATCCGCGAGGCGACCAGCAGCAGCCCGGTGCCGAGCAGGGCCGCGAAGAACTGTTTGCGGAAGAAGTAGGACGGCACCAGCTCGTAGCGGAGCGCCGTGATCATCGAGGCCGAGTAGACCATCACCAGGCCGAGCGTGGTGATGAGCAGCCCCGCGCCGATGATCACGTAATACGCCGTGAGCGGCCGGTCCCAGGCCCGCTGCGCACGCGTGTAGAGCCCGCGCACGCCTCCGCCGCGCCCCCCTCTCGGGGTCGCTGGGGCGCGCCCTCCGCCCGGTCGGGCGGAGGGCCGGCGTGTCCCGGCGATCTTGCTCGGCATGGTTCGCTGCCCCCTCCGGTCAGGCCCGGTAGGCCGGACCCTCGCAGTGGTCGGGTCAGGCGTCCCCGGTGGCGGCGAGGGCGCGGACCGCGTCCGCGAACGCCTCGCCCCGCTTGTTGTAGTTGGTGAACATGTCCATCGAGGCGCAGGCCGGGGCCAGGAGGACGGTGTCCCCCGGGCGGGCGAGCCGGGCCGCCTCGCGGACCGCCTCGGACATCGCCCCAGTGTCGGTCCGGTCGAGGTCCACCACCGGGACCTCCGGGGCGTGTCGCGCCAGGGCTTCGCGGATCAGCGCGCGGTCCGCGCCGACCAGGACGGCGCCGCGCAGCCGCTTCGCGGACTTCTGGACCAGCTCGTCGAAGGTGGCGCCCTTGGCGAGGCCGCCGGCGATCCAGACGATCGGGTCGTACGCGGCCAACGAGGCTTCGGCGGCGTGGGTGTTGGTGGCCTTGGAGTCGTCGACGTACGTCACGCCCCCGATCTCCTCGACCAGTTCGATCCGGTGCGGGTCGGGGCGGAAGGCCCGCAGCCCGTCGCGTACGGCCTTGGCCTCGACGCCGAAGGCGCGGGCGAGGGCGGCGGCGGCGAGGGCGTTGGCGATGTTGTGCGGGGCCGGCGGCTGCACGTCGGCGACCTCGGCCAGCTCCTGGGCGTTCTTCTGCCGGTTCTCGACGAAGGCCCGGTCGACGAGGATCCCCTCGACGACGCCGAGCTGGGAGGGGCCGGGGGTGCCGAGGGTGAAGCCGATGGCGCGGCAGCCCTCCTCCACGTCGGCCTCGCGGACCAGGTCCTCGGTCGCCCGGTCGGCCACGTTGTACACGCAGGCGACCTGGTTGCCCTCGTAGATCCGGCCCTTGTCGGCGGCGTACGCCTCCATGGAGCCGTGCCAGTCGAGGTGGTCGGGCGCCAGGTTGAGCACGGCGCCCGAGTGGGCGCGCACGGAGGGCGCCCAGTGCAGCTGGTAGCTGGAGAGCTCGACGGCGAGCACGTCGTACTCCTCGTCGCCGAGGACGGCGTCGAGGAGGGAGACGCCGATGTTGCCGACGGCGGCGGTCCGCAGCCCGGCCGCCTCCAGGATGGAGGCGAGCATCCGGGTCGTGGTGGTCTTGCCGTTGGTACCGGTGATCGCCAGCCAGGGAGCCGCTCCGGGGCCCCGCAGCCGCCAGGCCAGCTCGACGTCGCCCCAGATCTCCACGCCCGCCTCGGCGGCGGCCGCGAAGAGCGGCTTGTCCGGCTGCCAGCCGGGGGTGGTGACGACGAGCTCGGTGCCGGCCGGCAGGGTCGCGCCGTCGCCGAGGCGGACGGTGATCCCCTCCCCCTCCAGCTCCGCGGCCTGCGTCCGGGAGCGCTCGTCGTCGCCGTCGTTGACGACGGTCACCACGGCGCCCCGGGCGGCCAGGGCCCGGGCGGCCGGGATGCCCGACACCCCGAGACCCGCGACCGTGACGTGCTTGCCCTGCCAGTCCAGCTCTTCGCTCACTTGTCGGCTGCCCATCCCGCGTAGAAGAGGCCCAGGCCCACGATGACGCACATGCCCTGGATGATCCAGAACCGGACGACGACCAGGACCTCGGACCACCCCTTGAGTTCGAAGTGGTGCTGGAGGGGGGCCATCCGGAAGACGCGCTTGCCGGTCATCTTGAACGAGCCGACCTGGATGATCACGGAGAGGGTGATCAGCACGAACAGGCCGCCGAGCAGCGCGAGCAGCAGCTCCGTACGGGAGCAGATGGCGAGACCGGCCAGCGCGCCGCCGAGCGCGAGGGAGCCGGTGTCGCCCATGAAGATCTTGGCGGGCGAGGTGTTCCACCACAGGAAGCCGAAACAGGCGCCCATGAGCGCGGAGGCCACGACCGCGAGGTCCAGCGGGTCGCGGACCTCGAAGCAGGCGTTCGGGTTGGTCAGGGTCAGCGCGTTGGCGCAGGACTCCTGGAACTGCCAGAGGCCGATGAAGGTGTAGGCGCCGAAGACCATCACGGAGGCGCCGGTGGCGAGGCCGTCCAGACCGTCCGTCAGGTTCACGCCGTTCGACATGGCCAGGATCATGAAGAGCGCCCAGACCACGAAGAGGACCGGGCCGATCGACCAGCCGAAGTCGGTGATGAAGGAGAGCTTCTCGGAGGCCGGGGTCAGCCCGCGCGCGTCCTCGAACTGGAGCGAGAGCACCGCGAAGGCGATGCCGACGATGAGCTGGCCGGCCATCTTCGCCTTGGCCCGCAGGCCCAGCGAACGCTGCTTGACGATCTTGATGTAGTCGTCGAGGAAGCCGACCAGGCCCATGCCGGCCATCAGGAAGAGGACCAGCAGGCCGGAGTACGAGACGGGCTCGCCGGTGATGACCTTGGCCAGCGCGTACGCGATGAGCGTCGCCAGGATGAAGGAGATGCCGCCCATGGTGGGCGTGCCCTTCTTCCCGGCGTGGCCGCGCGGGCCGTCGTCGCGGATGAACTGCCCGTACCCCTTGCGGGCCAGCAGCTTGATGAGCAGCGGGGTGCCGATCAGGGTCAGGAAGAGGCCGATGGCCCCCGCGAAGAGGATCTGCCTCATCGGCCCGATACCTCGCCCTCACCGTCGAGCAGCGCGAGCGCGACCTGCTCGAGACCGACCGACCGGGAGGCCTTCACCAGGACCACGTCCCCCGGGCGCAGTTCCCTGCGCAACAGGTCGACAGCCGCCTGCGCGTCGGACACGTGCACCGACTCCTCACCCCACGAACCCTCGTTATAGGCGCCCAGTTGCAGCCAGGACGCTTCCCTGTCCCCGACCGCGACGAGCTTGCTGACGTTGAGCCGGACGGCGAGCCGTCCGACCGCGTCGTGCTCGGCCAGCGACGCGTCACCGAGCTCGGCCATCCTGCCGAGCACCGCCCACGTGCGGGCCCCCTGGGCCTCTCGGGCCCTGCCCATGGCCGCGAGCGCGCGCAGGGCGGCTCGCATGGACTCGGGGTTCGCGTTGTAGGCGTCGTTGACGATCGTCACGCCGTCCGGACGCTCGGTGACCTCCATGCGCCAGCGCGAAAGGGAGCCGGCCTCGGAGAGCGCGGTGGCGATCTCCTGGACAGGCATGCCCAGCTCGTGCGCGACGGCGGCCGCTGCGAGCGCGTTCGACACGTGGTGCTCACCGTACAGGCGCAAGGTCACGTCGCTGCACCCGGTGGGTGTGTGAAGCGTGAAGGCGGGGCGGCCGGTCTCCGTGAGGCGGACGTTCTCGCCCCGTACGGTCGCTTCGTCCGCTTCGCCGAAGAGGGTCACGCGGGCCTTGGTGCGGCTCGCCATGGCGCGGACGAGGGGGTCGTCGGCGTTGAGGACCGCCACTCCGCCGTCCTCGGCGGACGGCAGGGACTCGACCATCTCGCCCTTGGCCTCGGCGATCTGCTCGCGTCCGCCGAACTCGCCGATGTGGGCGGAGCCCACGTTCAGGACGAGCCCGATCCGGGGCGGGGTGAGCCCGGTCAGGTAGCGGATGTGGCCGATGCCGCGGGCGCCCATCTCCAGGACGAGGTGCCGGGTCTCCTCGGTGGCCGTCAGCGCGGTGAGCGGAAGGCCGATCTCGTTGTTGAGGGAGCCGGGCGTCCAGACGGTGGGCGCGTGGCGGCCGAGGACCTGGGCGATCAGGTCCTTGGTCGAGGTCTTTCCGGCCGAGCCGGTGAGGGCGACGACATCGGTGCCGAGCCGCTCGACGACCGCGCGGGCGAGGGCGCCGAGGGCGCCCTGCACGTCGTCCACGACGATCGCGGGGACGCCGACGGGGCGGACGGCGAGCACCGCCGCCGCGCCCGCCGCGACGGCGCGCTCCGCGTAGTCGTGGCCGTCGACGCGTTCGCCGGCGAAGGCGGCGAAGAGGCTGCCGGGCTTCACCTCACGGGAGTCGATGACGACGGGCCCGGTGATCCGGGCGCCCGGATCCGGTATGTCGTGCGCCTGCCCGCCGACGATTTCGGCGATCTCGGCGAGGGAGAGGGCGATCACTGCTTCATCCCTGACTGTTCTGGTGACGGTGTTCGTTCGCTGCTTCGATCGCGGCGCGCAGGACCTGGCGGTCGTCGAAGGGACGGACCTGCCCGGCGATCTCCTGGCCCTGCTCGTGGCCCTTGCCGGCGACCAGGACGGTGTCGCCCGGCCGGGCGCGGGCGACGGCCGCGGCGACGGCGGCGGCCCGGTCGGGTTCGACCAGGACGTCGCCGCGCTCGGCGGCGGGCACCTCGGCGGCGCCCGCGAGCATCGCGGTGAGGATCGCGAGCGGGTCCTCGGAGCGGGGGTTGTCCGAGGTCAGTACGGCGGTGTCGGCGAGCCGGGCGGCGGCGGCGCCCATGGGGCCGCGCTTGGTGGTGTCCCGGTCGCCGCCGCAGCCGATGACCACGTGCAGCCGGCCCTCGGTGACCTCGCGGAGCGAGCGCAGCACCGATTCGACGGCGTCGGTCTTGTGCGCGTAGTCGACGACGGCGAGGTACGGCTGGCCGGCGTCGACGCGCTCCAGGCGGCCGGGGACGCCGGGGACGGCGGCGACGCCGTCGGCGGCGGTCCGCGGGTCGAGCCCGGCGGTCGCGAGGGTGGCGATGGCGGCGAGGGTGTTGGCGACGTTGAAGGGGCCGGGCAGCGGGGCGGTGGCGGGGATCCGCTCGCCCTCGGGGCCGACGGCCGTGAAGGTGGAGTCGGCGGCGCCCAGGACGACGTCCTCGGCGCGCCAGTCGGCGTCGGCGCGGCCCTCGGCGGAGAAGGTGACGACCGGGACCCCGGCCTCCTTCGCGAGCCGGCGGCCGTACTCGTCGTCGGCGTTCACGACGCCGATCCGGCTGCGCTCCGGGGTGAAGAGGGTCGCCTTCGCCCGGAAGTAGTCCTCCATGTCGGAGTGGAACTCCATGTGCTCCGGGCTGAGGTTGTTGAAGACGGCGACATCGAAGACGCAGCCGTCGACCCGGCCGAGCACGAGGGCGTGGCTGGAGACCTCCATGGCGACGGCCTCGACGCCCCGCTCGCGCATGACGGCGAAGAGGGCCTGGAGGTCGGTGGCCTCGGGGGTGGTGCGCTCCGACTTGATGCGCTCGTCGCCGATCCGCATCTCGACGGTGCCGACGAGCCCGGTGTGCTTCCCGGCGCCGCGCAGTCCGCCCTCGACGAGGTAGGCGGTGGTGGTCTTGCCGGAGGTGCCGGTGATGCCGATCTGGAGGAGGCCCTCGCCGGGGCGGCCGTAGATCTCGGCGGCGAGTTCGCCCATCCGGCCGCGCGGGTCCTCTGCGACGAGGACGGGCAGGCCGGTGGCGGCGGCGCGGTCGGCGCCCGTCGGGTCGGTGAGGACCGCGGCGGCGCCGAGGCCGGCGGCCTGGGCGACGAAGTCGGCGCCGTGCAGGCGGGCACCGGGCAGGGCCGCGTACACGTCCCCGGGGCGCACGGCCCGGGAGTCGTGGGTGATGCCCGAGACCGGGACGCCCTGTGCGGCGTCGGGGAGCTCGGTGCCCAGCCGTGCCGCGAGCTCGCCCAGGGGTGTCGGGCGGGCCCGCTCCGGGCGGGGCGGGGTGGTTCGGGACTGATCAGCGTGTGGCACGGCGGTGAGCGTACCGGGCGCACCCTGCGGGGGACCAAACGAGCCGCGGGCGTCGCCGGAGTTCGATTTCCGGTTCCCGGAATGGGGGGTGATCGTCGTCACTGGTGGTGCTCCCGGAGGTCACGGGGTGGGTTCGAAGGTGACCGGCAGCCGCGGGGGCGCGCTGCCGGTGGGGGCCACGTGGAGGGTCTTGAGCGCGAACTCCATGACCTTCTTGTAGATGGGGCCGCAGATCTGGCCGCCGAAGTAGCTGCCCTTGGTGGGGTTCTGGATGGCGCAGTAGACGGTGACCCGGGGCTGGTCGGCGGGGGCGAAGCCGGCGAAGGAGGCGGTGTAGCCCTTGTAGCGGCCGAGTTCGGGGTCGACGCGGTTGGCGGTGCCGGTCTTTCCGGCCACGCGGTAGCCGGGGATGGCGGCCTTGGTGCCGGTGCCCTCGCGGTCGTCCACGACCGACTCCAGCATCTGGGCGAGGGTCTTGGCGGTCCGCTCGCTGACCACCCGGTTCTCGGCGGGCTTCTCGGCGGGGGTGAAGCGCCCGTCGGGGCCCTTGGTGCCGCGGACCAGGGTGGGTTCGATGCGTACGCCTCCGTTGGCGATGGTCGAGTAGACGGAGGCGGCCTGGAGGGCGTTGACGGAGAGGCCCTGGCCGAAGGGGATCGTGTACTGCTGCGAGGTGGACCAGTCCTCGGGCTTGGCGAGGATGCCGGAGGTCTCGCCGGGGAAGCCGAGACCGGTGGGGCTGCCGATGCCGAAGCGGCGGAGGTAGCCGTCGAGGATCCGGTTGGACTCGGCCTGGTCCTTGCCGAGCTGGCCGGTGGCGAGGATGGTGCCGATGTTGCTGGACTTGGCGAGGACGCCGTTGAGCGTCAGGTACCAGGTCGGGTGGTCGATGTCGTCCTTGAAGAGCCGGTCGCCGCGGTGGAGCCGGTTGGGGACGACGACGTGGGTGTCGGCGGCGGCCTTGCCCTCCTCCAGGACGGCGGCCATGGACATGACCTTGCTGGTGGAGCCGGGCTCGTAGGCGTCCTGGAGGGCGGCGTTGCCCATGGCGGCGGCGTTTGCGGCGGAGAGGTCGTTGGGGTCGAAGCCGGGGGCGTTGGCCATGGCGAGGACCTCGCCGGTGCGGGTGTCCTGGACGATGACGTAACCGCGGTCGGCCTTCGACTTGCGGACCTGCTCGCTGATGGCCTGCTGGGCGGCCCACTGGATGTCCCGGTCGATGGTGAGCTCGATGTCCGAGCCGGGGACGGCGGGGGTGCCCTGGGAGCCGGCGGTGGGGACCTGCCGGCCGCCGGAGGCGGTGAAGCGGATCTTTCCGTCCTTGCCCGCGAGTGCGGGGTCGAGCATGGACTCGACGCCGCCGGCGCCGCGGCCCTCGGCGTTGACGAAGCCCAGTATCCCGGCGCCGAGGTCCCCGTTGGGGTAGACCCGCTTGGTGCTGGGCTCGCTGAGGACGCCGCCGAGCAGGTTGACGCCGGTGCCGCCGGCGGCCTGGGCCTTCTGCCCGTAGACCTTCTTGAGGTCCTTGATCTGGTTCCACACCTGCGGGGTCTGCTTGCGGGCGAGCAGGGTGTAGCGGGACTTGGGGGTACGGAGCTTCTTGACCAGCTCGGCCGGTTCCTTGCCGAGGATCGGGGCGAGGAGCGCGGCGGCCTGCTCGGGCGCGTCGGGGACCTTGGACTCCTCGGGGGTGAAGAGCTTCGGGTCGGCGGTGATGTCGTAGGCGTCGACGCTGGTGGCGAGGGCGATGCCGTTGCGGTCGGTGATCTCGCCGCGCTCGGCGGAGAGCGTGTACTCCTGGTAGCGGTACTTGTCGGCCTTGGCCGCGTACGCGCTGGCGTCGACGGCCTGGACCTGGAGCAGCCGCACCACGAAGACCAGCATGACGAGGGTGAGGCCGAGGGAGATCAGGCGCAGCCGGGGCCGGGGGTTGCCGAGCTTGATGGTGCGGGGCTTGCGGGCGGGCGGCCGGGGCGGGGCCGGCCGGCGGGCGGCGGGACGGGCGGCCGGGCGGGGGGCGCGGCCGCCGCTCCGGGCGCCGGATCCCGCGGAGGCGGCGGGCCGGGGGCGGGCGGCCGGACGCGCGGGGCCGGGGACGCGGCGGCGCGGGGGCTCCTTGGAGGGCACTGCTCGGTCACCTGCCGGAGGTCGTGGGAGTGGGCGCGGTGGTGTCCGCCGCCGGGGCCGTGGAGCGGGGGGCGGTGCTCGTGCCGGGGGCGGCGGCCTGCCGCGTACCGGACGGGGCCGGGTCGCCGGTGCCGTCGTCCGGGGCGCGGGTCGGCGTGCGGGAGGGCGTGGGGGACGGCTTCGGGGAGGCGGCGACGGTGGGCTCGCCGAGGACCTTGCCGTCGGGGCCGAGGAAGGCGGGGCTGCCGCCGGGGACCATGCCGAGCTCGCGGGCGCGGCGCTCCAGGGCGTCGGGGGCGGCGTCGGCGTCGACGTCGCGCTGGAGCGCCTGCTCCTCGTCGGTGAGCTCGGTGGTGCGGTCCTTGAGCTCGCGCAGCTTGAAGGAGCCCTGGTTGAGGGCGGAGTTGAGCAGCAGCAGGGTGATGAGGCCGCCGCCGAGGAGGAGGACGACGAGCAGGACGAAGGGGGTGCGGGCGGCCGTGCTGGGACCGGACGGCATCAGCCGTCCGAGCCGCGCGGCCCGGCCTTTGAGCGGCCCCCTCGCCGCGCTCACAGCACGTCCTCCCGGATGCGCTCGACGCCCCGGAGGCGGGCGGGGGCGGCCCGGCGGTTCTCGGCCACCTCCTCCTCGGTGGGGAGTTCGGCGCCGCGGGTGAGGAGCTTGAGGCGGGGCTGGTACTGCTCGGGGACGACCGGGAGGCCGGGCGGGGCGGTGGTGGCCGCACCGGCCGCGAAGACCTGCTTGACCAGCCGGTCCTCCAGGGAGTGGTACGAGAGGACGGCGACCCGTCCGCCGACGGAGAGGGCCTTCACGGCGGCGGGGACGGCCCGCTCCAGGACGCTCAGCTCGCCGTTGACCTCGATGCGCAGGGCCTGGAAGGTGCGCTTGGCGGGGTTGCCGCCGGTGCGCTTGGCGGCCTGCGGGAGGGCGTCGCGGATGAGCTCGACGAGCCGGGCGCTGTTGGCGAACGGCTCCTTCTCGCGCTCGCGGACGATGGCGGAGACGATCCGCTTGGCCTGCTTCTCCTCGCCGTAGGCGCGCAGGATGCGGACGAGTTCGCCGGCCGGATAGGTGTTGAGGACCTCGGCGGCGCTCATGCCGGTCGTCTGGTCCATGCGCATGTCGAGCGGGGCGTCCTGGGCGTAGGCGAAGCCGCGGTCGGCCTCGTCCAGCTGCATGGAGGAGACGCCGAGGTCGAAGAGGACGCCCTGGACCTTGTCGATGCCGAGCCGGTCGAGGACCTCGGGCAGTTCGTCGTAGACCGCGTGGACGAGGGTGGCGCGGTCCCCGTAGGGGGCGAGCCGCTCGCCGGAGAGGCGCAGGGCCTCCTTGTCGCGGTCGAGGGCGACGAGCCGGGCCTCGGGGAAGGCGCGCAGCAGGGCCTCGCTGTGTCCGCCGAGGCCCAGGGTGCAGTCGACGACGACCGCTCCCGGGCTCTGGAGGGCAGGGGCCAACATGTCCAGGCACCGCTGGAGCATCACCGGGACGTGTCGGTCGTTGCTCAACGCACCCTCTCAGAACGGGCACGGCGAGCGGTATGGAGGCCGAGCCCTGGGTGCCGCCGCGCACACGGGGGAGAAACCGCTTCAAATCGCTCGATTGTCTCCAGGAACTCCGCGTCACTCTAGTCCACGGAGGGGGCCGGTCAATCAACCGGCCGACGCGCGCCGCGGCTCCGGACGCGGTGGCGGACGTTCCGGACGGTTCACTCGACCGGCGGCACGCGACGGTCGCCGTGGGTCGGCTCACACGCGGGTCCACGGGCGTTCTTCGTCCGCTTGACGTGCGGCGGTCGATGCGGCGGGTCAGGACCTCGCCGTTCCTGCCGCACACGGACGACGTCCGGGGCTTCGTCTTCGACGTGACGACCGGCCTGCTGCGCGAGATCCACCCTGTGGAGAATGGTTCCGGCTCCGGCAGGAGCACACCTTCCGCCGTCGCGTAAGACGACAAACCCCGGCATTCCCCCCACGGTTGTCCACAGGCGAGTGACACGGCCCGGCCATCCCCACAAGAATGCCCGGGTGACACCCCCCGTCCATCCCGGCGGGGGCAGGTGTCCGTGTTCCTGCAAGGCCGAGGAGGGCCGGGGTGACGACCTATGACGACCGAGCGAGCCTCACAGACTTGACCACCACCGCGGAGCGCGTCCGCGGGTCGGTGGAGAGCGTGATCGAGGGCAAGCCCGAGGTCGTACGTCTCGCGCTGACCGTGCTGCTCGCCGAGGGGCACCTCCTCATCGAGGACGTGCCCGGCGTCGGCAAGACCATGCTCGCCAAGACGCTCGCGCGGTCCATCGACTGCTCGGTGCGCCGCATCCAGTTCACCCCCGACCTGCTGCCGTCGGACGTCACCGGCGTGTCGATCTTCGACCAGCAGCGCCGGGAGTTCGAGTTCAAGCCGGGCGCGATCTTCGCCCAGATCGTCATCGGCGACGAGATCAACCGCGCCTCGCCCAAGACGCAGTCCGCGCTCCTGGAGTCCATGGAGGAGCGTCAGGTCACCATCGACGGGCACACCTACGAACTGCCCAGCCCGTTCATGGTCGTGGCCACCCAGAACCCGGTCGAGATGGAGGGCACCTATCCGCTGCCCGAGGCCCAGCGCGACCGCTTCATGGCCCGCGTCTCCATCGGGTACCCGAGCGCCGAGGCCGAGTTCCAGATGCTCGACGTGCACGGGGCGGTCAATCCTCTGGACGACCTCCAGCCGGTCGCCCACGCCCACGAGATCCTCAAGCTGATCGAGGCGGTCCGCACGGTGCACGTCGCCGACGCCGTGCGGCGGTACGCCGTCGACGTCGTCGCCGCCACCCGCAACCACCCCGACCTGCGGCTCGGCGCCTCCCCGCGCGCCACGCTCCACCTGCTGCGGGCCGCCAGGGCCTCCGCCGCCCTCGCCGGCCGCGAGTACGTGCTGCCCGACGACCTCCAGGCGCTCGCCGTGCCGGTCCTCGCGCACCGGCTGCTGCCCACCGCGCAGGCCCAGCTGGGCCGGCGCAACGCCGAGCAGGTCGTCCTCGACATCCTCCAGCGGACCCCCGTCCCGTCCGCGGCCCCGCCCGCGGGACCGGTCTACGGCCGGCAGCCCGGCGGCCGGCAGCTGTGATGGCGACCCCCGCCGCACCCCAGGGGCAGCGGGCCGACGACCGCGAAGGCCCCCGGGCCGAGGACGGCCGGGGCGGCCTGCGGGCCGCCCTCGGCGGACTCACCACCCGCGGCCGGTCCTTCCTGGCCGCCGGGGCGGCCGCCGCCGTCTGCGCCTACGTGCTCGGCCAGGCCGATCTGCTCCGGGTCGGCCTGCTGCTCGCCAGCCTGCCGCTGATCTGCGTCTTCGTCCTGCACCGCACCCGCTACCGGGTCGCCACCTCCCGCCGGCTCACCCCGCAGCGGGTGGAGGCGGGCACCGAGGCCCGGGTCCAGCTCCGCATGGAGAACGTCTCCAAGCTCCCCACCGGGCTGCTGATGCTCCAGGACCACGTGCCGTACATGCTCGGCCCCCGCCCCCGCTTCGTCCTCGACCGGGTCGAGGCCGGCGGCCGGCGCGAGGTCTCCTACCGGGTCCGCTCCGACCTGCGCGGCCGCTTCCCGCTCGGCCCGCTCCAGCTGCGGCTGAGCGACCCCTTCGGGATGTGCGAGCTCACCCGCTCCTTCCACACGTACGACACCCTGACCGTCGTCCCCCGCACGACCCCGCTGCCCGCGGTCCCGCTGGGCGGCGAGGCCTCCGGGTACGGGGAGGGACGGCAGCGCGCGCTGGCCCTCGCCGGCGACGACGACATCATCCCGCGCGCCTACCGGCACGGCGACGACCTGCGCCGGGTCCACTGGCGCTCCACCGCCCGGTACGGCGAGCTGATGGTCCGCCGCGAGGAGCAGCCCCAGCGCTCCCACTGCACGGTCCTCCTCGACACCCGCCGGGCCGGCTACCAGGGCTCCGGCCCCGACTCCGCCTTCGAGTGGGCCGTCTCCGGCGCCGCCTCCGTCCTCACCCACATGCTGGAGCGGGGCTACGCGGTCCGGCTGCTCACCGACACCGGCGCCGCCGTCCCCGGCGAGGGCTCCGACGGCGGGTACACCGACACGTCCACCGGCGACTCCGCGGAGACGGCCGGGCTGCTGATGGACACCCTCGCGCTCGTCGACCACTCCGACGGTGCCGGGCTCTCCCGCGCCGCCGACGTGCTGCGCGCCGGCGGCGACGGGCTGCTCGTCGCCTTCCTCGGCGACCTCGACGAGGAACAGGCCGCGCTGGCCGGACGGATGCGGGCCCGAGCCGGCGCGGCCGTCGCCTTCGTCCTGGACTCCGGCGCCTGGCTCACCGGCGGCGCCGTGACCGGGGCCGTCGAGGCCCGGATCCGGCAGCTGCGCGAGACCGGCTGGACCGCGGTCTCCGTACCGCCGGGGGGCCGGACGGCCGACCTGTGGCAGCAGGCCGCCGGGGCGCTGCGGGACACCGCCGCCGCAGACAGCTACGGAGGATGGGCATGAGCGGGCTCACCCGCCTGACACTGGCCGCCTGGGCGGCCTCCCTGATGGCCGCCGGGGCGCTGCTGCCGCTGGTCAAGCCGGCCACCTGGATCTTCACCGCCGCCTTCCTGCTCGCCCTGCAGAGCGGCACCGGCATGCTGTGCCGGCGGGTGCCGCTGGCCCGGCCGCTGACGGTCGGCGCCCAGCTGCTCGTCGGCGTGCTCGCGCTGACCGTGGTCTTCGCCCGTGAGCAGGCGCTCCTCGGCTTCCTGCCGGGGCCGCTCGCGGTCCAGCACGTGGCCGAGCTGTTCCGGCTCGGTGCCGAGGACGTCGGCACCTACGCGATCCCCGCCCCGGACACCGAGGGCATCCGGCTGATGCTGGTCGCCGGCGTGCTGGCGATCGGCCTGCTCGTGGACGTCCTGGCGGTCACCTTCCGCCGCGCCGCCCCGGCCGGTCTGCCGCTGCTCGCGCTGTACTCGGTGGCCGCCGGGCTCTCCGGCGGCGGCGCCGGCCGGCTCTGGTTCGTGCTCGCCGCCGCCGGCTACCTCCTGCTGCTCCTCGCCGAGGGCCGTGACCGGCTCTCGGCCTGGGGCCGGGTCTTCGGCGGCGCCCAGCGCACCGGCCGGTCCGGCGCGCTCGTGGGCACCGGGGCGTCCTTCGCGCCGGTGCGCACCGGCCGCCGGATCGGCGCCGTCGCCATGGGCACCGCCCTGGTCGTGCCGCTCGTCCTGCCCGGCTTCTCCGGCGGGCTCCTCGGCACCGGCGGCGGAGGGGCCGCGGGCGGGGGCGGCGGGGGCGGCGGCACCATCGCCGCGGTGAACCCGCTGGTCTCGCTCCAGGACAACCTGCGGCAGCCGGAGGACTTCGAGGTCCTGCGCTACCGCACCAACGCCCTGGACACCAGCGATCTCTATCTGCGGCTCGTCGCCCTCGACCAGTTCGACGGCACCTCGTGGAAGTCCTCGGTCCGCCCGATCGAGGCCGTCCCGAAGTCGCTGCCGTGGCCGGACGGACTCGCCCAGTCGGTCCGCACCGCCGAGGTGACCAGCAACTTCGTCGCCTCGGAGGGGTACGACCAGAAGTGGCTTCCGATGCCGTTCCCGGCCGCCCGGGTCGACATCGAGGGCCGCTGGCGGTTCGAGCCGGCCGGCCGGATGCTCGTCGGCGACGACAAGCAGACCACCAAGGGCGTCCGCTACCAGGTGACCAGCCTCGACGTGCAGCCCACGGCCGAGCAGCTGGCCCAGGCGGGCCCGGCGCCGGACGCGCTGCTCCGCGAGTACACCAAGGTCCCGGGCAGCCTGCCCGCCGACGTGAAGGCGACGGCCCTGGAGGTCACCCGGGGCGCGGCCGACGACTACGAGCGGGCGGTCCGGCTCCAGGACTGGTTCTCGCAGGACGGCGGCTTCCGGTACGACGTCGACGTGACGTCCGGGACGGGCACGGAGGCGATCTCCCGCTTCCTGAGGGACAAGAGGGGATTCTGCATCCACTTCTCCTTCTCGATGGCGGCGATGGCCCGCACGCTGGGCATCCCGGCGCGGGTCGCGGTCGGCTTCATGCCCGGCACCGGCCAGTCCGACGGTTCGGTCTCGGTCGGCATCCGGGACGCCCACGCCTGGCCCGAGCTGTACTTCGAGGGCGCCGGCTGGACCCGTTTCGAGCCGACGCCGTCCCGGGGCTTCACCCCGGCGTACACCCGGCAGGCCTCCCCCACCGGCGGCCCGACCGGTCCGGCGCAGCCCTCGGAGGCGGCCTCGGCCCGGCCCTCGGCGGCGCCGAGCGCCTCGGAGAGCTGCCCGCCGGAGATGCGGCGCCTCGGCGAGTGCGGTCAGCCCGTGGCGGCGGCGGACGACGCGTCCTCCGGCGGCGGCACGGACTTCCTGAAGCCGGCGGCCTGGACGCTGGGGATCCTGCTCGTCCTCGCCCTGCCGCTCGTCCCGCTCCTCTGGCGGAGCCGGGTACGGGCCCGCCGGCTCGGCCCCTCGGGCGGAGCGCTGGCGGTGTGGCGGGAGATCGGCGACACGGCCTGGGACTACGGGCTCGAACCGGACGACGCGCAGACGCCGCGGCGGACGGCGGAGCGGATCGTCCGGGCGGGTGAGCTGACGGGTGCGGCGGCGGAGTCGGTCCACCGCGTGGCGCGGGCGGTCGAGGAGACGCTCTACGCCCCGGCGCCCCGTCCGACGGCGGGCCTGGCCGAGGACGCGGCCCGGGTCCGCACCGCCTTCCACGCGAACGCCACCCGCGGGGCACGCCTCCGAGCCCTCCTGGCCCCCCGCTCGGCCGCCCGCCTCCACTGGTCCGCCTCCACCCGATGGGCCACCCTCGCCTCCCGGGTCCCCGGCCTCCGCGGCGCCCCGTGAGGGCCT
This sequence comes from Streptomyces roseolus, assembly GCF_014649855.1. GTDB lineage: Bacteria > Actinomycetota > Actinomycetes > Streptomycetales > Streptomycetaceae > Streptomyces > Streptomyces roseolus. Next base: position 258,675 of record NZ_BMTV01000002.1, on the reverse strand, counting down.
GACCCGGGTACGGGCGGCGCCTCCTCCGGGTCCCCGTCGTGGGCATGCGTTCCTCCCCCATGGACTTCGTCCAGGGGGGACCCCGAGCGGAACGTGTGCCCACGACGGAACGGCGGCGACGGCGGGCACCGCCCGGGGGCGGAAAACACTGCGCCCCGCCGGGGCTCGGGTCCGGCGGGGCGCGGGTACGGGGGTGCGGGGCCTTCCGCTCAGGGCCGCGTCAGTGGCCGCCGCCCTGCTGCTCGTCACGGCGTCGCTGCCACCGCGCTTCGATCCGGTCCATCATCGAGCGTCGCGCCCGGACCTGCCGGCCCCGGCCCGCCTGCTGCTGCGCCTGCTCACCCGGCTTCGGCGCCTTGCGCCATCCGGTGACCGCCAGAACCGCACAGCCCAGCATGACGAGGAATCCCACCACGCTGATCCAGATCTGCTGGGCGACCATTCCGGCCATGAGGAGCGCGATACCCACCAGGAAGCCGGCGACTGCCTGGTACACCCGTCGCCGGGTGTACGTGCGCAGCCCGCTTCCTTCGAGCGCTGTCGCGAACTTGGGGTCTTCGGCGTACAGCGCTCGCTCCATCTGCTCGAGCATGCGCTGCTCGTGCTCCGAGAGCGGCACGGAGTCCTCCTAGTCGTCGGTCGCGGGGGCGACCGGTTGCGGCCCTTTCAGGATAGGCAGGGAATCGCCCCCGTGAAACCCGCCCTCAATGCCGATCAGCCCATCCGGGCCGCCACGCGGTTCGGTTGGTGAGGCGTTGATTCCCCACCCGCCCGTCCGTCATGCCGGATGGTTTCCCTCGATCATACGGCGCGAAGCCGCAGAGGGGGCGGCCTGTCGCGGAGCGGGGCCCACACCTCCGAACGGGTGGCGGGGCCCCGGAGTTCCACCCGATCAGGCGGGCTTCTCGGCGAGGACGTGGAGCTGGGTGGCGACGGCGTGGAAGGCGGCCAGCTCGGCCGCCGCGGCCTCCAGTCTCAGCAGCGCCTCGGCGGCACCGGGCTCGGTGTCGACGAGGACGCCGGGGACCAGGTCGGCGAAGATCCGCACGCCGTGGACGGCGCTCACGGAGAGGCCGGCCTCCTCGGCCAGACCGGTGAGCTGATCGGCGGTGAACCGCCGGGGCACGGGGTCGCCGGCGCCCCAGCGTCCGTCGGGGTCGCCGAGCGCGGTCCGGGCCTCGGTGAAGTGTCCGGCGAGGGCGCGGGCGAGGACCGCGCCGCCGAGCCCGGCGCCGAGGAGGCTGAGCGCGCCGCCGGGGCGGAGCGCGGCCTCCGTGTTCCGCACGCCCTCGGCCGGGTCGTCCACGTACTCCAGGACGCCGTGGCAGAGCACCGCGTCGTAGGCGCCGCGCTCGACCACGTCGAAGAGCCCGCGGACGTCGCCCTGGACGCCGGTCACCAGCTCGGCGACTCCGGCCTCGGCGGCGCGGCGCTCCAGCGCGAAGAGCGCGTTGGGGCTGGGGTCGACGACGGTGACGCGGTGGCCGAGGCGGGCCACCGGCACCGCGAAGTTGCCGGAGCCGCCGCCGGTGTCCAGGACGTCGAGGACGGCCCTCCCGGTGCCGGCGACCCGGCGGTCGAGGGCGTCCTTGAGGACGTCCCAGACGACGGCGGTGCGCAGGGAGGCGCGCGACGGGCGCGACGACGCCTCACGGCCGAAGACAGCGGAAGGGTCCGGCACGGCTCTTGACTCCTCGGTGACGGGGTCGGACCTCCCCACCCTATGGCCTCGGCGATGTCGCGCGGATCAACCGGCGGTGCCGTCCGCCGGGGGCTGCCGGGGCAGCACCGGCTGGAGCACGAGGAGCCGCTCGACCAGCCGCAGGAAGTGGGCGGCGTCCCGGACGAGGTCGTCGGCCTCGCGCGCGCTCGCGGCGGCGGCGACGCCCGCCTCGGCGAGGGCCCGGCGCGGGGCGCCCGCGGCGAAGAGGGCGCTCCATTCGGTGAGCTCGGGGGCGAGCTGCGGCAGCAGCTCCCAGGCGCTCCTTATGGGCTGGCGCCGGCGGGTGCGGGGCTCGGGGCGGGCGCGGGCGGCGAGGACGGCGGCCGCGGCGCGCAGGGCGGCGAGGTGCGCGGTGGCGTACCTCTCGTGGGGGCGGTCGAGGGCCGCGGCCTCGTCGATTCCGGCGCGGGCCTTGGCGAGCAGGTCGAGGGCGGCGGGCGGGGCACCGGTCCTGCGGGACACGGGGTGGACGTCGGCTGCTGCGAAAGGACTGGCCATGACGAGCCTCCTGTCGTCGGGTGACGGCCTTGTCGCCGTCTGTGTCCATCGTGGAGGCACCCACTGACAATCGTTCTGACCTGGCGCTTTGCCAGCCGGGCGACTCGCGGGTAACTTTTGGACTGACCAGTCAGTTCAAAAGTGGGAAGCGGGGGGTGGGTCCATGGGATCCGACGACCTGACCACACGACCGTCTCCGGAGGGGGCCGCGCTCGTCGTCGAGGGGCTCGGGCTCAAGGGCCCCCGCGGCTGGGCCTTCCGGGACGTGTCCTTCCGGGCCGGGGCCGGAGCCCTGGTGGCGCTCGAAGGCCCGTCCGGCAGCGGCCGCACCTGTCTGCTGCTCGCGCTCACCGGCCGGATGAGGACCAAGGAGGGCACCGCCGAGATCGGCGGGCTGCCGCTGCCGCGCCGGATGGCCGCCGTGCGCCGGATCGCCGCGCTCGGCCAGGTCCCCGGCGTGAGCGAGCTCGACCCCTCCCTCACGGTCGCCGAGCACCTGCGCGAGCGGGCCCTGCTCCAGCGCCGGTTCGACGGCTCGGTCCGCGCCCTCCTCCGCCGCCCCGGCACCCGGGCCGCCGAGGCCCGGGCCCGGATCGACGAGGCCGTCGCGGCCGTCGGGCTCGACCTCGCCGCCCTGCCGAAGGGCGACCGGACCTCCGTACGGGACCTGGAGCGCCTGGAGGCGCTGCGGCTGTCCCTCGCGCTGGCCCTGATCGGCCGGCCCCGGCTGCTCGGCGTGGACGACACGGACCTGAAGCTGTCGGACGCCGACCGGGCCGAGGCCTGGGCGCTGCTGCGCGCGGTGGCCGACACGGGCACCACCGTCCTCGCCGTCTGCAGCGAGGCCCCGGCCGACGCCCTGCGGATCACCACGGTCGCGGCGCCCGCCGCCGCGGACCCGGACGCACGGGACACGGCCGAGGACGGCGCGGACGACACCCCCGGGGAAACCGGGGACGCCGCCGAAGACGACGACACCACCGAGGAGGGGGCGGACGATGCGCTCGCCGAAACTGGCCGCGCTTGAGCTGAGGCGCTTCGGCAGGGGGAAGCTGCCGCGCGCCGCGCTCGTCGCGGTCCTGCTGCTGCCGCTGCTGTACGGCGCCCTGTACCTGTACTCGTTCTGGGACCCGTACAGCAGGCTCGACCGGCTGCCCGTGGCCCTGGTCAACGAGGACCGCGGCGCCACCGCCGACGGCAAGCGGATCACCGCCGGCGAGGACATCACCGAGGGCCTGCTCGACAGCCGGACCTTCGAGTGGCACCGGGTGAGCGACGCCGAGGCGCGCGAGGGCGTCGAGGACGGCCGGTACTACCTGTCCCTGACCGTGCCCGGCGACTTCAGCGAGCGGATCGCGTCCAGCTCCGGGGACTCCCCCGAGACCGGCGCCCTGAAGGTCCGGACGAACGACTCCAACAACTACATCGTCGGCCAGATCTCGCGGACGGTCTTCTCCGAGGTGCGCACCGCCGCCTCCACCAAGTCCTCCCGGACCTTCCTCGACAAGATCTTCATCTCCTTCTCCGACATCCACGAGGCCACCGCCGAGGCCGCCAAGGGCGCCGCCGACCTCAAGAAGGGCGTGGACAAGGCCAAGAAGGGGTCCAAGGACCTCTCCGACGGCCTCGCCGACGCCAAGACCGGCAGCGGCGACCTCGCCGCCGGCCTGAAGAAGCTGGACAAGGGGTCCAAGGACGTCCAGACCGGTACGCGCAAGGTCGCGGACGGCACCCAGGCGCTCGCCGACAAGGTGAACGGCACCGCCGACAAGGTCCGCCCGTACCTGGCGAACAACGGCACGTCCATCCGCGACACCGCCAGGCTCGTCTCCGACTCGGCCACCGCCGCCCGCAACGACCTGGCGGACCTGGTCCGCCGCGCCCCGCTGCTGCGCACCGCCGCCCACAAGGCGGACGACACGCTCTCCCGGCTGCACCGCGAGTCCTGCGCGAAGCCCGGCACCACCCCGCCGATCGAGCTGCCCGAGGGCGTGACCCTGCCCGAGGGGTTCGCCCTCCCCGACAACAAGGAGTTCTGCGCCGCCCTGAAGGAGGCGTCGACCAACGCCGGGGACGTCGCGACCGTCGCGGACGACGTGCACCGGCTGACCAAGGGCAGCAACGGCGACCTGAAGACGCTCGACGAGCGGCTGAAGAAGCTGAAGAAGGAGGCCGACGAGCTGGCCGCCCGCGCCCCGCACCTGGACGAGGACGTCAAGGGTGCCATCCGCAAGATCAACGAGCTCAACAGGGGCGCGAAGCAGGTCGCCGACGGCGCCGCGCAGCTGCACACCGGCGTCACCGGCGCCCGCGCGGGCTCGGTCAGCCTGGACACCGGCGTCGGCAGGCTGAAGAAGGGCGCCGGCGACCTCGACGGCGGCCTGTTCAAGCTCGCCGACGGCTCCGGTTCGCTCGCCACCGGTCTCAAGGACGGCGTCGACCAGATCCCGGACTACGACAAGGCGGAACGCGACCGGCGTACGGAGGTCATGGCCGACCCGGTGCGGTTGGCCGCCCAGTCGCTCCACAAGGCGCCCAACTACGGCACGGGCTTCGCCCCGTACTTCATCCCGCTCTCCCTGTGGGTCGGCGCGATGGTCGCGTACATGATCATCCAGCCGATGAACCGGCGGGCCCTCGCCGCGGGCGCCTCCGCCTGGCGGATCGCGCTGGCCGGCTGGTTCCCGGTCGCGGCGATCGGCGTCCTCCAGGTCGCCGCGCTCCTCTCCGTCCTGCACTGGGGTCTCGGCCTGGAGATGGCCAGGGCGGCCGGCACGGTCGGCTTCCTCGCCCTCGTGACCTGCTGCTTCGCCGCGATCATCCAGTGGCTCAACGCCCGCTTCGGCGCGGCCGGCAGGATCCTGGTCCTGGCGCTCCTCATGGTCCAGCTGACCTCGGCGGGCGGCACCTACCCGGTGCAGACCAGCCCGGGCTTCTTCAACGCCGTCCACCCCTTCCTGCCGATGACCCACGTGGTCGAAGCGCTGCGCCGGCTCATCTCCGGCGGCGGGCTCGCCCCGGTCTGGGAGGCCGTCGCCGTCCTCGCCGCCTTCACCCTGGGCGCGCTCGCCCTGACCGCGGTCACCGCGCGCCGCAAGCAGGTGTGGACGCTGGACCGGCTCCACCCCGAGCTGTCGCTGTGACCGGCCCGGCCTCTGTGAGAATCGACCCCATGGACAGCAGCAGCACCCGCCGCCAGGCCACCCGCGCCAAGCTCTACGAGGCGGCCGTCACCCTCATCGCCGAGCAGGGCTTCTCGGCCACGACGGTCGACGAGATCGCCGAGCGGGCCGGGGTGGCCAAGGGCACGGTCTACTACAACTTCAAGAGCAAGACCGAGCTCTTCGAGGAGCTGCTGCGCCACGGCGTCTCCCTCCTCACCGCCTCCCTGCGGACGGCGGCCGAGGAGACGGCGGCGAGCGGCGGCAGCCGGGTCGCGGCGCTGGACGCGATGATCCGCGCCGGCCTCGTCTTCATCGACCGCTACCCCGCCTTCACCCAGCTGTACGTGGCCGAGCTCTGGCGCACCAACCGCGCCTGGAACTCCACGCTCCTGGTGGTCCGCCAGGAGGCCGTCGCCGTCGTCGAGGGCGTCCTGCGCGAGGGCGTCGAGGCGGGCGAACTCAGCGACGAGATCGACGTCCAGCTCACGGCGGCGGCCCTGGTCGGCATGGTCCTGGTCGCCGCCCTGGACTGGAAGGCCTTCCAGAGCGAACGCTCCCTGGACGACGTCCACGCGGCCCTGTCCCTGCTGCTGCACGGGCGCGTCGGCGGAGGCCGCTGAACCGGATCCCGGAGGCCGGATCCACGCGAACGAAAAGCGCCGGTCCGCGCGAGGCTCGATCCCCCCGAGCCACGCCGGACCGGCGCTTCCTTTCGTACACCCCCGTGCACGTCCCCCGTGCCGGCAGGCGCGCGGCCCCGCTCCGCCGCCCCGTGTCGGCGGTTCGGGAGCCGCGCCCCTTCCGTGGGCACCACTCTCTCCTCCGGACGGCTCCCGCCCCATCCGCGCGGGTACTCATCTCGGCGCCTAGGTACGGATACTCAGCCGACGCCCGTGACGGACGGGCACGGCCTCGTTACGATCACGAGCGTGTCCGTACTCCCCCTGGTCTTCACGAGCGGCTGGGCGAGCGGGATCAACGCCTACGCGGTGGTCCTGCTCCTCGGCGTCTTCGGCGCGACCGGACTCAGCGACGAGGTGCCCGAGGCGCTCCAGCGCACGGACGTCCTGATCGCGGCCGGCGTGCTGTTCCTCGTCGAGGCGGTCGCGGACAAGGTGCCGTACGTGGACAACGTGTGGGACTCGGTCCACACGGTGATCCGGCCGGTCGCCGGTGCCGTGGTGGCCGCCCTGCTGGCCGGCGAGAGCGGTTCGCTGCCGGAGCTGGCGGCGGGGGCGATCGGCGGGTCGACGGCGCTGATGAGCCATCTGGTCAAGGCGGGGACGCGGATGGCGGTGAACACCTCGCCGGAGCCGTTCTCCAACATCGCGGTCAGTACGGGCGAGGACCTCGCGGTCGCCGGCGTCATCACCTTCGCGATGTTCCATCCGGTGGCGGCGGCGGTGATCGCCGCCGTGCTGCTGGCGCTCGGCATCTGGCTGCTGGTCTTCCTGGCCTCGCGGATCCGGCGGTTCCTGCGCCGCCGGGCGCAGCGCCGCGAGGAGCGGAGGCTGGCGGCGGAGGGCGGCCCACCTGCGGACCGGTCTGTCGGCGGAGGCCGATAAAGTCCCTGGCATGGGACGGATTGTGGTGATCGGCGCGGGTCTCGGCGCCATGGCGGCGGCGGCCCGGCTCGCGGTCGCCGGACACGCGGTGACGGTGTACGAGCGGACGTCGACGTACGGCGGGGCGGTGGGCCGTTTCGAGCGCGACGGCTTCGCCTTCGACACCGGGCCCGGGCTGCTGCACCTGCCGGCGGTCTACCGCGATCTCTTCGTGAAGACGGGGAAGAAGCCGCTGGAGGAGTGCGTCGGGCTGAGCCAGGTCGATCCGGCCGCCCGGCACGTCTTCGCCGACGGCACGCGCGTGGACCTGCCGAACGCCTCCCGGGCCGGCACGGTCGCCGCCCTGGACGCGGCGCTCGGCGCGGGCGCGGGCGAGCGCTGGGGGGACTTCCTGGTGCGGGCCCGCGAGGCGTGGGACCGGACCCGCCGCCCGCTCCTGGAGGAGCCGCAGCCCGTCGACCCGAAGGCGCTCGCCCGGGAGCCGTACCCGGCGCTCAGGGCGGGGCTGCTGCGCCGCCCGACGCGGACGCTCGCCCAGGTCGGCGAGCGGGAGCTGCGCGACCCCCGGCTGGTCGCGCTCCTGGACGCGTACGCGGAGGCGTACGGCTTCCCGGCGGCGACCGCCCCGGCGTCGGCCGCCGTCCTGCCGTACATGGAGCAGACCTTCGGCAGCTGGTACGTGGCGGGCGGGATCCGGTCGCTCGCCGACGCGGTGTACGAGCGCTGCCGGGAGCGGCGGGTGGAGTTCGTCTTCGACGCGCGCGTGGACGAGGTGGTGACCGAGGGCGGCCGGGCGACCGGGGTCCGGCTGGAGTCGGGCGAGACGGTGGCGGCGGACCACGTGGTCGCGGGCGCTCCGGTGCCGGCGCTCTACCGCGAGCGGGTGGTGCCGTGGGAGCGCGCCGACGAGCGGCCCGCCTTCCAGGGGCACGGCACGGGCCGGCTGACGGTCCTGCTGGCGCTGCGCGGCGCCCGTGAGGAGGACGCCGTGCACCGGACCGTCGTGCACGGGGACGGGAGCCGGCCCACGGCGACGGTGCTGCGCCCGGACGACCCGGCGCTGCGGCCCGACGCGGACCACGAGTCGGTGACGGTCTCGGCGCGCGTGGACCCGGTGCCGGGACAGGACTGGGCGGAGCTCGCCGGGCGACTGGTGGGGGCCGCCGCCCGGGCCGTCCCCGGCCTGGCGGGGCGGCTGCTCTGGCAGGAGGTCCGCACCCCGGAGGACGTGCGGGAGGCGACGGGGACGCCCGAGGTCCCGGGCCCGGCGCTGGCGGACGCCGGCGGGGAATGGCTGCCGGCCGCCAACCTCTCGCCCGTCCCCGGCCTGTACTTCGCCGGCGGCTGGTCGCATCCGGGTGGCGGGCTCGCCCACGCGGGCATGTCGGGCGCGCTGGTGGCCGGGCTGATCGTGGAGGGCGCGGAGTTCCGCGGCTCGCAGTGAGCGGCCGCGGCCCCTCCCCGTCGGCTCAGTAGCGGTACGGGGACTGCTCGTCCTGCTGCGGCTGCGGCTCGTAGCCGTACTGGCCCGGCGCGTGGGCCTGGGGCTGCTGCTCGTCCGTGTCGCGCTGCTGCGGGACCCAGACGCCGCCGGGCGGGGTGTCGTAGGCGTACGAGGGGGCGTAGGGGTCGCCGTAGTACTGGGTGTACTGCTGGCCGTCGGTGCCGGGGCCGATGTACGGGTCGGAGTAGGCGGCGTACTGCTGCGGGGCGCCCGCGGTGCCGTAGTCGTAGGCGGGCTGCTGCTCGTAGCCGGTGGCGTGGGCGTCGTACGCGTAGCCGGTGGTGTCGTACCCGGGCTGCGGCGCGTAGCCCGGCTGCTGCGGGTCGTAGACGCCGTACTGGCCGGTGTCCTCGGGCAGGGGCTGCGGTGCGTGGACGTGGGCGGGGGCGTCCGCCCCGAGCGGCGCCTCGGCGTCGGAGCCGGGGGCGCTGTCGGGGTCGTCGTAGGAGAGGCCGGAGACCTCCAGGGTGGGGCCGGCCTCGGGGGCCGGGCCCGCCTTGCGGCGGCGGCTGGCGCCGGGGGTGCCGCCGATCGCCCAGCCGGTGGAGAAGCCGCGGCGGAAGGAGAGGGTCACGAAGGTCTGGCCGACGGCGAAGGCGACCGCGCCCGCGATGATGACCGCCACGGAGGGCAGCAGCACGCCGGCGACCACGCCGAGGAAGCCGCAGAAGGCGAGGAGTCGCCAGCGCAGCCGCGCCTTGTACTGGAGGAGCACCTCGCCGAGCAGCCAGAGCGCCACCAGGCCGAACGCGATGTAGAGGACCGTCCACCCCATGCCCCGCCGCCCCTCTCTACGGCCTCCGCCGCGGGTCGGGGCGGGTACGACCGGTCAGGACTGCTGGTGCAGTCCGAGATTCTCGTAGATCTCGAGCGTCGCGGTGGAGCTGTTGAGCGTGATGAAGTGCAGTCCGGGGACACCCTCGGCCAGCAGGCGCGCGCAGAACTCCGTCGCGAACTCGATACCGATGGAGCGTACAGCGGCGGGGTCGTCCTTGACCGCGAGGATGCGTTCTTTCACATCCGCGGGGAAGGCGGCGTTGCTGAGCTGGGGCAGCCGGTCGAGCGTCTTCACGTTCACGACGGGCATGACCTCGGGGATGATCGGGGTCTCGCAGCCGGCCTTCTCGACGCTGTCGCGCAGCCGCAGGTAGTTCTCGGGGTCGAAGAACATCTGGGTGACCGCGTAGTCGGCGCCGGCCCGGCACTTGTCGACGAAGTGGCGGATGTCGGTGTCCCAGTCCGTGGACCGGGGGTGCATCTCGGGGAAGGCGGCGACGCCGACGCAGAAGTCGCCGGACTCCTTGATGAGCCGGACCAGGTCGGCGGCGTACCGGACGCCCTCGGGGTGCTCGACCCAGTCGCCCAGCGGGTCGCCCGGCGGGTCGCCGCGGAGCGCCAGCATGTTGCGGATGCCGGCGTCGGCGTACTGCCCGAGGACGTTGCGCAGCTCGGCGACGGAGTGGTCGACGGCGGTGAGGTGCGCGACCGGGGTGAGGGTGGTGTCCGAGGCGATCTTCTGGGTGGCCTTGACGGTGCCGCCGCGGGTGGAGCCGCCGGCGCCGTAGGTCACGGAGACGAAGCTGGGGCCGACGGCCTCGACGCGGCGCATGGCGTTCCACAGGACCTGCTCGCCCTTGGCCGTCCGGGGCGCGTAGAACTCGAAGGAGTACGACGTCCCGGCGGCGAGGATCTCGCGGACCGTGCGGGCGCGGTCCGTACGGACGGAAGCGGTTCCAAGGGCCATACGGGCAGGTTAGACGGGGTCCAGGGAGGCGCGGAAACCGCGTCCGAGGAATGGACACCTTTTCGGACAGCGGTACGGGCCTTCCGCGGCGGTCCGTCGGGGCGGACCCGTGCGGGGCGGGCCGTCGGGGCGGGTCCTTCCGCGTCGGGCCGTCGGCGTCAGGCGTCGGCCCGCTCCCGGACGCGCTTGGCGAGGGAGGCGGCGGCCGCGGCCGGGTCGTCGGCCTCGGTGAGCGCGCGGACCACGACGATGCGGCGGGCGCCGGCGTCGAGGACCTGGTCGAGGTTGGTCTCGTCGATGCCGCCGATGGCGAACCAGGGGCGGTCCTGGGCGAGTCCCGCGGCGTACCGCACCAGGTCCAGGCCGGGGGCGTACCGCCCGGGCTTGGTGGGGGTGGGCCAGCAGGGGCCGGTGCAGAAGTAGTCGACGCCGGGCTCGGCGGCGGCCGCGGCGACCTCGGACTCCGCGTGGCAGGAGCGGCCGATCAGCACCTCGTCGCCGAGGATGGCGCGGGCGGCGGGGACGGGCAGGTCGCCCTGGCCGAGGTGGAGGACGTCGGAGCCGATGGCGTGGGCGACGTCGGCCCGGTCGTTCACGGCGAGGAGCGTGCCGTGGCGGCGGCAGGCCTCGGCGAGGACGGCGAGGTGCTCCAGCTCCTCGCCGGCCTCCATGCCCTTGTCGCGGAGCTGCACGACGTCGACGCCGGAGGAGAGCACGGCGTCGAGGAAGGCGGGCAGGTCGCCCTGGCGCTTCCGGGCGTCGGTGCACAGGTAGAGCCGGGCGTCGGCGAGCCGCTCACGAGGCGTGGGCATGGTGGTTCCCCCCGTCGGGTGGTGCCGGTGCCGCGGCGCGGGGGCCGCGGCACCGGCGGTGGTGGTTCGGTGTCCGGAGGCCGGTGTCCCGGGCTCCGGGGTGTCTCGGGTCCGAGTGTTCCCGACGCCGGGTCCCGGGCTCCGGGGCGTCTCGGCCCCCGGAGCCACGGACCCGGGCGCCTTGGACTCCGGCGCCTTGGACTTCGGCGGGTCAGACGGCGAGCGCCTGGGCGCGGCGCTTCACCTCCGTACCGCGATTCTCGCCGAGGGCCTGCGCGGGGGTGCCGGGCAGGCTCGGGTCCTCGGTGAAGAGCCACTCCAGCATCTCCTCGTCGGAGAAGCCGTCGTCCCGCAGGAGCGTCAGGGTGCCGGCGAGGCCCTTGACGACCTTGTCGCCCTGGATGAAGGCGGCGGGCACCTGGAGAGCGTTGTTCTCTCCTCGGCGCACGGCGATCAGCTGGCCCTCCTTCACCAGCTGCCTCACCCGCGTCACTTCGACGTCGAGCATCTCCGCGATGTCGGGGAGGTAGAGCCAGGCGGGGACGAGAGCATCGATGTTTGCGTCAATCTCGGTCACGGGACAAGCCTGCCATCCGGGACCGACAGTCGGTAGTCGGGCCCGCCCCGGCCGCCTCCGTCCGGGTTGTCACCGGACGGCGGACTTCAGCGGGACGGCCGGATCGGCGGCCCGCTCGGGGTCGACCGGGGTGCCGGCCTCGATGAGCTTGCGGCCCTGGGCGAGGTCGCGGGGACGGCCGACGGCGAGGAGGGCGACCGGCACCCCGTCGCGCAGCCAGAGCACCGCCCAGGAGGCGCCGGACGCGTCCCCGCGCCGGACGAGGGCGTCGGCGCCGGCGTGGTGGCCGGCGTACTGGACGAAGCGGCCGAACTGCTCGGACCAGAAGTACGGCACGGGATCGTACGGCTCCGGGGCGGCGCCGTCGGCTCCGGTGAGGTCGGCGGCGACCGTGCGGGGGCCCTGGAGGGCGTTGTCCCAGTGGTGGACGAGGAGCCGCTCCCCGTAGCGGGCGGAGGGGAAGGAGGCGCAGTCGCCGACCGCGTACACGTCGGGCAGGGAGGTGCGCAGCCGCTCGTCGGCGGTGACGGCGCCGCTGGGGTCGAGGGCGATGCCGGAGCCCGCGAGCCAGTCGGTGGCGGGGCGGGCGCCGATGCCGACGACGACGGCGTCGGCGGGGAGTTCGCGGCCGTCGGCGAGGACGACGGCGCCGGGGCGGACGGCGGCCACGCGCGCGTGGGTGAGGAGTTCGGCGCCGCTCTCGGCGTACCAGCCGGCCATGGCGGTGGTGACCTCGTCGGGCAGGGCGCCGGCGAGCGGGAGGGGGGCGGCCTCGACCACGGTGACGGTGCAGCCGACCTCGCGGGCGGCGGTGGCGAACTCGGCGCCGATCCAGCCGGCACCGACCACGACGACGGAGCCGCCGCCGGCCAGGACGGGGCCGAGGCGGACGGCGTCGTCGAGGGTGCGCAGCAGGTGGACGCCGGGGACGCCCTCGGCGCCGGGGAGGGTGAGCGGGCGGGCGCCGGTGGCGAGGACGAGGGCGTCGTACGGGACGGGTCCCGCCTCGGTGTCGAGTTCGCGGTCGGCGGGACGCAGCCCGGTGACGTCGAGGCCGAGGCGGAGGTCGACGCCGAGGGACGCGAAGTCGACGTCGAAGGCGGAGTGCTCGGCCTTTCCGAGGAGGACCGCCTTGGAGAGCGGGGGCCGGTCGTAGGGCTGGTGGGGTTCGGCGCCGATGAGGGTGACGGGGCCCGGGAAGCCCTGCTCGCGCAGGGCGACGGCGGTCTGCACGCCCGCCATGCCCGCGCCGACGATCACCACGTGCCGCTGGGTCTGCTTCTGCTCGCTCACCCGTCCACCATACGCATCTGACGGATCATCAGACAGGAGGCCCCCTGTGGAGCTCCGCCGACGGGGGCTAGGGTGGCGGGCACACACCACTCGCGGGAGCCCGGACGCACCGGGCTGAGAGGGAGGCTGACCGGCCTCCGACCGTACGAACCTGATCCGGGTCATGCCGGCGAAGGGAGGGGCGGGAACGCCCATGCGTCCTTCCGTAGGAACAGAAGACCGTCAGATCGCCGACGTCCTCGTGATCGGCGGCGGCGTCATCGGCCTCGTCACGGCCTGGCGGGCGGCCCTGCGCGGGCTGGCCGTCGCGGTCGTCGACCCCGAACCGGGCGGCGGCGCCGCGCGGGTCGCGGCCGGCATGCTCGCCGCCGTCACCGAACTGCACTACGGCGAGGAGACCCTCCTCGGGCTCAACCTCGCCTCCGCCGCGCGCTACCCGGCCTTCACGGCCGAGCTGGAGGAGGCCACCGGCCTCGACGTCGGCTACCGCGCCTGCGGCACCCTCGCCGTCGCGCTCGACGCCGACGACCGCGCCCACCTGCGCGAACTGCACGCCCTCCAGACCCGCTGCGGGCTCGCCTCCGAGTGGCTCAGCGGCCGCGAGTGCCGCCGCCTCGAACCCATGCTGGCGCCCGGGGTGCGCGGCGGGCTCCGGGTGGACGGCGACCACCAGGTCGACCCGCGCAGGCTGGCCGCCGCGCTGCTCACCGCCTGCGAGCGGGCCGGGGTGGTCTTCCACCGGGCGCTCGCCGAGCGGCTCACGGTGGCGGGCGACCGGGCGACCGGCGTCGTCCTGAGCGACGGCACGGCGCTGTCCGCCGGCCGGACCGTCCTCGCCGCCGGCAGCCTCAGCGGTCGGCTCGCGGGCGTGCCGCCGGCGGTCCTGCCGCCGGTCCGCCCGGTGAAGGGCCAGGTCCTGCGGCTGCGGATCCCCGCCCCGTACGCCCCCTTCCTCTCCCGCACCGTGCGGGCGGTGGTCCGCGGCAGCCACGTCTACCTGGTGCCGCGGGAGAACGGCGAGCTGGTCGTCGGCGCCACCAGCGAGGAGCTGGGCTGGGACACCACGGTGACCGCGGGCGGGGTGTACGAGCTGCTCCGCGACGCCCACGAACTGGTCCCGGGCCTCACCGAGCTGCCGCTCACCGAGACCCTCGCCGGGCTGCGCCCCGGCTCCCCCGACAACGCCCCGATGCTCGGCCCGACCGCCCTGCCGGGCCTCGACCTGGCCACCGGCCACTACCGCAACGGGATCCTCCTCACCCCCGTCACCGGCGACGTCATGGCGGAGGTGCTCACCACCGGCGTCCTGCCCGACGAGGCGCGCCCCTTCTCCCCCCGCCGCTTCCCCACCGCTCTCTCCGCACGTCAGGAGCAGCCCGCATGAACGTGTCCGTGAACGGCGAGCCGCGCGTGCTCGCCGCCCCCGTCTCCCTGGAGGCCCTGGTCACCGGCCTCACCACCGCCCCGTCCGGGGTCGCCGCCGCCGTCAACGAGACGGTGGTGCCGCGCGGCGAGTGGGCGGCGACACTGCTCGCCGACGGCGACCGGGTCGAGGTCCTCACCGCGGTGCAGGGAGGCTGAGCGCGATGTCCGACGACGTGTTCTCCCTCGGCGGTACGGAGTTCTCCTCCCGGCTCATCATGGGCACGGGCGGCGCCCCCAGCCTGGACGTCCTCGAACGCTCCCTGGTGGCGAGCGGCACCGAGCTCACCACGGTCGCCATGCGCCGCCTCGACCCCACCGTGCAGGGCTCGGTCCTCTCCGTCCTGGACCGGCTCGGCATCCGCGTCCTGCCGAACACGGCGGGCTGCTACACGGCCGGCGAGGCCGTCCTCACGGCCCGGCTGGCCCGGGAGGCCCTCGGCACGGACTGGATCAAGCTGGAGGTCGTCGCCGACGAGCGGACCCTCCTGCCCGACGGGGTGGAGCTCCTCGACGCCGCCGAGACCCTGGTGGACGACGGCTTCACCGTCCTGCCCTACACCAACGACGACCCGGTCCTGGCCCGGAAGCTGGAGGACGTGGGCTGCGCGGCGATCATGCCGCTGGGCTCCCCCATCGGCTCCGGCCTCGGCATCCGCAACCCGCACAACTTCGAGCTGATCGTGGAGCGGGCCGGGGTGCCGGTGATCCTCGACGCCGGCGCGGGCACCGCCTCGGACGCGGCGCTCGCGATGGAGCTGGGGTGCGCGGCGGTGATGCTCGCCTCGGCGGTGACCCGGGCCCAGGAGCCGGTCCTGATGGCCTCGGCGATGCGCCACGCGGTCGAGGCGGGCCGCCTCGCGCACCGCGCGGGCCGCATCCCCCGCCGCCGCTTCGCCGAGGCGTCCTCGCCGACGGAGGGCCTGGCCCGGCTGGACCCGGAGCGCCCCGCCTTCTGAGCCCGGCCCCGGCCGGGCCCCGAGCGGGGTACGTCACAAGCGTGCTGCGGTCGGGGCCCGGAGGGCGGGACGGGTCCGTACCGGCTCGTAGACTCGACGCCGTGGACACGACCCTTCAGGACCCCCTCGTCGGGCGGCTGCTCGACGGCCGCTACCGCGTGGACGCGCGCATCGCCGTCGGCGGGATGGCCACGGTCTACCGGGCCGTCGACACCCGCCTCGACCGCGTCCTCGCGCTCAAGGTGATGCACCCCGCCCTGGCGGCCGACGCGGCCTTCGTCGAGCGGTTCATCCGCGAGGCGAAGTCCGTCGCCCGCCTCGCGCACCCGAACGTGGTCGCCGTCTTCGACCAGGGCGCCGAGGGCGCGTACGTCTACCTGGCGATGGAGTACGTCTCCGGCTGCACCCTCCGGGACGTCCTCCGCGAGCGCGGCGCGCTCCAGCCCCGCGCCGCCCTGGACATCCTGGAGCCGGTCCTCGCCGCGCTGGGCGCCGCGCACCGGGTCGGGTTCGTGCACCGGGACATGAAGCCGGAGAACGTGCTGATAGGGGACGACGGCCGGGTCAAGGTCGCCGACTTCGGGCTGGTCCGCTCCGTCGGCTCGGCGACCGCCACCACCGGCGCGGTCCTCGGCACCGTCTCGTACCTCGCCCCCGAGCAGATCGAGCACGGCACCGCCGACACCCGGGCCGACGTGTACGCCTGCGGCGTCGTCCTGTACGAGATGCTCACCGGCGGCAAGCCGCACTCCGGCGACACCCCCGCCCAGGTCCTCTACCGGCACCTGAACACCGACGTGCCGGCCCCGTCCGCCGCCGTCCCCGGCCTGCCGCTCGAACTGGACGAGCTGGTCGCCGCCGCGACCGCCCGCAACCCCGAGGTCCGGCCGCACGACGCCGTGGCGCTGCTCGCCCTGCTCCGGGAGGCGCGGGCCGCGCTCACCGACGAGCAGCTGGACGCGCTGCCGCCGGGCGCGAGGACCGAGCAGCGGGACACCGGCGAGGACCGCACCAGCGTGATCGCCCGCCCGGTGCCCGCGCCGGAGGCCGCCGACCCGCACGCCGTCCAGCACACCAGCCGCCTCGCCACGCCCGGGCCCCCGCCGGCCGGGCCCCGCCGCCGCACCTTCCGCCCGGCACCGCGCGGTCCGCTCCTGATCGTCCTCGGCGTGCTGCTCGTCCTGGGCCTCGGCGGCGGCGTCTGGTACATCAACGCCGGCCAGTTCACCCGCGTCCCCGCCGTCCTCGGCCAGACCGAGCAGGCGGCCCGCGAGCGGCTCGCCGACGCGGGCCTGGAGCCGGGCACGACGAAGCGCGCCTTCAGCGACGTGTACGAGCGCGGCACCGTGATGGCCGTCGACCCGGCGCCCGGCGAGCGGGTCCGCAGCCACGTCACCGTCACGCTCACCCTCTCCCGGGGGCCGGAGATCGTGAAGGTCCCCAACCTCAAGAACAAGCCGCTCGACGAGGCCAGGCGGATCCTCACCGAGCAGGGCCTCGCCCCCGGCGTGGTCACCTCGGCCTTCAGCACGACCGTCGCCCAGGGCGCGGTGATCGGCTCCGACCCGGAGCCGGGCACCGAGCGGGCCCCGGACTCGGCCGTGGCGCTGGTGGTCAGCAAGGGGGCCCCGGTCGACGTCCCGGACGTCACCGGCGAGACCGTCGCCGACGCCACCGCCGCCCTCCAGGAGGCCGGCCTCAAGGTCTCCGTCGCGCCGGAACGGGTGCACTCCCCCGAGGACGCCGGATCGGTCGCCGCCCAGTCCCTCGCCGAGGGCAGCCGGGCCGCGAAGGGCGACGCGGTCACCCTGACCGTCTCCAAGGGCCCGCGCCCGGTCGAGGTGCCGGACGTCGTCGGCCTGTCGACCGACGAGGCCCGCGAGAAGCTGGAGGCGGCGGGCTTCGAGGTCAAGGTGCAGAAGAGCTTCCCCTTCCTCGGCGACGAGGTCACGGGCCAGTCCGTGGAGGGCGGCCTGACCGCCCCGGAGGGCTCCACCGTCGCCATCACCGTCAAGGGAATCTGAGAGAACATGCGCAACCCCGTCGGCGGCCACGTCCCCGTGGCCGGCGGTCTCGCCTCGACCGGCCTCGGCTACGCCCGCGAGCTGGGCGCCGAGACCGTCCAGGTCTTCGTCGCCAACCCGCGCGGGTGGGCCACCCCCACCGGCAACCCCGCCCAGGACGAGCGGTTCCGGGAGGAGTGCGCCGAGGGATCGATCTCGGCCTGGGTGCACGCCCCCTATCTGATCAACTTCGGGTCCCACACCGAGGCCACCGTCGAGAAGTCGGTGGAGTCGCTGCGGCACTCGCTGCGGCGCGCCCGGGAGATCGGCGCGAAGGGCGTGGTCGTGCACACCGGCTCCGCGACCGGGGGCCGTCCGCGGGAGGAGGCGCTGGCGCAGGTACGGGAGCGGATGCTGCCGCTGCTCGACGAGCTGACCCACGAGGACGACCCGTACCTCCTCCTGGAGTCCACGGCCGGCCAGGGCTTCTCGCTCTGCTCCAGGGCGGAGGACTTCGGCCCGTACTTCGACGCCCTCGACCACCACCCCCGGCTGGGCGTCTGTCTCGACACCTGCCACATCTTCGCGGCCGGCCACGACCTGACCGCGCCGGGCGGGGCGGCACGCACCCTGGACGAGCTGGTCGCCACGGTCGGCGAGGGCCGGCTCCGGCTGATCCACGCCAACGACTCGAAGGACGTCGCCGGGGCGCACAAGGACCGGCACGCCAACATCGGCGTCGGTCACATCGGGCAGGAGGCGTTCCGGCAGCTGCTGCGCCACCCGGCCACCGACGGCGTACCGCTGGTCATCGAGACCCCGGGCGGCAGGGAAGGCCACGTCGCCGACATCGAGCTGCTGAAGAAGCTCCGTTGAGGAGTACCCCAAGGGGGTATACGGTTCCTTGAGGAGCAGGAACCGCTACCCGAGGTGGGGGACCCTCATGGAGCACGAGACGCACGACCACACCGGCCACGACCACCACACCGGCCACGACTCTCACGCCGGGCACGACCACCACGCCGGTCACGGCGGCGGAGGGGCGGCGTCCTGGAGCACGGCGGCGAAGGCCACCCTCCACTGCCTCACCGGCTGCGCCGTCGGCGAGGTCCTGGGCATGATCATCGGCACCGCGCTCGGCTGGGGCAACGCGCCGACCATGGTCCTCGCGATCGCCCTCGCGTTCTTCTTCGGCTACGCGCTCACGCTGCGCGGCGTCCTCGCCGCCGGCCTGGACTTCGCGTCCGCCTTCAAGGTCGCGCTCGCCGCCGACACCCTCTCCATCCTCGTGATGGAGATCGTCGACAACGGCGTGCTGCTGCTGGTCCCCGGCGCCATGGACGCCCACCTGGACGACGCCCTCTTCTGGGGTGCGCTCGCCTTCGCCTTCCTCGTCGCCTTCCTGGTCACCACGCCGGTGAACAAGTGGCTGATCGGGCGGGGCAAGGGCCACGCGGTGGTCCACCGGTACCACCGCTGACCACGCCGTACGCGACGGCCGGGGGCCGCTACAGCTCCGGGCCGTCGCCCGGTTCCTCCTGGTAGGAGTAGCGCTGCTCGGTCCACGGGTCGCCGATGTTGTGGTAGCCGCGCTCCTCCCAGAAGCCCCGGCGGTCGGCCGTCATGTACTCCACGCCCCGGACCCACTTGGGGCCCTTCCACGCGTACAGGTGCGGCACGACGAGCCGCAGCGGGAAGCCGTGTTCGGCGGTGAGCAGCTCGCCGTCCTTGTGGGTGGCGAAGATGGTGCCCTCGGCGGCGAAGTCGGCGAGCCGCATGTTGGCGCTGTAGCCGTACTCGGCCCAGACCATCACATGGGTGACGTGCGGCGCGGGCGGCGCCAGCTCCAGGACCGTACGGGCGGCGACCCCGCCCCACTCGGCGCCGAGCATGCTGAACTTCGTGACGCAGTGGAGGTCGGCGACCACCGTGGAGAACGGCAGGGCCGAGAACTCCTCGTGGTTCCAGCAGCGCTTGTCGCCGTCGGCGGTCGCGCCGAAGACGCGGAACTCCCAGCGCTCCGGCTTGAACTTGGGCACGGGCCCGTAGTGGGTGACCGGCCAGCCGCGCTGGAGCCGCTGCCCCGGCGGAA
Organism: Streptomyces roseolus; assembly: GCF_014649855.1. Classification (GTDB taxonomy): domain Bacteria; phylum Actinomycetota; class Actinomycetes; order Streptomycetales; family Streptomycetaceae; genus Streptomyces; species Streptomyces roseolus. The sequence continues at coordinate 239,319 of NZ_BMTV01000002.1, read as the reverse complement.
GCTCGGGCGACATCTCCGGCGTCCCCGCGTCCCGGTGTACCCCGCTCTCCGGCTGAACCATGTCCTCCATGGTGACAGACGGCGAGGGGTGGTCATGACCAGCCACCCACCCGGACGCACCCATTCGGGCAAGTCCTACTAAGCCTCCACTTACTGGACGCCCCCCATTCGGAGTGCGAGGATGCGGCCATCCTGTCCCGTGAGGGGCCGGGCACATTCCGTGAGGGAAGGAACCTGGAGCGATGCAGGGCGACCCCGAGGTCCTGGAGTTTCTGAACGAGCAGCTCACCGGCGAGCTCACGGCCATCAACCAGTACTGGCTGCACTACCGCATCCAGGACAACAAGGGCTGGACGAAGCTCGCGAAGTACACCCGCGAAGAGTCCATCGACGAGATGAAGCACGCGGACAAGCTGACCGAGCGCATCCTGATGCTCGACGGCCTGCCCAACTACCAGCGGCTCTTCCACGTGCGCGTCGGCCAGACCGTCACCGAGATGTTCCAGGCGGACCGCCAGGTCGAGGTGGAGGCGATCGACCGCCTCAAGCGGGGCATCGAGGTCATGCGCGCCAAGGGTGACATCACCTCGGCCAACCTCTTCGAGGAGATCCTCGCGGACGAGGAGCACCACATCGACTACCTGGACACCCAGCTCGAACTGATCGAGTCCCTGGGCGAGGCGCTCTACCTCTCGACGCTCATCGAGCAGCCGAGCTAGGGCGTGTCTTTCGGATCAGGCCGGATCAGCTCGCGGCGTCTGGTGCCGTGC
>NZ_BMTV01000002.1:0-238510 GCF_014649855.1 Streptomyces roseolus | reverse complement strand
AGGAGGGAGTCCATGCGGTGGGGGCACCTCCCGGGCGAAGCCTGGGGGACATCGGCGACTGACGACAACGCGGCGAGGCGCGGTGCCAGGCGTCGCGAGCCCGGCATGATCCGAAAGACACGCTCCTAGCCGGGCCGACGGCGGGCGGTCGGGCTAGGCGGCCTCGGACAGGTCGGTGGTCTCCGGCGCGAGGGCCGGCATGCCCTGGTCGAGGAGCTCGCGGCGCGGGCAGTTCCCGCGCCCGAGGAGGGCCTGGATGTGCCGGACGCACGAACCGCAGTCCGTACCGGCCTTGCTGGCGGAGGCGATCTGGCGGGGCGTGCAGGCGCCGGCCGCCGCGTGCTCCTTGACCTGCTTCTCCGTGACACCGAAGCATGAGCAGACGTACACGCGGATCACCTCCCGCCGAGATCGATTAGGCTAACCTAACCTTACCCGGCGGGCGGGAAGCGTAAAAGCCCTGGTGACGACGATGGGGCGCGGATCACAAGGATCCGCGCCCCATCGTCGTAGGTATCTACTTACTGATCGCGGTACATCTCGGCCACGAGGAACGCGAGGTCGAGCGACTGGCTCCGGTTGAGGCGCGGGTCGCAGGCCGTCTCGTAGCGCTGGTGCAGGTCGTCGACGAAGATCTCGTCGCCGCCGCCCACGCACTCGGTGACGTCGTCACCGGTGAGCTCGACGTGGATGCCGCCCGGGTGGGTGCCCAGCGCCTTGTGGACCTCGAAGAAGCCCTTGACCTCGTCGAGCACGTCGTCGAAGCGGCGGGTCTTGTGGCCCGAGGCCGCCTCGAAGGTGTTGCCGTGCATCGGGTCGGTCACCCAGGCGACGGTGGCGCCCGAGGCGGTGACCTTCTCGACCAGCTCCGGGAGCTTGTCCCGGACCTTGTCGGCGCCCATGCGGACGATGAAGGTCAGCCGGCCGGGCTCGCGGTCCGGGTCGAGGCGGTCGATGTAGGTGAGCGCCTCCTCCGGGGTCGTCGTCGGGCCCAGCTTGATGCCGATCGGGTTCGCGATCTGCGAGGCGAACTCGATGTGGGCGTGGTCCAGCTGGCGGGTGCGCTCACCGATCCAGACCATGTGGCCGGAGGTGTCGTACAGCTTGCCGGTGCGGGAGTCCGTCCGCGTGAGGGCGCCCTCGTAGTCGAGGAGCAGCGCCTCGTGGGAGGCGTAGAACTCCACCGCCTTGAACTCGGCGGGGTCGGTGCCGCAGGCCTTCATGAAGTTCAGCGCGTTGTCGATCTCGCGCGCCAGCTGCTCGTAGCGCTGGCCGGAGGGGGACGACTTCACGAAGTCCTGGTTCCAGGCGTGCACCTGGCGCAGGTCGGCGTAGCCACCGGTGGTGAAGGCGCGGACCAGGTTGAGCGTGGAGGCGGAGGCGTTGTACATCCGCTTGAGGCGCTCGGGGTCCGGGACGCGGGCCCGCTCGTTGAAGTCGAAGCCGTTGACGGAGTCGCCCCGGTAGGTGGGGAGCGTCACACCGTCGCGGGTCTCGGTGCCCTTGGAGCGGGGCTTGGAGTACTGCCCGGCGATGCGGCCCACCTTCACGACGGGCACGGAGGCCGCGTACGTCAGGACGGCGCTCATCTGGAGCAGGGTCTTCAGCTTGGCCCGGATGTGGTCGGCTGACACCGCGTCGAACGCCTCGGCGCAGTCGCCGCCCTGGAGGAGGAACGCCTCGCCACGGGCGACGGCTCCCATCCGGGCGCGCAGCTGGTCGCACTCGCCGGCGAAGACGAGCGGAGGATACGACTCGAGGTCCGCGATCACATCGCGCAGAGCCTCGGCATCGGGGTACTCGGGCTGCTGCGCCGCGGGCAGGTCTCGCCAGGTCGCCTTGGCGACGGCGTGGGATTCGGCGTTCACGGTCACGCTGACCACAGTACGGGGTTCTTCGTCCTGTCCTGTCCCCTGCCCAGTGGCTGAGACGCGCGCCCGTTATGTCTGGACGCGATCTTCACGCCATCGAGTGGTGTTACCCTCACCCGCGTTTAGCAAACGAGCAAACCTGTTCGCCATATGCATAGCTGACACACAGGGGTGGGCGTGACCCAGAGGCACCGCAGGGACCGCAAGAAGAAACGACTCTTGTACGGAGCGGCGGCCGCGGTCGTCGCCACCGCCACGATCGGCACCCTCGCGGTCGCCTCGCCGAGCCTCCTCGGCGCGACCGACGACGCGAAGCCCGGCGGCGCCCCCTCCCTCCAGCAGCAGTTCGCCGCGGCGGCGGAGGAGTTCGACGTACCGCAGAGCGTGCTGATGGCGGTGTCGTACCAGCAGACCCGCTGGGAGTCGCACGACGGCGAGCCGAGCATGACCGGCGCGTACAACGTCATGGGCCTGACGAAGGTCGACCCGGAGGACGTCGAGACCGGGGTCACCGAAGAGCAGATCGATCACTTCAACGGCTCGGGCCGGCCGGAGATCGAGAAGGACTTCGACCGCGAAGAGGTCCGCCGGATCCTGGAGAAGGCGATCGTCGACACCGACGACCCGGCCCTCCACACCCTGGACAAGGCCGCCGAGCTGATCGACAGCTCCACCGAGTCCGTCCAGAACGACACCGCCGCGTCCATCCGCGCCGGTGCCGCGCTTCTCGCCGACTACCAGAAGCAGGCCGGCGCCGAGCTGTCCGAGGATGCGGGCGAGTGGTATCCGGCCGTGGCCCGCTACGGCCAGTCCTCCGACCGGAAGGGCGCCGACCTCTTCGCGAAGCGCGTCTTCGAGTCGATCAAGAAGGGTGAGCGGGAGCTCACCACCGACGGCGAGCAGGTCGCGCTGGCGGCCGACCCCGGCGTCGAGCCGGTCAAGCCGGCGAACGTTCCGCTGGCGGCCGGCTTCGCGAGTACGGCGGAGACCACGGTCCCCGAGTGCCCCGCGGGCTTGAACTGCAACGTCAAGCTGAGCGTCCCCGACGCCCAGGGGCGGAAGAACTACACCGCGGGTGACCGCCCCAACCAGGGCGTCGACATCCGCCAGATCGTCATCCACGACACCGAGGGCCCCTACCAGGGATCGCTCGACGTGCTCACGAGCCCGACGGGCAAGGGCAGCGCCCACTACCTGATCAAGGCTTCGGACGGACTGGTCACCCAGATCCTCGAGAACAAGAACCTCGCGTGGCACGCGGGCAACTGGACCCACAACATGCACGCGATCGGCGTGGAGCACGAGGGTTACGCCATCAAGGAGGGCAGCTGGTACACCGAACCCCAGTACCGCTCCTCCGCCGCGCTGGTGAAGTTCCTGGCGAACAAGTACGGCGTGCCGATCGACCGTGAGCACATCATCGGCCACGACGAGGTCGCGCTCCAGACGGACAACCGCCTCGACGCCCTCCACTGGGACGGCGGCCCGTACTGGGACTGGAACCACTACATGTCCCTCCTGGGCGCTCCTCAGGGCGATCAGGGCGCGGGCGGCCTGCTCCGGGCCGGCCAGACGGTCCGGGTGGTCCCGCCGTTCACCACGGCGAACCAGCCGAAGCTGAGCGTCGGCGGCACCGCCGTCCCGGCGCGGCCGTCCAACTTCGGCTACCTGTACACGTCGAACTCGACGAGCGCGACGACGCTGAAGGACCCGTACTTCACCTCGCTCTGGTCCGAGGGCTCCAACTACGGCAACAAGGTCCGCGCCGGTGGCCTCTACGTCGTCGCCGAGGTCAGGACCAACTGGACGGCGATCTGGTACGCCGGCGAGAAGGCCTGGTTCTACAACCCCGGCGGCCAGTACACCGTGCCGGTGAACGCCACCACCGTGAAGCTGAGGTCCGGCCTGGCCTCCACCAAGGTCTTCGGCCGCTCCTTCCCGGAGACCGCCGCCTACACCGCGGCAGGTCTGGAGGCTCCGGGCGACGAGAACAACCCGCTGTCGAAGTTCACCTTCGCCTCCGACCAGGCCTACGTGAAGGCCGGCCCGGCCGTGAAGGGCGACGACTGGTTCGGCTCCGCGCAGAAGAACGTCGTCGGCTCCACGATGTTCGTGCCGATCCGCTTCCACCACAAGATCGTCTGGGTGAAGCAGTCCGACATCGTCGAGGCGCCCGGCGCCGCCCCCGTCTCCACCACGGACCGCTACAACGCCATCGCCCGCGACTCCGCCGGTGTCCTCTGGCAGTACCAGGGCTCCGGGAACCCGGCCGCGCCGTTCCTGACCAAGTACAAGGTCGGCGGCGGGTGGCAGGTGTACAACGCCATCACGCCGATGACGACGCTGCGGGCCGACGGGACCGGGGACGCGGTCGCTCGGGACAAGGACGGCGTGCTCTGGTACTACCAGGGGTCCGGCAACCCGAACGCGCTGTTCAAGGCCCGGCTCCGCACCGGCGGCGGCTGGCAGGTCTACAACAAGATCCTCGGCATCGGCGACATGAACGCCGACGGCAAGGCCGACCTGATCGCCCGCGACGCGGCCGGCATGCTGTGGTTCTACAAGGGCAGCGGCGACCCGCTGAGGCCCTTCGCGCCGAAGACCTCGGTCGGCGGCGGCTGGCAGACGTACAACGAGATCGTCAGCACCGGTGACGTCTCCGGCGACGGCAAGCCCGACCTGCTCGGCCGCGACAAGAGCGGCGTGCTGTGGTTCTACAAGGGCACCGGCGACCCGCTGAAGCCCTTCACCCCCCGCGTCCAGGTCGGCGGCGGCTGGCAGGCCTACAACGTGATGGTCGGCCCGGGCGACCTGAACAAGGACGGCAAGCCGGACCTGATCGCCCGCGACGCCTCCGGCGTGCTGTGGTTCTACAGGAACACCGGCGGCTACCCCAACCCCTACGCCCCCAAGGCGCAGGTCGGCGGTGGCTGGCAGGCCTTCAACCTGATCGTCTGATCCGGTCGAGCCCCGCGGACGGGGCCCGTGCCACGCCTTCCGCGGCGTGGCACGGGCCCCGTTCCCGTGCCCGCCTGGGTTACAGTGCTCGCGTGTACGCGCCTTCGAACCAGAACTGGTGGTGGACCGTCCCTCCGGCGGCCCACTGACTGCGCGTACCCGAAGACCACGCGAAGGCCGCCCGAGGGGCGGCCTTTCTCGTACCCGCGAGGCCGTTCCTCTCCGTACTCCGACCGGAAGGAACCCACTGCCATGGACTTCGACCTCTCCCGACTCCTCTCCGACTCCGCCCCGCCGTTCGCCCTGCTGCGCCGCCGCACCCCGGGCCGTGACCACGACACCATCGAGGTGCTGATCGGCGCCGTCCACGAGGCCGAGCGGCTGGCCGACCTGCCGGTGGACGATCGGCCGGCGCTCGCGCTGGTGCCGTTCCGGCAGATCCGCGAGCGCGGCTTCGACGTGCGGGACGACGGGACGCCGCTGTCGGTGCTGGTCGCCGAGGAGACGTACGAGCTGCCGCTCGGCGCGGTGCTCGACGCGCTGCCCGCCCACCGGGTCGAGGTCTCCGGCGGGGCCTTCGACGTCTCCGACGAGGAGTACGCGGGGACCGTGCGGCGGGTGATCGAGGAGGAGATCGGCGGCGGCGAGGGCGCGAACTTCGTCATCCGGCGGACGTACACCGGTGAGATCGAGGGCTTCGGGCGGGCCGACGCGCTGGCCCTGTTCCGGCGGCTCCTCGCCGGCGAGCGGGGCGCGTACTGGACCTTCGTCGTGCACACCGGGGAGCGGACCCTCGTCGGGGCCAGCCCGGAGGTGCACGTGCGCATGGCGGGCGGAACCGTGGTCATGAACCCGATCAGCGGCACGTACCGCTACCCGGACGGGGCCGCGCCGACCGCCGAGGGGCTGCTCGGCTTCCTCGCGGACCGCAAGGAGACGGAGGAGCTCTCCATGGTGGTCGACGAGGAGCTGAAGATGATGTGCACGGTCGGGGACAGGGGCGGGGTGGTGATCGGTCCCCGGCTGAAGGAGATGGCCCATCTCGCGCACACCGAGTACGAGCTGCGCGGCCGGTCCTCGCTCGACGTGCGGGAGGTGCTGCGGGAGACGATGTTCGCGGCGACGGTGACGGGCTCCCCGGTGCAGAACGCCTGCCGGGTGATCGAGCGTCACGAGGCCGGCGGGCGCGGCTACTACGCGGGGGCCCTCGCGCTGCTCGGCACGGACGGGAACGGGGCGCAGACGCTGGACTCCCCCATCCTGATCCGGACCGCCGACATCGCGGCCGACGGGCGGCTGCGGGTCCCGGTGGGGGCGACGCTGGTGCGGCACTCGGACCCGGCCGGCGAGGTCGCGGAGACCCACGCGAAGGCGGCGGCGGTCCTGGCGGCCCTCGGGGTGCGGGAGGGACGCCCGGCGGACGACTCCCCCGCCCGGCCGAGGCTGGCGGACGATCCGCGGGTACGGGCCGCGCTGGACGCCCGGCGGGCGGACCTGGCGCCGTTCTGGCTGCGGATGCAGACCCGGTCCGCGGAGCTGACGGGCCACGCGCTGGTGGTCGACGCGGAGGACACCTTCACCGCGATGCTGGCGCACCTGCTGCGCTCCTCCGGCCTGGAGGTGTCGGTGCTGCGGTACGACGAGCCGGGGCTGCGGGAGCTGGCGCTCGCCCACGAGGGCCCGGTGGTCCTCGGGCCCGGCCCGGGCGATCCGACGGACGCGGCCGACCCGAAGATGCGGTTCCTGCGCGGGCTCACCGCCGAGCTGCTGCGCGGCCACCGGCACGGCCTCCTCGGCGTGTGCCTGGGGCACGAGCTGATCGCGGCGGAGCTGGGCCTGGACATCGTGCGCAAGCGGACCCCGTTCCAGGGCGCGCAGGTGCGGATCGACCTGTTCGGGCAGGAGCGGACGGTCGGCTTCTACAACAGCTTCACGGCGCGCTGCGACGAGCGGGAGGCGACGGAGCTGGCGCTGCACCGGATCGAGGTGAGCCGGGACGCGGAGACGGACGAGGTGCACGCGCTGCGCGGCCCCGGTTTCGCGGGGGTGCAGTTCCACCCGGAGTCGGTGCTGACGCTGGAGGGCGCCTCGGTGACGGCCGCGCTCCTCGCCGGGGTGCTGGTCTAGGACGCGGCCCGCGGGACCAGGACGTTCTCGCCGCGCCTGCCCTGGATGTAGTCGAGGACGTTCCGGACCGTGGTGTCGATGATCTGGCCGACCGCGTCCTCGGTGTAGTACGCCTGGTGGCTCGTCACCACCACGTTCGGGAAGGTGACCAGGCGGGCGAGGGTGTCGTCCTCGACGCCCGCGAGGGACTTGTCGAGGAAGAACAGGCCGGCCTCGGCCTCGTAGACGTCGAGGCCGACGCCGGCGAAGCGGCCGGCGCGGAGCTCGGTGACGAGGGCGTCGGTGTCGACGAGGCCGCCCCGGCTGGAGTTCACCAGGATCGCGTCGTCCTTCATGGACGTGAGGGCGGCGGCGTCGAGGAGGTGGTGGGTGGCCGGCAGCAGCGGCACGTGGAGGCTGACGAGGTCGGCCTCGGCGAGGAGCCGGTCCTTCTCGACGTACTCCATGCCGAGGGCGGCGCACGCGGGGTTCTCAGCGACGTCCCAGCCGAGGAGCCGCATGCCGAAGCCGTGGGCGATCCGGGCGAAGGCCTCGCCGATCTTTCCGGTGCCGAGGACGCCGGCGGTGCGGCCCCGCATGTCGCGGCCCATCAGCCCGTCGAGGCGGAAGTCGAAGTCGCGGGTGCGGTTGGAGGCGCGGACGATCCGCCGGTTGACGGCCATGGCGAGGGTCCAGGCGAACTCGGCGACGGAGTAGGGGGAGTAGTACGAGACCCGGGCGACGGTGAGGCCGAGGCGCTCGGCGACCTCCAGGTCGATGTTGTTGAAGCCGGTGGAGCGCTGGGCGATCATCTGGGTGCCGCCGGCCGCCAGGGTCTGCAGGACCCGGTGGTCGAGGATCGCGTTGACGCTGGTGGAGACGACCTCGTAGCCGGCCGCGATGGGGGCGGTGTCCTCGGTGAGGAAGACGTCGAGGCAGCGGACGTCGTGGTGGCCCGCGAACGCCTTCTCGATCAGCGGCTTCTCGTCCGCCTGCACGCCGAATGCCAGGATCTCCACGCCAGTCCTCTCGTCGAAAGGCCGCATATGCGCCCGAATATACGGCCGGGTCCGGCGCCGCGCGCGGCCACGCGGCCGGTCAGCCCTCGTCGAGGCCGCGCTCGATCGCGTACCGGACCAGCTCGACGCGGTTGTGCAGCTGGAGCTTGCCGAGGGTGTTCTGGACGTGGTTCTGCACGGTGCGGTGCGAGATGACGAGCCGCTCGGCGATCTGCTTGTAGCTGAGGCCCTTGGCGACGAGCCGGAGGACCTCGGTCTCGCGGTCGGTGAGGCGCGGCGCCTCGGGCTCCCCGGCGCCGGTGGCGGGCGCGGGCTCGGAGGCGAGGCGGCGGTACTCGCCGAGGACCAGGCCGGCGAGGCCCGGGGTGAAGACGGGGTCGCCGACGGCGGTGCGGCGGACCGCGTCGATCAGCTCCTCGGCGCCCGCCGACTTCAGCAGGTAGCCGGTGGCACCGGACTTCACGGCCTCCAGGACGTCCGCGTGCTCGCCGCTCGCCGACAGGACCAGGACGCGCAGGCCCGGCAGCGAGCCGACCAGCTCCTTGCAGACCTGGACGCCCGGCTTGGCCGGCAGGTTCAGGTCCAGGACGAGGACGTCGGGGGCGACGGCCGGGGCCCGGCGGACGGCCTGCTCGCCGTCGCCGGCGGTGGCGACCACGTCGAAGCCCGCCTCCGCCAGGTCGCGGGCGACCGCGTCCCGCCACATGGGGTGGTCGTCGACGACCATCACCTTGATGGTCCGGTCCTGCTCCGCCGGGCTCTGCGCCTCGTTCACTTCTCTCCTGCCTTCCCCCGTGCGTCCCGCGCGGGTCGCGGGACCTTCAGTTCGACTTCGGTGCCCTGGCCGGGGACCGAGATCAGCTCGGCCGTGCCGCCCAGGTCGCGCAGGCGCCCCCGGATGGAGAGCGCGACGCCCATCCGGCCCTCGCCCTCCGCCTCGGCGAGCCGGCCCTCCGGGATGCCGGGGCCGTCGTCCCTGACGGTGACGATGACCTCGTCGTCCCAGTCCTCGACCAGGATCCACGCGCGCGCGTCCGCGCCCGCGTGCACCCGGACATTGTCCAGGGCGGCGCCGACGGCGGCGGCCAGTTCGCGGGCGGCCGCGGCGGGCAGCGGCACGGGCACCCCGGGATCGGAGAGGGTGACCCGGGCGCCGGCCCGCGGGGCGAGCAGGGTGCGCAGGTCGACCGGGGTGTCGTCGGCGGGCTCGTCGTCGACCTCGACGACCCGGACGACCGCTCCCTCCGACTCGTCCTCGGAGACGTGGCTGGTGCGGGTGAGACCGCCGGCCACCAGGGTCCGCAGGGCGACCTCCTGCTCACCGGCCATCCGGCCCAGCTCCGCGGCCTCCCCGCCGAGGGCCGTGCCGCGGCGCTGCACCATCGCGAGGACCTGCAGGACGCTGTCGTGGATGTCGCGGGCGAGCCGCTCGCGCTCCCGGGTGGCGGCCTCGATCTCCAGGGCGCGGGCGAGGGTGCGCTCGGAGGCGCGGGCGACCTCGACGACGTATCCGATGGCGATGGAGGCCACCCAGACCAGGATCACGTTGTGGACGGTGTCCCGGCTGGGGTGGCCCCGCTCGATGATGTTGGCGACGGCGACGAGGGAGGAGGCGAGGCCCGCCCAGCGCCAGCCGCCCTTGATGGCGTAGGCGAGGACCGAGCCGGCCGTCCATATCGTCGGCAGCGTGGGGCCGTCCACGGACTGGGCGTGGGCGTCGGCGAGCGGGGTGAGGAGGATGCCGGTGAGGGCGAGGGCGAGGTCGGCGACGAGGAAGCGCTTGGTGCAGCTGGCCGCGTTCGCCACCTTGGGGAGGGTGGCGAGGGTCCAGACGCAGAGCACCGCGAGGTAGGCGACCGCGATCCAGGGCCGTTCGTAGCGGTCCCGGCCGGTGGCGAAGATCAGCACCGCGTAGACCATCGTCAGGACCCGGTAGCCGGTCAGCGCACGCCACAGCGGCTGCTCCACCGACATGCGCACGACACGCTCGCGCTTGGCCATCTCCCCCACCCCCGCCGGCGCTCCCTCGCGGGAGGGTCAGGCGCCGGACTCTTCCCGCGCGGCGATCTCCGCCTTCACGGCCTCCTTGGCGGCCTTCTCGGCCTCCGCGATCTGCCGCTTGGCGGCGGTCGCGTAGATGTCGACGTACTCCTGCCCGGAGAGCTTCATGATCTCGTACATGACCTCGTCGGTCACCGAGCGCAGGATGAAGCGGTCGCCGTCCATGCCGTGGTAGCGGGAGAAGTCCAGCGGCTTGCCGATCCTGATCCCGGGGCGCATCAGCTTCGGGACGACCTTGCCGGGCGGCTGGATCTTCTCGGTGTCGATCATGGCCACCGGGATCACCGGGGCGCCGGTGGCCAGCGCCACCCGGGCCAGACCGCCGGGCTTGCCGCGGTAGAGCCGGCCGTCGGGCGAGCGGGTGCCCTCGGGGTAGATGCCGAAGAGGCCGCCGCCCTCGATGACCTCGATGCCCGCCTTGATGGCGGCCTCGCCGGCGCCGCGGGCGCCCGAGCGGTCCACCGGGAGCTGGCCGACCCCCTTGAAGAAGGCGGCGGTCAGCCGGCCCTTCAGGCCGGGCGTCGTGAAGTACTCCGCCTTCGCGATGAAGGTGACCTTGCGGTCCAGGACGGCCGGCAGGAAGAAGGAGTCCGAGAAGGACAGGTGGTTGCTGGCGAGGATCGCGGGGCCCTCGGCGGGAACGTTCTCCAAGCCCTCCACCCAGGGCCGGAAGGCCAGCTTCAGGGACCCTCCGATGGAGAACTTCATTGCGCCGTAGATCAACTCGCCATGCCTTCCGTGTGCCGTCGTGACGACTTTATCCCGTGCCGACCGGCCACCCCGGCTGCGGCCCTGGTCGGTGTCGGTCCGGTCGCGTACCGTGAAGGTCCCTTCCCCCATCTCCGCACCGGCTCCGGCGCCCCGGCGCACCGGAGCCGCAAACCGAACAGGAGACCCCGGTGCCGGTCCTTCCCGGAGCCGAGCCGTACCGCCATGAGGGCGGAGAGGTCGGCGTCCTTCTCTGTCACGGATTCACCGGTTCCCCGCAGTCGATGCGCCCGTGGGCCGAACACCTCGCGGACCGCGGCCTGACGGTGTCCGTGCCGCTGCTGCCCGGGCACGGCACGCGCTGGCAGGACATGCAGCTCACCACCTGGCACGACTGGTACGCGGAGGTGGACCGGGCGCTGCGCGAGCTGACCGCCCGCTGCTCCACCGTCTTCGTCTTCGGACTCTCCATGGGCGGGGCGCTGACCCTGCGGCTCGCCGCGCGCCACGGCGACGCGGTCCGCGGCCTCGTCCTCGTCAACCCGGGCAACAAGGTGCACGGCCTCGCCGCGCACGCCCTGCCCGTGGTGCGGCACCTCGTGCCCACGACGAGGGGCATCGCCAGCGACATCGCGAAGGAGGGCGTGACCGAGATCGGCTACACCCGGGTGCCGCTGCACGCGGCGTACTCGCTGCGGCGGTTCTTCCGGCTGGTCGACGACGAGCTGCCGCAGGTCACACAGCCGCTCCTGCTGCTGCACAGCCCGCAGGACCACGTGGTGCCGCCGGCCGACTCGGCCCGGATCCTCAGCCGGGTCTCCTCCACCGACGTGACGGAGATCCTGCTGGAACAGAGTTACCACGTCGCGACGTTGGACCATGACGCGGAGAGGATCTTCGAGGAGAGTCTGGCGTTCGTCGAGCGTCTCGCCCCGGGACTCGTGGGCGGGAAGGGGAGCAGGAGCGGTGGCTGACCAGCAGGACGGTGGCGAGCGGGAGCCGCAGCCCATCGACGAGGAGGCGGCGTGGGCCGCGATCGTCGCGGGGTACGGCGAGGAGCCCGCGGACCCGCCGGGGACCCGGCCCTTCCGGCCGATCGAGAACCTGCGGCTCCCGGAGCCGGAGGAGCTCGACGCCCGCGAGGCCCGGGCGGCCTCCGCGTCGGGCGCGGACGTGCCGAAGCCGGACAAGACCCGGCGGGAGCCGCCCGCGGCGGAGGCGGAGGCCGACGGGAGCGACGACGGGGACGGTCCCGGCGACGCGAAGCCGGCCCTCGGCAGCTCGATCACCTTCGCGCCCGGGGTGCGCCCGGGCGGCGGGCCGCGCGACTACAGCGTGGCCGAGCCCGAGGAGGGCCCCGGGAGCTCGGACGAGGGCCACTTCGTGCCGCCGGAGCCCCCGCCGCTCCCCGAGGCCGACACCACCACCAAGTTCGCCTGGCTCGCCGTGGTCGGCGGCCCGGTCCTGATGCTCCTCGCGGTCCTCTTCCGCTGGGACATGACCTGGTGGCTCACCACCCTGTGCGTCGGCGGCTTCCTGGGCGGTTTCGTGACCCTGGTGGCCCGGATGAAGGGCGACGACGAGGACGGCGACGGCTACGACGACCCGGGCCGCGGCGCGGTGGTGTGACGCGGCCGGGGTGCTGTGACCGGTACGGACCCCATGTCCACAGCGGAAGGAGCAACGATGAGCAGCGACGACGAGCGCCGCGCCAAGGAGAAGGAAGAGGAAGAGCGCCGGGAGGAGGAGCGCCGGCGCCGCGAGGAGGAAGAGGCGAGGGCCGCCGAGCAGCTCAACCGGAACCTGTGGGACTGACCGGCGAAGTCCCCCGGTGACACCGCCGCGTCCCCGGCCCGGCCCCGGGACGTGGCGGCTCGGGGGCGGCCGGGAGGCCGCCCGCCGCGGCGACGCTCCCTCAGGCTCCGGGCGGGGCCTGGAGCCGGACCGCCGCCAGCACCGGAAGGTGGTCGGTGGCGGCGGTCAGGTCGGCGGGGGGCAGGCCGGTGGGGACGCCGCAGCCGAGGAACTCCACGGCGGGCGTCGCCAGGATCGCGTCGATGCGCTGGTGCGGACGCTCGGCGGGGTGGGTGTGCTCGGTGCCCCGCGGGGTCGTCGCCCAGCCGTCCCGGAGCGTCGCGGTGAGCCGGGTGAAGGCCGGTCCGCCGGGCCGTTCGTTGAGGTCGCCGGCGACGATCGTGTACGGGGTGCCCAGGGCGGCGACCCGGTCGAGGACCAGGCCGGCCTGGGCGTACCGCTCGTCCTTCCGCAGACTCAGGTGGCAGCTGACGAGGCCGAGCCGGGCGGCCCCGAAGCGGACGACTGCGGTGGCGAGGCCACGCCGGTGCAGGCCGGGCGTGAGCGGCAGCAGCACGTCCTCGGTCCGTTCCACGGTGGCGCGCAGCGAGCAGAGCAGCAGCGGTCCCGCGGCGGTCGCCCCGCCGGAGAGCACGACCAGTTCGCTCTTGGCGGCGAGCCGGGCCGCGTGTTTGCGCCAGCGGAAGAAGCGCGGCGCCTCCTGGACGAGGATGACGTCGGGCGCGCAGGCCCGGATCACCCGGGCGAGGGCGTCCTCGTCGTCGCGCATCGAGCGGATGTTGTAGCTGAGGATCCGGACCACGGCGGAGCCGTCCGGCTCGGTACGGGAGGCGGGCAGCGCGTCGTCACGGGAGGCCGGCAGCGCGCCGGTCGCGTCGAGGGCCATGGACCCAACATAGGCCGGATGCCCGCCCCGCCCCAGGGGGCGCGACGGGCATCGACCCGTGGGAACGCGGCGGGTCAGCCCTGGCGGGCCAGGTCCGCGGCGCCGACGAGACCGGCCTTGTTGCCGAGCTGCGCGGCGAGGACCTGCGCGTGCGGGCGGTAGCTGCCGCCGATCAGCCAGCGCCGGAAGGACTTCCGGATCGGGTCGAGCACGAGCTCGCCCTCGTCGGAGACGCCGCCGCCGACGATGAACGCGGACGGGTCGAAGAGCGAGGCGAGGTCGGCGAGGCCGGCGCCGGCCCAGCGGGCCAGCTCGCGGAAGGAGTCGACGGCGACGAGGTCGCCGGCGCGGGCGGCCTCGCTGACGTGCTTGCCCTGGATGCCGTCGGGGGTGCCGTCGCCGAGCGAGAGCAGGACCTTCGCGTTCTCCGGGGTCGCGGCGGCGCGCTGCCGGGCGTAGCGGACCAGGGCGCGGCCGGAGGCGTACTGCTCCCAGCAGCCCTGGCTGCCGCAGCCGCAGAGCAGGCCGTCCGGGACGACCCGGATGTGGCCGAACTCGGCGGCGACGCCGAAGCGTCCGCGGCGGAGCTTGTTGCCGATGATGATGCCGCCGCCGAGGCCGGTGCCGAGGGTGATGCAGATGACGTCCTCGTGGCCTTGGCCGGCGCCGAAGCGGTACTCGCCCCAGGCCGCCGCGTTGGCGTCGTTCTCCACCACGACGGGGAGGCCGACGCGCTGTTCGACCTTGTCCTTCAGCGGCTCGTGCCGCCAGTCGATGTTCGGGGCGAAGAGGACGGTGGCCCGCTTGTCGTCGACGTAACCGGCCGCGCCGATGCCGACCGCCTCGATCCGGTGGCCCTTGCCGGCCTCGGAGACGGCGGCGCAGATGGCGTCGACGATGCCTTCGGAGGTCGGCGGGGTGGGCACCGTGTGCGTGTCGAGGATGCTGCCCTCCTCGTCGACCACGCCGGCCGCGATCTTCGTGCCGCCGATGTCGACGCCGATGGTGAGTCCCATGTGTCCCTCAGTTTTCGGTCGAGCCCCGCTAGGGCCCACCGTACCCGAGGGGAGGCGCCGTACTGATCAGTCCAGGTCGATGGGGCGGCCGGTGGCCGGGCCCCCGCCGCCGTCCTCGCGGTCGTGGTCGTCCCGGTCCTCGCCGTCGGGCGCGCGGCGGGGGTCGTCCTCGTCGAGGCCGGGGCCGCGGGTCCAGCGGGTCTCGTGGCCCTCGACGGCCGAGCGGTAGGCGGCGAGGAGTTCGCTGCCGGCGGCGGCGAGGTGGTCGAAGACCTGCGGGTTGCGCTCGATGACCGGCTCGACGGCGGCCTTCGCCTGGTTGACGAGGCCCTTGACGGTCTCCGCCGCCTGGGCGGCGGCGCCCGCGGCCTGTCCGCCGAAGAGCGGGGCGGCGGCGCCGAGTCCGCCGGTGAGCTTCTCGGCGACGGCCTCGAAGAGCCTGCGGAACTCCTCGGCGGGCGAGCCGGGCTCCTCCCCGTGCCGCGCACGGCGGCGGGCCTTCTCCGCCTCCAGGTCCTCGGCACACGCGTCGGCCCAGGCGTCCGGATCGCTGCTCATGGCGTACTCCTCCGTCGCTTCCCTTCCTTCGACGGTACACGCCCGGGCGGGGCGGTCAGGAGGGCTTGGGCCACAGTCCGGGGTCGGGGGCGAAGCGGATCGCGAGGTCGCCGTCGACGAGGCCGGCTCCGGTGACGGTGCAGCGGCGCAGGGCGGGCGGGAGGGGCAGGGTGCGGCGGAAGGGACCCGCGCCGAGGAGGAGTTCGTCGCCCCTGCGGACGAGGGAGAGGTCCTGCTTGACGGCGCCGGGCAGCGGCAGGTGCCAGACGAGGACGCCGTCCTCCTCGCGCCGGTCCTCGACGGCCGGGGCGGGCGCGGGGGCGGGCGGCGGGCCGGGGCGGGCGGCGAGCAGGGAGAGGTCCTCGGGGCCGCGAGGCTCGCGGCCGAGGTGCGGCAGCTCGTGCAGGAGCTCGCCGGCGTCGGCGCGGAGGTCGGCGAGCCGGCGGTGCTGCTCGGCGGTGAGGGCGGCGAGCCAGGGGTCGTCGGAGGCGGCGGGGAGGAGCCGGTTGGCGATCACGGCGTCGAGGGCGAGGCCGTGCAGGGCGAGGCCGAGGCGGGCCTCGCGGAGGGCGGCGCTGGCGGCCGGGCCCGGTTCGAGGACGAGCCGGACGGTGGTGCCGGGTGCTTCGACGACGGCCTGGACGGCGGCGAGTTCCCGCTCCCAGCGGGCGGTGGTCTCGTACAGCCACTGGGCGGGCATGGGGACGCCGGCGAGCTGGGCGAGCATCGGGCGCAGCGCGCGGGCGGCCTGGCGCTCGGGCGGCAGCAGCCGGCGGAGGTAGCGGCGGAGCTGTTCGGGGAGGGCGAGGACGGTCAGCGCCTCGCGCAGCGGCGGCAGGTCGACGACGGCGAGGTCGTGGTCGCCGGCGGCGGCCTCGCGCAGCGCCCGGAGAAGGGCGAACTGGCGGCTGCCGGGCAGTTCGGTGAGTTCGGCGTCCTCGAAGGGCGCGGCGCCGAGGAGGTCGAGGACGGTCCCGGAGCGGGACTGGAGGGCGAGGAACTCGCGCCGGAAGTCGCCGGCGGGGTCGGTCCGCAGGACGGTGAGCGTCCCGGGGGCGGCGGCGTCCACGGCCGGGCCGGGGTCCGTGTCACCGGGGACGAGCAGGACCCGGCGTCCGGCGTGGGCCTCGGCGAGCGCGGTCGCGACGGCGACCGTGCTCCGCCCGGCGCCGCCGGTTCCGGTGACGAGGATGATCCGCATGCGGCTGACGCTATCGCGGCCCGGCCGGGGCCCGGTCTCCGGGCGTCCGGCGTCCGGCATCCGGCATCCGGCATCCGGCATCCGGCATCCGGTCGGACGGTCCGGGGGGCCAGGGTGGGCCCGGGGGAGCCAGGGTGGGCCCGGGGGTCAGGCCCGGGACTCGACGCGCTTCTTCAGGCCGGCGAGGGCGCGGTCGATGATGACCTTCTCGGCCTTGCGCTTGATCATGCCGAGCATGGGGATCTTGACGTCGACGGTCAGCTGGTAGGTGACCTCGGTGCGGTCGCCGGCGAGCGGGGTGAGGCGGTAGGAGCCGTCGAGGGAGCGGAGCATCTGGGACTTCACGAGCGTCCAGCTGACCTCGTGGGCGCCGGTCCAGGTGTACGCGAGGGTGTGGTCGTCCTTGATCGCGCCGGCGTCGAGGACGAGCCGGACCTTCTCCGCGCGGCCGGTCTCGTCGGTGGAGAGGACCTCGGCCTGGGTGACCTCGCCGGTCCAGTCGGGGTAGCGGGCGAAGTCGGCGATCACACCCATGACGTCGGCCGGCGCCGCCTCGATGGTGATGCTCGAGCTGGTGTGTTCGGCCATCGCGGTGGCTCCTCCACTGTGCGGTCCGGCGGAAGTCAAGGGGCACGGACACGTGCCGGGGGAAGGCTATCGCGCCCCCGTGCCGGCCCCGTCACCACTCCAGGGCGAAGGGGCGGCCGGTGGCGGCGAAGTGCCCGACGTTCACGCACTCGGTGGCGCCGATCCGCATCCGGCGGGCGAGCGGCTGGTGGACGTGGCCGAAGAGGGCGTAGCGGGGCCGGGTGCGGCGGATGGCGTCGAGGAGGGCGCGGCTGCCGCGCTCGAAGCGGCGGGCGACGGTGTCGTAGGTGAGGTCGGGGACCTCCGGCGGGATGTGGGAGCAGAGGACGTCGACCTCGCCGAGGGCCTCGACCTTGGCGGCGTACTCCTCGTCGGAGATCTCGTACGGCGTGCGCATCGGGGTGCGCAGGCCGCCGCCGACGAAGCCGAGGACGAGGCCGCCGAGCTCGACCCGCCGGCCGTCGAGGACGGTGGTTCCGGGGCGGGCGTACTCGGGCCAGAGGGCGGGGATGTCGACGTTGCCGTAGGTGGCGTAGGTGGGGGTGGGGAAGGCGGCGAAGAGTTCGGCGTACTGGCGGCGGACGGCGGCCTCGATGGCGGTGTCGCGGTCGACGTCGAGCCCGGCCCAGAGGCTGCGTCCCAGGTCGCGGGCCTCGTCGAAGCGGCGGGCGGTGCGCAGTTCGACGAGCCGGTCGGCGTTGGCCACGCCGAAGAGGTCGGGGAAGATGCCCCGGCTGTGGTCGGCGTAGTCGAGGAAGAGGACCAGATCGCCGAGGCATATGAGGGCGTCGGCGCCGTCCCCCGCCCGGGCGAGGGCGTCGGTGTTGCCGTGCACGTCGCTGACCACGTGGACTCGCATGATCCCCACCTTAGGCCGTCGGACCTGCGGTTACTTGGGAGTCCGCAAAGCTGTGGATTACTGTGCGCGGAGGGCCGTCACGCTGGTGTGACGCAGAGAACATCTGACCGGAACCCCCTATCGGGAACCACGTACTGGTGGGTAACGTCCGGGCAGTCCACAGTCGTGCTCGCCCCCACCGAGCACCTGCCCGATCATGGACCGCACCGGTGCGAGCACCACAGAGCCGTGGCACCGGAGCCCGATGAGGAGCAGCAGTCTTGCGCGAGTTCAGCCTTCCGGCCCTGTACGAGGTCCCCTCGGACGGCAACCTGACGGATCTCATCCGCCGCAACGCCTCCCAGCACCCAGACGTCGCCGTGATGGCCCGCAAGGCCGCCGACGGCGGGTGGACGGACGTGACCGCCAAGGAGTTCCTCGCCGAGGTCCGCGGGGCCGCCAAGGGCCTCATCGCCGCCGGGGTCGGCGTGGGCGACCGCGTCGCGCTGCTCTCCCGCACCCGCTACGAGTGGGTGCTGCTCGACTTCGCGATCTGGAGCGCCGGCGCGGTGACCGTGCCGGTGTACGAGACCAGCTCGCCGGAGCAGATCCAGTGGATCCTCGGCGACTCGGGCGCCTCGCTGGCGATCGTGGAGACGGCCGCGCACCAGGCGTCGGTGGAGTCCGTGCGCGGCGGGCTGCCGGCGCTGACGGGCCTGTGGCAGATCGAGGACGGCGCGGTCGCCGCGCTGACGGCCTCCGGCGCGGAGGTCTCGGACGAGGCCCTGGACGCCCGGATGTCGGCGGCGAACGCGGACGACCCGGCAACCGTCGTCTACACCTCGGGCACCACCGGCCGCCCCAAGGGCTGCGTGCTGACCCACCGGGCCTTCTTCGCCGAGTGCGGCAACGTGGTGGAGCGCCTGAAGCCGCTCTTCCGCACCGGCGAGTCCTCGGTGCTGCTCTTCCTGCCCGCCGCGCACGTCTTCGGCCGGCTGATCGAGGTGGCCTCCGTGATGGCCCCGATCCGCCTGGGCTGCCTCCCGGACATCAAGACGCTCACGGACGAGCTGGCCTCCTTCCGGCCGACGCTGATCCTCGGCGTCCCGCGCGTCTTCGAGAAGGTCTACAACTCGGCGCGGGCCAAGGCGCAGGCCGACGGCAAGGGCAAGATCTTCGACAAGGCCGCGCACACGGCCATCGCCTACAGCCGGGCGCTCGCCACCCCGCAGGGGCCGTCGCTCGGCCTGCGGCTCAAGCACAAGCTCTTCGACAAGCTGGTCTTCTCGAAGCTGCGGGCGGTGCTCGGCGGCCGCGGCGAGTACGCGATCTCCGGCGGCGCGCCGCTCGGCGAGCGGCTGGGCCACTTCTTCCGCGGCATCGGCTTCACCGTCCTGGAGGGCTACGGCCTGACGGAGTCGTGCGCGGCCACCGCCTTCAACCCGTGGGACCGCCCGAAGATCGGCACGGTCGGCCAGCCGCTGCCGGGTTCGGTGGTGCGGATCGCGGACGACGGCGAGGTGCTGCTGCACGGCGAGCACATCTTCTCGAAGTACTGGAACAACGAGGCGGCGACCGCCGAGGCGCTGGCCGACGGCTGGTTCCACACCGGTGACATCGGCACCCTCGACGAGGACGGCTACCTCGCGATCACCGGCCGCAAGAAGGAGATCCTGGTGACGGCGGGCGGCAAGAACGTCGCCCCGGCGGTCATCGAGGACCGGATCCGCGCCCACGCGCTGGTCGCGGAGTGCATGGTGGTCGGCGACGGCCGCCCGTTCGTCGGCGCCCTGGTCACCCTCGACGAGGAGTTCCTGGGCCGCTGGGCGAGCGAGCACGGCAAGCCGGCCGGCGTCACCGCCGCCGCCCTCCGCGACGACCCGGACCTCCTCGCGGAGGTCCAGCGGGCGGTCGACGACGGCAACGCGGCGGTCTCCAAGGCGGAGTCGGTCCGCAAGTTCCGCGTCCTGGCCGCCCAGTTCACCGAGGAGGCGGGCCACATCACCCCGTCGCTGAAGCTGAAGCGGAACGTGGTGGCGAAGGACTTCGCGGACGAGATCGAGGCGCTCTACACCAAGTGAGTCCCTGCGGAGAGGGGCCCGGCGCGTTGCGCCGGGCCCCTCTCCGCATGCCTACAGCAGCTCCCTGAGCCGTTCCGCCAGCAGGTCCCAGCGCCACTTCTCCTCCACCCAGGCGCGGCCCCGCTCGCCCATGCGGGCGCGGAGCTCGGGGTCGAGGAGGAGGGCGGTGACGCGGTCGGCGGTGTCCTCGGCGGACTCGCCGCGGACGACCCAGCCGGTCTCGCCGTCGAGGACGGCGTCGGGGGCGCCGCCGGAGTCGCCGGCGACGACCGGCAGACCGGTCGCGGAGGCCTCCAGGTAGACGATGCCGAGCCCCTCGACGTCGAGGCCGCCGCGGCGGGTGCGGCAGGGCATGGCGAAGACGTCGCCGGCGCCGTAGTGGGCGGGCAGCTCCGACCAGGGCACGGCGCCGGTGAAGCGGACGGAGGCGGCGACGCCGGTCTCGGCGGCGAGCCGGCGCAGCTCCTTCTCGTACGGGCCGCCGCCGACGATCAGCAGGACGGCGTCGGGCACCTGCCGCAGGATCCGGGGCAGGGCGCGGATCAGGGTGTCCTGTCCCTTGCGCGGGACGAGCCGGGAGACGCAGACCACGACGGGGCGGTCGGTGAGGCCGAGTCGGGCCCTGACCCCGGCTCCGCCGGAGCCGGGGTGGAAGGTCTTCTCGTCGACGCCGGGCGGCAGCTGCACCATGCGGGCCGCGGCGGCCGGGGTGAGCGCGGACGCGATGCGGGAGCGGGTGTACTCGCCGAGGTAGGTGATCGTGTCCGTGCCCTCGCCGATCCGGCGCAGCAGCTGCCGGGCGGCGGGCAGCTGGGCCCAGCCGGCCTCGTGCCCGTGGGTGGTGGCGACGAGCCGCTTCGCGCCGGCCCGGCGCAGCGCGGGCGCCATCAGGCCGAGGGGGGCGGCGGCGCCGAACCAGACCGATGCGCAGCCGTGCTCGCGCAGCAGCGCGGTGGCCCGGGCGGTCACACGTGGTGTGGGCAACAGCATGGTGGTGCGGTCCCGGACAACCGTGAAAGGCTGTTCCGCGTCGAACAGAGCGGTGGCCTCCGCGCCTTCGCGGCCGCGCTTCCAGGTGGAGGCGTAGACCACGAGCCGGTCGGGGTCCAGTCGCAACGCCATGTTGTGCAGGAACGCCTGGATTCCGCCGGGACGCGGCGGGAAGTCGTTGGTTACGATCAGGGTCTTGTGCATCGTGACAGACAGTACGTGATGGCCTGCGATCGCACCCACGCCCGGCACCACCCCTCTCCGCGCGAGCGGACCGACAGGACAGGAACAGGACAGGTATGACGGGCGCAGTGGAGATCGGCTCGCGCACGGCTGGGCGGCTGCGGGAATGGCGTCTTCCGCTGGGGCTGTGGGCGCTGACCAGGATCATCCTGCTGATCTGCGTCTTCAAGATCGTGGTGGTGCCCGGCCCCGACGTCACCAGTGACGTGGAGCAGATCTACCAGAGCTGGTACGAGGTCCTGAAGACCGGCACGTACCCGCAGGACGACGTCACCTGGCAGTACCCGCCGGCGGCGGCCCTCGCGATCCTCTCCCCCGCCCTGCTGCCGTTCCTGAACTACTCGGCCGCGTTCTTCGTGCTGGCCTTCCTCTGCGACGCCGCCGTCTTCGGGCTGCTCGTGTACACGGGCGGGCGGCCCGGCCGGTCGACGCGCGGCGCGTGGCTGTGGCTGGCGGCGGTGCCGCTGATGGGCCCGACCGCGTACGCCCGCTACGACATCATGGTCACCGCCGTGGCCGTGGCGGGGCTGCTCGCCGCGATCCGCAGCCCGCGGGTGCTCGGCGCGCTCGCCGGGTTCGGCGCGGTCCTCAAGGTGTGGCCGGCGCTGATCCTCGCGGGCACCCCGAAGGGCCGGGCGACCTGGCGCTCCTGGCCGGTCGCGGCCGGCACGGCGGTGGGCGTCCTCGCGCTGTGCATGGTGTGGATGCCGGGCGGGCTCGCCTTCCTCTCCTTCCAGAGCGAGCGGGGCACGGAGGTCGAGTCGCTGGGCGCGATGGTCTTCCACGTGGCCCGGCACTTCGGCTGGGACGGCGAGGCGCGGATGAACTACGGCTCGATCGAGTTCCTCGGCCCGTACGTCTCCTGGGTGTCGAAGGGCGCCATGGCGCTGACGGCGGCGGCCTTCGGCTGGCTGCTGCTGTGGCGGTTCAAGGCGCGCCGCTTCACCTCCTCGACGGTCGCGGACGCGGCCTTCGTCGCGGTGCTGCTCTTCACCGCGACGAGCCGGGTGATCTCCCCCCAGTACATGATCTGGCTGGTCGGCCTGGCGGCGGTCTGCCTGGTGTACCGCTCCAGCCGGATGCGGACGCCGGCGTACCTGATCCTGTGGGCGACGGCGGTGACGCAGTTCGAGTTCCCGGTCTGGTTCTCGCACGTGACCCAGAGCGACTGGCTGGGCATCGGCGTGCTGTTCCTCCGCAACGGCCTGCTGATCGCGGCGACCCTGATGGCCTGCCGGATCCTGTGGAAGCACACGGTCACCGAGGCCGGCACGGTCATCCCGGTGCCGCAGGGTCAGCCGGAGCGCGAGAAGGTCCTGACGGGCTCGGCCTGAGCGTCCCGCCCGGTGCGGCGGCGCGGCACCGCCGGCGCACCGCGCGGCCGCGGCATGCTCCGCGTCGCCCGCGCGACCGGCACCGAGGAGGAGGCCCGGCTCGCCGGGGCCCTTGCCGAGCTCGACGCCCGCGCTCAGCCGAGCTGAGCGCGCAGATACGCCCGCCAGTCCGCGGTGAATCGTTCCGGCGTCGTCTCCAGGACCTCGTGCAGGGCGTTCTCCACCGCGCCCTCCCGCCCCGGGTGGGCACCCACCTCCCGGTAGAAGGCGGTGAGACGGTCCTCGCCCCAGCGGTCGGCGATCATCGCGCAGGCGAGCCAGGCGCTCTCGTAGGAGTGGGCCAGGGCCTCGCCGTCGCCGTCGAAGCCGAAGTCGGCGTCCTCGGGGAGCGCGGCGGGCGGGTTCCCGGCCCGCACGGCCCGGCGCAGCTCGGGGGCGGCCTGGGCGGGGGTGCGGTCGGAGCCCCGGTAGGCGGCCCAGTCGGCGAAGCCCTCGGAGAGCCAGACCGGGGTGGCCGGCGAGGTGTGGGCGCGGGTGGCGACGTGCACGGTCTCGTGGGTGAGGATCAGTTCGCGGCCGAAGTCGCCGAGCACCCCGTACGCCTCCGGGTTGACGATCACCCGGTCCGCGGGCGCGTCCGCCCGGCGCCGGGTCTCGCCGGTGGTGACGGCCGCTATCCCCCGGTACCGCGAGCCGTCCACCGCGAGCAGCCCGCCCATGTCGTCGAGCGAGGCGGGGACGAGGACGAGCACCCGGCGGGCCCACCCGGGGCTCCAGACCGCGTCGACGGCGGGCACCGCCCGGTCGGCGAGCCGGGCGATCTCGGCGAGCCGCTTCCGGTCCTGGCCGACGCCGAGGACGAGGGAGCGGGCGCCGCGCACCGCGGTGACCTCGCCCTGCTCCCAGAGCCGCACCGGGGCGCCCTCGGCCGGCCGCTCCCCGGTCACGTACCAGCGCCCGTCCCGCTCGGCGAGGTCGACGATCCGGTCGGCGGCGAGGGGGCCGGGATCGTACCCCTCGACGCGGTGGCCGCGCTCGACGCGGGCGGTGAGCCGGCCCTCGCCGGTCCGGTCGACGCCGGTGACGCGGTAGGACCAGCCGGCGAGCGGGACGGCGGCGAGCCGGCGGAACTCGGTGCGCGCTTCGGCGCGGTACGAAGGGGCGACGGCCGCCAGCCAGGCGGTCTCGTCGCGGTCGAGGAGGGCCTCGGCGTGCCGGTCGAGCAGGGCCCGCACCTCGCGGAGGGCCGGGTCGGCGGGCGGGGCGGCGGTGGAGCAGCCGACGAGCGCGGCGAGGGCGAGGAGGAGGGCGAGCAGCGCGGCTCCCGGCCGTCGCGCCCCGCACCCCTGTTCCTCCACGCGTCAGATCGTACGGAAGGGTGACGGGGTCGCGCCTCCCGGCGCCGGAGGCGGGCGGGCTCAGGGCCGGGTCACCGTCACGTGCGACATCATGTTCACCGGGTCGTAGCGGACCCGGGCGCCCGGGTAGGGGGCGTGGATGACCTGCCCGTTCCCGGCGTAGATGGCGACGTGACTGGCGTCGCCGCGGTACGTGACGAGGTCGCCGGGCTGCGCCTGGGAGAGCGGCACCTGCCGGCCCGCCTGCCGCTGGGCGGCCGAGGTGCGCGGCAGGCTGATCCCGGCCTGCCGGTACGCCCAGACCATCAGCCCCGAGCAGTCGAAGGCGGTCGGGCCGGTCGCGCCCCAGACGTACGGCTTGCCGACGGCCCTGCGGGCGGCGAGGACCGCGGCGGCGGCCCGGGAGTCGGCCGGGCCGAGGTCGGCGGGCGGCGGCAGCTCCTCGCCGGGGCCGTCGGCCCGGCCCCCGGAGCGGGAGGCCCGCTCGTAGTCGGCGCGCTCGGCGGCGGTCAGGGAGGCGAGGAGCCGGCGGGCCTCGGCGAGCTTGCGCTCCACGGACCGCTTGTGGCGGGCCACCTCGGCGCGGCTGCGTTCCAGCTCGGCGAGGGCGGCCCGGCCCTCGGCGCGCTCCTGGTCGAGGCGGTGGCGCTCCTGCCGGAGCTCGGTGAGGGCGGCGGTCTGCCGGGCGGTGACCCGGTCGAGGACGGAGGCCCGGTCGAGGTAGCTGTCGGGGTCGGAGGAGAGC
This sequence comes from Streptomyces roseolus, assembly GCF_014649855.1. Classification (GTDB taxonomy): domain Bacteria; phylum Actinomycetota; class Actinomycetes; order Streptomycetales; family Streptomycetaceae; genus Streptomyces; species Streptomyces roseolus. The sequence goes on along the minus strand of NZ_BMTV01000002.1, from coordinate 214,134 downwards.
AGCAGGTCGAGGGTGGGGTCGAGGCCGCCGGAGCGGTACTGGGCGCCGGCGAGGGCGCCGAGCGCGCCCCGCATCCGGTTGATGCGCTCCTGGCCGCGGGCGAGGCTGTCCTGGGCCAGCCCGACCTTGCGGCGCAGCGCGTCGGCCTTCTCGTCGGCCCGGTTGTAGCTCTCGGTGGCGCGCTCGGCCTCCTCGTAGAGCCGGTCGACCCTGGCGCGGGTGGCCTCGGTGCCGGCGCCCGGGTCGGCGCTCGCGGGGACGGCGCCGAGGGAGGCCGCCGCGGTGGCCGCGGCGGCGGCGGTCAGGACGGTGACCCGGGCGGGTCGGCGGTGGGAGGCCACGGCTCGCGCTCTTTCGTTCGGCTCGTGCGGACTGGCGCGGCAGACAGTAGCCGCTCCTTCCCCCGCGTCCAACGAAGGCGCCGGGCACACAAAATGACGCCCCGCCGGAGATCACGAGGTCACCGGCGGGGCGTCAGGTCAGCGGAGCGTGCGGCGAACCACCCGTTCGGGCGGCACGGCCGGGCGGGTCAGCCGCCGATGCGGACGCCGAACTGGAAGGTGCCCATGTAGTTCATGGACTCGTAGCGGACCACGGCGCCCGGCTTGGGGGCGTGCAGGATCGTGTTGTTGCCCGCGTACAGGCCGACGTGCGACAGGCCGTTGAAGAAGACCAGGTCGCCGGGCTTGAGCTGGCTGCGGCCGATCTTCACGCCGTCGTTCTGCTGGGTGTAGGTGGTGCGGGTGAGGCCGGCGCCGGCCTGGCGGTAGGCCCACTGCGTCAGCCCGGAGCAGTCGTACGCGTTGGGGCCCTCGGCGCCGGAGACGTACGGCTTGCCGAGCTGGGTGGCGGCGGCGGAGAGCGCGGCGGCGCCGAGGCCGCTGGCCGGGGCCTCGTTGCCGAGGTCGAGGCGGGGGGCGGCGGCGCGGGAGGCGCGCTCGGCCTCGGCCCGCTCCTCCTGCTGGATGCGGGCGCGCTCCTCGGCGGTGAGGGTGTTGAGGAGCGTGCGGGCGTCGGCGAGCTTGCCCTGGATCTTCTTCTTCTTCTCGGCGAGCGTCTTGCGGACCTCTTCGAGGTCGCCGAGCTTGGCGGTGGCCTCGGCGCGCTGCTGGGCGAGGCTGCGCTGCTTCTCCTGGATGTCGGCGAGGACGTCGGCCTGCTGGTCGGTGACCCGGCCGATGGCGGACGCCTTGTCCAGGTAGTCGTCCGGGTTCGAGGAGAGGAAGAGCTGGATCGCCGGGTCGATGCCGCCGGAGCGGTACTGGGCGCTGGCGACCGAACCGATCTGGTCCCGGAGGGTGTTCAGCTCCTGCTGACCACGGGCCACCCGGTCCTGGATCTGGCCGATCTCCTTCTGCAGCTTGCCGCGGCGCTCCTCGGCCAGGCTGTGCTGCTCCGTGGCCTCCTCGGCCTCGTGGTAGAGCTTGTCGACCTTCGACTTGACTTCGTCGATCTTGGGCTTGGGGGCCGCCTGGGCTCCGGTCTGGGCGGAGAACGCGACGGCGGCGGCCGCGGTCGCGGTGAGCACGGTCACACGGGTGCGGCTCGGCTGCTTGGGTCGACGGTGGGACGCCACGAAGGCGAGCTCCTTCTTCCTCGAGCCGCCCGGCCGGTCAGGGGCAGGCGGTTCCTCCGCGGACCGCCCTGATGGGTGATCAACCGCGCGAAGGTTCGAGGCCCGACCCTAGTGACCAAGTTGTGATCAGTTCAAATCCCGCTGGCAAAAAACTCGCCCACGCACCACTTTATTTACGCACATCACACCGGCTGTGACGGGCACTTGACGGATTGCCGTCCATAAATCGGTCATAGGGCACAACAGTTGTGAGCCGGGCGAGTCGTTATGAGAGACGCGAAAGCCGCTTGAGGAGCAGAGCCGACGCCACCGGCCGGGCACCGGCCTTCGCGACGCCGTCCGCCACCTCGCGGTCGGTGGAGACCACCACGACCGGCCGGCCCGGCGGTTCCGCCCGCACCAGCTGGCGGATCAACTCGTCGGCCGTGACCCCGGGCTTGGAGAACAGCACCCGCACCCCGCGCGGCGGCGCCAGGAGCACCGGCGCGGCCAGCTCGGCCCCGTCGAAGACGCAGGTGACCTCGGCGCCCGAGCGGGCCGCGAGGGCGGAGAGCCCGCCGAGCAGCCGCAGCCGCTGCTTCTCCAGCGGCATCGTCGGGTAGCCGGTCTTGGTGACGTTGTAGCCGTCGACGACGAGATGGGTCTGCGGCAGCTCCAACAGCTGGTCGAGCAGGGCCGGATCGGTCTCCGACAGGGCGCGCGCCGCGATGTCCTTCGGGGACATCCGCCCCGGCTCCACCGCGTCCACGGTGTCCGCCGGGTGCACCGACACCGGCGGCAGGGCCAGTTCGCGCCGGAGCCCCTGGGCCGCGTCGAGGACGGTGTCGAGCAGCAGCCGCAGCCGCATGTCCTCCACCGAGCGCCCCTCGCGGGCGGCCCGGCGGCTCGCCTCCAGGGCCGCCTCGACCTCGCCGAGCCGGGCCTTGAGCCGCCGCGCCTCGCTCTCGGCGGCGGAGACCTGGGCGGCGGACTCGGAGCGCGCGGCCTCGATCTCGCCCTGGGCGCGCCGCAGCGCCGCCTCGCCGCGCTTGACGTCGCTCTGGGCGCTGCGCAGCTTGCGGTGAAGCGATTCGGCTTCCTTGCGGGCGCTCTCCAGGTCGTGCCGGAGCTGCTCGGTCTCGTCCCGGGTCCGCTCGCGGGCGGCGGCCAGCTCCTCGCGGAGCCGCTCCAGTTCGCGCCGGCCGGCCTCGTCGGCGCGCTCGGCGTCGGCGCGCTGGACCTCCTCGCCGGCGGCGGCCACCAGCTTGGCCCAGCCGGCCGGACGGAGCACGTACGCCACCGCGGCCACGTCGACGGGGTCGGCGGCGGCGGGCGGGGTGCCGCCCTCGACGGCCCCGGCCAGCTCCGGCTGGGCCTGCTTGAACCGTTCGCCGATCCGCTGCCGGAAGAGCGGATCGCCCTCCAGGGCGGCGGCCATGGCGTTGCCGGCGAACTTGGCGCGCCGGCTCGCGGTGAAGCGGGCGTACTGACGCAGGGGGGCGGGCAGCTCGGCGACGGTGAGGCCGCCGAAGGCGTCGGCGACCAGCGCGATCACCCGCCGCCGCACCCCCTCCGGCAGGGGATGGTCGAGCGTCTCGGCAGCGTCACCTGCCGCGCCGGCCGGTTCGTCACCGTGCGCGGACTGCTCCACGATCCGTCACCCCTACTGTCGTCGGCGCCGTCCGTCAGGACTCGACGCCCGGCTTGTCCACCAGTTCGATCTGGTCCACCGCGTTGCACCAGCGGCAGCGGACCGACTCGATGGTCTCACTGAGCACCTCGCGCTCCTCGACCTTGGGCTCCCCGGCGAGGTCCAGATGGACGTACTCGACGACCTTGGACGAGCGCGTCACGTCGAAGCGGGTCAGGTTGCCGCACAGGGTGCAGCGCCAGCGGGTCTCGTCGGTCGGCAGGGGAACCGTCGTCATGGTGCCGTCCTTCTTCCTGTCGTGGTGGTACCAGGTACGGGAGCCGCGGTGCGCCGTCGGACTGCGGTGCTCGATCAGGTAACCCTACGGCCTCACCGGACGGCGCCCGGTCCGGCGAGGCACTCTGTCCACTTCGTCCGTCTTGGGCCATGCTCTGTGCATGATCGACTGGCGAGCCACGGCCCTGGGCGCCTACCGGGGCGTCCGGACCGGACCCGCGGTGACCTACGGGCTGATCGCCGCCTGCTGTCTCCTCTTCGTCGTCAGCCCGGTCTCCGGCCTGAACCCGTCGTACGGGACCGGGGACGAGGTGCTCGCGGCGCAGAGCGCGTACTTCCGGCGGTGGGGGGTGGTGCCGGCCGAGCTGACCCGTGGCGACCCGGACGCCCTGCTCACCCCCTTCACCGCCCTCTTCGTGCACGGCGGCTGGCTCCACCTGCTCGGCAACATGCTCTTCCTGTGGGTCTTCGGGGCGATGGCCGAGGAGCGGATGGGACACGTCGAGTTCGCCCTCTTCTACCTGGGCACCGGCTACCTCGCCCTGCTGGGCTACGCGATGGCGCACGCCGACAGCGGGCAGACCCTGGTCGGCGCCTCGGGGGCGATCTCCGCGGTGCTCGGGGCCTTCCTCTTCCTCTTCCCCCGCTCCCGGGTCACCAGCCTCTTCCCCTTCCTCTTCTTCCTGCCGCTGCGCTTCCCGGCCTGGGCGGTGCTCGTCTTCTGGTTCACGCTCCAGTGGCTGGCCGCGCGCTCCGCGGGCGCGGGCCCCGGGGTCGCCTATCTGGCCCACGTGGTGGGGTTCTCGGTCGGCTTCCTCTACGCCTGGGTGCGGTTCCGGGGTGGGGATAGAGTGAAAACCCCAGCAGCGGCGACCGAGGGAGACAGCCAGCCGTGATCACCGCGATCGTCCTCATCAAGACCAGCGTGGACCGCATCCCCGAGATCGCGGAGTCGATCGCCGCGCTCGACAACGTCAGCGAGGTCTTCTCGGTGACCGGCACGTACGACCTCATCGCGATGGTCCGGGTGCCGCGCCACGACGACCTGGCCGAGGTCATTCCCGGCCGGATCAGCAAGATCCCGGGCGTCGAGGGCACCGACACCCACGTGGCCTTCCGCACGTACTCGCAGCACGACCTGGAGGCGGCCTTCGCCATCGGCCTGGAGTCCTGAGCCAAAACCCGGGGCCCGCACGACGCCCGGATGAAGGAATCCTCATCCGGGCTTCATCCGGGGCCGTGCCCGCGCGCCCGACCCTGGCGGCATGTCCTTCACCCACCGCATGGCCGGACTCGTCGCCGTCGTCGCCGTCCCGCTCGGGATCGCCGCGACCAGCTACGCGCTGACCGACGAGCCGGCGGCGCCGCGGGTCCCGCCCGCCGTCCACCTCTCCACCCCGCCGACGCCCACGGCCCCCTCGGCGCCTCCCGCGCCTCCCGCGCCCACGACGCCTCCGCCCTCCGACTCCGTCGTGCCCGGCCCCTCCGCCACGGGCGGCGACGACGATGACGACGATCACGAGTGAAGCGCACCGAACACCGTCTCTCCGCCCGGGTCCGCATCCTGCTCTGGCTGCTGCTCGTCATGGCGGTCGCGCTCGCCGCGGTCGCCGTGGTGACCCGCACCCTGCTGCTGCGCGACGCCGACCACCGCATCAACCAGTTGCTCACCCAGGAGACCGGGGAGTTCGCCAACTTCGTGGCCCAGGGCGTCGACCCGGACACCGGCCGGCGCTTCACCGACCCCGAGGCGCTGCTGCGGGTCTTCCTCCAGCGCCAGTACTCCGACCCGGACGAGGAGCTGCTCGGCCTGGTCGGCACCGGCGGGCCCGGCCCCCGGGTCGTCCGGCAGTCCCGTGACATACCGAGCCCGCTGCCGCTCCACCGCGACCGGCCCGCGCTCGACGCCATCGCCGCCGCCCCGGAGCCCTGGGGCCGGATCGACCGGAGCCGGGGCGAGGTGCGGTGGGCGAAGGTGCCGATCGAGACCGGCGGCCCGCCCTCCGCCTTCGTCGTCGCCTTCCACGCCGACCGCGAGCAGGCCATCGCCGACGAGGCGTTCCGCATCCTGCTCGCCATATCCGGGGTGGCGCTGCTGCTGACCACCGGCATCGGCTGGGTGGTCGCGGGCCGCATCCTCGCCCCCGTGCGGCTGGTGCGGACCACCGCCGCCGAGCTGACCGAGCGGGACCTCACCCAGCGGATCCCGGTGCAGGGCAAGGACGACGTCGCCGCGCTCGCCGAGACCTTCAACGCGATGCTCGACCGGCTGGAGCGGGCCTTCGCCGGCCAGCGGCAGTTCGTCGACGACGCCGGGCACGAGCTGCGCACCCCCATCACCATCGTCCGCGGCCATCTGGAGCTGATGGGCGACGACCCGGCCGAGCGGGCGGAGACGGTCCGGATCGTCACCGACGAACTGGACCGGATGAGCCGGATCGTCGAGGACCTGCTGCTGCTCGCCAAGGCCGAACGGCCCGACTTCGTGCGGACCGGGCCGGTGCAGCTCGGCGAGCTCACCGCCGACGTCTTCGTGAAGGCCCGGGCGCTCGGCGAACGCGACTGGGTGCTCGACGCGGTGGCCGACGGGGAGGCCGCGCTCGACGCCCAGCGGATCACCCAGGCGATGGTGCAGCTCGCCCAGAACGCCGTCCAGCACACCGTGCCCGGCGCGCGGATCGCGATCGGCTCGCGGGCCGCCGCCGGCCGGATCGAGCTGTACGTCGCCGACCGCGGCCCCGGCGTCCAGGAGCGGGACGCCGCCGTGATCTTCGAGCGCTTCCGGCGGGGCACCGCCCGCCGCGGGGCCCGCACCAGCGGCGCCGGACTCGGCCTCGCCATCGTCCGGGCCATCGCCGAGGGGCACCGGGGCGGCCGGGTCGAGCTCCGTCCCACCGAGGGCGGCGGGGCCACTTTCGTACTTGTCTTCGAGGAGTGATCATGAACCGCGTGCTGATCGCCGAGGACGAGGAGCGCATCGCCTCCTTCGTCGAGAAGGGCCTCCGCGCCAACGGCTTCACCACCTCCGTGGCCGCCGACGGCGACACCGCGCTCGCCCGGGCGCTCACCGGCGGCTTCGACCTGATGGTCCTGGACATCGGACTGCCCGGCCGGGACGGCTTCACCGTCCTGCGCGAGCTGCGCGAAGCCCGGGCGACCCTGCCCGTCCTCGTCCTGACGGCCCGTGACTCGGTACGGGACACGGTGGCCGGCCTGGAGGGCGGCGCCGACGACTGGATGACCAAGCCCTTCCGCTTCGAGGAGCTCCTCGCCCGGATCCGGCTGCGGCTGCGCACCGCCGCCCGCGCCCCCGAGGTCACCGTGCTCCGCAGCGGCGACCTGAGCCTGGACCTGCGCACCCGGCGGGCCCGCGCCGGGGACCGGACGGTGGACCTGACCGCCCGTGAGTTCGTCCTCCTGGAGCTGTTCCTGCGCCATCCGGGGCAGGTGCTCTCCCGGGAGCAGATCCTCTCCCACGTCTGGGGGTACGACTTCGACCCCGGCTCCAACATCGTGGACGTGTACGTGCGGGCGCTGCGGAAGAAACTGGGCGCCGAGCGGCTGGAGACGGTCCGGGGCATGGGGTACCGGATGCCCTGACGCGCCCGGCCGCGGGTGCGTGAACCTTCCTTCACGGAAGGCTCATCGGAGGCTCACCGGCCGCCCGGAGGGTGGTTCCCGTGAACCTCTCCCTCCGCCAGGCCGTCTGGCTCTGCCTCGCGCTCAGCGTCTGCGCGGTGCTCGCCGTCCCCGGCACCGCCCCCGGCCTGGACGGCGGGGCCCGGCTGACCCTCGCCGTCTTCGCCCTCGCCACCTGCGCCTGGATCGCCGCCCCCGTCGACGACACCTACATCGCGCTCGGCGCCGGGCTCGCGCTCACCGTCACCGGGGTGATCAGCGCCGACACCCTCTTCGCCACCCTCGGCGACGCCACCGTCTGGCTGCTGATCTGCGCCTTCGTCCTCGCGGCCGCGGTCACCCGGACCGGGCTCGCGGGCCGCGCGGCCGCCTTCCTCGTCACCGGCGCCGGCTCCGTACGCCGGCTGGTCCACCTGACCACCGCCGCGCTCGTCGTCACCTCCTTCGCCGTCCCGGCCACCTCCGGGCGGGCCGCCCTCGCCCTGCCGGTCTTCCTCGCCCTCGCGAAGGCGCTGGCCGGCCGGCGCCGGCTCGTGGTGATGCTGGCCCTGCTCTTCCCCACCGTCATCCTGCTGTCGGCCGTCGCCACCCTGATCGGCGCGGGCGCCCACCTCATCACCGTCGGGGTCCTCCTGGAGCAGACCGGCGAGGGCATCGGCTTCGCCCGCTGGCTGGTCCTCGGCCTCCCCCTCGCCGTCGTCGCCTCCCATCTGGCGGCGGAGGCGGTGCTGCTCACCACCACCCGCCGCGAGGACCGGCGGGCCCCCGTGCGGATCACCGTCGCCGCGCTCCAGGAGCACTCCCCCACCCCGGTGTCGGGGCCGCTCACCCCGCCCGAGCAGCGCTGTCTGCTGCTGCTCTGCACGGTGGTGGTGCTGTGGTGCGCCGAGCCGCTGCACGGGGTCTCGCCGGCGGTGGTCGCGCTGATCGGCGCGGTCGTCGCCTCCACCCCCGCGCTCGGCACCGTCCGCATGAAGGACGGGCTGAAGGCGGTGCCCTGGCCGATGCTGCTCTTCATGGCGGCGACCACCGCGATGGGCGTGGCCCTCGTCGACTCCGGCGCGGCCGGGTGGCTGGTCGGCGGGATGCCGGCCGGGCTGCCCCCGTGGGCCTTCCTCGCCGTCGTCGTCGCCGTGAGCACCGCCGCCCATCTGGCGCTCCAGTCCCGCTCGGCCCGCTCCTCGGTCCTGGTGCCGCTGGTGGTGGCCGCGGCGGTGGGCGCCGGGATCAATCCGGTGGCCGCCGCGCTCGCCTCCACGGCCGCGGCCGGCTTCTGCCAGACGCTGCCCGCCTCCGCGAAACCCGTCGCCCTCTTCGCCGAACCGCCGGACGGCGTCCCCTCCTTCACCCCGCGCGACCTGCTGCGGCTCTCCGCCGTACTCGCCCCGCTCAGCGCCGCCCTGGTGCTGTTCTTCGCCCTCGTCGTCTGGCCGCCGCTCGGCGTGCCCGTCCTTCCGGAGTCCCAGCCGTGAGCCTGCACATCGCCGTCGCCCCCAGCGGTTTCAAGGAGTCGCTGTCCGCGCCCGAGGCCGCCGAGGCCATCGCCGAAGGGCTGCGCCGGGTCCGCCCGGACGCCGTGGTCGACCTGATCCCGCTCGTCGACGGCGGCGAGGGGACGGCCCGGGCCCTGGCCGCCGCGACCGGGGGCCGGCTGCTGCCCCGGATCGCGACCGGTCCCCTCGGCCACCCGGTGCGGACCCACTTCGCACTCCTCGACCGCTCCTCCGCGGTGGTCGAGATGGCGGCCGTCGCGGGCCTCTCCCTGGTGCCGGCCGGCCGGCGCGACCCGGGTGCCACCACCACGTACGGGGTGGGGGAACTGATCCGGGCCGCGCTGGACGCCGGGGCCCGCCGCATCCTGGTCGGCTGCGGCGACTCCGGCACCTCGGACGGCGGAGCGGGTGCGCTCCAGGCCCTCGGCGCCCGACTCCTGGACGCCGGGGGATCCGAACTCCCCCTGGGTGGAGCCGCGTTGACCCGGCTCGACCGGATCGATCCGGTCGGCCTCGACCCGCGGCTCGCGGCCGTCGAGCTGCTCGTGGCCTGCAATCCGTACAACGTGCTCACCGGCGAGCGGGGCGTGGCCCGGGTCTTCGGCCCGCAGAAGGGCGCGGGCCCGGAGCGGGTCGAGGAACTGGCGGCGGCCCTGGACCGCTGGGCCGCCCTGCTCGTACGGGACCTGGGCGCGCCCGCCGGACTCGGTACGGCTCCGGGGTCCGGGGCCTCCGGCGGCCTCGGCGCGGGACTCGCCGCGCTCGGCGCCCGGCTGCTCCCCCGCTTCGAGGTGCTGCTCGACCACGTCGACCTGGACGCCCGGCTGGCCCGCGCCGACCTGGTGATCACCGCGGAGGGGGCACTGGACGGCCAGACCGTGCGGGGCAAGGTCCCGGCGGAGGTGGCGCGCCGGGCCAGGGCCCACGGGGTGCCGGTGCTCGCCCTGGCCGGGACGCTCGGCCAGGGCGCCCACGAGGTGCGGGCGGCGGGGGTCGACGCGTACGGCTCGATCCTGCCGGCCCCCGTGGGCCTGACCGAAGCCCTGGACCGGGGAGCCGAGTTCCTCGCGGACGCGGCCGAACGGGCCCTGCGGATGGTCCTGTTGGGAACCCGGCTCGCGGCCTGAACCGGCCCGGTCAGCCGCGGTCGGGGACGCAGCGGCCTTCCTCGGTGCGGTACTTCCACCGGGCGCCGTCGCGGACGAGCTCCTTCACGGCGCCGACGAACCGCTCGACGTGCTCGTCCGGCGTGCCGGCGCCGAAGCTGACGCGGATGGCGTTCAGAGACCTCTCGCCGGGCGCGGCCGGCTCGGGGGCGCCGCACTCGCCCGGGCCCTGCGGGTCGGAGCCGAGGAGGGTGCGGACCAGCGGGTGGGCGCAGAAGAGGCCGTCGCGGACGCCGATGCCGTACTCGGCGGAGAGCGCGGCGGCGAAGTGGGAGCTGTTCCAGCCCTCGACGACGAAGGAGATGACGCCGACGCGCGGGGCGTCGTCGCCGAAGAGGGAGAGGACCCGGACCTCGGGGACCTCGGCGAGCCCGGCGCGGACGGTGTCGATGAGGTGCCGCTCGCGGGCGACGAGGGTGTCGAAGCCGGCCTCGGTGAGCGCCTTGCAGGCCGAGGCGATGGAGTAGACGCCGATGACGTTCGGGGAGCCGGCCTCGTGGCGGGCGGCGGTGGTGTGCCACTCGACGTCGACGCCGCCGTCGGCCCGGCGCGCCACGGTGCGGGAGGCGCCGCCGCCGGCCAGGTAGGGCTCGGCGGCCTGGAGCCAGTCGGCGCGGCCCGCGAGGACGCCGGAGCCGAAGGGCGCGTACAGCTTGTGCCCGGAGAAGGCGACCCAGTCCACGTCCAGGTCCTTCACCGACACCGGGTGGTGGGGGGCGAGCTGGGCGGCGTCGAGGACGATCCGGGCGCCGTGCGCGTGGGCGGCGGCGGCGAGTTCGCGCACCGGCCACAGCTCGCCGGTCACGTTGGAGGCGCCGGTGACGCAGACCAGGGCGGGGCCGTAGGGCTCGCGGTCGGCGAGGGCCCGCTCCAGGGTCTCGACGGCCTGCGCCGGGGTGCGCGGCGCGTCGAGGTACGTCACCCGGGCGTCGCGCCAGGGCAGCAGGGAGGCGTGGTGCTCGGTCTCGAAGACGAACACCTGGCAGTCGCCGGGGACCACCTGGGCGAGCAGGTTGAGCGAGTCGGTGGTGGAGCGGGTGAAGACGACCTGGTCGCCGTCGCGGCAGTCGAGGAACGCGGCGACGGTGGCGCGGCTCTGCTCGAAGAGGTCCGTGGAGAGCTGGGAGAGGTAACCGGCGCCCCGGTGCACGCTGCCGTAGTACGGGGCATAGGCGGCGACGTCGTCCCAGACGCGCTGGAGGGCGGGGGCGCTGGCCGCGTAGTCGAGGGCCGCGTAGGTCACCTCGCCGCCGGTGACGAGCGGGACGGTGACGTCCCGGCCGAGCACGGGCAGCGGCCCGGTGCAGCAGGCGTCGGCGGTCTCGGCGGCGGCGGTGTCGGCGGCGGTGTTCGGGCGTGCGGACATGGCGGTGTCTCCCGGCGGTTCAGGCGAGTGGCGTGAAGGACCCGCAGGGCGACGCCGACCGGCGTACCGCGTACGGGTGGGGGCCTCGACGCACGGCACCGGAAGGGGACAGGGGCCGCGCGGAGGCGGGAAGAAGGGGCCGGAGGCCCTAGCGCATTCGCTTGCTCACGAGACCGCTCCCTCGAGGACCAGGACCCCAGGGATGGCGCAGGGGTCCGCGCTTGCCGAGGACCTTGCTGTCCACGGCCTGGTCTTCACCCGGGGCACCCCGCCACGGACGGAGGGTTGCCGGACAGCCAGCCGGGGCTTGAGGGCTGTCACTCATGACCTGTCGCCGAACGTATGCCACCGCTCGCGCTCCGCGCAACCCCGTCCGCATTCCGGAACGGGTGTCGCGCGGACCGCGGCGGGCGGCTCAGGCGTTGCTGACGGCGATCCAGCGGTCCAGGGTCGCGCGGGCGGCCCCGGAGTCGATCGACTCGGCGGCCCGCGCCATCCCGGCCCGCAGCCGCTCCGCGAGGGTGCCCTCGCCGGGCTCCAGCGCCGTGAGCGCCGCCGCCGCGTTGAGCAGCACCGCGTCCCGTACCGGGCCGGTCTCGCCGGCCAGGAGCCGGCGGGCCACGTCGGCGTTGAAGGAGGCGTCGGCGCCGCGCAGCGCCTCCAGGGGCGCGTAGTCGATGCCGACGTCCTTCGGGTCGAAGACCTCCTCGCGGACGGCACCGTCCCGGACCACCCACACCCGGGAGGTGCCGGTGATGGTCAGCTCGTCCAGGCCGTCGTCGCCGCGGAAGACCAGGGCCGAGTTGCCGCGTTCGGCGAAGACCCCGGCGACGATCGGCGCCATCCGCGGGTCGGCGACGCCGACCGCCTGGGCCCGCACCCGGGCCGGGTTGGTGAGCGGGCCGAGCACGTTGAAGGTGGTGCGGATGCCGAGCTGGCCGCGGGCGGCGGCCACGTGCCGCAGCGAGGGGTGGAACCTCACCGCGAAGCAGATGGTGATGCCGGCCTCCTCGGCGACCTCGGCCACCCGCGCGGGGGTGAGGTCGAGGTTGATGCCGAGCTTCTCCAGGACGTCGGAGGAGCCGGAGGCGGAGGAGGCGGCGCGGTTGCCGTGCTTGACGACCTTCGTGCCGGTGCCGGCGACGACGATCGAGGCCATCGTGGAGATGTTGACGGTCTTGGCGCCGTCGCCGCCGGTCCCGACGATGTCGACGGCCGGTCCCGGCACCTCGATCGTGTTGGCGTGCGCGTACATGGTCCGGACGAGCCCGCTGATCTCCTCGACGGTCTCGCCCTTGGCCCGCAGCGCCACCATGAAGCCGGCGATCTGGGCGTCGGTCGCCTCGCCGCTCATGATGAGGTCCATCGCCCAGGCGGTGTCGTCGGCGGAGAGGTTCTTCCCCTCCAGGAGGCCGTTCAGGAGGACGGGCCAGGAGCGGCCCGCCGTGGTAGGTCCTCCAGCGGGGGTCACAGCGCTCATGGCAGCTCCTGGTGATCGTGCGTCGGATGCGGGCTCCAGCCTATCGAGCCGCGGGTACGGCAAAGAGCCCCGTCCATCGAATGGACGGGGCTCTCGCCGTGGCGACCTACCTCAGGAGGTCAGGAGGGTCTCAGTGGTGGCCGTGGCCGCTCTGGATCTCCTTGTACTCCTCGAGGGTGGGCTTGGCGACCTGGTTGTCGTCGCCGTAGTAGCCCTTGTTGAGCTTGACCCGGAGCTTCTCCATCGCGCCGATCTTCCGCTTGACGCCGTTCTCGTCGACGGCCGGCGGCAGCGCGGCGGGCTCGTACTGCTCGTGCGCGGTGAGCTTGTACAGCTCGCCCTGGCTGAGCGGCTCGTGGACCTCGACGAACTCACCGTGCGGCAGGCGCTTGATGATGCCGGACTCGCGGCCGTGCAGCACCTTGTCCTTGTCCCGGCGCTGGAGGCCGAGGCAGATCCGCTTGGTGACGATGAACGCGATGACCGGGCCGAGGAAGAAGAAGATCCGCACGAACCAGGTGATCGAGTTGATCGACAGGTGGAAGTGGGTCGCCCAGAGGTCGTTTCCACCACCGACGAGCATGATCATGTACGCGGTGATCCAGGCGACACCGAAGGCGGTGCGCGTCGGAGCGTTGCGCGGGCGCTGCGCGATGTGGTGCTCGCGCTTGTCGCCCGTGATCCACGACTCGATGAACGGGTAGACCGCGATGGCGGCGAGGACCAGCGGGAAGATCGCCAGCGGGATCATCACGCCGAGGACCAGCGTGTGGCCCCACAGGTTGATCTCCCAGCCCGGCATGACGCGGATCAGACCCTCGGCGAAGCCCATGTACCAGTCGGGCTGGGCGCCGGTGGACACCTGGTCCGGACGGTACGGGCCGAGCGCCCAGATCGGGTTGATCGAGGCGATCGCGGCGATCACCGCGATGACGCCGAAGACCAGGAAGAAGAAGCCTCCGGCCTTCGCCATGTACACGGGGAGCAGCGGCATGCCGACGACGTTCTTGTTCGTCCGGCCGGGGCCCTCGAAGTGCGTGTGCTTGTGGACGAACACCAGGATCAGGTGCGCGACCACCAGGCCCAGCATGATGCCGGGGAGCAGCAGCACGTGCGCCGAGTAGAACCGCGCGACGAAGTCGCCGCCGGGGAACTCGCCGCCGAAGAGGAACATCGACAGGTAGGTGCCGACGATCGGCACCGACAGGATCGCGCCCTGCATGAAGCGGACACCGGTGCCGGAGAGCAGGTCGTCCGGGAGCGAGTAACCGGTGAAGCCGGTGAACATGCCCAGGAAGAACAGCAGGAAGCCGAACAGCCAGTTGATCTCACGCGGCTTGCGGAACGCGCCGGTGAAGAAGACGCGCATCATGTGCACGAACATGCCGGCGAGGAAGATCAGCGCCGCCCAGTGGTGGATCTGCCGGATGAGCAGACCACCGCGCACCTCGAAGGAGATGTGCATGGTCGAGTTGAACGCCTCGGACATCAGCTGTCCCTGGAGCGGGACGTACGAGCCGGCGTACTCCACCTCGTTCATCGACGGGTGGAAGAACATCGTCAGGTAGACGCCCGTCAGGATGATGATGAGGAAGCTGTAGAGGCAGATCTCGCCCAGCATGAAGGACCAGTGGTCCGGGAAGATCTTCCGCATGTTGGCCTTGGCCAGCGTGTAGATCCCCAGGCGGCCGTCGGCCCAGTCGGCGACCCGCTCACCGGCGGGCGCCTTCTTCTGCGTGTTGGTCACAGTGCTCATCCGCGCTCCCAGAATGCGGGACCGACGGGCTCGTCGAAGTCGCCGTGCGCTTCGAGGAAGCCCTTGTCGTTCACGCCGATCCGCAGCTGCGGGAGGGCGTGACCGGCCGGGCCGAAGATGACTCGGGCGCCGTCGGACAGGTCGAAGGTGGACTGGTGGCACGGGCAGAGCACGTGGTGCGTCTGCTGCTCGTACAGGGAGATCGGGCAGCCGACGTGGGTGCAGATCTTCGAGAAGGCGACGATGCCCTCGTGCGACCACTCGAGCTCGCGCTTGTCCTTGATGTCCTCCGGCTGGATGCGGACGATCATCAGGGCGGCCTTGGCGATCTCCACCTGGAAGTTGTGGTCGTGCTCCGAGAGGCCCTCGGGCATCGCGAAGGTCAGCGAACCGACGGCGACGTCCTCGGGACGCAGCGGCTCGTGCGTGTTCATGTTGATGAGCAGCTTGCCCTTGGCCCACAGCGTCGTGCGGAGCTTCTTCTCGGGCAGCGGACCCATGTCACGCAGCAGCACGACGCCGGAGAGCGGCACCATGGCCAGCGCGCCGAAGAGCGTGTTGCGGATGAGCTTGCGACGGCCCATGCCGGACTCGGCGGCACCCTGCGCGAAGTCGGCCATGACCTGCGCCTTGACCTCGGGGGTGGCCGCGATCGGGTGACGGTCGTCCGCCATCTCCACGTCGGACATCAGGGTGCGGGCCCAGTGGACCGCTCCCGCGCCGATGAAGAAGAGGGCGAGACCGAGGGTCCAGCCGAGCGCGAAGTTGAGCGCGGACACGTGGCCGAAGGGCCAGATGTACACGATCTTGTCGACCGGGAAGATCACGTACGAGGCGATGAAGCCGACGGTGGCCAGCATCGACAGCACGAACATGAAGGCGACGGCGCGCTCGGAGCGCCGGGCCGCCTTCTCGTCGATGTCCTGGACGCGCGGCTTGTGGGGCGGAAGGCCCGGGTCGGCGAACGGGTTGTCCGCGACCTTCACCGCGCCGTGCGCGGTGTCCTGCCCTGCCGGCAGGTTCTCTTCTGGAATCTCTTGGGTACTCATGACTTCTTGGCCTTAGCGGTGTGGGCCGCGACCCAGATGGCAACTGCGATCAGCGCACCCAGACCGAAGATCCAGGCGAACAGGCCCTCGGAGACGGGGCCGAGGCCACCGAGCGAGAGGCCGCCGGGGCTGGGGGTCTCGTCGCCGTTGACGGCGTTGACGTACGCGATGATGTCCTTCTTCTCCTTCTCCGGCATGGTGGTGTCCGGGAAGGAGGGCATGTTCTGCGGGCCGGTCTGCATGGCCTCGTAGAGGTGCTTCGGGCTGACGCCCTCAAGGCTCGGGGCGTACTTGCCGTGCGTCAGCGCGCCGCCCTCGCCGGTGAAGTTGTGGCACTGCGCGCAGTTGGTGCGGAACAGCTCGCCACCCTTCGCGATGTCGGCGCCCTCGGGGCTGTACTGGCCTTCCTTCGGCGTGGCCGGGCCGGCGCCGAGGGAGGCCACGTACGCGGCGAGCTGGTCGATCTCGGCCTGCGTGTAGATGACCTTCTTCTTCGGGACCTGGGCACCCGGCTGCTGCGCCGGCATACGGCCGGTGCCGACCTGGAAGTCCACGGAGGCGGAGCCCACGCCGACCAGGGACGGGCCGTCAGTGGTGCCCTGACCGCCGGTTCCGTGGCAGCTGGCGCAGCCGACGGAGTAGAGCTTCTTGCCCTCCTCGATGGCGAGGGACTGGGCGGTTTCATCGGCCTTCGCCGTGCCCGCGGGCGCGAACGCGGCGTACAGCCCCCCCGTGGCCGCCAGCGCGAGAAGTAGGACGACGACCGCCGCCAGCGGATGGCGTCGTCGTGCGGAGAGCTTTTTCACGGATTACCCCGGTGTCAGGATCTTCTGCGTCGATGCTTGCTGGATGTCGGTCCGCCGTGACCGGCGGTGACCGACTACTTGATCATGTAGATCGTGGCGAAGAGGCCGATCCAGACGACATCGACGAAGTGCCAGTAGTAGGACACGACGATGGCGGCGGTTGCCTGCTCGTGAGTGAACCTCTTGGCGGCGTACGTCCGGCCGAGGACCAGCAGGAAGGCGATGAGACCGCCCGTCACGTGCAGGCCGTGGAAGCCGGTGGTCAGGTAGAACACCGTGCCGTACGGGTCGGACGAGAGCGAGAGGCCCTCGTGCTTGACCAGCTCGGTGTACTCGAGGACCTGGCCGCCGATGAAGATCGCACCCATCACGAACGTGATGATGAACCACGTCCGGAGCTTCTTCACGTCGCCCCGCTCGGCGGCGAAGACGCCGAGCTGGCAGGTGAGGGAGGAGAGCACCAGGATCGTGGTGTTGGTCGCCGAGAACGGGAAGTTCAAGGCGTCGGCCTTTTCCGCCCAGAACTCGGGACCGGTCACCGATCGCAGGGTGAAGTACATCGCGAAGAGGGCCGCGAAGAACATCAGCTCGGAACTCAGCCAGATGATGGTTCCGACGCTGGTGAGGTTCGGTCGATTGACCGACGGGTGCGCGTGCCCGGTATCTACTGTCGTTACTGTCGCCACGACCGACATTATGTCGGTCGCTTATCCCGCCCTCACTCCGGGGGGTGCCGTTCGGAGTGTCAGGGGGGTGTGTCCAGCCCGAACGGCCCATCGCGCGGGCCTCCCGGCACCCTTCGAACAGGTGTTGAACGGGTGTTGACGGGGTGTGGACCGGAGTAGCATCCCGCGCACCGGTCGAGGACGACCGGCCCGCCTTCCGGACGGAGGAACGATGCAGTCGAGTGCCACGGTCCTGGTCTACAGCGACGACGCGAACACCCGGGAGCAGGTCCGGCTCGCCGCCGGGCGGCGGCCCGCGGCCGACGTGCCGCCCGTGGAGTTCGTGGAGTGCGCCACGCTCCCGGCCGTGCTCAAGCGGCTCGACGAGGGCGGGATCGACGTCTGCGTCCTCGACGGCGAGGCCGTCCCGGCGGGCGGCATGGGCGTCTGCCGGCAGATCAAGGACGAGGTCTTCCACTGCCCGCCGGTGCTGCTGCTCATCGGCCGCCCGCAGGACGCCTGGCTGGCCACCTGGAGCCGCGCGGACGCCGCGGTCACCCTTCCGGTGGAACCCGTCGAGTTCGCGGCGTCCCTGGCGGCCCTGCTGCGCTCCCGCCTCTCGATCGGGGCGTGAGCCGGCGGGGCCGGGCCCTAAAGTGACGGCCTGAGGCGGGCCTTGGCGTCTTCGGTGGCGGTGGGGTCGCCCTTCTCGGCGACCAGGGCACTGCCCCGGCGCCACTTGTCCCAGGACAGGTTCCAGTCGCCGAAGCCGTTGCCGAAGGGGTCCATCGTCTCGCCGTAGCTGTTGACGGTCTTGACGATGTCGCCGGGGCGGACGGTCTCGTAGAACCAGGCCGCGTTGCCGGTGGACATGCCGACGCAGCCGTGGCTGACGTTGGCGACGCCCTGGGAGCCGACGGACCAGGGGGCGGCGTGCACGTACTCGCCGCTCCAGGTGACCCGTGTGGCGTAGTACACCGGCAGGTCGTACGACTCCGCGCTGCCCTCGGCGATGCCGATGCTGGTGCCGCGCATGCGGACGTAGTACTCCTTGCCGAGCACCACTTTGATCCCGTTACGGGTGGAGAAGCCCGGTTTTCCGGTGGTCACCGGAATGGTTTTGATCACTTCTCCGTTGCGCCGCACGGTCATGTGGTGGGTCCCGGCGTCCGCGACGGCCTCGATCCGGTCGCCGATCTTCAGCCGGAGCGGCTTGGACGGGCCGCCGTAGAGCTTGTCGCCGACGCGGAGCCCGTCGAGGTTGCCGGTGACCGAGACGAGCGCGCCGGCCGGCCAGTACTCCTTGGGCCGGAAGTGCAGCTTCTTGTCGTCGACCCAGTACCAGGAGCCCTCGACGGCGGGGGTGGAGCGGACCTTGAGGGCCCGTTCGACGACGGCGCGCGCGGCCCGGTCCTTGACGGCGAGGCTGAGGTCGGCGGTGATCGGCTGGCCGACGCCGTACGTGCCCGCCTCCGGCCCGAAGGTGGCGGTCAGGGCCCTTTTGGCCGGAGCCGTCTCGAAGGTGTACGTACGGGCGCCAGGGGCCCCGTCCCCGTCCTCCGTGGCCACCCTGACGGTGTAACGGGTCCCGGCGGCCAGTGAGCCCGTGGAGCGCCACGTACGCCCGTCCGCGGTCAGTTCGCCCGCCAGGTGGCGGCCCGCCGCGTCGGTGGCGGTGACGTCGCTGATCCGCCCGTCCTCGCCCTTGGAGGTGATCTCCAGCGGCTTCTCCGGGTCGAGACGGGTCCCGTCGGCCGCCGCGAAGACGACCTGGTCGGCGGCGTCGTACGGGCTCGCCGACAGCGGATGGCCGTCCGGGCCCGCACACGCCGTCGCGCCCGCGGTCACGGCGAGGGCCAGGAGTGTGCAGCTCAGAACAGTCCGAATGCGCGGCGTGTCGTTCATGACCTCACGCTAAGGACAGTTCCCCGCCCGGGCGCGCCGAGCGCGGCAAAAGAGGGGCCCGGCCGCTTCGCGTACGAAGCGTCCGGGCCCCTCGGGGTGTTACGGGGTACTGCTACTGGTTCTGGTTCTCACCGCGGTAGAACTCGAAGACCCAGCCCCAGATGCCGACCAGGATCAGCGGGGCGGAGAAGTACATGATCCACCAGCCCATCGCGACCGAGAGGAACGCGAGCGCTCCGCCGAGGGCCAGCGACAGCGGCTGCCAGCTGTGGGGGGCGAAGAAGCCCACCTCGCCGGCCTCGTCCGCGACGTCGGCCTCCTTGTCGTCCTGGGCCATCGCGTCGACACGCTTGGCCGTGAAGGCCAGGTAGTAGCCGATCATGATGGAGAGGCCGAAGGCCAGGAAGAGCGCCGTCGTACCGACCGGCTCCTTGCTCCAGACGCCGTACAGGATCGCCATGGCAAGGATGAAGACGCTCAGCCAGATGAACATCTTGCCCTGGATCTTCACTTGCCGGCCTCCTTGCTGCCCGTGAGGGCCGCGGCCTCGTGCGGCTTGTTCTCCAGCTGGTCGACAGCCGCGATCTCAGGGTGGTGCAGGTCGAACGCCGGGGATTCGGAACGGATCCGCGGCAGGGTGAGGAAGTTGTGCCGCGGCGGCGGGCAGGACGTCGCCCACTCGAGCGAACGGCCGTAGCCCCACGGGTCGTCGACCTCGATCTTCTTGCCGTACTTGGCGGTCTTCCACACGTTGTAGAAGAACGGCAGCATCGACATGCCGAGCAGGAAGGACGAGATCGTCGAGATCGTGTTCAGCGCGGTGAAGCCGTCGGCGTCCAGGTAGTCCGCGTAACGACGCGGCATGCCCTCGGCACCGAGCCAGTGCTGCACCAGGAACGTGCCGTGGAAGCCGATGAACAGCGTCCAGAACGTGATCTTGCCGAGGCGCTCGTCGAGCATCTTGCCGGTGAACTTCGGCCACCAGAAGTGGAAGCCGGCGAACATCGCGAAGACGACGGTGCCGAAGACCACGTAGTGGAAGTGCGCCACGACGAAGTACGAGTCGGAGACGTGGAAGTCCATCGGCGGCGAGGCCAGGATGACGCCGGTCAGACCACCGAAGGTGAAGGTGATCAGGAAGCCGATCGTCCAGAGCATCGGCGTCTCGAAGGACAGCGAGCCCTTCCACATCGTTCCGATCCAGTTGAAGAACTTCACGCCGGTCGGTACGGCGATGAGGAACGTCATGAAGGAGAAGAACGGGAGGAGCACGCCACCGGTGACGTACATGTGGTGCGCCCACACCGTCACGGAGAGACCGGCGATCGCGATGGTCGCGGCCACCAGGCCGATGTAGCCGAACATCGGCTTGCGGCTGAAGACCGGGATGACCTCGGAGACGATGCCGAAGAACGGCAGGGCGATGATGTACACCTCTGGGTGTCCGAAGAACCAGAAGAGGTGCTGCCAGAGCAGGGCACCGCCGTTGGCCGCGTCGAAGACGTGGGCACCGAACTTGCGGTCCGCCTCCAGGGCGAACAGCGCGGCCGCCAGGACCGGGAAGGCGAGCAGGACCAGGACACCGGTCAGCAGCACGTTCCAGGTGAAGATCGGCATGCGGAACATCGTCATGCCCGGAGCGCGCATGCAGATGATCGTGGTGATGAAGTTGACCGAGCCGAGGATCGTGCCGAAGCCGGAGAAGGCCAGACCCATGATCCACATGTCGGCGCCGACGCCCGGCGAGCGGACCGCGTCCGACAGCGGGGAGTAGGCGAACCAGCCGAAGTCGGCCGCACCCTGCGGGGTGAGGAAGCCGGCCACCGCCATGATCGAGCCGAAGAGGTACAGCCAGTAGGCGAACATGTTCAGCCGCGGGAACGCCACGTCGGGCGCGCCGATCTGCAGCGGCATGATCCAGTTCGCGAATCCGGCGAACAGCGGCGTCGCGAACATCAGCAGCATGATCGTGCCGTGCATCGTGAACGCCTGGTTGAACTGCTCGTTCGACATGATCTGCGTGCCCGGACGGGCCAGCTCGGCGCGCATGAAGAGCGCCATCAGGCCGCCGATGATGAAGAACACGAACGAGGTGACCAGGTACATCGTACCGATGGTCTTGTGGTCGGTGGTGGTCAGCCACTTCACCACCACATTGCCGGGCTGCTTGCGGCGGACGGGCACCTCGTTCTCGTACGAGTCCTCAGCCGCGGCACCCTTGGTTTCGTTGGGGATGCTCACAGTTGGTTCTTCTCCGCGTTCCTGGCCGGGTCCGTCTGCTCGATGCCGGACGGGATGTAGCCGGTCTGGCCCTTCTCGGCCAGCTCCTTCAGGTGCGCCTGGTAGCGCTCCGGGGAGACGACCTTGACGTTGAAGAGCATCCGGGAGTGGTCGACACCGCACAGCTCGGCGCACTTGCCGAGGAAGGTGCCCTCCTGCGTCGGGGTCACCTCGAAGACGTTGGTGTGACCCGGGATGACGTCCTGCTTGAAGAGGAACGGCACCACCCAGAAGGAGTGGATGACGTCGCGCGAGGTGAGGACGAAGCGGACCTTCTCACCCTTCGGCAGCCACAGGGTCGGGCCCGGGTTGCCGGTCTGCGGGTTCCGGTCGCCGGGGATGCCGGCGACGTTGACGCCGCCCGCGTTCTCCGGGAAGTCCTTGATGTACTTGTCCGGAATGGACGCGAGGTTCTTGTCCGTCTTCGCGTCGCCCTCGACGCCGGGCACGTTCTCGATGTAGTTGAAGCCCCAGCTCCACTGGTAGCCGACCACGTTGATCGTGTGGGCCGGCTTGTCCGAGAGGGCAAGAAGCTTCGACTCGTCGCGCGCGGTGAAGTAGAAGAGCACCGAGACGATGATGAGCGGGGTGACCGTGTACAGCGCCTCGATGGGCATGTTGTAGCGGGTCTGCGGGGGTACCTCGACCTTGGTCCGGCTGCGCCGGTGGAAGATGACCGCCCACAGGATGAGGCCCCACACCATGATGCCGGTGAGGAGCGCGGCGGCCCAGGAGCCCTGCCACAGGGAGAGGATCCGAGGCGCCTCTTCCGTGACGGGGGTGGGCATGCCGAGGCGAGGGAAGTCTTCCCAGTTGTACGAGCAGCCGGTGGCTGTCGCCAGGATCAGGCCCGCAGTCAGCACCTGCGGCAGCTTCCGCCGCATCGGGCGCCGCGACGAGCGGTCGGAGCCGTTGGGACTCACGTAGCGCCTTCCCGAGAGTCTCGGCCCGCGTTGGTCGGCCACGGCCGTCCGTCTCGCTGGTCGGTCGCCGCCCCGGCCGCGGGCAGGGGTTTGGATGTTTATGCGGACCAAACCCTACTGGACGCTATTTGGGGTCGCGCGGGGAGGGTGCCCAACGCGCCGTCCGAGTCCCCGAAGGGGTGGACGGGAACGTTCCGGAGAGGGACCGGAAGCACCCGTCCGGGGGTCTCAGGACCCCTCGGCGCGCCCTCCTGACGGGGCTTCACGCACGGTGCCCCGGGGATCCGCGGGGCGCGGGCCGACCGGATCGGGCCAGGCCCTACGGTGGGCGGATGCCGTACTTCGACGCCGCGTCCGCCGCTCCCCTGCACCCCGTCGCCCGTCAGGCGCTGCTCGCCTCCCTCGACGAGGGGTGGGCCGACCCCGCCCGGCTCTACCGGGAGGGGCGGCGGGCCCGGCTGCTGCTCGACGCGGCGCGGGAGGCCGCGGCGGAGGCGGTGGGCTGTCGCCCCGACGAACTCGTCTTCACTCCTTCGGGAACGCGCGCGGTCCACTCGGGCGTGTCGGGCGCGCTCGCCGGGCGTCGGCGGGTGGGCCGGCGGCTCGTGGTGTCGGCCGTCGAACACTCCTCCGTCCTGCACGCGGGCGAGGCGCACGCGGCGGCCGGCGGCGAGGTGGCGGAGGTCCCGGTCGGCCGGACCGGGGCGGTGGACCCGGCGGCCTTCGCGGCGGCGCTGGACGAGGGGACGGCCCTGGCCTGCCTCCAGACCGCCAACCACGAGGTCGGCACCGAGCAGCCGGTGGCCGAGGTCGCCGAGGCCTGCCGGGCGGCCGGGGTGCCGCTGCTCGTGGACGCGGCGCAGTCGCTGGGCTGGGGGCCGGCCCCGGAGGGCTGGTCGCTGCTCGCGGCGAGCGCGCACAAGTGGGGCGGACCGGCGGGTGTGGGGCTGCTCGCGGTGCGCAAGGGCGTCCGCTTCGCGCCCCAAGGCCCCTCCGACGAAAGGGAGTCGGGGCGCGCACCCGGCTTCGAGAACCTGCCGGCCATCGTGGCGGCGGCGGCCTCCCTGCGGGCGGTGCGGGCCGAGGCGGAGACGGAGGGCGCGCGGCTGCGGGCCCTGGTGGACCGGATCCGGGCGCGGGTGCCGGAGCTGGTGCCGGACGTGGAGGTCGTCGGCGACCCGGTGCGGCGCCTCCCCCACCTCGTCACCTTCTCCTGTCTGTACGTCGACGGGGAGACGCTCCTCACGGAGCTGGATCGGGAGGGTTTCTCCGTTTCGTCCGGTTCGTCGTGTACGAGCTCGACGCTGACGCCCAGCCACGTGCTGCGCGCGATGGGCGTCCTGAGCGAGGGGAACGTACGGGTCTCCCTGCCGGCCGGCACGGAGGAGGCGGAAGTCGACCGCTTCCTGGCGGTGCTGCCGGGGGTCGTCGCGTCGGTACGGGACCGGCTGGGCGCGGTGCCCGCGGCGGCCGAGCCCGCGCTCGCGGAGGAGCTCGTCGTCGACGCGGTCGGGAAGCGGTGCCCGATCCCGGTGATCGAGCTGGCGAAGGTGATCGGGGCGGTGCGGGTGGGGGGGACGGTGGTGGTGCTCGCCGACGACGAGGCGGCCCGGCTGGACATCCCGGCGTGGTGCGAGATGCGGGGCCAGGAGTACGTGGGCGTCGCCCCCGCGCCCCGCGGCGCCCACGCGTACACGGTCCGCCGCACGACCTGACGACCCGTGCCGCCGTTCCGTTGCGGGCAGGCGTTCCGCCAGGGGCGATGGGGGTCCCCCCCTGCTCGAGCGAAGCCGAGAGCTCGGGGGAGGGCGGGCACAACGGAACGGCACCCTTGCGGGTGCCTCCGCTCCTGCGCCTGGACCCGCACCGGTACGGCGTCGTACAGCAGGTGCGGGTTCAGGCGCTGGAGCCTGGGCACGGCTGAAGCGCGCCGTCCCGTGTGCCCACCCGTCCCTCCCCCAAGGACTTCGTCCAGGGGGGACCCCCAAGCGGGACGTATGCCCACACGGGGGTGGGCCGGTTCGTCAGGAGAGGTGGGTCTGGAGTTCCGTGGTGGCTTCTTCGCCGTAGGCCTTGGTGAAGCGCTCGATGAAGTTGGCGCGGCGCAGCGTGTACTCCTGCGTGCCGAGCGTCTCGATGACCAGCGTCGCCAGCATGCAGCCGATCTGCGCCGCCCGCTCCAGGCCGACGCCCCACGACAGGCCCGTGAGGAAGCCCGCGCGGAAGGCGTCGCCGACGCCGGTGGGGTCGACCTTGGCCTCCTCCTCCGGGCAGGCGACCTCGATCGCGGGCTCGCCGACGCGCTCGATGCGGACGCCGCGCGAGCCGAGCGTGGTGACGCGGTGGCCGACGCGGGACAGGATCTCCTCGTCGGTCCAGCCGGTCTTCGACTCGATGAGGCCCTTCTCGTACTCGTTGGAGAAGAGGTACGTCGCCCCGTCGAGGAGCGTGCGGATCTCCTCGCCGTTCATCCGCGCGATCTGCTGCGAGAAGTCCGCCGCGAAGGGGATGCCCCGGGTCCGGCACTCCTCGGTGTGGCGGAGCATCGCCTCGGGGTCGTCGGCGCCGATGAGGACGAGGTCGAGCCCGCCGACCCGGTCCGCGACGGCCTTGAGCTCGATGAGGCGGGCCTCGCTCATGGCGCCGGTGTAGAAGGAGCCGATCTGGTTGTGGTCCTTGTCCGTGGTGCAGACGAAGCGCGCGGTGTGCAGGACCTCGGAGATGCGGACCGAGCCGGTGTCGACGCCGTGGCGGTCGAGCCAGGCGCGGTACTCGTCGAAGTCGTAGCCGGCCGCGCCGACGAGGATCGGGTTGCCGCCGAGCTGGCCCATGCCGAAGCAGATGTTGGGGCCGACGCCGCCGCGCCGGACGTCGAGGTTGTCCACGAGGAAGGACAGGGACACCGTGTGGAGCTGGTCGGCCACGAGCTGGTCGGCGAACCGGCCGGGGAAGGTCATGAGGTGGTCGGTGGCGATGGAGCCGGTGACTGCGATACGCACGGCTGGGACGCTCCTGCGGGTGTAAAGGGCGATGACGATCCACGGTAGCCGCTGCGGGGGCCGCTGCCGAACAGTGGAAACTACCCCAGAGTAGGCCTTTTCTCCGGAGGCGGGTGGTGCATACGGTGCGCCCATGACCACGTATCCCGCTCCCCGCGAGCGACACGAGTCCGAACTGAGCCTCGCCGAGCTGCGCGGGGCCAGTGCCCGGATGGTCCCGCACTGGGTGACGCCGGCCGATCCGGCGCCGGCCCCGGTCTCCCCCGCCTCGATCCACGGGGTGGTCGTCCCGGACGCGTCGGCGCGGCTGATCGCCGCCACCGCCGAGTACGGCGGCTGACGGGACGGAACCGACCGCGCCCCCGCCCCGTCCCACCGGTGTCCGAACGACACGAGGGAGCGTTGCGGTGAGCGGTACGGAGAGCGGACGCGGGCGACGGACCGCGCTCGTCGCCTCGGTGGCGGCGGGTGTGCTGCTGGCCGGAGGCGGTGGGCTGTATCTGACGGCCGCCGGTGACGACGACAGACCCCGGACCGGGGCGGAGGCCGCGGACGCGGCGGCCGCGCCGCCGCTCCTGCGGCTCGGGGGCGGGAGCGGCGGCACGGCCCCGGGCGCGGGGATCGCGCCGGGCGAGCCCGATCCGGGCGGCGGCCCGGACGGGACGGTCTACAGAGCCGAGGGCCCACTCCCCCAAGGGCCCTCGTCGGCCGCGGTCCACCGGCCGAAGGGCCTGGTCACCTCCGAGGAGGTGGCCAGGCTGGCCGGGGTCCTCGGCATCGAGGGACGCCCGGCGCTGATCGGGGACGTGTGGACGATCAGGCCCGAGAAGGACGGGCAGGGGCCACGCCTGGACGTGGCGCGGCAGGCGCCGGGGAGCTGGACGTACTCCTGGTACGACGGCGGTCCGGCCGGCGACACCTGTCTGAAGGGCAGGGCGTGTCCGCCGCCGGGCGAGGCGAAGCCCCCGACGGGCGGCTCCCCGGTGAGCGAGGCCGCGGCGAGGGCGGCGGCCGCTCCGGTGCTGAAGGCGCTGGGGCAGGACGACGCCAAGGTGTCGGCGACGCAGGTGATGAACGGTTCGGTGCGGGTGGTGAACGCCGACCCGGTGATCGGCGGGCTGCCCACCTACGGCTGGTCGACGGGGCTGCACATCGGCCCGGACGGGCGTCCGGTGGCGGGCAGCGGGACGCTGAAGGAGCCGGTGGAGGGCGCGACGTATCCGGTGGTGTCGGCGGAGCGGGCGCTGGCGCGGCTGAACGAGACGTCGAGGGGCACGGGTCCGATCGGCATCGGCGGCTGCGCGACGGATCCGCCGGCCGGGGAGCCGCAGGCGCCGGACGCGCCGGTCACGCCGGGGAAGGACGGGCCCGGGAAGGACGCGCCCTGCCGGACGGCCGTGGACGTGGCCCAGCCGCGCCAGGTGCCGGTGACGGGTGCGGTGCTCGGCCTGGCGGCGACGGACACGGCGGACGGGCGGCTCCTCGTGCCGACGTGGCTGTTCACCGCGGACCCGGCGGACTCGGCGCCGTACACGGTGACCTCGACGGCGGTGGCGGCGGAGTTCCTGGTGCCGCCGGCGGCTCCGTCGCCCGAGCCGGTCGCGCCGGAGCCCTCCGACGGGACGGCGCCGGTGCGGCGGATCGAGTCGTTCACGGTCGGCGGTGACGGACGGACGCTCGCCGTGACCTTCTGGGGCGGGGTGTGCCACACGTACACGGCGCACGCCGCGGAGGACCCGCGGCAGGTGCGGGTGCGGATCGAGGAGAAGCTGCGGGACCCGGACCAGGCGGCCTGCATCCTGGTCGCCAAGGAGATCACCGTGGAGGTGACCCTGGCGGCGCCGCTGGGCGGCCGTCCCGTGGTGGACGCGGCGAGCGGGGAGGCGGTGCCCCGCCGGTAGTCGCCGGGCACGCGGAGAGGGCGGTGGCCCGGGAGGTCGGTCTCCCGGGCCACCGCCCTCTTCGGCGCTCCGCGACGGTTTAGCTGAACGAGTCGCCGCAGGCGCAGGAGCCGGTGGCGTTCGGGTTGTCGATCGTGAAGCCCTGCTTCTCGATGGTGTCGACGAAGTCGATCGAGGCACCGCCGAGGTACGGGGCGCTCATGCGGTCGGTGACGACCTTGACGCCGTCGAAGTCCTTGACGACGTCGCCGTCGAGCGAGCGCTCGTCGAAGAACAGCTGGTAGCGGAGGCCGGAGCAGCCGCCGGGCTGGACGGCGACGCGCAGCGCGAGGTCGTCACGGCCTTCCTGGTCGAGCAGAGCCTTGACCTTGGCCGCGGCGGCGTCGCTCAGAAGGATGCCGTCGGTGACGGTGCTGGTCTCGTCCGATACGGACATCTACATCTCTCCCGGGTTGTACGGAGACTGCTTGCCGACGGTGACAACCGGCGGTGCCCCGGATTCATTCCGGGTCGGGTGGGATTTCCCTCCTTCATGCTCGCACACCCTGTCCAGAGACGCGGAGGGCGAATTCGTCACATCGACACTATGGCCATCGTCAGAATGACGTGAAGGGGTTATGATAGATAGCGTCATTTAGACGAAAAGGCTTTTGAAGCTCCCCCCGAAGAAAGGGTGCGTGACGTGACCACCGCCCAGAACCCCACCCTGGACGTCCAGCCGACGCCGCTCGCCCTGCTGCTGCTCGGTCGCGAGGCCGACCCGAAGAGCGAGCGCGGCGTGGAATGTCCCGGCGACCTGCCGTCTCCCTCCGACCCGGACCTGGTGGAGCGGGCCCGGGCGGCCAAGGAGAAGCTCGGGGACAAGGTCTTCGTGCTCGGCCACCACTACCAGCGCGACGAGGTCATCCAGTTCGCCGACGTCACCGGAGACTCCTTCAAGCTCGCCCGTGACGCCGCCGCCAAGCCGGAGGCCGAGTACATCGTCTTCTGCGGCGTGCACTTCATGGCCGAGTCGGCCGACATCCTCACCGGCGACGACCAGAAGGTCGTCCTGCCGGACCTCGCGGCCGGCTGCTCGATGGCCGACATGGCCACCGCCGAGCAGGTCGCCGAATGCTGGGACGTGCTGACCGAGGCCGGGATCGCGGACGTCACCGTGCCCGTCTCGTACATGAACTCCTCGGCGGACATCAAGGCCTTCACCGGCAAGCACGGGGGCACCATCTGCACCTCGTCCAACGCCGAGCGGGCGCTGAACTGGGCCTTCGAGCAGGGCGAGAAGGTCCTCTTCCTCCCGGACCAGCACCTGGGCCGCAACACCGCCGTCCGCGACCTGGGCATGTCCCTGGACGACTGCGTGGTCTACAACCCGCACAAGCCCAACGGCGGGCTCACCGCCGAGGAGCTGCGCGCCGCCAAGATGATCCTGTGGCGGGGCCACTGCTCGGTGCACGGCCGCTTCTCGCTGGAGTCGGTCGAGGACGTGCGCGCCCGGATCCCCGGCGTGAACGTGCTGGTCCACCCGGAGTGCAAGCACGAGGTCGTCGCCGCCGCGGACCACGTGGGCTCGACCGAGTACATCATCAACACCCTGGAGGCGGCCCCGGCCGGCTCGAAGTGGGCCATCGGCACGGAGCTGAACCTGGTCCGCCGCCTGGCGAACCGTTACGCCGACCAGGGCAAGGAGATCGTCTTCCTCGACAAGACGGTCTGCTTCTGCTCCACCATGAACCGGATCGACCTGCCGCACCTGGTGTGGACGCTGGAGTCGCTGGCCGAGGGCAACCTCGTCAACCGGATCGAGGTCGACCGGGAGACGGAGTCGTTCGCGAAGCTGGCGCTGGAGCGGATGCTGGCCCTGCCGTAACGGTTCTCCCGCACGTACGCCGGAAGGGGCGGCCCACGAGTCCGTGGGCCGCCCCTTTCGCCTGCCGGCCGGGACCTCAGTCCAGGGCGTCGAGCAGGCTCGCGTCGAGCGGGGTGACGTCCGGCTGCTCCGGAATCACCTTCTGCTCGCCGTCCTTGCCCTTGACGGTCTTCTTCGCGCCCTTCTTCGCCGCCTTCTTCTTCGCGCGGCGCTCCTTGCGGAGCTCGACCATCGCGTAGAGCGTCGGGACGAGCAGGAGGGTCAGCAGGGTCGAGCTGATCAGGCCGCCGATGACGACCACGGCGAGCGGCTGGGCGATGAAGCCGCCCTCGCCGGTGATGCCGAGGGCCATCGGCAGCAGGGCGAAGATCGTCGCCAGTGCGGTCATCAGGATCGGGCGGAGCCGGTGCCGGCCGCCCTCGACGACGGCCTCGACGACGCCGTACCCCTGGGCCCGGTACTGGTTGATCAGGTCGATCAGGACGATCGCGTTGGTGACGACGATGCCGATGAGCATCAGCATGCCGATCATCGCCGGGACGCCCATCGCGGTGCCGGTCGCGACCAGCAGGCCGATGGCGCCGGTGGCGGCGAACGGGATGGAGACCAGCAGGATCAGCGGCTGGACCAGCGACCGGAAGGTCGCGACGAGCAGCATGAAGACGATCGCGACGGCCGCGAGCATCGCCAGGAACAGGTTGAGGAAGGCCTCGTTCTGGTCCTCGGAGACGCCGCCGACGGAGGCCGAGGCGCCCTCCGGCAGGTCGAGCGCGGCGATCTTCGACTGGAGCGCGGTGCCGACGGCGCCGGTGTTGTCCGTGGTCGGCTTGGCCGTGATCGTCGCCGCGCGGGCGCCGTCGATCCGGGTCATGGAGACCGGGCCGGGGACGAGCTCGACGGTGGCGATGTCACCGAGCTTCACCGGGCCGACGGGCAGCGCCTTCAGCTGGTCGAGGGTGGTGGCCGGGGCGGCCGAGGTGATGAGGACGTCCCGCTCGGTGTCGTCGAGGGTGGCCTTGGCGGCGGGGGTGCCGCGGACGGCCTGGGCGACGACCATGCCGAGGGTGGCGTCGTCGAAGCCGGCGTCGGCCGCCTTCTCGTCGGCCCGCACGGAGATCCGCGGGACCGACTGGGAGAGGTCGCTCTGGACGTCGGTGACGTCCTCCAGCTCCGCGACGGCCTTCCGCACCTGCTCGGACGCCTTCTGGAGCAGCTCCCGGTCGCCGGCCTTCACGATGACGCTCAGGTCCTGGGCGGCGAAGCCGTCGCCGGCCGAGATCGAGGTGTCGCCGACGCCGTCGAGCTTCCCGAGGGCCGACTCGATGGCGTCGCGGGTCTTCTCGTACGAGGCGGACTCCTCCAGGGTTACCTGGAAGGAGGCCTGGTTGGCGCCGGTGCCGCCGCCGAAGGCCGCCATGAAGCCGGAGGAGCCGACGGTGACCTGGTAGTCCTTGACGCCCTCGGTGTCCGCGAGGACCTTCTCGATCTTCTTCGCGGCCTCGTCGGAGGCGTCCAGGGAGGTCCCCGGCTCCAGCTTCTGCTTGACCGTCAGGACCGGCTGGTCGCCCTGGTCGAAGAAGTTGGTCTTCAGCAGCGGCGCCATGCCGAAGGTGACGACCAGGACGACGAGGGCGATGGCGACGCTGGTGAGGCGGCGGCGGGTGGCGAAGCGGAGGACCGGCACGTACGCGCGCTGGAGGCGGCTCTTCGCCTCCTTCTCCTCGGCGAGCCTGCGGGCCTCGTCGGGATCCTCGGAGGTGCCCTTGGGAGCGCGCAGGAACCAGTACGAGAGCACCGGCACGACCGTCAGGGAGACGAGCAGCGAGGCCAGCAGGGCGGCCGTCACGGTGAGGCTGAAGGAGCCGAACAGCTCGCCGACCATGCCGCCGACCAGGCCGATCGGCAGGAAGACGGCGACGGTGGTCAGGGTCGAGGAGGTGACCGCGCCGGCCACCTCCTTCACCGCGGTGATGATCGCCGACTGGCGGTCCTCGCCGTAACCGAGGTGGCGCTTGATGTTCTCCAGGACCACGATCGAGTCGTCGACGACCCGGCCGATGGCGATGGTGAGCGCGCCGAGCGTCAGCACGTTGAGCGAGAGGTCGCGGGTCCACAGCACGATCAGCGCGAGGACGACCGAGAGCGGGATGGAGACCGCGGTGACCAGCGTCGAGCGGACCGAGGCGAGGAAGACCAGGATCACCAGGACGGCCATGACGAGGCCGAGGGCGCCCTCGGTGGTGAGGCCCGAGATCGACTTGGCGACGGCCGGGCCCTGGTCGGACACGACGGTCAGCTGGGCGCCGGCGCCCAGCTGCTCCCGCAGCCCGGGCAGCTTCTCCTCGACGGCCTCGGAGATGGCGACGGCGCTGCCGTCCTTGTCCATGGTGGCCATGACGGCCAGGCTGGGCTTGCCGTTGGTGCGGGTCAGCGAGACCCGGGCGGACTCCTCCTGCTCCACGGTGGCGACGTCGGCGAGCCGGACGGCCTTGCCCCGCGCGGGCTTGACGCGGAGGTCCTGGATCTGCTGGAGCGAGGTGTAGCCGCCGCCGACCTGGACGGTGCGGCTCTTGCCGGCCTCGGAGAAGGAGCCGGCGGGCACGGTGCCGCCGCCGTTCCGGAGCGCCTCGGCGAGGTTCATGGAGGTCAGGCCGGCCGCGGCGAGCTTGCGCTCGTCGGGGGTGACGGAGACCTGGAGGTCCTGCACGCCGTCGATGCTGACCTGGCCGACGCCGTCGATGTCCTCCAGGGCCGGGACGACGGTCCGCTCCAGCTGGTCGGCGAGGGCCTGCTGGTCCCGGTCGGAGGTGGCGGCGAGGACGACGGTCGGGATGTCGTCGGTGGAGCCGGCCACCACCTGCGGGTCGACCGTGTCGGGCAGCAGCGCCCGGGCGCGGTTGACGGCCTGCTGGACGTCGGCGACGAGCTGCTTGGTCGACTCGTCCCCGTAGTCGAAGGAGGCCATGATGACGGCGCTGCCCTCGGAGGCGGTGGACGTGATGCCCTTGATGCCGTCGACGGCCTTGAGGTTGTTCTCCAGCGGCTCGACGACCTGCTTCTCGACCACGTCGGGAGAGGCGCCCTGGTAGGGGGCGATGATCGAGACCATCGGGAGCTCGATCGACGGGAACAGCTGCTGCTTCAGCTGGGGGATCGCTATCAGTCCGAAGACGACGGCGACGATGGACATCAGCCCGATCAGGGCCCGTTGCGCGAGGCTGAATCTGGACAGCCAGGACATGGGGTCTCTCTTCCGTGGCGTACTCGTCGGCAGGCGGCGGGCAGCCAGGAGCGCCCCCCAGCGCCCAGGATCGGCCATCCGGAGGACGGATTCCTCGCCCCCCGGGCCCGTTTCCGGGCCGGCGCGTACCGCGTATGGAGTACGCCGCCGGGCGGGGTCACTCAGTCCTCGGGCGTACCAGTCCCGTCTCGTACGCGGTCACCACCAGCTGGGCGCGGTCGCGGGCGCCGAGCTTGGCCATGGTGCGGTTGACGTGGGTCTTCACGGTGAGCGGGCTGACGTCGAGCCGTGCGGCGATCTCGTCGTTGGAGAGGCCGCCGCCGACCAGGACGAGGACCTCGCGC
The DNA here is from genome assembly GCF_014649855.1 of Streptomyces roseolus. Taxonomy (GTDB): domain Bacteria; phylum Actinomycetota; class Actinomycetes; order Streptomycetales; family Streptomycetaceae; genus Streptomyces; species Streptomyces roseolus. The sequence continues at coordinate 181,772 of NZ_BMTV01000002.1, read as the reverse complement.
TCCCGGGCGGTGAGCGCGGCGAGCCGGCCCGCGTCCACCGGGGCGCCGACCGGGTCGGCGGCGGCGCTCTGGGCGAGGAAGGTGGCGATCAGGCCCTTGGTGGCGGCCGGGGAGAGCAGCGCCTCGCCGGCGTGCGCGATCCGGATGGCGCCGAGCAGCTCGTCCGGTTCGGCGCCCTTGCCGAGGAAGCCGGAGGCGCCGGCGCGCAGCGACTCCACGACGTACTCGTCGATCTCGAAGGTGGTGAGCATGACGACGCGGACGTCGGCGAGTTCGGGGTCGGCGGTGATCGCGCGGGTGGCGGCGAGGCCGTCGGTGCCGGGCATCCGGATGTCCATGAGGACGACGTCGGGCCGTTCGCTGCGGGCCAGGGCGGCGGCCTGCGCGCCGTCGGCGGCCTCCCCGACGACCTCCATGTCGGGCTCGGAGTCCACGAGCACCCGGAAGGCGCTGCGCAGCAGGGCCTGGTCGTCGGCGAGCAGTACCCGGATGGTCATCGGTCGTCCTCCCCCGGCTCCCGGGCCGTCCCGGGCGTCAGCGGCAGTATCGCCTGCACGCGGAAGCCGCCGCCGTAGCGGGGTGCGGCGGTGAGGACGCCGCCGAGCGCGGTGACCCGCTCGCGCATGCCGAGCAGGCCGTGGCCGCCGGAGGGCTCGGGGGCCGGTCCGGGCTGCGGGACGCCGTCGTCGAGGACGGTGATCTCGACGGTACGGCCCACGAGGACGACGCTCACCTCGGCGCGGGCGTCGGGTCCCGCGTGCTTGCGGACGTTGGTGAGGGCCTCCTGGACGATCCGGTACGCGGCGAGGTCGACGGCCGAGGGGAGCTGGTGGCCGCCGTCGGTGCGGGCCAGCGACACCGGCAGCCCGGCCTTGCGGAAGCCGGCGAGGAGCCCGTCGAGGAGGGCGAGGCCGGGGGCGGGCTCGGTCGGGGCCGCGGGGTCGCCGGACTGGCGGAGCAGGCCGACGGTGACGCGGAGCTCGTCCAGGGCGGAGCGGCTGGCCTCGCGGACGTGGGCGAGGGCCTCCTTGGCCTGGTCGGGGCGCTTGTCCATGACGTGCGCGGCGACCCCCGCCTGCACGTTGACCAGGGCGATGTGGTGGGCGACGACGTCGTGGAGGTCGCGGGCGATGCGGAGCCGCTCCTCGGCGACGCGGCGGCGGGCCTCCTCCTCGCGGGTCCGCTCGGCCCGCTCGGCGCGCTCCCGTATCGCGTCGACGAAGGCGCGGCGGCTGCGGACGGCGTCGCCGGCGGCGGCGGCCATGCCGGTCCAGGCGAAGACCCCGAGGTTCTCCTGGGCGTACCAGGGCGTCGGGCCGAAGGCCATGGCGGCGGCGGCCAGCGCGGTCATGGTGGCGAGGCCGACGCGCCAGGTGGTGGGGCGGTCGGTGCGGGAGGCGACGGTGTAGAGCGCGACGACGACGCCGATGGTGACGGGGGCCGGGCGGGTCTCGCCGAGCAGCTCGACGAGGGCGAGCGCGGAGGTGAACGCGAGGACCGCGAAGGGTCTGCGGCGGCGGAGGATGAGGGCGACGGCGGCGGCGAGCATCATCCCGACGCCGAGGAGGGTGGGGACGCGCTCGCCGAAGGTGGGGCCGGTGGCGCTGCCGTGGGGGTCGGTGAAGGAGGCGGCGATCATCGCGACGAGGACGCCTCCGGCGAGGACGGCGTCGAAGGCGAGGGGGTGGTCGCGGAGGCGGTCCCTCAGGTGGGTGGCCAGGTGGGTGCGGGTCACCGGGGAACGGTACGGGGTGGTTCGGGCGCGGGGAACGGCGCGGGTCCCGGGGGCGGGGGCTGCGGCTCGGGCGCGGGTCCCGGGGGCGGGGGCCGCGGCTCGGGCGCCGCTCAGGGCGCGGTTCCGGTGTGCCCGCCCCCCGGCTCTCGGCCCCGCTCGGACGGGGGACCCCCGCGCCCCTCGCGGAACGCCCGCCCGCACCGGCCTAGCCGGGGATCAGGCCGTCGTCCGAGAGCATGTCCCGGACTTCGTCCAGGGTGGCGTCCGGGGACGGGAGGATGAGTTCCGAGGGTTCCAGGGCGTCGTCCGGCAGGGGCGTGCCCAGGGTGCGGACGGCGCCGAGGAGGGCCGCCAGGGTGCGGCGGAAGCCCTCCTCGTCGCCCGATCGCATCTCGCGCAGCAACTCGTCGTCGAGCTCGTTCAGCTCGGCGAAGTGGCTGTCGGCCAGCTCTCGCTGGCCCTCCCCCATGATCCGTACGATCATGACGCGTCCTCTGCCGGTCGGCTACTGCTTGTCGAAGCGGGGGTGGTTCTGCTGCTGGTTCTGCTGCGGGGTGCCCGTGGCGCCGCCCTCGATGGCCTGCTGCCGGTCGGAGGGGCCCCCGGCCAGTTCGGCCTTCATGCGCTGGAGCTCCAGCTCGACGTCCGTGCCGCCGGAGAGGCGGTCCAGCTCGGCCTGGATGTCGTCCTTGGCGAGGCCCGACTGGTCGTCGAGGGCACCGGAGGCGAGCAGCTCGTCGATGGCGCCGGCCCGGGCCTGGAGCTGGGCGGTCTTGTCCTCGGCCCGCTGGATGGCGAGGCCGACGTCGCTCATCTCCTCGGAGATGCCGGAGAAGGACTCGGCGATCCGGGTCTGGGCCTGGGCGGCCGTGTAGGTGGCCTTGATGGTCTCCTTCCGGGTGCGGAAGGCGTCGACCTTGGCCTGGAGGCGCTGCGCGGCGAGGGTGAGCTTCTCCTCCTCGCCCTGGAGCGTCTGGTGCTGCGTCTCGAGGTCGCTGACCTGCTGCTGGAGCGCGGCCCGGCGGGAGAGCGCCTCGCGGGCGAGGTCCTCGCGGCCGAGGGCCAGCGCCTTGCGGCCCTGGTCCTCCAGCTTGGCGGACTGGCCCTGCAGCTGGTTCAGCTGGAGTTCGAGCCGCTTGCGGGAGGTGGCGACGTCGGCGACGCCCCGGCGCACCTTCTGCAGCAGCTCCAGCTGCTTCTGGTAGGAGTAGTCGAGCGTTTCGCGCGGGTCCTCGGCCCGGTCAAGGGCCTTGTTCGCCTTCGCGCGGAAGATCATCCCCATACGCTTCATGACACCGCTCATGGGCTTCGCGCGCCCCCTTCTGACGGACTCGGCACCAGCTCTTCGTCAGGATCCACAGTACGGTCCCTGTCTCCATTACCGCACTGTTCGGAGCGGGATGCGCTCCTCCCCAAGGACGACTGCGGCAGCTCCCGTCTCCGGCGGGAGGAGTAGAAGGATCTCGGGGAGACCCCTGGCGCGCCCGTGCGTCCTCGTGTGCGTACCGGTTACGACGCCGGCTGTGAGCGGATCGTTCCCTCCCGGACTGGGGTTCCCCGCCCGCCACCCCGTACCCTTGGGTTTTGTGTTCCGTAGCCGTTCGAAGGATGAGAAGGCCCCCACCGAGAAGGTGACGGCGGACCTCTCCAAGCAGCCCCGCGACCCCGAGGCCCCCAAGGGCCGCCCGACCCCGAAGCGGAGTGAGGCCCAGACCCAGCGCCGTCGTGCGCAGAGCGTCCCGCTCGACCGCAAGGAGGCCGCCAAGCGCCAGCGTGAGGCGCGGCGAGCCGACCTGACCCGTCAGCGCGAGGCGCTGAACAGCGGTGACGAGCGTTATCTGCCGGCCCGTGACAAGGGCCCGGTGCGCCGGTTCGTGCGCGATTTCGTCGACTCGCGGTTCGCGATCGCCGAGTTCTTCCTGCCGATGGCCGTGGTCATCCTCGTGCTCTCGCTCTTCGGCAACACCAACCGCGCGCTGCAGAACATCTCGCTGCTGCTGTGGCTCGGTGTGATCATCCTGATCGTCATCGACTCCATCGGCATCTGGATCCGCCTGCGGAAGCAGCTCAACGAGCGCTTCCCTAACGAGCCGAAGCGCGGCGCGGTCGCGTACGGCCTGATGCGCACGCTCCAGATGCGCCGTCTGCGGCTGCCGAAGCCGCAGGTCAAGCGCGGAGAGCGGCCCTGAGCGCGGACGGTTCGGCCTCCGGTGTCCCCGGCTTCGGCGTCCCCGGCGCCGGGGCGGGCGCTCCCGTACTGCCGGCGGTCGTCCACTGGCCCGCCGGTCACGGCGGGCTGCGGGACACCATCCGGCAGGAGATCGTCGCCCGGCAGGTCGACGAGCAGATAACGGGCCGCTACCCGGTGGGGCAGCGGCTGCGGATCCTCGACGCGGGCATGGGGGCCGGCACGCAGGCGCTGCGTCTGGCCCGGGCCGGGCACACGGTCACGGGCCTGGAGTCCGACCCCGACCTGCTGAAGGCGGCCCGGGAGTCGCTGGCGACCGAGCCGGCCGGGATCCGCGAGCGGGTCCGGCTCATCGAGGGCGACGGCCGCGAGACCGGCGTCCACTTCCTGCCCGGAAGCTTCGACGTGGTGCTGTGCCACGGCGTGCTCATGTACGCCGACGAGCCGGACGCGCTGCTCGCGGGCCTGGCCCGGATGCTGGCGCCCGGCGGCCTGCTCTCCCTGGTGGTACGGAACGCGGACGCCCTCGCCATGCGGCCGGGGCTCGCCGGGGACTGGGCGGGTGCGCTGGCCGGCTTCGACACGGACGTCTACCAGGACGACGACGGCGTGAAGGTGCGGGCCGACCGCCTCGACGCGCTGTCGGCGACGCTCGCCGGGATCGCGGCGCCGCTGCACGCCTGGTACGGGGTGCGGGTCTTCACCGACGGCGTCCCGCTGGAGGTGGGTCTGCCGGCCGCCGAGGAGCTGGAGCGGCTGCTCGCCGCCGAGGAGCGGGCGGGCCGGACGGATCCGTACCGCCGGGTGGCGGCGCTGCTGCACCTGTGCGGGGTACGGGGCTGAGCCCGTCCCGCGCGGCCGGAGGGGCCGGTGCGCCGACGCGGCGCGCCGGCCCCTTTCCGCATCGCCTGCTCCCTGCCCCTGTCCCTGCCCGCTCCGCCGGGACGTACGCCTGATCGGCGGCCTCCATCGGGACGGGCGAAGGGGGCGGAACGGATACTCCGGACATGGATGCCTCCCGTGCGCGTACACGCTCCCGTACCCGACGCCTCGTCCTGCCCCTCGCCGCGGGGGCCTGTGCCGCCGCGCTGACCGCCGGGTGCTCGTCCGGTTCCGGCGCGGCCGACGCGCCCGGGCGGACCACCGCGCAGGCGGCGCCGCTCGCCGCGAACGACCTCCAGGACGACTACCAGACCGTCATCAGGGACGTCCTGCCGTCCGTGGTGCAGATCGACGCCTCGGAGGGCCTCGGCTCCGGCGTCGTCTACGACGACAAGGGGCACGTCGTCACCAACGCGCACGTGGTCGGCGAGGAGAAGTCCTTCCGGGTCACCGCCGCCACCGGCGGGCAGCCGGTGGCGGCCCGGCTGGTCGCGGCCTATCCCGAACAGGACCTCGCGGTGATCCGGCTGGAGTCGGTGCCCGACGGGCTCAGACCGGCCGAGTTCGGCGACTCGGCGGACGTGGAGATGGGCCAGATCGTGCTGGCGATGGGCTCCCCGCTCGGACTGTCCGGCAGCGTCACCCAGGGCATCGTCTCGGCGACCGGCCGCACGGTCAGCGAGGGCCGCACCGGCGGCGGCACGGGGGCGACCATCGGGAACATGGTGCAGACCTCGGCGGCGATCAACCCCGGCAACAGCGGGGGCGCGCTGGTCGACCTGGACAGCCGGGTCATCGGCATCCCGACCCTGGCGGCGAGCGACCCGCAGATGGGCGGCGGCGCGGCGCCCGGGATCGGCTTCGCGATCCCCGCGTCGATGGTGCGGACGATCGCCGACCAGATCATCAAGGACGGCAAGGTCACCGACTCGGGCCGGGCCGCCCTCGACATCACCGGCCGCACCCTCCTGAACGACGACTACGAGCCGGCGGGCGTGGCGGTCGTGGAGGCGGAGGCCGGCGGGGCGGCGGCGGAGGCGGGGCTGCGGGCGGGGGACGTGATCACCCGGCTCGCCGACGACGACATCACGACGATCACCTCGCTGGCGGAGTCCCTGGCGGACCGCAGGCCGGGAGACGAGGTGGAGGTCACCTACGTCCGGGGCTCGGCGACCCGCAGGGCGGAGGTCACGCTCGGCGAGATGTGAGCGGCCTCCGGCCCCGCGGTCGCGTGCGCGACGCTCCTACTCCCCCGCGTCCAGGGGCATCGGACCGTAGATCTTGACCGTGTCCTCGGAGAGGGTCGCCTGGTCGGCGCCGCCGGCGAGGAGGTCGCGCCAGTGCTCGCCCAGCCAGCTCTCGGCGTCGCCCTGCGTGGTGAAGTCCTCCGGGGTCACCACCGGGGTGACCTCCGTGCCGTCGGACTTCTCGAACCGCCACGTCCATGCCATGTCCGCCTCCTGGGGCTCACCGGATGATCGGTTTCCTGCCCGCAGCGTAGCCGGGCGAGCACCGCGCGCGGGGGCGCGGGAGGATCAGAGCGTGGAACTGACTCTGCTCGGCACCGGCTCCCCGCTCGGTCTGCCCCGCCCCGACTGCCCCTGCGCGGTGTGCGCGTCCTCCCGCGGCGCACGCGCGCGTGCCGCGACCGCGCTGCTCGTGGACGGGGCCCTGCTGCTCGACCTGACCCCGGGGGCGGCGCTCGCCGCGGCCCGCGCGGGGCGTTCGCTGGTGGGGGTGCGGCAGGTGCTCCTGACGTATCCGCACGACGGTCCGCCGGTGGAGCTGCCGGCGGGGCTGCCGACGGCCGGGCGGGTGCCCGACGGACGGGAGCTGACGCTGATCAGCGGGCACCGGGTGCGGGCGGTGCCGATGGACTCCCCCGGGACCGGCTACGAGGTGGTGTCGGCCGAGGGCGAGCGGCTGCTCTACCTGCCGCGCGGCGGGGCGCCGGCCGGTCTCGCGGAGAACCACCAGGAGCCGTACGACCTGGTGGCGGCGGACGTCACGGGCCGTCCCGACGCGCTGGCCCGGCTGCGGGCGAGCGGCGCGGTGGGGCCCGGCACGGAGGTGATCGCCGTCCACCTGGACCATGACGCGCCGGCCGGCGGCGAGCTGGACCGGCGGCTCGCGGCGGCCGGGGCGCGGGCGGTGCCGGACGGGACGGTGCTGTACCTGGGCGAGTACCACGACCTGCCGGTGGTGCCGCGCCGGACGCTGGTGACGGGCGGAGCGCGGTCGGGGAAGTCGGTGGAGGCCGAGCGGCGCCTGGAGACCTTCCCCGACGTGGTGTACGTGGCGACCGGCGGGTCCCGCGAGGGCGACCGGGAGTGGGCGGAGCGGGTGAGCCTGCACCGGGAGCGGCGGCCCGGCTCGTGGCGTACGGCCGAGACCACCGACCTGGTGCCGCTGCTCGCGGAGGAGGGTCCGGCGCTGCTGATCGACTGCCTGTCGCTGTGGCTGACGGACGCCATGGACCGGGTGGGCGCCTGGGACGACGCCGTCTGGGCGGACGGCGGGCGGGCGGCGCTGCGGGAGCGGACGGCTGAGCTGGTGGCGGCGGTGCGGGCGGCCCGCAGGACGGTGGTGGCGGTGACGAACGAGGTCGGCTCGGGCGTGGTGCCGGCGACGGCGGCCGGGCGGCGCTTCCGGGACGAGCTGGGGCGGCTCAACGCGGCCTTCGGGGACGAGTGCGAGCAGGTGGTCCTCGTGGTCGCCGGTCAGGCCCTGGTGCTGCGCGGGTAGGGTGCTGATCCTTGAGGGTCCCTGAAGGTGCCTGAGGGCGCCCGAGGCGACCAGCCCGTGCCGAACCTCGCTGATGCCACAAGGCGGAACCCCGATGGAACCCCTGCAGCCCCTGCAGCCCCTGAATCTCGACGACTTCTCCGATCTGATCGAGCGCCCCGACGGCGGGATCCGGCGCGACGCCGAGGAGCGCCGGGAGCGGCTCGCCGTCCGCGCGGGCGCGCTCGGCCGCCTCGACGAGCTGGGCGAGTGGCTGTCGGCCGCCCAGTCGGCGGTGCGGGTGCGGGCGATCACGCAGCCGAAGGTGGTCGTCTTCGCCGGTGACCACGGCGTCGCCGTCCAGGAGGTGTCGGGCCGCCCGGCCGGGACCGCGCACCTCCTGGTGCGGGAGCTGCTCGACGGGGAGAGCCCGCTGGCGGTGCTCGCCCGCTCGATGGACGTGCCGGTGCGGGTCGTGGACGCGGGCCTGGACTGCGACCCGGAGCTGCTGCCGGAGTCGGTGACCCGGCACCGGGTGCGGCGCGGCAGCGGCCGGATCGACGTCGAGGACGCGCTGACGCCGGAGGAGACCGAGGCGGCGGTGCGGCTCGGGATGGCGATCGCCGACGAGGAGGCCGACTCGGGCACCGATCTGGTGGTGCTCGGCGATCTGAGCGTGGGCGGTACGACCCCGGCGTCGACGCTGATCGCGGCGCTGTGCGGCACGGACGCCTCGGTGGTGACGGGGCGCGGCGGCGCGGGGATCGACGACCTGGCGTGGATGCGCAAGTGCGCGGCGATCCGGGACGCGCTGCGGCGGGCCCGGCCGGTGCTCGGCGACCAGCTGGCGCTGCTCGGCGCGGTCGGCGGGGCGGACCTGGCGGCGACGACCGGCTTCCTGCTGCAGGCGGCGGTGCGGCGGATGCCGGTGATCCTGGACGGCGTGGTGGGCGCGGCCTGCGCGCTGGTGGCGCAGCGGGCGGCGTTCCGGGCGCCGGACTGGTGGCTGGCGGGCCAGGTGTCCGGGGAGCCGGCACAGGCGAAGGCGCTGGACCGGATGGCGCTCAACCCCCTGCTCGACCAGGGCGTCCTGGTGGGTGAGGGAACCGGGGCACTGCTCGCGCTCCCCCTCGTCCGGGCCGCGGCGGCGCTCGCCGCCGAGCTGCCCGAGCGCCCGGAGCCGACCGCCGCGGGCGCGGCCGCCCCGGCCGGGGCGGTCTGACGGGGAGCGCACCACCGGAATCGGTGAGGCCCGGAGGCGGCCGTCCGCGACGCGCGGATGGCCGCCTCCGGCGTCGCCGCACGGCAAGCGGTGCCCCATATGATCGCTTTTCATGGGAGAGGTCCGTTTGTCCGCCGAAGGAACGCCCCGCGGTACCGACCGCTCACGGCGGAGTGCCGCGTTCGCCGTCTGGTACCTCCGCGCCGTCACGTTCGTCAACTTCCTGAGTGCCGTCTGGGTCTCCTTCGGCCAGGACCTGCGGCGGCACAACGAGGACGACTACTTCACGCCGTACATGCTGACGGCGGGCTTCGCCTCCGGCGTCCTCACCCTCTTCCTGGCGATCACCATGCGCCGCCGCAAGCGGGCCGCCTGGATCCTCAACACCGTGCTCAGCGGGCTGTTCCTGCTGCTCTTCGCGCTGGTGATGATCCTCCCCGAGGTCCGGCAGCACGCGCAGAACTGGATCTCGCTGGCCCTGAGCGCGGCCTTCTTCCTGGCGCTGCTGCTCGGCCGCAAGGAGTTCTACGCGAAGGGGGACCGGTCCAATCCGCTGCTCGCCGCGATCGTCGCGGTCGGCGGCCTGCTCGTCACCTCGCTGCTCGCCGCCCTCCTGGTGACCGCCACCAACACGGCCACCGGCACCTCCACCTTCCTGGAGCGGTGGCGGTACGGCGTGATGCGGCTGATCACGCTGGCCGCGGACGACTCCCGCTTCCCCGCCATCGCCACCCCCGGCTGGGTCGACGTGGTCGTCAACGTGATGTCCACGCTGCTGCTCTTCGCCGTGCTCTTCGCCGCCTTCCGCTCCCGCCGCGCGGTCGATCCGCTCACCGAGGAGGACGAGGAGCGGCTGCGGGCGCTGCTCGACAAGCACGGGGAGCGGGACTCCCTCGGCTACTTCGCGCTGCGCCGCGAGAAGAGCGTGGTCTGGTCGCCGAGCGAGAAGGCCGCCGTCGCCTACCGGGTGGTGGGCGGGGTCTCGCTCGCCTCCGGCGACCCGATCGGCGACCCGGAGGCGTGGCCGGGGGCCATCGAACCGTGGCTCGCCGAGGCGCGGGAGCACGGCTGGACCCCGGCGGTGATGGGCGCGAGCGAGGAGGCCGGGGTGATCTACGCCCGGCACGGTCTCGACGCCCTGGAGCTGGGTGACGAGGCGATCGTGGAGACCGACGAGTTCACCCTGGACGGGCGGGCGATGCGGACCGTGCGGCAGGCGTACAACCGGGTGGCGCGGGCCGGGTACGAGGTGCGGATCCGGCGGCACGAGTCGATTCCGGCCGGGGAGATGGCGGAGCTGCTGCGCAAGGCCGACGACTGGCGGGACGGCGCCACCGAGCGCGGCTTCTCGATGGCGCTCGGCCGGCTCGGGGACCCGCGCGACGGGCGGTGCGTGATGCTGGAGTGCACCGACGGCACGGGCGAGCTGCGGGCGCTGCTCTCCTTCGTGCCGTGGGGGCCGAAGGGGCTCTCGCTCGACCTGATGCGGCGTGACCGGGACTCCGAGAACGGGCTGATGGAGTTCATGGTGATCGAGCTCCTCCAGCGGGCGAAGGAGATCGGGATCACTCAGGTCTCACTGAACTTCGCGATGTTCCGCTCCGTCTTCGAACGCGGCTCGAAGCTCGGCGCCGGACCGGTGCTGAGGCTCTGGCGCTCCCTGCTCGGCTTCTTCTCCCGCTGGTGGCAGATCGAGTCGCTGTACCGGGCCAACGCCAAGTACCGACCGATCTGGGAGCCGCGTTTCATGCTCTTCGAGAAGAGCGCCGACCTGCCGCGCATCGGCCTGGCCGCCGGGCGGGCCGAGGGCTTCCTGGAGGCTCCGGGGCTCCTGGGGGCACCCCTTGGACGAAGTCCTCGGGGGAGGCTGTACCGCAAGCACCTGGCGGGCGGGCGGTGAGCTCGCCGGTGCGCCGGTTCGCCCGGCGCGAGTGGGGGCCGCTGGCCGTCACCGTACGGGGGGAGCTGACGGCCCGGCGGTGGAGGGCGGTGCCGCTGACGCTCACGGCGGTCTGCCTCACCGCGGCGTTCCAGTTCGTCCAGAACCAGGAGTGGGGGTACGGGCCGGTCCAGGCCATCGGTGCCGTGCGGGCCGAGGACCCGCTGTGGCTCGCCCTGCTGCGGACCCCGCTCTCGCTCTTCGTCCCCGCGCTCGACCTGCCGGTCTGGGGCGCGCTCGCGCAGGTCCTGCTGGTCTTCGGGATCGCGGAGCTGTGCCTCGGGCGGTGGCGGACGCTGGGGATCGCGTACCTGGCGACGCTCTGCGGGACCCTGTACGCGCGCGTGGGCATCGCCCTGGGCCCCGGCACCCTCTTCGGGCTGCCGGCCTCCGACGCGCAGGTGGTGGACACCGGCCCCTCGGCGGCGGTGGTCGGCCTCGCCGTCTACGTGTGCCGGCGGAAGCGGGCGTACTGGACGGGCGCGGCCGTCGTCGTGGCGATGGTGGTCGAGGTGGTCGTCAAGCCGAACCTGGCGGGCAAGGAGCATCTGGCGGCCATCGCCGGGGTCCTCGTCCTGATGGCCTTCGAGACCTGGCGGGAGCGGGGTCAGGACGAGCCGGGGCCGCGGCCCGGGACGCGTTCCTGGAAACCGCCGATCAGGTCCTGAACCCTCCGCCGCACCCGGGTCCAGCGCCGGTCGTGCCGGTAGGCGCGGACCGTGCCCCGCGCGCGTGCCCGAGGGCGGCGGTGGTAGAGGCGCCGCCACCACCAGGAGCCGGGGCGGGCGAGGCGGACGGCGCCGACGATCGCCACGAACGGCACGAAGACCCCGAGGAGCGCCATCCGCGGTTTGCCCTTGACCAGGGCGACCAGGATGAACAGGAAGTTGAGGGCCAGGGTGAGGAGGAAGCCCACCCGGTCCTGGCGCTCCTCGTCGGTGACGTCGTCGACGCCGAGCGGGGAGAAGCCGCTGAGCGGCAGCAGCACGAGGGCGGCGGTCAGCACGACGACCTCCACGCTCTGCCGGCCCTCCTCCGACCAGTACACGTCGTCGAGATGGAGGATGAGCGCGAACTCGTCGAGGACGAGGCCGGCGCCGATCCCGAAGACGACGGCGAAGGCCGCGGCGCCGAAGCCGTGACGGCCGCTGGCGACCGCGCCGAAGCCGCCGAGCACGGCGAGGACCACACCGGGCACGACGTGATGGATGTGGAGCCCGCCCGAGGAAACGTTCCGGAACGGGCCCTTCCCGGCGCGGATCAGCCGGGTGACCGTGCGGGTGACCAGGAAGGTCAGGACGAACGAGGTCAGCGCGAGGAGCATCGGCAGCTTCCCCGGCTCCAGGATGTTGCGGGAGAACCAGTGACCCATGCCACCCCGATCCGATATGCACCTCTTGTCCGGTAGGCGCAATCTACCGTCCCGGTCCGGCGATTACCCTGCCCGGATGGACGGCCTGCGTTTCGCCTTCGGCACCCTCACCGTGTTCCCCGCCCGCATCACCCGCTGGGACCGGGACGCGGCGCGCGCCGGCATGCTCTGCGCCCCGCTCGCCGGGCTCGCGGTCGGCCTGGTCGCCGCGGCGGCCGGCGGCGTCCTCCTCCCCCTCGGCGCCGGCCCCCTCCTCGCCGCCGTCGTCACCGTCGCCGTCCCCGCCGTCCTCACCCGGGGCCTGCACCTCGACGGCCTCGCCGACACCGCCGACGGCCTCGGCAGCGCCAAGCCGGCCGGGGACGCGCTGCGCATCATGAAGCAGTCCGACATCGGGCCGTTCGGCGTCATCGCCCTCGTCCTCGTCCTGCTCGCGCAGGTCGCGGCCCTGTACGAGCTGTACGGGGAGGGCTGGGCGCACGGCGCGGCCGCCGCCGTCCTGGCGGCCACGGTCGCCCGGCTCGCCCTCACCCACGCCTCCCGGCACGGCGTCCCGGCCGCCCGGCCCGAGGGCCTCGGCGCGATCGTCGCCGCCACCGTCCCGGTGCGCTCCGCGACCCTCTGCACCGCCGCCGTCCTCCTCCTCGCCGCCGCCTCCGGCCTCCTCCTCTCCTCGTACGACGCCGTCCACGCCGTCCTCGCCACCGGCGCCGGCCTGGCCGCCGCCGCCCTCCTCCTCCGCCGCTGCGTCCGCCGCTTCGGCGGCGTCACCGGCGACGTCTTCGGCGCCGTGGAGGAGACGGCGGCGACGGCGACCCTGGTGGCGCTGACGCTGGGCTGACCGCAGGGTGACCGCTTCGTGATCTTCCGGCGGGCAACCCTCTCCCCCTCGTGAAGGCACCGGAGAGCCGGCGCGCTGGTCGACCCCCTCGGAATGGCGGGACCGCGGCGAGGGCCGGGCCACCTGCTTCCGGCTCTCGTGATCCCCCGCCTTCCGGTCTCCGGGCCTCAGCAGGCCCGGCGCCAGGCGTCGAGTTCGTGGTGTTTGAGGAGCGAGCTGAGGCCCAGTGCGCGGGAGCGGGGGCAGAACTGGGCGAGGGTCAGTTCGTACTCGGCGTGGAAGACGGGTTTGTCCGCGGCGATGAAGGGGGCCAGGAGGTCGCACTCGGCGTACTCGGCGCACTGCTCGTTGACCGCGAAGTCGAAGTCGGGGAGGAGCTGGGGGATCTGGTCGAGGTCGTTCTTGAGGCCGACGGCCAGGCCGCGGTCGTGGGCGAGGCGGGCGATGAGGCGGTTGTAGGCGAGCTGGTCGGCGGCGGTGAGGGGGAAGCCGGTGCGGTTGCGGTAGCCGTCCATGTTGTCGGGTTCGACGGCGTCGAAGCCCTTGGCGCGGCACATGTCGATGCGTTCCGCCATGAGGGGTTCGAGGACGTCGGTGCGGCGGATGTCGAGCCAGCGTTCGCCGGCCCAGCCGTTGCTCCTGCCGAGGACTGACTTCGGGAAGCGGTCCGCGTCGGGGCGGAAGTCCTCCCAGGCGCCGGTGGAGAGGTAGCAGATCACCTTCCGGCCCCGGCGGTGCAGGTCGGCGACGGTCGCGGCCGGGTGGTCGAAGCCGTCGATGTCGTAGACGGGGACGTCGACGGTCGGGTCCAGGCGGCCGCTGAGCTGCCACTGCCAGGCGAGCCCGGCCGTCGGGCGCCAGCGTTCCCGCTCCTCCGGTTTGGGGTCGGGGGCGGGGGCGGTGGTACAGGCCGTGGCCAGGAGCAGGAGGGCCGCGAGGAGCGGCAGGAGGCGCCTCATCGGGCGGGTTCCGCGATCCCGTGCGGCAGGGTCCCCCAGGGGTGGGCGCCCGTGCCCGGCACCGCGCAGTGGATCTCGGTCGCGGGGCGGAAGCCGGGCGGGGCCGCGTAGACGAGGTGGCAGTGGTGCGGGGCGGCCGGCAGGTCGAGGGCGCGGTAGGTGTCCCAGGGGCCTTCGAAGGTGACCAGCAGGTCGGCGAGTTCGGCGTACCCGTCGTCGGGGTGGGTGCCGTGGTTGAGGACGAGGGTCGCCGCGCCGGCGGTCCGCGCGGCGACGGCGAGACGGCGGTAGTGCGGCAGGGCGTCGGGCGCGGTCGCGACCTGGTCGAGGAAGGCCCCGTCGGCGCCGTACCAGTCGCGGTGGCGGAGCAGGTCGGCGACGACCTCGGCGTGCGGACGGCGGCCGTAGGCGGTGTCCGCGTAGCCGAGGATCCGCACCCCGGCGGCGCGCAGCCGCTCCGCGGCCTCGGCGAAGGCCGGGTCGGGGGCCTCGCCGGCGCCGTCCGCGGGGTTGAGGACGACGCCGTGGAGCGCCGGCGCGGCCGCGATCAGGGCCGCCCAGCCCTCGGGGCGGTCGGCGGGGTGCTCGTAGAAGGGCACCAGGAGGGAACGCTTCACGTCGGTGCCCTTCTAGAGGCGGTGGGCGGTCGGTCGTACCAGCAGAGCACGGGTGAGGGCGGCCAGCACGACGGCCGCCGTCCCCGCGGCGAGCGTTCCCGCCGCCGGTTCCAGGGTCTGCGCGGCGGCGGCCAGGAGGCAGACGGCCGCCGCGCCGAGGACGGCGCCGAACGCCTGGAGGAGCAGCCCCAGCCAGAGCACGGTGCCGAGGAGCAGCAGGGTGAGCAGCCGTTCCCCGGTCGGCCAGGGGGTGTCCGGCCAGAGCAGGGTGGCGGCGAGCAGGAGGCCGAGGAGCACGGTCAGGTAGCCGCCGAGGCGGAGGGCCAGGGTGCCGGTGACGGCGCGGCGGAACTCGCGGGCGGTGGTGAGGGTGCGCAGCCGGGCGAGGCTGTCGCCCCGGAAGCGGTGCAGCAGCCATTCGGCGGGCCCCATGGAGAGGGTGAGCGCGATGACCGCGCCGCTGCCGGTGGCGAGGGCGTCGCCGAGTCCGGCGTACAGCACGAGGACGCCGCTGCCGAGGCCGAAGAGGCCGTACGGGACGGAGGCCGCCAGCGGCGGTCCGCCCCGCCCGGCGGCACCGCGCGCGGTGCCGGGGCGCAGCGCGCGGGCGGCGACCAGGCAGGCGGCGGTGAGCGAGAGGGCCGGCAGGGCGACGCGCAGCGGGTCGGGCAGGTCCCACCGGAGGGCGGGGAGGGCGCCGAGGAGCGGCAGCAGGGCGGCGAGCAGGGCCCGTTCGCGGCCGAGGACGAGGAGGACGGTGGCGGCGCCGAGGTAGAGGGACTGGCCCGCGGCGAAGACGGCGGCCGGGAGTTCGCCGTCGCGGGCGGCGGCGAGGGCGACGGCGGTGCCGGCGAGCGCGCCGGCCGGGGCGCCGGTGAGCAGGGCGCGGGCGGCGGCGGCCCGGTCGCCGAGACCGAGCCAGGTGTGGGCGCGGTGGGAGAGGGCCTGGTTCCAGACCCAGCCGGTGACGGCCCCGGCGAGCAGCGGCACGGTGCCGGCGGGCAGCCCGTACCGCCCCTGCTGTCCGGCGAGCAGCGGTCCCGCGAGGACGTAGGCGAGGCCCGGCAGTGCGAAGACGAGGCCGCGCAGCAGGCAGCCGCCGAGCCCTTCGGCGGGCCCCGGGCGGCTCCGGTCCTTCCCGGGCGGCCCGGGGTGGCGGCGGGCCACGCGCGCGTACAGGTCCTCGGCGAGCGCGAAGGAATCGTTCCGCCCGTAGGTGAGGCGGATGTGGTCGTCGGTCATGCCGTCCGATTCGAGCAGCGCGGCTATCTCGTCCGGGTGCACGGCGGCGGCCACGAACGCGTCGAGCCGGCCGGCGAGTTCGTCGAGCGGGTCGGGCGCGACCCCGGGTCCGGCGGGGGCGTGGGGCGTCCCGCGGTCCGGGCGGGGCGGGAACGGGAGGGGCGGAGGGGTGGTCGGGGGTTTCAGCCAGAGGGAGCCGCTCATGCCGGGGTGCCTTCGGGGACTCGGGGCGCGCCTCGGCGCGGGGACGGGATGCTGACGCGCAGCGGCGGGACGGCGGGGATCGCCGCGCCGGAGCGGGGGGCGGCGAGTTCGCGGTAGATGCGGCGGAAGCCGTCGACCGAGCGGTGCAGGGTGAACTCGTCGATCACCCGCTGCCGGGCCCGCCGGCCGAGCTCGGCGCGGCGGGCGCCGTCGCGCAGCAGCGCGGAGGCCGCGGCGGCCATGACGGCCGGTTCGCGGGGCGGGACGACGACGCCGGTGTCGCCGACCGCCTCCCGCACCCCTCCGACGTCCGTCGACACGGTGGCCCGGCCGCAGGACATCGCCTCGATGAGGGAGAAGGGGAAGCCCTCGCTGATGGAGGAGAGCATCACCACGCTGCCGGCCGCGTAGGCGGAGGGCACGTCGGAGACGCGGCCCTCGAAGGAGACGCCGTCGGCGACGCCGAGTTCGGCGGCGAGCTTCTCCAGGAGGGTGCGGTAGTCCTCGTTGCCGGCGGGGACGGGGCCGAAGAGGCGGAGCCGCAGCTCGGGGAGTTCGGCGCGGCAGATCGCGTACGCCCGGATCAGGGTCTCCAGGTCCTTGATCGGGTCGACCCGGCCGCACCAGCTGAGCGTGGGGGTCTCGGGTTCGGGTCCCGCCTCGGGGAAGAGGGCGGGGTCGACGCCGTTGTAGACGGTGCGGATGCGGTCGGCGGGGGCGCCGCCGCGCTCCTCCCAGCGCCGGTTGTACTGGTTGCAGGGGGTGATGAGGTCGGCCTGGCGGTAGCCGAGGGAGTTGAGCTCGCGGTAGAAGCCGAGCATGAGGGCCTTCACGGGCCACCTCTGGGCCTCGGTGCGGTAGCCGAGGTAGCGCTCGCGGAGGTAGATGCCGTGTTCGGTGAGCAGGAAGGGCACCCCTTCGAAGTGCTGCGCGGCGAGCGCGGGCAGGGTGGCGAGGCCGCTGGAGACGGCGTGCGCCACGCTGCCGTCGGCTATCCGGGCGCCGAGCGGCCGCAGGGCGTGTTCCAGCAGGTCGGTGGCGGTGAGGGCGTCGTGGACGGTGGGCCCGGCGGCACGCGTCGGCAGGTGCGGCATGGTCCAGATCCACATGAGGGAGCGCAGGGCCGCCTCGGAGCGGAGGGCCGGGGTGAGCCGGCCCTCGCGGGCGAGGGCGGCGAGCTCGTACAGGGGGCCGGCGAGGTCGTGGCCGGCGTCCGGGTCGAGCAGGGCGAGCAGGAAGCGCTCGTACGCGGCGAGGAAGCGGCGGCGGTCGCGCCCCCGTGGGGGCCGGCGCGGCCTGGTGGGCGCGGCCGGTCCCCGCGGGTGGCCCCAGAGGGGGAACGCGGTGTGCCGGGTGACGTTGGGCGGCAGCTCCCAGGTGACGGGTTCGCGGCCGCTGCCGGTGAGGGCGAGGATCTCGAAGGTGACCTCGGGCATGCCCCGGACGAGCTGGTCGCACCAGGTGCTGACGCCGCCGTGGACGTGCGGGTAGGTGCCTTCGGTGAGCATGGTGACGTGACGGCCACTGCTCGGCATGGTGTGTGTTCCCCCCAGAGCGTGCTGGTCAGGCGGTCGGGAGCCGGAGTGTGACGGCGGTCTGGAGCAGCTCGGGCGCGGTCCACGCCGAGCGGCTTCCGGCGTAGGCGGTGCCGAAGGCGGTGGTGCCGAGGACGAGTTGCCTGCGGGTGCCCTCGGGGACGGTGACGGGGATCTGGACGCCGGAGGGCGCCTTGACGGTGACGGTGTTCCCGATGCGGTAGGCGGTGACCTTGCCGGCGGCGAGGGCGGCGTCCCAGGCGTCGCGGCGGGTCAGTTCGGCGCCGACGTCCTTCTGACGGGGGTTCACGATCGGGGTGTCGGCCGCGAAGAGCGCCCGGTAGTCGGCGAGGACCCGGTCGAGGACCGGGTAGAGGAGGCGCTCCTCGGCCAGGTTCGACTGGTGGACGTAGTGCGGCCGGGGGTCGTTGGCGAGGACGTGGCCGAGGGCGGTGCGGGCCTCCTGCGGGACGATGTGCGCCGCGAAGCCGGTGGCCGGGTCGAGCGGGGCGGGCAGGCAGGTCGAGGCGGGGTTCGACTCGCAGACGCCGCTGCCGCCGTGGGCGCGGGAGGTGTAGATCCAGTTGTACTCGTCGGTCATCTCGGCGGCGGTGCCGACGTTGTAGTACACGTTCATGGGGTGCCTGGGCACGGTCTTCGCGGCGCCGACGGCCCGCTGGCGGGGCTCGCGGGAGTTGTCGCTGGCCGTCCACTTCACGCCGTTGTCGGCGAGGGCGCCGGCGAGGTGCGGATTGTCGGCGGGCTGCTGGGGCAGGGTCCTCAGACCGGAGTGCTCGCCGGTGACGAGTTCGGAGCGGTCCACGGAGATGCCCTTGCCCACAGCCCAGTCGACGTTGTTCCGGATCTGCGCGGAGAGCTCGGCGCGGCTGACCCAGAGGGTGCTGCCGGAGGCGTCGGTGGCGCACCGCCAGGGGACGGTGGTGTTGTCCTGGACGCAGCCGAGGTAGGGGTGGGTGTAGGTGTGGTTGATCCAGCGGTACTGGGCGCGGTCGGCGATCAGGCGTGCGGCGAGCGGGTCGCTGCCGCCGTGCTCGGCCTTCCACTGTTCGCCCTGGCCGCCGTTGTAGACCATGTCGAGGGTGAAGCCGGAGGCCTTCTGCCAGGCGGCGGCGTAGGTGGCGTCGGCGGCCGTCATCCGGATGGGGTTCTCGGCCTCCGGGTCTCCGCCCACGCAGTCGAGGTCGCCGGGGGTGCAGTCGCGGACGGTGTCCCAGCGGGCGTCGGGGGCGAGGACGTCGTCGACGTGGACGGAGAGGTAGTTCCGGGACTGCCCGAGGTGCACGCCCTGGGTGAGCCATTCGACGATGCCGCGGGAGAGGGCGCGGAACTGCCGCTGGTGCTGGTTGTAGGCGAAGGTGACGACCAGTTCGCGGCGCCCGTCGGCGGCGTACTCGCCGACCAGGCTGGCCCGGCCGCCGCCGTCGACGGGGATGTCCACGAGGCTGGTGAAGCCGGCCCGGGGACGGCCCGCGTAGCCGTAGCTCTCGGAGACCGCGGGGTCGTTGTCCTCGAAGGTCAGGCTGCCGGCGAGGTAGCCGAAGGGGCCCGCCCTGCCGGCCGGGGTGACGCCGGCGGTGACGCCGTCGAGGACGCCGGACCAGCCGCCGTCGGTGGTGTAGTCGAGGCCGACGCCGGGGTGCGACCAGGTGTACGCGTCGACCTGCGGGACGCCGAAGGTCCGCTCGTACGCCTGGAGGGCGGTGTGCTCGGCGGAGTCGGGGCCGAAGGCGGTCTCGTGGGGCAGGACGACGCCCTGGTACCTGGCGCGCGGCCGGCCGTCGACCGTGTCGCTGAGGAAGGCGGGGGTGAGGACGGGCCGGTCCGGGTCGTTCAGGTCGAGGGTGCGGTACGGGACGCCGGAGCCCCTCAGTTCGGCGGTGATGGCCTCGATGGCGCTCCCGCCGTCGTCGACGACCAGGACGGTGAGGTCGATCCGGGGCACGGGGGCGGCCGCGGCCTGCGCGGACGGGACCACGGTGGCGAGGAGCGCCGCGGCGGCGAGCGCCCCGGCGGTGCGGCCGGCACGGGCCGGCACCGCCCGTTTTCCGGCCTTCCCCGGCGCGGGCGCGGGCGTGCGGAATCTGTTCGCGTGCATGGTGTGGTGTCCCCCCTCGGCGGGTCCCCCGGCTCGGGGGGTCCCGTGGAGATGAAGCGAAGGCGTGGAGGCCGCGCTTGTGTGAATGAGGCGAGTGTGGCGTCGGCACGACAGCCGGAAGGACAAACATGAAAGAGACACCTCGGATGAGTGAATCGAAGCCGCGGTGAGCGAACCGGGTGAGCGAGCGTAGGCTCGTTCTCGGCGCTCATCGGGCCGAAATACGATGCGGCGGGCTCGGTCGGCCCACCCCTCGACCGCCACAGAACTCAATGGAAGCGAGAATTCACCACCGTGACTGCTCTCACTCTCAGCACTGCCGGAGCGGCGACGCTGCGTGCCGACGCCCTCGTCGTCGGCGTCGCGAAGGCCGGGAAGACGCTCGTCGTCGCCCCGGGCGCGGAGGCCGTCGACAAGGCGTTCGACGGCAGGCTCGCCGCCGTCCTGGAGACCCTGGGTGCCTCGGGTGGAGAGGGTGAGGCGACCAAGCTGCCCGCGCCCGCCGGTCTGAAGGCCCCGGTCGTGCTCGCCGTCGGCCTCGGCTCCGCCCCCGAGGAAGGCGAGTCGTACGACTCCGAGACCCTGCGCCGCGCCGCCGGCACCGCCGCCCGCGTCCTGTCCGGCACCAAGAAGGCCGCGTTCGCGCTGCCGGTCGCCTCGGCCGAGGACGCCGGCGCGATCGCGGAGGGCGCGCTGCTCGGCGCGTACTCCTTCGACGCCCTCAAGGAGCAGAAGGACGGCAAGAAGCCGCTCGCCGAGGTGGCGCTGCTCGGCGCCAAGCCGCGCGACAAGGCCCACAAGGCCGCCGCGGACCGCGCCCTGGCCGTGGCCGAGGAGATCAACCGCGCCCGCGACCTGATCAACATGCCGCCGAACGACCTGTACCCGGCCACCTTCGCCGCCGCCGTCCAGGCCGCCGGCAAGGAGCACGGCCTCAAGGTGCAGGTCCTCGACGAGAAGGCGCTCGCCAAGGGCGGCTACGGCGGCATCCTCGGCGTCGGCGCCGGCTCGGCGAACCCGCCGCGCCTGGTCCGCATCGCCCACACCCACCCGAAGGCGGAGCGGACCCTCGCCCTGATCGGCAAGGGCATCACCTACGACTCGGGCGGCATCTCCCTCAAGCCGGCCGGCCACAACGAGACGATGAAGTGCGACATGAGCGGCGCCGCCGCCGTCTTCGCCACCGTCGTCGCCGCGGCCCGCCTCGGCCTGGAGGTCAACGTCACGGGCTGGCTCGCCCTCGCCGAGAACATGCCGTCGGGCTCCGCCACCCGCCCGGGTGACGTCCTGCGCATGTACGGCGGCAAGACCGTCGAGGTCCTGAACACCGACGCCGAGGGCCGGCTCGTCCTCGCCGACGCCATCACCAAGGCGTCGGAGGAGCACCCGGACGCGATCGTCGACGTGGCGACCCTGACCGGCGCCATGGTCCTCGCGCTCGGCGAGCGCACCTTCGGCATCATGTCCAACGACGACGACTACCGGACCGCGATCCACGAGATCGCCGGCGAGGTCGGCGAGCAGTCCTGGCCGATGCCGCTCCCCGCGGAGCTGCGCAAGACCATGGACTCCCCCACCGCCGACATGGCGAACATGGGCGTCCGGATGGGCGGCGGCCTGATCGCCGGCCTCTTCCTCCAGGAGTTCGTGGGCGAGGGCATCACCTGGGCGCACCTGGACATCGCGGGCCCGGCCTTCCACGAGGGCGCCCCGTACGGCTACACCCCCAAGGGCGGCACCGGCTCCTCGGTCCGCACCCTGGTCCGTCTCGCCGAGCTGACGGCGGCCGGCGAGCTCTGAGCCGGCCGAGGTGACGGAAGGCCCCGGACGCTGCGGCTCCGGGGCCTTCCGCCGTTGTTCGCCTTCGACGAAATCCGTAGCTTCGTACGCCTGCTCGGACGGCCGGACGGAGGATCGGCCGGTCTCATCCACCGGCCCCGCGTCCCGCCATCCGTCAACAAGTGCGAAGATGGGTTCTCGGCAGGACAGGGCCCCCACCACAGGGCCGAAATAATGCGGCCGGACACCGGAGCCGCCGCCCGGTCATCGACGACCGGCGACGAGCGCACATGCATGGAGGACGTGACGTGGCGAACGACGCCAGCACCGTTTTCGACCTAGTGATCCTCGGCGGCGGTAGCGGCGGTTACGCCGCGGCGCTGCGCGGAGCGCAGCTGGGCCTGGACGTCGCACTCATCGAGAAGAACAAGCTCGGCGGCACCTGCCTGCACAACGGCTGCATCCCGACGAAGGCCCTGCTGCACGCCGGCGAGGTCGCCGACCAGGCCCGTGAGGCCGAGCAGTTCGGCGTCAAGGCCTCCTTCGACGGCATCGACATCAAGGCCGTGCACAAGTACAAGGACGACGTGATCGCGGGCCTCTACAAGGGTCTGCAGGGCCTCGTCGCCTCCCGCAAGGTGACCTACATCGAGGGCACCGGCCACCTGTCCTCCCCCACCTCGGTCGACGTCGACGGGCGCCGGGTCGAGGGCCGTCACGTCCTCCTCGCCACCGGTTCCGTGCCGAAGTCCCTGCCCGGCCTGGAGATCGACGGCAACCGCATCATCACCTCGGACCACGCCCTCACCCTGGACCGTGTGCCGGAGTCCGCCATCATCCTCGGCGGCGGTGTGATCGGCGTCGAGTTCGCCTCCGCGTGGAAGTCCTTCGGCACCGACGTGACGGTGATCGAGGGCATGAAGCACCTCGTTCCGGTCGAGGACGAGAACAGCTCGAAGCTCCTGGAGCGCGCCTTCCGCAAGCGGGGCATCAAGTTCAACCTCGGCACCTTCTTCCAGAGCGCCGAGTACACCGAGAACGGCGTGAAGGTCACCCTCGCCGACGGCAAGACCTTCGAGGCCGAGGTGCTGCTCGTCGCCATCGGCCGCGGCCCGGTCTCGGCCGGCCTCGGTTACGAGGAGCAGGGCGTCGCGATGGACCGCGGCTACGTCCTGGTCGACGAGTACATGCGCACCAACGTGCCCACGATCTCCGCGGTCGGCGACCTGGTCCCGACCCTCCAGCTCGCGCACGTCGGCTTCGCCGAGGGCATCCTCGTCGCGGAGCGGCTGGCCGGTCTGAAGCCGGTCCCGATCGACTACGACGGCGTGCCCCGGGTGACGTACTGCCACCCCGAGGTCGCCTCCGTCGGCGTCACCGAGGCCAAGGCCAAGGAGCTGTACGGCGCGGACAAGGTCGTCGCCCTCAAGTACAACCTCGGCGGCAACGGCAAGAGCAAGATCCTGAAGACCGCCGGCGAGATCAAGCTCGTCCAGGTCAAGGACGGTGCCGTGGTCGGCGTCCACATGGTCGGCGACCGCATGGGCGAGCAGGTCGGCGAAGCGCAGCTGATCTACAACTGGGAGGCGCTGCCGGCCGAGGTGGCGCAGCTCATCCACGCCCACCCGACGCAGAACGAGGCGCTCGGCGAGGCCCACCTGGCCCTGGCCGGCAAGCCGCTGCACGCACACGACTGACGCTCACGTCATCACAGGGCGCGACGACACACTTCCGCAATTCGTTAGGAGCAACTGAAACCATGTCGGTTTCCGTAACCCTGCCGGCGCTCGGCGAGAGCGTCACCGAGGGCACCGTCACCCGCTGGCTCAAGGCCGAGGGCGAGCGCGTCGAGGCCGACGAGCCGCTGCTCGAGGTCTCGACCGACAAGGTCGACACCGAGATCCCCGCCCCCGCCTCCGGCATCCTCGCCTCCATCAAGGTGGCCGAGGACGAGACCGTCGAGGTGGGCGCCGAGCTCGCCATCATCGACGACGGCTCGGGCGCCCCCGCCGCCGCTCCGGCGCCCGCCGCCGAGGCCGCTCCGGCCCCGGCCGCCGAGGCCCCGGCGCCGCAGGCCCCGCAGGCCGTCCCGTCCACGGAGGTCCAGGAGCCGGCCCCGGCCCCGACCGCCGAGGCCGCCGCCGGCGGCGGTTCCGCCGAGGGCACGGACGTGGTCCTGCCCGCGCTGGGCGAGTCCGTCACCGAGGGCACCGTCACCCGCTGGCTGAAGTCGGTCGGCGAGACCGTCGAGGCCGACGAGCCGCTGCTCGAGGTCTCGACCGACAAGGTCGACACCGAGATCCCCGCCCCCGCCTCCGGCGTCCTCCTGGAGATCGTCGTCGGCGAGGACGAGACCGCCGAGGTCGGCGCCAAGCTCGCCGTCATCGGTGCCGCGGGTGCCGCTCCGGCCGCCGCCCCGGCCCCGGCCGCCCCCGCCGCGGCTCCGGCCCCGGCTCCGGCCGCCGCCGCCCCGGCCCCGGCCGCTCCGGCGGCCCCGGCTCCGGCCCCCGCGCCGGCCGCCCCGGCCGCGCCCGCCGCCCCGGCTCCGGCCGCTCCGGCCGCGCCGTCGATCGCCCCGGCGGTCGTCACCCCGGTCCCGGCCGCCCCGGCCCCGGCCGCCGCTCCGGCGGAGGACGGCGCCTACGTGACCCCGCTGGTCCGCAAGCTCGCCACCGAGAACGGCGTCGACCTGGCGACCGTCAAGGGCTCCGGCGTCGGCGGTCGCATCCGCAAGCAGGACGTCCTCGCGGCCGCCGAGGCCAAGAAGGCCGCTCCGGCCCCCGCCGCGGCCGCGCCGGCCGCCGCGAAGGCCGCCCCGGCCCTGGAGGTCTCCCCGCTGCGCGGCCAGACGGTCAAGATGACCCGCATGCGCAAGGTCATCGGCGACAACATGATGAAGGCGCTGCACGGCCAGGCCCAGCTGACCTCGGTCGTCGAGGTCGACATCACCAAGCTGATGCAGCTGCGCGCCCGTGCCAAGGACGCCTTCGCCGCCCGTGAGGGCGTCAAGCTCTCCCCGATGCCGTTCTTCGTGAAGGCGGCGGCCCAGGCGCTGAAGGCCCACCCGGTCATCAACGCCCGGATCAACGAGGACGAGGGCACGATCACCTACTTCGACTCCGAGAACATCGGGATCGCGGTGGACTCCGAGAAGGGTCTGATGACCCCGGTCATCAAGGGCGCGGGCGACCTCAACATCGCCGGCATCTCCAAGAAGACCGCGGAGCTCGCGGGCGCCGTGCGCGCCGGCAAGATCACGCCGGACGACCTGGCCGGCGCCACCTTCACCATCTCCAACACCGGTTCGCGCGGTGCGCTGTTCGACACCGTCATCGTTCCGCCGAACCAGGTCGCCATCCTGGGCATCGGTGCCACGGTGAAGCGTCCGGCCGTCATCGAGACCGCCGAGGGCACGGTCATCGGCATCCGCGACATGACCTACCTGTCGCTGTCGTACGACCACCGTCTGGTGGACGGCGCCGACGCCGCCCGCTACCTGACGGCCGTCAAGGCGATCCTGGAGGCCGGCGAGTTCGAGGTGGACCTCGGTCTGTAAGGCGCGTTGAGGCTTTCCGCCTCGGAGGCAACGTAACGAGCCTCACCAGCGGTGTCCCCGTCCGGATGTGTGTCCGGGCGGGGACACCGCCGTATTGTCTAAGGGTCACGAAACTCCCGGAGGAGCCGCTCCATGACCGTCCCCGTCGTCCACTCGCTGCGCGAGCAGATCCGCGAGCACATCGTGGAGGGGATCGTCAGCGGCCGCTGGAAGCCGGGCGAGCGGATCGTGGAGCGCCGGATCGCGACCGAGCTGGAGGTCTCCCAGACCCCGGTCCGCGAGGCGCTGCGGGAGCTGGAGTCGCTGCGGCTGATCGAGTCGGCGCCGAACAAGGGCGTCCGGGTCCGCAACCTCACCGCGGCCGACCTGGAGGAGAGCTACCCGGTCCGGGCCGGTCTGGAGCAGATCGCGGCCGAGCTCGCCGCGCCCCGGCTCTCCGCCGACTGCTCGACCCTCGAACCGCACGTGGCGGCGCTGTACGAGGCGGACGCGACCTCCGACGGCACGGCGCAGGTCCGGCACACGGTGGCCTTCCACCGCGAGCTGGTGAAGGCTGCCGGGAACAGCGTGCTGCTGCACACCTGGGAGGGGCTCGGCATCGAGGTCTTCACGGCGCTGTCGATCCGCTGGCTCGGCACGGTGCAGAAGTCGTACGCGGAGGAGCACCAGGAGCTGGTGGAGGCCTTCCGCCGGGGCGATCCGAACATCGGGGCCCTCGTGAAGGCGCACGTGCTGGGCTGCGCTCCCCGCGCCTGAGTGGTTTTCGCTGGTCAGAGCCCGCGTGCGAGCCCCGCTTCGGCGGGGCTCCGGGCGTTTTCCGACCGTTCGAAAACAAGGCACCGGGTGCCCTTTTCGACGGCACCCTGTGCCGACTTTCTCGATCTGAAGAGGTTTCCTCCTTCAACCCTTTGATCGATCATCGATCGGCGGTTTACAGTTTCCGGCGGGCCGCTACCCGGCCCTTCGCCCTGTCCTGCCAGACAAGGCCACCGTTTTTATCTCCACCCCCATCTGTCCGGAAGGCGGCGATCATGACCGATCCCGTAGGCAAGATTCCGAGCGAGCTCGACCAGCTCCCGGACCGTGACACCGAGGAGACCGCCGAGTGGGCGGCCTCCCTGGACGCCGTCACCAAGGCCGCCGGCCCCCACCGGGCCGCCTACCTGATGCGCCGCACGCTCCAGCACGCCGAGGGCGCGGGCCTTGCCCTGCCCAAGCTGCTGGAGACGGACTACCTCAACACCATCCCCACCTCCGCCGAGCCGGTCATCGACGGCGACGAGGAGATGGAGCGGAAGATCACCGCGTGGAACCGCTGGAACGCGGCCGCGATGGTCACCCGCGGCTCCAAGCACGGCGTCGGCGGCCACATCGCCACCTTCGCCTCCGCCGCCTGGCTCTACGAGACCGGCTTCAACCACTTCTTCCGGGGCAAGGAGGGCGACGGTTCGGGCGACCAGCTCTACATCCAGGGCCACGCCTCCCCCGGCATCTACGCCCGCGCCTTCCTCGACGGCCGCCTGGACGAGTCGCACCTCGACAACTTCCGGCAGGAGTCGGGCGGCAACGGCCTGCCCTCCTACCCGCACCCGCGCCGCCTGCCCTGGCTGTGGGAGTTCCCCACCGTCTCCATGGGCCTCGGCCCGCTCTCCGCGATCTACCAGGCGCGCTTCAACCGCTACCTGACCAACCGCGGCATCAAGGACGTCTCCGCCTCGCACGTCTGGGCCTTCCTCGGCGACGGCGAGATGGACGAGCCCGAGTCGACCGCGGCACTCGCGCTCGCGGCCCGCGAGGGCCTCGACAACCTGACCTTCGTCATCAACTGCAACCTGCAGCGCCTCGACGGTCCGGTCCGCGCCAACTTCAAGATCGTGCAGGAGCTGGAGGCCCAGTTCCGCGGCGCCGGCTGGAACGTCGTGAAGACCCTCTGGGGCAACGCCTGGGACGAGCTGTTCGCGCTCGACACCACCGGCGCCCTGGTCCGCCGCCTCCGCGAGGTGCCGGACGCGCAGGTGCAGACGTACCAGACCCGTGACGCCGCCTACATCCGCCAGGACTTCTTCGGCAAGGACCCGGAGCTCGCCGCGATGGCGCAGCTGCTCTCCGACGACAAGATCCTGGAGTGCTTCCACCTCTCGCGCGGTGGCCACGAGCCGCGCAAGGTGTACGCCGCGTACAAGGCCGCCCTGGAGTTCAAGGGCGCGCCGACCGTGATCCTGGCGCAGACCGTCAAGGGCTTCACCCTGGGTGAGGGCTTCGCGTCGAAGAACGCGAACCACCAGATGAAGAAGCTGACGACGGACGAGTTCAAGAACATGCGTGACCTTCTCGAACTCCCCATCTCGGACGCGCAGTTCGTCGACGGCGTGGTGCCCTACGGCCACCCGGGCGCCGACTCCCCCGAGGTCCGCTACCTCCAGGAGCGCCGCGCGGCCCTCGGCGGCCCCGCCCCGGCCCGCCGCGTCCACCCGGTCGCGCCGCTCCCGGCCCCGTCCGAGAAGGCCTTCGCCTCCTTCGACAAGGGCTCCGGCTCGCAGTCGGTCGCCACCACGATGGCCTTCGTCCGCCTCGTGAAGGACCTGGTCCGCGACAAGGAGACCGGCAAGCGCTGGGTTCCGATCGTCCCGGACGAGGCCCGTACCTTCGGCATGGAGTCCCTCTTCCCCTCGCTCGGCATCTACTCGCCGAAGGGGCAGACGTACGAGCCGGTCGACCGCGACCAGCTGATGTACTACAAGGAGGCCGTCAACGGCCAGATCCTGAACGAGGGCATCACCGAGGCCGGCTCGATGGCCGACTTCATCGCCGCGTCGACCGCGTACTCCACGCACGGCGAGACGATGATCCCGTTCTACATCTTCTACTCGATGTTCGGCTGGCAGCGGACCGCCGACCAGATGTGGCAGCTCGGCGACCAGCTCGGCCGCGGCTTCCTCGTCGGCGCCACCGCCGGCCGCACCACCCTGACCGGTGAGGGCCTCCAGCACGCCGACGGCCACTCCCCCGTCATCGCGGCCACCAACCCGGCCGCCCTGACCTACGACCCGGCGTTCGCCTACGAGGTCGCGGCCATCGTCAAGGAGGGTCTGCGCCGGATGTACGGCGAGGCCGCGCCGGGCGAGGACCAGGACGTCTTCTACTACCTGACGGTCTAC
This sequence comes from Streptomyces roseolus, assembly GCF_014649855.1. Classification (GTDB taxonomy): domain Bacteria; phylum Actinomycetota; class Actinomycetes; order Streptomycetales; family Streptomycetaceae; genus Streptomyces; species Streptomyces roseolus. Next base: position 153,703 of record NZ_BMTV01000002.1, on the reverse strand, counting down.
AACGAGCCGATGCCGCAGCCGGCCAAGCCGGGCCACGCGGGCGTCGACGAGGGCATCGTCAAGGGCCTGTACCGCTTCAACACGGCGGAGTCGGCCGGCCTGACGCTGCCCGCCAACGCCCCCCGGATCCAGCTGCTCGGCTCGGGCACCGCGATCCACTGGGCCCTGGAGGCGCAGAAGCTGCTCGCCGAGGAGTGGGGCGTGGGCGCCGACGTGTGGTCCGCCACCTCCTGGACCGAGCTGCGCCGCGACGCCCTGGAGGCGGACGCCGCCCTCCTGCGCGGCGAGGAGCGCGTGCCGTACGTGCGCCAGGCCCTGGCGGGCGTCGAGTCGCCGGTGCTCGCGGTCTCCGACTACATGCGCCAGGTCCCGGACCAGATCGCGCAGTGGGTCGAGCAGGACTACTCGTCGCTGGGCGCCGACGGCTTCGGCCTCTCGGACACCCGCGCCGCGGCCCGTCGCCACTTCGGTGTCGACGCGCAGTCGATCGTGGCCGCGTCCCTGGCCCAGCTCGCCCGCCGCGGCGAGGTCCCGGCCACGGCCGTGAAGGAGGCGCGCGAGCGCTACGGCCTGTAAGGGCCGGTGGAAGGCGAGTGAGCCGAAGGGCGCCGCGGGTGCCGAAGGGGAGAGCGCGCAGGTCCTGAGGAACGAAGGACCGAGCACGGTCGACCGTCGGTACCCGCTGGAGGCGCCCGGAGGCGAACCGGGCCCGGAAAAAGGGCGGCGGCGCGCATGATGGGATCATGCGCGCCGCTCGTTTGATCAAGATGGTCCTGCTGCTCCAGAACCGTGCCTCCATGACGGCGGCCGAGCTCGCCGCCGAGCTGGAGGTGTCGGAGCGGACCGTCACGCGTGATGCCCTCGCCCTCTCGGAGGCGGGGGTTCCCGTGTACGCGGACCGGGGCAGGGCCGGCGGGTACCGGCTGGTCGGCGGCTACCGTACGCGGCTGACCGGGCTCGCCAGGGACGAGGCGGAGGCGCTGTTCCTCTCCGGACTGCCGGGCGCGCTGCGGGACATGGGGCTCCAGGACGCGGCCTCGGCGGCCCGGCTGAAGGTCACGGCCGCGCTGCTGCCCTCGCTGGCGGACGCCCCGGGTTCGGCGGCCCGCCGCTTCCACCTGGACGCGCCGGGCTGGTACCAGGAGCCGGTGACGCCGGAGCTGCTGCCCGCGGTGGCGGAGGCGGTCTGGGACGACCGGTGGCTCACCGCGCGCTACCGGCGGCGGGACGGCGAGGAGGTCGAGCGGGAGCTGGCGCCGTACGGGCTCGTGCTGAAGGCGGGCGTCTGGTACGTCTGCGCCCTCGCCGGCAGCGCCTACCGCACCTACCGGGTGGACCGGTTCACGGCGGTGACGGTCGGCGAGGACCGGTTCGACCGCGACCCCGGCTTCGCGCTGGACGCCTTCTGGGCGGAGCGCGCGGCGGAGTTCGCGCGCTCGCTGCTGCGGGCCGAGGTGGTGGTGCGGCTGACGGAGGAGGGGGCGCGCCGGCTGCCGCACGTGACGGACCGGGCGGCGGCCGAGGAGGCGCTGGCGGGGGCCGTGCCGGACGGGGACGGCCGGGTGACGGCGACGCTCCGGGTGGAGGACGAGGAGGTCGCCTTCGGGCAGCTCTTCGGGCTCGGCCCGGAGGCGGAGGTGGTGGCCCCCGCCTCCCTGCGCGCGCGGTTCGCCGAGGCGGCGCGGGCGGCGGCCGAGCGTTACCGGTAGTCCTCGACCCGGGTGTCCGGGTCGGTCTCCTTGGCCAGGATGAAGCCCCAGGAGTCGGGCCGGGAGCCGTCCTCGTCGGTGAAGCCGTACTCCCGGGCGAGCCGGCCGCTGTCGAGCGACCGCCCGTTCCAGCGGGCGCGGTCGGGGTCGGCGGCGAGGGCGGCGACGCCCCGGCCGACGTAGACCGGGGACTCGGAGACGGCGAAGTCGGGGAGCTGCTTCGTCGCGTCGCGCCAGTTCTCCTCGGTGACGCCGAAGTGGGCGAGCATCTGCTCGGAGCGGAGCCATCCGGGGCTGACGGAGACGGCGGTGCCGCCGGTGTCGGCGAGTTCCTTCGCGAGGCCGAAGGCCATCCGGATCGGCGCGTTCTTGGCGAGGTCGTAGAAGAGGTTCTCGCGGTAGTGGGTGTCGTTGTAGGCGGCGGTGCCGTCGGTGACCTCGACGACGAGGCCGCCGGGGTGCCGGTTGAGCAGCGGCAGGGCGGTGTGCGAGGTGACGAGGTGGGTGCGGACGCCGAGTTCGAGCATGCGCAGGCCGGCGGCGAGGTCGACGTCCCAGGTCTGCTTGCCGAAGGTGTCGACGATGAGGTGTTCGCCGCCCCAGACGTCGTTGACGAGGACGTCGAGCCGGCCGTGCTCGCGGTCGATCCGGTCGACGAGGGCGCGGACCTGCTCGGGGACGAGGTGGTCGGTGGGGACGGCGACGCCCCGGCCGCCGGCGGCGGTCACCAGTTCGGCGGTCTCCTCGATGGTCTCGGTGGCGCGGCCGACCTCGCTGAGCTTCTCGCGGGTGGTGCGGCCGGTGACGTAGACGGTGGCTCCGGCGGCCCCGAGCTGGACGGCGATGGCCCGTCCGGCGCCCCGGGTGGCCCCGGCGACCAGGCAGATCCGTCCGTGCAGCGGCGTGGTTTCGGTGGTCATGGGTCCAGGCTGGCAGGAATACCCGACATCTTCTGTCCGGATGGAATCCGGTCTTTCCGGGTGCGTCGCCGTCGGGGAACCAGGATGCTGGTGCCGTGATGGACGAGACCGAGTTCTGGGAGATCATCGACGCCACCCGCGCGGACGCCGAGGGCGACGCCGAGGAACAGGCGGATCTGCTCGTGGAGCGGCTGACCCGGCTGGATCCGGACACGGTGCTCGACTACGCGCGCCATTTCGAGGCCCGGTTCAACCGCGCGTACCACTGGGACGTGTGGGGCGCGGCGGCGGTGCTGCTCGACGGGGCGGGGGCGGGCGAGGAGGGCTTCGACGCCTTCCGCTGCTGGCTGATCGGGCAGGGCCGGGAGGTGTACGAGGGCGGTGTGGCCGATCCGGACGAGCTGGCGGAGCTGCTCGACGCGTTCGATCCGGAGCTGGACGGGGACGGCGAGGAGCTCGGTTTCGCGGCGGACGAGGCGTACGAGACGCTGACCGGGACGGAGACGCCGGACCTGGGGATCGCGATGCCGGAGGGCGAACCGGAGGGGGCGCCGCTGGACCTGGCGGACGAGGAGGCGCTGGCGGCCCGGCTGCCCCGGCTGTGGGAGCGGTTCAGGCCCTGACCGCGGGGCAGGGCCCGGACCGGGGGGCGGTGCTCAGAAGTGGGTGCCGCCGTCGACGCGGACCTCGGTGCCGGTGATGAAGCGGCCGTCCTCGGAGGCGAGCATCGCGACGACGCCGGCGACGGTCTCGGGGCCGGCGAAGCCCTGGCCGAGGGCGGGGGCGAGCTTCGTGAAGAGCGACATGTCGGCGTCGGCGGGGAGGCCGGGGCCCAGGGACTGCTTGCTGGCGCCGGAGCCGTCGGTCATGCCGGAGGAGATGGAGCCGGGCTGGACGGCGGTGAAGCGGATGCCCTGCCGGGCGTACTCGGCGGCGAGCGCGTGGGTCATGGACTGGATGCCGCCCTTGCTGGCCGCGTAGGCCGCCATGTAGGGGTGGGCGAACATCGCGGACGTGGAGGAGAAGTTGACGACGGCGGGGCCGTCGCCCTCCAGGAGCGCCGGTATGGCCTCGCGGATCATGAGGAAGGTGCCGGTCAGGTTGATCCGGAGCACCTGCTCGAAGGAGTCCAGGCCGGTCTCGTGGGTGTGCGAGGAGCGGAGCACGCCGGCCGCGTTGACCAGCACGTCCAGGCCGCCGAGGGCGGCGGTGGCGGCGGCGACGCCGGCGCGCACGGATTCCTCGTCGGCGACGTTCACGACGACGGTGGTGAGGCGGTCGGCGGCGTCGCCGGCCTTGGCGGCGGTGTCCTTCAGACCGTCCTCGCTGATGTCGGCGGCGACGACGCGGCCGCCCTCGGCGAGCATGCGCAGGACGGTGGCCTGGCCGATGCCGGAGCCGCCGCCGGTGACGAGCGCGCGGCGTCCTTCGTAACGGGTGAGCTGGTTCATGGCGGCGACCTCTCGATGTCAAGCTTCCTTGCCTGCTGACCACCGTACGCCGAAGTGGCACGTTTTGCCATCCTTGCATTTCATGCATTCCGAGGGGTCCGGGGCGTACCCTCGTACGGTGAGCAACCGACCCGGGCCGACGACCGCGCCACCCTCCCTCACCCAGCGCCGCAAAGCCGCCACCCAGCTGGACATCGCCCGCGCGGCGGCCGAGCTGTTCAGCGAGGACGGGCCCGACGGCACCACCGCGGAGTCCATCGCCCAGCGGGCCGGGGTCGCGCTGCGCACCTTCTACCGCTACTTCCGCTCCAAGCAGGACGCCGTCGCCCCGCTCCTCGCGGGCGGCGCCGACCGCTGGCGGGAGTCGCTCGCCGCCACCGCCCCCGGCACGCCGCTGGCGGCCGCCCTGGAGGGCTCGATCGCCGCCTCCCTCACCCCGGTCGACGAGGCCGGGGCCGAGGGGCTGCGCTGGACCCGGGGGCTGCTGCGCGCCTCCGCCGAGGACCCGGCGCTGCGCGCGGTCTGGTACCGGGTCAACCAGGAGTCGGAGGAGCGGCTCCGCGAGGTCCTGGCCGCCCTCGCCGGCCCGGAGGCCGACCCGCTGGAGGTGCGGCTCGCCGCGGCGGCCGCCACCGACGCGATCCGGATCGCCCTGGAGAGCTGGGCCGAGTCCGACGACGCCCCCGTCGAGGGCCCCGGCTCCCCCGCCGCCCTCGCCCTGCGCTGCCTGCGCGAGCTGATGGGCGGGGTGGCGCTGTGGGGCCTAGACGAGTGAGCGGCCCATGTGGACGTCGTCGGCCGGCACGCCGTCGAAGACGAACTCGCCGGGGAGGACGCCCTCGACGGTGAAGCCCTCGGCCTCGTAGAGGGCGCGGGCCGGTCCGTTGTGGCCGAGGACCCGCAGGGTGATCCGGGTGGCGCCGTCGGCGGCCGCCTTCGCGAGGGCCGCCCGCAGCAGCGCCCGGCCCACCCCCCGGCCCCGGGCCGCGTCGGCGACGGCGAGGCCCTGGATCTGGCGGACGTGGGCGTTGGAGGGGAACGGCGTGGGGCGCCCCACCCGCACGTACCCGAGGAGGGCGCCGTCGAGCTCGGCGACCAGGTAGTCCTCCGGCAGGTGGCGCTCGTCGAAGAACGGCGGGTACGGCTCCGAGGGCGCGGGCGTCACCGCGTGCAGCGGCGACCAGGCCGCCCGGTCCAGCAGGCCCAGCGGCTCGGCGTCGCCCGGAAGGGCGGCGCGGATCACGAAGCTCTCCGGCGGGGTCATGGCGGCCACTCTGCCACGCCCGTCGCCCCACCGGGCAGGATGGGACCATGCAGCCTTCCGCCCCCCGCAAGCGCGTCGCCGTCACCGGAGCCTCCGGGCTCATCGGCGCCGCCCTCGTCCGCTCCCTGCGTGCCGACGGGCACGAGGTCCTGCGGCTGGTGCGCCGCCCCGCCAGGACCGCCGACGAGGTCGAGTGGGACCCGAAGCGGCTGTACGTGGACGGGGCCGGGCTCGTCGGCGTCGACGCGGTCGTGCACCTGGCGGGCGCCGGCGTCGGCGAGCGCCGGTGGACCGAGGCGTACAAGCGGGAGATCCGGGACAGCCGGGTGCTCGGCACGACCGCGATCGCCCGGACCCTCGCCGGGCTCGCCGAGCCGCCCGAGGCGCTGGTCTGCGGCACCGCCCTCGGCTGGTACGGGGACACCGGCAGCCGCGCGGTGGACGAGAGCGCCCCGGCCGGCACCGGCTTCCTGCCCTCGGTGTGCGTGGAGTGGGAGGCCGCCGCGGCGCCCGCCGAGGACGCGGGGATCCGGGTGACGTACGCCCGCACCGGACTGGTGGTGGCCCGTCAGGGCGGCGCCTGGGGGCGGCTCTTCCCGGTCTTCCGGGCCGGGCTCGGCGGGCGGATGGGCGACGGCCGGCAGTACTGGTCCTTCATCTCGCTCCACGACGAGGTCGCCGCCCTGCGGCACCTGATGGACACGCCGTCGCTCTCCGGCCCGGTGAACCTCACCGCCCCCGAGCCCGTCACCAACCGCGAGGTGACCGCCGCCATGGGCCGCGTCCTGCGCCGCCCGACCCCCTTCCCGGTCCCCGCCGCCGCCCTGAAGCTGGTCCTCGGGGACTTCGCCGCCGACGTCCTCGGCAGCCAGCGGGTGCTGCCCCAGCGCCTGCTCTCCTCCGGCTTCTCCTTCGCCTTCCCCACCATCGACGCGTCGATCAGGGCCGCCGCGCCCCGCTGAGCCGCGCCCGAGCGCTCCCTGCGCTCCCCCGTGCTCCGGCAAGCCCGCCGCGCGCGGGCCCCGTGCCGTGGGAGCGCTGCCTACCCTCGGTGGCCACCAGTCGACACGGATCGCGAACTCGGGCATTCCGGGGGCCGGTTGGGGGCATAGGCCACCAACAGGCGGCGCAGACCTGGGGAGGGGCACGTGCTCAGTACCGCACGCAGCGCACAGCAGGCACCGGCACAGCACACCGGCGACATCGAGGACGTCGACGTCGTCGTCGTGGGCGCGGGGATCGCCGGGCTCACGGCGGCCCGGCGGCTCACCGGGGCGGGACTCTCGGTCGCCGTCCTGGAGGCCGAGCCGCACATCGGCGGCCGGCACGCCACCGGCGAGGCCGACGGCTTCCGGCTCGACCGGGTGGGCCGGCTGCTCACCCTCGCCCCGGAGGAGCTGCGGGCCCTCTCCGGGCTCGGCGGCGTGGTGCCGCGGCCCTTCGCGCCCGGGGTGCTGCTCCACACCGACGGGCGGTACGCGCGCTGGGGCGCCCCGCACCCCAGGAACCGCAGGGGCGCTTTCACCGTGGCGCGCGCCCTCGCGAACGCCCCCCGGCATCCGGCGGCGTCCCTGGACCAGGCACGGCTCGGCGCCTCGCTGGTGCGGCTCGCGGCGACGCCGACGCAGCGGCTGCTCGCCCGGCCCGAGCGGACCGCCCGGGAGGCGCTGGCGGGCCGGCTGCCGGCCAGGACCGTGCAGACGGTGCTGCGGCCGCTGCTCGCGGCGCTCCTCGCCGACCCGGACCTCGCGGTGTCGAGCCGGCGGGCGGACCTGGCGCTGCGGGCCTTCGCGCGGGGACGGGTGTCGGTGCCGGAGGGCGGTTCGGCGGCGGTCCCCGAACGGCTCGCGGCGCTGCTGCCGCCGGGCACGGTGCGGACCGGCGTCCGGGTCTCGGCGGTTTCGGTGGCCCGGGTCGACACGGCGGAGCACGGGACGGTCGGCTGCCGGGCGGTGGTCCTGGCGACCGGGGCGCGGAGCGCCGCCGGGCTCCTGCCGGGCCTGCGGGTCCCGGCGTACCACCCGGTGACGGTGGTGCACCACACGGCGCCGGTGGCACCGACGGCGGACCCCGTGCTGCTCCTGGAGTCCGACCCGGGCGGGCCGGTGGCGCACACGGCGGTGATGAGCGCGGTCGACCCGACGCGGGCGCCGGCGGGCCGGCCGCTGATCACCTCGACGGTCCTCGGGACGCCGCCGGACGACGCCGAGCGGCGGGTCCGCAAGCACCTGGCGGCGCTGTACGGAGCGTCCACGGACGACTGGGAGCTGCTGGCCCTGCACCACACCCGGGACGCGGTCCTGGCGACTCCCCCGGGGCACGACCCCCGCCGGTCGGTGCGGCTCCTCGCGGGCCTGTACGTCTGCGGCGACCACCGCGCGGCGGGCACCCTGCGCTCCACGCTTGCCTCCGGCGAGCGCGCCGCGGACGCCGTCCTCGCCGACCTGGGGCTGCGACCGGCGGTCGCCTTGGAGGAGGCGGAGGAGGCGGCGGCCTGACGCGCCGGGCGCCGGTCAGCCGAGGGCGGAGACCCGGTCCCGGTAGGTGCGGACGGGCGGGGCGTCGCGGTAGGGCTCCAGGCGGCGCTCGAAGTCGCGGACGTACTCGATCGCGCGGGCCGAGCGCATCTCGGCGGCCTGCTGGGCGGCCTCGGCACCGAGCGCGCACGCCTGGTCCAGCTCGCCGAGGGCGAGCCGGGCGGTGGCGAGGACGACCCGGCAGAAGAGCCGGCTGCGGGCGTGGCCAGGGGCGCGGAGCTGGAGGGCGCGCTCGGCGTGCTGGGCGGCGAGGCGGTACTGCTGGAGGTCGCGGTGGCAGTGGCCGAGCTCGTCGGCGAGCTGGGCCTCGTCGAAGGAGCGCGCCCAGGAGGGCACCTCGTCGCCGGGCCGGGCGGACTCCAGGGCGCGCTCGGCCCGCTGGAGGGAGGCGCTGCACGCGCGGGCCTCGGAGAGGACGGCGTGTCCCCGGGCCTCGACGGCGTGCAGCATCGCCTGGACGACCGGGGGCGCGGCGGAGCCGACGCCCTGCTGGGCGACCCGGGCGAGCTGGACGGCCTCGCGGCCGTGGCCGAGGTAGACGGCCTGGCAGCTCATGGTGAGCAGGACGTACGAGCCGTAGGCCCGGTCGCCGGCGGCCTGGGCGAGGCGCAGCGCCTGGACGAAGTAGCGCTGGGCGAGGCCGTGGGCGGCGATGTCGTACGAGGTCCAGCCGGCGAGCCGGGTGAGGTCGGCGGCGGCGGCGAAGAGGCGCCGGCCGGTCGTCTCGCCGTAGGTGCCGCGGAGCATGGGTTCGGCCTCGTGCTCCAGGTAGCGGACGAGGGCCTGGCGGGCGTGGCCGCCGCCGTAGGCGTGGTCGAGGGTGCGGAAGAGGTCTCCGACGGAGCGGAGGGCGGCGATGTCGCCGGCGCTGACGCGCTGGCCGGGGCCGCGTTCCGTACCGCGCTGGCGGGGGACGGAGTAGCGGCCCTGCTGCGGCACCCGCGGGTCCTGGGTCCCGACCGGGCGGACCGGTCCGCCGGGGGCGGCCGGGCGGACCGGCGGCGGGGGCACCGGCTCGCCGCGGGCGACGCGGTCGTCGGCGCGGCCGATGAGCCAGTCGCGGCTGGGCACGACGAGGCCGGCCGGGGTGAAGGCGATCTTGCGGAGTTCGGCGTGACTGCCGGAGTCCTTGCGCCACAGGCCGCTGACGATGTCGACGGCCTCCTCGGGGGTGGCGGCGAACTCCAGGCCGGCGTAGACCGGCGCGCAGGCGTCGAGGCCGAGGTCCTGGGCGGTGAGGCGGCGGCCGAGGCGGCGGGTGAAGACCTCCGCGATGAGGGCCGGGGTGGTGCCGCGCGGTTGCTGCCCGCGCAGCCAGCGGGTCACGGAGGTCTTGTCGTACCGCAGGTCGAGCCCGTGCTCCAGACCGAGCTGGTCCACCCTTCGGGCGAGCCCGGCGTTGGAGAACCCGGCCTCGGCGATGAGCGCGGCGAGCTGGCGGTTCGGGACGCGCTGCGGTGGTCGTTCCGTCATCGGCTGTGCGGTCTCCTGCCTTCGGGCGCAGGTGGCAGCCCGTTTTCGACCCTCATGGAACGGCGTGAATGTAGCGGTCATCCCGGCCCGTACCGCCAGCTTCGCCCCACATTCATCCGATCGTGTGAGGAACCGGAACCCTCGTTGCCACTTCGCGCTGACAGCGGTCGGGGCCCCGCCCGTCTCCACCTGCCCGTCGGGTTCGCGGCGCGCCGCCGTACAGTGGCAGGGGCGCGTAAGACGCAGGGTGCCGGGCCGGCTCCCACCCGGGACGATCCCCGGAACCCGGCCGCGGGCACCCAGGAGGAGGCATGGCCGTGAGTGAGCTGCAATTCGTCCGCCTGGGCTTCGGCACGGACGCCGTCGAGTACCGGACGGCCTGGGACAAGCAGCGCGAGGTGCACGCAGCGCGATTCGCCGACGAGATCGGCGACACCTGCCTGCTCCTGGAACACCCGCCGGTCTACACCGCGGGCCGGCGCACGCAGGACAGCGAGCGCCCGCTCGACGGGACCCCGGTCGTCGACGTCGACCGCGGCGGCAAGATCACCTGGCACGGGCCCGGTCAGCTCGTCGGCTACCCGATCCTCAAGCTGCCCCGCCCGGTGGACGTCGTCGCGCACGTGCGTCGTCTGGAGGAGGCGCTGATCAGGACCGCCGCCGAGTTCGGCGTGGCGACCACCCGGATCGAGGGGCGCAGCGGGGTCTGGGTCCTCGGCGACCCGGTCGAGCAGCGCCCCTCCCTCGGCGGCCTCTCGCTGGACTTCGACCCGCGCCTGACGGACGAGGAGTTCGACCCGCGGTTGCACGGCCCCGAGTACGCCCCCTCCAACGCCGGCCAGCGCCGCGAGGACCGGAAGCTGGCCGCCATCGGCATCCGCGTCGCCAAGGGCGTCACGATGCACGGCTTCTCCTTCAACGTGAACCCGGACAACGCCTGGTTCGACCGGATCATCCCGTGCGGCATCCGCGACGCGGGCGTCGCCTCGCTCGCCAACGAGCTGGGCCGCGACATCACCGTCGAGGAGGTCCTCCCCGTGGTCGAGAAGCACCTGCGGGACGTGCTGGAGAACGCGGAGCTCAAGCCGCGCGAGATCGAGCGGCCGGTGGAGACGGCGTCCGCCTGAGGAATGCCCAGCTCTGGCCACGGGTTGGCCAGACGTAGCAAGGCATGGAAGCAACGGGCGTACCCTGGTGTGCGCCGAAGAATCGAAGCTACAGGAGCCGATGTGTCCGCAGTCGCCCCCGACGGACGCAAGATGCTGCGCCTGGAGGTCCGGAACGCCCAGACCCCCATCGAGCGCAAGCCCGAGTGGATCAAGACCCGCGCGAAGATGGGTCCGGAGTACACGAAGATGCAGAGCCTCGTGAAGAGCGAGGGCCTGCACACGGTCTGCCAGGAGGCGGGCTGCCCCAACATCTTCGAGTGCTGGGAGGACCGCGAGGCGACCTTCCTCATCGGCGGTGACCAGTGCACCCGGCGCTGCGACTTCTGCCAGATCGACACCGGCAAGCCGGAGGCCCTCGACCGCGACGAGCCGCGCCGCGTGGGCGAGTCGGTCGTCACGATGGACCTGAACTACGCCACCATCACCGGCGTCGCCCGCGACGACCTGGAGGACGGCGGCGCCTGGCTGTACGCCGAGACCGTGCGCCAGATCCACCAGCAGACCGCCGAGCGCGCCGCGGGCCGCACCAAGGTCGAGCTGCTCGCCCCCGACTTCAACGCGGTGCCGGAGCTCCTCAAGGAGGTCTTCGACTCCCGCCCCGAGGTCTTCGCGCACAACGTCGAGACCGTCCCGCGGATCTTCAAGCGGATCCGCCCCGGCTTCCGCTACGAGCGCTCCCTGGACGTCATCACCCAGGCCCGCGACTACGGTCTGGTCACGAAGTCCAACCTGATCCTCGGCATGGGCGAGACCCGCGAGGAGGTCAGCGAGGCGCTGCGGCAGCTGCACGACGCCGGCTGCGAGCTCATCACGATCACGCAGTACCTGCGCCCCTCCGTCCGGCACCACCCCGTGGAGCGCTGGGTGAAGCCGCAGGAGTTCGTGGAGCTCAAGGAGGAGGCCGACGCGATCGGCTTCTCCGGCGTGATGTCGGGCCCGCTGGTCCGCTCCTCGTACCGCGCGGGCCGGCTGTACCAGCAGGCCGTCGAGCAGCGCAGCCGAGCCGGAGTGTAGGTCGCGGGCCCGTCCGAGGAACGAGGGCGGGCACGCGGCCGGAGCGGCGGCGGGGCGGAGCGCGACCAGGGGCTCCGAGAAGCGCGGTGCGGCGGTGGAGGCCGTGCAGGCGGCCCGAGCCGGCGCGTCTCCATGTGAGCCCCCGCACACGTCGTTACCCGTCGGTACGAGCGACGGAAGGAGCGGCCCGTACGGCCCCGCAGTTCAGCGGGGCCGTACGGGCCGCTCCGCCGTCCGGGCGGCTCTCATCGGCGTTTCATCAGGGTTTGACCGTCGGGTCATGCCCTGGTAACACCGTTCTGTGAGCATGGTCCCACGCACCGCCACCACCGCTCGCTCCCCCCACCTCGTCTCACCCGCCCCGAGAGAGGACCCCACATGCCGGCCGCGTCGACGCACGTCCGCGTCAGTGCCCTCCCGTCCGTCACCGGCGCCCTCCGGGCCGTCGAGGCCCTGCTCCTCGGCGCCGGCCAGCGCACCGCCCGGCGCAACGCCTGGACCTCCGTCCTGGAGGACCGCCGCCGCGCCAAGGACCGCATGGAGGCCCAGCACGTGCTGGAGGCCGCGTCGGGCCGGACGTCCCGGGCCACGTAGACTTCAAGGCATGGCGAGGAAGGCAAACACGGGCGGCGCTGACGCCGCGAACCCCGGGCGACTGAAGCAGATCGCCCTCACGTACAAGATGACCCGGAAGGCCGACCCCAAGGTCGGGCTCGTCGTCGCCGGCGTGGGCATCGTCGTACTCGGTGTCCTCCTCGGTATCGGCTTCCTGATCGGACACCCGGTCTACCTGGGCATCCTGGGCTTCGTCCTGGCGCTCCTGGCGATGGCGATCGTCTTCGGCCGGCGCGCCGAGCGGGCGGCCTTCGGACAGATGGAGGGCCAGCCGGGCGCGGCCGCGGCGGTGCTGCAGAACATCGGGCGCGGCTGGACGGTCACCCCGGCGGTCGCGATGAACCGCAGCCAGGACGTGGTGCACCGGGCCGTCGGCCGCCAGGGCATCGTCCTGGTCGGCGAGGGCAACCCGAACCGGCTGAAGCCCCTCCTCGTGGCCGAGAAGAAGAAGATGGCCCGCATCCTGGTCGACGTGCCGGTGACGGACATCATCGTCGGCAACGACGAGGAGCAGGGCCAGGTCCCGCTCAAGAAGGTCCGCACCAAGATGCTGAAGCTGCCCCGGCTGCTCAGCGGCCCCCAGGTGACGGCGGCCAACGACCGGCTGCGGGCGATGGGCGACCTCATGAGCAACATGCCGCTGCCGAAGGGCCCGATGCCCAAGGGCATGAAGATGCCGCGCGGCGGAAAGATGCGCTGACACGCACGAAGAACCGGAAAAGGCGGTGCCCCGGACCTCCGCGAGGTCCGGGGCACCGCCTTTTCCGGTTCCTGCTTCTACGGCTCTTCCCCGTCCCGGTTCAGACCCGCACCTGGACGGCGCCGGAGAAGCGGTCGTGGAGGCCGCGGCCGTCCCGGTCCCAGACCAGGGCGGGGATCGCCAGGCAGGTGAGGGCCGCGCGGAGCACGGCGCGGGGCAGCGAGAGCCGGCCGCCCGCCACCGAGACGACCCGCAGCCGGAAGAGGAGCTTGCCCGGGGTGGCGCCGACGGTACCGACGGTGAGGGCGTTCACGGCGAAGAGCAGGAGCAGGGCCCAGTTGCTGGTCGCCTGCCCGTAGCCGTCGGTGATGAGACCGTATGCGATCAGCAGGCACAGGCCCCAGTCGACGGCGAGCGCGCCGAGCCGCGCGCCCGGGCGGGCGATGGAGCCGGGGCCCTCCTCGGGGAGGCCCAGCTGCTGCCCCCGGTAACCGAAGTCCACGCCTGCTTGCTCCGCCGCGGCACGGGGGCCGGAGAGCCACGATCCGAGTGCTTGCCTGTTGTCCACCCGACCACGGTACTGCGCCCGTTTTCGATCACTTCGGTCCGGGTGCGGATGGGGCGCGACACGGAGGGGCGCCACCCGCCCCGGTTAACTTCGACGAAACAAATGGGTCATGCTTGAGAAATCCCGACTGCCTAGGGTCGGGTCCGAGCGTGCGCCACCGCACTGGTGCATCACCGAGCTGCAACCCCGCCCCTCCCCGGGCCGGGAGTAGGAGGAGTTGGATGTCCAAGCACGGGTTCCAGAACGCCGAAGAAGTCGCGAAGTTCATCAGGGACGAAGACGTCAAGATGGTCGACGTCCGCTTCTGCGACCTTCCCGGCGTGATGCAGCACTTCTCGATCCCGGCGACGGCCTTCGACCCGTCCGAGGAGCTGGCCTTCGACGGCTCGTCGATCCGCGGCTTCCAGGCCATCCACGAGTCCGACATGTCGCTGCGCGCCGACCTGTCGACGGCCCGTCTGGACCCGTTCCGCCGCGACAAGACGCTCAACATCAACTTCTTCATCCACGACCCGATCACGGGCGAGGCGTACAGCCGCGACCCGCGGAACATCGCGAAGAAGGCGGAGGCGTACCTGGCCTCCACCGGCATCGCCGACACCGCGTACTTCGGCCCCGAGGCCGAGTTCTACGTCTTCGACTCGGTCCGCTTCGAGACCTCGGCGAACCAGGGCTTCTACCACATCGACTCCGAGGCCGGCGCCTGGAACACCGGTGCGGAGGAGAACAACCGCGGTTACAAGGTCCGCTACAAGGGCGGCTACTTCCCGGCCCCGCCGGTCGACCACTTCGCCGACCTGCGCGCCGAGATGTCCCTGGAGCTGGAGAAGGTCGGCCTCCAGGTCGAGCGCCAGCACCACGAGGTGGGCACCGCCGGCCAGGCCGAGATCAACTACAAGTTCAACACGCTGCTCGCCTCGGCCGACGACCTGATGCTGTTCAAGTACATCATCAAGAACGTCGCCTGGCGGAACGGCAAGTCCGCGACCTTCATGCCGAAGCCGATCTTCGGCGACAACGGCTCGGGCATGCACGTCCACCAGTCGCTGTGGTCCAACGGCGCCCCGCTGTTCTACGACGAGGCCGGTTACGCGGGCCTGTCGGACACCGCGCGCTACTACATCGGCGGCATCCTCAAGCACGCCCCGTCGCTGCTCGCCTTCACCAACCCGACGGTGAACTCCTACCACCGCCTGGTCCCGGGCTTCGAGGCGCCGGTCAACCTGGTCTACTCGCAGCGCAACCGCTCCGCCGCCATGCGCATCCCGATCACGGGCTCGAACCCGAAGGCCAAGCGCGTCGAGTTCCGCGCGCCGGACCCGTCCTCGAACCCGTACCTCGCCTTCTCCGCCCTCCTCCTCGCGGGCCTCGACGGCGTCAAGAACAAGATCGAGCCCATGGAGCCGATCGACAAGGACCTGTACGAGCTCGCCCCCGAGGAGCACGCGAGCGTCCCGCAGGTCCCGACCAACCTGGAGGCCGTGCTCAAGGCCCTGGAGGAGGACAACGAGTACCTCCAGGCCGGCGGCGTCTTCACCTCCGACCTGATCGAGACGTGGATCGACTACAAGCGCACCCACGAGATCGCCCCGATCCAGCTCCGCCCGCACCCGCACGAGTTCGAGCTCTACTACGACCTCTAAACCGCGAGGCACCCCGTATCATCACGAAGGCCGCCGCCCCCGTATCCCGGGGCGGCGGCCTTCGCCGCGTCAGGCGGCCTTGTCGCGGATGAGGGTGCGGACCATGCGGCAGGTGAGGTTCGAGGGCGGGTGGATGCCTATGCGCTCGGCCATGGTGCGGATGGCGGCGTTCGTCGCCTTCCTCGGGACGTAGACGCCGGAGTCGAGCAGCGCGATCGCGAGGCGCATCGCCTTCAGGCGGCGGTTGTGCGTGACGTACCACTCGCGGGGGCGACCGGCCGGAAGGGCCTTCTTCTGGACGGGCGTGAAGGGTTCGATGGACGGCCTGCGGATCACGGCGACTGCCATGGGCTACCTCCTGGCGAACGGTGGCGGGGCCCCTCCCCGGGGCCCTTGCTTCGACTCCCATTCTAGTGCGGGGCACTGACAATCGGGCCTGGTCGGACGGGGTCCGGGGGTAACTTGGGGGGATGGAGATCTGGATCAATCCCGCCTGTTCCAAGTGCCGCGGCGCCCTCGCCCTGCTCGACGCGGAGGGGGCCGAGTACACCGTCCGCAGGTACCTGGAGGACGTGCCCTCCGCCGACGAGATCCGGGACGTGCTCGGGCGGCTCGGCCTCGAACCGTGGGACATCACGCGGACCGGCGAGGCCGTCGCCAAGGAGCTCGGCGTGAAGGAGTGGGGGCGGGAGCCGGGTGACCGGGAGCGCTGGATCGAGGCGCTCTCCGCCCACCCGAAGCTCATCCAGCGGCCCATCGTCACCGCCGACGACGGCACCGCCGTCGTCGCGCGGACCGAGGAGGCCGTCCGGGACGCCCTGGGAAGGGGCTAGCCGCCGGGGCGGCCTGCGCTCAGGGGGCCGTCGCCCGGGTCTCCGCCTCCGTGAGGAGTTCGGTGAGGCGGAGCGCGAAGTGGGCGTCGCAGGGGTGGGGGGTGCCGGTGCGGGCCGCGGCGAGGAGGGCCGTGATCGCCTCCGTGTAGGCGGGCCGGGCGCCGTTCCAGGGCGGGAGGGCGGCGCTGCCCGCCGTGCCGTGGAGGGTGAGGGACGCGCCCGCCGCCGCCGGCGGGGCGCTCAGGGTGAGCGTGGCCGTGCTGCTCGCGCCCGTCGCGTGGCCGAGGATCAGGTGGTGGGTGTCGTCCGGGCCCTTCGCCGCCCGCACCCGGGTGACGTCGCCGAGGATCGGGACGAGGACCGACAGGACGTGCGGGCCCACGTCCCAGAGGCCGCCCTTCTCGCGGCGCCAGGGGCTCGCCGCGTACGGGCTGTCGGCGCCGGGGGCGTAGAGGGAGCCGAGCCAGCGGGCCTCGGCCACGTACCAGCCGCCCGTCGCCCGCTGCTCCTCGATCCAGCGGGCCGTCTCCGGGGCGAAGCGCAGGGTGCAGAAGACGACCGAGGCAACGCCCGTCTCCTCCACCGCCTCCGTGACCTCGCGGGCCGCCTCGACCGTGGTCGCCAGCGGCTTGTCGAGGAGGAGGTGGCAGCCGGCCCGGGCGGCGCGGGCGGCGAGCGGCGCCTGGACGTCCGGCGGCAGGGCGATCGCGACGGCGTCGCAGGCGTCGAGGAGGGCGTCCAGGTCGTCGTACGCGCGCGTGCCGTGGGCCGCGGCCAGTTCGGCGGCGGCCTCCGGGCGGCGCCCCCACACCCCGTGGAACGCGCTCCCCTCGTGGGCGGCGAGCGCCGGGGCGTGGGTGCGGGCGGCCCAGGGGCCCGTGCCGAGGAGGCCTATGCGGGGGCGGTCGGGGAGGGCGGGCGGGGTGGGGAGGGTGCTGTGCGTGGCCATGGGGGCAGTCTGCCGTGCGAAGGGGGTGGCGGGAAAAAGCGGTGGCGGGGGGCGGGGGGAAAGCCGTGGCGGAGGGGGTGAGGGGGAGGGATGTGGCGGGGGTGAGGGAAAGCGGTGGTGGAGGGGGCGAGGGGGATGGCGGTGGCGGTGGGAGCGACGGGGATGGCGGTGGCGGTAGGAGCGAGGGGAAAGCGGTGGCGGTGGGGGGTCCGCGGCGTCTAGCGTGCTCGGGTGCCGGCCGCGGGACTTCGGTACGACTTCCGATACCTGCCTCGTCAAGCAACGTCTTCGCTGATCGTGCTCCCTCTCCCCGGCCGGCACCCCGACACGCGAGAGACAGGGGGCGCCGTGTCCGAGCTCGTCGCCGCGGAGGACGTGCTGCTGTTCGTCAACGCGGCCGTGACCGCGACCGGGCAGCGGGAGTTCCGGTCCTCCGCCGCCGAACAGCGGCTGTCGCTCGCCTTCCTGCACGCGTACGTACGGGTCAACTACCGCCCGCTGTACGCGGCGTGCCTCGCGCTCGACATCAACGACCACAACGCCGCGCTCGTCGTCGAGCAGCTGCTGCGGACGCCGGGCGAGGCCGGCGACGGGGAGGGGCGCCTGGTCGCGGCCCGGCTGGCGCGGATGGCGCCGCAGCGGGTCTACCGGCTGTTCCGGACGCTGCGGGAGGCCGGGGTGAACAACCGGCGCACGCGCGCGATCATGCGGGAGTGGCTGGCCGCCCGGCCGGATCCGGCGCTCGACGCCGTGAAGTACCGGCCCGGGGTCAAGGCCGCCCTCAAGCACGCGCACCTGCCGCCCGCCGACGCCGAGACCGGCGACTTCCTCTTCGCGCCCGGGCGCCGGGCGCGGTACGCGAACCGGACCCTGGAGGCGTACCGGCGGGCCCACTTCGCCGAGGAGGCGCTGTACGAGCTGCCGTTCACGGCCGCCGAGGGGTTCGCGGCGCGGCACGGGGTGGACCGGGCGGTGTTCCTGGAGCGGATCGCGCCCCGGATGACCCGGCTCGAACGGCTGCGGAGCGAGCGGGCCGCCGGGCGGGCCGCGGGCGCCTCCGACCTGGCCGTGATGCCGCTGACCCGGCTCGCGCTGTACGTGCTCGCGCTGCCGTTCGCCGAGCGGGCGGCGCGGCGGGCCGAGCTGACCGGGGCGCTGCGGGCGGCGGCGCGGCGGGCGGCGGGGCCGTACGCGGGGAGCTGGGGGCGGGTCGCGGCCGTCCTCGACGACAGCTTCTCCTCGTCGGGTTCGGGGGTGAAGCGGCGCCGGCCGCTGGCGGTGGCGCTCGGCTGCCACTTCCTCCTGGAGGCGCTGGCGGCCCCGGGGGCGTACGCCGGCCTGTGGACCTCGGGCGGTACGGATCCGCTGCTGGTCAGGCCGTACGGGCCCACTCCGCTGGGGCTGCGGATCCTCGACGCGCTCGACGGCCGGCCCGAGCGGCTCGTGGTCGTCTCGGACGGCTGGGACAACGCGCCGCCGGGCCTCGCGGGCGAGGTGCTGCGGGTGTGGCGGTCGCGGCTCGACCCGGAGCGGCGGACGGCGGCCGTGCACGTGAACCCCGTATACGACGCGGGGGCGTTCGACGTGCGCCGGCTGGGTCCTTCGGTGCCGGCCGTCGGGATCCGGGACGCGGAGGACCTGCCGGCGCTCGTGGAGATCGCCGGGTTCGCCGAGGGGCGGACGGGCCTGACGGAGCTGCGCGCCTATCTGGACCGGCGGGTGGCGGACTTCCTCGCGGGGCACGAGAAGGGGGCGGGGCGGTGACCCGGATCGATCTCACCGGGCTCGGCGTGCGGGCCGCGCAGGTGTGGGGCGGGATCCGGCTCGTGCCGCTGGTGCGGGAGGAGCCGGTCGCGGGGCTGCGGCTGCGCCGGGAGGTGTACGACGCGCCGGGCTTGGCCGTGGACGGGTCCGGGGGCGACGCCGTGGACGTCGGCGACGGCACCGTCCTCACCTCGTACGTCCCGCACGGCTTCGTCGCGGACTGGTCGGGGTCGGGCCGCGAGGAGGCGGCGTACGGGACGCGGCTCGGGGACGGGCCGGCGGCCGTCGTGCCCGTGCGCGCCCCGCACCACCGGCTCGCCAAGCGGCGGCGCGGCGAGCGCCGGCTGCGGTTCCTGCCGCTCCACCTCGCCCTGGACGGCTATCTGTCGCTGCACTTCGGCGGGCCGACGGTGCTGTGGGAGGAGTGGTCGCGGCAGGCGCTGCGGCGGGGCCTCTCGCCCCGGGCCGAGGCGGCGTACGCGGGCGTGGACGTGCCGGGGCTCGCGGAGGCGCTGCGGGTCTTCGAGGTGCATCCGGGCCAGTGCGGGGTGCTGGTGTACGCGGCGGACGCGCTGGCCGCCGCCTTCGTCGTGCCGCATCCGGAGGACTACCGGCTGCTGCATCCGACGCTGGTGGAGGACCTGTACGGCGAGCTGGTGCACCAGTACGCGCACTACGGCGCTCCGGTGCCCGAGTTCACGGCCCGGATCCGGGACGGCGCCGGTGGTGTCCGGGACCTCGCCGACCTGCGGGCGGCGGCCCGGGAGCAGGAGCGGCGCTGGGCGGTGGCGCACGACGGGCTGATGGCGCGGGACCTCCTGGAGACGCCGTACGCCTTCGAGCGGGCGTACCGAATGGGGTCCTTCTCCCTGTACCGCTTCCTGCCGCCGTTCCTGCGGGACGGGCGGGAGCAGCACATCGGCGAGCTGATCACCGACCGCAAGGGGCGGACGGCGTACCTGAAGACGTTCCGGCTCTCGGACGCGCAGGTCAGGAGGGGTTACCTGCTCCGCCGGCTGGCGTCCTGCGACTGGCACCCGGGGCGGACGGCCGAGGCGCTGGGCGTCTCGGGCGAGGAGCTGGTCCGGCGGATCCGGTCGGCCGGTTTCGGCGCGCTGCTCGACGCGCACGGCCTCGCACGGGCGGCGCGCGCGTCACGGGAAGGCTGAGTAACACGGGGTTCACAAACGGGCAACCACCGGGAAATCCCGTGTTGCGAAGCTGCGGTCACACGAAGGCGCCACGGGCGGCGGGCCGGGTCACCGGCCGGACGTTCGGCGCCGCCCCGCAGCTTCTCGCAGCGCCGCGAGCCGCCGCGGACGACACCCGCAGCAGCACGCCACGCCCTAAGGATGACCCCGTGACCTTCAAGGCTGAGTACATCTGGATCGACGGCACCGAGCCGACCGCGAAGCTTCGCTCCAAGACGAAGATCATCGCGGGCGAGGGGCTGCCGCTGGCGGAGCTGCCGATCTGGGGCTTCGACGGTTCCAGCACCAACCAGGCCAAGGGCCACGCCTCGGACCGCGTGCTCAAGCCGGTCTTCTCCTGCCCGGACCCGATCCGCGGCGGCAACGACGTGCTGGTGCTGTGCGAGGTCCTCAACACGGACATGACGCCGCACGAGTCCAACACCCGTGCCGCGCTCGCCGAGGTCGCCGCGAAGTACGCCGCGCAGGAGCCGATCTTCGGCATCGAGCAGGAGTACACCTTCTTCGAGGGCACCCGTCCGCTCGGCTTCCCGGTCAACGGCTTCCCGGCCCCGCAGGGCGGCTACTACTGCGGCGTCGGCGTGGACGAGATCCACGGCCGTCCGATCGTCGAGGCGCACCTGGAGAACTGCCTCAAGGCGGGCCTGGGCATCTCCGGCATCAACGCCGAGGTCATGCCCGGCCAGTGGGAGTTCCAGGTCGGCCCGCTGGCGCCGCTTGAGGTCTCGGACCAGCTGTGGGTCGCCCGCTGGCTGCTCTACCGCACGGCCGAGGACTTCAACGTCGCCGCGACGCTCGACCCGAAGCCGGTGAAGGGCGACTGGAACGGCGCCGGCGCGCACACCAACTTCTCCACCAAGGCGATGCGCGAGGGCTACGACGCGATCATCACCGCCTGCGAGTCGCTGGGCCAGGGCTCGAAGCCGCTCGACCACGTCAAGAACTACGGCGCCGGCATCGACGACCGCCTGACCGGCCTGCACGAGACCGCCCCGTGGGACCAGTACTCCTACGGCGTCTCCGACCGCGGCGCGTCGGTCCGCATCCCGTGGCAGGTCGAGCAGGACCAGAAGGGCTACATCGAGGACCGCCGTCCGAACGCGAACGTCGACCCGTACGTGGTGACCCGCCTCCTGGTGGACACCTGCTGCGAGGCGCTCGCGAAGGCCGGCCAGGTCTGATCGCCCGCCAGTTCCGTCGAGGTGCCCGCCGGTTCGCCCGGCGGGCACCTTCGCGTCCGGCGGGCGCCTCGTCGTCCGGCGGGCGTCTCTTCCCGTGGACACCCCTTCGCTCCGGCGTTCCCTCCTGGTTTAATAGGGATATGGCCAGCACGGAGCGGAACGACAGCGCGCGGGGTCGCCACGACCTCGAGCCGTTCTGGCCTTCCCGCCAGCACCACGACTACGACCGGTGCTGTCGGCGCGTGAGGAACGCGTCGGCCCTCTAAAACCCCGACCGGAGACCTGTCCGGTCCGCGGCCTTCGGCCGACGCGCAGTGACGTACGACACCTGTCCGTCCGTTTCTTCACGCGAGAAAGCCGAGACCTCCCATGGCCCAGATCCAGGCCGCCGCCCCGCTCTCCCCCGCCGCCCGCCCCCGGCTGCGCGCCGTCGCCCCCGACGAGGTCGCCGGGCTCGCCCGGGTCGCCGACTTCCTGCCGCCGGGCGCCACCCTGCTGCCCGCTCCTCCGCACGCCCTGCCCACGCTGCCCGGCCGGCCGCCGATGGTCGGCTACCTGGTGCTGCTGCCCGCCGAGCAGGAACCGCCCGCGCCCGCGCCGGCCGGGGCCGAGGGGCCGGTCGCCATCGACGACGAGCGGCGGATCGCCACCGTCGCCGGGCGGGCGCTCGACCTGACGTACCTGGAGTTCGAACTCCTCGCCCACCTCGTCGCCCACCCGTACCGGGTGCACACCCGCGACCAGCTGGTGCAGACGGTGTGGGGGTACGGGCACGTGGGCGACGGGCGGACGGTCGACGTCCACGTGGCCCGGCTGCGCCGCAAGCTGGGCGCCGAGCACCGCCGCACGATCCAGACCGTGCGGCGGGTCGGCTACAAGTACCTGCCCTGAACGGCGGCTAGCGCGTCCTCGCCCGCCGGTTCACCAGGGCGAGGACGACCTCGGCCGCGAGGAGCAGCAGCAGGCTGACGCCGAGCAGCGGGACGAACCGGCCGAGGAGCGCGGCCGTCGCCGCGAGCGGCAGCAGGAGCGTCACCGGCAGCTTCCGCCAGGCGCCCCGGCCGACCGGCCGGCGGGGGCGGCGCAGCCACCACATGCGGTAGCCCCAGACGATCATGAGGATCAGCGCGAGGGCGAGGGCGGCGAGCGCCAGCTGGTTGAACAGGCCCAGGAAGACGCCGGTGTGGGCGTCGATGCCGATCCGGGTCAGCTTCGCGAGGAGCGGGTGGTCCGCGAAGGCGAGCCGGTCGAGGACGGTGCCGTCGGCCGGGTCCAGGGCGACCTGGTCCAGCTCGACCGGGAACTGCTTGTCGGTCTCCTTCACCACGTAACCGCTGCCCTCGGCGGGCAGCGTGACGGCTATGGAGGCGCTGTCGATCCCGGCGGCGCGGGCGGCGGCGACGGCCCGGTCGAGACCGATGTCGGCGGTGGGCGCCGGGGCGGGGTCGGCCTGCTGGTGGCCGGGGCCATGACCCGCGTGCTCGCCGCCCGCGCCGCCGGTGCCGCCCTCGATGCCGGCCGACAGGGTGGGGGTGGCGCCGCCGAGACCGTCCTGGAGGGCGCCGATGTTCTCGCCGGCGTACCGGGACCAGGTCAGGCCGGTCGCGGAGAGGAGCAGCAGGCCGAGGGCGGCCCAGAGGCCGACCGAGCCGTGCCAGGAGAGGGTGCGGCGGCGGGACGTGGGGCCGCGCTCCGGCAGCAGCAGCGCCCGCCGCTTCGTGCGGCGCCGGGCGAACCAGAGCGCGAGGCCGCCGAGGACCAGCACGAAGAGCCAGCTCGCGGCGAGTTCGCTGTAGATCCGGCCGGGTTCGCCGAGGTGGAGGTCGCGGTGCAGGCCGTCGATCCAGGTGCGGAGCGGCAAGGCGCCGCTGCTGCCGTAGCTGGGCAGCTGCCCGCGCACCTCGCCCGTGTACGGGTCGACGAAGACGGCGAGCGAGGTGCCCTCGGGGGCGTCGGGGTCGGCCATCAGGACGCGGGTGGTCGCGCCCGGTTCGGCGCCGGGCCAGACGGCGGTGACGGTGCCGTCCGGGTTCGCCGCGCGGGCGAGGTCCGTCTGGCGGTCCAGCGGGAGGACGGCGCCGCCGGCCGGTACGGAGAGCTCGTGCGCGTACACGGCCTTCTCGGCCTGGAAGGACAGCGCGTAGAGCAGCCCGCTGAGGGCGGCGACGAGGAGGAAGGGGGCGGTGAGGAGGCCGGCGGTGAAGTGGAGCCGGAGAAGGAGGGGCCGGAGGGCGGTCCAGGCACCGGGGCGAGACGGCGGGGAGGCCGGCGCCTCGGGCGTATCGGGCATATCGGGCGCCTCGGCCGCCTCGGCCGTCTTCGCCGCCTCGGCCGCGTCGGGCGTCTCGGCCACCTTGGCTGTCTTCGCCGTCTTGGCCGTCTCGGCCACCTTGGCCGTGTCGGCCGTCTCGGCCGCGTCCGGGCGTGCGGGATCGTCGATGGTCATGTCTGTCCTCGGAGTCTCGTGAGGGTCCGTCGGGGGCCTGCCGTCGGGCAGGGGGAAGCGGCCCCCGGCGGCGTCAGACGAGCGGACCGAGGACCGTGGCGCGGGTGAGGGGCCGGCGGGGCGGCCCCCGCCGGGAGAGGACGGAGGCGAGGACGACGACGTGCGGCCGCCGGGCGCCGCGGCGCGGCCGGCGCACCGGGCGGCGCGGGTCACCGGGGACGGCGACGGGCCCGAGGGGCACGGTGAACAGCCGCCGGAGCGGCCTGGACGCCCCTTCCGCCAGCGCGAAGAACGCGGCCTCGCCGCGCGCCAGCCACAGCCCGCAGACCAGCGCGGCGAGCAGGTGCGCGGCGAGCATGCCGACACCCCCGTCGAAGAGGGCGTCGGGCGCGGCGGCGGGTGCCCCGTGCGCGTGCGCCCCGTGTGCGGCGTGCGCCCCGTGGCCCGGCGCGGTCGCCGTGGCGGACCCCGGGTGGGCGCCCGTCAGCGAGAAGGTCAGGTGGAGGGCGCCCTGGGCGGCCAGCAGGCCGGCCGCGCAGGCGACGGGGCCGCGCCGGCGGCCGGCCGCGCACCAGGCGCCGGCGGCCGTGACGGCGAAGGCGGCGAGGAGGGCGGACGGGTCGAGCGCATGGGCAGACAGGGACGAATGCCCCACCGCTGCCAGGACGACGCACACGACCGCGAACAGGGCGGCTCTCAGGGCGCGCAGCGGCGAGAGGGAGTGCGTCATCGGGGACATGCTGTCACCCGGCGTCGCGGCCGGACAGACCGCCTCCCGGTGGTACGGAACGGACTACTTCGGCTGCTGGTGCCGAGTGGGGTTCCGGCCGTTACGGTCGGGTGAGAGTGCCGTGTCCCCTCGGAGGAGTACCGCCCATGCCCGCGATCGCCGCCGCCTCCGTCGCCAATCTCCGGGACCTCGGCGGGGTGCCGCTGGGGGCCGGACGGTCGGTGCGGGACGGACTCGTGCTGCGGTCGGCGCAGCTGGACCGGCTCGAACCGGACGAGCCGGCGGTGGCCGCGCTGAAGCTGCGGACCGTCGTCGACCTGCGGACCGCGGGCGAGCGCGCCGACCGGCCCGACCGGCTGCCGGAGGGTGCCCGGCTGCTCGTCGCGGACGTGCTCGCCGACCATCTGGCGGCGAGCGGGCTCCCGCCGGCCGCGCGGCTGAAGACGCTGCTCACCGACCCGGCGCTCGCCGAGCGGCACCTCGGGGGCGGGCGGATCATCGAGGCGATGCGGGGGACCTACCGGGCCTTCGTCGGCAGTCCCTCCGCCCGCGCCTCCTACCGCGCCCTGCTCGTCGAGCTGGCGACGCCGGGGGCCGGGGCGCTGCTCTTCCACTGCACGGCCGGGAAGGACCGCACGGGCTGGGCGGCGACGGTGGTGCTCACGCTGCTCGGCGCGGACGAGGCGGCCGTGCGGGAGGAGTACCTGGCGGTGAACCCGGCGGTGCGGCAGGCGTTCGCGCCGATGATCGAGGGCTTCGTCACCCAGGGCGGCGACCCGGACCTGGCGCTCGCGATGGTCGGGGTGCTGCCGGAGTACCTGGACGCGGGTCTGGAGGAGGTCGCGCGGCGGCACGGTTCGATGGAGGCGTACGTACGGGACGGGCTCGGGGTGCCGGACGGGACGATCGCGCTGCTCCGGGAGCGGTTGACGGCGTACGCGGCCTGAGGCGGCCCGGAGGGGCCGGGCGGTGCGCGGGTCCGGCCGGGGTGACCATCGCAAGAATCGCTCGTTCTGCTGAACGTGAGCACCCAGGATCTCGTTCCCTCGCCCGTGGGCCCCGTCGACGTCGAGCAGGCCGAGGCCGCCCTCGTCGAGCGCTATCCGCGGCTCGTACGCATCGCCTATCTCGTCCTGCCGCCGGCGATGGGCCGCAACCGGCGGGTGCTGACCGCGCACGCGCTGGTGCAGCGGGCGCTGCCGCGCCGGCGGGTGCCGGGTCCCGCCGTGCCGGAGGCCCGGCGGCCCGAGGACGCGGTGGATCCCGGGTACGCGTACGTGCGGGGCGAGGTGCTGCGGCAGGCGCTGGTCGCCGGGTTGCCGCTGCGGCGGTTCGCCGTGCCGCGCCGGGCGCAGCTGCCGCCGCTGCTGCCGCAGGTGTGGGGGCTGCGGCTGTTCCCCCGGGCGGGCGGGGCGGACGAACTCGCCCTGGACCAGCTGCTCGCCGGGCTCTCCGCCGCGGCCCGCGCCGCGTACGTGCTGCGCGGCCTGGAGCGGCAGGGTGACGCGGAGGTCCTCCGGGTGCTGGCCGCGGCGGGTGCCGCGGATCCGGAGTCCGCGCTGGCGGAGCTGGCCGCGCTGGAGGAGGGGGAGGTTCCGGGGCCCGCCGAGCGGGTCGCCGCGCAGGCGGGGCCCGGGCGGACGCCGGCCCCTCCCGCGGCGCCCTCCCCCGCCTCCCCCGCGTCCCGGCTCGGCGGGGCCTCGCTGCTGGAGTCGCCGGAGTTCGACCCGTGCACGCTCCAGGCGCGGCCCGGGGACCTGTTGCGGCGGCGGCAGCACGGGCGGGCGGTGCTGGTGGGGGCGGTGGCGCTGCTCGTGTGCGGGGCGCTGCTCGGGCTGCCGGGTGACGGCTGGGGCAGAAACGGTGCTGCGGCGCCGAGTTACGCCCGCAACCCCGCCGCCGAGGCCGCGCTCGACCCGGCGAAGGTGAAGCGGGTCGCGCCGGCCGTCTGGCCCGGGGCCGTACGGCGGGACTTCTCGGTGTGGCCGGCGCGCGGGGAGCTCACCGGGGACGCGCCGCTGCTGCGGCGGGCGCTCGCGGTGTGGGCGCGGCCCGGCGGGGCGGTGGAGTCCTCGGCGACGCCGGGCACGCCGGTCGGGCCGCCGATGGGGCCGCCCCAGCTGCTGTTCGCGGGGCGGGTGGACGCGGCCCGGGTGGTGCTCTTCCACGACGGGCTGCGGATCGTGCGGTACGCCGAGCCGGTGGAGGGGACGGCGGGCGCCGCCCTCGACTTCGCCCGCGCGGACGGCGCGGAGGGGCCTGGGGCGAGCGCGGTCGTGGTGACGCGGGCGGCGGGCAACGTGCGCTACCTGACCGCGCCCTGGGTGACCGGGACGGCCGTACGGGACCTGCTGATGCCCGGCAAGGCGCCGTGGGCGCTGGGGCGGGACGCGCACGGGGTGACCGACGCGGTGCCGAGCCCGGCGCTCGCGAAGGGGTGCGCGCGGTGGAACACCCTCCAGGTGGCGGACGGTTCCGGCGGCCGGCTGCTCGGCGACCTGGGCGAGCTGGTGCCGGCCCGGCTGCTGTGGGGGCCGCCCGGCGCGCCGGTGGACGCGACGGGCCGGGAGGCGCGGGCGGTGTGGGCGCGGACGGCGTGCCAGCTGACGACGGTGCTCGGGCAGGGCGTGGGCTCGGTGCGGGCCTGGCGGTTCGCCCGGCAGTCGCTGCCGGAGGGCGCGGGGCGGGCGGCCTGGGTGTGCACCCGGGCGGAGACCTGGCGGGGCACCGGCAGCCGGGTCCTCGCCCAGTTCCTGTCGCCGGACCCGAAGGTCCCGGCCGCGCCGGCCGCCCGCGCGCAGGACGTGCCGGCGTGCGGGGTGCGGGAGCCGAGGGTGCTGGCCGGGGCGCTGTGGCAGGCGCCGGCCGGCGGCTGGTACGTGCTGGCCGCGGGCGGGCCGGACGTGGCGTCGGTCGAGGTGACGGGTGGGGTCACGGCCCGCGCCGAGGGGGCGACGCTTGCGGCGAAGGCGGGGGCAGGGGCTCGGGCGGAGCTGAGGGCCACGCTGGAGGACGGGCGTCGCATGCCGGCGTTGCGGTGAGCGGGCGTCGCGCTGCCGCGCCTGGACGCGCACCGGTACCGCGCCGTACCGCGGGTGCGGGTTCAGGCGCGTGAGCCTGGGCGCGGCTCAGCGCGCCGTCCCGTGTGCCCGCCCGTCCCTCCCCCGAGGACTTCGTCCAGGGGGACCCCCAGCGGGACGCCTGCCCACACGGGCGCCGGGGCGGGGCACCTGCCCGCCCTGCGGGTCCAGAAAGGCCGTGCGCGGCTCTGTTCCCCGTGCTTACCCCTCAGTACATTGACGACATGTCTAATACGCAGCCTGCACCGGTGGCGTCGGAACACGTCGAGCTCAAGGCGCGCAAGGTCGCCTTCGACTGGCAGGAGACCCCTCTCCACTGGGTTCCCGGCGACCCCTTCACCACGCACACGATCAACGTGCTGCACCTCCTCCTCCCGGCCGGGGAGCGGTGGTTCGTGCACGTCTACCAGCAGGCCCTGCCGTACATCACCGACGACCGGCTGCGCGAGGACGTCATCGGCTTCATCGGGCAGGAGGCCGTGCACTCGCAGGCGCACGACGACGTGCTGCCGCACCTGCGCCGGCAGGGGCTCGACCCGACGCCGTACACCGCGCAGGTCGACTGGTTCTTCGAGAAGCTGCTCGGCGACCGGACGCTGCCGCCGGGCCGGGCCCGACGCTGGTGGCTGATGGAGCGGGTCGCGCTGATCGCCGCGATCGAGCACTACACCGCCTTCCTCGGCGACTGGGTGCTGAACGCCGAGGAGCTGGACCGGCGGGGCGCCGACCCGATGATGATGGACCTGCTGCGCTGGCACGGCGCCGAGGAGGTCGAGCACCGGGCGGTCGCCTTCGAGCTCTTCATGCACCTCGACGGCGGCTACCGGCGCCGCGCCCGCACCTGGGCGCTCGCCTTCTCCGCGCTCGTCTTCCTCTGGCAGCGCGGGGTCCGCTTCTTCATGGAGAACGACCCGAGCCTGCTCGACCCGAAGGTCGCCTGGGCCGACTTCTACCGCAAGGGCCGCGAGGGCGTGCTGCCGTCCACCCCGGCCATGCTGCGCTCGATCCCCCGCTACCTGAGCCGCTCCTACCACCCCTCCCAGGAGGGTGACACCGCGCAGGCTGTCGCCTACCTCGCCTCCTCCCCCGGCGCCAACGGAGGCCGCTGATGCCCCGGTTCACCACCGTCGCCCTCGTCGCCGGCGCCGCGCTCCTCGTCCGCCGGGCGGTCCGCTCGCGGATGACGACCGCGCCGCTGTGGCCGATGCCGTCCCTGGAGACACCGGTCTCCGGGTACGGGCGCGGGGCGACCGTCCCGCGCCGGGTGCTCGTCACCGGCCGGTTCGTCCCCGCCGAGGGCGTCGTCGAACTGCGCCTGGAGGGCGAGCGGCTGCCGTCCTGGGAGCCGGGCGCCCACATCGACGTCGTGCTCCCCTCGGGGCGGGTCCGGCAGTACTCGCTCTGCGGCGACCCGGCCCGGGCGGACGTCTACCGGATCGCGACCCGGCTCGTCGACGAGGAGCGGGGCGGCCGGGGCGGCTCGCGCGAGGTGCACGAACAGCTCCACGAGGGCACCGAGATAGAGATCCGGGGGCCGCGCAACCGCTTCCCGCTGGTCGACTCCCCCGCGTACGTCTTCGTCGCCGGCGGCATCGGCATCACCCCGGTGCTGCCGATGGCCAGGGCCGCCGAGGCGGCGGGCGCGGACTGGCGGCTCGTCTACTGCGGACGGTCCCGCGCCACCATGCCGTACCTGGCGGAGCTGCTCCGGCTCGGCGGCGAGCGAAGCGAGAGGGGGGTCCCCCCGGCCGAGGGCCGGGGGAGGGTCACGGTGGTCGCGGAGGACGAGGACGGCCTTCCGGACCTGTCCTTCCTGGCGCAGGTGCCGGCCGAGACGCAGGTCTACTGCTGCGGCCCCGACGGGCTGATGGACGCCGTCGCCGCCGCGCTGCCGGAGGGCCGCACCGCGCGCCTGGAGCGCTTCTCGGCGCCCGCCCCCGCCGACGGGACCGCCTTCGAGGTCGAACTCCGGCGCTCCGGGCGGACGGTGGCCGTCGCCGCCGACCAGTCGGTGCTCGCGGCCGTACGGGAGGAGGTGCCGGGCCTCATGTACTCCTGCGCGCAGGGCTTCTGCGGCACCTGCCGGCAGACCGTCCTGGAGGGCGAGGTCGACCACCGGGACGAGCTGCTCACCGACGCGGAGCGGGCGGACTCGATGCTGATCTGCGTCTCGCGCTGCGCCGGGAGGAAGCTCGTCCTGGACCTCTGAACGTCAGGGCAGGATCAGCCAGTCGAAGGCGAGGGCGGCCGCGAGGCCGCCCACGAGCAGCCAGGTGCCGAGCCGGGTGCGGCCGTTGCGGGCCAGCTCGATGACGATGCCGCAGAGGATCATCGCGAGGCCGTAGACGCCGACGACCAGCACGGAGGTCCGGCTCGCGAGGCGGATCACCAGGATGACGCCCATCGCCACCAGCAGGACCGAGGCGGCGGCCACGCGCAGCCGCCTCGCCTGCTTGGGGGTCATGCCCCCGCCGGGCCGCTCGTCGTCCTCGGGCTCGTCCGCGTCCTCGTCCGCGTCGTCCTCGTCGTCCGCGTCTTCGTCGGCGTCCTCGTCCGGCGCGTCCTCCCCTTCCGGCGTTCCCTCCTCCGGCGCCTCGTCGGGCTCGTCCGGCCCGGCGGTCTCGGGGTTCTCGGCGGCCGGGGTGTCCTGGTCGGAAGCTGTCATGGACGAGGAGCGTAACGGACCCCGATAGGCTGTTCGTATGACGACCGGTGTGCGGCGCAGGATGGGCGTCGAGGAGCGCAAGCAGCAGCTGATCGGGGTGGCCCTCGAACTCTTCAGCAGCCGCTCCCCCGACGAGGTCTCCATCGACGAGATCGCCGCCGCCGCGGGCATCTCCCGGCCGCTGGTCTACCACTACTTCCCCGGCAAGCAGAGCCTGTACGAGGCGGCGCTGCGGCGCGCGGCCGACGAGCTCGCGGCCCGTTTCCTGGAGCCGCCGCAGGGCCCGCTGGGGGCGCGGCTGCTGCGGGTGATGGGCCGGTTCTTCGACTTCGTCGACGACCACGGCCCGGGGTTCGCGGCGCTGATGCGGGGCGGCCCCGCGGTGGGCTCGTCGACGACCAACGCGATGATCGACGAGGTGCGGCAGGCCGCGTACGAGCAGATCGTGGCCCACCTCGGGGTCGCGGACCCGTCGCCGCGGCTCGAACTGGTCGTGCGGTCCTGGGTGTCGCTCGCCGAGTCGACGGCGCTGCTGTGGCTGGACGGGCGGCGGGTGCCGCGCGCGGAGCTGGAGCGGAAGCTGGTGCACGACTTCGCGGCGCTGACGGCGGTGAGCGCGGTCCACGACGAGCAGACGGCGACGGTGCTGACGGCGATCCTGGCCGACGAGCCGGCGGACGGCCCGTTCGCCGAGCTGGTGGGCCGGCTGCTCGCGCTGGGGCCTGTCTGACCCTTCGCGCCGGATCAGGCCGGGTCGGACTCGGCGGGAAGGGTCAGGCAGGCCCCAGCCGCCCCCCTGCCCGCCGTGCCGGATCAGGCCTTCCTGTAGGCGCTTTCGAGGTCGCGGACCTCGACGGCGAGGCGGACTCCCTCGGCGCCCTTGAGGTGCCGGGTCAGCAGGGCGAGCACGCCCTGCGCGAGGTGGGCCTTGAGCGCGTCGGTCCGCCCGAAGGCCAGCGCGATCTCGACGTTGACCAGGGCGGCGTCGGTGGAGCCGTCGCCGACGACGGTCTCCGCGACCTCGCGGAAGCGGGTCTTGCAGTTGCCGACGGAGGTGCGGACGGTCTCCGCCACGAGGCCGTGGAGGTCGAGCGCGAAGGCCCGCCGGTCGAAGGGGACGGAATGGTCGACGGTGATCTGCGGCATGGCGGCCTCTCGTGCGGGTGCGGGGTGTCCGGCCCCAGCCTCGCCACGGAGGTCCCGGCCGCACAAGGACGGCCGGGACCTCCGCGACGACTTGGTCAGGTCGTGGTGGCCTTGAAGACCGCGACCGTGCGGGCCGGGACCGTGAAGGTGCCCGAACCGGCCTCGTAGGAGGCGGACTTGGTCACGGCGTCGGAGCCGTTCGCCTGGACGGGGTGCAGGCCGTAGGCCGTGCCGGCCAGGCCGGCGACCGTCTGCTTCCGCTCGCCCGGCGTCGCGTTGAAGACGACGACGAGGTCACCGAGGCGCATGGTGATCACGCCGGGGGTCTCGTCGGTGCCGGAGAGCGGGAAGGAGAGCCGCTCCTGGACCTGTCCGGCCGTGGCCAGGGAGAAGCCGGGCTCGGTGGCGCGGATCCGCTGGAGGTCCCGGTAGGCGGCGGAGGCGCCGTCGATCTCGTCGCAGCCGACCGTCAGGTTCCCGTTGGTGAGGAGCGGCTTGCCGTAGCCCCACTTGGCCTGGTTGTCGGCGGCCGGCGGGAGGCCGATGCCGAAGCCGTTGCCGTCGCGGCAGTCCCAGTGGATCGCGTTGAACCAGTCGCCGCTGTCGTAGGAGTTGCGGTCGAGGGACTTGGAGCGGAGCAGGTCGGTGCCGGCCTGGGAGAGCGCCGGGCCCTGGGAGAGGGTGGCGGTGGCCATGGCGAGGACCTGCATGCGGGCCCGGTCGGCGGCGGAGGTGCCGGCCGGCAGCTTGAAGGCGAGGGCGTCGTAGAGGGTCTCGTTGTCGTGGGCGTCGGCGTAGGCGAGGGCGTCGCCGGGGGCGTCGGCGTAGCCG
Source organism: Streptomyces roseolus (assembly GCF_014649855.1). Lineage (GTDB taxonomy): Bacteria > Actinomycetota > Actinomycetes > Streptomycetales > Streptomycetaceae > Streptomyces > Streptomyces roseolus. The sequence continues at coordinate 121,804 of NZ_BMTV01000002.1, read as the reverse complement.
GCCGGGGCGCCGTTGTAGTCGACCTCGGAGCCCTTGACCGTGCGCCCGGAGGTGTCGGTGAAGGAGTAGGAGGCGAGGTTGCCGCTGAGGCCGACCTTGATGAGGTCCTGGTAGTGCAGGAGGCGGGCCTTCTGCTGCTCCGGGGTGCCGTTGGCGGTGGAGGCGTTGGGGTCGGTGTAGAGGCCGGAGGCGAAGCCCTGGACGCCGGGGTCCTCGTCGAAGGGGCCGCCGCCGCGGACGGCGTCGCGGGCCCGGTCGGAGAAGGTCGCGATGCCGGTGCCGGCCATGTTCTTCTGGGTGGCCTGGACGAAGCGGACGTCGTCGGCGATCTCGCCGAAGTTCCAGCCCTCGCCGTAGAGGACGATCGCCTTGCCGTCGACGCCGTCCTTCTCGACGGTCAGGGCGTCGAGCGCCGCGCGGACGGCGAGGATGTTCTCCTTGGGGTGGTGGCCCATGAGGTCGAAGCGGAAGCCGTCGACCTTGTACTGCTTGGCCCAGGTGACGACCGAGTCCACGACGAGCTTGCCCATCATGGCGTTCTCGGGCGCGGTGTTGGCGCAGCAGGTGGAGGTGGCGACGGTGCCGTCGGCCTGGAGCCGCTGGTAGTAGCCGGGGACGATCTTGTCGAGGACGGACTTGTCGGACTGTCCGGCGGCGACGGTGTGGTTGTAGACGACGTCCATGACGGTGCGCAGGCCCTGGCCGTTGAGGGCCTGGACCATCTGCCGGAACTCGACCGTGCGGCGGGTGCCGTTCGGGTCGGTGGCGTAGGAGCCCTCGGGGACGGTGTAGTGCAGCGGGTCGTAGCCCCAGTTGTACGCGTCCTTCGCGGCGGCCTCGGCGACGCAGGCCTGCTGCTCCTCGGAGTCGGGGGCGTAGACCTTCAGGTCGCAGGCGGGTTCCTTCCGGTCGGACTTCTTCTCGGGGATGGTGCCGATGTCGAAGGCCGGGAGGAGGTGGACGTAGTTGGTGCCGGAGTCGGCGAGGGCCTTGAGGTGCTTCGAGCCCTTGCTGTCCTTGTCGGTGAAGGCGAGGAAGGTGCCCCGGTGGCCGGCCTTCGCGGTGGGGTCGGCGATCGAGAAGTCGCGGACGTGGAGTTCCTGGATGCGGGCGTCGCGCAGCGGCACGGCGGCCGGCTTCCGCAGGGTCTTCCAGCCGGCCGGGGCGAGCTTCGGGTCGGTGAGGTCGACGACGAGGCTGCGGGCGGAGTCGGCGGTGAGGGCGGTCGAGTACGGGTCGGTGACCCGGTTCTCGACGAGCTTCTGGACGGTGGGCGCCCAGACCTTCACGACGTACCGGTACGGCTTGCCGTTCCAGCTCTTCGGGCCGGTGGCCTTCCAGACGCCGGAGGCGTCGTCGCGGCGCATGGGCACGGTCCGGCCGTCGATCTCCAGGGCGACGGTCCGCGCGGTCGGGGCCCACAGGGAGAGGGTGGGGCGGCCGTGGCGGAAGACCGGGCCGAGGTCGGCCTTGACGGCCTTCGCGGCGTACAGGTCGTCGAGGACGCCGGCGGTCTGGACGCCGGTGGCGGCGAGCAGGGCGCCGTTGGCGGCGCGCTGGGTGGCGATGAGCTGGCCGCGCAGGGAGGCGCGGACCCGGTCGGCGTCGCGGGGGTCGACGGTGAAGGCGGGGTAGTCCTTGAGGTGCGGGAACTTCGCCTTCTGGGCGTCGGTGAGGCCGCCCGCGTTCAGCCGGAGCCACTGGCCCTCGCCGCTGAGGGCGCCGTCGGTGACGGTGATGCCGCCGTCGGGGGCGTAGACGAGCTGCTGGCTGGTGGAGTCGTTCGCCTTCACCTTCCAGACGACGGTGTTCCGGTCGATCCACTGGGCCTCGGCCTTGCCGAGGTCGACGGCGGGGGCGCCGCCGGAGGTCGGCAGCAGGTGCTTCGGCTGCCCGGCGAGGAGCCAGACCTCGTGGCCGGTGGCGGCGAGGTCGAGGGACTGGTCGGTGGGGAGGTCCTTCTCGTCGCCCTTGTGGAGGATGTACGAGAGGGAGGTGGCGCCCTCGGCGAGCGGCACCTCGTAGACGGCGCCGTAGGCGTCGACGCGGGTGGGCGGCAGGGGCTTGGACCAGTCGGTGGGCTGGGCGGCGCCGGTCCACAGGTGGAGGCCCCAGCCGTCGTAGTTCCCGTCCGGGCGCTGGTAGTGGATGACGGCCCTGGTCTTGTCCGGGGCGGTGGGGGCCGGGTTCGTGTCGGACTGGCCGTCCTGGCCCTGGGTGATCCAGACCTCGCCGGTGCGGCCGAGGTCGATGGTGCGCCGCGGGCCGTCGGCGGCGCCGTCCTTCTCGACGGTGTACGCGACGGAGGAGGCGCCCTCGGGGAGCTTGACCCAGGCGAAGGCGCCGTGGGCGTCGCGGCCGGTGAAGGCGGCCTTCTGGCCGGCCGCGTCCAGGGTCCAGCCGTCGTAGTTCCCGTCCTCGCGCCGGTAGTGGACGATCGCGTACGGGCGCTCGACGGCGATGGGCTTCTCGGGGGCCGGGGGCGCGCCCGCGGTGGTGGCGGCGGTGGCGCTCGCGGTGCGTCCGGCGGCGTCGACGACGACGGCCTTGTAGCGGAGCGGGGTGCCGGCGGGGGCGGTCACGTGCTGGGTGACCTTGTAGGGGGCGTGGTCGGCGGTGCCGAGGGTCTGCCAGCGGCCGTTGCCGACCTGGGCGGCGAAGACGACGCGGCTGAGGGCGTCGCCGGTGACGTCGGCGGTGAGCTCGACGGTGCCGGTGGAGCCGGCGGCGGGGGCCTTCAGGGCGACGGACGGCTTCCCGGTGACGGCCGGGAGGGGCCGGTCGGCCTGGAGGACGAGGGTGGAGAGGGCGGGGACGGTGACGGTGACCTTGCCGTCCTTCGCGGTGACGGCGCCCCGGCCGCCGTACAGGGTGCGGAAGGAGGCGGAGTCGACGGGGATGTCGACGGTCTTCGGCTCGGTGGCGCCGTTGGCGGCGACCAGGTATTCGACGCGCTGCCGCGCGTCGGTGCGGGAGGCGGCGTGGACGGGGCCTTCGGCGAGGCGCGTGCGCTGGACGCCGTCGCGGAGGGCGGGGTGTTCGCGGGTGAGCTTCGACAGGGCGGCGATCGACCGGTAGAGCGGGTGGCCGGTGTCGTACGCGTCGGTGTCGTGGCCGCGGTCGGTGCCGAGCCGGTCGTCGTCGAGGTAGTCGGCGACCCGGGTGGCGAAGAGCGGCTGGCGGGCGTCCTTGTCGCCGCCGGCGCCGGTGAAGCCCTGCTCGTCGCCGGAGTAGACGACCGGGTTGCCGCGGGAGAGGAACATCAGCTCGTTGGCGAGCGTGGCGCGGCGGAGGAGTTCGGCGTCGGAGGCGTTCGGGTTGTCCTGCTTCAGGAAGGTGCCGAAGCGGCCCATGTCGTGGTTGCCGAGGAAGGTGACCTGCTCGTAGGCGTTGGCCTTGTCGGTGGTGTAGCGGTAGTCCTCGGCGAAGACCTTGGCGAGGCGGTCGGCGCCGGAGCCCTGGGAGGCGAAGGCTCGGGCGGCGTCCTGGAAGGGGAAGTCGAGGGTGGCGTCGAGCCGGCCGCGGGTGACGTAGGGGGCGGTGACGGTGGTGTCGGCGGAGTAGACCTCGCCGAACATGAAGAAGTCCTCGCGGCCCCGCTTCTTGGCGTAGGCGTCGAGGGCGGTGGCCCACTGGGTCCAGAAGTCGAGGTCGACGTGCTTGACGGTGTCGATGCGGAAGCCGTCGATGTCGAAGTCGCGGACCCACGTCTCGTAGATCCGCTTCATGCCCTCGACGACCTCGGGGCGTTCGGTCCACAGGTCGTCGAGGCCGACGAAGTCGCCGTACTCGGCGGATTCGCCCTGCCAGGTGGAGTCGCCTCGGTTGTGGTACATCGTGGGGTCGTTGAGCCAGGCGGGGACCTTGTCGCCGGCGCGCTCGACGGGGGTGTACGGGAAGGAGTCGGCGTCAACCTTCCCGACCGCGGTGCGGTCGTCGAAGGGGCGGCCGTCCTTGTCGAGGTACGGGTAGGCGCCCTTGGGGCGGTAGCCGTACTTCTTCTCGGCGTAGTCGACGGTGTCGGCGGTGTGGTTGGTGATGACGTCGAAGAAGACCTTCATGCCCTTGGCGTGGGCGGCGGCGATCAGCTTCTTGAGGTCGTCGTTGGTGCCGAAGTGCGGGTCGACCTGGGTGAAGTCGGTGATCCAGTAGCCGTGGTAGCCGGCCGAGGCGTCCTTGCCCTCGCCCTGCACGGGCCGGTTCTTGAAGATCGGCGCCATCCAGATGGCGGTGGTGCCGAGGCCCTTGATGTAGTCCAGGCGCTGGGTGAGCCCCTTGAGGTCGCCGCCCTGGTAGAAGCCCTTGTCGGTGGGGTCGAAGCCGGTGGCGGTGCGGCTGCCGGTGAGGCCGCCCTTGTCGTTGGAGGTGTCGCCGTTGGCGAACCGGTCGGGCAGCACGAAGTAGAACTGCTCGCGGGTCAGGTCCTGGCGGGCCGGTTCGGCGGCGAGGGCCCGGTCGGAGGGCGGGGCCGGCGGGCGGGGCGCGGCCGTCGCGGGCAGGGCCGGGACGAGGGCGGCGACGAGGGCGGCGGCGAGCGCCGCGGCCGTTCGCTTGGGTATCACGGGGGCTCCCTGGAGGTACGGGAAGAGGGGGCCGCCCCGGTCGGGGCGGCCCTGCGGAGGGAGGGGGCTCAGCTGCGGAAGGTGTCGTTCAGGACGACCTGGCCGGAGGCGGGGACGGTCGCGGTGCGGTTGGCTCCGGACTCCCAGGTGACGTTCCCGGCCGCGTCCTTGCGGACGTACTTGTACTCGAAGGCCGTTCCGGCGGGGAGGTTCACCGTCAGCTTCCACACGGGGTAGGCGGCGGGGTCGAGCTTGAGGGCGGCGGCCGGGGCCCAGTTGCCGAGCTCGGCGCGGTTGCCGGTGACGTAGATGTTCTGGCCCGGCACCGTGGTGGCGGTGACGCCGAAGGAGGCGCCCGCGGTGGCGGGGGGCGTGGTCGGCGGGGTGGTGGGGGTGGTGCCGCCGCCGCAGTTCATGGCGTTCGCGTGCAGGGCGACCGCGGTGTTGGCGCCGAGGGTCGCGGTGAACTGGCCGTTCGCGCCGACGGTGACCGGGGTGTTCGACTGGACGTCGCAGTAGGTGCCGGCGGGCAGGGAGGTCTGGAAGGTGCGGGTCAGGGCGGAGGACTCGTGGTTGATGGCCACGTACGCCTTGGAGCCCCGGCCGAACGCGATCGCGTTGTTGCCGTTGTCCCACCAGTTCGTGACGGCCTCGCCGCGGGCGGTGTTGCGGAAGGCGACCATGGAGGAGATCTCGCGCCAGGCGTGCTGGCACTTCCATCCGTCGGTGTAACAGGCGTTCACCTGGCCGCCGTTGGGCGGTCCGGCGTCCTTGTCGGTCCACTCGTAGCCGGAGTGGACGTCCGGGGAGCCGTAGGGCCAGGCGAGCATGAAGACGGAGGCGAGGGTGTAGTTCGCGCCGTCCTTGTAGCTGAGGGTGTCGCCGCCGCGCTCGGTGTCGTGGTTGTCGACGAAGACGCCGGACTGGCCGGAGGGCATGTGGCCCCAGGCCTCGCCGAAGTTCTTCAGGTAGGCGAGCTTCTCGTTCTGGAGGACCCGCTTGAGGTCGCGGGCGTAGCGGAACTCCTGGACGTCGCCGCTGCCGAGGTACTCGCTCGGGGAGACGGCCTCGCCGGCGCCGTGGATGGCCTCCAGCTTCCAGTAGACGTTCGGGTTCGTCAGCCGGGACTTGATGTTCGCGAGGTCGGCGGCCGGCATGTGCTTGGCGGCGTCGATGCGGAAGCCGTCGACGCCCAGCGAGAGCAGGTCGTTGAGGTAGCCGGCGATCTTCCCGCGGACGTAGTCCTCGCCCGTGTCGAGGTCGGGGAGGCCGACGAGCTCGCAGTTCTGGACGTTGGCCCGGTCCTGGTAGTTCGAGATGGTGGCCCGGCAGTCGTCCATGTCGGCGCCGGAGTAGAGGCCGGGGTAGTCGTACTTGGAGAACGGGGTCCCGCCCGTTCCGGTGCCGGAGCCGTTGGCCATGTGGTTGATGACCGAGTCCGCGATCACCTTCACGCCGGCGGCGTGGCAGGCGTTCACCATGTTCGCGAAGGCGGCGCGGTCCCCGAGCCGTCCGGCGATCTTGTAGCTGACGGGCTGGTACGAGGTCCACCACTGGCTGCCCCGGAGGTGCTCCTGCGGCGGGGAGACCTGGACGTAGCCGTATCCGGCGGGGCCGAGGCGGTCGGTGCACTCACGGGCCACGGAGGCGAAGTTCCACTCGAACATCACCGCGGTGACGTCCTTGGTTCCCGGCGGGGTGGCCTGGGCCGGGGCGTTCGCCGTGACGGCCGCAGCGGCTCCCGCCACGAGGGCGAGTGCAGCGGCCACGGTCTTTCTTGCCATGCTTCCTCCTGTACGACGTCCCTGTCGTGTCGAGAGCTGTTCGCAAGAAGTTGCCGAAACTCTCAGCAACTGTTTTCAGCCGCGACCGTAGGGGCGTACAGGCGTGCGGTCAATACTTCGCGCACGCCCACCGCAAGAGATTGCGCAAGGAGTTACGGCACCGCGTGCGGCGGCTGCGCGGTGGAGCCGCGCACGACCAGCTCCGGCTGGAAGACGAACTCGGTGCGCTGCACCGGACTGCCCTCGATCTCCTCCAGGAGCGCGCCGACCGCCGCCGTCGCCATGGCCTGCACGGGCTGGCGCACGGTGGTCAGCGGCGGATCGGTGAAGGCGATCAGCGGGGAGTCGTCGAAGCCGACGACGGAGACGTCCCGGGGCACGTCGAGGCCCCGGGCGCGGGCCGCCCGGACGACGCCGAGCGCCATCAGGTCGGAGCCGCAGACGATGCCCGTGCACCCCTCGTCGAGCAGGATCTCGGCGGCCGCGTGCCCGCCCTCGACGCCGAACAGGGTGGGCCGCACGAAGCGTTCGGCGTCCGCCCGCTCCACGCCGAGCACCTCGTACAGCTCGGCGGCGAAGCCCTCGGCCTTGCGGCGCGAGGGCACGTAGCGGGTGGGGCCGGTGGCGAGGCCGATCCGCTCGTGCCCGAGCTCGGCCAGGTGCCGGACGGCCATCCGGGCCGCGGCCCGGTCGTCCGGGGAGACGAAGGTGGCGTCGATCCGTTCGTGGTAGCCGTTGATGAGGACGTACGGCACGCCCCGCTCGGTCAGCCGGCCGTACCGCGCCGGGTCGGCGGAGGCGTCCGCGTGCAGCCCGGAGAGGAAGACGATGCCGGCCACTCCGCGCTCGACCAGTTGGTCGACCAGCTCGTCCTCGGTGGCACCACCGGGCATCTGGGTACAGAGCACCGGCGTGTACCCGTGCCCGGCCAGGACCTGCTCGACGACCTGCGCGAAGGCCGGGAAGATCGGGTTGGTCAGCTCGGGCACGACGAGCCCGACGAGGCCCGCGCTGCGGCGTTTGAGCCGTACGGGACGCTCGTAGCCGAGCACGTCGAGCGCCGCGAGCACCTTGTGCCGGGTCGCGCCGGCCACCCCCGCCTTGCCGTTGAGGACGCGGCTGACGGTGGCCTCGCTGACCCCGGACTGGGCCGCGATGTCCGCGAGCCGCGGGGCGCCGTTGCCGGTGCCCCGCGGCGGGGGGATCGTCACGCCGCCCACCAGACGGTGGTGTCGGCGGGGATCACCACGGTGTCCTCGCCGTCGGCGGCGACGACGCGGACTTCCTCGTTGGAGAGGAGATACCGGCCGGGCAGCGGGACGGTGATGGCCCGGCCGGTGGTGTTGGCGGTGCAGACGAAGCCGTCGCGGCGGAAGGAGAGCACACCCTCGGGTGCCTCCAGCCACTCCACGGCCTCGCCCGCACCGAGTTCGGGGCGCTCGCGGCGCACGGCGAGCGCGCTGCGGTACAGCTCCAGGGTGGAGCCGGGGTCGCCGGTCTGCGCCTCGACGCTCAGGCTCCCCCAGGCCGCCGGCTGCGGCAGCCACGAGCCGCCGCCGCCGAAGCCGTACGAGGAGCCCTCGACGGTCCACGGGATCGGCACCCGGCAGCCGTCGCGGTAGCCGTCCTGGCCGCTGGCGCGGAAGAAGGACGGGTCCTGGCGCACCTCGTCGGGCAGGTCGGTGACGTCCGGCAGGCCGAGCTCCTCGCCCTGGTAGACGTACGCGGAGCCGGGCAGCGCCAGCATCAGCAGGGTGGCGGCGCGGGCCCGGCGCAGGCCGAGCTCGCGGTCGCCGGGGGTGCGCAGCTGGGTGCCGAGGCCCGCCGGGTTGGCGAAGCGGGTGGCGTGCCGGGTGACGTCGTGGTTGGACAGCACCCAGGTGGTGGGGGCGCCGACCGGGCGCATCGCCTCCAGCGAGGCGTCGATGACGGTGCGGAGCTCGGCCGCGTCCCAGTGGGTGCCCAGGTACTGGAAGTTGAACGCCTGGTGCATCTCGTCGGGGCGCACGTAGTTGGCGGTGCGCTCGACGGTCGGGGTCCACGCCTCGGCGACGAGGATGCGCTGCCCGTCGTACTCGGCGAGGATCTGCCGCCAGGAGCGGTAGATCTCGTGGACGCCCTCCTGGTCGAAGAAGGGCATGACGTCGTTGCCGAGCAGCTTCAGCTGGTCGTGGGCGCCGATGTCGGGGAGGCCGGCGGCCTTGACCAGGCCGTGGGCGACGTCGACGCGGAAGCCGTCGACGCCCATGTCGAGCCAGAAGCGCAGGATCGAGCGGAACTCGTCGCGGACGGCCGGGTGCTCCCAGTTGAAGTCCGGCTGCTCGGGGGCGAAGAGGTGGAGGTACCACTCGCCGTCGGCGACCCGGGTCCAGGCGGGGCCGCCGAAGATGGACTCCCAGTCGTTGGGCGGGAGTTCGCCGTTCTCGCCCTTGCCGGGGCGGAAGTGGTAGCGCTCGCGCAGCGGGGAGCCGGGGCCCTCGCGGAGCGCGCGCTGGAACCACTCGTGCTGGTCGGAGGAGTGGTTGGGCACCAGGTCGACGATGATGCGCAGGCCCAGGTCGTGGGCCTCGCGGATCAGGGCGTCGGCGTCGAGCAGCGAGCCGAACATCGGGTCGATGGCCCGGTAGTCGGCGACGTCGTACCCGGCGTCGGCCTGCGGGGAGGCGTAGAAGGGGGAGAGCCACACGGCGTCGACGCCGAGCTCCTTGAGGTACGGCAGCCGGCTGCGGATGCCCTCCAGGTCGCCCATGCCGTCGCCGTTGCCGTCGGCGAAGCTGCGCGGGTAGACCTGGTAGATCACCGCGTCTCTCCACCAGCCCGTGTCGGTGCCGGTGGTGGGGGCGTCGGCGGCGGCGGTGGCGAGGTGCTGGGTCATGTCTTCCCTGGGAGGTAAGGAGGGGCGTACGGGATCGGCGTTCAGGGGCGTCAGCCCTTGACGGCACCGGCGGACATGCCGGTGACGAGGTGGCGCTGGGCGAAGAGGAACACCAGGGCCGCGGGGATGGCGATGAGGACGGAGGCCGCCGTCATCGGACCCCACTGGGCCCCGTACTGGTTGACGAACTTCTGCAGGCCGCCGGCGAGCGTCAGGTTCTCGTCGCCGACCATGAAGGCGGAGGCGTAGGCGACCTCGCCCCAGGCGGTGATGAAGGAGTAGAAGGCGGTCACCGCGATGCCCGGCTTGGCGAGCGGCAGGATCAGCCGCCAGAAGGTGCCGAAGGGGGTGAGCCCGTCGACGTACCCCGACTCGTCGATCTCGCGCGGGATGCCGTCGAAGAAGCCCTTCATCATCCAGGCGCAGAAGGGGACGGCGATGGTCAGGTAGGTGATGACCAGGCCGGCCGACTGGTTGAGCAGCCCCAGCGACGCCATGATGTTGTAGATCGGCACGATGAGGACGGCGACCGGGAACATCTGCGTGATGAGCAGGGTCCACATGAGGCCGCGCTTGCCGGGGAACCGGAAGCGGCTGACGGCGTAGCCGGTGGTGGCGGAGATGAAGACGCCGACGACCGTGGTGAGTCCGGCGACGAGGAGCGAGTTCCCGAACCAGGTGAGGAACGGGGTGTCCCTCAGCAGGTTCGTGTAGTTCTCGAACGTCGTCTCCTTGAAGAAGTCCGTGGTGGTGGCGTACTTCGCGGGCTTGAGCGAGGTCAGCAGGACCCACAGCACCGGGAAGACGGCGACCACGGAGGCGACGATCAGGGTGACGTGCAGCGCCACCGAGGCGAGCGGCGAACGGCGGCCGCGGAGCGGGGCGTTCATGGTCGGGGCCGCGGCGTGCCGGGCCGTGGGGGTCGTGGTGGTCACCAGACTTCTCCCTGCTTGCGGAGGACGCGCTGGTAGATCGCGGCGAAGATCATCAGGAGCACCAGGATGAGGACGCCCCACGTGGACGACTGGGCGAAGTCGCGCGGGCTGATCTCGAAGGAGAACTTGTACGCCTGGGTGACGAGGATCTGGGTGGCCTCGCCGGGTCCGCCCCGGGTGAGCAGGAAGATCACCGGGAACATGTTGAAGGTCCAGATGGTGGAGAGCAGCAGGACCGTGGTGGAGACGGAGCGCAGGCCCGGCAGGGTGATGTTCCGGAAGCGCTGCCAGGCGTTGGCGCCGTCCATCTCGGCGGCCTCGTAGAGCTCGCCGGGGATGGACTGGAGGCCGCCGAGGAGGGCCACCATCATGAAGGGGACGCCGAGCCAGACGTTGACGGCGATGACGGCGAACTTGGCCATCAGCGGGTCGTTCAGCCACGGGACGGCGTCGAGGCCGGCTCCGGAGAGGATCTGGTTGAGCAGGCCGCGGCGCTCGTCGTAGAGGAAGCGCCAGGCGAAGACCGAGACGAAGCCGGGGACCGCCCAGGGCAGGATGATCATCATCCGGTAGACGGAGCGGCCGGCGATCTTCCGGTTGAGGATGTTGGCGAGGGCCAGGCCGAGGGCGAAGGTGATCGCCACACAGGACACGGTCCAGACGACCGTCCAGCCGAGGGTGCCGAGGAACTGGCTGCCCGTGATCGCGTCGGTGTAGTTGTCCAGGCCGATGAACTCGTAGGTGGCCGGGATCTCGTTGACGCCGATCGTCCGCGCGACGTTGCGCTCGTTGGCGTCGGTGAACGACAGGTAGATGCCGCGGACCAGCGGATAGCCGATGATCACGCCGATCACGATCACCACCGGGGCTACCATCGCCCAGGCGTACCAGTGGGTGGCGAAGGAGCGCTTCGCCGCCCGTCGCGGGTTACCAGTTCCGCGGCTCCGGCCGCGGGCGACGTGCTCGCCCGCGGCCTTCGCCACCGACTGGCTGGGAGTGTCCACAGCCATCAGCCGGCCTGCCCTTCCTTCTTACTTCCAGTCCTTCAGGAGCTTGCGGTAGGCGTCACCGACGGCCTTGGCGCCGGCTTCCGGGGTGGTCTGGCCGGTGAGGACCTTGGTGTACTCGACCTTGACCGGCTCGAAGAGGCTGCCGCCCTCGGGGATCCACGGGCGCTCGACGGCCTTCTCGACGACCGGCTTGAAGAACGCGATCATCTCGTTCTTGGCCACCTCCTTCTGCAGGTAGGAGGACTGGCGGGTCGGGAGGAGGCTGAGCTCCTGGGCGACCTTGGCCTGGCTCTCGGCCGAGGTCATGTACTCGGCGAAGGCGTAGGAGGCGTCGAGGTTCTTGGAGCCGGCGTAGACGGCGAGGTTGTGGCCGCCCTGCGGGGCGCCCTGGCCGGCGGAGCCCGCCGGGACGGGGGCGATGCCGAGGTTCGCCTTGTCGGCGAACTCCTTGCCCGCGTAGGTGTCGGCGACGGCCCACGGGCCGTTGATCATCATGGCGACCTTGCCGTCCTTGAAGGCGGCCTGCATGTTGTCCCAGCCGTTGGTCGCGTCGGTGATCGCGGCCTTGGAGTCGACGAGGTCCTTGACGGTCTTGAAGGCGCTGACGCCCGCCGGGTCGTCGAAGGTGACCTTCTTGTCGGCGGCGTCGACCATGTCGCCGCCCTCGCCGTACAGGAAGGAGAGGAACCAGTACGGGTCGTCGCCGCGGAGGTACAGGCCGGTCTTGCCGGTCTTCTCCTTGATCGCGGCGGAGACGGTCTTCAGCTCGGCGATGGTCTTCGGGACCGCGACGCCGGCCTCCTTGAAGATCTTCTTGTTGTAGAAGATGCCCATGGAGTCGATGACCTGCGGCACGGCGTAGGTCTTGCCGTTGTACTTGGTGGAGGCGGCGGCCTGCTCCAGGAAGTCGTCCTGGTCCTTCAGCGCGGCGGTGCCGTCCAGCGGGGCGAGGTAGCCGAGGTCGGCGAACTCGGGGGTCCAGGCGACCTCGGAGCGGATCACGTCGGGGGCCCCGGAGCCGGACTGCGCGGCGTTCTTGAACTTGTTCTGGGCCTCGCCGAAGGGCACGTTCACGTACTTGACGGTGACCTTCGGGTGCTTCTTGGTGAAGTCCTCGGCCAGCTTCTTGAAGACCTTGTCCTCGGAGCCGACCGTGGAGGTGTCCCACCACGTCACGGTGCCGGAGAGCTCGCCCGAGCCCTTCGAGCCGCCGTTGGAACCGCTGTCGCTCCCGCCGCACGCCGCCAGGGTGACGCCCAGGGCCGCGACCAGCGCGGTGGCCGCTATGCCACGCCGCATGTGAACTCCTTCAACATGATCCCGGGGAGACGAGGGGCTGGAACCTTCCTCATTGCGACCGCTCCCTCGCGGCGCTCCGGGTTGCCAGGAACGTAACAGGGATGAAAAGACGCCGAAAGACCTTGCGTGAAATTTCTGCAAGGACCGGGGATCGTTACATCGACGTGTCCCGAAGGTTGCCGTAGGGCCGCTTGACAGTGGCGCGGAGGCGCCCCTTCCGCCCCTTCGTCCGATATGTTCCGCCCGGTGGAACCTTCCGCCGACTTCGGAACGGTCCGTTCCGCCTCCGCCGCCCCCCGTGGCGCACCGCAAGAACTGCAAGACCTTGCGGGCCGCCTCGCTCCCGGCGGTCACGCCCCCACTGGTGGGCAATACGCGCTGTGACCGGTACAGTCCACTCTCATGACCGCGCGGCTTGCCGACATCGCAGCCCAGGCGGGGGTCAGTGAAGCCACAGTCAGCCGCGTGCTCAACGGCAAGCCCGGTGTGGCCACCGCCACCCGCGAATCCGTCCTTGCCGCGCTCGACGTGCTCGGCTACGAGCGACCGGTACGGCTGCGCCAGCGCAGCGCCGGCCTCGTCGGGCTGATCACCCCCGAACTGGACAACCCCATCTTCCCGGCCCTCGCGCAGGTCATCGGGCAGGCCCTGACCCGCCAGGGCTACACCCCGGTGCTCGCCACCCAGACCCCCGGCGGGTCCACCGAGGACGAGCTCACCGACATGCTGGTGGAGCGGGGCGTCGCCGGCATCATCTTCGTCTCCGGACTGCACGCGGACACCACCGCGGACACCTCCCGCTACGACCAGCTGCGCGGCAAGGGCGTGCCCTACGTCCTCATCAACGGCTTCTCCCCCAAGGTGCAGGCGCCCTTCGTCTCCCCCGACGACCGCGCCGCGATGCAGCTGGCGGTCACCCACCTCGCCGCCCTCGGCCACACCCGGATCGGGCTCGCCGTCGGACCGAAGCGCTTCGTGCCGGTGCTCCGCAAGATAGAGGGCTTCCAGAAGGGGATGCGGGACCGCCTCGGCCTCACCCCGGAGGAGTCCGAGGAACTGATCCAGCACTCCCTGTACACCCTCGAAGGCGGCCAGGCGGCCACGGCGGCGCTCATCGCCAAGGGGTGCACGGCGGTGGTCTGCGCCTCCGACATGATGGCGCTCGGCGCCATCCGCGCCGCCCGCCAGCAGGGGCTGCAGGTGCCGCGGGACGTCTCCGTCGTCGGCTTCGACGACTCGCCCCTCATAGCCTTCACCGATCCGCCGCTCACCACCATCCGGCAGCCGGTGCAGGCGATGGGGCAGGCGGCGGTCCGCGCCCTCCTGGAGGAGGTCGGCGGCACCCCGGCCCCGCACTCGGAGTTCGTCTTCATGCCGGAGCTGGTCGTCCGCGGCTCGACGGCCTCGGCCCCTCCGGCGCCCTAGTCCCTGAGGGGGAGAGGGTGCGGCGTACACCCGACTGGGGGATGATCGGTCGGGGGGCGTGGATCTGGCAAACTCTCTGCCCATGGGTGAAACGACCGTGAAGAGTTTGGACGACCGGACGACCCCGTCGTCACCCATCGTGGCCGACGGGCGGTGGGCGTGGCTGCGTGCGCGCACGCCCCGGCGTCCCCGGATCTGGTTCGAACTGCTGCTGATCGGTCTCAGCTACTGGGTGTACTCGCTGATCCGCAACGCGGTGCCGGAGCAGAAGGCCGAGGCGCTGAGGAACGCGGACTGGATCTGGCGGACCGAGGAGTCCCTCGGCCTCGCCTTCGAGCACGCCGTCAACCACGCCGTGAACTCGGTGACGTGGGTCATCGTGGGGATGAACTACTACTACGCGACGCTGCACTTCATCGTCACCATCGGTGTGCTCGTGTGGCTGTACCGATGGCAGCCGGGCCGTTACGCCGCGTTCCGGACCGTCCTCTTCGCCACCACCGCCGTGGCCCTGGTCGGCTACTACCTGTATCCGCTGGCGCCGCCGCGGCTGATGGAGAGCAAGGACTTCGTCGACACGGTCCTGGTGCACCACACCTGGGGCTCGATGGCCTCGGGCGACCTCAAGCACATGTCGAACCAGTACGCGGCGATGCCGTCGATGCACATCGGCTGGTCGACGTGGTGCGGCCTGACGATCTTCTTCCTGGCGAAGGCGCCCTGGGCCCGCATCCTGGGCCTGCTCTACCCGGCGGTGACCCTGGTCGTGATCGTCGCGACCGCCAACCACTTCTGGCTGGACGCGGTCGGCGGCTGGATCTGCCTCGCCTTCGGCTTCCTCGTCGCCTACTTCTGGTACGGCACCTGGCCGCACCGCCTCTCGAAGCAGGTGGAGCCCCTGACGGCCACGGCACCGGCGGCGTCCACGCCGGCGCGGGGGACGACCGCGGGCACGGACGCGCCGGAGGCCGCGGACCGGGAGGAGCGGGTCGGCTCCGGCAGATGACCCGCCGCCGCTCGTGAGCCGGGCCGGGGCCCCCGCCGTTCTCCACGGCGGGGGCCCCGGCCGTTCCCCGGCGGCGGGGCACGTTCCCTGCCGCCGGGGAACGCCCTTGCATACGATCAGCCCGTGAACTCCACCACCACGCTCCACGCGGGCCCCACGCCCTCCGCCCCCGCCCTCGTCCTGCGGCCCTGGCGCGCGGAGGACGTAGCCGCACTGGTCGAGGCGTTCCACGACCCCGCCCTGCGCCACTGGGCGGGCGCGCCGGTGAGGGACGAGGCCGACGGGGCGCGGTGGGTACGGGCCCAGCAGCAGGGCTGGGAAGCGGGGAACCGGTTCGGGTTCGCCGTCCTGGAGGTGCGGCCCGAAGCCCCGCACGGCCGGTTGGCGGGAAACGTGGTCCTCAAGGAGGTCGCGTCCGGCAGGCCCTCTGCCGAGGTGGGCTACTGGACGGCGGCTCACGCGCGAGGGCGGAGCGTGGCCCCGCGGGCCCTCGGGGCCCTCACCGACTGGGCCTTCGCCGCCTTCGGCGCGGAAGGGCTCGGACGTCTTGAGCTCCTCCACCAGGAGGACAATCCGGCGTCGTGCCGCGTCGCGCAGAAGACCGGTTACGCGTTCGACCGGGTCCTGCCCGCGGCTCCCCCCGCCTTCCCCCTCGACGGCCATCTGCACATACGGCGCGCGGGTCCCCGGGAGGGAGGCTCGTGAGCGCGCGGGGGTCCGTGCCCTCGCTCGTCGGCGGAGGCCGTCCCCGTGTTCCCCGGCCGACGCTCGCCGCCGTCCCGTCGGCCCCGCTGGTTCTCGCCCGGAACCGGCCGGCACCGGCGACCGGCTGTGAAGACGGGCGGGGTTCCCGCCTCCCCGCCCCGCGCCCACGCCTCCCTGCCCAAGGGGTCGCCGCCCGTGCCGGACCCGCCGGTCCGCGGGGGATCGCTAAGCTGATCGGAGACGCTCGATCCGTCGGGTGCGCGGATCGGAGGGAGCGGCGGAGATGACGGTGCCGGGGCGCAGGAGCAGTACGTTCTCACGGCTGCTGCGGCACGGGTTCACCGATCCGTCCGGGGCCGAGCGGCTGCTCGACCTGCCCGAGCTCGCCGCGCTCCGCGGGGACCCGGTCCTCCTCGACGCGCTGGGCGCCACCGCCGACCCCGACCTCGCGCTGCGCGGGCTCGTCCGGCTGGTCGAGGCGCAGCCCGAGACCGAGCGGCAGACCCTCACCACCACGCTGCTCTCCGCCAAGCCCTTCCGGGACCGGCTCCTCGGGGTGCTCGGCGCGTCCGAGGCGCTCGCCGACCACCTGGCCCGGCACCCCGGGGACTGGGAGACCCTGGTCACCTACGAGGCGGCCGACCTGCACCCGGGGGTCACCGAGTTCGAGCGGGGGCTCGCCGGGGCGGTGGATCCGGTCGCCCTGCGGGTCGCCTACCGCCGCTGCCTCCTCGGGATAGCGGCCCGGGACGTCTGCGGCACCACCGACGTCGCCCAGACCGCCGCCGAGCTGGCCGACCTGGCCACCGCCACCCTGCGGGCCGCGCTCGCCCTCGCCCGGGCGGCCGAACCCGCCGACGCGGCCCGGTGCCGGCTCGCGGTGATCGCCATGGGCAAGTGCGGCGGCCACGAGCTGAACTACGTCTCCGACGTCGACGTGATCTTCGTCGGGGAGCCGGTGGAGGGCGCGGACGAGGCCAAGGCGCTCCAGGCCGCCACCCGGCTCGCCTCCCACCTCATGCGGATCTGCTCCGAGACCACCGTCGAGGGCGCCATCTGGCCGGTCGACGCCAACCTCCGCCCCGAGGGCCGCAACGGCCCGCTGGTGCGCACCCTCTCCTCCCACGTCGCCTACTACCAGCGCTGGGCCAAGACCTGGGAGTTCCAGGCCCTGCTCAAGGCGCGCCCGGTGGCCGGCGACGCGGAGCTGGGGAGCGCGTACGTCGACGCCCTCTCCCCGATGGTCTGGCAGGCCGCCGAGCGGGAGAACTTCGTCACCGACGTGCAGGCCATGCGCCGCCGCGTCGTCGAGAACATCCCGGTCGACCGGATCGACCGCGAGCTGAAGCTCGGCCCCGGCGGCCTGCGGGACGTCGAGTTCGCCGTCCAGCTGCTCCAGCTGGTGCACGGCCGCAGCGACGCCACCCTGCGCGGCGGCTCCACCCTCGACGCGCTCGCCGCCCTCGCCGCCGGCGGCTACGTGGGCCGCGCCGACGCGGCCCAGCTGGACGAGGCGTACCGCTTCCTGCGGGCGATGGAGCACCGCATCCAGCTGTACCGGCTGCGCCGCACCCACCTCGTCCCGGAGGGCGAGGAGGACCTGCGCCGCCTCGGCCGCTCGCTCGGCCTGCGCACCGACCCGGTCGCCGCGCTGAACAAGGAGTGGAAGCGGCACGCCTCCGTCGTCCGCCGCCTCCACGAGAAGCTCTTCTACCGGCCGCTGCTCGACGCCGTCGCCCAGCTCGCCCCCGGCGAGATCCGGCTCAGTCCCGAGGCGGCGGGCCAGCGCCTCGAAGCCCTCGGGTACGCGGACCCGGTCGCCGCCCTGCGGCACCTGGAGGCGCTGGCCTCCGGCGTCAGCCGCAAGGCGGCCATCCAGCGGACGCTGCTGCCGGTGCTGCTCGGCTGGTTCGCGGACTCGGCCGACCCGGACGCCGGTCTGCTGGGCTTCCGGAAGGTCTCCGACGCCCTCGGCAAGACCCCCTGGTACCTGCGGCTGCTGCGCGACGAGGGCGCCGCCGCGGAGAACCTCGCCCGGGTCCTGTCCGCCGGCCGCCTCGCCCCCGACCTGCTGCTGCGCGCCCCCGAGGCGGTCGCCATACTCGGCGACCCCGAGGGCCTCGCACCGCGCGGCCGGGCCCACCTGGAGCAGGAGGTCCTGGCCGCCGTGAACCGCGCGGACGACGCCGAGCAGGCCGTCGCCGCCGCCCGCGGGGTGCGCCGCCGCGAGCTGTTCCGCACCGCCGCCGCCGACCTCATCGACTCGTACGGCACCGAGGACAGCCCCCGCACCTCCGACCCGGGCGCCCTCGTCGACCGGGTCGGCGAGGCCGTCACCGACCTCAACGCCGCCACCCTCGCCGGTGCCCTGCGCGCCGCCGTCCGCGCCGAGTGGGGCGACCAACTCCCCACCCGTTTCGCGGTCATCGGCATGGGCCGCTTCGGCGGCCACGAGCTGGGGTACGGCTCCGACGCCGACGTCCTCTTCGTCCACGAGCCGCGCGAGGGCGTCGACGAGCAGGAGGCCGCCAGGGCCGCCAACCGGGTCGTCACCGAGATGCGGCGGCTGCTCCAACTTCCCACCACGGACCCGCCGTTGCTGATCGACGCCGATCTGCGCCCGGAGGGCAGGAGCGGCCCCATGGTCCGCACCCTCGCCTCCTACGAGGCGTACTACCGCCGCTGGTCGCTCGTCTGGGAGGCGCAGGCGCTGCTCCGCGCCGCGCCGATGGCCGGCGACGCCGACCTCGGCCGGCGCTTCATCGAGCTGATCGACCCCCTCCGCTTCCCCGCCGACGGCCTCGGCGAGGACGCCGTCCGCGAGATCCGCCGGCTCAAGGCCCGCATGGAGTCCGAACGGCTGCCGCGCGGCGCCGACCCCACCCTCCACGCCAAACTGGGCCGCGGCGGCCTCAGCGACGTCGAGTGGACCGTCCAGCTCCTCCAGATGCGGCACGGCTGGGCCGTGCCGGGGCTGCGCACCACCCGCACCCGGGTCGCGCTCTCGGCCGCCCACGACGCCGGGCTGATCCCCACCGAGGAGGCGCAGACCCTCGACGAGGCCTGGGTGCTCGCCACCCGGGTGCGCAACGCGGTCATGCTCGTCCGCGGCCGCCCCGGCGACACCTTCCCGGGCGAGCCGCGCGAACTGGCCGCCGTGGGCCGCTACCTGGGGTACGCCCCCGGTCACGTCGGCGAGCTGGTCGACGACTACCGTCGCACCACCCGCCGCGCCCGCGCCGTCGTCGACGAACTCTTCTACGGCTCCTGACCGTTGGGCCGGGACCGCCGTGCCGCGGGGCCCGTCCGGCCGTTACGATCCCGGCATGGCCCTGCTCATGAGTGACGTGGACCGGTTCGAGAGGGCGCGCCCCCGCCTGGAGGCCATCGCCTACCGGATGCTCGGCTCGTCGGGCGAGGCCGAGGACGCGGTGCAGGAGACCTATCTGCGCTGGCAGGCCGCCGACACCGGGCGCATCGAGGTGCCCGAGGCCTGGCTCACCAAGGTCCTCACCAACTACTGCCTCAACCAGCTCACCTCCGCCCGCGCCCGCCGCGAGACCTACGTCGGCCAGTGGCTCCCCGAGCCGCTGCTCGCCGGCGACCCGATGCTCGGCCCCGCCGACACCGCCGAGCAGCGCGAATCCGTCTCGTACGCCGTCCTCGTCCTCCTGGAGCGGCTGACCCCGAACGAGCGGGCCGTGTACGTGCTGCGGGAGGCCTTCGGCTACGCGCACCGGGAGATCGCGGAGATCCTCGACATCGGCGAGGCCGCCGCCCAGCAGCTCTTCCACCGCGCCAAGAAGCACCTCGCGGACGGCCGGGTCCGCACCGAGATCGACGAGGCCGCCGCCCGCAGGATCGTCGAGGAGTTCCTGGCGGCCGCCACCAGCGGCCGTACCGAACCCCTCGTCCGGCTGCTCACCCAGGACGCCGCCGCCCTGGGCGACGGCGGCGGCAAGGTGCCCGCCCGGGCGAGCGCCTTCGAGGGCGCCCGCGCGGTCGCCGCCTTCCTGCGCGGCCTCTTCAAGCCGAGCGACGCCAAGCGGGCCCTGGTCGGCGGCTCGCCCTCCTTCTACGCCTCCACCGCCAACGGCGAGCCCGCGATCGTCGCCGTCGTCGACGGCCGGGTCATCGGCGTCACCTGCCTGGAGGTCACCCCGGACGGCATCGTCGCCGTCCGCAGCCAGGTCAACCCGGACAAGCTGGCCCGGGCCACCCGGCGGTGGGCCGCCGAGGGGCACGAGGAGGCCCCGCTCTTCGCCTTCTGACACCCCTCCCCAGGCGCGTGACGCAGGTCACCTTCCGATCCTGTCAGGAAACGCGGGGCCGTCCGGTTCAAGGTGCGAACCACGCCGGAGAAACGGCGCGGACCCCGCGCAGACAGGAGCACGGTCATGCAGCACCGCATCGTCGTCCTCGGAGCCGGCTACACCGGCGCCGTCACCGCCGGCCGCCTCGCCCGCCGGCTGCGCCGCGAGGACGTCACCCTCACCCTCGTCAACGCCGAGCCCGACTTCGTCGAGCGGGTCCGGCTGCACCAGCTCGCGGCCGGCCAGGACCTCACCCCCCGCCCCTTCGCGGAACTGTTCGCCGGCACCGGCGTCGAGCTGAGGCTCGGCAGGGTCGCCGCCGTCGACGTCGACCGCAGGACGGTCCGGGTGGACGGCGCCGCCGGACGGGAGGAGCTCGGCTACGACAGCCTCGTCTACGCCCTGGGCAGCGGCTGGAACCACGGCGGGGTCCCCGGGGTCGCCGACCACGCCCACGAGCTGGCCTCCCGCCCCGGCGCCCTCCGGCTCCGCGAGCGGCTCGCCGCCCTGGAGGCCGGCCGGCCCGTGGTGGTGGTCGGCGGCGGCCTGACCGGCCTGGAGGCCGCGACCGAGATCGCCGAGTCCCGCCCCGATCTCGACGTGGCCCTGGTCGCCCGCGGCGCGCTCGGCGACTGGCTCTCCGAGAAGGGCCGCGGCCACCTGTGGAAGGTCGCCCGGCGGCTCGGCATCACCGTCCACGAGCACACGGCGATCGCCGCCGTGGCCGCGGACCGGGTGACCACCGCCGACGGCACCGCCCTCCCCGCCGACGTCACCGTCTGGACCACCGGCTTCGCCGTCCACCCGATCGCCGAGGCCACCGGCCTGGAGCTCGCCGAGGACGGCCGGATCAGGGTCGACTCCACCATGCGCTCGGTCTCCCACCCCGACGTCTACGCGGTCGGCGACGCGGCCCTCGCCCTCGGCCCGGGAGGCAAGCCGCTGCGCATGTCCTGTGCCTCGGGCGTCCCGATGGCCTGGCAGGCGGCCGACGCCCTCGCCGCCCGGCTCACCGGCGTCGAGGTGCCCGCCGTCTCCCTCCGCTACTTCCAGCAGTGCGTCTCGCTCGGCCGCGAGGACGGTCTGATCCAGTTCGTCACCGCTGACGACCGGGCCAAGGAGAAGGCCCTCACCGGCCGCGCCGCCGTCCTCTACAAGGAGCTCATCTGCAAGGGCGCCGCCTGGGGCGTCGCCCACCCGACGGGCGGCCTGCCCTCCCGCCGCCGCCCCCTGGTCCGACGGGGCCTCCGGGACGCGGCCCCGGCGGAGGCGACCGCCTGAGGCGGCCGGCCGGGGCGACCGTCCGGGACGACCGTCCGAGGCGGTCCGGCCGGGGCGGTCGTCACCGGACCGGTCCTCCCGGGGCCGGTGAGGATCACACGTGATGTGGGGCACATCAGGGGTTCTGGGGAACCCCGGGGCGGGTCCCGCCCTGTACACCCGTGTAAGCCGTTCGGCCCAGTGCCGCCCCGGCCGTGCCGTCAGCAGCGGCCCCCCGCCCCAGCAGAGAGCCCACCCGCGCCCATGTCCGTTCGCCGTCTCACCCGCCTCATACGCCCCTTCCGTCACCGGCGGTCCGCCGTGGTCGCCGGGATGGCGACCCTGCTGGCCGGGGGCACCCTCGCGGGCGTGCTCACGGCGACGGCGGCGCAGGAGGAACCGGCGGCCGGCGGGCCGGCGTCGCCGGCATCGGCGGCACCCGGGGCGGCGGGGGCCGCGCCGGTCTCCGTGGTGCAGTTCGTGTCGCACCCGGACGACGACCTGTACTTCATGAACCCGGACACCGCGCAGTCGCTCGCCGACCGGATCCCGCTGACCACCGTGTACCTGACGGCGGGCGAGGCGAACGGCGTCAACGCCCGCGCCGCGCGTGCCGCCGCGACGGCGCCGGACAAACCCGCGTACGCCGAGGCCCGGCAGAACGGCATCCGCGCCGCGTACGCCGAGCTCGTCACCGGCGACCGCACCAGCCCCTGGGACCGGACGGCGATCCGCACGGCCGGCGGGGGCGCGGCCGAGCTGGACACCCTGCGGGCCCGGCCCGGGGTGCGGCTGGTCTGGCTCCAGCTCCGCGAGGCCGGTTCGCCGTACGGCGACCGTCCGCACAGCCTGCGCGGCCTGTGGCACGGCCGGATCCCCGCGCTCGGCTCGCTGCGCTCCTCGGGGACGCCGGTCACCGACGACTTCGCGTACTCGAAGGAGCAGGTCGTGGCCACCCTGACGGGGCTGCTGGACCGCTTCCGGCCCACCTACGTCCGCACCCTGGACCCGACGCCCGGCACGGACGCGGCGACGGGACGGCTGCGGGACCACCAGGACCACGCCTACGGGGCGCGGTTCGCGCAGGCGGCACTGGCCCGGTACGCGCAGCGGCCCGGGCATCCGCGGGTCGGCGTGCAGAGCTACCTGGGCTACCCGAACACCGAGCTGCCGCAGGCCCTCGACGGCCGCACCGCCGAGGAGAAGCTGCGCAGCCTGCGGACGTACGCCTGGCTGGACGGGACCGACCACTGCGGCAGCCCGGCGGGGTGCGGCGACCTGAAGATGGCGGACCGGCCGCAGGGCCGCGGCTGGACGGGCACCGTGCGGCACGCGCGGGGCGCCTCGACCGGGTGGCTCCAGGCGGACGCGGACGGCGGGCTGCGCGCCTTCGGCGTCCAGGACGGGCGGCTCGCGACCTGGCGCCGGGCGCCGGGCGGCGACGCCTGGAAGGGCCCGGAGCTGCTGCCCGGCGGCGGGCTCGACGGCGGCGTCGACACCGTACGGCTGCCGGACGGGCGGATCGCGGTCTTCGCCACCCGGACCACGTTCGCGGGCCCGGCCGGCTACCGGCGCGAGGTCGTCACCGTCGAACAGACCGAGCCCGGCGGGCGGTTCGGGGCCTGGCGGCCGCTCGGCACGCCCGGGAAGCGGGACGAGGCCGACCGGACGCCGGACATCAGCGCGCCCGCGGTGACCGTGGACGGCTCGGGGCGCGTCTCGCTCTTCCTGCGCGACGGCGACCACCGGCTCGCCGGACGGGAGCGGACGCCCGGCGGCGGCTGGGGCCCGTGGCGCCCCCTCGGCGGGACCGGACTGCACGGCGACCCGGTGGCGGCGACGGACGCCGCCGGACGCCCGTACGTCTTCGCGGGCACCCGGACCTCGGTCCTGATGTGGACGGGCGCACCCGGCGGCGGCCGGATCGCCGGGCCCCGGCCGACCGGCCTGCCGGCGACCACGCTCGCGCTGAGCGCGGGCCCCTCGCCGGCGGGCGGCGGCGTCCGGCTCTGGTCCCGCGAGCCGGGCACCGGCGCGCCGCGGGCCGCCGACTTCGAGGGCACCGCCCGGCTCGCCCCGGTCGCCCCGCCGTCCGGCGGTGTCGCCGGCTTCGGCCCGGTGAGCGCGGCGGACGGCCTGGTCGCCGCCCGCTCCAGGACCGGCCGCCTGGCCGTGGCCCCGCTGACGGACGGCGGCGCCTGGCGCCTCTCCGGCTTCCCGCTCGCGGGCGCTCCGGCGGCGGGCCCGGGCGGGGTGGCCGCCCTGGGCCAGGACGGCCGCCTGCACTGGGTCCCGGCACCCCGCTGACGGCAGGCGCCTGCCGTTCGGGGCCACTCCGGTCGGGGCGCGCCGTCAGCGGAACGCGCCGGCCCGGGGCGGGGGTCAGGCGTCGAGGAGGACCGGGAAGGACTCCAGGTCGTTCTGGGTCATCACCGGGAGGTTGCGCAGTTCCTCGTCCGGGACGGCGAGGCGCAGCCGGGGGAAGCGGGCGAAGAGCGCCGGGAGGGCGATGCCCGCCTCGACGCGGGAGAGCGCCGCGCCGGGGCAGATGTGCGGGCCGTGGCCGAAGGTCATGTGCCGGTTCGGCGCCGGCCGGGTGATGTCGAAGGCGTCGGCGTCCGGGCCGTGCTGCTCGGGGTCGCGGCCGATCGCGCGGTAGGAGATGACCACGCCCTCGCCCTTCGGGATCACGGCGTCGCCGACCTCGATGTCCTCGGTGGCGAAGCGCATCAGGAGGTGGGTGGTGGGGGTGTCCCAGCGCAGGGTCTCCTCGACGACCGCCTCCCAGGAGACCTCGCCGGCCAGGACCGTCCGCAGCTGCTCGGGGTGGGCGAGCAGGGCGCGGACGGCGTTGAGGACGAGGCCGATGGTGGTCTCGTGGCCCGCGGCGACCATCGCCTTGAGGTTGCCGACGACCTCCTCCTCGGTCAGCGGCTCGCCGCCGTCCGCGGCGAGGATGAGCGCCGAGGTCAGGTCGTCGGTGGGCAGGGCGGTCTTCGCGCGGACCAGCTCCGTGTAGAAGACGTCGAGCTCGGCGAGGAGGGCGAGCCGCTCCTCCTGCGGGGTGAGCATCGAGAAGAACTTCTTGTACTGCCGGGTGAGCATCGCGTTCGCCTGCGGGTCGACGCCCATCAGCATGCCGACGACCCGCATGGGCAGCGGCTGCGCGAAGACGGACTTGAGGTCGACGACGGCGCCGTCCCGGCCGGCCTCCTCCAGGGCGTCGAGGAGTTCGGCGGTGAACTTCTCTATGTCGGGGCGGATGGCCTCCAGGCGGCGCGGGGTCAGCGCCTGGGAGGTCTTGGCGCGCAGCCTGCGGTGCTCCTCGCCGTCGACGGTGAACATGGAGCGGCCGGCGTCGATCATCCCGATGAGCGGCCAGGCGTGGGTGACGGCCCCGCTGGTCCACAGGTCCCAGGCGGCCATGTCCTTCACGAGCCGGGGGTCGACGAGCAGCCGGCGGGCGTCGGCGTGCCGGGTGACGGCCCAGGCGGGCACGCCGAGCAGGTCGATGCGGGCGAGCGGGCCGGCGGCGCGGATCCGGTCGGTCTCGCCGTCGAGGTCCCGGACCATCGGGTCGACGACGACGGGAGCGGCGTCCCGGGCGGCTGCGTACGGGCAGGTCACGAGGGGCCTCCAGTGGTGGGTACGGGGGTGAACCGGACGGGCAGGGCGGTGGTGCCGCGCAGGAAGGCGGAGGGGCGGCGGACCAGTTCCCCCACGGGGACGGCGAGTTCGAGGTCGGGCAGCCGGTCGAGGAGGACCTCGATGCCGGTCCTGGCGATGGTCTCGGCGATCTCCTGGGCGGGGAAGGGGCAGCGGTACTCGCCGTGGCTGAAGGCGAGGTGGGCACCGCCGCCGCCGCGTTCGGAGGGGGCGCCGCCGGGGACGCCCTGCCGGATCACCGGGTCGGTGTTGGCGGCGCCGAGGCCGAGCAGCAGCAGGTCGCCGGCCTTGATCCGCCGGTCGCCGAGGCGGGTGTCGCGGGACGGCCAGCGGCCGGCGAGGATCTGGGTGGGGCCCTCCTCCCACAGCACCTCGGTCATGGCGTCGGCGACGCTGCGGCGGCCGCCCGCCATGGAGTCGGCGAACTCGTCCTCGGTGAGCATCAGTCGGAGGGAGCTGCCGATCCAGTCGGCGGTGGTGAGGTGCCCGGCGGCGGTGATCGCCATCAGGTCGAGCATGTACTCCTCGTCCGTGAACTCCTCCGGGTGGGCGAGCATCCGGGAGGTCACGTCGTCGCCGGGCTCGGCGCGCTTGGCGGCGACGAGGCGGGCCATGTGCGCGCCGAACCGCCGGTGGGCGCCCTGCGCCTCGGGGCCGCCGTCGGCGAGCTCCTTCAGGACCCGGGCGATGTCGGCGCCCTCGTCGTCGGGGAAGCCGACGAGACGTGCGAGGACGAGGACCGGGAGGGGTTCGCAGAAGGCGGCGACCAGGTCGGCGGTGCCGCGGGAGCAGAAGGCGTCGACGAGCCGGTCGGCCAGCTGCTCGCAGTGGCCGCGGATCTCGAAGGGGTCGGCGGCCTCCAGGGCGGGGACGACCATCCGGACGTGCCGCCGGTGCTCCTCGCCCGCGGTGAAGTAGACGGAGGGGAGGGGCTGTCCGACCATCGGGAGCAGCGGCCAGTCGGCGGGGACGTGCGGCCACTGGTTCCACAGGCCGACGTCCCGGGGGAAGAGTTCGGGGTCGCTGGTGACCTGGTGGACCTCGCGGTAGCCGATGACCAGCCAGGCGGGGAGGCCGCCGGGGAGTTCGACGGGGACGACGGGGCCGTGGTCGCGGCGCATGGACCGGTAGAGGGCCTGGGGGTCGGTGTGGAAGCCGGGCCCGGAGAGCGGGACGGCCGCGGGGCATCCGGGCGGAGGTACGGCGTCGGAGGCGGGCCCGGCGGTGGGGGAGGGCGTCATCTGTCCTGTCTCCTGCGGTGGCGGCCAACGCGTGGTCACTATAGGGAGGTTGGACGACGCCGAAGCGGTCGTTCCCGATCCTTCTCACCCTTTGAGCGAAAGGATCAGGTCAGTCGACCGAAGGCAAGGTGATTTTCCGTCAAGTCGCCCCGTCAAGTCGCCCGCGTGGAGGGCGTGCGCGACGGGGCCGGGTGCGGGACGGTGGTCCCATGCACTGGACACTGGAAGTCGTCCCGGTCCCCGTCACCGACATGGACCGGGCCAAGGAGTTCTACGCCGACGCGTGCGGCTTCGTCATCGACCTGGACGACGAGGTCGCCCCCGGGACGCGGATCATCCAGGCGACCCCGCCGGGCTCGCGCTGCTCCGTCGCCCTGATCTCCGGCATGCCGCCGATGCCCGGCACGAAGAGCATGACCCCCGGCAGCCTGCACGGCCTCCAGCTGTGCGTCACCGACATCGAGGCGGCCCGGGACGCGCTCGCCGGGAGGGGCGTCGACGTCTCCCCCGTGATGCACGTCGGGGCGACGGGCTGGGAGGAGGGCAAGGGCGGCACCTGGAACTCCTTCCTCACCTTCGAGGACCCCGACGGCAACGGCTGGGTGGTCCAGGAGGCCCCCTCGGACCTCACCGAGCGCTGAACGACGGCGCTCCTACGGCTCCAGCTCCACGAGGAACCGCACGAGCCCGCCCTCCTCCGCCACGCGCCGCATCCCGGCCCGCTCCATGACGCGGTGGGAGGCGGCGTTGGCGGGATCGGCGTCGCCCCGCAGCACCGCGGCCCCGGCCGACCGGGCGATGCCGATCACCGCGGCGAGCGCCTCGGAGGCGTACCCCTTCCCCCGCTCCCCCGGCACGATCCCGTACCCCACGGTCACGGCCCCGTCCGGCCCGGGCGGCCCGTGGAACCCGATCCCGCCCACGACGAGCCCGCTCTCCGCGACCCGTACCCGATACGTGCGGAACGCCCCCGGATCCCCCTCCTCGGCGCACCTCCGCAGGAACGCGCCGACCGAGGCGAGGTCCCCCGCTCCCGGATACCCCTCCGCCCACCGCTCCCCCGGCAGGGGCTCGCGCGCGACGACCCGCTCGCCCTCGGCGACGGTCAGGGGGTGCAGGAGCAGCCGCGCGGTGGCGACGGATTCGATCTTCACCCGGGCAGTCTGGACACCCCCGCCCCCCGCGGCAACACCTTTCCCGCCGCCCACCCGCCAGGGGCTACAGCACCGGCAGGTTCTTGCGCAGCTCGAAGGCGGTGACCTCGGAGCGGTACTCCTCCCACTCCTGCTTCTTGTTGCGCAGGAAGAAGTCGAAGACGTGCTCGCCGAGGGTCTCGGCGACCAGTTCGGACTTCTCCATGAGGGCGATGGCCTCGCCGAGGTTCTGCGGGAGGGGCTCGATGCCCATGGCGCGGCGCTCGGAGTCGGAGAGGGCCCAGACGTCGTCGTCGGCGCCGGCGGGGAGTTCGTAGCCCTCCTCGATGCCCTTGAGGCCGGCGGCGAGGAGGACCGCGTACGTCAGGTACGGGTTGGCGCCGGAGTCGATGGAGCGGACCTCGACGCGGGAGGAGCCGGTCTTGCCGGGCTTGTACATGGGGACGCGGATGAGGGCGGAGCGGTTGTTGTGGCCCCAGCAGATGTACGAGGGGGCTTCGCCGCCCGAGCCGGCGGTGCGGGAGGAGCCGCCCCAGATGCGCTTGTACGAGTTGACCCACTGGTTGGTGACGGCGGAGATCTCGCCCGCGTGCTTGAGGAGGCCCGCGATGAAGGAGCGGCCCACCTTGGAGAGCTGGTACTCGGCGCCCGACTCGTAGAAGGCGTTCCGGTCGCCCTCGAAGAGGGAGAGGTGGGTGTGCATGCCCGAGCCGGGGTAGTCCGAGAACGGCTTCGGCATGAAGGTCGCCTGCACGCCCTGCTCCAGCGCCACCTGCTTCATGACCAGGCGGAAGGTCATGATGTTGTCGGCGGTGGAGAGCGCGTCGGCGTAGCGGAGGTCGATCTCCTGCTGGCCCGGGGCTCCCTCGTGGTGGGAGAACTCGACCGAGATGCCCATCGACTCCAGCATGGTGATGGCCTGGCGGCGGAAGTCCATGCCGACGTTCTGCGGGGTGTGGTCGAAGTAGCCGGAGTTGTCGGCCGGGGTGGGGCGCGAGCCGTCGAGCGGCTTGTCCTTCAGCAGGAAGAACTCGATCTCGGGATGGGTGTAGAAGGTGAAGCCGAGGTCGGACGCCTTGGCGAGGGCCCGCTTGAGGACGAAGCGCGGGTCCGCGAAGGACGGCGAGCCGTCCGGCATGAGGATGTCGCAGAACATCCGGGCGGTGCCGGGGGCCTCGGCCCGCCAGGGCAGGATCTGGAAGGTGCCCGGGTCCGGCTTGGCGATCATGTCGGACTCGTAGACGCGGGCGAAGCCCTCGATCGCGGAGCCGTCGAAGCCGATGCCCTCGTCGAAGGCCTGTTCCAGCTCGGCGGGGGCGACGGCGACCGACTTGAGGAAGCCGAGCACGTCGGTGAACCACAGGCGCACGAAGCGGATGTCGCGCTCTTCGAGCGTACGGAGCACAAATTCCTGCTGCTTGTCCATTTCCACACCCATCCTCGCTGGTCAGGCCGCCTGCTCCCACCGCCTCGGGCACATCGGGGGGCACCTGAGCATCCCACCACATGGTTTCGCGCACGTTGCACACCCATACTGCCTGTTCGGGTGTGACACAGGTAACCGAGGACCCGGGGAAGTCCTACCCCGTTCGGCCCACGGAGCGCCCTCTCCCACTACGATCTGCGCCCATGGGGGCCCTACGGCTCGAACGCCCGTACCGGCACGCGCGTCCCATGGCACTGGTGAGTGCCGTGGCGACGCTCCTCGCCGCGCTCTTCGTCTGTCTGGGGAGCGGCCCGCCGGGGCCGGGCGGCCATCCGGGGCACGAGCGGGCCGCGGCCGCGACGACCGTCGGACCCGCCGCCCCGGGGGTGTCCTCCGGGCCCGCCGCCACCGCCGTCCCCGGCACCGGCCGGGCCGCGTACGTCTGCCCGTACGACCGGGGCGACTGCTCCCTCTTCCCGGCCCTCTCCCCCGCGGTGCTGAGCGCCCCGCCCCTCGATCCGCCGCTGCACACCGAGGACCGGCTGCCGCGCGTCGACGCGCTCGCCGGCGAGGGCGCGGGGCGGGATCCCGGGGTGCGGCCGCGCGCCCCGGACCTGCACGTCCTTCAAGTTCTCCGGACCTAGGGCGGCCCCGCCCTCCCCACGAACGACGACTTCCCCCTTTTTATCTTTCCCAGAAGGACGACATCACCATGGCCGCCAACCGCTCCACCACCGCCGACCGCCGCGCCCGAATAGAGGAGATGCGCCGCGCCGAGCAGGCCCGGGAGCGCCGCAACCGCTTCCTCACCCTCGGCATCTCCGCCGTCGTCGTGCTGAGCCTCGTCGGCTTCGGCACCTTCGTGCTGATGAAGAAGGCCGACGAGGAGGAGGCCAAGGAGGCCGCCGCCAAGGCCCCCATCGCCGGCGAGAAGTCCTGGGACGCGGCGAAGCTGGGCCGCAACCACGTCGAGACCGCCGTCACGTACGACACCAAGCCGCCGGTCGGCGGCGACCACCACCCGGCGTGGCTGAACTGCGACGGCGACGTCTACGACAAGGCCGTCCCCGAGGTGCACGCCGTGCACTCCCTGGAGCACGGCGCCGTGTGGGTGACGTACAACAAGAAGGCCGCCGAGGCCGACGTGAAGAAGCTGAAGGACAAGGTCTCGGACACCCCGTACACGCTGATGAGCCCGGTCGACGACCAGACCGGCGCGATCATGCTCTCCGCCTGGGGCAAGCAGGTCACCGTGGACAGCGCGAACGACCCGCGGATCGACGCCTTCTTCACCAAGTACGTGCAGGGCAAGCAGACGCCGGAGCCGGGCGCGGCCTGCACCGGCGGCGTCGGCGCCGACGGCCTGGGCGGCGCCGGGATGGGCCAGTGACCCCCCGTCGCACCCGGTACGCGGCGATCACCGCGGTCGCCCTGTCGGTGCTGTTCGCCGCGGGCGCCGTCACGGTCGCCTCGGCCGAGCGCGAGGAGGCGCCCCGTACGCCGGACACCGCCTCGGCGGACGCCGGTTTCGCCCGGGACATGTCGGTCCATCACCAGCAGGCCGTCGAGATGTCCTTCGTCGTCCGGGACCGGACGACCGACGAGTCGGTGCGCCGGCTCGCGTACGACATCGCCAACACCCAGGCCAACCAGCGCGGCATGATGCTGGGCTGGCTCGACGTGTGGGGTCTGCCGAAGGTCGAGTCGGGCACCGCGCCGATGAGCTGGATGGGCATGCCCGTCACCGGCGACGCGGCCTCGAAGGATGGCGCGCTGATGCCCGGCATGGCGACGGACACGCAGCTCGACGCGCTGCGGAAGGCGTCCGGCAAGGACGCCGAGGTCCTGTACCTGCGGCTGATGACCGCCCACCACAAGGGCGGGGTGCACATGGCCCAGGGCTGTGTGCAGAAGTGCTCGGTGGACGTCCAGCGGGACCTCGCCCAGGGCATGGTCGACGCCCAGGAGTCGGAGATCGCGCTGATGGCGGACATGCTCCGCGAGCGCGGCGCCACCGCCTGACCCGGACCGGCAGGGCCCCGGCCCCCGTGACCCGCTGCGGTCGCGGGGGCCGGGGCGTGCCACGAGAATGAGAGGCGCTCGGGGACCGTACGACGACGTCCGACGAAAGGTACGCACCCCATGACCACGGCGAAGGACATCATGCACCCGGGAGCCGAGTGGATCCCGGAACACGAGACGCTCGACCGCGCGGCGCAGCGCATGCGCGATCTGAACGTGGGGGCGCTTCCCGTCGCCGACGAGAACGAACGGCTCTGCGGCATCGTGACCGACCGCGACATCGTGGTCCGCTGTGTGGCGATGGGCCACGACCCGGCGAAGGTGACCTGCGGCGCGATCGTCCAGGGCACGCCGCGCTGGATCGACGCGGGTGCCGACGTCGGCGCGGTGCTGGAGGAGATGCAGAGCCACCAGATCCGGCGCCTGCCGGTGATCGAGAACAAGCGGCTGGTCGGCATGATCAGCGAGGCCGACCTGGCCCGGCAGCTCTCGGACGACCAGCTGAAGGCGTTCTGCGAGAGCGTCTACGCGCCTTCCTGACCCGCCTCCAGGACGACCCGGGCCACCGTGTCCGGGGCGTCCCGCATGACCAGATGGCCCGAGGGTTCGGCCGCCTCGTAGCGGGCGCCGAGCACTCGGGCCAGCGTGCGCTGGCGGTGTTCCCAGCGGGCGGAGCCGTCGGGGGCGGCGAGGACGGTGACGGGGGCGCCGGGCGGCAGCGGGCGGGCGCGGCGCAGGGCGAGGAGTTCGGCGGCGACGGAACCGTAGGAGGCGTTCTCGCGGAGGGCGCCGCGCCAGACGCGTGAGGCGCGGTAGACGCGGCGGACGTCGGCGGGCGGTGCGGGGTCGGGGCGGACGGCGAGGCGGCGCAGCGCGGGGCCGACGGCGGCGGGCAGACCGAGGGCGGTGAGTGCGGTCCCGGCGGCCGCCGCGGCGGCGGCGAGGGCCGGGCCGCCCGGGCGGGGACGGTCCTCGACGGAGGAGTCGACGAGGACGAGGGCGGCGGTGCGCTCCGGGTGGAGGCGGGCGAAGCCCTCGGCGTGGAGGCCGGCGATCGAGTGGCCGACGACGGTGACGGGGCCGGGCGGGGCGAGGGCGTCGAGGAGGGCGGCGATCCGGTCGGCCTCGCCGGCGAGGGTGGGGGGCGCGGTGCCCTCCTGGGTGAGGCCGTGGCCGGGGCGGTCGAAGCGGACGACGGTGCGGTGCGGGGCGAGCAGCGGGACGACCGGGTCCCAGTCGAACCAGCCGAGGCCGAGGCCGGCGGAGAGCACGCAGACGGGTCCGTCGCCGTCGACGGCGACGTGGTGGGCGAGGCCCCCGAGGCGGACGAAGGTCATGGGCGGGTGCCCTCCCCGGACCGGGCGCCTCCCCCGGTCCGGGCGCCTTCTCCGGTCCGGGCGCCTCCCCCGGTTCCGGTGCGGGCCGCTCGCCCGGCCTCGCGTGCCGTCGAGACGGCGAGGACCGCGATCCACCCGGCGACGAGGAGGACCTGGAGGCGCTGGGCGGCGCCGAGGGCGCCGTGGCCCCCGCCGGACTCGAAGGAGGCGACGGCGGCGAGGGTCCAGGCGGTGGCGGCGAGGGTGAGGCCGAGGAGGGCCGGGCCGGTGCGGGCCAGGAGCGGCCAGAGGCCGTACCTGCGGGCGGCGAGGGTGAGGGCGGCCATGGCGAGGAGGGCGCCGGTCATGGCGAGTCCGGAGCTGACGGCGTGGGCCGTGTGGGTGGCGGGGACGAGTCCGGCGGTCTCGTGGGCGGCGCACGCGGGGTCGGCGGTGGCGGCGCAGCTCAGGGGGAGGCGGGAGTCGACGGCGGTGGCGGCGCCGAAGAGGGCGAGGGCGGCCCAGCCGGCGCGGAGCCAGGGCCGGCGGGCGGTGGGTCCGGGGTCGGTGCGGGCCCAGCCGGGGACGCCGGGGGCGGGGCCTTCGGGGGCGCGGGCGGCGCGGAGGGCGAGGAGGGCGCCGGCGAGGACGAGGAGGCCGGCGGCGAGGTCGGTGGCGCGGAAGAGGCCGCCGAGCGGCTGGTCGGCGGCGGCGAGCTCGGAGACGTACGTGCGGACCGGGTCGAGACCGGTCCGCACGACGGCTTCGAGGACCCAGGCGGTGTACGCGAGCGCCCCCAGGAGCAGCAGGACGGCGGACGCGCGCGTGACCTTTCCGGGCATACGGGGTCAGACGTCAGGGAGTGCCGGAAGGTTCCCGGTGGCCGGGGCGGACCCGTGCGGGCTTGCGGAACCCGAGGAGGGCGGCGGGGACGAGGAGGCCGGCGACGACGAGGAGGCAGAGGAAGATCGCGGCCAGGCCGTAGAGGGCCATGGTGGGCGCGGGCCGGAGGGAGGCGACGGACGCCGTGGTCATGAAGGCGAGCGTCAGCCAGGAGATGAACCGGCGCCTGGTGCCGTCGCCCTGGAGGACCGCCGGGCCCTCGGTCGCGGGGGGGGTCGGGCCGGCTCCGCCGGATCGCCAGTGGTCGTCATGGGCCCATGACCAACGGGGCGGGTCTTCTTCGCATGTCGGGGTGAAACGGTTCCTCCGGGCAGCGGCGGGCGCGGTTCCCAGGACATAGCGTCGGTTTGACGATTACACTGGGGGGCGTGCATCGACTACGCCTCGCGCTGAATCAGATCGACTCCACCGTCGGGGACATCGCCGGGAACTCCGAGGCGATCGTCCACTGGACGCGGCACGCCGTCGGGCAGGGCGCGCATCTCGTGGCCTTCCCCGAGATGGCGCTGACCGGCTATCCCGTCGAGGACCTGGCCCTGCGGCCGTCCTTCGTCGAGGCCTCCCGCGCGGCGCTGCTCGCGCTCGCGGAGCGGCTCGCCGACGAGGGCTTCGGCGAGGTGCCGGTGGTCGTCGGCTACCTGGACCGCACCGAGCGGGCGGTGCCCCGGCTCGGCCGCCCGGCCGGCTCGCCGGAGAACGCGGCGGCGGTGCTGCACCGCGGCCGGGCCGCGCTCCGCTTCGCCAAGCACCACCTGCCCAACTACGGCGTCTTCGACGAGTTCCGCTACTTCGTGCAGGGCGACACCCTGCCGGTGCTGCGGGTCCGCGGGGTCGACGTGGCCCTCGCGATCTGCGAGGACCTGTGGCAGGAGGGCGGCCGGGTGCCGGCGGCGCGCAGCGCCCGCGCCGGGCTGCTGCTGTCGGTGAACGCCTCGCCGTACGAGCGGGACAAGGACGACACGCGGCTCGAACTGGTCCGCAAGCGGGCCCAGGAGGCCGGCTGCACCACCGCCTACCTGGCCTCGACCGGCGGGCAGGACGAGCTGGTCTTCGACGGCGACTCGATCGTGGTGGACGCGGCGGGCGAGGTCGTCGCGCGGGCCCCGCAGTTCACCGAGGGCAGCGTGATCCTCGACCTGGACCTGCCGGCCGCCGACCCGGACGCCCCGGCGCCGGGCACGGTCGTGGACGACGGGCTGCGGATCGACCGGGCGGTCCTGGAGGGGCCGGCCGGGGAGCCGCTCCCGCTGACCGAGGCGGAGCTGACGGGCGGTTACGCGCAGCGGCTCGACGACGACGAGGAGGTCTACTCGGCGCTCGTCATCGGACTGCGCGCGTACGTCGCGAAGAACGGTTTCAGCTCGGTGGTGATCGGCCTCTCCGGCGGCATCGACTCGGCGCTGGTCGCCGCGATCGCCTGCGACGCGCTGGGCGCGGACCGGGTGCACGGGGTGTCGATGCCCTCGAAGTACTCCTCCGAGCACTCCCGGGACGACGCGGCCGAACTGGCCCGCCGGACGGGGCTGCACTTCCGCACGGTCCCGATCGGGCCGATGTTCGACGCGTACACGGCCTCGCTGGAGCTCACCGGGCTCGCGGAGGAGAACCTCCAGTCCCGGCTGCGCGGCACCACCCTGATGGCGATCTCCAACCAGGAGGGCCACCTCGTCCTCGCGCCCGGCAACAAGTCCGAGCTGGCGGTGGGCTACTCGACCCTCTACGGCGACTCCGTCGGCGCCTACGGGCCCATCAAGGACGTCTACAAGTCGGACGTCTTCCGGCTGGCCCGCTGGCGCAACCGGGCGGCCGAGGAGCGGGGCCAGACCCCGCCGATCCCGGAGAACTCGATCGTGAAGCCGCCCAGCGCCGAGCTGCGCCCGGGCCAGGTGGACACGGACTCGCTGCCGGACTACGGGGTGCTCGACCGGATCCTCGCCCTGTACGTGGACCAGGACCGGGGGACGGACGCGATCGTGGCGGCCGGCTTCGACGCGGAGCTGGTGGCGCGGACGCTGCGGATGGTGGACGCGGCGGAGTACAAGCGGCGCCAGTACCCGCCGGGCACCAAGATCTCGGCGAAGGGCTTCGGCAAGGACCGGCGGCTGCCGATCACGAACCGCTGGCGGGAGACACCGGCGTCCTGACCGGCTCCTCGGCGGCGAGGGGGCTTCGCGCGACGACGTGCGAGGCCCCCTCCGCGTTCCCGTCCCTGCGGTCGAGGAGGCCGGCGAGCACGGCGACGGCGAGGCCGACGGCGGCGAGGGCCGCGCCGACCAGGGCCGGGGAGGTCCAGCCCCAGCCGGCGGCGACGGCGGCGCCGCCGGCCCAGGCGCCGCCCGCGTTGGCGAGGTTGAAGGCGGAGTGGTTGGAGGCGGAGGCGAGGGTCGGGGCGTCCTTCGCCTTCTCCATGACCAGCATCTGGAGCGGGGTGGTGGTCATGAAGCCGACGGCGCCGAGCACCACCACGGTGACCAGGGCGAGCCACGGCACGTGGACGGTGAAGCGGAAGGCGACCAGGGTCACGGCGAGGGCGGCCAGGGAGCCGTACAGGGTGGGGCGCGGGGCCCGGTCGGTGAGCGGTCCCGCGGCGAGGGCGCCGGCCGTCATGCCGATCCCGAAGAGGGCGAGGACGATCGTGACGGTGGACTCGCCGAAGCCCATCACCTCGGTGGTCATGGAGGCCAGGTAGGAGTAGACGGCGAAGACGCCGGCGAAGCCGAGGACGGCGGTGAGCAGGCCGAGCAGCACCTGCGGGCGGCCGAGGGCGCGCAGTTCGCGGCCGAGGCCCTGGCGCCCGTCGACGGGGAGGTCGGGGACGAGCCGGGCGAGGGCGGCGAGCGCGGCCAGGCCGATGGCGGTGACGACGACGAAGGTGGCGCGCCAGCCGAGGTGCTGGCCGAGCAGGGTGGCGGCGGGGACGCCGAGGATGTTGGCGACGGTGAGGCCGAGGAACATGGTGGCGACCGCGCGGGCCTGCCGGTCGGGGCGGACGAGCCGGGCGGCGACGACGGCGCCGACGCCGAAGAAGGCGCCGTGCGGGAGGCCGGCGAGGACCCGGCCGGCGAGCAGCCAGCCGTAGCCGGGGGCGAGGGCGGAGGCGAGGTTGCCGACGGTGAAGAGGGCCATCAGCAGGAGCAGCATCCGCTTGCGCGGGAGGCGGGAGCCGAGGGCGGTGAGCAGCGGGGCGCCGACGACGACGCCGAGGGCGTAGGCGGAGACGAGGTGGCCCGCGGTGGGGACGGTGGTGCCGAGGTCGCCGGCGACGTTGGGCAGCAGGCCCATCATCACGAACTCGGTGGTGCCGATGCCGAAAGCGGAGATGGCCAGGGCTATCAGGGCCACGGGCATGGGTGGGAGACCCTTTCCGGATCCAGGGGTTTGTTTTCTTCCGAAACAAATTGTCGCAGATCCTGGAGGCCCCGGCGTACGCGTGGCTCGCGGCGGGCCGCGGAGGCGCCTCAGAAGGTGACGCGGGCCGCGAGGGGGAGGTGGTCGCTCTCGGTCTCCGGCAGGGCCCAGGAGGAGACCGGCTCGACGCCGCGGACCAGGATCTGGTCGATGCGGGCCATCGGGAAGGAGGCCGGCCAGGAGAAGCCGAAGCCGTCGCCGGCCGCGCCCTGGGTGGAGCGCAGCTGGGAGGTGACGGCGTTGAGGGCGCGGTCGTTCATCGTGCCGTTGAGGTCGCCGAGGAGGACGATCCGCGGCGCGCGGTCGTTCGCGATGGCCTGGCCGAGGGCGTCGGCGCTGGTGTCGCGCTGGTTTGCGGTGAAGCCGGCGTTCAGCTTGACCCGCACGGACGGCAGGTGGGCGACGTACACCCGCAGCTCGCCCCGGGGGGCGACGACGGTGGCCTGCATGGCGCGGGTCCAGCCCATGTGGATGTCGACCGGGCGGGGGTCGCGCAGCGGCAGCCGGCTCCACAGGCCGACGGTTCCCTGGACGGAGTGGTACGGGTACTCCTCCGCCAGCTCCCGCTCGTAGACCGGCACCACGTCGGCCTTCAGCTCCTCCAGGGCCAGCACGTCGGCACCGGAGCCGGCGAGCAGGCGGGCGGTGCCGGCGGGGTCGGGGTTGTCGGCGTTGACGTTGTGGGTGGCGACGGTGAGGTCGCCGCCGGGGGCCGACTTGTCGGCGACGAGACCGCCGAAGAGGTTGAGCCAGACGACCGCGGGGAGCAGCAGCGCGAGCAGCGCGGTGGCGGAGCGGCGGAGCAGGGCGAGGAGGAGCAGGACCGGCACGAAGAGGCCGAGCCAGGGCAGGAAGGTCTCGGTGAGGCTGCCGAGGTTGCCGACGCGGTTGGGGATCTGGGCGTGGAAGGCCATCAGGAGCGTGAGGACGAGGGCGCAGAGCGCCAGCACGATGCCGCGGCGCCAGATGCCAGGGTCGCGGCGGAGACGGCCGAGCGCGGAACGGAACCGGTCGCGGGACCCGGAACGGGTACCTCCCGTTCCGCCGTGCTCCGTCCCCGTCATGTCCACCCGCGCCATCGCTGCCCTCGCTCGTCTTGCCGTGCTGTTCGTGCCGTCCGTGCTCCGGGACCCGGGCTCGACCCTAGGCGATACGGGGCCCCGCGCACTCCCCCAAGGACGGCCACGGCGTGTGACGGGGTTCCGGGAGCGGGCCGGTTCGAACGGGCTGTGACAGAACGCGCACATTCGTGCGGGTCGCGGCGGGGTCAGTCCCTCGGCCGGACCCCGTCGAGGATGGCGTCCGCCACTCACGCTTGCCCCCCCCCGGGGTTCCGTCCGAGCGCCCGCCCCCCGGCGTCCCGTCCGAGCGGGCCGAGCACACCGGGATGCCGTCGCCACGGGTCTCCTCGGGCACGGACGCGGGGGACGGGGAGCGGGGCGGGAACAGGGACGGCTCTGGCATGGTCCGCTCCAGGGCCGTTTCGATACGGGCCCGTCTCGTGTCGGAAAGGGCGGGAGTGTGAACAGCGCCACTCCGGCCCACTTCCCCGCCCGCCCGGCGAAGTGCCACCATGGATGTGGTCCGGGGACGCCGTCAGGGCGCCTCGAGATGACACAAGGAGCCGTTCACCATGACGCTTCAGGCTGCCCAGAAACCGCCCGCCGACAGCACGAAGACGCTGTACGGGGGCAAGGGCTCGCGCCGTCTCACCGTCCACGACATCGCCGCCGCCAAGACCCGCGGCGAGAAGTGGCCCATGCTCACCGCCTACGACGCCATGACCGCCTCCGTCTTCGACGAGGCCGGCATCCCGGTGATCCTCGTCGGCGACTCGATGGGCAACTGTCACCTCGGCTACGAGACCACCGTGCCCGTCACGATGGACGAGATGGCCCTCCTCTCCGCCGCCGTCGTCCGGGGCACCAAGCGCGCCCTCGTCGTCGGCGACCTGCCCTTCGGCTCGTACCAGGAAGGGCCCGTCCAGGCCCTGCGCAGCGCCACCCGGCTGGTCAAGGACGCGGGCGTCCAGGCCGTGAAGCTGGAGGGCGGCGAGCGGTCGCTGCCCCAGACCGAGATGCTCGTCCAGGCCGGCATCCCCGTCATGTCGCACCTGGGCCTCACCCCGCAGTCCGTGAACACCATGGGCTACCGGGTGCAGGGCCGCTCCGACGAGGCCGCGCACGGCCTGCTGCGCGACGCCAAGGCCGCCCAGGACGCGGGCGCCTTCGCGCTCGTCCTGGAGCTGGTCCCGGCCGAGCTGGCCGCCGAGGTCACCCGCTCCCTCGACATCCCGGTCATCGGCATCGGCGCGGGCCCCGACACCGACGCCCAGGTCCTCGTCTGGACCGACATGGCCGGGCTCACCGGCGGCAAGGTGCCGCGCTTCAGCAAGCAGTACGCCAACCTCCGCGAGACGCTCGGCGACGCCGCCCGCGCCTTCGCCGAGGACGTGGCCGGCGGGGCCTTCCCCGCCGAGGAGCACACCTTCCACTAGGCCACCTCCGGCACCACCGACAGCCCGCCGACTTCCCCCATCGGCGGGCTGTCGCCCGTCTGTAGGCCGTTTGTCGGAGGGCTGTCAGCGGCGCCCTGTTCCATGGGGGCATGACGCGATCACAGACCAACGCCGTCGAGGTCCGGGGCCTCGTGAAGCACTTCGGCGAGACCAAGGCCCTGGACGGGGTCGACCTGGACGTCCGCGAGGGCACCGTCCTCGGGGTCCTCGGGCCCAACGGCGCCGGGAAGACCACCCTCGTCCGCTGCCTCTCCACCCTCCTCGTCCCGGACGCCGGGACCGCCACCGTCGCCGGCTACGACGTGGTGCGCCAGCCCCGGCAGCTGCGCCGCACCATCGGCCTCACCGGCCAGTACGCCTCCGTCGACGAGAAGCTCTCCGGCTTCGAGAACCTGTACATGATCGGGCGGCTGCTCGACCTGTCCCGCGCGGACGCCCGCCGCCGCGCCGACGAGATGCTGGAGCGCTTCTCCCTCACCGAGGCCGCCAAGCGCCCGGCGATGAACTACTCCGGCGGCATGCGGCGCCGCCTCGACCTCGCCGCCTCCATGATCGGGCAGCCGGCCGTGCTCTACCTGGACGAGCCGACCACCGGCCTCGATCCCCGCACCCGCAACGAGGTGTGGGACGAGGTGAAGCGGATGGTCTCCGAGGGCGTCACCGTCCTCCTCACCACCCAGTACATGGAGGAGGCGGAGCAGCTCGCGAGCGAGCTGACCGTCGTCGACCGGGGCAAGGTCATCGCCCGGGGCGAGGTCGACGAGCTGAAGGCGAAGGTCGGCGGCCGCACCCTGAAGGTCCGTCCGGTCGACCCGGAGCAGCTGCCCGCGATGGCGGCCGCGCTCCGCGAGACCGGTCTCGACGGCGTCGCCGGCGCGACCGTGGTGCCCGACGAGGGCGCGCTGTACGTGCCGATCCTCGCCGACGAGCAGCTGACGGCCGTGGTCGCGCTGCTCGGCGCGCGCGGCTTCGGCATCGCCCACATCGGTACCCATCTGCCCAGCCTGGACGAGGTGTTCCTGGCCATCACCGGCCAGAAGACCGCCGACTCCGACGAGTTCACCGAGGAGGTCGCCGCGTGAGCACGACCACGGTCACCAAGTCCCCCGTCGGCACCCCGGACCCGACGCCGGCACGTCCCCACCGCGCCGACGCCGAGGGCCGCATCGGCCTGCGGGCCAACCTCCGCCACATCGGCGCGCTCGCCCGGCGCAACGCCCTCCAGATCAAGCAGGACCCGGAGTCGATGTTCGACGCCGTGTTCATGCCGATCATCTTCATCCTGCTCTTCGTGTACGTCTTCGGCGGCGCGATCTCCGGCAAGGGCAACAACGACGCCTACGTGAACTACGTGGCGCCCGGCCTGATGGCGATGATGGGCATGAACATCGCCATGGCCGTGGGCGTCGGCATCAACGACGACTTCAAGAAGGGGGTGATGGACCGGTTCCGGACGATGCCGATCGCCCGCTCCTCGGTCCTCATCGCCAAGATCGTCGTCGAGGTCGGCCGGATGCTGGTCGCCACCGCGATCCTGCTCGGCATGAGCTTCCTGCTCGGGCTGACGATCCACACCTCGGTGCTCCACCTGTTCGCCGCCATCGGCCTGTCGATGGTCTTCGGCGCCTCGCTGATGTGGATCTTCATCCTGATCGGTCTGACCGTGAAGACCGCGCAGGCGGTCCAGGGCATGGCGATGATGGTCCTGATGCCGCTCCAGTTCGGCTCCTCGATCTTCGCGCCGACGGCGACGATGCCCGGCTGGCTGGAGACCTTCACGGACTACAACCCGCTGTCGAACCTCGCCGACGCCGCCCGGAACCTCATCAACGGCGGTCCGGTCGCCCACTCCGTGTGGATGACGCTCGGCTGGGCGCTGGCCATCACCGTCGTCACGGCGCCGCTCGCGGTCTCCAAGTTCCGCAAGAAGACCTGAGCGGCGCCCCCGCCGACGGGGGCTCAGGACTCGGCGCGCTCACTGATCGCGTCGGCGGCGCGGCCGAGCAGGGCGGCGGCCTCCTCTGCGGAGAGGCCGCCGCCCTCGGCGTGCGCGGCGGCGAAGGCGTCCGCACCGAGCGCCGCGCGGGCCAGCTCGGTGGCCCGCGCCAGGTTCTCCCGTTCGAGACCCGGCTCCCGGTGCCCGTCGGGCACGAGGGCGTCCCTCGCCCCGAGGAGCAGGGCCGCCGTCCGGGCCGCCCCGCCGCCGATCCCGGCGAGCGCCCAGGCCCCGACGACCAGATGGACGCCGGGCATCTGCGGCACCACCATCATCGACAACGGCCCCAGGGACCGCTCGTACGCCTGCGCGATGCGCGCGAGGGCGTCGGCGTACCGCTCCTCCAGGACGTCGATCCAGGCCAGGCTGCCGAGGGTGAACCCCTCGAAGACGGCGAGGGTCTCGCTGCTGAACTCGTCCAGGAGGGAGGTCAGGTGCTCCCGGGCCTCGGCGGTCCTCCCGGTCCTGCCGAGGGCCAGCGCGAGGAAGAGGCGCGCGCCGAGCTGCGGTTCGTGACCCGTGGAACGGTCGTCCAGGATCCTCCGCAGGATCGCCTCGCCCTCCTCGATCCGGCCCGCCTCGATGAGGGTGTCGGCGTACCGGGCCCGCAGCAGCTCCTGCTGCGAGGGGGCGCCGATCCTCTCCGCGTAGCCGATGGCGGCGGAGAAGTCCCGGGCGGCCGCGTCGTAGGCGAGCAGCCGCTCGTGGGCCTCGCCGCGGGCGGAGAGCGCCTCGGCCGCGCCCCAGGCGTCCCCGAGCCGTTCGAAGAGCGCCAGGCTCTCGTCGGCGTCCGCGATCGCCGTCTCGGCCCACTCGCCGCGGTTGGCCCGCATGTTGGCGCGCATGTGCAGGACGTGGGCGAGCTCCCACGCGTACCCGTGCCGGCGGCACGCCTCCACGGTGACGTCGAGGAGTTCGTGCAGCCGCTCCGGCTCGCCCATGATGAGCACGGCGAAGACGGCGAAGGAGCCGGGGAGACGGCAGGTCTGCGGCAGCCCGGGCCGGTAGACGGCGGTGATCTCGCGGAGCCGGTCCTTGCCCTCGGGGCTCGTCCAGCGGGCGGTCTCGTGGTCCATGTTGACCAGCTCGACGAGCCGCACCCCGCGCCGGGCCTCCCAGCGCTGCTCCTCGGAGAGCGGCGGCGGGGCCGCCGTGCACGGTTCGTGGAGGGGGACGAGCGGCGCGGCGGGCGGGGCGAACGGGTCGGGCCCCAGGGCGGCGACGGCCCGGACCCCCTGGAGGGCGTCGGAGCGCAGGTCGCGCAGCTGCCAGTACCAGAGCAGGGCGTGGACGAGGACGAGGGCCTCGTCCTCGTCGCGGGCGGCGACGGCCCGGGCGAGCGCGGTGCGGAGGTTGCCGTACTCGGCGTCGAGCCGGACCATGGCGGCGAGCTGCCCCGACCCGCGCAGCCCGGGGTCGGTGGTGCGGGCGAGCTCGCGGTAGTACGTGAGGTGGGCCCGTTCGGCCTCCGCCCTCTCCCCCGCCTCGTCCAGCCGCTCCCCCGCGTACTCCGCCACCGTCTCCAGGAGCCGGAACCGCGTCCCGGACTCCTCCGGCGCCGCCACCACCAGCGACTTGTCGACCAGCGCGCCGAGCACGGACAGCACGTCGGCCCCCTCCGGACCGGCGCAGACGGCCTCCGCCGCCTCCAGGTCGCAGCCGCCGGTGAAGACGGCGAGCCGCCGCAGCACCGCACGCTCCGGCCCTTCCAGCAGCTCCCACGACCAGTCCACCACCGCCCGCAGGGTCTGCTGGCGGGGCAGCACCGTCCGCGCGCCCGAGGTCAGCAGCCGGAAGCGGTCGTCGAGCCGGTCCGCGATCTGCCGGGGCGACAGCAGCCGCAGCCGCGCAGCCGCCAGCTCGATCGCCAGCGGCAGCCCGTCGAGCCGCCGCACGATCTCCTCCGCCGCCTCCGGGTCCCCGGCCACGTCGAAACCGGGCCGGGCCGCCGCGCCCCGCTCGGCGAGCAGGCGCAGCG
This sequence comes from Streptomyces roseolus, assembly GCF_014649855.1. GTDB lineage: Bacteria > Actinomycetota > Actinomycetes > Streptomycetales > Streptomycetaceae > Streptomyces > Streptomyces roseolus. The sequence goes on along the minus strand of NZ_BMTV01000002.1, from coordinate 79,002 downwards.
CCGTCTCCTCCGGCAGCGGGCCGAGCGGCCGCAGCCGCTCCCCCGGCACGCCCAGCGGCTCCCGGCTGGTCGCCAGGACCCGTACGCCGGAACAGCGGGCGAGGACCGTCTCCGCGAGCCGGGCCGCCGCGTCCACCAGGTGCTCGCAGTTGTCCAGGAGCAGCAGCATCCGCCGCCCCGCGCAGTGCTCCACGAGGCGGTGCAGCGGGTCGCCGCCGGTGCGGAGCTCCTCGGCGCCGGCGCCGCGCAGCACGGTCTCGCGGGCGCCGAGGGCGGCGAGGACGGCCTCGGGGACGGCCTCCGGGTCGCGGACCGGGGCGAGTTCGGCGACCCAGACGCCGTCGGGCCAGGCGCCGGCGGCCCGCTCGGCCGCCTCCTGGGAGAGCCGGGTCTTGCCGGCGCCGCCGGGCCCGAGCAGGGTGACCAGGCGGGCGGCGTCCAGGTCCTGGCGCAGGGCGGCGATCTCCTCGTCGCGCCCGACGAAGGAGGTGAGCCGGGCCCGCAGGTTGCCGGGGGCGGGGGCCGCCTGGTGGACGGGCGCGGGGGCCGGTGCGGAAACCGGGGCCGGGGCCGGGGCCGGCGCCCCGGCGGCGAGCAGCCGCTCGTGGAGGGCCCGCAGGCCGGGCCCCGGGTCGGCACCGAGCCGGTCGGCGAGCGTCCGGCGGACCTCCTCGTACGCGGCGAGGGCCTCGGCGGCCCGGCCGGTGTCGCGCAGGGCGCGGATCCGCAGGGCCTGCAGGGGTTCGTCGAGCGGACGGTCGGCGCAGAGGGCGGTGAGCTCGGGGAGGGCGTCGGCGGCCCGGCCGAGGGCGAGCGCCGCGTCGAGCCGGCCGCGCCGGGCGTCCAGGCGGCGGGCCTCCCAGCGGGCGGCCTCGGCGTGCCGGTCGGGCAGGTCGGCGAGGGCGGGCCCGGACCAGAGCCCCAGGGCCTCGTCGAGGAGGGCGGCGGCCCGGGCCGGGTCCCCGGCGGCGAGCGCGGCGGAGCCGTCGGCGGCGAGCCGTTCGAAGCGGTAGAGGTCGACGTCCTCGCGGGCCGCGCCGAGCCGGTAGCCGCCGCCGTCCGCGGACGGGACCCGGTCCTTCCCGAGCGCCTTCCTGAGCCGGCCGGCCAACGCCTGGAGCGCGGCGACGGCGTCGGCGGGCGGCTCGTCGCCGTGCCAGACCTCGTCGACGAGCACGGTCACCGGGACGACGCGGCCGGGCCGGAGGGCGAGGGCGGTGAGCAGGGCGCGGACGCGCGGCCCGCCGACGGGCAGCTCGCCGCCGTCGGCGCTCAGCACGCGGGTCGGTCCCAGGAGGCAGTAACGCACTCCCCCATTCTCCGCGAGCGCCCCGCGGGCGCCGGGCGGCGGGGGGACCGGCGGGGAACCGGCGGCGGGAGCGGTACGTTCTCGCACCACCACAGCCAGTTCCGGATCGGGGGAGCCCGTGATGAGTTCGGCCGCCGTCCGCCGCGAGGAGCGGCGGATCAGTCCCGTCTTCCTGGCGGTGCTCGCCGTCATGGCGGTCACCGGCTGGGCGGTGTGGACGGACTTCGCCGCGCTGCCCGGGGTGGCGGTCTTCCTCTTCGTGACCTCGGCGTGGATCGTCTCGCTCTGTCTGCACGAGTACGCGCACGCCCGCACGGCCCTGCACGGCGGGGACGTCACGGTGGGCGCCAAGGGCTATCTGAGCCTGAACCCGTTCGCGTACACCCACGCCGTCCTCAGCGTGGTCCTGCCCGTGCTCTTCGTGATCCTGGGCGGGATCGGCCTGCCCGGCGGGGCGGTCTTCATCGAGCAGGGCCGGATCAAGGGCCGCTGGAAGCACAGTCTGATCTCGGCGGCGGGCCCGCTGGCGAACGTGCTGTTCGCCGTGGTGTGCACGGCGCCGTTCTGGCTGGGCGCGCTCGACGGGGTGCCGGCGGCCTTCCGGTACGCGCTGGCGTTCCTGGCGTTCCTCCAGGTGACGGCGGCGCTCCTGAACCTGCTGCCGGTGCCGGGGCTCGACGGCTACGGGATCCTGGAGCCCTGGCTGTCGTACCGGCTGAAGCGGCGGATCGAGCCGTACGCGCCGTACGGCTTCTTCGTCGTGATCGCGCTGCTCTTCGTGCCGGTCGTCAACGGCGCCTTCTTCGACGCGGTCGACGCGCTGATGCGGGCACTGGGCGTCGGCGGCCCCGACCGCGTCTGCGGCTCGGCGCTCTTCCGCTTCTGGGAGACCGCCCCGTCGTACTGCCCGGTCTAGACGGCCTCCGCGGCCTTCTCCGCCTTCGCGCGGCGGAGGTAGTACCAGGCCATGTTGGAGGAGAGGCCGGCGAGGAGGACCCAGACGATGCCGATGAAGCTGCCGTTGACGAAGGAGATCACGGCCGCGGCGACGGCCAGGGCGCAGACCACGAGGGCGTAGAGGGCGAGACGGGGCATGGGGGTCGGCTCCTGTCGGGTACGGCTGACGGTGCCCGACCAGTGTCCCCCATGCCCCGAAGCGTCCGTTCTCCGGCTCCGCCCCCGTGGCCGGCCCGGCTCCGGTGGCCGGCTCGGCGGCCGGCTCAGATGTCGGTGATCCGGACGCCCGCGTGGGCCTTGTAGCGGCGGTTCACCGAGATCAGGTTGGCGACGAGGGACTCGACCTGGTGGGCGTTGCGCAGCCGGCCCGCGAAGACGCCGCGCATGCCGGGGACGCGGCCCGCCAGCGCCTGCACGATCTCGACGTCGGCGCGCTCCTCGCCGAGGACCATCACGTCGGTGTCGATCTCGGCGATCGAGGTGTCCTTGAGGAGGACGGCGGAGAGGTGGTGGAAGGCGGCGGCGACCCGGGAGTCCGGGAGCAGCGCGGCGGCCTGCTCGGCGGCGGAGCCCTCCTCGGGCTTGAGGGCGTAGGCGCCCTTCTTGTCGAAGCCGAGCGGGTTGACGCAGTCGACGACGAGCTTGCCGGCGAGCTCCGCGCGCAGCGACTCCAGGGTCTTGGCGTGGCCGTCCCACGGCACGGCGACGATGACGACGTCGCTGCGGCGGGCGCACTCGGCGTTGTCGGCGCCCTCGACGCCGTGGCCGATCTCCGCGGCGACGGCCACGGCGCGGTCGGCGGCGCGGGAGCCGATGATCACCTGCTGGCCGGCGGCGGCGAGGCGGTAGGCGAGGCCGCGGCCCTGGTCGCCGGTGCCGCCGAGGACGCCGACGACGAGCCCGGAGACGTCGGGCAGGGCCCAGGGGTCCTTGGGGGACGCGGGGGCCGTCGTGGGTGCGGTTGCGGGGGTCGAGTCAGTCATGGGCCGACCCTACCCACCGGTTCGGGACCCGTTCGGGTGGATCGGCGGTCACCGGCGGCGGGCGGGCGGGCGGCTGGGGCAGGATGCGGCGCCATGGATGCCGTACGGGTCGCGTTGCTGCGGGAAGTGCTCGCCGGGACGGAGTGGCCGGCGGCCGCGCGCCGCTTCGCCGGGGCGCTGCGGGCGTCGGTGGCGCCGCGCCGGGGCGCGCTGCTGCTCGTGGGCACGGAGGCGTACGAGCCGTGGCACCTGGCGGCGCACCTGGTGGACGAGGCGGCCTGGTCGGGCCTGCCGGAGCTGGCCCCCACGCTGGTGCGCCACCGGGCCAGGCCCGGCGACCCGCCGCACCTGTCGGTGGGCCTGGGGCGCCTGGAGGCGGCGGGCCGGGGCACCGCGCTCCTCGTCGTCGCGCCGGCCCGCCCGGAGGGGGAGCTGCTTCAGCGGGTGCACGACGCGCGCCGGGCGGGGGCGACGGTGCTGTCGCTCGACGGGGGCGACGCGGAGGTGCGGGGCCTGGCGCACGAGGCGCTGTCGGTGACGGAGGAGGCGGGCCTGGACCTGGACACGGTCCAGCACCTCGTCAGCGCGGCGGCGGGTGAGAACCGGCTGCCGTCGCCGCGGGGGCGCCGTTTCCGCGACCGCCTGGCCCGTCTGGCCGACCACCTGACCTCCCCGCCCCCGCCCCGCTGGTGACCCGCCGCTCCGTCGCGGGCGGGCGTTCCGCCGGCGCGGCCCCGGGGCGGGCGGAAATCGGTTGATCGGGGGGTGGGGGCGGGTGAGCATGGGGTCTCGTGGCTCCTTCCTTGCGTGCGCGGCTCGTGGCCGTGCTGCCCGACACCTCCCCGTGGCGCTCCTCGCGTGACTTCCGGCTGCTGTGGGGGCAGGGGCTGGTCACGTACTTCGCCAGTGCCATGGCGATGGTGGCGCTGCCGCTGCAGATCAAGGAGCTGACGGACTCGCCGCTCGCCGTGGGCGCGATGGGGGCCGTGGAGCTGGTGCCGCTGGTGGTGTTCGGGCTGTACGGCGGGGCGCTGGCGGACGCGGTGGACCGGCGGCGGGTGATCGTCGCGACGGAGGCGGGACTCGGGCTGCTCGCCCTGCTGTTGCTGCTGAACTCGCTGCTCGGCGAGCCGCTGCTGTGGCCGCTGTACGTGGTCGCGGCGGGCGTGTCCGCGCTCGCGGGCCTCCAGCGGCCCGCCCTCGACTCGCTGCTGGCGCGGATCGTGCCGCACGAGCAGCAGACGGCGGCGGCCGCGCTGAACTCGCTGCGGTGGCAGATGGGGGCCATCGCGGGCCCGTCGGTCGCGGGCGTGGTGGTGGCCTACGCGGGCCACGCCCCGGCGTACGCGGTGACGCTCGCCGGCTTCGCCGTGTCGGTGCTGATGTGCCGGCGCCTCTCCCCCGCGCCGCCCGCGCACGACGCGGAGAAGCCGTCGCTGCGCTCGATCGCGGAGGGCGCCCGGTACGCCTGGTCGCGGCCGGTGCTGCTGGGCACGTACGGGATCGACCTGGCCGCCATGGTCTTCGCCTTCCCGAACGCGGTCTTCCCCTTCCTCGCGGACGAGCTGGACGCCCCCTGGTCCCTGGGGCTCATGTACGCGGCCGGCTCCGTCGGCTCGCTGGTCCTCGGGCTGACCAGCGGCTGGACCTCCCGGGTGCGGCGGCACGGGCTGCTCGTGGCCGGCGGTGCCGCGGCCTGGGGGCTCGCGATCGCGGGCGCGGGGTGGTTCGGGGACGTGTGGCTGGTCCTGCTGTGCCTGGCGTTCGCGGGCGCCGGCGACATGCTGAGCGGACTCGGGCGGTCGACGATCTGGAACCAGACGATCCCGGAGGAGCTGCGCGGCCGGCTCGCGGGCATCGAGGTGCTGTCGTACAGCGTGGGACCGCAGCTCGGCCAGGTGCGGGCGGGCGTGATGGCGGGCTGGACCGGCACGCGTACCGCCGTCTGGGCGGGCGGCGTCGCCTGCGTGGCCTCGGTCGGCCTGCTCTGCCTGGTCCTGCCGAAGCTGCTCCGCTACGACTCCGGCACCGACGAGGACGCGCTGCGGCGGAAGGCCCAGCAGGAGGCGACGGCGACGGCGGCCGGGACCGTGTGACCGGGGCCCGGACCCGGCGGCGTGACAGGGCCCGGACCCGGCGGCGTGACCCGGGCCCGGGCCCCGGCGATGTGAGCGGGCCCGGACCGCAGCGGTGTGACCGGGCCCGGACCGGGGGCCGGGCCCGGACCGGGACGGCGTGGCCGGGGTCCGGTCACGCCGTCCCGGCCGTCAGTCCTTGTCCTCCGCCGGGCCCGGCGCGTCGTGCCAGCGCGGGTCGGTCTCCCACTCCAGGTTCCGCTCACGGGCGGTCTCCATGGCGTGCGAGGCCTCCTCACGGGTGGCGTAGGGGCCGAATCGGTTCTTCGCCGGGCAGTCGGGCCCCTCCTCGACCTTCTTGTGTTCCAGGCAGTAGTACCACTCGCCCGGCTTTCCGGCCGTGCGCTTCTTGAACAGGGCCATGGTCGTCGGCTCCTTCCTTCGGGACCATGCTGCCCCAGACGCGGTCGTTAGACTCGCTGGCATGTCTGGCCAGTCGCTTCTCGTACCGGGGGAGCTCTCCCCCACCCGCTCCGTCCCGGGCTCGATCCGTCGCCCCGAGTACGTCGGGAAGTCCGCCCCCACCCCCTACACCGGGCCGGAGGTGCAGGACTCCGACACGATCGAACGGATGCGGATCGCCGGCCGCATCGCCGCGCAGGCGATGGAGGAGGCCGCCAAGCTCATCGCCCCGGGCGTCACCACCGACGAACTCGACCGGGTCGCCCATGAGTACATGTGCGACCACGGCGCCTACCCCTCGACCCTCGGCTACCGGGGCTTCCCCAAGTCGCTGTGCGCCTCGGTCAACGAGGTCATCTGCCACGGCATCCCGGACTCCACGGTGCTGCGCGACGGCGACATCGTGAACCTGGACGTCACGGCGTACATCGGCGGCGTCCACGGCGACAACAACGCGACCTACCTGTGCGGCGACGTCGACGAGGAGTCGCGGCTGCTGGTCGAGCGCACCCGGGAGTCGCTGAACCGCGCGATCAAGGCGGTGAAGCCGGGCCGGCAGATCAACATCATCGGCCGGGTCATCGAGTCGTACGCCAAGCGCTTCGGCTACGGCGTGGTGCGGGACTTCACCGGTCACGGCATCAACACGTCGTTCCACTCCGGCCTGATCGTGCCGCACTACGACTCGCCCCACCACACCACCGTCATCCAGCCCGGCATGACCTTCACGATCGAGCCGATGCTGACGCTGGGCACCCACGAGTACGACATGTGGGACGACGGGTGGACCGTGGTGACCAAGGACCGCAAGCGGACCGCGCAGTTCGAGCACACCCTCGTGGTGACCGAGACGGGAGCGGACATCCTTACGTTGCCCTGACCCCCCTCGGGGGTACAACCTTTACCGACAGGTCGTCGGGAAACCAGTTGACTAAGGTAAGCCTAACTTTACAAAATCGGGTCGACTGGTTCCCGCCCCATCGGTCTCGGAGGCACGCCTTGGACACGCCCTTCTCCACCCTCATCCGCACGGCCTCGCACGAGCAGCACACGGAGGCGGAGACCTCGTCCTTCATGGGCGACCTCCTGGGCGGACGGCTGGGCGTGGACGCGTACGCCCGTTACACGGAGCAGCTCTGGTTCGTGTACCGGGCCCTGGAGGAGGGTGCGGAGGCGCTGCGCGAGGACCCGGTCGCCGGGCCCTTCATACAGCCCGAGCTCTTCCGCACGGAGGCCCTGGAGGCGGACCTCGCCCATCTGCGCGGCCCGGACTGGCGTGCCGGGCTCTCCGCGCTGCCGGCCACCGAGGCGTACGCGGCGCGGGTCGCCGAGTGCGCCCGCAGCTGGCCGGCCGGCTACGTCGCCCACCACTACACCCGTTACCTGGGCGATCTGTCGGGCGGTCAGATCATCCGCGACAAGGCCGAGCGGACCTGGGGCTTCGACCGCAAGGGCGACGGCGTGCGGTTCTACGTCTTCGACGCGATCGGGAACCCGGCCGCGTTCAAGCGCTCCTACCGCGAACTCCTCGACGGGGTGAACGCGGACGACCTGGAGAAGCAGCGGATCGTGGACGAGTGCAAGCGGGCCTTCGCCTTCAACACGGCCGTCTTCCGCGAGCTGGGCGGCGAGTTCCCGCTCAGCGCGTAAGCGCCGCGCTTCTAGCGCATCAGCGTTCTTTCCAGGCGGACCCGTCCGCCCAACTCCACGATGCCGTCGGGGCCGGGGGCGGTCAGCAGCTGCGACCCCCGGCCCTGCCTGATGTTCAGGGCCCGGCCGAGGCGTTCGGTGAGCAGCAGGGCCGCCGCACCGGTGGCCTCGTCCTCGTCGATGCCGTCCCCGCGGCCGGGGAAGGCGCGCGCCCGGATCCGTCCCGCGGCCTCCTCCTCCCACGCCCAGGCGTAGATCCACTCTCCGGGCTCGGGCACCTCCAGGGCGTCCACCTCGGCGGCGGAGGCGTACTGCCGCAGGGTGCGCGGCGGGACCCACGCGGCGCGGGCCTCGATCCAGGTGAACTCGCCGTCGCCGCGCACCCACACCTCTCCGGCGGGCGGGCAGATCACCTCCAGGTCGAGCAGCCAGGCGGCGCCGACGAGCGGGTGCCCGGCGAAGGGGAGCCGCAGCCCCGGGGCGTAGATGTCGACGATGCCGCGCTCGGGGTCGTCGACGAACACGGTCTCGCTGAAGCCGAGTTCCTTGGCGAGCGCCTGCCGGGACGCCTCGTCGGGGTGGACGCGTCCTTCGCGGACGACCCCGAGGGCGTTGCCGTGGCTCCCGTCGCCCGCGCAGAAGACCCGCAGGACGTCGATCTCGGTGCCGGTTCCGGTGCCGGCCTCGCCAGTCGTGTTCATGGCGGAATTGAACCATCCAGGGGCGTGCGGCAGGGCCGTACCTCGGCGTGTCCCTCCCCGCGGCCCCGCCCGACGGCCGGTACGGCACCCTCCTCCGGGGCGTCCTCGACGGCCCGCCCGGCCCGACGGCCCCTCAGGTCACGGTGTGGGCGCTGTATCCGGTCCCGGCGCTCGCGCTCTTCCCCGCCCCGATAGGGTCGGGTCCGTCCGTGCGCGTGGAGAAGCAGAAGGCGACCGATGAGAAGGCTGAGGCTGGAGCGGGGGACCCGGCGGTCCGAGGTGCGGCGGGGACGGCGGCCCTCCCGGGCCCTGGCGTCCGTCGCCGCGGCGACCGTCGTGGCGCTGGCCGCGAGCGGCTGTGTGACCGTCCACGGCGAGACCGCGGTCGTGCCGGGGGCGACGCCCGAGGAGGCCTCGGCGGCGCTCGCCGGTTTCGTCACCGCGTTCAACCGTGCCGACAAGGCCAACGACCCGGCGCTCGACGCCGGTCAGGTGACCGGTGCGCTGGGCGCGATCAACCAGGCCGGCCTGAAGTCGAAGTCGGTGACCCGGCCGGAGGGCAATCCGGACCACGAGCCGCTGGAGCTGCGCGACCCCCGCTTCCTGGTCCCCAGGAAGGCGGGCTGGCCGCGCTGGTTCGTCGCCGACACCGACTCCAACCGCGACGACGGCACGAAGCAGGCGGACAACCGCTGGCTGGTGGCCTTCGTCAAGAACGGCCCCGAGCAGCCGTGGAAGGCCGCCCACCTGGTGATCCTCGGCCGGGACGAGGTGCCCGGGTTCGCCGAGGAGGAGGGCGACGAGGTGGCGGTCGCCGCCGGCTCGGACGCCGTGGCGGTCGCCCCCGGCGAGCTGAGCGAGCGGTACGCCGCGTACCTCAAGGACGGCGGTACGAGTCCCTTCGCGGCGGGCGCGCACACCACCGAGTGGCGTGAGCGGCGGGCCCGTACGGCCTCGCGGCCGGGCGTGGCGACCCAGTGGATCGACCGCGCCGCCGACTCGGGCGACTTCGCGCCGCTGGCGCTCGCGACGGAGGACGGCGGGGCGCTGGTCTTCTTCGCCAGCCGTCACTTCGAGCGCCAGACGACCGCGAAGGGCTACCGTCCGAAGGTGGGCCCGGAGCTGAAGGCCCTGATGAAGGGCGAGATCGTGAACACGGTGACGAAGGAGTGGGTGTCGAGCCAGGTCGTCCTGGTGAAGCCGGCGGGCACGGCGAAGGACGCGGTCGTCTTCGCGGGCCGGCTCCAGGGCGTGGTCGCGGTCGAGGGCTCGTGACGCGGCCCCGTCGGCGGGTCAGCGGGTGAGGGGCCAGGCGACGTCGTGGGGGTGGTGATCCTCGCCCTCGGCCTCCCGCGCGGCGGCGTGCCGGGCGCAGGCGTCGGTGAGGGCCTCCAGGAGGTTCAGCGGGTCGGGCAGCGCGTGCTCGGGGCCGCGGACCCAGCCGACGACGGGGTGGTCGGCCTCGTCGCCGGGGAGGCGGGCGGGCGGGACGAGGACGTAGCTGCCGCGGCAATGCCAGCGCAGGCCCGGATGCTCGTCCATGGTCTCGGGATGGCAGTCCAGCTCGCAGGGCCACCACTCGTCCTCGTCCTCGGGGGTGCCGCGGGTGGCGGTGAAGAAGAGCATCCGGCCGCCGTCGCCCGCGCTGTCGGGGGACTCGGCGACCGGTCCCACCTCGACGCCATCGGCGAGGAGCCGGTCGAGGGCGGCCCGGCCGGCGGCCAGCGGCACGTCGAGGACGTCGTGGACCATGCCGGTGGCGGTGACGAAGTTCGCCGCGGGCTCGTTCCGTACCCAGCGCTCGATCTGCGCGCGGTCGGTGGTCGACTGGGTCTGCCAGGCGAAGGAGACCGGGTGGCGGGCGGGGGTGGGACAGCCGATCCGCTCACAGGAACAGCTGTAGCCGACGGGGTAGGCGGCGGGGGCCAGGGGAAGGCCGGCGGCGGCGATGGCCAGGAGCTGCGTCTCGCGGGTGTTCCCGTCGTCGGCCGCGGCCCGTTTGGGGCGCCTGCGCAGCCACTGTGCGAGTTTGCTCTCCGTGCCGCGGTAGCGGCCGATGCCGTCGCCCATCTATCCCCTCACACCTCATGCTCGCCCGTTCGGCTCTGCCCATGGTCCCACCATCCTGCTCCCCGGGTGACCGGAGTGGGGAACCAGGGGCCGGTGACGACGCTCACGCTCGTCACGGCCGGGGCGTGAGGCCGCGCAGCGCGTGGTCGACGAGGGCGTCGGCGTAGGCGTGGGTGAGGGGGCCGGTGCGGTGCAGCCAGCGGTGGTGGAGCGGGCCGACGAGGAGTTCGGTGGCGAGCCGGGCGTCGACGGCCGGGTCGATCTGCCCGGCGGCCCGGGCGGCCTCGATGCGCCGGGCGAAGACCTGGAGCTGGGGTTCGAGGAGCACTTCGGTGAAGCGGGCGCCGAGCGCGGGGTCGGTGGAGCCCTCGGCGGCGAGGGCCCGGGTGGGGGCGTCGTACCGGGGGTCGTTGAGCTCGTCGACGGTGGCCCGCAGCACGAGCCGGAGGTCGGCGGCGAGGTCGCCGGTGTCGGGCAGCTCGGTCTGCCCGGGGTCGGCGCCGGCCTCCTCGGCGGCGCGCGCGGCGAGGTCGAGGAAGGCGTCGAGGAGCACGGCCGCCTTGGAGGGCCACCACCGGTAGATGGTCTGCTTGCCGACGCCTGCGCGGGCGGCGATGCCCTCGACGGTGGTCTTCGCGTAGCCGGTCTCGGAGACGAGGGCGAGGGCGGCGTCGAAGATGGCGCGCCGGGAGCGCTCGCTGCGGCGGGAGGCGTCGGGGGCCTTGGTCTCGGGCATGCGCCGAATCTACCACCCGACGAGACGACTCGTCTCGCCGGGTGGCGTGGCGCGAGGGGAGGCCGTCCGGCCGCCGCCGACCGGATGTCGATCCCGTGTACGGACAGCGAACCACCCGAACGGTCCACTGCGCACGGGGCCCCGAGAGCGGACCATGGCTCCACCGATCCACGGCCCGCCACCGGCGGGCCGACCGTCCGTGAGGAGGCCCGATTGCGCTCCACTCCGCGCGAGTCCTCGCCCCGCCGCTACCTGATGTGCCCACCCGCGCACTTCAAGGTGACGTACTCCATCAACCCGTGGATGGACCCGACGAAGCCCGTCGACCTGCCGCTCGCCCTCGCCCAGTGGGAGGACCTCCGGGACCGCTACCTCGCCCTCGGACACACCGTCGAACTCCTCGACCCCGACCCCGGGCTGCCGGACATGGTCTTCGCGGCGAACGGCGCGACCGTCGTCGGCGGCCGGGTGCTCGGCGCCCGCTTCGCCCACCCCGAGCGGACCGCCGAGGCCGAGGCGCACCTCGCCTGGTTCCGCCGCAACGGCTGGGCCGAGACCGACCTGCGCGAGCCGGAGCACATCAACGAGGGCGAGGGCGACTTCGCCGTCACCGCCTCCTGGATCCTCGCCGGCACCGGCTTCCGCTCCAGCCCGCTCTCCCACGGCGAGGCCCAGGAGTTCTTCGGCCGGCCGGTGATCGGCCTGGAACTGGTGGACCCCCGCTACTACCACCTGGACACCGCGCTCTGCGTCCTCGACGAGGCCGCCGACGAGGTCATGTACCACCCCGAGGCCTTCTCCCCCGGCAGCCGGGCCGTCCTCGCCCGCCTCTTCCCCGACGCGCTGAGGGTCGGCGCCGAGGACGCGGCGGCGTTCGGGCTCAACGCGGTCAGCGACGGCCGGCACGTGCTGCTCCCGCAGACGGCGACCGGACTCTTCGAACCGCTCAGGGCCCGGGGCTTCCACCCCGTCGGCATGGACCTGAGCGAACTCCTCAAGGGCGGCGGCAGCGTGAAGTGCTGCACCCAGGAGCTGCGTCCCTAGGCTTCCTCGGCCGGGGGCCAGGGGTCGCCCCACTCGGCGTCGCGGGCCTGCTTGTACAGGGGCCCGTGACGCTTGGTGACGGTCGCCCGCTCCAGCCCCCCGGGGGCGCAGAGGTCCAGCAGCACGAGCCCCTTGCGGGTCTGCGGCCTGCGGATGACGCGGGCGGGCGCGGGGGTCGCCGGGAACCTGGTGGCGGCGACGTACGCGTACTTCTCGTCCTCGTACGGCAGCGAACCGCCCTTCACCTGCCGGTGCAGCGAGGAGCGGCTGACCCGCGCCGAGAAGTGGCACCAGTCGGTGCCCGGCTCGATCGGGCAGGCACCGCTGTGCGGGCAGGGCGCGGCGACGGTGAGGCCGGCGTCGATCAGGACGGAGCGGGCGGCGATGATCCGCTCGTAGCCGTCCGGGGTGCCGGGCTCCACGATGACGACGGCGCCGGTCGCGGCCCGGGCCGCCTCGGCGACGAGCGCGGCCCTGTCCCCCTCGGTGAGCTCCTTGAGCACGTACGAGACGGTGACCAGGTCGGTCTCGTCGAGGCGCAGCGCGGTGCCGATCCGCTCGCGCCGCCACTCGGCGTCGAGGACGCCGCCGGCCAGCTCGCGGCCGAGGGCGAGGGCGGGCTCGGCCCAGTCGAGGACGGTGCTGCGCGGCGGCCGCCCGTCCCACGCGTCGGCGACGGCCCAGCTCGCGGCGCCCGTCCCGCCGCCGATGTCGGTGTGCGTGCCCGGCACCCACTCCGGCGCGGCGTCCCGCAGCGCGTCGAGGGCTCCCCGGGCGGCCTCGAACGTCGCGGGCATCCGGTACGCGGCGTACGCGACGACGTCCGCACGGTCCCGGAGCACGGGGGCGTCGGTCGGGGTCGTCCCCCGGTAGTGGGCGATCAGCCGCTCGACGGACTTCGCGGCCTGCGAGGGCGGGAGTCCGCCCAGCACCCCGGCGAGGGCGGTACGCAGGGACTCGGCGGAAGCGACAGACACATTCACCGACCCAGTCTAGGCGCCGCCGCGGCGGCCCGGTCTCCGCCGGGGCGCCGCGGCGTCAGGGCGTGGGGCGCCAGGGGCGGCAGAGGAGGAGGAAGCAGGTGAGGGACGCGGCCGCGCAGGCGAGCTGGACGACGGCCATGGGGACGGCCGTCCGCTCGCCCGCGATGCCGACGAGGGGGGACGCGATCGCGCCGATCAGGAACGAGGAGGTGCCGAGGAGCGCGGACGCGGACCCGGCGGCGTGCGGCGTCCGCATCAGCGCCTGCGCGTTGGTGTTCGGCATCGCCAGGCCCATCGCGGACATGAGGACGAAGAGGCCGGCGGCGACCGGGACGAGGCCGACCTCGCCGAAGACGCCGGTGGTCATCAGGAGCAGCGCCGTCGCGGCGAGCAGGATGACGGAGAGGCCGAAGCCGAGGGCCTTGTCGAGGCTGACCCGGCCGACGAGGAGCTTGCCGTTGATCTGGCCGACGGCGACGAGGCCGATGGAGTTGAGTCCGAAGAGGAGGCTGAAGGTCTGCGGGGAGGCGCCGTAGATCTCCTGGACGACGAACGGGGAGGCGGAGATGTAGGCGAAGAGGGCGGCGAAGGCGAGGCCGCCGGCCAGCATGTAGCCGGTGAAGACGCGGTCGGCGAGAAGGCCGCGCATGGTGCGCAGGGCCTGGCCGACGCCGCCCTCCTGGCGCCGTTCCGGCGGCAGCGTCTCGTGGAGGAAGCGCCAGACGACGAGGGTGAGGAGGACGCCGATGACGGCGAGGACGTGGAAGACGCCCCGCCAGTCGGTGATCCGCAGGATCTGTCCGCCGATGACCGGCGCGATGACCGGCGCGACGCCGGAGATCAGCATGAGGGTGGAGAAGAAGCGGGCCATCTCGACGCCGTCGTAGAGGTCGCGGACGACGGCCCGGGCGATGACGATGCCGGCGGCGCCGGCGAGGCCCTGGAGGAGCCGGAAGGCGATGAGGAGCTCGGCGCTGGGCGCGAAGGCGCAGACGGCGGTGGCGAGGACGTAGACGACCATGCCGGCGAGCAGCGGCCGGCGGCGGCCCCACTTGTCGCTCATGGGGCCGACGACGAGCTGCCCGAGGGCCATGCCGGCGAGGCAGGCGGTGAGGGTGAGCTGGACGGTGGCGGCGGGGGCGGTCAGCGAGCGGGTGACCTCCGGCAGGGCCGGCAGGTACATGTCCATGGAGAGCGGCGGGAGCGCGGTGAGCCCGCCGAGGACGAGGGTGACGAGCAGGCTCGCCCGCCGGGCTGCGGGAACGGCCACCGGGGTTCCGGTTATGTGCTCTCGTGTTGCCTTCTGGCCGCTCTCCGGCATCGACTGCTCCCTTTCGTTGAAACCTTGCCTATGCTCTCAGCTCGGCGGGGCCGATCGAGACCCATGGGGTGGACGGACGTGGACGACGTGAACGACGTGGTGCGGTGGGGCGTGCTCGCGACCGGCGGCATAGCCGAACGGTTCGTGACGGACCTGGCGGAGCTCGAAGGCGCCGAGGTGGTGGCGGTGGCGTCCCGCACGGAGGCGTCGGCTCGGGCCTTCGCCGACCGGTTCGGGATCGGGCGGGCGTACGGCGACTGGGACGGCCTCTTCGCCGATCCCGAGGTGGACGTGGTGTACGTGGCGACCCCGCACCACGCCCACCGGGAGGCGGCCGGCCGCGCCCTGGAGGCGGGCAAGGCGGTCCTGTGCGAGAAGGCCTTCACGCTGAACGCCCGGGAGGCGGAGGAGCTGGTCGCCCTCGCCCGGGACCGGGGCCTCTTCCTCATGGAGGCCATGTGGATGTACTGCAACCCGCTGATCCGGCGGCTCGCCGGGCTGGTCCGGGACGGCGCGATCGGGGACGTGCGGACCGTGCAGGCGGACTTCGGCCTCGCGGGCTCCTTCGGCCCCGGCCACCGGCTGCGGGACCCGGCCGTCGGCGGCGGCGCCCTGCTCGACCTCGGCGTCTACCCGGTCTCCTTCGCCCAGCTGCTGCTCGGCGAGCCGGACGCGGTGCAGGCGCACGCGCGGATCTCCCCGGAGGGCGTGGACCTGAACACGGGCATGCTGCTCGGCTGGTCGGACTCGGGCGCCTCGGCGCTGCTGTCCTGCTCGCTGGAGGCGGACACCCCGCTGACCGCCGCCGTGACCGGCACGAAGGGCCGCATCGAGGTGCCGCGCGGCTTCTTCTTCCCCGAGCGGTTCACCCTGTACCGGGAGGGCGCCGAGCCCGAGGAGTTCACCAACGCCGACGACCCGCACTCGCTGCGGCACGAGGCCGCCGAGGTGATGCGCTGCCTGCGGGCCGGGGAGACCGAGTCGCCGCTCGTCCCGCTGGACGGCACGCTCGCCGTGATGCGGACGCTCGACGCGGTGCGGGACCGCGTCGGCGTCCGCTATCCGCAGGAGGCCGAGCTCACGCGGGTGTGAGGCCCGGCCGGCCGGCCTCCGTGACGAAGGAGGCGGCGGTGGTGACCGGGGCGCCCGGCGTCGTCACGTACGGGACCGTACGGAAGTCGGCGCGGGCGCTCTCCTCCCCGAGGGTCACGGTGACGTAGCCGCGCCGGCCGTTGAAGAACTTCAGGTGCGGGTTGGCCTGCATGAGCTTGTCGTAGTTGGCGGGGCGGTCGGCGCCGTCCTTGCCGCTGGAGATCGAGGTGGCGACGATCTCGGTGCCGACGGTCCGCGAGCCGGGGTCGCGGAAGTCGGCCTTGAGGTCGAAGCCGTAGCCGACGTGGACGTCGCCGGTGAGGACCATCAGGTTCTCCACCCCGGCGGACTCGGCGCCCGCGAGGATCCGCCGCCGGGAGGCCGGGTAACCGTCCCAGGAGTCCATGGACACCTTGAAGTCGGCGGTGGGGCGGTCGCGGCGCTCGGCGAAGACGACCTGCTGGGGCAGGACGTTCCAGCGGGCGTCGGAGGCGCGCCAGCCGTCCAGGAGCCACCGCTCCTGGGCGGCGCCGGTCATGGTGCGGGCCGGGTCCTCGGAGAGCGGGCCAGGGACCTGCCAGCCGTCGCCGTACGCCTGGTCGGAGCGGTACTGGCGGGTGTCGAGGATGTCGAACCGCGCGAGCCGTCCGAAGTCCAGGCGCCGGTACAGCCTCATGTCCGGGCCCTCGGGGAGCTGGGGGCGGCGCAGCGGCTGGTGCTCCCAGTAGGCGCGGTAGGCGGCGGCGCGGCGGAGCAGGAACTCCTCCGGCGGGACGGAGTTCTCGGGGGTGCCGCCCGCGTAGTTGTTCTCGGTCTCGTGGTCGTCCCAGGTGACGACGAAGGGGTGCGCGGCGTGCGCGGCCCTCAGGTCCGGGTCGGTCTTGTAGAGGCCGTAGCGGAGCCGGTAGTCCTCCAGGGTGACCGTCTCGCGGTTGAAGACGGCGGGGAGGGTGCGGTCGGTGTGGGCGCGGGCCCCGCCGGTGGCGTTGACGGCGTACTCGTAGAGGTAGTCGCCGAGGTGGAGGACGACGTCGAGGTCCTCCTCTGCCAGGTGCCGGTGGGCCGTGAAGTAGCCGTCGTGGTACGCCTGGCAGGAGACGGCGCCGAGCCGCAGCTCCGCGGGCCGGGCCCAGGGCGCGGGCGCGGTGCGGGTCCGCCCGGCCGGGCTCACCCACTCCCCGGCGCGGAAGCGGTAGAAGAACTCCCGGCCCGGCTCCAGGTGTTCGACCTCGACGTGCACCGTGTGGGAGAACTCCGGGTGCGCGGTGGCGCGTCCGCGCCGGACGGTGCGGGTGAAGCGCTCGTCGCGGGCGAGCTCCCAGTGGACGGAGACGCGTTCGGCCGGGAGGCCGCCGCCGGGCTCGAAGGGGCGCGGGGCGAGCCGGGTCCACAGCAGGACGGAGCCGGGCAGGGGGTCGCCGGAGGCGACGCCGAGGGTGAACGGGTCCTCGGTGATCCGGCGCCCGTCCAGCTCGGCGGCGGCGGCCGTGCCGGCGGCGGGCAGCTGGGTGGCGAAGGCGAGCGCGGCGGCGGCGCCGGCCGTGGTGAGGAACCGGCGGCGGCCGAAGTGGCGCGCGGCGGCGCGGAGTTCCTCGCCGTGGGCCGGTGTGCTGCTCGGTGCGGGTGTCATGTGCCCCTCCCCTGACGGTTGGTGTCCGTCGGTATTCGAGGGGGGCGGGGCGACATCCCCTTGTCGGGGACAGGTCATCCACGTGTCGGACGGATGAGTTCATGGGGCACGCGTCTGGCGTACGCTGCCCGGCCGGGAGCGACACGAGGCTGGGAAGGCGGTTCGGCATGGGCGTCGCGGTGGTGACGGGAGCGGGTTCGGGCATCGGCCGGGAAGTGGCGCGGGCCCTCGCGGAGGCGGGCTGGTCGGTGGCGCTGGCGGGCCGCCGGGCCGCGCCCCTGGAGGAGACGGCGCGGGGGCTCGCGGAGGGCCGTACCCTCGTCGTCCCGACGGACGTGACCTCACCGGAGGCGGTGGCGGAGCTCTTCGACGCGGTGCGGGACCGCTTCGGCCGCGTCGACCTGCTCTTCAACAACGCGGGGACGTTCGCGGGCGGCGGCACGCCGGTGGAGGAGCTGTCCTACGACACCTGGCGGTCGGTGGTCGACGTCAACCTGACGGGCGCGTTCCTCTGCGCGCAGGCCGCCTTCCGGGCGATGAAGGAGCAGTCCCCGCAGGGCGGCCGCATCATCAACAACGGTTCGATCTCCGCGCACGTGCCGCGCCCGCACTCGATCGCGTACACGGCGACGAAGCACGCGATGACGGGCCTGACGAAGTCGCTGTCGCTCGACGGCCGCCCGTACCGGATCGCCTGCGGCCAGATCGACATCGGCAACGCGGCCACGGAGATGACGGCCCGCATGCGGACCGGCATCCTCCAGGCCGACGGCGAACTGGCGGTGGAACCGGTCATGGACGCGGCGGACGTGGCCGCGACGGTCGTCCACATGGCGGCCCTGCCGCTGGAGGCGAACGTCCAGTTCGCCACGGTCATGGCCACCACGATGCCCTACATCGGCCGCGGCTGACGGCTCACTCCACGGGGACCTGACCGGTCTCGAAGCGGGCCACCTTCCCGTCCTCGACGGTGAACCGCCAGGCGGTGCGCATGGCGCCCCAGGTGTCGTTGCTGTAGGTGGCGACGAGGAAGAGGCCGTCGTCGTCCTCGCTCTCCACCACCATGCGGCCGTTCGAGGAGAACACCTCCCGCTCGGTCCACTCCCGCAGGTCCCGCTCGGTCCCGTCGTCGGCCATGGTCGCGCCGGGCACGAGGGCGGCGTCGAAGGCGGCACGGTCGTTGGCGTTCAGCGCGGTGACGAAGGCGCGCACGGCGGGCTCGGTGAGCCGGTCCACGGGAATGTCCATGCCCCACCCGTACCCGCCGGACGGCGACGCGCCCCGCTCCCGCGCCGGGGATGGGCCAGTCGGGCGAGCCCCCCGGCAGCCTCCGGCGGCCGGGGGCGCGCCCCGGGCAGTATCGGGGGGACCCCAAGCCCGCCTTCCCGCTGGAGGAGCGATGTCGGAGCACGACCGGATCGTCAAGCTGTACGCGAAGGGGGCCCCGGTCGGGGTCCTGGACGGGAGGCTGGTCGCCTTCCCGGTCGACGAGCACCGCACCGCCGAGTGGGCGCTCGGCGAGGCCGACGGCGGCTTCCGCCTCACCGTCAAGGGCACCGAGGACCGCGTGACCGCCCCCGGCACCGACCGCGCCCCCGTCCTGGTCCGCCCCGACGACTCCCCCGCCTCGGTCCTCCGCCTCCAGCGCGTCACCCCCGAGGGCGCGGTCACGGTCACCGGCCTCGCCACCCTCGTCACGGGCACGTACGTCCTCTCCAGGGGCGGCCTCGCCCTCGGCCGCGACCTCTTCGAGGACCCCTCCCCGGCTCCGAAGCCCATCGTCATCCGCACCGACGACCGCGCCCCGCACTGGACGGTGGAGGTCCTGCTCTGAGGACCCGCGACAGGGAGGGGACCCGCGACAGGGAGGAGGGCCCCGCGGGGGCCCTGGGAAGGGGCAGACGAGTCGGGCTGTACGCCGGGTTCTGTACCCCGGAACCTCGCGGTCGTCGGGGCGACGGCCATCCATCTAGGGCCGGCGTCGCCACCGGCCTCGTGCGGTCTACCCGCGAACTCGGGCGAGCAGCCCTCGATCATTCGCGCAGGGACACCGGGGTGTCCCCTCTTGACCTTGCTCCGGGTGGGGTTTACCTAGCCGCCTGAGTCACCTCAGGCGCTGGTGGTCTCTTACACCACCGTTTCACCCTTACCGAGGGCCGAAGCTCCCGGCGGTCTGTTCTCTGTGGCACTGTCCCGCGGGTCACCCCGGGTGGCCGTTAGCCACCACCCTGCTCTGTGGAGCCCGGACGTTCCTCGGGGAGATCCAGGGATCTCCACGCGGCCGCCCGCCCGGCTCGTCTGCCGTGCCGACCATGCTACCCGCCGGAACGGACGGCGCTTGACCTTGTCGTAGCGTCAGGGTTTCTACTGGGGGGCATGCGTATCGGCGAACTCGCCGCGCTCGTCGGGGTCACGCCCCGGGCGGTGCGGCACTACCACCGTCTGGGGCTGCTGCCCGAGCCCGCCCGGCTGCCGAACGGCTACCGGGAGTACGGCGTCCGGGACGCCGTGCTGCTGGCGCGGGTGCGGCGGCTGACCGAGCTGGGGCTCGGGCTCGACGAGGTGCGGGACGTGCTCGCCGACGACGCGGGCCGGGAGGTCGTGGAGGTCCTGGAGGAGCTCGACGCCGACCTCGCCCGGCAGGAGGACGTCATCCGGGAGCGGCGGGCGCGGCTCGCCGGGCTCCTCGCGCAGGCGCGGGCCGGGCGGCTGACCGCCGAGGGGCCGGTGTCGCCGGAACTGGCCGCGCTGCTCGCCGGGGTCGGCGAGCTGCCGGAGTCGCCGATGGCGGTGAAGGACCGGGAGATCCTCGCCCTGCTCGACACGGTCGTGCCGGCGGAGGAGCGGGCGCGGCTGATGGGGCTGATGCACGAGGTCTCCGGGAGCGCCGCGGAGGTGTACGGGCTGCTCGACGCGCTGGCGGACGCCGCCGTGGACGATCCGCGGGTCGAGGAGGCCGCGCGGGCGCTCGCCGGGGCGCTGCCGGACGGGATCGGCCGCTTCGAGCTGCCGGCGGAGGGGTCCGGCGGGCTCGCCGACGTCTTCTTCGCCGATCTGGCGCCCGCGCAGGCGGCCGCCGTGCGCCGGGGGATCGCCCTGGTGGCGGAACGTTTCGAGGGAGGTGGCGAGCATGGCGGGGAGTGAGCGGGGGCCCGTGCTGCGGGTGCTGCGCGCGGTCGCGTACGCCGCGCTCCCCGCCGAGCTGGTGGTCTTCGTGCTGCTGCTCGGCGGGGTGCGGATGCCGGGGGCCGTGCTCGGCGGGGCGGAGCTGGTGATGGTCGTGCTGCTCGCCGCCGAGGCGGTCGTGTGGGTGCGGCTGCGGCGGCGGGGGCTGACGCGGCGGGAGGCGCTGGCGGAGCTCGTACCGGAGCGGGTGCTGCGGCTGATCGGGCACGAGCTGGCGCTGATGGCGGCCCTGGGGCGGTGGGTGGCGCGGCGGCCGCACGGGACGGCGGGCGCGGAGGGCGTCTTCCCGCACGCGCGGGACCAGGCCGCGCTCATGTACGGCTTCGCCTTCGTCTGCCTCGTGGAGACCGTCGGCATGTCGTGGCTGCTGGCCGGGCTGCCGGTGGTGCACGCGGTCGTGCTCGTCCTCGACGTCTACACGGTCCTCTTCGTGCTCGGTCTGCACGCCGCCTCCGTGACCCGGCCGCACGTGCTGGGCGGCGGGCGGCTGCGGGTCCGGCAGGCGGCCCACGTGGACGTGGACGTGCCGCTGGAGCGGATCGCGGCCGTCCGCCGGGAGAACCGCTTCACCCACGAGAAGGCGGACGGCGAGCTGAACCTCGCGGTCGGCTCGCAGACCTCCGTGACCCTGGAGCTGAGCGCGCCGGTGGACGTGGTCGGGCTGCTCGGCGGGGTCCGGCAGGTCTCCGTCGTCCGGCTGCACGCCGACGACCCCGGGGCGCTGTACGAGGCCGTCCGCGACGCCGTCACGCCGGGGCGAACAGGACCTTCGCCCGGCCGGGATCCGCTTCCGACAGTCTGACCCGCAGCCACCGGCCCAGCGGCAGCGGGGCCGCGCCGCCCTCGACGCGGGCCACGACGGCCGGGTCGTCGAGGTGGACGGTGCCGACGGACGGCTCGCGCTCCTTGACGTCGATCACGTACGCGTCGAAGAGCTCGCCGACCCGGTCGCCGAGCAGCGCCGCCTCCACGATGTCGACCGACTCCCGCTCCACCGTGTTGGCGCGGCGCGAGCCGGCGGCCATGGTGTCGGGCAGGCCGGGCAGCGCGGCCCGCACCCACGCGGGCGGCTCGGTGCCGGCGACCGCGGCGACGCACAGTTCGGAGGCGTACCGGTCGACGAGCCGGCGCAGCGGGGCGGTGCAGTGGGTGTACTCGTCGGCGACGGCCGCGTGCACGGCCGGGTCGGGCAGCCGGCCGTCGGTGAAGACGGTGTAGCCGGCGCCGCGCAGCAGGGTGGTGCACTCCTGGAGGAAGGCGGCCTGGCGGGGATCGGTGGGATCGGCGTTCCTGACCACCTCCGCGTACGGCACGTGGTGCGGCCAGTCGACGCCGAGCGCCTCGGCGGAGCGGCGCAGCCGGGCGACGGCCCCGTCGGGGGCGACCGGCAGGGTGCGCAGGACGCCGGTGCCGGCGGCGGTCATCAGGTCGGCGGCGGCCATGCCGGTGAGCAGGGAGATCTGCGCGTTCCAGCTCTCGGCCGGCAGCGGCGCCCGGTAGGCGAGCGTGTAGGCGTGGTCGCCGGGGAGCTCGACGATCTCCTGTTCGGGGACGTCGAGGGAGATCCCGCCGCGCTCGATCTCGCGCTCCTCGCGGAGCCGGCCGATGTCGCGGAGCAGGGCGAGGGGTTCCTCGGCGGTGCCGGAGTCGATCCGCCGCTGCGCGGTGGCGTAGTCGAGCTTGGCGCGGCTGCGGACGAGGGCCCGGCGGAGGTCGGTGGCGACCCGGCGGCCCTCGGCGTCGAGGTCGATGCGCCAGAGGAGCGCGGGCCGGGGTTCGCCGGGCAGCAGGCTGGCGGCGCCCTCGGAGAGGACCGGCGGGTGGAGGGGGACCTTGCCGTCGGGGAAGTAGAGGGTGAGGACCCGCCGGTGCGCCTCGGCGTCGATCGCCCCGCCGGGGGCGACGAAGGCGGCGACGTCGGCGATCGCGTAGTGCACGCGGTAGCCGCCGTCGGCCCGCCGCGCCAGGTGCATGGCCTGGTCGAGGTCGGTGGAGGCGGGCGGGTCGATGGTGAGGAACGGCAGGTCGGTGGCGTCGTACGCGGGGAGGCGGGGGGCCTTCGCGGCGGCCTCGGCCTCGGCGAGCACGTCGGCCGGGAACCCCGCCGGCACCCCGAGCTCGGTGCGGAGGGCGCGCAGCGCGGCCCGCAGCGGAGCCTCCGCCGCGCCGGTCACGTGGATGTGGCGTCGGGGCATGCCACCGAGCGTAGGGGGCGGGAGGGGGCCCGGCACCTCGTACGCTGGCTTGTCGGGGCCGCATCCCCGTTCGTGTCGTACGTGAAGGAGAACCACCGTGCTCGTGCTGCTGCCGCCTTCCGAAGGCAAGGCACCCTCCGGGTCCGGGGCGCCGCTCAAGCCGGAGTCGCTGTCCCTGCCGGGACTCGCGGAGGCGCGGGCGGCGGTCCTGGACGAGCTGGTCGAGCTGTGCGCCGCCGACGAGGAGAAGGCGCGCGAGGTGCTCGGCCTGAGCGAGGGGCTGCGGGGCGAGGTCGCGAAGAACGTCGAGCTGCGCACGGCGGGCGCCCGTCCGGCCGGGGAGGTGTACACCGGCGTCCTGTACGACGCGCTGGGCCTGGCGACGCTGGACGCGGCGGCCCGGAAGCGGGCCGGGGACGCGCTGCTCGTCTTCTCCGGGCTGTGGGGCGCGGTGCGGGTGACGGACCGGATCCCGTCGTACCGCTGCTCGATGGGGGTGAAGCTGCCGGGGCTCGGCGCGCTGGGGGCGCACTGGCGGGGCGCGATGGCCTCGGTGCTGCCGGAGGCGGCCGGGGACGGTCTCGTGCTCGACCTGCGCTCGTCGGCGTACGCGTCGGCGTGGAAGCCGAAGGGCGAGGTGGCGGCGCGGACCGCGACGGTACGGGTGCTGCACGCGCCGACCCGGAAGGTCGTCAGCCACTTCAACAAGGCGACCAAGGGCCGGATCGTCCGCGGCCTGCTGGAGTCGGGCGCGGCGCCGGGCACGCCGGACGAGCTGGTGGAGGCGCTGCGGGAGCTGGGGTACGTGGTGGAGACGGGGGCCAAGGCGGGGACCCTGGACGTGCTGGTGGACGAGATCCACTGAGGTCGTTGCATTCTCCGCAACGACCGTTGCGCGGGGTGACGCCGCCGGTCAGGATGAGGCCATGTCCCGCACCCCCGGTCTCTTCGCGCTCGCCCCGCACGCCCCCGTCGTCCCGGTCGTCGTCGTGGAGGACGCCGCCGACGCCGTACCGCTGGCGCGGGCCCTGGTGGCCGGCGGGCTGCCGCTGATCGAGATCACCCTGCGCACCCCCGCCGCGCTCGACGCGGTGCGGGCGGTCGCGGCCGAGGTGCCGGGCGCGGTGGTCGGCGCGGGGACGGTGGTCTCGGCGGCCGGCGCGGCCGGGGCGGTACGGGCCGGGGCGCGGTTCCTGGTGAGCCCGGGGTGCTCGGGGCGGCTGCTCGGGGCGCTGCGGGAGTCGGGCGTGCCGTTCCTGCCGGGCGTCTCGACCGCCTCCGAGGTGCTGGCGCTCCTGGAGGAGGGCGTCACGGAGCTGAAGTTCTTCCCGGCGGAGGCGGCGGGCGGCGTCCCGTACCTGAAGTCCCTCGCGGGCCCGCTGCCGCAGGCCCGTTTCTGCCCGACCGGCGGCGTCTCGGCCGCCTCGGCGCCCGGCTACCTCGCCCTCCCCAACGTCGCCTGCGTCGGCGGCACCTGGATGCTGCCGCCGGACGCCCTCGCCGCCCGCGACTGGGACCGGGTGGAGGCCCTGGCGCGGGAGGCGGCGGGGCTCTCCGGCCGTTCGTGAGGCGGCCTAGCCGTTCGTGAAGCGGATGCCCAGGTGGTCGGCGACCGGGCGGTAGCCGAGGCGCCGGTACAGGGCGTTGCTGGTGGGGTTGGCGAGGTCCGTGAAGAGGACGACCTCCGCCGCGCCGGAGGCGGCCGCCGCGCGGCTGACGGCGGCGGTGACGCCGGCGGCGTAGCCGCGGCCGCGCTCGGCGGGCGCGGTGTAGACGAGGTGGACGCGCGACTGGCCCGCGACCGTGCGCGAGCGGGCGGCCATCGCCACGGGACGGCCGTCGGGGGCCTCCCAGACGTGCAGGCGGCCCTCGGTGATCCGCTCGGTGAGGAAGTCCGTGTAGTCGTCCTGGGGCGCGTAGCCGTGGACGGCGGCGAAGTCGGCGGTCCAGTCGCCGAGCAGCGGAAGGTCCGCCGTGCGGGCGGGCCGGCCGCGGCCGGCCGGTGCCGGGTCCCGCGGGGTGAGCTCGCCGAGGCGGAAGAGCCGGATGCCCATGACGGGCTCCCAGGGACGGCCGGTGGCGGCGGCGTACGCCTCCACCGGCGCCGTCTCCCCGCGCAGCGTGGCCGGTCCCGCGCCGTCCGGCAGGACCAGCGCGGTGGCCGCCGCCACGGGCAGCACGCCGAAGGTGAGCTCGGCGGACGGGGAGGCGACGAGGACGCCGGTCGCGGTGGTGCCGTCGGGGCCGGTCCACCAGCCGAGGAGTCCCGCCGTGTCCATCGTGGTCAGCACGGCGGTGTTGCGGGCCGGTTCGGCGGCGAGGTGCGGGCCCGCGGCGGCCAGGAACGCGGCGGGGTCGGTGGTGAAGTGCCAGCTCATACCCGGATGGTGACGGGGGGACGGCCGACGGCGCCAGGGAATTGCGCGCCGGCCGCTACCGGCGGAGGTGGGAGGTGTCGTTGAGGAGGCGTACGGAGGCGTTGCCGTCGGCGTAGTAGGCGACGGCGGAGAGGGACGCGGCCGACAGTTCGAACTTGAACAGGGACGGGGGCGGGGCGCCGAGCGCCAGCCGGACGAGGGTCTTGATGGGCGTGACGTGACTCACGACGAGGACCGTGCGGCCCGCGTGGGCGGCGGCGAGGCGGTCGCGGGCGGCGGCGACGCGGCGGGTCACGGAGGCGAAGCTCTCGCCGCCGCCGGTGGGGGCGGCGGTCGGGGAGGCGAGCCAGGCGTCCATGTCCTCCGGGTACCGCGCGCGGACCTCCGCGAAGGTGAGGCCCTCCCAGGCGCCGAAGTCGGTCTCGCGGAGCCCCTGTTCGATGACGACGTCCAGGCCCAGACGGGCGGCGACGGCTTCGGCGGTCTGGCGGCAGCGGGTGAGCGGGGAGCTGACGATGTGCTGGATCGTGCCGCGGGCGGCGAGCGCGTCGGCGACGGCGGCGGCCTGCCGGCGGCCCGCCTCGGAGAGCTCGGGGTCGGACCCGCCGCTCCCCGAGAACCGCTTCTCGGGGGTGAGCGCGGTCTCGCCGTGCCGGAGGAGCACGAAGGTGGCGGGGGCGGCCATGTCCGGTACGGGGCCCGCGACGGCCGGTACGGGGCCCTCTGCGGGCGCGGGCCCCTGTGCGGGCGCGGCCGGTACGGGCTCGGCGGCGGACGGGTCCTCGGCGACGGTGCCCGGCACCGGGGGCTGCGCCCACCCTCCCCCGGAGGGGGCGCCCCCGTGCCCCGCGGAACGACTGCCCGCGGCCGGAGCGGCCTCGGCCCCGGCGGCGGCCGCGAGCGCCGTGGCGCCGCCCGCCGTCGCAGGCGCCCCGGCGGCGGCCGACAGGGCCGCCCTGGCGCGGGCCGCTCCGGCCGCCGCGTCGCCCGGGGGGCCCGACGGCGGCAGGGCGGCCGCCACCCGGGCCGCGGAGGTGTCGCGGGGAGTCCACCGCTCGCCGCGCCCGCCCGCGTCCATCGCCTCGTTGGCCAGGCGGTCGGCGTGCTTGTTGCGCTCGCGGGGGATCCACTCGTAGGTGACGCGGTCGCGCGGGAAGGCGCGGGACGCCTCGGCCGCGAGCGGCTTCATGTCCGGGTGCTTGATCTTCCAGCGGCCGGACATCTGCTCGACGACGAGCTTGGAGTCCATCCTGACCCGGACCGTGGCGTCGGGCGCCAGGTCCAGGGCGGCGCGGAGGCCCGCGATGAGGCCCTTGTACTCGGCGACGTTGTTGGTCGCGACGCCGATGTACTCGGCGGCCTCCGCGAGGATCTCGCCCGTGGCCGGGTCGAGGACGACGGCCCCGTAGCCGGCGGGCCCGGGATTGCCCCGGGAGCCGCCGTCCGCCTCGACCACGAGCTCGCGCATTACAGGCCGGACTCCGCCGTGCGGACCAGGATCCGGCGGCAGTTCTCGCAGCGCACGACCGCGTCCTTCGCGGCGGCCCGGACCTCGTTCAGCTCGGTGATGTTGAGCTCGATGTGGCAGCCCTCGCACTTGCGCTGGTAGAGGCGGGCCGCGCCGACGCCGCCCTGCTGCTCGCGGAGCTTGTCGTACAGCTTGAGGAGGTCGGCGGGGACGGTGCCCGCGACGACCTCGCGCTCCTTGGCGACGCCGGCGGCCTCCTCGTCGAGGCCGGCCTGGGCGGTGTCGCGGCGGCCGGTGGCGTCGTCCACCTTGGCCTGGACGGCGGCGACGCGCTCGGTGAGCTCGGCGACGCGCTCCTGCGCGGACTCGCGGCGCTCCATGACCTCCAGGACGACCTCCTCCAGGTCGCCCTGGCGCTTGGCGAGCGAGGTGATCTCGCGCTGGAGGTTCTCCAGGTCCTTCGGGGAGGACACGGCGCCGGAGTCGAGCCGCTGCTGGTCGCGGGCGGAGCGCTGGCGGACCTGGTCGACGTCCTGCTCGGCCTTGGTCTGCTCGCGGGCGCAGTCGCTCTCCTCGGTCTGCGCGGCGACGAGCAGGTCGCGCAGCTGGGTGAGGTCCTTGGTCAGCGCCTCGATCTCCGCGTGCTCGGGCAGCGCCCTGCGCTTGTGGGCGAGCTGCTGGAGGCGGACGTCCAGTGCCTGGACGTCGAGGAGGCGGATCTGGTCGGCGGGCGCGGCGTTCAGTTGGGGGCTCCAGAGGAAGTGTGGTGGGAGGACCAGGGGTCGGTGACCGTCTTCGAGACGTGGACGCGGAGGTCCCAGCCGTGGCGGTCGGAGATCTCGTCGAGCTGGGCGGCGGCCAGCTCGCACCAGGGCCATTCGGTGGCCCAGTGGGCGGCGTCGACGAGGCCCAGCGGGGAGTGCTGGGTGGCCTCGGAGACGGGGTGGTGGCGGAGGTCCGCGGTGAGGAAGGCGTCCACTCCGGCGGCGCGCACCGCGTCGAAGAGGCTGTCGCCGGAGCCGCCGCTGACGGCGACGCGGCGGACGGTCATGTCCGGGTCGCCGGCGACCCGGATGCCCTGCGCGGTGGCGGGCAGCCGCTTCGCGGCGCGGGCCGCGAACGCGGCGAGGGTCTCCGGGTGGTCGAGCTCGCAGATCCGGCCGAGGTTGTTCTCGGGGACGAGCGGCCCGGTGACGCGCAGGTCGAGCGCGCCGGCGAGGGCGTCGGAGACGCCGGGGTCCGCGGTGTCGGCGTTGGTGTGGGCGACGTGCAGCGCGACGTCGTGCTTGATCAGCGTGTGCACGACGCGGCCCTTGAAGTGGCCGGCCGCGACCGTCGTCGTCCCGCGCAGGTAGAGCGGGTGGTGGGTGACGATCAGGTCGGCGCCGAGGGCGACGGCCTCGTCCGCGATCTCCTGGACGGGGTCGACGGCGAAGAGGACGCGGGCCACCTCGGCGTCGGGGTCGCCGCAGACGGTGCCGACGGCGTCCCACTGCTCCGCCCGCTGGGGCGGCCAGAGGGCGTCGAGCTCGGCGATGACTTCAGACAGACGGGGCACGGAGGAAAGGCTACCTGTCCTCCGTGCCCCGCCGTCCTGGGCCGTGGACGACCCGGGGGCCGGGCCCCTACTTCTTCACCAGGTCGGCGCGCAGGTCGTCGAGGACGCTGTTCGCCGCCGTCACGCCGAGGCCCAGGTACCAGGTCTCGTCCGGGACGTCCTTGGCCCGGCCGGCCTTGACGGCCTCCAGGTTCTTCCAGAGCGGGTTGCCCTGGGCGGCGTCCTTCTTGGTCGCCTTGGCGTCGCCGTAGACGCCGGTGAAGATCCAGTCGGCGTCGGCCTGGTCGATCTTCTCCGGGCTGACCTCGACGGCGAGGTCGTCCACCTGCTGGTTCTTCGGCCGGGGCAGGCCGGCGTCCTCCAGGATGGTGCCGATGAACGACGCCTTCGCGTAGAGGCGGATCTTGCCGGGCAGGTAGCGGACCATCGAGATCGTCGGCTTGTCCGGGCCGACGTCCGTGCCGAGCCGCTTCGCCTTCGTCTCGTACGCGGCGAGCTTCTCCTTCGCCTCGGCGGTCTTGTCGAGCGCGGCGGCGTTGAGGAGGTAGTTCTCCTTCCAGGTGAAGCCCGGGCGGATGGAGAAGACGGTCGGCGCGATCTTCGACAGCTCGTCGTACTTGTCGGCGGCGCGGAGCTGGCTGCCGAGGATGAGGTCGGGCTGGAGGTTGGCGATGGCCTCCAGGTTGAGGTTGTTGATGGTGCCGACGGACTTGGGGCTGCCGGCGTCCTTGGCGAGGTAGCCGGGGATGCCGTCGTCGCCCTCGGAGGGGGCGTAGCCGACGGGCTGGACGCCGAGGGAGACGACGTTGTCGAGCTCGCCGACGTCGAGGACGACGACCCGCTTCGGGGCGGCCTTGATCTCGCTCTTGCCCATGGCGTGGGTGAGGGTGCGGGGGAACTGGCCGGGCTTGGCGTCGGTGCCCAGGGCGGCGGTCTTGGCGGCCGCGTCGCCGAAGTCCTTGCCGCCGGTGGCGACGTCCTTCTTCTTCGCGGCGTCCTCCTTCTCCGCGGCGTCGGAGGAGTCGGTGCCGCCTCCGCAGGCCGCGAGGGAGAGCGCGGCGGCGAGGGCGACGACGGCGGCGGTGCCGCGGCGGCGGATGGACATCGAAAGGCTCCTCTTCGATGGCGGACGTCGAGGGGGACGACGCGAAGGGCGTACCCGCGGAGTCACAGGATCCGCTTAGGTTGGCCTTACCTTACGTACCCCTGGCCCCGCCAGCACAACCGGCCCCTCCGCTCAATCGAACCGGCGCACCGCCATCCATATGTGTGAAGTGCGCGGGCTCGTGTTGTTCGGCTGGAAGTGCGAAAACTAGCTTCGTGGCCGGAGGTGACGAGTCGATGACAGCCTTGGCCATCGAGACCACGGCCGGTGACGGCGACCACGAGGGGACGGCCGTCCACCCCCCGGCGGGCTTCACGATCACCGCGAACGGCGCCTACGCGGCCCGGCTCGCGGGTTCCGGGGACGCCCTGTACGCGGAGCGCTGGACCCTCGACGGCCCGGAGCCGTACGCCGTGCCGCTCCCCCTGGACCAGCCCGAGGAGCGCGAGGCGCAGCTGCTGCCGCTCGCCGACGGGCGGGTCCTGGTGTGCCGCCGGGTGGACGGGCGGCGGCACACCTTCTCGCTGCTGTACCCGACCGGTCCCGGCACCGGCGAGCTGCGGCTCGGCTCGGTGGAGGCGCCCGGCCCCGGCCCGGTGGAGCTGCTGCCGCCGTCCCCGGACGGCATCTGCGCCTACGCGCGTCACATCGGCCCGGAGTCCACCACGCTCTGGCTGGTGGCGGGCGGCGCCTTCGGCCCGGAGCGGGTCGCGGTGCTCCCGGGCCACTGCGCGGGCGGGGTGTGGCTCGACCGTACGGGGCGGATGCTGGCCCTGGACCGGCGGCTGGGCGACGGGCCGGTGAAGACGGTGGCGGTGGACCTGGAGCGGGGCGGCGAGGTGTCGCCGCTGCTCCAGATCACCGAGGCGAGCGACGACCGGCTGCTGCTCGCGGACCCGGACAGCGGGCTGCTGCTGATCCGGTCGGACGCGCCCTCGCCGGGGCACGAGCGGCTCGGCTGGGGGGTGCTGGGGAGCCTGCTGCCGGTGCGTTTCCCCGAGTGCCTGCGCCTCGACGACGCGGCGGTGACGCCGTTCGCGGTCCAGCCGGGGCAGGTGCTGATGCCGGAGAGCTGCGGGGTGGCGCTGCGGATCGACGCGGCGGGCGGCAGCTGGGTGGGCCTGTGGCGGCCCTCGGGGCGGCGGATGCACCAGGTGGCGGCGCCGCCCGGGTGGGTGGCGGGGGCCGGGGCGTGGTCGCCGGAGGGCGTCCTGCGGCTGCCGTGCTCCACGGCGGAGCTGCCGTGCGCGCTGGCCGGGCTGACGGTGCCGGACGAGCCGGAGCCGGAGCCGAGGGCGGAAGCGGGGACGGAAGCGGAAGCGGTGCCTTCGGCGGAGGAGGGGCAGCCGCGCGCGCTGCGGCCGGTGCCGCTCCAGCAGGCGCCTCTGACGGACCGTAGACCCGCTGGTTAGACTCACCGCCGCAGTACCGCACGCACAGGCACGTCCACGGGGTGAGCACGACATGGCGAACGACAGCACGCAGTCCACGGAGGAGGCGCAGGGCACGGGTGCCGGACGGCACCGGGGCCCGGCCGCGCCGGCGGAGGAGACCACCTCCGCCCCGCACGGACGGCACCGCCGCGAGGCGAACGAGGGCTAGCTCCTCGTCCGCGCGCGACGGCGCCGGGCCCCGGGGGATCCGCTCCCCCGGGGCCCTTCGCCGTCCCCGCCGCCGGCCCCGTCCCGCGGGCCGGGGTTCAGCCCTTCTTCAGCCCCAGGACCTCGGCGGCCGCGAAGGTCTCGTTCGGCGGGCGCTCCGCGAAGTACGGGGTGAGCAGCCCGTCGAGCTCCTCGAAGCCGAAGGCCTCCTTGGCGGTGTCG
Organism: Streptomyces roseolus; assembly: GCF_014649855.1. Classification (GTDB taxonomy): domain Bacteria; phylum Actinomycetota; class Actinomycetes; order Streptomycetales; family Streptomycetaceae; genus Streptomyces; species Streptomyces roseolus. Next base: position 48,276 of record NZ_BMTV01000002.1, on the reverse strand, counting down.
AACGTGGCCGCCACCCGGGGCCGTTCGACGACGGCGGCCATCCCGCCGTGGACGACGAGCAGCTGCCCGTTGACGCGGGCCGCCGCCGGGGAGGCGAGGTAGCCGACGAGCGGGGCCACGTGCTCGGGCGACAGCGGGTCGAGCTCGTCCTCGCCCGTGGGCTCGGCGAAGCCGGCGAAGGCGTCCTCCGTCATGCGGGTGCGGGCCCGGGGGCAGATGGCGTTGGCGGTCACCCCGTACCGGGCGAGGGCGAGCGCCGTGGAGGTGGTGAGGCCGACGATGCCGCAGCCGATCACGGCGACCGACGAACCGGCCTCCACCTCGGCGGTGTTGATGGCCGCGCCGAGGCCGGTGGTGACGCCGCAGCCGATGAGGGCGGCGATGTCGAAGGGCACGTCGTCCGGGATGGGGACGGCGCAGCCGGCGTCGACGACGACCTCCTCGGTGAAGGTGCCGGTGCCGGCGAAGCCGAAGACGTCCCCGCCGGGGCGCTTGAAGTTGGGGGTGCCGGCGTTCACGAAGCCGGCGAGGCAGAGCCGGGTCTGGCCGCGTCGGCAGGCGGCGCAGCTTCCGCAGGCGGGCAGCCGGCAGAGCAGGACCCGCCGGCCGGGGACGAGTCCGGTGACGCCGTCGCCGACGTCGAGGATCTCGCCCGCGCCCTCGTGGCCGGGGACGAAGGGCGCGGGCTGCGGCAGGACGCCGCTCATGGCGGAGAGGTCCGAGTGGCACAGGCCGGTGGCCCGCACCCGGATCCGCACCCTGCCCGGGCCGAAGCCCACCGCCTCGACGTCGTCGAGGACCTCCAGCTTGTCCTGGCCGATCTCGTGCAGTCCGGCTGCGCGCATGGTGCGGCTCCCATCAGCGGATCAGGCGTGTTCGACGAGGGTGTCGGCGAGTACGGGCGCGTCGTCGCGCTCCACGGCCGTCACCGTCACCTGGACGCGGCCGCCCCCGGCCCACATCCGGATGCGCAGGGTCTCGCCGGGGAAGACGACCCCGGCGAAGCGGGTGCGGTACGAGCGGACCCTGGCGACGTCTCCGTCGAGCACCGTGTCCACCACCGCCTTGAGCGTCATGCCGTAGGTGCACAGGCCGTGCAGGATCGGCCGGTCGAAGCCCGCGAGCTTCGCGAAGTCGGGGTCGGCGTGGAGCGGGTTCCAGTCGCCGGAGAGGCGGTAGAGCAGGGCCTGGTCCTCGCGGACGGCCCGCTCGACGGTCCGGTCCGGTGCCCGCTCGGGGAGTTCGAGCCGCTCGGAGGGGCCGCGGTCGCCGCCCCAGCCGCCTTCGCCGCGGACGAAGATCTGGGCGTCGGAGCTCCACAGCGGGCCCTCGTCGTCGGCGGCCTCGGAGCGCAGCACGAGGACGGCGGCCTTGCCCTTGTCGTACACGGCGGCGACGCGGGAGGTGGAGACGGCGCGGCCGCCGGTGGGCAGCGGGCGGTGGAGGGTGATCGACTGGCCGCCGTGGAGGACGGCGGCGAGGTCGATGTCGATGCCCGGGGCGGAGAGCCCGCCGACGACGCCCATGCCGGCGCCGGCGACGGTGGCGAAGCTGGGCAGCACGTGCAGCCGGGATTCGAGGGTGTACCTCAGCTCCGCCGGGTCGGTCGCGGGGCTGCCGGCGCCGAGGCCGAGGTGGTAGAGCTGGACGTCCTTGTGGTCCCAGGCGATCTCGGCGCTGCGGGGCTCGGCGGCGAGGGCCTTGGCGGCGTCAATGGGCATCGGCTTGCTGCTCCTTGGAGGTCCTTGGAGGGGAAGACCTCGGCGCGACCGTCCGCACCGTCGGTCACGCCGAGGCCGTGCGGGAACCGTCCCGTACGCGCCGGTGTAGAACGCGTTCCAGTTCGGTGTCCCCCATGTATAGCGGAGGGCCGAAGCGTTGGGAACCCTCGTGCACCCACGCTTCTGACGGTACGTCAGAATGCGCCACAGGTCCCGGGACCCGGGACATTTGTCACCGCGAAGTCCGTACGCGGGAGCCTGCCGCGGCCCGTGCCCCGCTCCGTACCTTCGGGCCCATGACACAGGAACCCGCGGCCGTCTTCGAGGCGGTCACCAAGACGTACGGCCCCGTCCGGGCCGCCGACGGGGTGGATCTCGCCGTCCGGCGTGGTGAGACCCTCGCCCTGCTCGGCCGCAACGGTGCCGGGAAGTCCACCGCCCTCGGTCTCCTCCTCGGTCTCGACACCCCCGACAGCGGGCGGGTCTCCCTCCTCGGCGGCACCCCCGGGCAGGCCGTCCGCGCGGGCCGGGTCGGGGCGATGCTCCAGGAGGGGCGTGCCGTCCCCCGGGTCACCGTGCGCGAACTCGTCGGCTTCGTCGCCCGGACCTACCCCCGGCCGATGCCCGTCGCCGACGCCCTCGCCCTCGCCGGGCTGACCGCCCTCGCCGACCGCCGGGTCGGCCGCCTCTCCGGCGGCCAGGCCCAGAGGGTCCGGTTCGCCGTCGCGCTGGCCGGCGCCCCGGAGCTGGTCGTCCTGGACGAGCCGACGGTGGCGCTCGACGTGGCGGCCCGCGGCGCGTTCTGGGAGGCGATGCGCGGCTACGCCCGGCGGGGCGGAACCGCCCTCTTCTCCACCCACCACCTGGAGGAGGCGGATTCCTTCGCCGACCGGATCGTCGTCCTCGACGGCGGCCGGGTTGTCGCCGACGGCACGCCCGAGGAGCTGAGGCGGACGACCGGCGGGGCGCTCGTCGCCGTGGACCTGGCCGGTGCCCCGGCGGCGTTCCTCTCCGGGCTGCCCGGGGTGACGGAGGTGGAGATCCGCGGCGACCGCGCCCGGCTCCGCACCGACGACCCGGACGCGACCGTACGGGCCCTCGCCGCGCGGGACGCGATCCGGGGCCTGGAGGTCGCCCCGCCCGCCCTGGCGGACGTCTTCCTCGGCCTCACCCGCGCCGACGGGACCGCCCGGAACCCGGAGGCGAACCGATGAACACCGCCCTGTCCACCACGGTCGCGTACGCCCGCCTGGAGGCCCTCCGCACCCTGCGGGACCAGGGGTTCGTCATCTCCACCGTCGGCATCCCGGTGCTGATGTACCTGCTGTTCACCAACCTCGGCGGGCAGCACGACCCCGCTGCCAGGACCGCCGCCATGGTGGGCATGGCCGCGTACGGCGCGCTCGGCGCGGCCGTCTCGCTCGGCGGCGCCGTCGCCGAGGACCGGTCGACCGGCTGGCTGCGGCAGCTACGGATCACCCCGATGAGCCCGCGCCGGGTGGTCGCGGGGCGGGCCCTGACCGGGGCGGTGGTGGTGCTGCCGTCCATCGGGGCGGTGCTGCTGGCCGGCGGGCTGCTCAACGGCGTACGGATGCCGCCGCTCCAGTGGGCGGCGACGGCGGTGGCGCTGTGGCTGGGCTCGCTGCCCTTCACACTGCTCGGCCTCGGCAACGGATACCGCCTTGCACCGCAGACGACCGGGGCGGTGAACGTGGCGTGCACCCTCGGACTCGCGGTCGTCGGAGGCCTCTGGTTCCCGGTGGCACTCTTCCCCGACTGGCTGGCGGCGGTCTCGGCCTGGACCCCGACCCGCCGCTTCGCGGAGCTGGGCACGGCCTTCGCAGAGGGGCACACGCCGACCGCGGCCGCGGTGCCGCTGCTCGCCGCGTGGGCCGCGGTCTTCGGGACGTACGCGGCGGTCTCGTACCGTCGTTCCGCACGGACGGTCTGACACGGGGAGCGCGAGATGGGGATCCGATCGCGGAAGCGGGGCGAGGGCCGCAAGGAACGGAGGCCGGGCGGGCTGAGCCTGCTGCCGTGGCTGCTCATGGGGATGGGCTCGCTCTCGCACCTCGTCAGCGGCGAGGCCCCCAACCCCTGGCTCGGCATGGCGGGCCTGCTGGCCTTCAACACCCTCTACATCGCCGTCGTCCTCCGCGCGTTCGACAAGAGCCGCCGTGCGAGAACCACCACCTGGGTCCTGCTGGGCGCGCTGGCGGCCGTCACCTTCGCCCTCGCGATCGGCTACGGCCGCGAATGGCTGCTGCTGTGCCCACTGCTCGGGCTGGCGCTCGGCGCGGTCGCGCGGGGCGCCCGGGAGCTCCGGCGCCTGACGTTGCCGCTGGTGGCGGCGGTCGGGCTGGTGACCTTCTGGCGGGACGGCTGGGACTCGATCGGGATCGTGTACGGGACGTTCGTCTCGACCATGGTGACGGCGGCGATCCTCGCGCTGAACGACACGGTCGCCGAACTGCGGGCCACCCGCGAGGAGCTGGCCCGTTCGGCGGTGGAGCGGGAGCGGCTGCGCTTCTCCCGGGACCTGCACGACCTGCTCGGCCACACGCTGTCGGTGATCGTGGTGAAGTCGGAGGCGGCGCGGCGGCTCGTGCCGCACGACCCGGACGCGGCGCTCGGCCAGATCACGGACATCGAATCGGTGGGCCGGCAGGCACTGACCGAGATCCGGGAGGCGGTGACCGGCTACCGCGAGAGCGGTCTGGGCACGGAGCTGGACCGGGCGAGGTCGGCGCTGGCCGCGGCGGAGGTGGAGCCGGTGATACGGCGCTCGGGCCCGCCGCTCGACCCGGTGGCGGAGGAGCTGTTCGGCTGGGTGGTGCGGGAGGCGGTGACGAACGTCGTCCGGCACGCGGCCGCCACCCGCTGCGAGATCGTCGTGTCGAGCGCTCTGGAGCAGGTCCGCCTCACGGTCACGGACGACGGCCGGGGCGCGGCCGCGGACCCCTCCGGCAGCGGTCTGCGCGGCCTGGGAGAGCGCCTCGCGGCGGCGGGCGGCTCCCTCACGACGGCCGGTGCCCCGGGCGGCGGCTTCCGTCTCTCGGCGAAACTTCCGGCGACGCCACGGGCGGCGGAGCCGGCTACTTCGCGTGGTCGATGACGTTGCCGTTGGAGCAGTTGTTCTTGTGGTTCCCCGTCCAGTCGCTGAGGGCGGGGACCACGGCCAATTCCTGGACGCAGACGTCCGCGGCGGTGAAGTTCCAGTTGTCGGCGGCGTCGACCCCGCCGCCGAAGTTCGATTCGTCGTCGGCGTGGGCCGGGGCGGCGGAGGCGAGGGCGGCGAGGGCGAGGGCGGTGACGCTGATGATCTTCTTCATGCCGGGGAAACGATCATCCCGTGACGAGGGCACGCGCGTTCCACCCCGCGGGGGAAGCCCGCCCGGCCTACGCTTTCGGGTGTGAACGAGATGCCGCAGGACCACCGGCCCGGCAAGTCGGTTCGGGTGCTGCTTGCCGAGGACCAGGGGATGATGCGCGGGGCGCTCGCGCTGTTGCTCGGGATGGAGGCGGACATCGAGGTCGTCGCCCAGGTGGGGCGGGGGGACGAGATCGTGGAGCGGGCGCTGCTGGCGCGGCCCGATGTGGCGCTGCTGGACATCGAGCTGCCGGGACGGTCGGGGCTCGACGCGGCGGCGGAGCTGCGGGACGAGGTGCCGGACTGCCGGGTGCTGATCCTGACGACGTTCGGCCGGCCGGGGTATCTGCGGCGGGCGATGGAGGCGGGGGCGGCCGGGTTCCTGGTGAAGGACGGGCCGGTGGAGGAGCTGGCGGAGGCGATCCGGGCGGTGCTGCGCGGCGAGACCGTCGTCGATCCGGCGCTCGCCGCCGCCGCGCTCGGCGCCGGGCCGAACCCGCTGACCGCCCGTGAGCGGGAGGCGCTGGCGGCGGCGGTGGACGGGGCGACGGTCGCCGACATCGCGGGGCGGCTGCGGCTGTCCGAGTCGACCGTGCGGAACTACCTCTCCGCCGCCATCGGGAAGACCGGGACGCGGAACCGGATGGAGGCGGCTCGGGCCGCACGGCAGCAGGGGTGGCTCTAGGCGGCGGCCTTCCTGGGGAGCCAGAGGGTCATCAGGACCGCCGCCGTCAGGAGGATGGCGGCGGAGACGCGGAAGGCCGCCGCGTAGCCGGGGACGAGGTGGTCGGGGTCCGGGGTGGCGGCGGCCGCGACCGTGGTCAGCAGGGCGAGGCCGATCGCGCCGCCCATCGTCCGGGAGGTGTTGACGAGGCCGGAGACGAGGCCGGCGTCGCCGGGGGCGGCTCCGGAGGTGGCGAGGGTGGCGAGCGGCGTGGTGGCGAGGCCGATGCCGGCCATCATGACGATGCCGGGGCCGAGGACCGTGGTGAGGAAGGTGCCGTCGGCGGTGAGCGTGGACTGCCAGGCGAAGCCGGCCGCCGCCGTGAGGATGCCGGCGATCGCGAGCGTCCGCGCGCCGGTGACGGCCATCAGGCGGGGCGCGGCCTTGGAGCCGACGAGGACGGCCAGCGAGCTGGGCACGAGGGCGAGTCCGGCCTGGAGCGGGGTGTAGCCGAGGACGTTCTGGGCGTACACGGTCATGAAGAACCACATGGCGAAGGAGCTCGCGCCGCACAGCATGATGCCGGTGTTGGCGGCGGAGACGGCCCGGTTGCGGAAGATGCCGAGCGGGACGAGGGGCTCCTTCGCGCGCTTCTCGACCGCGACGAAGACCGCCAGGAGCGCGAGGCCGCCGAGGAGCGGCAGCAGGGTCGCGGCGGAGGCCCAGCCGGCCATCTCGGTCTGCACGATGCCGTACGCGAGCGTCGCCAGGCCGCCGGTGACGAGGACCGCGCCGGGCAGGTCCGGGCGGCGTCCGGCGGCGGTGCGGCTCTCGGAGAGCCAGAGCGCGGCCGCGGCGAGGATGAGGACGCCGAGGGGGGCGTTGACGAGGAGCACCCAGCGCCAGTTCAGGAGGTCGACGAGGAGGCCGCCGACGAAGCCGCCCGCGGCGCCGCCCGCCGCGCCGACCGCCGTCCAGGTGGCGATGGCGCGGGTGCGGGCGGCGCCGGCGGGGACGGCGGAGGTGACGAGGGTGAGGGTGGCCGGGGAGAGCGCCGCCGCCCCGAGTCCCTGCGCGGCCCGCGCGCCGATGAGGTAGCCGCCCTCGGGGGCGAGGCCGCCGACGACGGAGGCGGCGGTGAAGAGCCCGAGGCCCGCGAGGAACATGGCCTTGCGCCCGTACAGGTCGGCCGCCCGGCCGCCGAGCAGCATGAAGCCGGCGAAGGCGATCGCGTAGGCGTTGAGGACCCACTGGAGCCCGAGGGCGCCGAGGCCGAGGTCGGCCTTGAGGGAGGGCAGGGCCACGTTCATGACCGACACGTCGAGGACGACGAGGAACTGCCCGGCGCAGGCGACGAGGACGACGAGCCAGGGCCGGGCCGTGCGTATGGGGCGGCGGGTGACGGTGCTTCCGGGGGCGGAGTCGGTCTGCGGCATGCGTGTCATGGTCGCAGACCGCTTCCGCCCCGTACATGCGCGGAAAGGCCCGTTCCCGGGGAAGAAGGACCTACGCCCTGCGACGCAGGAGGGTCACGACCGCCGCGCCGCCGAGGCCGATGTTGTGGGCGAGGCCGACGCGGGCACCGGGGACCTGGCGGTCGGCGGCCTCGCCGCGGAGCTGCCGGACGAGTTCGGCGGCCTGCGCGGGGCCGGTGGCGCCGAGCGGGTGCCCCTTGGAGATGAGCCCGCCGGAGGGGTTGACCACCCGTCGTCCGCCGTAGGTGGTGGCGCCGGACTCGACGAGCTTCCCCGAGGCGCCCTCCGCGCACAGGCCGAGGGCCTCGTAGGTGAGGGGTTCGTTGACGGAGAAGCAGTCGTGGAGCTCGATGACGTCGACGTCCTCGATGCCGAGCCCGGAGGCCTCGTACGCCCGCCGCGCCGCCTCCCGGGACATGGGCCGGCCGACGGCGTCGACGCAGGAGCCGGAGGCGAAGGACTCGCCGGTGTCGGTGGTCATGGCCTGGCCCGCGATCTCCACGGCCCGCTCCTCCGGGCCGTGTTCGGCGACGAAGCGCGCGGAGGCGACGAGGGCGGCGGTGCCGGCCTCGCGGGCCATGTCCCAGTGCTGCCGGTCCCGGGTCCCGGGCTTCTCGAACCTCGTCGTGCCGACACCGACGACGGTGCTCCTCCGGTACGTGGATCCCGAGGAGGCCCTGCGCGGCGGCGGCGTCCCAGTGGGCGGGCCGGCCGGCGGCTCGGGCGCGTCGAGCCGGCGGCGGAGCTCTTCGGGGGGTGCGGCGCGGGTGAGCCAGGCGCGGACGGGCCGGGCGAGGTCCCGCTGTTCGTGCGTGACGGCGATGCCCATGGCGCGCAGAGCAGAACACGTTCCATTGCACGGAAGGCCATATCTGACGATAGGTCAGATATGGCCCACGTCCCCGCACCTCCGGACGAGCCCCCGAGCACCCCCGGACGGGCCGCCTCACTCCCCGTCCGGCGCGCCCTCCGGCTCCGCGGGCTTCGTCAGCAGGATCTCCCGGGCCTGCTCGGCCGCGCGCACGATGCCCTCGCTGACGAAGTCCATGAAGCGGGCGACGTTCTCCAGGCGGGCGGCGGCGGGGGTGCCGGGGCCGAGGACGGCGACGCCCTGCCGGGCGATCTCGACCATCTGCTCGTTGGCCTTGGCGGCGGCGATCATGGACTGGTACCAGAGCTCGTCGTCGACGATGTACCGCTCGCGGCGCCGGTCGTCGCGCTCGCGGCGGATGAGGCTCTGGCTCTCCAGGAAGGCGATGGCCTTGGAGATGGAGCCGGCGCTGACCTGGAGCCGCTCGCCGAGCTCGCCGGCGGTGAGGCTGCCCGCGTCGGTGGCGTAGAGGGCGGCGAGGACGCGGGCGGTCATCCGGGGCAGGCCGCTCTGCATGAAGACGGTGGCGAACGCCTCCTCGTAGTCGCGCACGGCCGCCGCGTCCCGCCCGTCCGCCCGCGCGGCCGGCACCGCGGCGGCGCCCCCGGGCCGGCGCCGGCGGGCGCGACCCTCGGTGGCGCGGTGCGCGAGGTCGGGGCGGTAGGCGGTGGGGCCGCCGTTGCGCATCACCTCGCGGGTGACGGTGGAGGTGGGGCGGTCGAGCCGCCTGCCGATCTCCGCGTACGCGAGCCCGTCCGCCAGCCCCAGCGCGATCTGCTGACGTTCCTGCTGAGTGAGCCTGCCTCCCGGCATCGCACTCCCCTTTCGACCCCGTACGTCCACAACGCGGCCAGCATAGCGTTCACCCTCCCTCCATTGCAACGCGACACCTTCAGGCCGTTGCATCAATTCTTATTTCATTGCAACGAAATATCGGCAACCACCAGGTATTTCATCGATCCAGTGCAACGAACTAGTTGCTGAAGAATGGAAAGCAACGTAGCTTTTCTCATGTCGGAAACGCCGACGGGAACACCACTCCACAGGAGCGCCCACCATGCAGACCTTCGCCGCCACCGCCCCGATCGCCGCCCTCGTCTCCGTCCCGGCCGGCCACCTCCGCTTCATCGCCGCCGACCGCGCGGACGTCACCGTCGACGTCCGCCCCGCCTCCGCCGGCCGGTCCCGTGACGTGAAGGCCGCCGAGGAGACCTCGGTCTCCTTCGCGGACGGCGTCCTGCGGATCACCGCCCCCGAGGCGAAGAACCAGCTGTTCGGCGCCTCCGGCTCCGTCGAGATCACCGTCCAGCTCCCGGCCGGCTCCTCCGTCGAGGGCAAGGCCGCCGCCGGCGACCTGCGCGGCGTCGGCCGGCTCGGGGACGTCACCTTCGAGGCCGCCCGGGGCCCGGTCAAGCTCGACGAGGCCGGCCGCGTCCGGATCGGCCTCCAGGACGGGAACATCACCCTCGGCCGCGTCAACGGCGACGCCGAACTCACCACCGCCCGCGGCGACCTGCGGATCGCCGAGGCGACGGCCGGTTCGGTGGAGCTGAGCACGCGGTCCGGCTCGATCTCGGTCGGCGCCGCCCGCGGCGTCGCCGCGACCCTCGACGCCGGCACCTCCTACGGCCGCGTCAGCAACGCCCTCCGGAACGCCGAGGGCGCGGGCGCCGGCCTCACGATCCGCGCCACCACCTCCCACGGCGACATCTCCGCCCACTCCAACTGAGACCGCCGCCGCCCGCATGGCGCCCCCGCACGACCCGCACACCCCGCATGATCCGTACGACCCCCGCGGCCCGGGCCGGGACTCACGTCCCGCCCGGGCCGAAGCGGTTCCGGTACGCCGACGGCGACAGCCCCGTCTCGCGGCGCACCAGGGTCCGCAGATGGGCCGCCGTGCCGAGCCCGCTCGCCCGCGCCACCACGTCGAGCCGGGCCTCCCCCCGTTCCAGGAGCCGGCGGGCCAGCGTCACCCGCTCCCCCGTCAGCCAGGCCAGCGGCGTCGTGCCCAGCTCCGCCCGGAAGCGCCGGTGCAGGGTCGCGGGGCTGACGGCCGCCCGCGCGGCGAGGTCGGCCACCGTCAGTGGCCGGTCGAGCCGCTCCTGCGCCCAGGCGAGCACCGGCGCCAGTGACTCCTCGGGGACCTCCGGCACGGGCCGCTCGATGAACTGCCGCTGCCCGCCGTCCCGGTGGGCGGCGAAGACGAGCCGCCGGCTCACCGCGCTCGCCACCTCCGCCCCGTGGTCGCGCCGCACCACGTGCAGCCCCAGGTCGAGGGCGGCCGCGCTGCCCGCCGCCGTGAGGATGTCGCCGTCGTCGACGAACAGCACGTCCTCCTCCAGGCGCACGGCCGGGAACCGCGCCCGGAAGGCGTCCGCCCACTGCCAGTGCGCGGTCGCCCGCCGCCCGTCCAGGACACCGGCCTCCGCGAGCGTGAACGCCCCGCTGCAGAAGCCGACCAGCCGCGCCCCCCGCGCGTGCGCCCGCCGGATCGCGTCGAGCACGGCGGGGCGGCGCGGCACGGCCACGTCGGGCCGGTTGGGCACGATGACCGTGTCGGCCGTGTCGGCCGCCTCCAGGCCCCGCACCCCCGTCAGCGTGAAGAACCCGTCCCGCATGAGGGTCTCCGGCTCCGGCGAGCAGAGCCGGAAGTCGTACAGCAGCTCCCGCCCCTCGCCCAGCTCCGGCCTGCGCAGCCCGAAGACCTCGCTGGCACAGCCCAGTTCGAAGGGGTTGGAGTTGGCGTCGACGATCACGACGACCCGGTGGAGGGCGGAGCGGCGCCCGGTGGCGGAGGACCGGGCGGCCCGCTGCGAGGATCCATGCGACATGTGCGATTCCTAGCACTCCCGCCGGACCCGCCGCCACGGCGAGGATCACCCCATGACCAGCAACGAACCCGTGACCGGCGACGAGCCCATCGCCCTCGCCGCCGCCCTCGCCTCCTTCGACGCCCTGTGGAGCCCCCGGATCGTCACCCGCGTCAACGACTACGACGTGCGCGTGGCCAAGGTCGAGGGCGAGCACCTGTGGCACGCGCACGACGACACCGACGAGTTCTTCCTCGTCCTCGACGGCGAGCTGTCGATCGCGCTCCGCGAACCGGCCGGCGAGCGCACGGTCCGCCTCCCGAAGGGCTCGGTCTTCACCGTCCCCCGGGGCGTCGAGCACCGGCCGTACGCCCCCGGCGGCGCGTCGATCCTCCTCCTCGAACCCACCGGCACCTCCACGGTCGGCGACCGCCACGACCCGGTCCCGGCCCACGTGGACGCGACGACGGGCCACGCCCTCGAACTGTGATCAGGCCCGGCACGCCCCGCACCCTGCCGCGCGCGGGGCGACCGGCCCTCAGTCCTCCGGGCCGGGCCGGATCCGCAGCGGGCCGCAGCCCAGGCGCTCCGCCTCCGCGGCCGCGTAGCCGGGGAGGAGGGCGGCGGTGAGGTCGTAGGGGTGGCCCTGGACGTTGTCCGACTGCTCCACCATGAAGAGGACCTCTCCGGAGGGGCACGCGGCCCTGTAGGCGGCCCGGGCGGCGTTCACGGCACCGAAGCCCTTCCTGTCGGCGCCGCTGACCCTCGCGCCGCCCCGCAGGGCGCTCGCGGTGAAGAGGTTCACCAGGCCCGGGTGGGTGACGGTGGTCAGCCGCAGCCGGGGACCGTGGCCCCGATCGGCGTCGCACACCCGGACCAGGGCGTCGTCGCCGCTCCTGCGGTGCCGGCTGAAGGGCTCCCAGCCGCCGGGCGGCGGCTTCTTCGCGTACGACGCCGGCAGGTGGAGCCCCTTGACGCCGCACAGGGGTTCGTCGGCCGCGCGGTTCTCCTCGACGGTGCCGGGGAGCGTCGCGGGCGGGGCCGGGAGGGGGGTGGAGCACCCCAGGGACCGGAGCACGGTCGTCGCCGTCCCGACGACGGCGCGGCCCATCGCGGCCCGCCGGGCGTCGTCGTCCTCCCCGACCCAGTCGTCGTCGAAGTTCGCCGGACCCATGGCCAGGTCCACGACCACCGGACCGTCACTGCGGAGTTCACCTGTGCAGCGGGGGGACAACGCCAGCCACGCGCGCGTGGTGGAGGCCATGCCCGGCAGGTCCTTCCCGAGCGGGGCCATGAACGGGTTGAGGAACTCGGCGGGCCAGTCGTGGGCGTCCGTCCCCCGGAGGCCGTCGAGCCGGTGGACCCGGACGGTGAGCTGGTCCTCGTAGAAGTACTTCCCCTGTTCGGTGATCCGGCAGGTGCCGAGGACCGCTTCCCCGCGCCCCCGCATCAACCGCTGCTCCTCGACGTGGATCCGGGCGTCGCCGAAGAGGCCCTTGAGCGTCTCGTCGCCGAGGCCGCCCCAGCACGGCGCCGCCTTCGCCTCCCGGTCGAACGCGCCGGTCCCCCACGCGGCCAGGCCCGCGCCCAGCAGGGCACCGGCCAGCCCCGCGACGATCGCGTTCCGCACGCGCCGCCTCGGTGCGCGCAGGACGCGCCGCCCTGAGGACCCCCGCTCCCCGTCGTTCCTCACGCCGTCGCTCCTCGCGTTGTCAGTGGGCGCTGCCACGATAGCCAGGGCAGACCGAGAGACGATCGTGAAGGGGCGGGCACGCCATGGGGACCTGGGACATCGGGCCGTTCGACAGCGACACGGCGGCGGACTTCTCGTACACGGTGGACGAGGCCGGGGCGGGGAAGAAGGCGGACGTGCTGCGCGCGGCCTTCCGCGAGGTGACCGGGACCGGGGACGACTACCTGGACGCGGACCTCTCCGTCGAGGCCGTCGCGGCGGCCGCGCTGGTGGCGGCGCAGTGCCCCGGCGGGGAGCCGGTGACGACCTCGTACGCCCCGAAGGAGCCGCTGGGGGCGTTGCCGGTGGAGCTGCGCGCGGAGGCCGTCGCCGCGCTCGACCGCGTCCTCGCCGAGCCGTCCGAACTCCTGGAGCTGTGGGAGGAGTCGGGCGGCGAGGAGTGGAAGGCGGGGATACGGAGGCTGCGGGCCGTGCTCGCGGAGGCCGGCGCGTGACCGCGTCCTCGACCACGTGGGGGCTGGTCGTCGAGACGACCGTCGGCCTGGGCGAGGGCAAGCACATGGAGGCGTCCGTGCCGGCGTACGTCACCGGCACGCGCGAGGAGGCCCTCGCCGAGCTGGAGCGGCGCGCGCGGGCCTATACGCCCGAGCATCCGCGCAGCCCCCGGCGGCGTCGGCTCCTCCGGCGGACGGACGGCTTCCTGCTCGTCGTCGACGGCGCCTGGCAGTCGTACGTCACCCGCTTCACCGTCGCGGAGCTGGTCGAGGACTCCACCGCGCCCGAGGCGAAGCCCGCAGGCGAGGTGATGCCCGACGTCGAGCGGTTCGACGACGGGGTGCCCGTGCGTCCGGCCTGGCTGGGGCGGCCCGACCTGGGGTGAGCCCGGGGCCCGCTCCGATCGACGGCGGGCTCGCCCCCGGGAGCGTTCCGCATGGACTTCCGCGCGGGTTGTTGGATCTTCAGGCGGTGGTACGGCTCCGGGCGCGGCCGGGCACGATCATGGCGGCATGAACCCCGCGACCTCTCCCTCTCTCCCCCTTCCGCTCGGCCTGGCGTGGGTGACCCCGCCCGCCTCCTGGTCCCTGGACGGTGACGTCCTGACCGTCAACGCCGCCGCCCGCACCGACCTGTTCACCGATCCGCTGGACGGCACCCGGCGGCGGGACGCCGCGCTCGCGCTGACCGCGCCGCCGGACGGCGACTGGCAGCTGTCCGCCCGGGTACGGGTCGGGTTCGCCGGCGCGTGGGACGCCGGGGCGCTCATCGCCCACGCCGACGACGACCACTGGGCGAAGCTCACGTTCGAGCGCGCGCCCGACGCGACGGACGGGGTCTTCTCGGTCGTGACCCGGGGACGTTCGGACGACGCCGTCGCCGCGCCCGTGACCGTGGACGCGCTGTGGCTGCGGATCAGCCGGACCGGCGACCGGTTCGCCTTCCACTCGTCCGAGGACGGCGAACGGTGGAGCCTGGTACGGCAGTTCGCGCTCGGCACCGACCGGCCGGTGCGGGTCGGCGTCGTGGCCCAGTCCCCCGCCGGGGACGGCTGCCGGACCGCGTTCGACCGCCTCCGGCTCACCCCGACGACGCTGGCGCACCTCTTCGACGGGCGGTGACCGCCAGCGCGACGGACGCGACGGTCGCGCCGACGGCGGTGACGGCGAGGACGCCGAGCCCCGGGTTCAGCCACACCGGGACGATCTCCTCCCCCGCGCAGACCAGGCTCACCGGCAGCGCGCTGCTGGAGTCCGGTACGGCCATGTACCCGGCCTTGAACCAGCAGGCGTCCTCCGGCTGGAGAAACGGCAGGTACGAGAGCCCGTACAGGTGCAGCGCCCCGCCGAGGACGTAGGCGAGCACGGCGACCCAGGCCGCCTTCTTCGCGGGCGTACGCCGGGGGCGGGGCGGGTGCGGAAGCCCGGCGTTCTCCCGCCGGGCCCGGACGAGCCCCACGTACGTGATCCCCGCCCACGTCGGCAGGACGAGGGCGAGGATCACCATCCCCATGAGGGTCGCCATCGTCGGTCAGCGACCGATGCGCCCCTCGGCGGCGGCGCTCACGAACGCCGTGAAGGCGGCCGGCGAGGCGAGGAAGGCGGGGCCTTCGGGGTTCTTGGAGTCACGTACGGCGACGTGGGCGGCGAGGTCGGCGACCTCGACGCACTGGCCGCCGTTGTCGGCGCTGTACGAGGACTTCTGCCAGGCGGCGGTGCCGAGCGGGGCGCACTCGATGCACTGGCCGCCCGTGTCCCCGCTGTACGAGGACTTACGCCAGCGCGCTCCCGCCAGGCTCTGGTTGGTCTCCATAGTGCTCCTCCATGACGCGGGTGATCAGCGCGGACGAATCCTCCACCGAGAGAGCGGCCGCTCGGAGGTGATCGTAACGGAGCGACCCCTGCTTGAACGCGGCTGAATCCACTGTCATATGACCCTGAACGAAGTCCTCGGTGTAGACGAGATCCGGGTCGTCCGAGAAGCGGAGGAGGTTGAAGGAACCCATCTGCCCTCCATGCGCCCCGACCTCGAACGGGAGCATCTGGATCTTGACCCATTCGCGGTCCTGCACCCTCAACAAGTGGGCCAGTTGATCTCGCATCACCTCTCGCCCACCGACCCTCTGACGCAGCACCGTCTCGCTCATGACGACCCAGAGCAGGGGCGGATCCTCCCGCTCCATGACCCGCTGCCGCTCGATACGGGCGGCGACCAGGCCGTCGAGGTCACTCTCGAACCTGGCGCCCAGGACGGCCCGCGCGTACCCCTCCGTCTGGAGCAGACCATCGACCAGCTGAGCCTGGAACGAGTAGATGAACGTCGCCTTCTGTTCCATCTCCGCGTACGGCCGAAACCACGACGGCAGTTGGCTCCTCAGCACCAACCCCACCAGCCGCGAGAACAGCCCGCCCGTCATCAGCGCCGCGTCGAGCCGCTCCGAGAACTCCCTGGTCGGGACCTTCCTCGTCGTCTCGATCTGGCCGATGAGCGAGCCCGTGCAGTAGAGGATGTCGCCGAGCTGCGACTGGCTCAGCCCCGCTTCCTCTCTCAGGCGGCGGAGCTCGTAGCCGTAGTAGTCCAGCGGCGAGGCGCTGGGGTCGAGGCTGCGGATGTTGACCATGGCGAGGTCACCCCCCAATGCGTACGCACCGTGGCGTTGCGTTCAGTCCGTAGCCGAGCGTAACCACTCGCACTCACTCTGGGGGCATGAACGAACCAACAGACTTGCATCCTGCGGCACTTGAGGCCAGCTACCGGATGGGCTTCACCGTGGGTGAGCATTCGGCCCGCCACATGCGCACCATCCTGCGCATGTTCCTCACGCGCTGGGGACTCGACCAGGTGACCGATTCCGCGACGCTCGCGCTGACCGAGCTCGTCGCGAACGTCGTGCGGCACGTGCCGGGGCGGCGGTGCTCGGTGCTGTTCCTGCGGGAGCCGCACGGGCTGCGGGTGGAGGTCGCGGACGGAGTGGCGTGCGCCCTGCACGCGAAGGCGCCGGAGGCGTCGGCGGAGCGCGGGCGGGGGCTCGCGGTGGTGGAGGGCGTGACGGACCGGTGGGGGGTGGAGGAGCGGAGGGACGGGAAGACGGTGTGGTTCGAGTGCGACGGGTAGGGCACGATGGGCGCCCGTACCGACGTACTACTCGCCAGTAGGAGAACCGCATGTCCGAGCCCACTCCCGAGATCCTCGCCGCCTTCGAGGCCGCGAAGGGGTTCATGCCCGTCGGCGAGGGGCTCGCCCTGTACGCGGCGGCCGAGGAGGCCGGCAGGCTCGGGCTTCCGCTCCTGGAGGTGGGCACGTACTGCGGGCGGTCGACGATCCTGCTGGCGGACGCGGCGCGGCGGGCGGGGACGGTCGCGGTGACCGTGGACCACCACCGGGGCAGCGAGGAGCAGCAGCCGGGGTGGGAGTACCACGACCCGACCGTGGTGGACCCGGAGGTCGGGGTGATGGACACGCTGCCGACCTTCCGCCGGACGCTGCGGAAGGCGGGCCTGGAGGAGCACGTGATCGCGGTCGTCGGGCGCAGCCCGCAGGTCGCGAAGGTGTGGGGCGGGGAGCTCGGGCTCGTCTTCATCGACGGCGGGCACACGGACGAGCACGCCACGAACGACTACGAGGGCTGGGCCCCCCGGGTCGCCCCCGGGGGCCTGCTGGTCATCCACGACGTGTTCCCGGACCCGGCGGACGGCGGTCAGGCGCCGTACCGGATCTATCTGCGCGCCCTGGGGTCCGGTGATTTCGAGGAGGTCTCGGTCACGGACTCGCTGCGGGTGCTGCGCCGCACGGCCTGACGCGGGGCGGGCGGGCGGGTCACCTGCGCCAGAAGAGGTGGTGGGTGACGCCGCTCGGGCTGGGCACGACGTCCAGGTGGAAGCGGTCGGTGAGCTCTTCGGGGGTGTCCCACAGCTTGAGGCCGGTGCCGAGCTCCACCGGCGAGACGGCGATGTGGAGGGTGTCGACGAGGTCCGCGTCCAGGAACTCGCGGACCGTGGTCACGCCGCCGCCGAGGCGGACGTCCTTGCCGTCCGCCGCCTCCTTCGCGCGCTCCAGGGCCGTCGCCGGGTCGGCGTCGAGGAAGTGGAAGGTGGTGTCGGAGAGGGTGAAGGACGGGCGGGGGTGGTGGGTGAGGACGAAGACGGGGGTGTGGAAGGGCGGCTCCTCGCCCCACCAGCCCTTCCAGTCCTCGTCCCGCCAGGGGCCGCGCAGGGGCGCGAACTTGTTGCGGCCCATGATCTCCGCGCCGATGCCGTGGTGGAAGTCGCGGACCAGGTGGTCGTCGAGGCCGCGGGTGCCGCCGGGGTCGGTGCGGTTGGGCCAGCTCGCCGTCGCTCCGGCCCAGGCGAAGAGCCTGCCCGGGTCGACGTGGCCGAAGGGCCGTTCCGGGGACTGGTCCTCGCCGGCGGCGATCCCGTCGGCGGAGACGCAGAAGTTCTGGACCTTCAACAGCTGGGGCCTGGGGGCCTGGCGGGCATGGGGGTCCTCCTCGCTCGGTCGTTCCGGAGTGGTGACCGCCCGGACGGCGCGAACTCATCGCGGGGACGCGCGGGGGGCGCGTACCCTACGAGAAGGGGTTCAGTTGTAGTACTACGATCGGAGTGGTGTGCATGGCGAGGCGGAACGAGGAGCGGCGCGCCGCGCTCGTGGACGCGGCGATCGAGGTGCTGGCCCGCGAGGGCGCCCGCGGGTTGACCTTCCGGGCCGTGGACACCGAGGCCGGGGTGCCCACCGGGACCGCGTCCAACTACTTCGCCAACCGCGACGCCCTCCTCACCCAGGCCGGCGCCCGGGTCTACGAACGGCTCCAGCCCGACGAGGCGACGATGGAGGAGACCCGGACGGCGCCCCGGGACAAGGAGACGTACACGAGGATCATGCGGGAGCTGGTCGGGCGGGTCTCGTCCTTCCGCACCGGCTACCTCGCCCTGCTCGAACTGCGCCTGGAGGCCACCCGCCGGCCCGCCCTCCGCTCGATCCTGACCGAGCGGGTGCGGGCCGACGTCGATGCCAACGTCGCCTTCCACGAGTCCTCCGGGCTGCCCGGCGACGCCACCTCCGTCAAGCTGCTCATGCTCGCCCTCAACTGGCTGATCGTGGAGCAGCTCACGCTTCCCGGCGTCTTCGCGGAGGAGGAGCGGGACGCGCTGGTGGCGGCGGCCGTGGACCGGATCGTGGACGGGTACTAGGCGCTCCGCCGCCTCAGCGGACGGTCGTCACGTACAGGCAGTTGGTGTAGGTGTAGCCGGGTTCGACGGAGGCCTTGCTGGTCTTCGTCTCGCCGGCCACCGCGAAGCCGCCGCCGGCCCTCCGCTGGAGGAAGTGGTACGTGCCCGCGGGCAGCCGCAGCGTCGCCTTCGGGTACTTCGAGGACGGGCCGCCGCAGGGCTTGGCGTCCGGGTCGATCGCGTCCCGGAGGGTGCCGTAGTTCTCGCAGGTGCCGCACGCCTCCAGGGTGATCTTCCCGGTGACCGGGCCGGTGTAGAGCAGCTCCACGGACTCCTTGCCGTCGTTGCTGACCACCATCGGCATCCGGGAACCGCCCGGAGCCGTCGCCGGCGGCAGCTTCTTGCCGGCGGCGGGCTCGTGGTCCGCGATCTGCGCGGCGATCGAGATCGTGCGGGCGTGGGCGGCCTGCGGGCTGTTCGGGTAGTCCTTGGCGTAGCGGTCCATGGACGTGACGGCCTCGGAGTACAGCCCGTCGCGGAACTGCTTGGCGCCGCAGGAGAAGGCGCCCTTCTGGACGGCCCGGCCCGCGTCCGCGACGGGACCGCCGAGCGCGTACCCCTTGAGCCCGGCGGCGTCGTCCCGCTGCTTGCGCACCTGCTCGGTGGTGGCGCAGGGGTCCGGCGCGTTGCCGTCGCCCAGCGGGGCGGCCGCCTTCCGCAGGCCGTCGCCGACGAGCCGCTCGACCTTGCCGATGTGCTCCGACTTCGGGAAGAGCGAGGCCAGTCCGGTGAACGAGGCGTAGGAGGACTGGAGCGCCCCCCGGCCGAACTCCGCCGCGCCGCACTCGTACAGCGAGCGCGCCAGCGAGTCGTCGAGCCCGTCGGCGCGGTTTCCGAGCACGCCCTCGTCCACGGAGTCCGGCAGCGACCGCAGGTGCGTGAGCGGATCGACGGCCTCGCAGTACTTCTTCTCCGTGTACGGCGCGGAGACGGACGCGAAGTAGGCGTCCATCCGCTCCGGCACCAGCTTCGCGGCGCGGGAGCCCGGGTGGTCGAGCGCCAGCCGCTCGTACGTGTCGAGGGCGGTGCGGTAGTCGCGCTCGGCGTGGTCGAAGCCCACGCCCTCCTTCGCCTTCACCAGCGCGTCGGCGGCGGCGAGCCGGGCCAGGAGGGACTGCTGGAACGCCTCCTCGCGGGCCTCCTCACGGGCCGCCCCGTACGCGACGGTGGCGCCGGCCGGCGCGGCGAGCAGCACGACGGCGAGCGGCAGCGCGAGGCGCCGGGCCGTGGCCCCGAGCGAGAGCCGGGCCCGCAGCCCGCGCCGGGCGCCGTCGGCGGCGGCGGCGAGCAGCACGGCCCCGTACCCGACGAGCGCGCCCGCCGGGACGCCGTTCGCGTCGGCCGGGAGCGCGAGCAGCAGCAGCGCGGCCGTGGCCGCCCAGCAGACCGCCGCGCCGATCCAGTGCCGCAGCAGGACGTAGCCGAGCCCGAGGCACGAGAGGTTCAGCAGGCCCACCGCGACGGCCTGGAGCGGACGCGCCTCCCCCTGCCCGCCGGACCCGCCGGGACCGCCGGGACCGCCGGGCGGCGCGGGGGGCGGCGGCGGGAGGGTGCCCGCCCCGGCCCACCCGGGCGCGGTCGCGGGCGCCTGCCCGTGCGGGGCGGCGGGGCCGGGCCCCGTGCCGAACCCGCCGGAGGGCGGCCCGAAGCCGCCGGAACCGCCGGAGGCGTCCGAGGCCGGCCCGAATCCGGGGCCGGCCGCCGCCTCGAAGGAGCCGCCGTGCCCCGCCCCGACGGCCGAACCGCCGTTCTGCCCCACGGGAGCGGCCGCCCCGCCGTCCCGACCGGCCGGAGCGAGCGGGCCTCCGTTCTGACCCGCCGGAGCGAGCGGGCCTCCGTGCGGTGTCGGAGCGGCCGGGCCGTCGCTCCCGGCCGCCTGCGCGGACCGGCCGCCGTTCTGGCCCGCCGTCCCCGCCGGGGCCTCCCAGGGCGCCGGAGCGGCCAGCCGGAAGGAGCCCGTCGGCGTGGCGTCCTCGGCCGGAGCGCCCCCGGGGGAGGCGCCCGTCCGCCCGGCGCCCGCCGGGCCCGGCCGCAGGGGCACGGCGTCCGCCGGCCTCGCGTCCCCGGGCGCCGCGCCTCCCGGTACCGCCCGCGCGGGCGGGACGTCGGCGAGGGTGGCGTCCCGGGGCGCCGTGTCCTGGGGCACCGAGTCCCGCGCCGTGTCGCCGGGCGTCCCTCCCCCCGGCCTCGCGTCCCGGGGCGTCGGCCGGGCCGGGCGGATGCGTACCGTCTCGCCGGAGGGGACGGACGACGTGTCTCCGGACGTCCCCCCGTTCGGGTCCCCCTTGTCCAGGTTCGGTCTGGGCGGCGCGTCCTGGGGACGCGCGTCGTTCGGTTCTTCCCCCACCGGTTCCCCCTCGTGGGTCCAGGCGCGGTGACCCCCACGCCACTCCGTGACACCAGCCTTCCCGGGTCCCCGGCCGCGCGTCCACCGTTTTGCGGCCGCGTGACCGAGCCGGTACATCCGGTCCGCGGTTTCGCCCGGGCGAGGGCCTAGAGTCGCGGGGTGCCGTACGACCACAGGAACCCCGTGACCCGCTCCCTGCCCGCCGCCCTGGCCGCCCTCGTCTGCTCCGCCGCGCTCGCCGGCTGCGGCGCCGCCTCCGAGGCCGCGGAGGGCACCCGGGGCCCGGCCGCGGCGGCCACGACGCCCGACCGGAGCCGTACCCCGGACCCGTCCCGCACCCCCTCCCCCGCGCCCTCCCGCGCCCCGGCCGCCGACGCCGCGCGCCCCCTGGCCGGCCGCACGGTCGTCGTCGACCCGGGGCACAACCCGGGGAACTTCCGGCACCCGCGGGAGATCGGCGAGAAGGTCGACATCGGGACGGCCCGCAAGGAGTGCGACACCACCGGGACCTCCACGAACGCGTCCGGGGGGAAGGCCGCGTACACGGAGGCCGCCTTCACGCTCGACGTCTCGCACCGGCTGAAGAAGGCCCTGGAGGAACGCGGCGCCGAGGTGGTCCTGACGCACGACGCGGACCGGCCGTACGGGCCGTGCATCGACGAGCGGGCACGGATCGGGAACGAGGCGGCGGCCGACGCCGTCGTCTCCGTCCACGCGGACGGCTCGGCCGTGGGGAACCGCGGCTTCCATGTGATCGTCCCCGCCGAGGTCCGTGAAGGATCGGCGGACACCGGCCCGATCGTCGCCCCGTCGCGTACGCTCGGCGAGCGGATCGCCGCCGCCTTCGCCCGGACGACCGGCACCTCGCCCGCCAACTACCTCGGCGACGGCACGGGGTTGGACGTCCGGTCCGATCTCGGCGGGCTCAATCTCTCAACCGTGCCCAAGGTCTTCGTCGAATGCGGCAATATGCGTGATCCGAAGGACGCGGCACTGCTGACGTCCGGGGCGTGGCGGCAGAAGGCGGCGCAGGGCATCGCCGACGGCATCGTGACCTACCTCCAGGGGTAGAACCCGCGAGCGATAGATTCGCTCCGTACGATGGGGCCGCCCCCGTGCCGAGACCCGGCGCCTGCCCGACGCGACGACGACCCGACGAAGGACTTCTTACGTGAATATCCGCTCCCTCACCCGAGGCGATGGCGTAGTGATCGGTGCTGCGGTGGTGCTGTTCATCGCCTCGTTCCTCGACATCGCCGGCTGCGCCGGGACGCCCGAAGAATGCTCGCGGTACTACACCAGCGTGAACTCCTGGGAGATCTCCTACCTGGGCTGGGGCTCCTTCTTCCTCGGCATCGCCGGCGCGGCGCTCGTCGTCGTCTCGCACGGCATGCCGCAGCCCCGCAAGGTCGTGGGCCTGGAGCTCGGCCAGATCGGGGCGGCCTTCACGATCGCCTCGGCGTGGACCCTGCTCATGTGGATCTTCGAGGCGGAGAACGCCGGCGCCGGCCTCATCCTCGGCCTGATCGCCGCGCTCGTCCTGGCCGCCGCCGTCCTGGCCGCCCCGATGGTCCCCGCCCTCAAGGCCCCGCTCGTCGGCGCCCCGCGCCCGGCCGTCGCGCAGCCGTACGGCGCGCAGCCCGGCCAGCCGGGCGTCCAGGGCGGCGGCTACGGCTACCCGGGCGCCCACCAGGGCCCGCAGCCGTACCCGGCGCCGCAGGACGCCTCGCAGGGCGGCCAGCCGTACGGCCAGCCGCAGCCGGCCGCCGCGCAGCCGGCGCCGCAGCCCGAGCCGCAGGCGCAGGGCGGCGGGGACTTCACCCCGTTCTGGTTCGCCGTGCCGGTCGCCCGCCCGCTGTACGCGGAGGACGGCTCCGGTTCGCAGATCGCCGAACTGGCCCCCGGCACCTGGTACCTGGCCGTGGAGCAGCGCGGCCAGGCGCTGATCGCGCAGACGCAGGACGGGCGCCGCGGCGTCCTCCAGGACGCGACGGGCATCCAGCGCGGCTGAGCGGGCCCGCTCCGTCCCCCTCGGCGGCCCCCCGACCGGAACCCTTCCGGTCGGGGGGCCGCCGTCGTACAGTCCCCGGACCACCCTGATCTGACGCAACGTCAGGAAGGAGTCCGGTCACGCGCCTGGGACTCGCGCTCGGCCACTGGGGCCGCGGCCCCTCCCCCACCCACCCGGAGCTCGCGCGCGAGGCGGAGCGCCTCGGCTACGACTCGGTGTGGACGGCGGAGGCCTGGGGCTCGGACGCCTTCACCGCGCTCACCTGGATCGCCGCGCACACCCGCCGGATCGGGCTCGGCACGGCGGTCGCGCAGATGGCGGCCCGCACGCCGACGGCGACCGCCGTGCAGGCGCTGGCCCCGGACCACCTGTCGGGCGGCCGGATGCGGCTCGGGCTCTCGGGCCCGCAGGTGGTGGAGGGCTGGTACGGCCGGCCGTTCCCCCGGTCCCCGCTGACGGCGACCCGCGAGTACGTGGACGTGATCCGGCAGGTGCTGCGGCGGGAGGCGCCCGTCACCCTGGCGGGGCGGCACTACCCCTTCCCGTACGCGGGCGAGGACGGCACCGGCCTCGGCAGGCCCCTCCGGCCGATCACCCACCCGCTCCGCGCGGACCCGCCCGTCCTGCTCGGCGCGGAGGGCCCGAAGAACATCGCGCAGACCCTGCGGATCGCCGACGGCCGGCTGCCGCTGTACTGGTCGCCCCGCCGCTTCCGCGAGGCGTACGCCCTCCCGGACCGCCTCCCCGACGGCTTCCTGGTCGCGCCGATGGTCCGCGCCCAGGTCTGCGACGACGTGCCGGAGGGCCTCCTGCCGGTGAAGGCCATGCTCGGCTTCCACATCGGCGGCATGGGCCACGCGACCCGCAACTTCCACGCCGACCTCATGGCCCGCATGGGGTACGGGGCCGAGGCGCGCCGCGTCCAGGCCCTCTTCGCCGAGGGCCGCCGCGAGGAGGCCGTCCTCGCCGTCCCCGACGCCTTCGCCGACGAGATCTGCCCGGTCGGGCCGGAGGCGCGGATCGCGGAACGGCCGGCCGAGTGGCGGTCGGGCCCGGTGACGGACCTCCTGGTCACCGCCCCCGACCCGGAGACCCTGCGGGTGCCGGCGGAGCTGAACGGCTAACTACGTGCCCCGGTGGAGGCCGACTCGATGACCTCGTCGAGGATGCCGCGGGTGCGGGCCAGGTCGGCGATCATCGCGTCGATGCGGGTCCGCTCGGCGGCCAGTTCGTCGACCAGCCGCGCCGTCGCGATCTCGCTCGGGCCGCCGTCCGCGTCGCGCATGCAGGGCAGCAGGCGGGCGATCTTGCTGCTGTTCAGGCCGGCCGCGTACAGGGCCTGGATCCGGACGACCCGGTCGACCGCCCACTCGCCGTAGCGCCGCTGGCCGCCCGGCGTGCGCTCGGAGCGCAGCAGGCCCTGGGTCTCGTAGTAGCGCAGCGAGCGTTCGCTCACGCCGCTGCGGCGGGCCAGTTCACCGATGCGCATCCGCCACCTCGCCGGGGAGTAGAAGGACTTGAACCTGACACTGGTGTCAACTCCTACGGTACCGGCATGACGAACGCAGCGAGCTCCTCCCGCCTCTTCGAGTCCACCGCCCTCGGCCCCCTCGCCCTCCCCAACCGGCTGGTGATGCCGCCGCTGACCCGCAACCGCGCCACCGCCGACGGCGTCCCCCGGTCCCTCATGGTCACCCACTACGCCCAGCGGGCCGGCGCCGGCCTGATCATCACCGAGGGGACCACGCCGAACGCGGTCGGCCAGACGTACCCGAACATCCCGGCCCTCCACAGCGACGCCCACGTGGCCGGCTGGCGCGCGGTCACCGACGCGGTACGGGCCGAGGGCGGGCGGATGTTCGTCCAGCTCCAGCACGGCGGCCGGGTCGGCCACCCCGACAACAGCGGGCACCTGCCGGTCGCGCCCTCGCCGGTCCCGCTGCCCGAGGAGATCCACACGCCGACCGGCCGGAAGCCGTCCGTCGTGCCCCGCGAGATGACCGCCGACGACATCCGGGAGACCGTCGCGGACTTCGCCGCCGCCGCCCGCCGCGCCGTCGACGCGGGCTTCGAGGGGGTGGAGGTGCACGCCGCCAACGGCCACCTGCTCCACCAGTTCCTGGCGAAGAACACCAACCGGCGCACGGACGAGTACGGCGGACCGGTGGAGAACCGCGTCCGGTTCGTCCTCGAGGTCGTCCGGGCGGTCGTCGACGCCATCGGCGCCGACCGGGTCGGCGTGCGCGTCTCTCCCGGGGTCACGGTCAACGGCATCGAGGAGGGCGACACGGACGACATCTACGCGGCGCTCGTCCCCGCCCTCGCCGCCCTCGGCCCGGTCTATCTGCACGTGATCTTCGCCGACCCCGAGCAGCCGCTGTACCGGCGGATCCGCGCCGCCTGGCCGCGCACCCTGATCGCCAACCCGGTGCTCGGCTTCGGCGGCCCCCTCCCCGCCGACGGCGGGAAGGAGGCGGGCGAGCGGCTCCTGGAGGCCGGCGCCGACCTGATCTCGCTGGGCCGCGCGTTCATGGCCAACCCCGACCTGGTCGAACGGCTCCGCACCGGCGCGCCGCTCAACCCGCTGCGGGAGGCGAACTGGATGTACTCCGGCGACGAGGTCGGCTACAACGACTACCCGACCCTCGCCGGGTCCGCCGCCCTCGTGTGAACGGCGGATCAGCCGCCGCTGAGCTGGGAGGCCGACGGGACCTTGTTCACGACCTCGGCCCCGGCGGACTTCCCGGCGTCCTTGATGCCGTTGATGACGCCCTCCAGGCCGCCGACGTCCGCCGCGTCGACCTCGCCCTTGCGGAGCTTCGTGCCGAGGTCCTTGAGGGAGTCGATGCCGGCGGTGAGCGGCGCCACCGCCTTGGAGAGCAGCGGGTCGCCCTTCGCGTTGTTCACCGCCGCCTTCAGCCGGTTGTACGTGAACGCGCCCGCGAGCCCGGCCTTCACCAGGGCGACGGTGCGCCCGTTCGCGCCCTTCTTGAACTTCCCCGCCTTGTAGGGCTTCACGATCCACTGGTACGTGGCGCCGGCCGCGAGCCCGGCGTTGGCCACGAAACGGGTCTTCGCCAGCTTCTGCTGCTCGAAGGTGCCCGACGCCGACGGGCTGCTCGCGGAGCTGAGACTGGCGTCGGTGTCGGCGCCGCACGCGGCCGTGCCGAACAGCAGGGTGCTGGAGAGGAGCAGCGCGACGACGCCGCGGTTCAGACTTCCGGACACAGCGGGGCCTCCCTGGTACTGGTCCCGCCAGCCTCGCCCGGCCCCCGTCCCGCCGCCATCCCGGCGACGCCGTCCGGGTCGCCCGGCGCCGCCGCGGGCGTGGGAGGCGCGGGGGCGCGCAGGACGGAAGGGCCCGGGATCCAGCGGATCCCGGGCCCTTCGCCGTACGGCCGTGCTCACTCCCCGCAGCAGTCCGGGGACAGGCCCGTCGGCAGGGTCTCGCCGCCGAAGACGGCGACGGTCGCCTGCTCGCCGCCGAGGGCGGCGACGGCGAGGAGGAGGGAGCCCGCCGTCCAGGTGGTCTGCTCCTCGGGCCAGACCGCCGGCTCGTGGCCGTCCTCGCCCTCGTACACGTACCCCGTCCAGTACAGGCCGTTCGGGGCCCGCAGGTGGCCGATGGACTGGAGGACGTCGAGGGCCCGGTCGGACTCCCCGGTCGCCCAGAGGGCGAGCGCGAGCTCGCAGCTCTCGCCGCCGGTCACCCACGGGTTGGGGACGACGCAGCGGACGCCGAGGCCGGGGACCACGAACTCGTCCCAGCGCGCGTCGAGGCGGGCCTTCGCCTCCGCGCCGGTGACCGCGCCGCCGAGGACCGGGTAGTACCAGTCCATCGAGTAGCGCGACTTGTCGAGGAAGCGCTCCGGATGGCGGCGGATCGCGTGCGCGAGGGCACCGGCGGCCAGCTCCCAGTCCGGCTGCGGCTCCTCGCGGGCCTCGGCGATCGCCAGGGCGCAGCGCAGGGCGTGGTGGATCGAGGAGGAGCCGGTGAGGAGCGCGTCGGTGACGGGGGTGCCGTCGGGCTCGCGCTTCCAGCCGATCTGGCCGCCCGGCCGCTGGAGCCGGAGGACGAACTCGACCGCCGCGTAGACGACCGGCCACATCCGGTCGAGGAAGGCGTCGTCGCCGGTCGACAGGTAGTGGTGCCAGACGCCGACCGCGACGTACGCGGTGAAGTTGGACTCCTTGCCGCGGTCGGTGACGTCGTCCGGGTCGCCGTCCCGGTAGGCCGCGTACCAGGAGCCGTCGGCGTTCTGGTGCCGGGCGAGCCAGGCGTAGGCGCGGGCGGCCGCCTCGTGCTCGCCGGCCGTGTCCAGGGCCATGGCGGCCTCGGTGTGGTCCCACGGGTCCAGGTGGTGGCCGCGGAACCACGGGACGGCGCCGTCCTCGCGCTGGACGGCGAGGATGCCGGCGACGGTGTCGGCGGCCTGCTCGGCGGTGAGGACGCCGGGCAGGACCAGGTGTTCCGCTATCCGCTCGGGGCTCACGCCTCCGCCTTCGGGAGGTGGGGCTTGGTGGCGTACGCGACGAAGCTCTTGCCGACGACCGGGTTGAGCAGCTGCTCGGCGACCCGGGTCAGGGCGGGCTTCTTCATGATGTCCCAGACCAGCAGCTTGTGGTAGGCGCGGACCGGCAGCGCCTTGTCGTTGTCGACGCCGAAGGCGCACTTCAGCCACCAGTACGGCGCGTGCAGGGCGTGCGCGTGGTGCGTGCCGTACGGCCGCAGGCCCGCCTGGCGGATCTTGGCGAGCAGTTCGTCCGCCTTGTAGATGCGGATGTGGCCGCCCTCGACCTCGTGGTACTCGTCGGAGAGCGCCCAGCAGACCTTCTCGGGGCCGTAGCGGGGGACGGTGATCGCGATCCGGCCGCCGGGCTTGAGGACGCGGACCATCTCGGCGAGGACGCCCTTGTCGTCCGGGATGTGCTCCATGACCTCGGAGATGATGACGACGTCGAAGGACTCGTCGGGGAACGGCAGGTTGAGCGCGTCGCCCTCCATCGCGGTGGCGGTGGCCCCGGCCGGCGCCTCGCCGGCCTCCTTCATGGCCGCGAACCACTTGGCGACCTCGCGGATCTCCTCGCCGTTCTGGTCGAGCGCCACGACCTGCGCGCCGCGCCGGTAGCACTCGAAGGCGTGCCGCCCCCCGCCACAGCCCAGATCGAGCACGCGGTCGCCGGGGGCGAGCGGGAAGCGGGTGAAGTCGACGGTCAGCACGGGGTCTGCCCTTCCGAGTGGCGGGGGTACGGGTGGTGCGGGGCGGCGGTACGGATGGGGTGCGGGTTCAGCGGCGGGCGCCCTGGCGGTCCAGGGCCTCCCGGTAGAGCTCGGCGGTGCCCTGGGCCGCGCGGGCCCAGGTGAACCTGGACAGCACGCGCGCCCGGCCCGCGGCACCGAGGCGGGTCCGCAGGTCGGGGTCGCCCAGCATCCGGCCGAGCGCGGCGGCGAGCGCGCCCGCGTCGCCGGTCGGCACGGCGAGGCAGGTCTCGCCGTCGGGGCCGGCGACCTCCGGGATCGCCCCGCCGGTCGTGGCGACCAGCGGCGTCCCCGTCGCCATCCCCTCCGCCGCGGGCAGCGAGAAGCCCTCGTACAGCGACGGCACGCAGGCGACCTCGGCGGACCGGTAGAGGTCGACGAGCTCCGCGTCGCTGATGCCCTTCACGAAGCGGACGGCGCCGTCGAGCCCGTACCGCTCGATCGCCTGGGCGACCGGCCCGTCCTCGGCGCGCTTGCCGACGACGACGAGGTGCGCCTCGGGCCGCTCCGTGCGCAGCTTGGCGAGCGCCTCGATCAGGAAGACCAGGCCCTTGAGGGGGACGTCGGCGCTGGAGGTGGTGACGATCCGGCCGGGGACCTCGGCGACCGAGGGGTCCGGGGACCACAGGTCGGTGTCGGCGCCGATGTGCACGACCCGGATGCGGTCCTCGCGGACGCCGAGGTGCTCGACGATCTCGTCGCGGGAGGTGCCGGAGACGGTGAGGACGGACGGCAGGCGGCGGGCGACCCGCTTCTGCATGCGGGTGAAGCCGTACCAGCGGCGGACGGAGGCGCGGCGCTTCCAGTCGGCGGCGGCGTCGAGCTCCAGCTGCCGGTCGACGGTGATGGGGTGGTGGATCGTGGTGACCAGCGGGGCGCCGATCGCGCGGGGGCCGCCGAGGAGCCCGTACCCGAGGGTCTGGTTGTCGTGGACGACGTCGAAGTCGCCGCGGCGGGCGGCGAGGGTGCGGCGGGCGCGCAGCGAGAAGGTCAGCGGCTCGGGGAAGCCGCCGGTCCACATGGTGGCGACCTCCAGGCCGTCGATCCAGTCCCGGTACTCCTCGCGCTTCGGCGTCCGGAAGGGGTCGGGCTGGCGGTACAGGTCGAGGCTGGCGATCTCGCTGAGCGTGACGCCCTCGTCGAGCGTCGGGTACGGCTGCGAGCCGAAGACCTCGACGGTGTGGCCCAGGCGGGCCAGCTCGCGGGAGAGGTGGCGGACGTAGACGCCCTGCCCGCCGCAGAAGGGATTGCCCTTGTACGTGAGGAGAGCGATCCGCAACGGACCGTCACCGGAGTCGGCGCGGCCCTGCCGGGGGCTTGCCTCTATGGCCTCAGCGGTCATGCGCGACCCCCTTCGAGCGTGCGTTTCGCGCGAGCGTAGCCGCTGGCGCTAAGGTAGAACAAGTTACAGACTTGATCGTTCCCGACACCACTTGCCCCTTCGGGAGGCACAGAATCTACCGGCAGGTAGCTTCGCCGTGAGCGTCGGAACAGGTGATTCGCGCCACCCGTCCACGGAGGTTCGCGCCACGGCCGTCCTCCGCCATACTGGCGCTCCCCACCGCACGGAACGGGACCCCCGATGACCGCAGAGAGCAGAGCGGACCACCGCCCCTCCGCCGCACCGCCCCTGACGGAACGCCAGGAGGCGCGGCGGCGCCGCATCCTGGACGCCAGCGCCCGGCTCGCCGCCCGCGGCGGCTTCGACGCGGTGCAGATGCGGGAGGTCGCGGAGGCGGCCGGCGTCGCCCTCGGCACGCTCTACCGCTACTTCCCGTCCAAGATCCACCTGCTCGTGGCGACCATGCAGGACCAGCTCCAGCACCTGCACACCACCCTCCGGAAGCGGCCGCCGGCGGGCGCCGCCCCGGCCAAGCGGGTCGCGGAGACCCTGATGCGGGCCTTCCGCGCGCTCCAGCGCGAGCCGCAGCTCGCCGACGCGATGGTCAGGGCGCTGACCTTCGCCGACCGCAGCGTCAGCCCCGAGGTCGACACGGTCTCCCGGCTGACCACCGCGATCATCCTCGACGCGATGGGCGCGGAGCAGCCGACGCCGGAACAGCTGTCGGCCGTCCGCGTCATCGAGCACACCTGGCACTCGGCGCTCATCACCTGGCTGTCGGGGCGCGCCTCGATCGCCCAGGTGAAGATCGACATCGAGACGGTCTGCCGCCTGATCGACCTGACGTCCCCGGAGCACGCGACCACGCGCTGACGGGAGCCGGCGGGTCAGCCGGTGCCGTCCCCGAGCCCGCCCAAAAGGTCCAGCTCCTCCTCGGTGAAGCCTTCCATGCACACGTCCTCCGTGGCGACGAGGGAGACGGAATCCATCTTGAGCGTCTCCGGAGCGGCGTGCCGGGCGGCGAGGGTCCAGCCCCGCTTCCTGAACGTGGCCCCGGTCATGACGCCGCCCCGTTTGTCGATCTTCTCTTCGATCCGCTTCCCGGACTCCACCCAGCCCCTCCCGGCCAAGGCGCCGAGCGCCGCGTCGTACGCGGCCCGGGATCCGGTCACGGCGGGGCCGATGTACTGCCATCCGGCCGTGCAGTCCGCCATCCGCCGGGCCACCCGCTCGCGGTCCGTCGACGGGCTCGCGGACGGGCTCGCGGATCGGGTCGTCTCCCCCGGCACCGTCGTCGCCGACTCCGGCAGGCCGGCGTCGGCGACGACGGTGCGGATCTCGGTCTGAACGGCCTCCCGGCCGGAGGCCGCCGACGCCGCCGCGTCCGGTGCCCCGCAGCCCGCCGCCCCCAGTGCGAGCACCACCGTCAGGGCCGCCGAAACGGCCCGTCTCTTCCCCTGCACGCGTGTTCCCTCCCCGGTCACGGGGCCGTTCGCCCTGTGACCGGGGAGGAGTGTGGCACAGGCCGCCGACGGGCCCCGGGGTGGCCTACTCCTCCGGCGGGTGGACCGGTTCGCCGCCGTCCGCGAGGGTGATGAGGATCGCCTCCACCGGGCAGCCCTCCGCCGCCGCGAGGATCCGTTCGCCCGCGTCGGCCTCCGGGCGGGCCGGGTGGGACCGGCGGGCGGCGTCGAGGCGGAAGCCGTCCGGGGCGTGGACGACGCACGTGCCGGAGCCGATACAGACGCTCCGGTCGACCTCCACGTGCCGGCGGTCGCCCATCAGTTGTCCCCGTACCCGGCGGGCAGGTGGATCGTCTTGTGCTCCAGGTACGCGCCGAAGCCCTCGGGGCCGAACTCGCGGCCCACGCCGGAGTTCCTGTAGCCGCCGAAGGGGCCGAGCATGTCGAGGCTGAAGGTGTTGACGTCGAAGGTGCCGGTGCGGACGCGGCGGGCGAAGTCCAGGCCGTGCTCGACGTCGCCGGTCCAGACGCTGCCGCTGAGGCCGAAGTCGGAGTCGTTCGCGATCCGCAGCGCCTCGGCCTCGTCCCCGTACGGCAGGGGGCAGATCACCGGGCCGAAGATCTCCTCGCGGGCGATCCGCACCGCGTTGTCGACGTCCCCGAAGAGGGTCGGCTCGACGTACCAGCCCCGGTCGAGACCCTCCGGGCGGCCGCCGCCGGTGAGGAGCTTGGCGCCCTCCGCCTGCCCGATGCCGATGTAGTCGAGGGAGCGCCGCTGCTGGCGGCGGGCGACGAGCGGGCCGAGCTGGGTGGCGGGGTCGAGCGGGTCGCCGACGACGAGGGCGGAGGCCGCGGCGGAGAACGCCTCGGCGTACTCCTCGTACCGGGAGCCGGGGGCGAGGATCCGGGTCTGGGCCACGCACGCCTGGCCGTTGTTCATCCAGGCGGCCGGGACGATCCCGGCGACGGCGGTCGCCACGTCGGCGTCCGGGAGGATCACCGCCGCCGACTTGCCGCCGAGTTCGAGGGTGACGCGGGTGAGGTTGCGGGAGGCGACCTCCATCACGCGCTTGCCGGCGGCGACCGAGCCGGTGAAGGAGACCTTGTCGACGCCGGGGTGCCCGACCGGGTACTCGCTGACCTCGCGGCCGGCGGGCAGGATCGACAGGACGCCCTCGGGCAGGGCGGCCCCGGGGCCGCCCTGCCCGACCGGGAGATCGTCCCCGGCGAGCTCCTCGACCTCGCCGGGCGGCGGCTCCGCGCCGTCCGGACCCCCGGCCACGTCTGCCTCCACCTGGAGGAGCGGCACCCGGCCGGCCTCCCCGGCCACGGCCGGCTCTTCTCCGGCGACCACCTCCTCCCCGGGATCTCCCCGCACGCCGGGCTGTACGAGGACCCCGACGACGAGACCGTCACCGACCCCCTCGGCGACTCCCTCGACTCCCTGGAGCGGATCGGGCGGCTCGGCGTCGCCGAGGTGCTCCCCGCCCACCAGCACGCCTTCCCCGACGCCGCCGGCCGGGTCCGCGAGCTCCTCGACCACCACGAGGACCGGCTCGCCGGCCTCCTCGCCCTCCTCGCCGCCCCGCTCACCCCGTGGCAGCTCGCGGAGCGCATGGAGTGGAACCGGCCCTGGGACCGCATCCCGTACGGCTCCCGCAACATCGCCGCCGGCGAGGCCGAGGCCCACATCCGGCGGCTGGTGAAGCCGGGCCGCGCGGAGGCCGTGACCGGGACGGAGCCAGTGGCGTACGTGGCGGTGTGACGCGGCTCGCACCCCGCGGACGGGGCCGTACGGGCCGGTACAGTGGCCCGGTCGTCTTCATGCCCGAGCAGGGGAAAGCCGGTGCGAATCCGGCGCTGACCCGCAACCGTGAGCCGCCCTCCCGAGGCGCGGCGAGCCGGAACGCCCTGCCCCCGGGACGTGAGCGCCGGCACCGTCGAGGAATACGGCGCCGGACGCGGGCCCCGCGCGGGGCGCCGGAGTCCGGTGCCCGCACGAGAGGCAACCATGATCAGCGTCCGTCGCGCCGCCGCCGCGCTCACCGCAGCGGCGGCCGTGCTCAGCACCGCCGCGACCGGCACGGCCTCCGCCGCGCCCTCTCCCAGCGCCTCCGCCGCCGCGCTCCCGCCCGGTCTGTACGGCAAGGGCGACCCGACGTACGACGGCGTCTGGCGCCAGTCGCTCGCCTTCCTCGCCCAGCGCTCCACCGGCTACCAGCCCGCCGACCAGGCCGTCGACTGGCTGCTCGGCCAGCAGTGCGCCGACGGCTCGTTCGCCTCGTACCGCGCGGACACCACCAAGCCCTGCGACGCGAAGACCGTGCGGGACTCCAACGCCACCGCCGTCGCCCTCCAGGCGCTCGGCGCGGTCCGCCGCGAGGCCGCCGACCCGACGAAGATCGACACCGCGGTCAAGACCGGCTACGGCTGGCTGCGCGGCGTGCAGAACAAGGACGGCGGCTGGAGCTACACCCCCGGCGGCCCCAGCGACGCCAACTCCACCTCGATCGTCGTCAGCGCGCTCGCCGCCTCGGGCGTCAAGCCCGGCTCGTACACCTCCGCCGAGGGCCGCACCCCGTACGACGCGCTGCTCGCGCTCGCGCTGCCCTGCTCCGAGGAGGAGGGGCCGGGCGCCTTCGCGTACCAGCCCGACGAGGAGGGCGGGCTCGCCGCCAACGCGGACGCCACCGCCGCCGCCACCCTCGCCGGGCTCGGCAAGGGCATCACCGCCGTCAAGGCCACCCCGCCGCAGGCCCCGACCTGCGTCGACCTCTCCGAGCCGACCGTCGAGCGGGCCGCCCTCAACGGCGCCTCCTACCTCGCGAAGTCGCTCGTGCAGACCGGCCACCTGACCACCCCGCCGCTGCCGGGCGCCACCGAGACCGAGCCGAAGCCGGACTTCGGCAACACCGCCGACGCCGTCGTCGCCCTCGCCGCCGCCGGCACCGCCCGGCTCGCCGAGCCCGCGCTCCAGTGGCTGGAGCAGAACGCCGCCCCCTGGGCGAAGGAGTCCGGCCCCGCCGCCTACGCGCAGCTGATCCTCGCCGCGCGGGCGATGGAGGCCGACCCCCGCGAGTTCGGCAAGGTCGACCTGGTCGAGGCGCTCAACGCCACCGGTCCCGCCCCGAAGACCCCCGACACCTCCGCCGCCTCCACGGAGGACGAGGAGGACGACTCGTTCCTCGGCTTCGACGTCTGGTGGATCATCGGCATCGGCATGGTCGTCGGCGTCGGCATCGGCTTCCTCCTGAGCGGCCGCAAGAAGTGACCCTCCGGAAGAGGACCACCGGCGCGGTGGCCGGCGCCGCCGCCGGACTGCTGCTCGCCCTCGGCGCGGCGGCCCCGGCCCAGGCGGCGGGCTACCGCTACTGGTCGTTCTGGGAGTCCGGCGCCGGGAAGTGGACGTACGCCACCCAGGGCCCGGCGACCGCCCGGCCCGCCGACGGCGCCGCCGTCGGCTTCCGCTTCGCGCTCAGCGAGGACTCCGCCGACGCCGCGAAGCCGAGCTCCGCACCCGACTTCGACGCGGTCTGCGGCGGCGTCGAGAAGACGCCGGGGACGAAGCGGGTCGCGGTCGTCGTCGACTTCGGCACCCCGAAGGACGCCCCCGCCGGCGAGACCCCGCCGAAGACCGCCCCCACGACCGGCTGCGCCCGGATCGACGGGAAGGGCACGGCCGCCGACGCCCTCGCCGCCGTCGCCGAGCCGCTGCGCTACGACGGCTCCGCGATGCTGTGCGGCATCGCCGGCTACCCGGAGAAGGGCTGCGGCGAGGCCGTGGCCTCCGCCGCGCCCCCCGGATCCGCCGAGGAGACGGCCGCCGGATCCGCCGACGGGACGGCCGCCGCGTCCGCCGGGAAGGACGACGGCGGCGACGGCCCGTCCCTCGGCCTCCTCGTCGGCGGCGGAGCCGTCCTCGCGCTCGGCGGCGCCGCCGTCTGGAAGTCCCGCCGCCGCGCATGACCCCGGTCCCGTCCGTCGCCCCCGGCCCGCCGGGGCGCCTCCTGGCGCCCGTGGCGGACCGGGGCAACGCGCTGCACCCCGGCGCCTGGTGGCTGTGGGCCCTCGGCCTCGCCGTCGCCGCCTCCCGCACGACCAACCCGCTGCTGCTCGGCCTGGTCGTCGCCGTCGCCGGATACGTGGTGGCCGCGCGCCGCACGGACGCGCCGTGGGCCCGCTCGTACGGCGCCTTCGTGAAACTGGGCCTGTTCGTCGTCGCCCTCCGGATCGTCTTCTCCGTCGTCCTGGGCTCCCCGATCCCCGGCGCGCACGAACTGTTCACCCTCCCCGAACTCCCCCTGCCCGACTGGGCCCGGGGCATCCGCGTGGGCGGCCGGGTCACCGCCGAACAACTCGTCTTCGCCCTCTACGACGGACTCAAACTGGCGGCCCTGCTGATCTGCGTGGGCGCGGCGAACGCGCTCGCCAACCCGGCGCGGCTCCTCAAGTCGCTGCCCGGAGCGCTGTACGAGGCCGGGGTCGCCGTCGTCGTGGCGATGACCTTCGCGCCGAACCTGGTCGCGGACGTCGTCCGGCTGCGCACCGCCCGACGGCTGCGCGGCCGGCCCACGGGCGGGGTGCGGGCGGTCCTCCAGATCGGCCTGCCGGTCCTGGAGGGCGCCCTGGAACGGTCGGTCGCCGTGGCCGCGTCGATGGACGCGCGCGGGTACGGGCGCACCGCCCGGGTCCCGCCGGGCGTCCGCCGCACCACGAACGTCCTGACGCTCGGCGGCCTCCTCGGCGTCTGCGCCGGCTCGTACGGCCTGCTCGCCGCGCAGGGCGCCGGATACGGGCTCCCGCTGCTCGCCGCCGGTCTCGCCGCGGCCGTCGCGGGCCTGCGGCTCGGCGGCCGGCGCACCCTGCGCACCCGCTACCGCCCCGACCGCTTCGGCCCCCGCTCCTGGCTGGTCGCCGCCTCCGGCGTCACGGTGGCGGCCCTCATGATCCACGCCAACGGCTACGCGCCGGCCGCCCTCCACCCCGGCGTCGTCCCCCTGATCGCCCCCGAGCTGCCGCTCTGGCCGGCCCTGTCGGTCCTCCCCGGCCTGCTGCCCGCCCTCGTCGCCCCCGTACCGCCCGCCCGTGCCGCCGTCCACGAGGAGCCGTCCGCGTGATCCGTTTCGAGAACGTCTCGGTGACGTACGAGGACGCCGCCGGGCCCACCCTCCGGGACGTCGACCTCACGGTCCCTGAGGGCGAGCTGGTCCTCCTCGTCGGCCCCTCGGGGGTCGGCAAGTCGACCCTGCTGGGGGCGGTGTCCGGGCTCGTCCCCCACTTCACCGGCGGGACGCTGCGGGGCCGGGTCACCGTCGACGGGCGGGACACCCGCACCCACCACCCGCGCGAGCTGGCCGACCTCGTCGGGACGGTCGGGCAGGACCCGCTCGCGCACTTCGTCACCGACACCGTCGAGGACGAGCTCGCCTACGGCATGGAGTCCCTCGGCCTCGCCCCCGCCGTGATGCGGCGGCGCGTCGAGGAGACCCTGGACCTGCTGGGCCTCGCGGACCTCCGCGACCGGCCCGTCGCCACGCTCTCCGGCGGCCAGCAGCAGCGGGTCGCCATCGGGTCCGTCCTGACCACGCACCCCAAGGTCCTCGTCCTCGACGAGCCGACGTCCGCGCTCGACCCCTCGGCGGCGGAGGACGTCCTCGCGGTCCTCCAGCGGCTCGTCCACGACCTCGGCACGACGGTCCTCATGGCGGAGCACCGCCTGGAGCGGGTCGTCCAGTACGCCGACCGCGTCCTCCTCCTGCCGGAGGCGGTCCTCGGCACACCGGCGGAGATCATGGCCGTCTCCCCCGTGTACCCGCCGGTGGTCGCTCTGGGGCGCCTCGCCGGGTGGGACCCGCTGCCGCTGACCGTGCGGGACGCGCGGCGCGGGTCGGACGGGCTGAGGGCGCGGCTGCCGGAGCGGCCGGCGGAACGGGAGCCCGGGCGCGGCCCCGCGGGGCTCCTCCCCCGCCCCGTCCCTTCCCGGAATCCGGCCCCGCCGGTGCTCGATGCGCGGGGGGCCGGGGGCGGAGCCCCCGGTCCCGGGAGGGGGCGGGGTGCGGGAAGGTCCCTGTTCCGGCGGCGCCGCGCCGCGTCCGCCCCCGTCGCCGCGCCGCGGGCCGACGCCCCGCTCGTGGACGTCGACCGCCTCGCGGTCCGCCGCGGCCGCGTCGAGGCCCTGCGCCGGGTCGACCTGCGGGTCGCCCGGGGCGAGACGGTCGCGCTGATGGGCCGCAACGGGGCCGGGAAGTCCACGCTGCTCTCGACGCTCGTCGGCATGATCGCCCCCACCTCCGGCACCGTCCGCGTCTCCGGCCTCGTACCGCACGCGACCGAGCCCCGGGCCCTGATCCGGCAGGTGGGCCTGGTGCCCCAGGAGCCGAGGGACCTGCTGTACGCGGAGTCCGTCGGCGACGAGTGCGCGGCCGCCGACGCCGACGCGGGCGCGGAGCCCGGGACCTGCCGGGCGCTCGTGGCGGAGCTCGTACCGGGGGTGGCCGACGCGACCCACCCCCGCGACCTGTCCGAGGGGCAGCGGCTGGCGCTCGCGCTGGCCGTGGTGCTGACGGCGGCGCCCCCGCTGGTGCTGCTCGACGAGCCGACCCGGGGCCTGGACTACGCGGCGAAGGCCCGGCTCGTGACCCGGCTGCGGGGGCTCGCCGCCGACGGGCACGCGATCGTGCTGGCCACGCACGACGTGGAGCTCGCGGCGGAGCTGGCGGACCGGGTGGTGATCGTCGCCGGCGGCGAGGTCGTCGCGGACGGCCCGACGGCCGAGGTCGTCGTCTCGTCCCCGGCCTTCGCCCCGCAGGTCGCGAAGATCCTGGCCCCCGAGCCGTGGCTCACGGTCGAGCAGGTGGAAGGGGCGCTGCGCGCGTGAGGACGCATCCGATCCGGCTGGGGCCGCGTTCCGTCGCCGCCCTCGTCCTCGTCTCCCTCGTCGGTCTGGCCGGCATCGGCTGGCCGCTCTTCGCGGACGCCGGCTCCGCCGTCACCGACCACGCCGCCGACGCGCCGTGGCTCTTCGCGCTGATCCTCCCCCTCCTCATCGCCGTCGTCGTGGCGACGATCGCGGACTGCGGGATGGACGCGAAGGCGGTCGCGATGCTGGGGGTGCTGGCCGCCGTGGGGGCGGCGCTGCGCCCGCTGGGCGCGGGCACGGCGGGCCTGGAGCCGATGTTCTTCCTGATGGTGCTGAGCGGCCGCGTCCTCGGGCCGGGCTTC
Source organism: Streptomyces roseolus (assembly GCF_014649855.1). GTDB lineage: Bacteria > Actinomycetota > Actinomycetes > Streptomycetales > Streptomycetaceae > Streptomyces > Streptomyces roseolus. The sequence continues at coordinate 10,303 of NZ_BMTV01000002.1, read as the reverse complement.
GGCTTCGTCCTGGGGGCGGTGACGATGTTCGCGTCGGCTCTGCTCACGGGCGGGGTGGGGCCGTGGATGCCGACGCAGATGCTGGCGATGGGCTGGTTCGCGATGGGGGCGGGCCTGCTGCCGGCGGGACTGCGGGGCGGCCCGGAGCGGCTGGTGCTGGCCGCGTACGGCTTCGTGGCGGCGTTCGCGTACGGCACGGTCACCAATCTGTACGGGTGGGTGACGGTCGGCGGCCTCGGCCAGGGGATCTCCTTCGTGCCGGGGGCGCCGGCGGCCGAGAACCTGGTCCGCTTCCTGGCGTACGTGCTGGCCACCTCCCTCGGCTGGGACCTGGGCCGGGCCGTGCTGACCGTGGTCCTGACGCTCACGGTGGGCGGGCCGCTGCTGCGGGCGCTGCGGAGGGCCACCCGGCGGGCGAACTTCGAGGCCCAGGTCACATTCGAGGGGCCCGGAAAGGGGTCCGCGGGTGAGGCGCCTCATAGGACCCAGGTCACGTACGACCGGAAATAGTAGAACCGGACGAGTCGAACAAAACGCCCACTAGCGGGCGTGAGCTGCGGAAACGCCGGAAGGCCGTAGGGCAGGGTGACCCTCGCGAGTCCGAACCTCCCTCGTACAGGGGACCGTTGCACCGCCCTCGGGGATTTGTTTCTGTAGTGGACGTCGCCAGGCAGCAGGTGCTCGGCCCAGCGCAAGCGAAACGCTCAGCGAGGGCGCGGCACCGCGGCAGGCCGGTTCCCCCCAGTTCCCGGGTCCCCCGGGCCCTGGTTCCGGCATGCCGGAAACGGTCGGAAACGGCCGTGACGCCCGGCGCGACCCCAGTCCCCGACGTTAGGTAGACGTTTTGTTCCGCTCGATCACCACTCGTGCCGCCGCCCGCAAGAAGTCCTTCGCCGCCACCGCCGCCGTCCTGCTCGGCGCCTCCGGTGCGGTGCTCGGCACGACGGGCACGGCCTCCGCCGCCAGCCCGCAGGAGCTCGCCCGAGAGATCGTGCCCGCCTCGCAGTACGCCGCCTTCAGCAAGATCGTCTCGCACGAGTCCGGCTGGAACCACAAGGCGACCAACTCCTCGTCCGGCGCCTACGGCCTGGTCCAGGCCCTGCCCGCTTCGAAGATGGCCTCCGCCGGTTCCGACTGGAAGACCAACCCGGCCACCCAGATCAAGTGGGGCCTCAACTACATGAACGAGCGCTACGGCTCCCCGAACGCCGCCTGGGCGTTCTGGCAGGCCAACGGCTGGTACTAAGAGTCACCACGCCGTCACGCGCCCCCGCAAGGCCCCGCCCTCCTCACGGAGGGGCGGGGCCTGCGGCGTTTCCGCCGCTCCGGCCGCCCGGCGGACGCCTGGCTCGCGGGTGCCCCCTCCGGCCGCTGGGTGGAATCGGGCTCGCGCGGCTACTCCGGCCGCTCGGTGGACGCCGGGCTCTTGCCGCCCTTCCCCGCCGCCCCGGGCGCGTGCCCGAAGGCCAGCACCCAGGTGCCGTCCTGGCGGAACATCTGCACGTACGTGTCGAAGGGCCGCCCGTCCCGCTGCTTCCCGGTGACCCGCGCGCTCGCCAGGTCATCGCCGAACTCGTGCGAGACCTCGACGTCCGCGACCGTGATCCCCTTTCCCCCGTCCGCGGCGACGACCTCCCGGACGTGCGCCTCGACCTCCACGTACCCCGGGGGCCCCAGCTCGGCGAGCGCGGCCGCGTCCCGTCCGTTCAGCGCCCGGACGTACGCGTCGACCGTCTGCCGTTCCGTACGCCCCACGGGCTCGGGCTCCTCCGCGCACCCCGCCGGCAGCGGCAACAGCGGCAACAGCACCCAGCCGGCCGCCGTCGATCTCCACGCCTTGCGCGTCGTCATGCGTCCCCCCTGGTGATCGGTCTCCCTGGGGGACGCGGGCGCCCCGCTCCCGGGTTCCGCGTCTTCGGACACGGGCGCGGGGCCCCGCCCCTCCCGCTCCGGAAGGGACGGGGCCCCGCGGTTTTCCCGGGCACCCCTGCCAGGTCTCATGGGCCGTGCGGCCCCGCTACAGCCGCTGGATGATCGTTCCCGTGGCCTGCGCGCCGCCCGCGCACATGGTGATCAGCGCGAACTCCCCGTCGGACCGCTCCAGCTCGTGCAGCGCGGTGGTGACGAGGCGGGCTCCGGTCGCGCCGACCGGGTGGCCGAGGGCGATCGCGCCGCCGTTGACGTTGACCTTCTCCAGGCCGTCGAGGTCCTTCTCGAACTCCTGCGCCCAGCTGAGCACCACCGAGGCGAAGGCCTCGTTGATCTCGACCAGGTCGATGTCCCGGAGGGACATGCCGGCCTTGCCGAGGACCGCGCGGGTCGCGTCGATGGGCCCGTCGAGGTGGTAGTGGGGGTCGGCGCCGACGAGCGCCTGGGCGACGATCCGGGCGCGGGGCCGCAGCTTGAGCGCGCGGGCCATCCGCTTGGAGGCCCACATCACGGCGGAGGAGCCGTCGGAGATCCGGGAGGAGTTCCCGGCGGTGTGGACGGCGGTGGGCATGACGGGCTTGAGCCGGGCCAGGCCCTCCATGCTGGTGTCACGCAGCCCCTCGTCGCGGTCGACGAGCCGCCACATGCCCTGGCCCGCGTGCTGTTCGGCTTCGGTGGTCGGGACCTGGACGGCGAAGGTCTCGCGCTTGAAGCGTTCCTCGGACCAGGCGACGGCGGCCCGTTCCTGGGAGATGACGCCGAGGGAGTCGACGCGCTCGCGGGTGAGGCCGCGGCGGCGGGCGATGCGCTCGGCGGCCTCGAACTGGTTGGGCAGGTCGACGTTCCACTCGTCGGGGAAGGGCTTGCCGGGCCCGTGCTTGGAGCCGGAACCGAGCGGGACGCGGGACATGGCCTCGACCCCGCAGGAGACGCCGACGTCGATGACCCCGGCCGCGATCATGTTCGCGACCATGTGGCCGGCCTGCTGCGAGGAGCCGCACTGCGCGTCGACGGTCGTGGCGCCGGTCTCGTACGGCAGGCCCATGGCGAGCCAGGCGGTGCGGGCGGGGTTCATGGACTGCTCGCCGGCGTGGGTGGCGGTGCCGCCGACGATCTGCTCGACGCAGTCGGCGGGGATGCCGGTGCGGCCGAGGAGTTCACGGTAGGTCTCGCCCAGGAGGCAGGCGGGGTGGAGGTTGGCGAGCGCGCCTCCGCGCTTGCCGATGGGGGTGCGTACGGCTTCGACGATGACGGGTTCCGCGGCCATGAGCTCGTCCTCTCCTCGACCGGGCGGGGCGTCCCGGCACCCCGTCCTGTCGGCGTCACGGGAGAACTAGTACGCGTTCCAGTTCCGAGTGAAGTCTGATGACTGCTACCGCCGGTACGCAAGGGCCCTGAAGGCAGGAGTTCGGCGACGGAGGCGGCGCCCGGGGGCGTACGCGGCCACACCCAGGGGCGTACGCGACCACGCCCGGGGCGTACGCGACCACGCCCCGGGCGCATTCGGCCCGCACCTCTTGCCACGCGCAGAACTCGTTACCGGCTTTCCGGGCAACTCCTGATGACCCGTCAGTCATGGAGCGTGCTGCCGATGACGACCCGCCCCCACCTCCCCGAAGGCTTCGACGCCACCGACCCCGACCTGCTGCGCGGCCGCGTCCCGCTCCCCGAGTTCGCGGAGCTGCGGCGCACCGCCCCGGTCTGGTGGTGTCCCCAGCCGCGCGGCACCACCGGCTTCGACGACGAGGGGTGCTGGGCCGTCACCCGCCACGCCGACGTCAAGTACGTCTCCACGTACCCCGAGTTGTTCTCCTCCCAGGAGAACACCGCGGTCATCCGCTTCAACGAGCGCATCGGACGCGAGCAGATCGACGTCCAGAAGCTGATCATGCTCAACGTGGACCCGCCCGAGCACACCCGGGTCCGCCAGATCGTCCAGCGCGGCTTCACCCCGCGCGCCGTCCGCGGCCTGGAGACCGCCCCGCGCACCCGCGCCCGCGCGATCGCCGAGGAGGCGCGGGCCGCCGCCGCCGAAGGCCCCGACAACAGCGTCGGCTTCGTCACCGAGGTCGCCGTCGAACTGCCGCTCCAGGCCATCGCCGAACTCATCGGCGTCCCCAAGGAGGACCGCTCCCGGATCTTCGACTGGGTCCGACAAGATGGTCGCGTACGACGATCCCGAGTACGCCATCACCGAGGAGGTCGGCGTCGGGGCCGCCATGGAACTCATCGGCTCCGCGATGAACAGGGCCGTGGCGCGCAAGCGGTGCCCCGCCGCCGACATCGTCTCGCGGCTCGTCGCCGCCGAGGACCGGGGGAACCTCTCCTCCGACGAGTTCGGGTTCTTCGTCCCGCTGCTCGCCGTCGCCGGCAACGAAACCACCCGCAACGCGATCAGCCACGGCATGCACGCCTTCCTCACCCACCCCGGCCGGCGGGAGCTCTACAAACGGGAGCGCCCCGCGACCACCGCCGAGGAGATCGTCCGCTGGGCCACCCCGGTCGTCTCCTTCCAGCGCACCGCCGCCCAGGACACCGAACTCGACGGCCAAAAGGTCAAGAAGGGGGACAGGACCGGCCTCTTCCACTCCTCCGCCCACCACGACCCCGAGGTCTTCGAGCACCCGGAAGCCTCCGACATCACCCGCGACCCCGACCCCCACCTGGGATTCGGCGGCGGCCCCCACTTCCGCCTCGGCAAGTCCCTCGCCGTGAAGGAGATCGAGCTGATCTTCGACGCGATCGCCGACGTCCTGCCCGACCTCGCCCTCGCGGCGGAACCGCGCCGGCTGCGGGCCGCCTGGCTCAACGGCGTGAAGGACCTGCGCGTCCGCACCGCCCGCTGAACACCGCGACGGGAAGCGGAATCCCGACGGGATCCGAGGGCGCGCCGGGATGCGATGGCGCGCCGGGAACCGGAGTCCTCCCCCGCACGTCCGAGCGGGCATGCGGGGGACACACACCACCACGACCAGAATCCTGACCACGCTGCTCGCGCTGCTCGCGCTCCAGCTCGGCTCGCTCGTCGCACCCGCCTGGGCGTGCGGCTGCGGCGCGATGATCACGCGCCCGGAGGAGCGCTTCGGCGTCGACCAGGAGCAGTCCGCCGTCCACTGGGACGGCCGGACCGAGACCATCGTCATGCGCTTCCGCGTCCGCGGCAACGCCAAGCAGGCCGCCTGGATCATGCCGGTGCCGAGCCGGGCGGACGTCACCCTCGGCGACCCCGGGCTCTTCGACGCGATCGAGGAGCTCACCGCCCCCGAGGAGAGGGAACGCTCCTACTTCTGGCCCCGCGAGGACGACTGGCCCTTCGACTCCGGCCGCGGCGACGGCGCCTCGGCCGGCGCGGCCCCCGGCGGCGGCGTCGGCGTCGTCGGCCGCGAGCGGCTCGGCCCCTTCGACGTGGCCCGGCTCAGCGCCACCGACCCGGACGCCCTCGGCGACTGGCTCCACGCCAACGGCTTCCGGCTCCCCGACCGGCTCGCCCCCGAACTCCGGCCCTACGTCGACCGGAAATGGGAGTACGTCGCCATCCGCCTCGTCCCGGAGGACGAGGACGTGCCCCTGTACGGCGACCTGACCCCGCTCCGCATCACCTTCGCCTCCTCCGAACTCGTCTACCCCATGCGGCTCTCGCGCCTCGCCGAGACCCGCCAGACGCTCGGCCTGTCGATCCTGGCCGCCCACCGCATGGAGCCCCGCTCGCCGATCGGCGGCGAAGCCCCGGAGGTCACCTTCTCCGGCCGGATCGACCGGCCCGAGGGCCCCGTCGCCGCCCTCGCCGGCGGCGCCCCCGTCCACCTCACCGTCCTCCGGCAGCGCTTCCCCGAGCCCTCCCGCATCGACGACGACCACGTCCTGCGGACGGTCGCCGACACGCCGTACCGCCAGGTGGTCTACCGGGAGCACCTGCTGACGGTCGCCGGGATCCCGGCCTGGATGCTGACGGCGGCCGCGGGCGCGGCGGTGATCACCGGCCTCACCGTCTTCCTGACCGTCCGGGCGAACCGCCGCCGCCGGGTACCGTCGGCGGCATGACGAACCCTCAGTGGCACGACGTCGACGCGTACGTCACCGACCTGCTGGTCCCCGCCGACGAGGCCCTGACCGCCGCGCTGGCCGACAGCGCGGCGGCCGGTCTCCCCGAGATCGCCGTCGCCCCCAACCAGGGCAAGCTCCTCAACCTCCTCGCCCGGGTCCAGGGCGCCCGCCGCATCCTGGAGATCGGCACCCTCGGCGGTTACAGCACCATCTGGCTGGCCCGCGCCCTGCCCGCCGACGGGCACCTGACCAGCCTGGAGTACGACCCCCGGCACGCCGAGGTGGCCCGCGCCAACCTCGCCCGCGCCGGGCTCGCCGACCGCGTCGAGGTCCGCACCGGCGCGGCCCTCGACACCCTCCCCGTCCTGGAGAAGGAGGCCGCGGGCCCCTTCGACCTGGTCTTCGTCGACGCGGACAAGGCCAACAACCCGCACTACGTGACCTGGGCCCTGAAGCTCTCCCGCCCCGGCACCCTGATCGTCGTGGACAACGTCGTCCGCGCCGGGCGCGTCGCCACCCCCGACCCCTCGGACCCGGCGATCACCGGCATCCGCGCCATGTTCGAGCTCGTCGCGAACGAGCCTCGCCTCGACGCCACCGCCTTCCAGACGGTCGGCACGAAGGGCCACGACGGCCTCCTCGTCGCCCGGGTGACCTCCTGACCCGGCCTCCCTCCCGGGCCGGCCCGGGTGAGCTCCTGACCCGGCCGACCCGGCCGGGTCACGCCCCGGCCCGGGAGCCCCCGGCCCACCACCCCACGAACAGCGGCAGCCGCCCGTCGGCGTCGAGGACGACCACCCCGAAGGGCCGGTCGAAGGCGATCCGCTCGACGGGCAGCGGCCGGGCCGCGCTCCGTGCCATCTCCACCTGCGTGACGGCCGCCGCCTCCACCCCCGCCTCGCCGACCTCCACCACCGCCTCCTGGACCGCCTTGGAGACGTACAGCGGCTCGGACGAGAGCCCGGAGAAGTCGGCGCCGGGCCGCGCCGGGGCCGTCACCCCGACCGAGTCCAGCCAGGCCAGCGCGTCGATCCGGCCGCGCAGCCCGAACCGGGGCAGCGCCAGCTCGACGCCCCCGGCCCGTACCGGCTCCCGCCCCTCCTCCGCCCAGCCGAGCGGCACCACCGCGTCCGGCCCGGCGCCCGCGGGGCCGAGCACGAACCGCACCCGCGGCGCCCGCTCCCCCGCGCACGGCAGCTCCACCACGACCCCGCCCCCGACCCGCCAGGCCCACCGGACGGGAACGCGCCGGTGCATGGTCGGCACCTCCGCCGCGGTCCCGTCCGCCCCGGTGAACGGCGCGGGCCGGGTCCCGCGCGCGTCGAACGCCTCCCGCCACACCGCCCCCAGGGCCACCACGCCGACGAGGACCAGGTCGGCGCCCCCGTCCAGCGCGTCCGGCAGCCCGCCCGACCGCCCCCCGCCGACCTCGGCCACCCAGGCGTCCAGCTCCGCCCGCGCGTCCCCGGCCAGCCCGCCGAACCCGACGCACGGCAGCGCGCTCCGGTACGCCTCCTCCACCGGCACCCGGCTCCGCACCGCGACCCCGGCACAGACCCCCGAGGTGCCCGCGAGTTCCGCCGCCACCCCGACGACGGCGGGCCCCGCTTCCGCGCCGGCCACCCCGAGCACCCCCCTCAGCTCCTCGGCGGTCCGCCCCCGCGCCCCCGCCGCCACGGCGCCGAGCGCCACCCACAACCCGGCCGGCGACCCGACGAAGTCCCGCGCCGCGTCCCCCGGCAGCAGCCGCCCGGCCAACTCCCGCACCGCCCCCGCCCGCACGGCCCCGCCGTTCCCGGTCATATCCTGCCTTTCATGAGCATCGTGAAGATCAGCGAATGGGTCAAGCCACTCACATAGAACTTCACACCGTGAGCGCCGTCGTGGTCGGCCAGCCTAGAAGCCGCCGGCCCCCGCTGCCGGCCCACGCCCCCTTACGCTCGCCGCACATGGTCGGGCGGGACCAGCCACTCCCGCCCGCCGCGCTCGGGCCGCAGGAACGCCATGGCGCGCTGCCGGCGCTCGCGGGGCAACTCGGCGGGGTCCTCGTAGTCCCGGATCACGTCACGCAGGATGCCGACCCTTCCCGCGCCGTCCTCGACGCGCCGGCCGATGTCGTCCGGGCCGATCACTTGGGGCACTTCACGTGCTGGTAGACGGCCCTGTCGGGCTGGGACGGTTCGCGCAGCGTTCCCCGGCGACAGCGTTCGAGTGAGGTGATCGGCTTGTCGCAGGCGGGACACACCTCGCCCGAAGGGGCGTAGGTCGTGTACTCCCGCTGCCGTGCGTCCGTTTCACGCTCCTGAGCCTTGCCGGGCATGTCGTCGTCCCCTCGGTCCGTCTGCGTTCTTACCGAGGACGCTAAGGGTCTGCCGATCATTAACCTGCCGCTTTGATCTTGGTGTTGGGGCTGCTGCTTTGGGTGGCCACTCGGGCTCGGAGGGCTGTCAGGGCGGTTGGTGGGGTGATGGCCGGCGAGATGGTGATGCCCTGTGCTTCAAGCGGTTTCCTGGTCTTCAGCAGGGTGCGGTGCATGGCAGTGCGGCTGCTGTTGAACAGAACGGCAAGAGGTTCCGCGGCCAGGTTGACGCGCAGGTGGAGCACGGTGGCCAGGACCTGGTCGGCGAAGGTGAGGCGGGGCGGGCGTCCGCGCCGGGTGTCTCCTGCCGGTGCCAGGGTGCGGATGAGGTGCTGCAACTGGTGCGGGGCCAGCCCGGTCAGTTCGGGGTCGGACAGGAGGGCTGGGCTCCACCGCGGTGTCGGTGGCCGGCCGTTGCGGGCTGCCGGGACGGCCGGGGTCGGCTGGGGGTGCAGGGTGTAGTTCCATTCGCCGTGGAAGGTGTGCCGGGTCAACGGCAGGGCCGCCATCTCCGCGTCGCCGACACCGAGGCCGGTGGGGTAGGTGTGGGTGTCCAGCTCGGCCTTCGCCCGCAGTCCGGTGCGGGTGGTGGTCGCGGCGATCGACTCGAGGATGACTTCGTGGCTGGTCAGCGGGCGACCGCGCCAGTTCATGGTGATGTGGGAGAAGAGCCGGTGCTCGGTCTTGTTCCACTTCGACGTGCCCGGCGGCAGGTGGCAGGCCGTGATGACCAGCTTGGTTTCCGCGGCCAGGCGGGCGAGGTGGAGTTTCCAGGCCCTCGTGCGGTAGCCGTTGGAGCCGCCCGCATCGGCGGTGATCAGCAGCCGGGAAGCGTGCGGGTAGTCGGTCCGGCCCTGGTCGTGCCACCAGCGTCGGATCGACTCCACCGCGAACGCGGCGGTGTCGTGGTCGGTGCCGGCATGGACCCAGCCGGTGTTGGCCGCCAGGTCGTAGATGCCGTAAGGGATGGCCTTGACCAGCTGCGGATCGGCGAAGTCGTGGACGCGGACCGGCACCGGATCGCCCGTGGGCCGCCAGGAACGGCCATGGTTGTGGAAGTCGCCGACCAGCTCTTTCTTCTTGGTGTCCACGCTGATCACCGGCTGGCCGGCATCCCGGTGATCGCGTGCCTGCTCATTGAGGTAGCGGAACTGGGCATCCCGGTCGGCATGCTGGCTGCCCTCGAGTGTCTTGGCGTTGGCCTGCAGCCGGAACCCCTCCTGCCGCAGCAGCCCGGCGACGGTGTCCGCACCGACCCGGTGACCCTGACGGGTCAGCTCGGCCCCAGCGTGCGGGTCGACTTCGTCGTCCACCGCAACGGCGACATCGGATCACCACGTTCGTCCGGCTCGGCCAGGCTCAGCAGGGCACCCCGCAGTCCGGGGCCGAGCTCCGTGACGCGTTTGCGTCCACCGCCCGGCCGCCGCACCCGCCCGGTCAGGAACTGGCCCGCCTCCAGGTCGGACATGCCCTTGCGAACCGTTGTCCCGCTCGCCCCGGCCGCCCGGGCCACGGCTCGAATGCCGCCATGGCCCAGTCCTCGGGCCTCCGCGGCCATCAGCAGCCGCCGCTGTCGTTCGTCCAGGTGCGGGAACAACACCGCGAACTTCACAGCAAGTTGATCATGGATCTCGTCCGGGATGCGCATACGACGCCAACGAGCCCCAGTTCTGAAAGCAACACCTTGATGATCGGCAGGCCCTAAGAGCTGTCCCGTAAATGATCTCCGGGTCCTCCTGGGCAGGATCAGTCGTGGTGTGACCGCCGGTCTACCCGGCGAGGACGAGGTTGTGCATCCGGGCGATGCCGAGCATGGCGTGGTGGACACCGTCGCCTTTGAGGCGGCAGTCGCGGAGGATCTTCCAGGTCTTCAGGCGGGCGAAAACGTGCTCTTAGAGGTCGTTTTCACCTGCATCGGTGGGTTATCGCTGGTTTCCCAGAGTGCAGGGTCGCGGTGCCCGTGAGGCTGGG
>NZ_BMTV01000001.1:368880-427594 GCF_014649855.1 Streptomyces roseolus | reverse complement strand
CCCGCCTCCTGCCCCCGGCCTCCCGCCTCCTGCCCCCGGCCTCCCGCCTCCTGCCCCCGGCCTCCCGCCTCCTGCCCGCGTCCCGGCTCCCCTCCCGGCGGTCGCTCCGTCTCCTCGTCACGGTTCGCTCCGTCTCCTCGTCGGGTCGGCCGGGCGTCGAGGTCTTCTTCTCCCTCTCCTCTGTTCGGCCCGAGGGGGGCCGAAACAACGGATGTGAATCCACCGTCTGCGACGTGCTAATCTTCAGATGTCGCCAGGCGCTCGCACCGAAAGGTGAGAGACCGGGAGATCACCCAATGCGCGGGTGGCGGAATAGGCAGACGCGCTGGATTCAGGTTCCAGTGCCCGAAAGGGCGTGGGGGTTCAACTCCCCCCTCGCGCACCAGACGGAAGCCCCGTAGGTCCCAGACCTACGGGGCTTCCGCGTTGTCCGGGCGCGGAAGCGGCGCATGTGACGCCTCGTCTTTCGTCGTTCCGGGCCGCGACGAAAGAGGGACGCTCCGAACCGGCCGCGCTGCCTAGGGTGCGAGCGTGGAAGCGACGAGGGTGGGAACGGCGGCGAAGACGGAGGCCGGGCGGCGCCGCGGGATCGGGTCCAGGGCGGCCGCCGCGTGGAGATGGCTCGCGCCCGCCGGGGAATGGTCACGGCGCAGGACCGTCGGCGAGGCGGCCCTCACCGCCGTCGTCGCGCTGCTCGCCGCCGGCACCGAGGAGCTGCTCGGCGGCGAGGGCGCACAGCTCGTCGCCGTCGCCGTCGCCGCAGCCGTGCTGTCGCTGCTGCGCCGCCGCTTCCCCGCCAGCGTGCTCGTCGTCACGGCCGGTCTCGCCCCCGTCGTCCCCGGCCTCGGCCCGCTGCTGCTCGTCCTCGGCTGGTCCGCCGGCGGCCACATCGTCGGGGTCGGCCGGGCCCTGCACGCGTACATCGCCGCCTACGTCCTCAACGTCGGCGCCACCCTGCTCGTCGGCTGGGACAAGCAGCGGCTGCTGACCCTCGCGTTCATGGCGACCCTCTACTACCTGGGGACCACCCTCGCGCCCGGACTCGCCCACCGCTACTGGGCCCAGCGCCGCACCCTCCTGCACGCGCTCCAGGAGCGCAACGTGCGGCTGGTGAGCGAGCGGGCGATGATCGGGCGGAACGCCCGGCTGAGGGAGCGGCAGCGCATCGCCCAGGACATGCACGACAGCCTCGGGCACCAACTCGCCCTGATCGCCGTGCACACCGGCGCCCTGGAGGTGGACCGCGAGCTGAACGACCGGCAGCGCGAGGTCGTCGGCGTCCTCCGGAACGCGTCCGTGACCGCCATGCACGAACTGCGGGAGGTCGTCGGCATACTCCGGGACGGCACCGAGGCCCCCGACCCCGACACCGGGCCCGTGGCCGCCGGGGACGAGAGCGGGCGGGCGGCCCGGGGGATCGCCGGCATCGAAGGACTCGTCGCCTCGGCGCGCGCCGCCGGGACCCGGGTGGAGCTGCGGCGGATCGGCGACGAGCGGCCCTTGGAGCCGGCCGCCGGCCACGCCGCGTACCGCATGGCGCAGGAAGCGCTCACCAACGCGTACAAGTACGCGCCGGGCGCCCCCATCAGCGTCGAACTGCGCTACGAGCCCGATACGTTCGTCGTCGAGATCTTCAACGAGGAGCCGGTCGGCGGCCCCGCGGAGGGCGTCGTCAGCGGTGGCCAGGGGCTGGCGGGACTCGTCGAACGGGCCCGGCTCGTCGGCGGCATGTGCCACGCGGGCCCCGCCGACGGCGGCGGGTTCCGGGTCGCCGGGATGCTGCCGTACGGCTCCGCTCCGAGCGGCGAATCGGCGCCTTTCGTCGACGCGGCCGACGACTTCCGGCAGCAGTCGGCGAAGCCCTTCGGGAGGAAAGGTCGTTCCGTACCGGTCGGAGAGCCCGACTGGACCTTCACGGAACGGGAGTTGGCGATGGCGCTGCACGGGGGCAAGACACGGAGCACCGGGGCATCGATCGCGCTCGGCTGCGGCATCGCCTTCGCGGCGCTCGTCGTCCTGCTCGTCGCCGCCGGCTTCGGCCTCTACCACCTCGTCGGATCCTTCCAGGACTCCATGGTCACCCCCGACACGTACGAGTCGATCGAGGTCGGCGCGGCCGAGGCCGACGTCCGGTCCTCCCTCCCCGACCCCGGCTCCCTCGGCGTGCTGGGCGTCAGCGACAAGGGCGGACCCGCCAGACCCGAGGGCGCCGACTGCCTCGTCGTGCTCTCCACCGAGATGGGCGAGGCGTTCGAGGAGGACCCCGTTTTCCGGTTCTGCTTCAAGGACGGCAAGCTGATCGAGAAGAAGTCGTACGTCGTGAGGCAGTAGCGCCCCGGCGGCCCGTACCGAAGCGTTGGGGGAGGCGCAGTGCTGTCAGAGCGGACGGGACGGTCCGGACGGGCCGTCAAGGTCGTGGTCGCCGACGACGAGCCGCTGATCAGGGCGGGGATCCGGATGATCCTCAACTCCGATCCGGACATCCACGTGGTCGCGGAGGCCGCGAACGGCCGCGAGGCCGTCGACGCGGCCCGCGCGCACGCCGCCGACGTCGTGCTGCTCGACATCCAGATGCCGGTCCTCGACGGGCTCTCGGCCCTGCCGGAGCTGCGCAGGGCCGCGCCGGCGGCCCGGGTGATCATCCTGACGACCTTCGGCGAGCGGGAGAACGTGCTGCGTGCCCTGGAACACGGCAGCGCCGGCTTCCTGCTGAAGGACACCGCGCCCGCCGAACTGATCGGAGCCGTACGGGCCGCGGCCGCGGGCGACGCCTACCTCTCGCCCGCGGCGACCCGGCACGTCGTCGAACGGCTCGCCTCCGGCCGCGAGACCGCCCGCGCCGAGGAGGCCCGCAGCCGTATCGCCGCGCTCGGCGAGAAGGAGCGCGACGTCCTCGCGGTCCTCGGCGAGGGCCTCTCCAACGCCGACGCGGGCCGCCGGCTCCACATGAGCGAGGCGACCGTGAAGACCTACGTCAGCCGGATCCTCGCCAAACTCCAGTGCGAGAACCGGGTCCAGGCGGCGCTGCTCGCCCGTGACGCGGGGCTGTAGCCGCCCGGGAGGATCAGTCGGGGTCGGGCAGGCCGTCCGGGCCCGCGGCGTTGTAGCGGAGCAGATAGCCGGCGAACCGGTCCAGGTCCTCGCCTGACCAGTCCTTCAGGCGCTCCTGGTAGGCGGCGCGGCGGTTCGCCTGCGCGGTGGCGAGCACCGCGAGACCGGCCTCCGTCGGGTGCAGCACCTGCACCCGGTGGTCCTCGGGGGCGGGCCGGCGCTCCACCAGACCCAGCTTCTCCAGACCGGCCAGCTGCCGGCTGACCGTCGACTTGTCCAGCAGGTAGTGCGCCGCGAGATCCGTGGCGCGGCAGCCGCGCCGGTCCTCGATGTGGGACAGGAGCGTGTACGAGACCAGCGGGATCTCCGGATGGACGCGGGCCGCGGCGGCCCGGGCCCGGCGCGCGAAGGCGGTCAGCTCCCGCTGGATGACGTCCAGGGAGGCCTCGCGCGGGGGGTCGGCCGGCGCGTCGGTCGGGACGTGGGGCGATACGTCGTCGGGGGCCTCGCGCGGGGGGTCGGTCGGCGCGTCGGTGGGGGCGTCGGACATAGGGGCTCCCTCGGCGAGCTGGCCCGGCATGCGATTTCAGTTGTATAGTACAACGGTTCTTTGGTTGTAAAAGCCAACCATCTCGTCAACCGCCTGTCTCGGAGGTCACGGTGTCCACAGGACCGAACCCCACCACCGGCGCCCTGCGGCACGTCCTCGGGCACCTCCTCACCCCCCTCCTCATGTGCCTGGGCATGGGCCTCGCCTACCTCGGCGCCTTCCACGCCCCCCAGCCCCACGACCTCCGCGTCGACATCGTCGGATCCGGACCCGCCACCCAGGTCCTCGCCCAGACCCTCCACGACAAGGCCGACGGCGCCCTCGACGTCCGCACCGTCCCCGACCGCGCCACCGCCGCCACCGCCCTCCTCCACCAGGACAGCTACGGCGCCTACGTCCCCGGCGACCACCCCGAACTCCTCGTCGCCTCCGCCTCCTCCGACACCAGCGCCATGGCCGTCGAGAAGGTCTTCACCAAGGTCGCCGCCGGGCAGGACGCCCCCCTCCAGGTCACCGACCTCGCCCCCACCGCCTCCGGCGACCCCACCGGCCAGGGCGTCTTCTTCCTGCTCGTCGCCGTCAGCATCGGCGCCTACGCCTCCGTCGCCGTCATCGGCGCGGCCGGAGCCGCGCTCCCCATGCGGATCCGCGCCCTCCTCGCCATCGGCACCGCCCTCGTCGTCAGCCTCATCGGCACCCTCTTCGCCGGCCCCGTCTTCCACCTCGTCGACCACGGCCTCGCCGGCGTCTGGGCGCTCTCCTGGCTCTACGCCGCCGGCATCCTCCTCATCGGCATCGGTCTCCACACCTATCTCCGCCGCTGGACCACGCTCGGCGTGATGGTCCTCTTCGTCATGCTCAACTTCACGAGCTCCGGCGGCATCTACCGCCCCGAGCTCCAGCCCGGCCTCTTCGGCTCCCTGCACGCCTTCTGGAACGGCGCCGGCCTCGTCGAGGGCATCCGCAGCCACGTCTACTTCGACGGACACGCCCTCGGCGGGCACCTCCTCGTCCTCGCCCTCTGGCTCCTGGCCGGAATCGCCCTCGTCACCCTCGCCGGGCGTACCGAGGCCGCACGCAACGCCCCCACCACGGAAGCGGCCACCGAGAAGGCGACGAAGGAGATGACGAAGCAGAGGACGAAGGAGGAGGGAAGCGAGGACGCGGAAGAGGAAATGGAAGAGGCCGTCGCCGTCTGACCCAGCTGATCTCTCTGCCTCGTCCGACCCCCTGGGTCCGGCTGACCAGGGGCTCGATGGTTGTCCACAGGTAGCTGTCCACAGGGGGAGACGGGTGATCAAGACCGGCTGTACCGTCAGGTCCCGAAGTCGTCGGACGCACTGTCCGGCCAGTCATCGGGGGAGGTCGTCCCATGGGCGAGATCCAGGCAGTCATGCCCGGACAGCGTGACGGAACGGACGCGGAGCGCATCCCGCACGTGCCCGGATTCGTACGGCGCGGCAGCGCGGAACACTCCGCCAAGGACCGCGGCAAGCAGCTGCGCGCCGTCGTCCCCCGCGCCTCCCACGCCGCCCTCACCCTCCCCGCCGGACGCCCCGACGCCGCCCGCGCCGTCGAGGAGTCCAGCCGCGGCCGGGTCCCCGAACTCACCCCCATCCGCGTCGGCCGCATGGCAGCCAACCCCTTCGCCTTCCTGCGCGGCTCCGCCGGCCTCATGGCCCACGACCTCACCGGAACCCCCGTCACCGGCGTCGCCGCACAGCTCTGCGGCGACGCCCACGCCGCCAACTTCGGCCTCTACGGCGACGCCCGCGGCCGGCTCGTGATGGACCTCAACGACTTCGACGAGACCGTCGTCGGCCCCTGGGAATGGGACCTCAAACGACTCGCCACCTCCCTCGTCCTCGCCGGCCGCGTCGTCGGCGCCGACGAGGACACCTGCCGGGCCGCCGCCTTCGACACCGTCGGCGCCTACCGGCGCACCATGCGCCTCCTGGCCCGGCTCCCTGCCCTCGACGCCTGGAACGCGATACCCGACGAGGAGCTCGTCTCCCACACCGACGCCCGTGACCTCATCGGCACCCTGGAACGGGTCTCCGCCAAGGCCCGCAACAACACCAGCGCCCGGTTCGCCGCCCGCTCCACCGAGGCCGTCGCCGAGACCGACGGCGGCGGACGCCGCTTCGTCGACGCTCCCCCGGTCCTGCGCCGGGTGCCCGACGCCGAGGCCGCGGCCGTCACCGCAGCCCTCGGCGAATACCTGGGCACCGTCTCCGAGGACCGCCGCCCGCTCCTCGCCCGGTACGCCGTCCACGACGTCGCCTTCCGGGTCGTCGGCACCGGCAGCGTCGGCACCCGCTCCTACGTCGTCCTGCTCCTCGACCATCGTGGCGAACCGCTCGTCCTCCAGGTGAAGGAAGCACGGCCGTCCGTGCTCCTGCCCCACCTGCCCGCCGGGTTCTCCGTCCCCGGCCCCGGCCACGAGGGCCGGCGCGTCGTCCTCGGGCAGAAGCGCATGCAGGTGGTCAGCGACATCCTGCTCGGCTGGACCACGGTCGACGGGCGCCCCTTCCAGGTGCGCCAGTTCCGCAACCGCAAGGGCAGCGTCGACCCCGCCGCGCTCACCGCCGACCAGGTCGACGACTACGGCCGCATGACCGGCGCCCTCCTCGCGCGCGCCCACGCCCACAGCGCCGATCCGCGCCTGATAGCCGGCTACTGCGGCAAGAGCGAGGAGTTCGACGAGGCCGTCGCCGCCTTCGCGGTCGCCTACGCCGACCGCACCACCGCCGACCACGCCGACCTGCTCACGGCGATCCGCACCGGCCGCATGGCCGCGGAAATGGGCGTCTGAGAGGCGAGGGAGAGAAACGAGGGGGAAGGGGAGGGAGGGGGAGGGGAGGGGGGAGGGCCCCCTTGTGAGGACCTACGCTTGAGGGGTCGGGCCGGAACGAGGACGTGGGCAGGCGTGAACGTGAGCGAGGACCAGGGCCAGGACCAGCAGGGCCAGCAGGGTCAGGGCCGGGAGCCGGAGCCGGAACCGCGCCCGCAGCGGGATCCGCAGCAGGCGTCGAACCTGCCGTCGGAGCCGGAGCCGGAGCCGGAGCCGGAGCCGGAGCCGGGGGCGGACTCGGGGGCGGGAGCCGGAGCCGGTACGGACGCTGTCGGGGAGCGGGCCGAGGCTCGGTTGGAGCGGGCTGTCCGGGTGGCCGAGCAGGCGCTGATCGAGTTCGAGATCGCGGTCGAGACCTTCCGGGTCGAGGTGGAGAACTTCTCGCGGCTGCATCACGAGAAGCTGGGGCCGATGTACGCGCGGCTCGACGAGCTGGACGCGTCGATCGCCGAGGCGCGGGCCGAGAAGAGCGGGGACCCGGAGGATCTGCGGCTGGCGCGGGAGGCGCGGGCCGCGGTGCTGCCGCTGCCGGGGGTCGAGGTGCTCTTCGACGACTGGATCGACTCCGACGGGCTCTCCGCCGAGGCGGCCGCGATGCTGACCGAGCGGCCGGTGCGGCCGCCGCAGCGGGTGCGGCCCAGCGAGGAGGTGCGCCGGCTCTACCGCGAGCTCGCCCGCAAGGCCCACCCCGACCTGGCGCGGGAGGAGGACGAGCGGAAGCGGCGGGAGGAGTTCATCACCCGCGTGAACGCCGCCTACGCGCGGGGCGAGGAGGCGCTGCTGCGCGAACTCGCCGAGGAGTGGGAGGCGGGTCCCGTGCCGGCCGAGGAGCGGCTCAGCGAGAGCGAGGAGCTCTACGCGCGGCTGGAGTGGCTGGCGCAGCGCAAGGACCTGCTCTCCGCGCTGGCGCGGGAGCTGGAGGAGAGCGCCATCGGTTCCATGCTGCGGCTGGCGCCGGAGGACCCGGACCGGCTGCTGGAGGAGATCGCCGAGCAGCTGCGCGGTCAGGTGTCCGAGCGCGAGGCCGAGCTGGCCGCGCTGGTGCAGTAGGTTTTTTCGAGGTCGAGGCGGTTCCGCCGTACACGAGAGAAGGTCGTCCCATGAGTTTCGCCCCGCTGCCGTCGGTGCCCGCCGCGTCCGTCCCCGCCGATGCCCTGGTGCTCGACGTGCGGGAGGACGACGAGTGGGCGGCCGGCCGGGTCGAGGGTGCGGTCCACGTGCCGATGAGTGACTTCGTGGCGCGGTTCGCGGAGGTCGGCGAGGTGCTCGCCGAGCGCGGCCGCGCCTATGTGATGTGCCGGGTCGGCGGCCGGTCGGCGCAGGTCACGCAGTATCTGGTGCAGCAGGGCTACGACGCGGTGAACGTCGACGGCGGGATGGTGGCCTGGGAGGGCGCCGGGCGGCCCGTGGTCGCGGACGGCGGGCCCGGGTTCGTCGCCTGAGGCGCCTGTGACGGCTTGCGTGCCTGAGGCGGCTGGGGCCCTTCGGGCGCCGGCCCCGGGTTCTGTCGGGGCCGTCAGTCCAGGGGGTGGGCGGCGATGAGGTCGCCCAGGGACTCCTCGTGGGCGGCGGCCGGGCCCAGGGAGAGCTCGAGGTACTTCGCCCAGGCGTGGTAGCGGTGCAGCGGGTAGTCGGTGTCGGCTCCGAAGCCGCCGTGCGGGTGCTGGGCGGTCTGGACGACGCGGCGGACCCCTCCCGCCGCCCAGATCTTGGCGACGGCGAGGTCCGCCTCGACGGGAAGGGCCGCTTCGGCGCCGGTGGTGACGCGCCAGGCGGCCTGCCCCAGGGTGGCCTCCATCGCGCGGAGGTCGATGTAGCGGTCGGCGGCCTGGACGGCGACGGCCTGGAAGGTGGCCATGGGGTGGCCGAACTGTTCGCGCTTCCCGGTGTACCGGCTCGTCATGGTGAGGACCTGCTCGCCGAGGCCGAGGCCGAGGGCGAGCGCGCAGGTGCCGGTGGTGAGCAGGGCGCGCAGCGTCGGCCAGGCGTCGGCGGAGTCGAGGGCGCGGTCGGCGGGGAGGCGGACGCCGTCGAGCCGTAGCCGGGCGAGACGTTCGCCGTGGGTGCCGTACTGGGCGTCGAGGGTGAGGCCCGTCTGGTCGCGGCGGAGCAGGGCGAGGACGGTGCGGCCGTCGGCGGTGTGCGCGGGGACGGCGGTCAGGTCGGCCTGGTGGGCCCAGGGGACGTGGTCGGTGGTGCCGTCCAGGATCCAGTGGTCGTCGGCGGGGCGGGCGGTGACGGACCGCTCGGCGGGTTCGTGTCCGGTGGCACCGTGGGCGGCTGCCGTGAGGACCAGTCGGCCCGCGGCGGCCTCGGGCAGCAGTGCGGCGGCGGTGGCGGCCGGGGCGTGGTGCCCGAGGACGTGGGTGACGGCGGCGGTCTCCAGGAGGGGGACGCGGGCCAGGGCGCGGGCGGATTCGCGCAGGACGAGGCAGAGGGCGATCGGGTCGAGGCCGGCGCCGCCGTGCTCGGGGTCGACGAGGAGGCCGAGGAGGTCGGTGGCGGCGAGCCGCCGCCACAGACGGCGGTCGAGGTCGTCGGCGACGGCGGCCGGGGTGAGGGCGGGGCTGGGTACGGCGTCGGGGGCGACGTCGGCGGAGACGGTCCGGGCCGTCTCCGCGGCCGCCTGCTGCTCCTCGGTGAACGTGAAGTCCATGGCCCGGTTCTTCCGTCGCTGTCCGTTGCCCCTCCCGGCGGCCCGTCGGGCGCGCGCCTGACGGGCCGTCAAGACAGAACAGGTTCCAGCGGGAGGGAATGGGCTCAGCGGTCGAAGTCCAGCTCCACGTCGGGGGTGGCCGGGTGGGACTGGCAGGCCAGGACGTAGCCGGCGTCGGTCTCTTCGGGTTCGAGGGCGAAGTTGCGGTCCATGCGGACCTCGCCGCCGACGACGAAGGCGCGGCAGGTGCCGCAGACGCCGCCCTTGCAGGCGTAGGGGGCGTCGGCGCGGGCGCGCAGGACGGTGTCGAGGAGGGTTTCTCCGCGCTCGACGGGCCAGGTGCCGGAGCGGCCGTGGAGGGTGGCCGTGAGGGTGGCGTGGGCGGGGGTGTCGGTGGTGGGGACGGGCGCGGGGCCCGAGCCGTCGTCGACGTGGAAGATCTCCTGGTGGACGCGGGCGCGGTCGACGCCGAGGCCGCGCAGGGCCCGCTCGGCGCCCTGGACGAGGCCGAGGGGGCCGCAGAGGAACCAGCCGTCGATGGTGCCGACCGGGAGGAGGGCGGGCAGGAGGTCGGCGAGCCGTTCCTGGTCGAGGCGGCCGGAGGGGAGGCCTGCCTGCTGTTCCTCGCGGGAGAGGACGGTGACGAGCTGGAAGCGGTCGGGGTGCCGGTCCTTCAGGTCCGCGACCTCGTCGAGGAACATCGTGGAGGCGGCGGTGCGGTCGCTGCGGATCAGGCAGAACCGGGCCTCGGGTTCGCGGTCGAGGAGGGTGGCGGCCATGGAGAGCACCGGGGTGATGCCGCTGCCGCCGGCGATGGCGGCGAAGTGCCCGGGGCGCGGGTCGAGGACGAAGCGGCCGGTGGGGGCCATGACGTCGACGGTGTGGCCGGGGGCGAGTTCCTTGAGGGCCCAGGTGGAGAAGGCGCCGCCGTCGACGAGGCGGATGCCGACGCGGAGTTCGGGCCGCTCGCCGGCCGGGGCGGCGGGGGAGCAGATGGAGTAGGTGCGGCGGATCTCCTCGCCGGACTCGTCGGTGCGGCGCAGGGCGAGGTGCTGGCCGGGGCGGTGCCGGAAGGTCTCGCGGAGCTCGTCGGGGACCGCGAAGGTGACGGCCACGGAGTCGTCGGTGAGCCGCTCGACCCGGCTCACCGGGAGCGGGTGGAACATCTACAGCTCCTTGAAGTGGTCGAACGGTTCGCGGCAGGCGACGCAGCGGCGCAGGGCCTTGCAGGCGGTGGAGGAGAAGCGGCTGAGGAGCTCGGTGTCCGTGGAGCCGCAGTGGGGGCAGCGGATGGCCAGGGTGAGGGGGACGGGGCCGTCGGCGGGGCCCTGGGGGCGGGGCGGGGCGATGCCGAACTCGGTGAGTTTGCGGCGGCCTTCCTCGCTGATGTCGTCGGTGGTCCAGGCGGGGGCGAGGACGGTGACGACGGTGACGTCGGGGATGCCGTGCTCGTGGAGGGCGTGCTCGATGTCGGTGGACATCGTCTCCACGGCGGGGCAGCCGGTGTAGGTGGGGGTGAGGGCGACCTCGACGCGGCCGGGGCCGGTGACGTGGACGCCGCGGAGCACGCCGAGTTCGGCGAGGGTGAGGACGGGCAGCTCGGGGTCGGGGACGGCGCCGGCGATCCGGGCCAGCTCCGCCTCCAGGGGGGTGGCGGTGGTGGTCACCATGTCGCCCCCGGGTGGCTGCGGTGGAGGTGCTGCATCTCGGCGAGCATCCGGCCGAAGTGCTCGGTGTGGAGGCCCTGGCGGCCGGCGCCGGCGCGCCAGGCGCCGGTGCGGGGGCCGGCGGGGACGGTGAGGCCGGCGCGGGTGAGGATCCCGGTGACGGAGTCCAGCCAGGCGGCTTCGAGGGCGGTGGTGTCGAGGGCGAGGCCGTCGAGGGGCTGGAAGAGCTCGCCGGTGTACCGCCAGAGGGCGTCGCAGGCGGTCTGCATGCGGCGGTGGCTCTCGTCGGTGCCGTCGCCGAGGCGGAGGGTCCAGTGCTCGGCGTGGTCCTGGTGGTAGGCGACTTCCTTGACGGCCTTGGCGGCGAGTCCGGCCAGCGGGCCGTCGTCGGCGGCCAGTGCCGCGTACAGGAGCCGCTGGTAGGTGGAGAAGTACAGCTGGCGGGCGATGGTGTGGGCGAAGTCGCCGTTGGGCTGCTCGACCAGCTGGACGTTGCGGAAGTCGCGCTCCTCGCGGAGGAAGGCGAGTTCGTCCTCGTCGCCGGCGAGGGAGAGGAGGACGCGGGCCTGGCCGAGGAGGTCGAGCGCGATGTTGGCGAGGGCGACCTCCTCCTCCAGGACGGGGGCGCTGCCGGCCCACTCCCCCAGGCGCTGGGCGAGGACGAGGGCGTCGTCGCCGAGGGCGAGGGCCGCGGTGGTGACGGCGGGGGCGGTGGCCGGCGCGGGCGTGGTGCCGGTGCCGGTGCCGGTGGTGTCGGTGGTGGTCACAGGTGCTTCACCCCCTCCGGGATCTCGTAGAACGTCGGGTGCCGGTAGGGCTTGTCGGCGGCCGGTTCGAAGAAGGGGTCCTTCTCGTCCGGGGAGGAGGCGGTGATGGCGGCGGAGGGCACGACCCAGAGGGAGACGCCCTCCATGCGGCGGGTGTAGAGGTCCCGGGCGTTGCGCAGGGCCATCTCCGCGTCGGGGGCGTGGAGGCTGCCGGCGTGGGTGTGGGAGAGCCCTCGGCGGGAGCGCACGAACACCTCCCACAGGGGCCAAGTGTCGCTGCTCATGCCTGTGCCTCCCCGTGCTGTCCGGTGTGCTTGCGCGCGTAGGCCGCGGCGGCCTCTCTGACCCAGGCGCCGTCCTCGTGGGCCTGGCGGCGCTGGGTGATCCGCTGGTCGTTGCAGGGGCCGTTGCCCTTGAGCACGTCCCAGAACTCGTCCCAGTCGATGGGGCCGAAGTCGTAGTGCCCGCGCTCCTCGTTCCACTTCAGGTCGGGGTCGGGGAGGGTGAGGCCGAGGGCCTCCGCCTGCGGGGCGGCGATGTCGACGAAGCGCTGGCGCAGCTCGTCGTTGGAGTGGCGCTTGATCTTCCAGGCCATCGCCTGGGTGGAGTGGGTCGACACGTCGTCGGGCGGGCCGAACATCATCAGGGACGGCCACCACCAGCGGTCCACCGCGTCCTGGGCCATGGCGTGCTGGGCCTCGGTGCCCCGGGAGAGGGCGAGCAGGGCTTCGTACCCCTGGCGCTGGTGGAAGGACTCCTCCTTGCAGACGCGGACCATGGCCCGGGCGTACGGGCCGTAGGAGCAGCGGCAGAGGGGGACCTGGTTGGTGATGGCGGCGCCGTCGACGAGCCAGCCGATGGCGCCGACGTCGGCCCAGGTGAGGGTCGGGTAGTTGAAGATCGAGGAGTACTTCTGGCGGCCGCTGTGGAGCTTGTCGAGGAGCTCGTCGCGGCTGACGCCGAGGGTCTCGGCCGCGCTGTAGAGGTAGAGGCCGTGGCCGGCCTCGTCCTGGACCTTGGCCATGAGGATGGCCTTGCGGCGCAGCGAGGGCGCGCGGGTGATCCAGTTGGCCTCGGGCTGCATGCCGATGATCTCGGAGTGGGCGTGCTGCGCGATCTGGCGGACGAGGGAGGCGCGGTACGCCTCCGGCATCCAGTCGCGCGGCTCGATGCGCTCGTCGGCTGCGACCGCGGCGTCGAACACCGCCTCGCGGGCGGCCTGCGCCGCCGCGTCCGCGGCGTCCCTGCCGGGCGCTTCCGCGGTCACTGCCGTCCCTGCCGTCCCTGCGGTCATCGGACCCCCTACCGACCGATCGTTCGGTTGAATGACTTCAATGGTGGGTCGGCGGCCCGTATGGTGTCAACCCTGTGGATAACCGCCTGCTCCGATCGGGGCGCAGACGAGCGGGGCACTCGGTGGGACGGGATCGGGTCGGGAAGCCCGGGATCGGGGTGGGATGAGCGCGCACATCGACGGCAGCGCGGAGCGGCGGCCGACCGGGGGGATCCTGGCGCTGTCCATGCCGTACCAGGTGGTGGCGGCGGTGGCGCTGGCCTCCCTGGCGGTGCTCGCGGGCCTCCACCTGGCCATGGTCTTCCTGCACGTGGCGCCCTCGAACACGATCACCAAGCAGCACGGCCAGGCCGTCGACGACTGGATCTACCCCGAGTTCGAGCAGAACTGGAAGCTCTTCGCGCCGAACCCGCTCCAGCAGAACGTCTCGGTGCAGGTCCGCGCCGAGGTCACCGGCGCCGACGGCGCCCGCCGCACCACCGGCTGGATCGACCTCACCGCCCAGGACGTCGAGGACATCCGCGGCAACGTCTTCCCGAGCCACACCCAGCAGAACCAGCTGCGCCGGGCGATCGACTGGTACGGCAACGCGCACGACGACGAGGGCCGCCCCAAGGGCATGCGGGGCCGGCTCTCGGAGGAGTACATGCGCCGGATCGTGCTGACGCGCATCGAGGGTCCCGGGGCGCGCGCGGACGTCGGCGGGACGGTGGAGCGGATCCAGCTGCGCCGCACGGTCACCCCCGTGGCCTCCCCGCACTGGAGCACCGAGAAGCGCTCCACCCAGCCTTCGAGCCGGCTGATGCCCTGGTGGGAGATCACCGACGCCGACCGCAGCCGCACGGAGACGAGCCGATGAACGCCCCCAGCCGCACGGAGTCCCGCCGATGACCGTCCCCAGCCCCGCACCGGCCGCGGCCCCGGCGCGCGTGCCCTTCGACCGCAAGCTGGCCCGGGCGGCGCAGACCGTCACCTCGCGCGCCCTGGGCCCGTACCAGACCGCGATCGTCCGGATCGGCTTCTCGCTGACCTGGCTGTTCTTCCTGGTGCGGGAGTTCCCGCACCGGCACGAGATGTACGGCCCCGACGGCCCCTGGTCGTTCGAGCTGGCCCGCCGGCTGATCGCCGACAACCGCGCGTTCACGGTCCTCATGTGGTCCGACGGGCGTCTCTGGTTCGAGGTGGTCTACGGCCTGGCGGTCGTCGCCGCCGTGCTGCTGCTCCTCGGCTGGCACACCCGGGCCGTGTCGGTGGTCTTCATGGTCGGCGCGCTGTCGCTGCAGAACCGGTCCGTCTTCCTCGGCGACGGCGGCGACAACGTGGTGCACCTCGTCTCGATCTACCTCACGCTGCTGCGCTGCGGCCAGGTGTGGTCCCTCGACGCCCGGCGGGCGGCCCGCGAGGCGGCCCGGGGCGAGGAGGCCCGGGGCGAGGAGGCCCGGGGCGAGGAGGCCCGCCGACGGGTCGAGCTCGCGGGCCCCGCCCTGTGGGTCGTCCTCGGCGGGTTCCTGGTCGCCGCGACCTGGTTCAGCCCGGTCACCGGCGAGTGGTGGGTCTACGTGCTGCTCTGGGTGCTCTGGCTCGGGCAGGGCCTGTGGTGGCTCGTCGAGCAGTACGCGCCCGGCGAGCCCCGCGTCCTCCTGGACGTGCTGGCGAACCTCGCCCACAACGCGGCCCTCGTGGTCCTCATGGCCGAGGTCTGCCTGATCTACGCCACCGCCGGCTGGTACAAGATCCAGGGCTCGCGCTGGCAGGACGGCACCGCGCTCTTCTACCCGCTGCACCTGGACTACTTCACGCCTTGGCCGGCGCTCTCCGAGCTCCTCGCCTCCAGCGGGATCATGGTCATGCTGCTCAGCTACGGCACGGTGATCGTGCAGGTCGCCTTCCCGTTCACGCTGTTCCACCGCAAGGTGAAGAACGTCCTGCTCGTCGCGATGATGCTGGAGCACGCGGGCATCGCGCTGCTGCTGGGCCTTCCGGCCTTCTCGCTGGCGATGATCGCCGCCGACGCCGTCTTCCTGCCCACCGTCTTCCTGGTGTGGCTGGGCGCGCGCGCCACCCGGGGCCGGGACCGGCTGCTGCGGCGGAGGCCCGCAGCGGCGGATCTCCCCCCGCAGCGCCCCGCGCGGGACGGGGAGCCGGGCGGGGAGACGGGCGGCGAGGCCGCTCCCCGTACCCTCGTCGGGTGAGCACCACCGAAGAGAACCCCGTCCCGGCCGGGGCCGAGCCGCTTCAGTACGACGAGGGGTACGGCCCCGAGGTCGGTGTCGGCCCGCACCCCGAGCCGTGGCCCGAGGACCCGCGCTACGACCGCGAACTGCTGGCCGGGGGCGACCGGCGCAACGTCGTCGACGCCTACCGGTACTGGACGCGGGAGGCGATCGTCGCCGACCTCGACACCCGCCGGCACGACTTCCACGTGGCCGTGGAGAACTGGGGCCACGACTTCAACATCGGGTCCGTGGTGCGCACCGCCAACGCCTTCCTGGCCAAGGAGGTGCACATCGTCGGGCGCCGCCGCTGGAACCGGCGCGGCGCCATGGTCACCGACCGCTACCAGCACGTGCGGCACCACCCCGACACCGAGGCGCTCACCGCCTGGGCCGCGGCCGAGGACCTGCCGATCATCGGCATCGACAACCTGCCGGGCTCGGTGCCGCTGGAGCGGACCGTGCTCCCCCGCCGCTGCGTCCTGCTCTTCGGACAGGAGGGCCCGGGGCTGACCGAGGAGGCCCGCCGCCACGTGCGGACCGTCTGCTCGATCGCCCAGTTCGGCTCCACCCGGTCGATCAACGCCGGGGCGGCCGCCGCGATCGCCATGCACGCCTGGATCCAGCGCTACGCCGACGTGCCGGCCCCCGAGTAGGGACCGGCACGCCGGGACGGGCCGCCGGGTCAGGCCTGGCGGCGCACCTCGACCACCCGGAAGCGGTTGGAGACGAAGGCGCCGTCGCACAGCGCCGCGTTCGCCGCCGGGTTGCCGCCCGAGCCGTGGAAGTCGGAGAAGGCGGCCGTCTGGTTCACGTACACCCCGCCCGTGAGGTTGAGCGAGAGCTGCGCCGACTCGTCGAGGCAGATCTCCTCGACGGCCCGCTCGGTGTCGGCGGAGGTCGTGTACGCGCCCACCGTCATCGCGCCCTTGTCGCGGATCGTGCGCCGCAGCAGCTCCAGGCCGTCGGCCGTGGAGTCGACCGAGACGGCGAAGGAGACCGGGCCGAAGCACTCGGAGAGGTACGCGGCCTCCGCGTCCGGCTTGGAGCCGTCCAGCTTGACCATGACGGGGGTGCGGACGACGGCCTCCGGGAAGTCCGGGTGGGCGACCTCGCGGGAGGCCAGGGCGACCTCGCCGAGACCGGCGGCCGCCTCCAGGCGGGCCTTCACGTCCGGGTTCACCAGGGCACCGAGCAGGGCGTTGGCCCGGGCGTCGTCGCCGAGGAGGCCGCCGACGGCGGCGGCCAGGTCGGCCACCACCTCGTCGTAGGACTTGGGGCCCTGGTCGGTGGCGATGCCGTCGCGGGGGATCAGCAGGTTCTGCGGGGTGGTGCACATCTGGCCGCTGTACAGGGACAGCGAGAACGCCAGGTTGGACAGCATGCCCTTGTAGTCGTCGGTGGAGTCGATCAGGACCGTGTTGACACCGGCCTTCTCCGTGTAGACCTGCGCCTGGCGGGCGTTGGCCTCCAGCCAGTCGCCGAACTCGGTGGAGCCGGTGTAGTCGATGATCCGGATCTCCGGGCGGACCGCCAGGGTCTTGGCGATGCCCTCGCCCGGACGCTCGGTGGCCAGCGCCACCAGGTTCGGGTCGAAGCCGGACTCGGCGAGGACCTCGCGGGCGATCCGCACGGTCAGCGCCAGCGGGAGGACCGCGCGCGGGTGGGGCTTCACCAGGACCGCGTTGCCCGTCGCGAGGGAGGCGAAGAGGCCCGGGTAGCCGTTCCACGTCGGGAAGGTGTTGCAGCCGATGACCAGGGCGACGCCGCGGCCGACCGGGGTGAACTCCTTGGACAGCTCCAGCGGGTCCCGCTTGCCCTGCGGCTTGGACCAGGCGGTCCGGCCGGCGGGGGTGCGGGTCTGCTCCTCGTACGCGTACGCCACCGCCTCCAGGCCGCGGTCCTGCGCGTGCGGGCCGCCGGCCTGGAACGCCATCATGAACGCCTGGCCGCTGGTGTGCATGACCGCGTGGGCGAACTCGTGGGTGCGGGCCGAGATCCGGGACAGGATCTCCAGACACACCAGGGCGCGCGTCTCCGGCCCGGCGTCCCGCCAGCCGGGCAGGCCGGCGCGCATCGCGGGCAGCAGCACGTCGACGTCCGCGTGCGGGTACTCGATGCCGAGCGCGGGGCCGTACGGCGAGATCTCGCCGCCGGTCCAGCCGTCGGTGCCCGGCTGGTCGAGCTCGAAGCGGCCGTTCAGCACCGCTTCGTGGGCGGCCAGGCCGGCGGCCGCGTCCAACGAGCCGTCCGCGCCGTACGCCTTCGGATGCTCGGGGTGGGGCGACCAGTAGGCGCGGGTGCGGATGGTGGCGAGGGCCTGATCGAGTGTGGACCGGTGCTTCTCGGCCAGAACGTCGGTGATCGGCTGGGCGGTGGCCATGGATGGACCAACTCCTCGTCGAGCTGGGCAGGGAGACGCGTACGGAGTTAGAGTAACCGAACGATCGGTCGGGACAAGGGGGTCCGTCGATCCTGTGGAAAACCCATCGGGGAGGATCACTCCTATGAGCTTCGGCAGCGAAGCGGACACGCGGGTCAACGGAACCGTCAGGGGGAGCGCCACCATGGACGACGCGAGCACGGCGGGCGAGGCGATCGGGCGGGACCGGACCGTCGCCGTCGTGGGCACCGGCACCATGGGCCAGGGCATCGCGCAGGTGGCACTGGCCGCCGGCCATACCGTACGGCTCCACGACAGCGCCCCCGGCCGCGCCGCCGAGGCCGTCGCCGCGATCGGCGCCCGCCTGGACCGGCTCGTCGAGAAGGGGCGGATGACGGCCGTCGACCGTGAGGCCGCCGGAGGCCGGCTGCACGCCGCCGCGGATCTCGCCGAGCTCGCCGACGCGGCCCTCGTGGTCGAGGCGATCGTCGAGGACCTGGCGGTCAAGAAGCGGCTCTTCGCCGACCTGGAGGAGGTCGTCGCCGACGACGCCCTCCTCGCCACCAACACCTCCTCGCTCTCCGTCACCGCCATCGCCGGGGGCCTGCGGCTGCCCGGCCGCTTCGTCGGCCTGCACTTCTTCAACCCGGCGCCGCTGCTCCCCCTCGTCGAGGTCGTCCGCGGCTTCGCGAGCGACGAGACCGCCGCCACGCGCGCGTACGAGACGGTGAAGGCCTGGGGCAAGACGCCGGTGCGCTGCGCCGACACCCCGGGCTTCATCGTCAACCGCATCGCCCGGCCCTTCTACGCCGAGGCCTTCCGGGTGTACGAGGAGGGCGGCGCCGACCCCGCCACGATCGACGCGGCGCTGCGCGAGTGCGGCGGCTTCCGGATGGGCCCCTTCGAGCTGACCGACCTGATCGGGCAGGACGTCAACGAGGCCGTGACCCGCTCCGTGTGGGAGTCCTTCTTCCAGGACCCGAAGTTCACGCCCTCGCTGGCCCAGCGCAGGCTGGTCGAGTCGGGGCGGCTCGGCCGGAAGTCGGGCCACGGCTGGTACCCGTACGCGGAGGGCGCCGAGCGGCCCGCGCCGCACACCGCGCCGCCCGCGAAGGCGCCGGAGCGGATCACCGTCCGCGGCGGCCTCGGACCGGCCGAGCCGCTGGTGGCGCTCTTCGAGGCGGCGGGGATCGCCGTGGAG
Source organism: Streptomyces roseolus (assembly GCF_014649855.1). Classification (GTDB taxonomy): domain Bacteria; phylum Actinomycetota; class Actinomycetes; order Streptomycetales; family Streptomycetaceae; genus Streptomyces; species Streptomyces roseolus. The sequence goes on along the minus strand of NZ_BMTV01000001.1, from coordinate 408,958 downwards.
CGTGAGGAGGGGGAGGGGGGCGACGGCCGCGTCGTCCTTCCGGGCGGTGCCGAGCTCCACCTCGCCGACGGCGAGGCCTCCTTCCCGTACCAGCGGGAGATCGTCTACTTCGACCTCGCCCTCGACTACGCCGCCGCCGGGCGGATCGTGCTGGCGGCCCGGGACGGCATCGCGCCCGAGGTCCTCGGCGAGGCGGTCGGGCTCTTCCAGGCGCTCGGCAAGCAGGTCTCCGTCATCGGGGACGTCCCCGGCATGATCGTCGCCCGGACGGTCGCGATGCTCGTCGACCTCGCCGTCGACGCCGTCGACCGGGGCGTCGCCACGGCGGAGGACGTCGACACGGCGATGCGGCTCGGAGTCAACTACCCGGTCGGCCCCCTGGAGTGGGGGGCCCGGCTGGGCCACCGGCGGGCGGCGATGCTGCTGGACGCCCTGCACGGCCGGTACCCGACGGGCCGGTACGCCCCGTGCCCCGGTCTCGCACGCCGGGCGTACGCCGAGGAGGAGGCACGATGACGACGGCCAGACGCGACACGTACACCCCCGAGACGCTGCTCTCGGTCGCGGTGCGGGTCTTCAACGAGCGCGGCTACGACGGCACCTCCATGGAGCACCTGTCCAAGGCCGCCGGGATCTCCAAGTCCTCGATCTACCACCACGTGACGGGCAAGGAGGAGCTGCTGCGCCGGGCGGTCAGCCGGGCGCTCGACGGGCTCTTCTCGATCCTGGAGGAGCCGGGCGCGGTGCGCGGGCGCGCGGTGGAGCGGGTCGAGTACGTCACCCGGCGGACCGTCGAGGTGCTGATAGCCGAGCTGCCGTACGTGACGCTGCTGCTGCGGGTGCGGGGCAACACCGCGACCGAGCGGTGGGCGATGGAGCGGCGCCGGGAGTTCGACCACCGGGTGGCCGAGCTGCTCGGGGCGGCCGCCGCCGAGGGCGACCTGCGGTCCGACGTGGACATCCGGCTCGCGACCCGGCTCCTCTTCGGCATGATCAACTCGCTGGTGGAGTGGTACCGGCCGCATCCGGACCAGACGGAGCGCGACCAGCTCGCCGAGACCGTCGCCCACCTCGCCTTCGACGGGCTGCGGAAGGCCCGCTGAGGGCCGGGAGATGTACGCCCCCTGAGGGTGGGGAGGCGTACGCCCCTGAGGGTGGGGAGGTGTACGCCCGCTGAGGGGTGGGCGGCGTACGCCCCCCGAGGGTGGGAGACGTACGACCACCGAGGCCTGGAGGCGTACCAGAGGGTCCGGCCGAAGAAGAGGGCCCCGGATCCGTTCCGGGGCCCTCTCGGCGCGCCCGGGGGCCGGAACGGATCCGGCGGCCCCTTTCCGTGGCCGGGGCCTCAGGGCCCCTTTGCCGCCCCGGGCCTCAGGGGCCCTTTTCCGTGACCGGGGCGTCAGGGCCTCGGGTCGGCGTTCAGGTCCATCTCGTCGAAGACGAGCAGGGTGCGGGTGGACAGGACCTCGGGGATGGCCTGGAGGCGGGTGAGGACCAGCTCGCGCAGGGTCCGGTTGTCCGGGGTGTGGACCAGCAGCAGGACGTCGAAGTCGCCGCTGACCAGCGCGATGTGCGCGGCTCCGGGGAGCGCCTTGAGCTGCTCGCGGACCGTGCGCCAGGAGTTCTGGACGATCTTGAGCGTGATGTAGGCGGAGGCGCCGTGGCCGGCCCGTTCGTGGTTGACGCGGGCGCTGAAGCCGCGGATCACGCCGTCGTCGATGAGCCGGTTGATGCGCGCGTACGCGTTGGCCCGGGAGACGTGCACCCGCTCGGCCACGGAGCGCACCGAGGCGCGGCCGTCCGTCTGGAGCAGTCGCAGGATGTCCCGGTCTATCGCGTCCAGCGGGCGCGCCGGGGCGGCGTGCGCCGGCGTGTCCGAGGGGGCGCTCAGCATCTCGCCCGTCGCGTCCCCGGCCGACTCGTCCGGGGCACCGCCCCGGGCGACGGCCATTTGTTCATCCGCCATGTGCCCCCGCCTCTCTCCGGTGGACGACCTGCCTCTATCCCAGGCCGTGGAGAACCGTTTGTCCACAGGCTGGAGGTGCCTGTAGCCAAAATGCCTCCACGACCGAACAATCGGTAGGTGAGGCGCGCCACACCCGCGCCACCCGCCTTCGGGTCTTATGCCCGCTCCCACGAGGAGGTGGACTCGTTGCAACAGCGCAGTTCGACAGTCCAGGAGCCGCTCGCCGAGACGGCCTACCGGCCCACGCCGCCGCCCGCCTGGCGGCCGCGGACCGATCCCGCCCCGCTGCTGCCCGACGCCGAGCCGCTGCGCGTGCTCGGCACGGACGCGGTCGCCGACGCCGACCCCGCGCTGCTGCGCCGGCTCTACGCGGAACTGGTCCGCGGCCGCCGGTACAACGCCCAGGCGACCGCCCTGACCAAGCAGGGGCGGCTCGCGGTCTACCCCTCCACCACCGGCCAGGAGGCGTGCGAGGTCGCCGCCGCCCTCGCCCTGGAGGAGCGGGACTGGCTCTTCCCGTCCTACCGGGACACCCTCGCGGCCGTCGCCCGCGGCCTCGACCCGGTGCAGGCGCTGACCCTGCTGCGCGGCGACTGGCACACCGGCTACGACCCGCGGGAGCACCGCGTGGCGCCGCTGTGCACCCCGCTCGCCACCCAGCTGCCGCACGCCGTCGGCCTCGCCCACGCGGCCCGCCTCAAGGGCGACGACGTGGTCGCGCTCGCCATGGTCGGCGACGGCGGCACCAGCGAGGGCGACTTCCACGAGGCGCTGAACTTCGCCGCCGTCTGGCAGGCGCCGGTGGTCTTCTTCGTGCAGAACAACGGCTTCGCGATCTCCGTGCCCCTCGCCAAGCAGACCGCCGCCCCCTCCCTCGCCCACAAGGCCGTCGGCTACGGCATGCCGGGCCGCCTGGTCGACGGGAACGACGTGGTCGCCGTGCACCAGGTGCTCACCGAGGCCGTGGCACGCGCGCGTCGCGGCGGCGGTCCGACCCTGGTGGAGGCCATCACCTACCGGATCGACGCCCACACCAACGCCGACGACGCCACCCGCTACCGCGCGGAGGGCGAGGTCGAGGCCTGGCGGGCGCACGACCCGGTGCTGCTCCTGGAGCGCGAACTGACCGAGCGGGGCCTGCTCGACGAGGACGGCCGCCGCGCCGCGGCCGAGGCCGCCGAGACGATGGCGGCGGAGCTGCGCGAGCGGATGAACGCCGACCCGGTGCTCGACCCGATGGACCTCTTCACCCACGTCTACGCCGAGCAGACCGCGCAGCTGCGCGAGCAGGCGGCGCAGCTGCGGGCCGAACTCGAAGCGGAGGGCGAGAGCCGATGACGACGGCGACGACCGGCGCGGCCGCCAAGGCGGCGGGCCGGACCAAGCCGGCCACGATGGCGCAGGCGCTCCAGCGCGCCATGCGCGACGCGATGGCCGAGGACCCGACCGTCCACGTGATGGGCGAGGACGTCGGCACCCTCGGCGGGGTCTTCCGGGTCACCGACGGGCTCGCCAAGGAGTTCGGCGAGGACCGCTGCACGGACACGCCGCTGGCCGAGGCGGGCATCCTCGGCACCGCCGTCGGCATGGCCATGTACGGCCTGCGGCCGGTGGTCGAGATGCAGTTCGACGCGTTCGCCTACCCGGCGTTCGAGCAGCTCGTCTCGCACGTGGCGAAGATGCGGAACCGCACCCGCGGCGCGATGCCGATGCCGATGGTCATCCGGGTGCCGTACGGCGGCGGGATCGGCGGCGTCGAGCACCACAGCGACTCCTCCGAGATCTACTACATGGCCACCCCGGGCCTGCACGTGGTCACCCCCGCGACCGTCGAGGACGCCTACGGCCTGCTGCGGACGGCGATCGCCTCCGACGACCCGGTCGTCTTCCTGGAGCCCAAGCGGCTCTACTGGTCGAAGTCCGACTGGTCGCCCGAGGCCCCCGCGCGCGTGGAGCCCATCGGCAAGGCCGTGGTCCGCCGGCCCGGCACCAGCGCCACCCTGATCACCTACGGTCCCTCGCTGCCGGTCTGTCTGGAGGCGGCCGAGGCGGCCACCGCGGAGGGCTGGGACCTGGAGGTCGTCGACCTCCGCTCGCTCGTGCCCTTCGACGACGAGACCGTCGCCGCGTCGGTGCGGCGCACCGGCCGCGCCGTCGTGGTCCACGAGTCCGGCGGCTTCGCCGGCCCCGGCGCGGAGATCGCCGCCCGGGTCACCGAGCGCTGCTTCCACCACCTGGAGGCGCCGGTGCTGAGGGTCGCGGGCTTCGACCTCCCCTACCCGCCGCCGATGCTGGAGCGGCACCACCTGCCGGGCGTCGACCGGGTCCTGGACGCGGTCGCCCGCCTCCAGTGGGAAGCGGGGAACTGATGGCACAGGTCCTGGAGTTCAAGCTGCCCGACCTCGGTGAGGGACTCACCGAGGCGGAGATCGTCCGCTGGCTGGTGGCCGTCGGCGACGTCGTCGCGATCGACCAGCCCGTCGTCGAGGTCGAGACCGCCAAGGCGATGGTGGAGGTGCCGTGCCCGTACGGGGGCGTGGTCACCGCCCGCTTCGGCGAGGAGGGCACCGAACTGCCCGTCGGCGCGCCGCTGCTGACGGTCGCGGTCGGAGCGTCCGGCGACGCGGGGACGGGGGCGGAGCCCGCCGAGCCCGCGACCGCGTCCCCGTCCGGGATCGCGTCCGCGCCCGGCGCCGAGGCGGCCGGGGCGGCCGGGTCGGCGGTGTCCTCGGAGTACTCGGGCAACGTGCTCGTCGGCTACGGCACGGCGGGCCCCGCGGCCCGGCGGCGCCGGATCCGCCCCCAGTCCCCGGTCGTCGCGCAATCCACGCCGAACGCGACGGCCGGTCCCGCCCCGACGGCCCCCGCCGCGCCCGCCCCGGCGGCGACGGCGGCGGTGGGCGCCGTGCGGCCCGAGGGCCCGGTCCCCGTCATCTCCCCGCTGGTGCGGAAGCTCGCCCGGGACCGGGGGCTCGACCTGCGGGAGGTGCGCGGCTCGGGACCCGAGGGCCTGATCCTGCGCGCCGACGTCGAGCGGGCCCTCACCGCGCGCGAGACGCCCGCGGCACCGGCGGCGCAGGCGGCACCCGCCGTGGCCGCGCCGGCCGCCGCCGTCCCCGGCGCCGAGCGGATCCCGCTGCGCGGGCTGCGCGGAGCCGTCGCCGACAAGCTCTCCCGGAGCCGTACGGAGATCCCCGACGCGACCTGCTGGGTGGACGCCGACGCCACCGAACTCATGGCGGCGCGGGCGGCGATGAACGCGGCGGGCGGGCCGAAGATCTCGCTCCTCGCCCTCCTCGCCCGGATCTGCGTCCACGCCCTGGGCCGCTTCCCCGAGCTGAACTCCACCGTGGACACGACCGCCCGGGAGATCGTCCGGCTGCCCCAGGTGCACCTCGGCTTCGCCGCCCAGACCCCGCGCGGGCTCGTCGTCCCCGTGGTCAGGGACGCCGGGACCCGGACCGCGGAGTCGCTGACGGAGGAGTTCGCCCGGCTCACCGAGACGGCCCGGCAGGGCACGCTCACCCCGGCCGACCTCACCGGCGGCACCTTCACCCTCAACAACTACGGGGTGTTCGGGGTGGACGGCTCCACGCCGATCGTCAACCACCCCGAGGCGGCGATGCTCGGCGTCGGACGGATCATCCCCAAGCCCTGGGTCCACCAGGGCGAACTGGCCGTCCGTCAGGTGGTGCAGCTCTCGCTCACCTTCGACCACCGCGTCTGCGACGGCGGTACGGCCGGCGGCTTCCTCCGGTACGTCGCGGACTGCGTCGAACAGCCGGCGGTGCTGCTCCGCACGGTCTGACCGCCGCCGCCCCCGACGCCGGGGCACCGGCCCGTCTCATCCAGGGGACCGGCCGGGCGGGCGTCGGGGGCGGCGGACCATACTGCTGGGGTGACCACCGCATTCGACGCCGTCGTGCTCGCCGGGGGCGCCGCGCGGCGCCTCGGCGGTGCGGACAAACCAGGGGTACGGGTCGGCGGGCGCACCCTGCTCGACCGGGTGCTCGCCGCCTGCTCCGGGGCGCGCCGGACCGTGGTCGTCGGCGACCCGCGCCCGACGGTCCGGCCCGTCGGCTGGACCCGCGAGGAGCCGGCCGGGACGGGGCCGGTGGCCGCCCTCGCCGCCGGCGTCACCGCGCTCGGCGCCACCGCGCCCGGGGACCCCGGAATCCTGCTCGTGCTCTCCGCAGATCTGCCCTTCCTCGGCGGGGGGACGGTGCTGCGGCTCCTCGCCGCGCTCGACGCCGGGCCGGGGGCCGAAGGGGCGCTGCTCGTCGACGGGGACGGACGGGAGCAGCCGCTCGTCGCCGTCTACCGGGCCACGGCCCTGCGCCGGGAGCTCGACGGGCTCCGACGGGCACACGGGGAGCTCGACCACCTGCCGCTGCGGACGCTCGTCGGCGGGCTGCGGCTCGTCCGGGTCCCGGTGGGAGCGGAGGAGCCCGCGGCCTCGTTCGACTGCGACACCTGGGAGGACATCGCCACGGCCCGGGCGCGCATCAGGGACCATGGATCCGTGCTGGACGAATGGATCACCGCAGTCAAGACCGAACTGGGCATCGACCTGGACGTCGACACCGGCGTCCTGCTCGACCTGGCCCGGGACGCCGCCCACGGCGTCGCCCGCCCCGCCGCGCCCCTGACGACCTTCCTCGTCGGCTACGCGGCGGCCAAGGCCGCGCAGGGCGGCGCCGTCCCCGCCGAAGCCGTGGCCGAGGCCTCCCGCAAGGCCGCCGCCCTCGCCCTCCGCTGGGAAGCCGAGCAGGCCGAGCCGGCCGGGCAGGCCGGACGGGCCGAGCCGGCCGGGCAGGCCGGGCAGGCGAAGCGGGATGACAAGAACGAGGCCGGATGACCGCCGGACAACCCGCCCCGCCCCCCGCCCCCGCGCAGGCCCCCGCGCGGGCCCACGGGCACCATCGCGCCACCCCCTGGCCCGAGGCTCGCGCCCTCGCCGCCCGGGCGGGCAGCGCGGCGCGGGCGGCGGGGGAGCGCCCGGCGGTGCGCGTGCCGCTCGGGCAGGCGCTCGGACGCACCCTCGCCGAACCGCTGCGGGCGCTCACCGACCTGCCGTCCTTCGACAGTTCCGCCATGGACGGCTGGGCGGTCGCGGGACCGGGGCCCTGGACGGTGCGCGAGGAGGCGGTGCTCGCGGGGCACGCCGGAGCCGCCGCCCTCGCCCCCGGGCAGGCCGTACGGATCGCCACCGGCGCCCGCGTCCCCGCCGGCACCACCGCCGTCATCCGCGCCGAGCACTCCCGCACCGAGGACGCCCACGGCGGGCACTCCGGCACCGGCCCCGCCCACGGCGAGGACCCCCGCACCGAGGACGCCGGCGGCGCGGACCCCCGCACCGCCCCCGAGGCCGGAACGGTTCTGCTGTACCCCCTCCGGGAGGTCGTGACCGGGCAGGACATCCGCCCCCGGGGCCAGGAGTGCCGGGCCGGCGACGAACTGCTGTCCGCCGGCTCCCCCGTCGGCCCCGCCGTCCTCGGCCTCGCCGCCGCCGCCGGATACGACGAGCTCGCCGTGGCGCCCCGCCCCCGGGTGGAGGTTCTCGTCCTCGGCGACGAACTGCTGACGGCCGGGCTCCCCCACGACGGGCTGATCCGCGACGCGCTCGGCCCGATGCTCGGGCCCTGGCTCACCGCCCTGGGCGCCGAGGTCCTGGCGACCCGCCGGATCGGCGATGACGCCGAGGCCCTGTACACGGCCGTCACCACGTCCGCCGCCGACCTCGTCGTCACCACGGGCGGCACCGCCGCAGGACCCGTGGATCACGTCCACCCGGTTCTCGACAAGGCCGGCGCGACCCTGCTGGTCGACGGGGTGAAGGTCCGCCCCGGCCACCCCATGCTGCTCGCCCGGCTGGACGCGGGACGCCATCTGGTCGGGCTGCCGGGCAACCCCCTGGCCGCCGTCTCCGGCCTCCTGACCCTCGCCGCGCCCCTCCTGGCCGCCCTGGCGACGCCCCCGCGCGAGTCCCCCGCCGCCGCCCCGTACGAGCCCCCGGCCGACGCCGCACCGGGCGGTTCCCCGACGGCCGCCGCGCCGGGCGACTCCCGGGCGCCCCTCCGCGACCCCGTGCAGGGCCACCCGTACGACACCCGGCTGGTGCCCGTCGTCCACCGGGACGGGCTCGTCGTGCCCCTGCGCTACCAGGGGCCGGCCATGCTGCGGGGCATCGCCGCCGCCGACGCCATGGCCGTGGTGCCGCCCGGCGGAGCCGAGCCCGGACAGCGCCTTGAGCTGCTCGCCCTCCCCTGGCCGACCGAGCCGCCGTTCGCTCAAGGAGCATGTTTCACGTGAAACTTCCCAGCCGTGACGTCATGGCCCGCCACGCAGACGAGAAGGTGACCGGTGCGCGGATCCATCTGCCCAGCCGCTCCGTGGACCCCCTCCGGCAGGTCGCCCGGCGTCTCCTCATGGCCCTCGGAGTGCTGTTCCTGACGGTCCTGATCGTCTACGTGGACCGCGACGGCTACCACGACAACGCCAACGAGACCGTCGACTTCCTCGACTGCGCCTACTACGCGACCGTCACCCTCTCCACCACCGGATACGGCGACATCGTCCCGTTCAGCGACTCCGCGCGGCTCGTCAACATCCTGGTGATCACGCCCCTGCGCGTGCTCTTCCTGATCATCCTGGTCGGTACCACTCTCGAGGTCCTCACGGAAAGGACCCGGGAGGAGTTCCGCCTCAAGAAGTGGAGGTCCCACTTGCGCGACCACACCGTGATCGTCGGCTTCGGGACGAAGGGGCGGTCCGCGATCCAGACCCTCTGTGCCACCGGCCTCCGCAAGGACCAGATCGTCATCGTCGACCCCTCCGGCAAGGTCATCGAGGCCGCCAACCTCGACGGCTTCGTCGGCGTCGTCGGCGACGGCACCCGCAGCGACGTCCTCATCAGGGCCGAGGTCCAGAAGGCCCGCCAGATCGTCATCGCCACCCAGCGCGACGACACCGCCGTCCTGGTCACCCTGACCGCGCGCCAGCTCAACCGGGGCGCGAAGATCGTCGCCGCCGTCCGCGAGGAGGAGAACGCGCCGCTGCTCCGCCAGTCCGGCGCCGACGCGGTCATCACCAGCGCCTCCGCCGCCGGCCGGCTCCTCGGCCTCTCCGTGCTCAGCCCCAGCGCGGGCACCGTCATGGAGGACCTGATCCAGCAGGGCTCCGGCCTCGACCTGGTCGAGCGCCCGGTGACCAAGGCGGAGGCGGGCCGCAGCGTCCGGGAGACCGACGACCTGGTGGTGAGCGTGCTGCGCGGCCACCGGCTGCTCAGCTACGACGACCCCGCGGCCAGCCCCCTCCAGCTCACGGACCGGGTCATCACCATCGTCCGGGCCACCCCCCGGATCCCGCTCACCACGCCGCCGGAGGACTGAGCGCCCCCGGCGGACCGGGAGTAGCCTCGCGCCCATGCATGCGATCACGATTCCGGAAGCCGGCGGCCCCGAGGCCCTCGTCTGGGCCGAGGTGCCCGATCCCGTGCCCGGCGAGGGCGAGGTCCTCGTCGAGGTGGTGGCGAGCGCCGTGAACCGCGCCGACGTCCTCCAGCGGCAGGGCTTCTACAACCCGCCGCCCGGCACCTCGCCCCACCCCGGCCTGGAGTGCGCCGGACGCGTCGCCGCCCTCGGTCCCGGGGTCTCCGGCTGGTCCGTCGGCGACGAGGTCTGCGCCCTGCTCGTCGGCGGCGGCTACGCCCAGCGGGTCGCCGTCCCGGCCGGCCAGCTGCTCCCGGTCCCGAAGGGCGTCGACCTGGCCACGGCCGCCGCGCTCCCCGAGGTCGCCTGTACGGTCTGGTCCAACGTCTTCATGATCGCCCACCTGCGGCCCGGGGAGACGCTCCTCGTGCACGGCGGGGCGAGCGGCATCGGCACGATGGCGATCCAGCTGGCCAAGGCGGTCGGCGCGAAGGTCGCCGTCACGGCGGGCGGACCGGAGAAGCTGGCCCGCTGCGCCGAACTCGGCGCGGACGTGCTGATCGACTACCGCACCCAGGACTTCGTGGAGGAGCTCCACAAGGCCACCGACGGGGCCGGCGCGGACGTGATCCTGGACATCATGGGCGCCAAGTACCTGGACCGGAACATCCAGGCCCTCGCGGTCAACGGTCGTCTGGTGGTCATCGGCCTCCAGGGCGGCGTCAAGGGCGAGCTGAACCTCGGCGCGCTCCTCGCGAAGCGGGCCGCCGTGATGGCGACGACCCTGCGCGCCCGTCCGCTCCAGGAGAAGGCGGCGATCGTCGCGGCCGTCCGCGAGCACGTCTGGCCCCTGGTCGAGGGCGGCACGGTCCGCCCGGTCGTCGACCGGACGCTTCCGATGCGGGAGGCCGCCGAGGCCCACCGGGTCCTGGAGTCCGGCGCCCACGTCGGCAAGGTCCTGCTGCTCGCGCCGTAGACGCCGGGCGGTACGCGAGAGGGCCCGGCGCGTCCGAAGCGCCGGGCCCTTCCTCGTACGACCGCCCTACAGGTGGCCCTTCCTCGTACGACCGCCCTACAGGCGGCCCTTCCTCGTACGACCGCCCTACAGGTACGGCCCCGAGCCGACCGCACGGCCGTGGCCGCGGCCACCGGGCTCGTCGTCGTCCTCGTGCGAGGCGCCGGGGGGCAAGGCCCGCCGCATCTGCTCCAGTTGGGCGCGGGCCGCCATCTGCTGGGCGAACAGCGCCGTCTGGATGCCGTGGAAGAGGCCCTCCAGCCACCCGACCAACTGGGCCTGCGCGATGCGCAGTTCCGCCTCGGAGGGGATGGCCTCGTCGGTGAAGGGGAGCGAGAGCCGCTCCAACTCCTCGACGAGCTCCGGCGCGAGGCCGTCCTCCAGCTCCTTCACCGAGCTGGCGTGGATCTCCTTCAGCCGGACCCGGCTGGCCTCGTCGAGAGGTGCCGCGCGGACCTCCTCCAGAAGCTGCTTGATCATGCTGCCGATCCGCATGACCTTCGCCGGCTGCTCGACCATTTCCGTCACCGGGACCTCACGGGGTTCGTCGTCGCCCTGGGCGCCGCCGAGAGCCATCCCGTCCTGTCCCACGATGAGGACCTGGGGGCTCTCCGGCGACCTGTCATTCCTCGGCATCTCCATGCCGCCATTCTCTCGCACACACGCTTCACCACCAGGTGTGCCCGGGGAGAAGGGTGATCCACCCTTCTCCCCGGGCACGGTCGGCCGCGGAAAGTCGTCAGGTCGCCTCGCGGCGGGCCACCGCCCCCTTCGAGCGGGTCACCAGGGCGGCGAGCAGCGCCGCGCCGAGCGGGACGACGACGAGCAGGGCCGCGAGCGTCTCCCAGGGGATCACGATCGGCACGTACGGCGGGGTGAGGTCGCTGCCCCAGCCCTCCGCGAGGATCTGCTCGTGGAAGCGGATCTGCTCGCGCTCCTCGGTGAGCCGCAGCCCCATCGCGGGGAGCAGTCCGGCGAGCGAGCCGAGGACGACGCCCATCGCGGCGACCACCCCGCACTGGAAGCCGCTGAGGGTGCGGCGGACGCGCGGCGGGGCGCCGACGGCGGCCAGCGTCTTCAGGTCGGCCTCGGCGTCGGCCTGGGCGAGGCCGGTGGCGATGCCGGCGGCGCCGATGGTGACCAGGCCGGCGAAGACGGTCAGCGCGAGGAGGAAGATGCTGTCGTCGGAGACGTACCCCTCCTCCACGGTGAGGTCCACCCCGGCGCCGAGGCCCGCCAGTTCGGCGTCGAGCTTCTGGCGCTGCTCGCTGCTCGGCAGGGCGTCGGTGCTGAAGTAGGCGCCGACGGGCACGGTGGCGAGGCCGGCCGCCTTGGCCGCCGCGGGGGTCATGAGGACCTGGAGGCCGTAGGACTTCGGATCGCCCGACACCAGGTGGGCGGGGATCCGGGAGACCTTGCCCGGGGAGGGCTTGCGCGCCATCGAGGCCTGCTCGGCGGCCTTCAGGTCGGTGACCTGCTTGATGCCGATCGTGCCGTCCTTGTCCACCAGGGGCCGGGAGAGGACGACGGCCTTGCCGTCGGCGAGGGCCCGGACGGCGCCGGGGTCGTCGATGCCGAGGACCTTCAGGAGGCGGTCGTCGCCGACGAGGAGTCCGCCGTCGACGTAGACCCCGCCGCCGCCCGAGGTCTCCTTGCAGCGCCAGTCCTCGCGCAGCAGCTTCCGCCGCTGCTCGGGGGTGAACTTCTCGGACGGGTCGCTGCCGTCGGCGGTGGCCGCCCACATCGGGCACTCGTTGGCGGGCGGCAGCATCAGCTCGTACTGGCCGCAGCCGTCGCCGCCGCCCCAGGCCGGGCAGCCGGGCTTGCCGACGGCGACGCGGGAGACGTCGGCGCGGGTCTCGACCGAGAAGTAGCGCTGGACGGCGTCGGCGACGGCGGGGACGTCCCGGCCGCCCTCCTCCATCTGGAAGAAGGAGACGGCGCCGTGCGGCAGGCTGGCGGTGTACTCGGCCCGGTACTGGGCGTCGCTGCTCGACGTGTACGTGGCGACGGCGACGGTGCCGGCGACGGCGGCGAGGACGGCGGCGACCGCCGGAGCCGTACGGCCCCGGTTGCGGACGGCGTCGCGGAGCGCGAGCCGCGGGGAGAGCGGCAGCCAGCGGCCGACCCGCCCGAAGAGCCCGACGATGGCGGGGGTCATGGCGACCACGCCCAGCTCGGCGATGGCCGAGCCGCCGGCGACGATGGCGAACTGGTCGGTGACGACGGAGCCGTAGAGGGCGATCGCCGCGCCGAGGAGCAGCGCGATCAGGCCGACGACGGGCAGCACCTTGCTGGTGGAGCGGACGCCGCGGCGGCCGGTGAGCGAGGCGAGCACGGTCTGCCGGGAGGCGGTCACGGCCGGGACGATCGCGGCGAGCAGACCGGTGAGGACGGCGAGCAGCGCGATGCCGAGGAGTTCGAGCGGCCGGACGTCGAAGGCGCCGAACCGCTGCCCCATGAAGTCCTCCAGGAACGGCTGGAGGACGAGGGTGAGGACCAGGGCGAGCACCGTGCCGACGACGGCGGCGGAGACGCCGATGACGAGGCCGCCGCTGAGGACGATGGCGCGGATGTGGCTGCGGGAGCCGCCGTTGGCGCCGACCAGGCCGAGCTGGCGGCGGGAGCGGCGGGCGCCGACCGCGAACGCGGGGCCGGCGAGCAGGCAGATCTCCAGCATCGCCAGGCCGACGACGGTGGCGAGGGAGGCGAGGAGCATGGCGTCGGCGCCGTCGCTGGACCGGAAGTCGCCCCAGCCCTCCTGCTGGTAGAGCGGGACCTCGGAGTCGGCGGGCGGGTCGAGCCGGACGGCCCGGGAGGCGACCGAGACGCCCTTGGCGTTGATCGCCTGCACGTCGTTCCACGTGAAACCGCCGGGGCGCTGCACCAGGTACGAGGTGGTGGAGCCGGGCGCGAGCGCCCCCGCCTTCTCCGCGGCCTTCCCGTACGGGGCGAGGAAGGCCCCGGGCAGTGCGGTGATCTGGGCGGTGTCGAGTTCGTCCGGCAGCTCGTAGGAGCCCACGATCCGGTACGGACGGTCGAAATTGCGAGCGGAAACGGTCGAGCCGACGGAGAGCCCGCTCTTCTCCAGGAACGCGGAGGTGGCGATGACCTCGTCGGCCTTCCGCGGGTGGTGCCCGTCGAGGAGCGTCGTGATGCCCCGGGCCATCGGGTCGTCGGTCTTCAGCTCCCGGACGTCGGTCTGGAGCAGGCCGTGCACGGTGGTCAGCTTGGCCGCGCCCTGGGTGTCGGTGATCCAGCGGGCGCCGTCCGGTATGACCTTGCCGGGGTCGGTGGAGCCGCTCGGCCAGGGCTCGTTGTCCGCCGGTTCCTTCGCCGGGTAGACGTTGTCGCCGTCGGGCGACTGGTGGACCGGGACCCCGCCGAAGCCGGGGTCGCGGAAGGCGGCGTCGGCGGCGCCGATCGACCGCTCCAGGCGTTCGGTGACGGAGAGTTCGGAGCTGCGGATGGTGAGATCGGCGGCGCTGACCCCGAGGATGGGCAGGGCGATCATCGCGAGGACGAGCGAGCTGCGGCCCTTGGCGCGCCAGGCGTCGCGGCGGGCGATGCGGATCGCCGCCCGCCAGGAGTGGAACCAGGTCTTCACGCCTCGGCCACCCGGCCCGTCAGGAGGGAGTCGGCCTCGCTGCGCACGGTCTGGTCGACGATGGCGCCGTCGCGCAGGAAGACGACCCGGTCGGCCCAGGCGGCGAAGCGCGGCTCGTGGGTGACGAGGACGCCGGCGGCGCCCGCGTCGCAGCGGGCGCGGAGCAGGGCGAGGACGGACTCGCCGGTCTCGGAGTCGAGGGCGCCGGTGGGCTCGTCGGCGAGGACGAGACGGCGGTCGCCGACGAGGGCGCGGGCGATGGCGACGCGCTGCTGCTGGCCGCCGGACATCTCGTCGGGGAAGCGGTCGGCGAGGTGCCCGAGCCCCATCTCCTCCAGTGCGGCGAGGGCTTCCACGCGCGCCTTGCGGGCGGACATGCCGTCGAGCTCGCGCGGCAGGGAGACGTTCTCGGCGGCGGTCAGCGCGGGGATGAGGTTGTAGTCCTGGAAGACGTAGCCGACGCTGCGGCGGCGCAGGGCGGCGAGTTCCTTCACCCCGGCGGTGGTGATGTCGGTGCCCTCGACGACGACCTGTCCGGAGGTGGGGGTGTCGAGGCCGCCGGCGATGGTGAGGAGCGTGGACTTGCCGGAGCCGGACGGCCCCATGACGGCGACGAGTTCGCCGGGGTGCACGTCGAGGTCGATGCCGCGCAGGGCGTGCACCTCGGTGGCGCCGGACCCGTGGACCCGGGTCAGGTTCTGCAGGCGCAGCACGGGCTGCGCGGCGAGCGGTGTGGACATGAAGGGTCCCCCTAGGGTGCGCGGAGAGCGCACGGTGAACGGTGTGATGGAAGAAGACGGAGTCGTACGGGGGCTCAGGCCCTGGTCAGCGGGCCCGGCCCTCGGCCCGGCCCCCCGGCGCCACCCCCGACCCGGCCCCCACGCCCCCGCCTCCCGTCCCCGCCCCGGGCCCGGGCCGGGCCCCCGTGTTCCCGGGCCCCCTCTCGGAGGCGGGCGCGTGCGCGGCGGCGGTGGGCGGAGGGGCGGTGGCGGAGAGGCGGATCAGCCGGGACTCGCAGTGGTCGAGCCAGCGGGCCTCGGCCTCGGTCTGGAAGATCAGCTGTTCCAGGACGAGGAGCCAGGCGATGTCGTCGCGTTCGCGGCTGCCGGTGCCTTCGAGCGCGGTGAGGGCCTGGGCCTTGAGGCGGGTGTAGTCCTGCATGGCCTTCACGGTGTGGCGGCGCTGGGACTGGATGACCTCGCGGATGTCGACGCCGGGTGCCCCGACGGCCATGGCGAGCTTGATGGCGAGCTCGTCGCGGGCGGGGCTGGTGCGGTCCACGGGCCGTTCGAACCAGGTGCGCAGCTCGGTGCGGCCGGCGTCGGTGATCGCGTAGAGCGCGTGGCCGGCGCCGTCCTCGCCGTTCTGGGCCACGAGGCCGTCCCGTTCGAGCCGGCCGAGGGTCGTGTAGACCTGGCCGACGTTGAGGGGCCAGGTGGAGCCGGTGCGGGACTCGAACTCGGTGCGCAGCTGGGAGCCGTAGCGGGGGCCGTGTTCGAGGAGGGCGAGGAGCCCGTGGCGGATCGACATACCGAGTATGTATACCGGGTATGTCAGGGGCGGCAACCGTCCTGAGGGGGAGGCGGAGGGTCCGCCTCAGGAGGGACCGGGCACGGCCGGACGGGCCGTCAGCGGCGGCGGAGCCGCAGCCCGAGGAAGCCGAGGCCGAGCCCCACCAGGGTGAGCCCCACGCCGAGGGTGAGGAGCGGAACGGGCTGGTCGGAGGCGGTGCCGGGGGTCCGCACGGCGAGCTGCGGGGCGGCGGCGGGGCCGGTGGCGCGGGCCGCTTCGGGGCGGGCGGCGGCGTCCTCCCCGGGTACCTCGGCGTCCTCCTCGGGGAGGTGGTCACCGGTGGATTCTGTTGCGGTTCTGTCACGTGAGGGGGCGGCGGATCCGGAGGCCTCGGCGGTTTCCGTGGCCGTCGCGCTCGGCGTCGCGGGTTCGCTGCGGCCGGGCTTGGGGCGGCCCTCGCCGGCGGGCCGCCCGGCGAGGGAGGGGGAGCCGGTGGGTGTCGGGGCGTCACTGGTGCGGGCGGCGGGCTTCCCGGGCCGGTGCGCGTCGCCTCCGGTGGGGGTGGCCGCGGTCGCGGTGGGCGGGGCGGTGGTGGTGCCGGTCGGGGCGGGGGCGGCGGCGTCGGTGCCGCTGGGGCCGGGTCTGCCGGTGGCGCCCGGTCCCGGGGGCGTGTCCGGTCGGGTGGTGGCGGAGGGGGTGCCCGTCGCGATGGGCGGGGCGGCCGGGGAGGACGGGGAGGGCGACGCGGAGGAGGAGGACGGGGCGGCGGGGCTGGAGGCGCCGGGCGCGGTGGGCCCGGCGGTGGGGCCGTGGGCGGCGGCGCCGGCGCCGGCGTAGAGGGTGAGGGCGCAGGCCAGGGCGGGGGCGAGGGCGGCCGTGCGGAGGGCGGCGCGGGAACCGGGCCCCGCCGCCCGCACCCGCCCGCGGACCCGCGTCCGCATCGGGGCCCGGGCCCGCCCGCGCACCCGTCGGCGTGCCCTCGCCCGTCCGCGTACCCGTACTCGTACGCCACCGCTTCCGCCGCGTGTGGGAGCCACCGGGAATCCCTCCCTGCCGTGCCGCCGAGGTGTCCGATTCAGCGTCACATAGGGGGATGATTCCGGCATCCCGGGCGGCTACTGCTGCGGGTTTCCGGTGGAGACGTCCAGGGTGAACTCGGCGTCCTCCGCGGAGATGTCCGTGCCGGCCTTCGGGTACTGCTGGAGGACCGTGCCCTCGCCGTAGGTGTTCTCGTTCACCGGGATCTCCTTGGTGACCTTCCAGCCGGCGAGCCGGAGGCAGTCCTTCACCGAGGTGATGTTCTTGTAGGTGAGGTCCGGCACCTCGAACTTGTCCGGGTCGTCGCTCGACTCCCGCGGTTCGGTGCATTCCTTCGTGTCGATGGTCTTCGACAGGTCGGGACCCTTGTGCCCGGGGGCGTCGGTCTGGGTCTGGGTCTGACCGGTGCCGCCGGTCGGGCCGCCGGTGCCGCCCGCGGTGGGGTCCTGCTCCTTCTCCCACGGCTTGAGGGCGATCAGCGTGCCGCCCACGGCGATCAGGACGACGAGGACCGCGCCGACGAGCACCGGCATGTTCCGCCGCGGCGCCGGGGCGGGGGCGGGCGTGTAGGAGACGGGCGGCGGGGTCTGGTAGGCCGACGCCTGCTGCGGGTAGCCGTAGCCCGGGCCGGGTGCCGGGGTGGGCGCCGGCGTCGGCGGGCCGTACGGGCCGGGCTGCTGCGCCGGCGGCTGGTACGGCTGCTGGACGTGCGGGGCGGGAGCGTGCGGCGGCGGGGTCTGGCCGACCGGCGGGAAGACGGCCGAGCCGACGCCCGAGCCGCTGTTGACCGGGCCGCCGGCGACGATCACGGGGGCGGCGGCCTGGCCGGCCGAGAGCACCCGCAGGCACTCGTCGCGCATGGCGGCGGCGCTCGGGAACCGCTCGTTCGGGTTCTTCCGCAGCGCGCGGGCCACCAGCGCGTCCATCGCGGGCGTCACCGACCGGTTCACCGACGACGGGGCGACCGGCTCCTCCTGCACGTGCGCGTAGGCGATGGCCAGCGGCGAGTCCGCGTCGAAGGGCAGCCGGCCCGTCAGCAGCTGGAAGAGCATGATGCCGACCGAATAAAGGTCGGAGCGGGCGTCCACCGGCCGGCCCAGGGCCTGCTCGGGGGAGAGGTACTGCGGGGTGCCGACGACCATGCCGGTCTGGGTCATCGAGGTGACGCCGGACTGCATGGCGCGGGCGATGCCGAAGTCCATGACCTTCACGACGCCGCGCTTGGTCATCATCACGTTGCCGGGCTTGATGTCGCGGTGGACGAGCCCCATCTCGTGGCTGACCTCCAGGGCGGCGAGCACGTCCGCCGTCACCTTCAGCGCCTTGTCGGCGGGCATCGCCCCGTACTGGCGCACGTCGGCGGCGAGGGCCGAGCCGAGCGGCTGCCCCTCCACGTACTCCATGACGATGTACGGCATCAGACCGCCGTCGAGGGTGTCCTCGCCGGTGTCGAAGACCGAGACGATGTTGGTGTGCGAGAGCTTCGCCACGGCCTGCGCCTCGCGGCGGAACCGCTCGCGGAAGGACGCCTCGCGGCCCAGCTCGGTGTGGAGCGTCTTGATCGCGACCTGTCGGTCCAGCGCGCTGTCGTACGCGAGGTAGACCGAGGCCATGCCGCCCTCGCCGAGGAGGTCGCGCAGCTGGTAGCGGCCGTTCGCGACCGAACCGCCCGCGTAGCGGCCGCCCTGAGCGCCGTCGTGGCTCATGTGTGCTGTCCCCCTGCGCCCCGCGGCGTCGGTCCGTCGTCTTCCGGCCGGAAGTCCGTGTCCGGCTTGATTCTGCGCCAAGTCTGCCCCAGGCCCCTGACACGTCAAGCCGCGTGCCCGTTCCGTGACCCTCTGCACCGGCCGCGTCGCGCGGGGGACGGGCGAAACCCACGGAATTTGCACAGGCGTACAGGAGAAGGGTTTGATGGCCGGTCATCGCGGACCGTGTTGTCGTACGAAGCCTGTAGCGTGACGACTGGACACACGGCACGCACAGACGACGGCGAGGACTCATGGAACCCGGATCCGACGCAGGTGGCGGTGTGCCGGGCGCCGCTGGGGACTCGTGGGGGCTCGGGCGGGTCGTCGGCGACGGCCGCTACCGGCTGACACACCGTCTGGGGCGCGGCGGCATGGCCGAGGTCTTCGCCGCCGAGGACGTACGGCTGGGCCGCACCGTCGCGGTGAAGCTGCTCCGCTCCGACCTGGCCGAGGACCCGGTCTCCAAGGCGCGGTTCACGCGCGAGGCGCAGTCGGTCGCGGGCCTCAACCACCACGCGATCGTGGCCGTGTACGACTCCGGCGAGGACGTCGTGGACGGCCGCCCGGTGCCGTACATCGTGATGGAGCTCGTCGAGGGCCGCACCATCCGTGACCTGCTGGTCAGCGCGGAGGCGCCCGGCCCCGAGCAGGCGCTGGTGATCGTCTCCGGCGTCCTGGAGGCGCTGGCGTACTCGCACCAGCACGGCATCGTGCACCGCGACATCAAGCCGGCCAACGTGATCATCACGAACAGCGGCGCCGTGAAGGTGATGGACTTCGGCATCGCCCGCGCGCTGCACGGCGCGCAGGCGACGATGACGCAGACCGGCATGGTCATGGGCACGCCGCAGTACCTCTCCCCGGAGCAGGCGCTCGGCAAGGCCGTCGACCACCGCTCCGACCTGTACGCGACGGGCTGCCTGCTCTACGAACTGCTCTCGCTGCGGCCTCCCTTCACCGGCGAGACGCCGCTGTCGGTGGTCTACCAGCACGTGCAGGACATCCCGGTCCCGCCGTCCGAGGTCCGCGGCTCGACGCCGCCGGAGCTGGACGGCCTGGTGATGCGCTCGCTCGCGAAGGAGCCGGACGACCGGTTCCAGAGCGCCGAGGAGTTCCGCGGGCTGATCCAGTACGGCCTGGAGATGCTCCGGCAGCAGGGCGGCCACACCGGCACCTGGAGCACCGGCCCGGTGGCCGTGCACGAGGGCGGGCACACCCCCGGCCACGGCATGGCCGCGACGACGGCCATGGGACACCCGCCGCTCGGCGAGACCGCCCAGGGCCAGATCCTTCCGCCGCCCAACCCGGACGACGGCGGCTACTACGACGGCACGGGCAGCACCGGCGGCTACGGCCCCGGCGGCGGGAACGGCGGCTACGGCGGCCAGGACGGCGGCGGGGGCAAGCGGACCAGGATGGTGCTGTTCGCGGCGCTCGCGCTGGTCGCGATCGTCGCCGGTGCCGTCTTCGCGGTGCGCATGGCCGGGGGCGAGGGCGAGAAGAAGACCCCGGTGACGACGCCGACGACGGTCTCGTCCGCGCCGACCACGGCCTCCGAGGAGCCCACCCCGTCCGAGGAGCCGTCGGAGAACACCTACGAGCCTCCGACGAGCGGCGGCGACGGCGGCACCACGCAGAACCCGTGGCCGCCGGCCACGCAGCAGCCGACGACCGCGCCGACGCCCACGCAGGAGCCGACGACCGCGCCGACGCCGACGGACGAGCCGACCACGGCGCCGACGCCGACGGACGAGCCGACGACCGCGCCGACGCCGACGGGCGGCACGACGACCCAGCCGACGGACGGCGGCTCCACCGGCGAGCCCGACCCGACCGGCGGGGGCGACGGCGGCCCGGACGTCCCGCCGACCGGCGGTCCGGAGGGCGACACGGGGTCCACCCCGTAGCCGCCTTCCCGAGGGGCGGCGCGCGTCAGGCGGCGAAGGCGTCGCGGACGGCGTCGTACTCCCGGGTCCACCACACGGCCAGGGCCGACACCGCGGGGAACTGCGGGTCGGCCCTGTGGTCGTGCAGCTGGTAGCGCCAGCGCAGCGTCCAGAAGTCGTTGAGCCGCTCCCACCACACCCGGTGCACCGCCGCGGCCAGCTCGGCGCCGTCGGCGCCCGCCGCCCGCCGGTAGGCGCGCGCGTAGGCCCGCACCTTCTCCAGGTCCAGCTCGCCGCCCGGCCGTACGAAGAAGATCGCGGCGGCCCGGACGGCCTCCTCGGCCCGGGGGCGGACGCCGAGGCGGTCCCAGTCGACGATCGCGGCCGGCTCGGCGCCCCGGTAGAGCAGGTTCAGCGGGTGGAAGTCGCCGTGCACCCAGCCGGCCGTGGCGGGCGCCGGGGGGCGCCGGTGGGCGTGCTGGGCGAGCAGCCGGCGCCGCTCCCGCAGCCGGTGCTCGGCGAGCGCGTCGAAGCCGTCGTACGGGCGGTGGGCGCGGGCCAGGCGGATCAGCTCGGCGATGTCGGCGAAGGTGTCCTCGGGGCGGGCGCTGTCGTGCCGCTCGTCGGCCGGCGGCGGCTCCATGACCCGGTCGAGGGTGGTGTGGACGCGGCCGAGGAGGGCGCCGAGGCGGCGGGAGCCGCCGGTGGTGAGCTGGGCGCCGTCCCGGTGCCGGCCCTCGACCCAGGGGTGCAGGGCGTAGCAGCGGCCGTCGATGACGGCGACCGTGCGGCCGCGGCTGTCGGGCAGCGGCGGGGCCACCGGCAGGCCGAGGGCGTGCAGCCGCTGGGTGGCGCGGTGCTGGCGGGTGATGGTGGCCCGGTCGGCGGTGGGGGCGTCGAGGTGCTGTTTGAGGAAGTAGCGGCCTCGGGTGGTGGCGAGGCGGTAGCCGCGGTTGAGCAGGCCCTCGGTGACGGGGACGCAGGACAGGGGCTCCCCGGCGTGCGGGTGGCGGCGCAGCAGGGCGCCGACCGGAGGAGCGGAATGTTCAGATGAGCGCGGCACTCCGCAGATGTTAGATCACGCTGCGTGGTGGAGGTGTCGCGGTGCGGAGGCGGCCGCGGGCCCGTAGTCGAGGGTGTGCACGGTGACGAACTGGGGTTCGAGTCGCAGGTAGACGGGGGCGAAGGGCTCGCCGTCCACGGTCTGCGGTTCGGGGCCGAAGGCGGCCAGCTCGGCCTCGGTCGGCTCGGCGATCTCGGCGGTGCCGGTGAACTGCACCGAGCGCAGGGTGCCCGACTCCGGATCGAGGTCGTCCGCCCCGTAGGCGACGACGCTGCCGCTGCACGCCTGGTGGTAGCCGAGCCCCTCGTGCATGCGGATCACGACGCTGCCGTCGGAGACGATGTGCCGGGCGGGCGCGACGAAGGGCATCGCCCGCATGCTCGTGGCGATCCGGCCGTACGGTGCACGGCCGAGCAGTTCGATGGCGCGGATCTCCTCGGTGGACATGCCTCCACTGTCCGCCACCGGCGCCCCGTCGGGAAAGGGGCCGGGGCCCCGCGCCGGCGGGGACGTAGGTCCCGAAGGCCGTCCGCGGGCCCCGGACTGCTCCGTCCGGGTGAGAGCCCGGCTCTCAGTGCCGTTCGGCCTGCATGCGGGCCACGTACGCGGCGGCCTGGGAGCGCCGCTCCATGCCGAGCTTCGACAGCAGGCTGGAGACGTAGTTCTTGATGGTCTTCTCCGCGAGGTGGAGGCGCTCGCCGATGGCCCGGTTGGTGAGGCCCTCGCCGATCAGGTCGAGGATCTTCCGCTCCTGCTCGGTGAGGTGGGCGAGCCGGTCGTCCCCCTTCGGGTTGTTGCCGTCCCGCAGCCGCTCCAGGACCCGCGCCGTCGCCACCGGGTCGAGCAGCGACTTGCCGGCCGCCACGTCCCGGACGGCGTTCAGCAGCTCGTTGCCCCGGATCGCCTTGAGGACGTATCCGGAGGCCCCGGCCATGATCGCGTCGAAGAGCGCCTCGTCGTCCGCGTACGAGGTCAGCATCAGGCACTTGATCGACTCGTCCTGGGAGCGGACCTCGCGGCAGACCTCGACACCGCTGCCGTCGGGCAGCCGCACGTCGAGCACCGCCACGTCGGGGCGGGTCGCGGGGATCCTGACCAGGGCGTCGGCCGCGGTTCCGGCCTCGCCGACCACCTCGATGTCGTCCTCCACGGAAAGCAACTCGTGGACGCCGCGCCGGACGACTTCATGGTCATCCAGCAGAAATACCCGGATTTTTCCTTCTTCGCGCACGGGGTCAGTCTCACATATTGGCTCTTCCGGTGCCCGGGGTGCGCGGGTTACGGTGCCGGATGTTCCGACGAGGGTGTCGGGGCCGCTGCCCGACGCGCTGACCAGGGCGAGCTTCCGCTTTTCCGAATTTACTTGGAAATCCAAGCAAATTCGCAGGTCAAGTGGGGTTTCGCAGGAATGCGGAGTGATGGGTAACGTGCCTTCTGACGGCGTTCGCCGGGACAACTGTCACGCCCGATCCCGGCCGCGTCGCACCCACCCCGTGCGCAGGGTACGGATAAGGCGGAGAGCCGCACTGGCCCACCGGCGAACCCGGGGGCCGGACCGACGGAGGAGCACGCACGTGACCGTGGAGAGCACTGCCGCGCGCAAGACGACGCGACGCAGCAGCGGCGCCAAGCGCACCACCGGCGCCAGCGCCGGCGCCAAGAAGGCCGATCAGGCCCCGGCCGGGGAGCCCGAACTCGTTCAGCTGCTGACGCCCGAAGGCGAGCGCGTCCAGCACCCCGACTACGACATCGACCTGAGCGCCGAGGAGCTGCGCGGGCTCTACCGCGACATGGTCCTCACCCGCCGCTTCGACGCGGAGGCGACCGCCCTCCAGCGCCAGGGCGAGCTGGGCCTGTGGGCCTCGCTGCTCGGCCAGGAGGCCGCGCAGATCGGTTCGGGACGGGCCCTGCGGGACGACGACTACGTCTTCCCGACCTACCGCGAGCACGGCGTCGCCTGGTGCCGGGGCGTCGACCCCACCAACCTGCTCGGCATGTTCCGCGGCGTGAACAACGGCGGCTGGGACCCCAACAGCAACAACTTCCACCTGTACACGATCGTCCTCGGCTCGCAGACCCTGCACGCCACCGGCTACGCCATGGGCATCGCCAAGGACGGCGCGGACTCCGCCGTGCTCGCCTACTTCGGCGACGGCGCCTCCAGCCAGGGCGACGTCAACGAGTCGTTCGTCTTCTCGGCGGTCTACAACGCCCCGGTCGTGTTCTTCTGCCAGAACAACCAGTGGGCGATCTCCGAGCCCATCGAGAAGCAGACCCGCGTCCCGCTCTACCAGCGCGCCCGCGGCTTCGGCTTCCCCGGCGTCCGCGTCGACGGCAACGACGTCCTCGCGTGCCTGGCCGTCACCCGCTCGGCCCTGGAGCGCGCCCGCCGCGGCGAGGGCCCGACGCTGATCGAGGCGTTCACCTACCGGATGGCCGCCCACACCACCTCCGACGACCCGACCCGCTACCGCCGCGACGCGGAGCGCGAGGCGTGGGAGGCGAAGGACCCGATCCAGCGCCTGCGGACGTACCTGGAGAGCGAGGGCCACGCCGACGCGGCCTTCTTCGAGGAGCTGGAGGCCGAGAGCGAGAACCTCGGCAAGCACGTCCGCGAGGTCGTCCGCGCCATGCCGGTCCCGGACCACATGGCGATGTTCGACCACACGTACGCGGACGGGCACGCGCTCGTCGACGAGGAGCGCGCGCAGTTCGCCGCCTACCAGGCGTCCTTCGCGAACGGAGAGGCCGAGTAATCATGGCTGTGCAGAAGCTTCCCCTCGCGAAGGCGCTCAACGAGTCGCTGCGCAAGGCCCTGGAGACCGACCCCAAGGTCATCGTCATGGGCCTGGACGTCGGCAAGCTCGGCGGCGTCTTCCGCATCACCGACGGTCTCCAGAAGGACTTCGGCGAGGACCGCGTCGTCGACACCCCGCTCGCCGAGTCCGGCATCGTCGGCACCGCGATCGGCCTCGCGCTGCGCGGCTACCGCCCCGTCGTGGAGATCCAGTTCGACGGCTTCGTCTTCCCGGCGTACGACCAGATCGTCACCCAGCTGGCGAAGATGCGGGCCCGCTCGCTCGGCACCGTGAAGATGCCGGTCGTCATCCGCATCCCGTACGGCGGCGGCATCGGCGCCGTCGAGCACCACTCCGAGTCCCCCGAGTCGCTCTTCGCGCACGTCGCGGGCCTCAAGGTCGTCACCCCGGCGAACTCCTCCGACGCCTACTGGATGCTCCAGCAGGCGATCCAGAGCGACGACCCGGTCATCTTCTTCGAGCCCAAGCGCCGCTACTGGGACAAGGGCGAGGTCGACACCGAGGCCATCCCCGGCGAGCTCCACAAGGCCCGGGTCGCCCGCGAGGGAACCGACCTGACCCTGCTGGCGTACGGCCCCATGGTGAAGACCTGCCTGGAGGCCGCCGCGGTCGCCGCCGAGGAGGGCAGGTCGATCGAGGTCGTCGACCTCCGCTCGGTCTCCCCGCTCGACTTCGACACCGTCCAGGCCTCGGTCGAGAAGACCGGGCGCCTGGTCGTCGTCCACGAGGCACCGGTGTTCTTCGGCTCCGGAGCGGAGATCGCCGCCCGGATCACGGAGCGCTGCTTCTACCACCTGGAGGCCCCCGTCCTGCGGGTCGGCGGCTACCACGCGCCGTACCCGCCGGCGCGCCTGGAGGAGGAGTACCTGCCGGGCCTGGACCGCGTGCTCGACGCCGTCGACCGCTCGCTGGCGTACTGAGGAGAGCACGACCATGACGATCCGCGAATTCAAGATGCCCGACGTGGGCGAGGGCCTGACCGAGGCCGAGATCCTCAAGTGGTACGTCCAGCCCGGTGACACCGTCACCGACGGGCAGGTCGTCTGCGAGGTGGAGACGGCCAAGGCCGCCGTGGAGCTGCCGATCCCCTTCGACGGCACCGTCCACGAGCTGGTCTTCCCCGAGGGCACCACGGTCGACGTCGGCCAGGTCATCATCTCCGTGAACGTCGGCGGCGCCGCCCCGGCCGAGGCACCCGCCCCGGCCGCGCCGGCCCCCGTCGAGACCCCGGCGTCCGCCCCCGCGGCGGAGGCCGAGCCCGAGGGCCGCCAGCCGGTCCTCGTCGGCTACGGCGTGGCCGCGAGCTCCACCAAGCGCCGGGCCCGCAAGGCCGCCCCGGCCGCTTCCGCCCCGGCCGCCTCCGTCCCGGCCGCCCCCGCTCCCGTCGCGGTGGTCCCGGAGCAGCTGAACGGGCACGCCCCGGCCGGCCCGCGTCCGCTGGCCAAGCCGCCGGTGCGCAAGCTCGCCAAGGACCTCGGCGTGGACCTGGCCTCGGTCGTCCCGACCGGCCCGGACGGGGTCATCACCCGCGAGGACGTGCACCGCGCGGCCGCCCCGGCGCCCGCTCCGGTGGCCGCTCCGGCCCCCGCCGCCCCGGCGCCCGCCCCGGCCGCCGCCGCGACCGCTCCCGCTCCCGTCGCGGCTCCGGCCGTCGACGCCGGCGCACGGGAGACCCGGGTCCCGATCAAGGGCGTCCGCAAGGCGACGGCGGCGGCGATGGTCGGCTCGGCCTTCACCGCCCCGCACGTCACCGAGTTCGTGACCTTCGACATCACGCGCACGATGAAGCTGGTCGAGGAGCTCAAGGCCGACAAGGACATGGCCGGCCTGCGGATCAACCCGCTCCTCCTCATCGCCAAGGCCGTCCTGGTCGCGGTCCGCCGCAACCCGGAGATCAACGCGGCCTGGGACGAGGCGGCGCAGGAGATCGTCCTCAAGCACTACGTGAACCTGGGCATCGCCGCGGCCACCCCGCGCGGTCTGATCGTGCCGAACATCAAGGACGCGCACGCCCAGACCCTGCCGGAGCTCTCCCGCTCCCTGAGCGAGCTGGTCGCCACCGCCCGCGAGGGCAAGACGACCCCGGCGGCGATGCAGGGCGGCACCTTCACCATCACCAACGTCGGCGTCTTCGGCGTCGACACCGGTACGCCGATCATCAACCCGGGCGAGTCCGCGATCCTCGCGGTCGGCGCGATCAAGCTCCAGCCCTGGGTCCACAAGGGCAAGGTGAAGCCGCGTCAGGTCACCACGCTGGCGCTCTCCTTCGACCACCGCCTGGTCGACGGCGAGCTGGGTTCCAAGTTCCTGGCCGACGTGGCCGCGATCCTGGAGCAGCCGAAGCGGCTCATGACCTGGGCGTAGTGACCGATCGGCACGTGCCCCCTCGGGCGCGTGCTCCGATCGGCAGGTGTCCCGTCCGTCACGTTTCACGTGAAACAGGCCCGTCCGCATCGCGGACGGGCCTGTTTGTTGTACACCTCTTGTATCTATGCTGTGCGCATGCCATCAGTCGCACCGCCCTCCACCGAGCAGCCCGCAGAACAGCCCGTCAAGCCGCCGCCCGCCGCCGAACGCGTCTACAGCCACGTCAAGCGGGCGGTCCTCGACCGCCGTTACGAGGGCGGGACCCTGCTCACCGAGGGGGAGCTGGCCCAGGCCGTGGGCGTCTCCCGGACCCCCGTCCGCGAGGCCCTGCTCAAGCTGGAGATGGAAGGGCTGCTGAAGCTCTACCCGAAGAAGGGCGCCCTCGTCCTCGCCGTCTCCGCCCAGGAGATCGCCGACGTCGTCGAGACCCGGCTGCTCGTCGAGGAGTTCGCCGTGCGGAGGGCCGTGCCCGCACCGCCCGCGCTCCTCGCCCGGCTCGAAGAGCTGCTGGCCGAGCAGGAGCTCCGGGCGACCGCCGGAGACCTCGCCGAGGTCGCCGACACCGACCGCTCCTTCCACGCGGAGATCGTCCGGCACGCCGGCAACCAGATCCTCGCCCGCCTCTACGACCAGCTCCGCGACCGGCAGCTCCGCATGGGCGTCGCCGTCATGCAGGCCCACCCCGACCGCGTCGCCCAGAACATCGCCGAGCACGCCGAGATCCTCGACCGCCTCCGCGCCGGCGACGCGGACGGCGCCGCCGCGGCCGTCCGCGGCCACCTCGGCCGCGTCGGCGCCCTGGTCCGGGGGGAGGACAGGTGAGCCGCGACGGATACGGCTCGGCCGTCACCCTGCCCGGCGACCCGCCCGGCGGCCGGCGCGCCGCCCTCGTCTGGGGCGTCGGCGTCGGCGTCTACTTCGTCGCCGTCATCTTCCGCACCTCGCTCGGCGTCGCCGGACTCGACGCCGCCGACCGCTTCCACGTCGGCGCCTCCGCGCTCTCCACCTTCTCCATACTCCAGCTGCTGGTGTACGCGGGCATGCAGATACCCGTCGGCCTCATGGTCGACCGGCTCGGCACCAAGAAGGTCCTCGCCCTCGGCGTCGTCCTCTTCACCCTCGGCCAGCTGGGCTTCGCGCTCTCCCCGTCGTACCCCATGGCCCTCGCCTCCCGCGCCCTCCTCGGCTGCGGCGACGCCATGACCTTCATCAGCGTCCTGCGCCTCGGCGGCCGCTGGTTCCCGGCCCGCCGCGGACCCCTCATCGCCCAGCTCGCCGGCCTCATCGGCATGGCCGGCAACCTGATCTCGACGGTCGTCCTCTCCCGCGCCCTGCACGGCCTCGGCTGGACCACCACCTTCGTCGGCAGCTCCCTCGCCGGCGTCCTCGTCCTGGTCCTGCTGCTCCTCTTCCTCAAGGACCACCCGGAGGGGCACGAGCCCGCTCCCGTCCGCCACGCGGGCGCCGCCTACGTCCGCCGGCAGATCGCCGCGTCCTGGCGCGAGCCCGGCACCCGCCTCGGCCTGTGGGTGCACTTCACCACCCAGTTCCCCGCGATGGTGTTCCTGCTGCTGTGGGGACTGCCGTTCCTCGTCGAGGCCCAGGGCCTGTCCCGCGGCACCGCGGGCGAACTGCTCACCCTCGTGGTGTTCTCCAACATGGCCGTCGGCCTCGCCTACGGCCAGATCATCGCCCGGCACGGCGGCGCCCGCGCCCCGTTGGCCCTCGGCACGGTCGCCGCCACCGCCCTGCTGTGGGCGGCCACGATCGCGTATCCCGGCGACCACGCCCCGATGTGGCTGCTCGTCACCCTCTGCCTGGTCCTCGGGGCCTGCGGACCGGCCTCCATGATCGGCTTCGACTTCGCCCGCCCGGCCAACCCGCCGGAGCGCCAGGGCACCGCCTCCGGCATCGTCAACATGGGCGGCTTCGTCGCCTCGATGACGACGCTGCTCGCCGTCGGCGTGCTCCTCGACGTGACGGGCGACGACTACCGGATCGCGTTCTCCTCCGTCTTCGTCCTCGAGGCGCTCGGCGTCGCGCAGATCCTCCGTCTCAAGTCCCGCACGCACCGGCGCGAGCGCGAACGCCTCGTCGCCAGCCGCGTGGAGGCCGTCCACGTGCCCGTGTGAGGACCGCTCAGTTCGGCGTCACCGCGAAGTGGCCGAGGATCGCGGCGGCCAGGTCCGCGTCGCCCTCCACCTTGACCCGGTCGGCCACCTCGGCCGGCCGGACCCGGCCGCAGGCCAGGCGCACGTACGTCTCCCAGTCCGTCGCCAGCGTCACCGCCGGTCCCAGCGACGGCGCCCCGTCGATCGTGCCCCGCCCCTCCGCGTCCACCCGCACCGTCCGCAGGAACTCCACCGGCCCCGTCACGTCCACCACGACCGCCGAGTTCGCCGGCGCGCCCGCGTCCTTCGCGACCACCTTCGGCAGCGCCTGCAGGAGCATGTCCCGCACCACGAACGCGCCCGGCGAGTCCAGGTTCCCCGGCACCCCCAGCGCGAACCGCAGGTCCTGCTCGTGCACCCAGGTGTCGAAGGCCCGCAGCCGGTAGCCCTGCTCCAGGGTCTGCTCCCCGCCCAGCGGCGCCCGGATGACGTGATCGGGCGAACGGTTCTCGTTCCGCAGCTGACGGGCCCGGCGGATCAGGATGTACTCCAGCTCCGAGGTCATCTCCGGCGCCGTGTGGTGCCGGCGGACGTCGACCTGCACCTCCATGTAGCGGGCGAAGTCGCTGCGCACGTGGTACAGGTCGCGGGGGAGCGAGTGGATCGGCCGCGGGTCCCCGAGCATCTCGGTCTCCATGCCGATCACGTGCGACACGATGTCGCGGACCGACCAGCCGGGGCACGGGGTCGCCCGGTTCCACTCGCCCTCCACGAGCGGCTGCACCAGCTCGGCTATCGCTTCGATGGAGTGGGTCCAGGCGTCGGCGTAGTTCTGGAGGCTGGGATGGACGGTCACGGGACCCCTCGACGTTCTTCGGTACGGGCTGAAAACACGACTGGCGCGACAGTGGAATGGGAGGCTCGGACGCTAAGTTACGCTCCCCGGGAGCACCCCGGCAGTGCTTTCGTGTGACGATCGTAGGCCGGTGTTGACGGCTTCAACGCCAGGACGGTGGTAGTGTGCGCGCCTCGCTGATCCAGATCGCGGTAGACCCGGACGAACCGGTCGCCGACCGGCGGGCCCGCGCGGCCCGCCTCGTACGGGAGGAGCGCGGGGCCGCTGACCTCGTCGTCCTCCCCGAACTGTGGCCCACAGGAGCATTTTCGGCCGATCTCTGGGCCGCCGAGTCCGAGCCCCTCCACGGCCCCACCTACACGGCGATGGCCGCCGCCGCCCGGGAAGCCGAGGTCTGGCTGCACGCCGGCTCCTTCGTCGAGTCCGCCGGCGGCTCCCTCTACAACACCTCCCTCGTCTTCTCCCCCGACGGCGAGCTCGTCGCCTCCTACCGCAAGATCCACCGCTTCGGCTTCGACCAGGGCGAGGCCGTCCTCCTGGCCGCCGGCGAGGACCTGGTCACCTTCGACCTGCCGCACCTCACCGTCGGCGTCGGCACCTGCTACGACCTGCGCTTCCCCGAGCTCTTCCGCGGCCTCGTCGACGTCGGGGCCGAGGCCTTCGTCGTCCCCGCCGGCTGGCCCGCCCGCCGCCGCGCCCACTGGCGGCTCTTCGCCCAGGCCCGGGCCGTCGAGAACCAGGCGTACGTCCTGGCCTGCGGCACCGCCGGCACCCACGCGGGCGTCGAACAGGCCGGGCACTCGCTGGTCGTCGACCCGTGGGGCGAGATCCTCGCCGAGGCCGGACCCGGCGAGGAGGTCCTGCGGGCCGTCCTCGACCCGGCGAAGCCCGCCGCGATCCGCGAGGACTTCCCCGCCCTCAAGGACCGCGTCCTCGGCGTCGCCGCGCCCCGCCGCGCCCCCGTCCGATGAGCCAGGACCCCCGGGACACCGGCGCCGACGCCGTCGCCGCCTTCGCCGGGCTCTTCGGGCCGCCGCCCGAGGGCCCCGCGATACCCGTCGACTGGGCCGCCGTCGAGGAGTGGATCGGGCTCCGGCTGCCCGCCGACTACAAGGCGATCGCCACCGTCTACGGCCCCGTCCTCCTCGGCGAGCGGTTCTGGATCCAGACGCCGTACGCCGACGGGAACAGCGGCTTCGACTACGGCCGCTTCGTCGAGGAGCACCGCCGCATGGCGCCCGGCGTGCTCCCCTTCGCCACCACCCGCACCTCCGGCACCTTCTTCTGGGACACCGGCGCCTCCGACGACCCCGACGCCTGGCCCGTGCTCCTCCACGACCCGCACGAGCAGGACAAGGGCCGCGACCCGTGGCGCCGCCCCGGCACCACCCTGCTGCCCACCCTCGCGCTCCTCGTCGACGAGGGCCTGCCCCGGACCCTCGCCCGCAGCGCCCTCGCCGAGGACGTCACCGACCGGTGGACGCCGCCGCCGCGCCGCCCCGCGCCGACGGCCGCGCAGCGGGCCGCGTTCGCGAGCGGCGGCACCGGGCTCGACACCCTCCTCGCCGCCGTCCCGCCGCCCCCGGAGCCGTACCTCGGCCCGCGCGACTGGGAGTGGACCTACGACCAGCTCGGCACCGAACTCCCCCATGAGTACGTCCGCCTGATGGAGGCGTATGGCGCCGGCACCTGGTGCGACTGGCTGCGTTTTCCGCTCCCCTGGGGCACCGGCCAGTACGACCTGGCACCGTGGGCCGAGTGGTACACCGACAACTACCGCTCCCTGCGCGCCGACCACCCCGAGTTCCGCCCGCTCGCCGTCTGGCCCGAATCCCGCGGCTTCCTGCCCTTCGCCGCCACCATCGACGGCGACCAGCTCGGCTGGCTCGCCGACGGCGACGACCCCGAGACCTGGCCGCTGATCATCGACCCCCGCCACGCGCGCGTGGGCCCGCCGCTCACCGGCACCCTCACCGGGACGCTCCTCTCCTGGCTGCGCGGAGAGCTCGCCGTCGAGGGCCTGCCCGCCCTCTTCCACCCGCACGAGGACCCGGTCGAGCAGGTCACGTACAGGCCCCGGACGGCGCCCGGGGCCTGAGGCCCGGGCGCCCCGGGCCCGTGCTCAGGAGGCGAGTTCGGCGGCGTCCGGGAGGAGGTCCGTCAGCGACTGCCACAGCCGCTTCGGCGTCACCCGGCGCAGCCGGAAGGCGCTCTGCGGCGTCACCGACCCCTCGGCGACCGGCTCGGCCGGCAGCTCGCGCAGCCAGTAGCCCAGCGGCCCGCAGTCCCAGGCCGCCACGATCCGCGCCACGACCCCCCGCTCGCCCTCCGGGCCGCCCTGCCACGCGGCCGTGACGCGCCACTGGGAGCGCAGCTCGACGATCAGGTCCGCCAGCGGGGCGGCCGGCCCGCCCGCCGCCTCCAGGGCCGCCGCCACCAGGGCCCGCTCGTCCGCGCCCGGCGTCGACGCCGCCTTCTCCAGGGCGGCCAGGCCCGCCTCCAGGGCCCCGATCGTCGTCTCCACGACCGCCTCGTCCGCCGGCGCGCCGCCGGACTGGCGGAGCGCGACCAGGTCGGCGAGCGTCCACACCACCGTCCGCGGCTCCACGAGCCGGTAGACGGCCTCCTCCTCGCCCGGCCAGCTCTCGTGGCAGACGACGTGCTCCTCGCCGATGAGGAGCCCGTGCTGCAGGCTGCCCTGACGGCCGCCGGCCTCCAGGGAGACGATCACGTTCGGCTGGACCACGGTCTTCATCAGGGGCAGCAGCAGGGCGGACAGCTCCCCGCCGGCGTTGATCAGCCCGGCCTCCCGCAGCGCCGCCCGCGCGCCCTCCAGGGCCTCCGGGACCGGCTGCCCGGTCGCCATCTGGGCCAGCACGAACACGTGGTCGTCACCGAGGCGGAAACGGGACCGGGTCACATCGAAGGAAGGCATCTTTTTTTCGCTCACTCGCTCGGGAGGACAGAGAAGGGGGTGGGAAAGAGGGGCGGGTCAGTACTGCGATTCCGCGAACAGGTGCGTCACCCGCGAGACCCCCGCCTTCACGGCGCCCAGCCGCGTCAGCGCCGACCGGTCCACCCCCGCGAAGATCAGCGCCAGCGACAGGTCGCCGCCCTCCGCGCGGCCGGCGACCCGCACCTGGAGGCACTGCTTCTTCCCGCGGCCGGACTCGCGGACGGTGACGGTGACGCCGGGGTCCTCGTCGTCCGGCAGGCGGGTGAGGACGTAGCCGCGCTTGTCGAGGGCGGAGAGCCGGTAGTCGTCACCCGCGTACCGCAGGTGCAGGGCGCGCTGGTCGAGGGTGATGCCCGCGCGGTTGCGGGACATGGGGACGACCCGGTCGCCGACGCGGAGGGTGGACCGGTTGAGGGTGGGCAGCTTCACGACGTCGGTGTGGATCCCGCGCGCCTCGAAGGAGGCCGTGGGGAGCATGCCGCCGCGCAGCTCGGAGACGACGGCCGCCTCCGCGTTGCTCCGGGGCAGCGGAGCGGTGAGGACGATCTCGCCGAACTCCCGGGAGGACCCCTTGAAGCCGGCCCGGTAGTCGTGCCGGCCCCCCTCCTTCCACCTCTGCAGCTCGAAGGGGGCGACGTCCGTGTGCATGATCCCTGTGTCCCTCTCGGTCGAATTCCGGCCGCTGCTCAGTCGAACGGGTTCAGCGCGCTGCCCAGCTTCTTCGCGCCGTCCTTGATGCCCTCGCCGATGTCGGACGCCTTGTCGCCGACCCAGTCCCCGGCCTGCTCCAGGCCCTTGCCGATGGCCTCGTGGTTGTCCCAGATCAGGGCCGCGCCGTAGGCCACGCCCGTACCGATGGCGAGGCCGAGGGTGACCGGCGTCGGGGCGACGGTCAGCGCCGTCATCGACGCGCTGAAGGCCGTGCCGGTCAGGTCCGAGGCGAACTTCGCCGGGTCCGCCTTGATCATGTCGGTGTTGTACGTGGTCAGGTTGGCCACGCCGTAGGCGGTGGCGGCGACGCCGCCGACGACACCGGCGCCGCGCAGCCAGCCGGCCGCCTTCGCCGCGTTGGCGAGGCCGCCGTTCTGCGCGACCTTGATCAGGTTGGCCTCGGCGGCCGTCGGCATGAAGAACGCGTTGTTCCGCATGAACCCGCCCCACATGGCGGCCTCGTCGGAGCCGGTGAGGGCGGTGGCGAGGCCCGGCGGGATCTTGCTGAGCATGCTGCCGGGCGCGGCGCCCGCGAGCCGCATGTTGAAGTGCTTGGAGAGGAAGGTGCCGGGCGCGGTCGGGTGCACGAACGGCGGCCGCAGCGCCTTGGACAGCTTGTACGAGTACATGCCGACGGCCGTCAGCGCGCCGGCGAACGCGCCCGCGGTGATCGCGCCGTTGGTGAACTTGGACACCAGCTCGGCGAGTTGCGGGTTGCCGGTGAGCCGGGTGATGCCTTCCTTCTGGAGCCGCTTGACGTAGTCGTCGAGCGTCTCGTTGTCCTTCATCTCCAGCCAGGCGAGGTCCATCCGGTCGGCCTTGGCCTTGTCGTCGGCCGCGGCGACCTTGTCGGCACCGGCGTTGAAGCCGGTCCCGCGCGTCTCGTCGTTCTTGCCGCCGCCGGCGTCCTTCACCACGGCCTCCAGGTCCTTCTTCAGGTCCTGGTCGGCGAGGTCGAACGCCTTCACACAGCCGTCGAGCTGCTCGGCCCAGGCGGTCTCCGCCTCCCGGATGCTCTTGGCGTAGTCCGGGTCGTGCGTGACGGCCTGCCGCTCGCCGGGGGTGAGCCGCCCGTAGTCGTAGGCGACCCGGCCCTCCTCGGAGACCTTCATGCCGGCCTTCACCGCGTCGGCGCGGGCCGACTCCAGCTGCTTCTTCAGCTCGACGAACTGCTGGTGGCCGTTGCGCAGCAGCGTCGCGGTGGCCTTCGCCTGGGTCTGCGCCGCCTGGTACTCGTACCGGGTCGCGGCGAAGTTGGTCCGTGCGGCGTTGGCGCTCAGTCCGATCCAGGCCGGCGAGTCGGGCAGCGTCTGCACGCTGTCCCGGTAGCGGCCCTCGACCCGGTGCAGCTCCTTCGCCATCTCGTCCCACTTGTCGGCGGCGGCGGAGAGCTTGCCCAGATCGGTGGTCATGATCTCGGAGTAGGTCAGCATGTCGGCGCCCCCCTCAGTAGCCGGAGATCGAGGAGACCGGCGGCACGCTCGCGATCTGCGTGCGGACGCCCACGTCCTGACCGGAGAGGGCGGTGAGGGTGCCGCGCAGCGCGCCCTTCTCGTGCGCGAGCCGCCCCAGCAGCGCCTTGACCTGGTTGTTCCAGGTGGTGTCGACCGTCTTCAGGCCCGCGGCGACGGCCCAGCCGCCGAAGGCGGAGATGGCCGCGGTGGTGGCCTCGTCGGCCCACTTGGCGGCCTTGCCCGTGTTGGGCTCCAGCTCGGTCTCGATGGTGTTCGCCGCCGCCCGCTTCTTCTCCGGCGAGGTCTGCAGGTCCGGGGAGCCGCCGCCGATGCCACCCCGGCCGCCGGTGCCGTCGTCCAGCTGGTTCAGGCGCATGGCCGCCGGCTCCGGGGCGACGGACCCGGTGGACCGAAGGCCGGCAGTTTCCTCGTCAAAACCCATCTCGCGGAGCCCCCATGGCGGTACGACGGACAGCACTTTGCAGATGCACCCGTATGTTTCCCCGTCCGAGCGCAGGAAACAAGCCACGTTGGCCAGAGCCTTACAGGACCTACCCGTCTCCGTCCCCCGGCCGGTGCCCCTCCCCGCCGGCCCCGCCCCCGCCCCCGCTAGTCCCCTCCCCGCTCGGCCATCCGGATCACGCAGACCGCCACCGCGATGAGCAGGGACGCGTCGGCGTCCTCGCGGAGGACGTCCACCGCGTAGGTGTCACGGACGCGGAACCAGCGGCGGGAGATGTGGGCGAGGAGTTCGCCCTCGTACTCGACGGCGAACTCCCGGTCCAGGATCCGGCCGCTGACGTCCAGCTCGGTGCCGTCGACGAGCGTCACGCGGTAGTGGTTGCGCAGCAGCGAGAGCCGCTTGCGCCGGATGGTCGCCAGCGGGTGCTCGTCCCGCTCGATCGTCATCGCGTCGCGCAGGCTCAGGAGTTTCTGCCGCAACGTGACGAGCACCCGCCCGTCGCGGTCCTTCAGCTCCAGCGTGTCGCGCAGCCGCAGGGCCTTGCCGTCGACGAGGAAGGCGGGCCGGCCGTCCTCGTCCTCGATCCAGTAGTCGTCGCCGATCGCGAAGATCTTGTCCCGTACGAGGTATTTCATGTGGAATGCCTCCCTCTCGCTGTTTCACGTGAAACAGCCGGATCACACGAAGTAGCGGGTGAAGGCCTCGGGCCCGGTGCCGAGCACCTCCCCGAAAGGCGCGTCGAGCTGATGGACCAGCAGCGCGGTGAAGGCGATGAAGCCGGACAGGCCCATCACCATCACCACATGGGTGGTGCTGCGGCGGATCCCGAAGATGAACATGAAGGCCAGGGTGAGGAAGCCGCCGAGGATCAGTCCCGTCCACAGCACCGGTGACAGCCGCTCCTGCGCGGCCGCCTCCCGGTTGCGCCGGGCGTCGTCCACGTTGCTGAGCTGGGCGAGGACCTCCTGCGCGGCGATCTGCTGCGAGACGGTGGCGGTGTCGCCGACCTCGCCGGCCTGCCGGAGCTGTTCGAGCAGCCGCCAGCCGGCGGGGTCCAGCGGCTGACGGGCGGCCATCATCGGCCACTCGACGTCCACGACGTGGTCGGCGTACGTCCGGGCCGCCTCCCGCAACGGCTCGCGCCGGTCGTCGGGGAGGGCGTCCGCGAGGAGGTACGTCTGGTGCAGGGCGCTCGCCTCGGCCTGGACGTTGTCGGAGGCGGAGGTGCGGGTGTCCCAGACGGAGACCAGGCAGAGGCCGAGCACGATGGCGTACAGCACCGAGACCATCATGGCGATGTACTCGGCCACGTCCTCGCGCGGTTCCTCGTCCTCGCCGGCGGGGAAGAGCCGCGTCTTGACCACGACGGCGAGCGCACCGAGCAGGGCGACCCCGAACACGACGACGAGCGTTTCGAACAGGGCCACCGGTCACGTCCTCCGGTTCCCGAGGAGCGCGGCGGCGAGGGCCGCCGGCACCAGGATCAGCAGCAGCATCACGACCACCCCCATCTCGTCCGCCTCCCGCCCCCGCCGCCGCAACCGCCCGAGGAACCCCTCGCCGTCGAGCGTCGCGGCCCGCCGGGCGGCATCGGGCGGGGTGCGCCCGCCCGTCGAAGCCTCGCCGGTAGAGCCTGTGCCACCCGTGCCACCCGTGTCACCTGTGCTACCCGTGCCACCGGTCCCACCGGTGCTACCCGTGCCACCGGTCCCACCGGTACCGCCGGTGAGGGCGGCGTCGGCCGCGTCGGCGGCCTCCGGGGCGCCCGGCGCGGCCGGGGCGGGCTCCACGAGCCCCTCACCCCCACCTGCACCCGCGCCCGCGCCCGCCCCCGCAGCGGCCCCGGTACCGACCCCCGCCGCACCGGCGCCTTCCCCGGTCCCGGCGTCCCCGGGGGCGGCGGCCTCACCGAGGCCCGGAAGGGCGTCCGTACCGGGCGGGCCGAGGGGAAGCACGCCCGTCAGCGGAGGCACGGGCGCGGCGGCGGCAGCCCCGAGCGCGTCCGCCGCCCCGGGCGCGCCCGGCACCCCCGCCGCCCCCGCCGCCCCCGGCGCGCCACGCGTACCGGCGGTGGCCGACCCCCCGCGCCCCGCCGAAGGCGCCTCCCGTACGGGCGCGGGCGATGTCGTCGGAGCCGGAGCCGGCGGCGGAGCCGGCGTCGGCACCGTGAAGGAGGCGTCGGCGCGGGCGGTGAGCAGGGGCGCCGCGAGCCGGCGGCCGTCGGGGGCGTACGTGGCCACCCGGTCGGTCCCGGTGGCGACGCCGGTACTGCGGTGGTCGCCCGGCGGGCGGCGCACGGTCGCGGTGCAGCGCGCGGAGGCGCCGGGGGCCAGCCGGAGCGGGCCCGCGCCGCAGTCCACGCCCCGCCCGCCGAGACCGAGACCGGGATCGGCGAGGCGCACGTCGTGCAGGGTCCGGTTCCCGCGGTTGGCGACGGTGTACGTGACGGTGGCCGCGCCCTTCGCGGCGGGCGCGGCGACGCGCACCCGCTCGCCGAGGACGAGGGCTCCGAGGACGCCGTCGTACCCGCCGCGGGCGGTCGCGGCGGCGGCGAGCCCGAGCGAGGGGATCCGGCCCCCGGCGCGGACGGTGGCGGTGCGGGTCCCGGGGAGGGCGCGGAAGCGGGCGCCGCACTCCATGGAGGTCAGCCCGACGAGGGTCCGGCGCGGGCAGCGCACGGCGGCCCCCGGGGGAAGTCCGGGATCGCGCACCCACACGTCGTACAGGTCGGCCCCGCCCCGGTTCACGAGCCGGTACCGCTTCACCACCTCGGCCCCCGCCCGCACCGGGACCGGTCCCGCGCCCCCCTCCCGGCCGTTGACGACGACGCTCAGCCGCAGCCCCTTGCTCCCGGCCCCGCCGGCCCAGGCGGCGCCCCCGCCGGGGAGCACGAGGCACGGCAGCACGAGCACCCCGACGAGGGCCCCGGCAAGGGCCCCGGCCCCGACCCGGACGGCCCGCCGGAGCCGGACGCCCCGCCCGGCCCGCGCCCCGCACCCCCGCCTCACCCGGAAGCGGGAGTAGTCAGATGATCTGCCCGCACACGTCATGCGCCCATGCCAACCCCCGCCGCACCCCCCGCCCGCGCCGGGACACGCCCGCATGCCCCCGCCCGGCCCCACCGATCCACCCGTACGCCCGGCCCGGGCCCTTCACGGCCCGTTCACGGGCGGATGGCAAGCTTGAAGGATGAACGATGCTGCCCCGGCGCCCACCCCCGCGCCCGCCCCCCGTTCCCGCGCCCGCGTCCGTGCCCCCGAGCTGATCGGCAAGGGCGGCTGGATCAATACCGGCGGGAAAGACCTGAAGCTCGCCGACTTCCGAGGTCGCACATTGATCCTCGATTTTTGGACCTTCTGCTGCATCAACTGCCTGCACGTCCTCGACGAGCTGCGGGAGCTGGAGGAGAAGCACCGGGACACGCTCGTCATCGTGGGCGTGCACTCGCCGAAGTTCGTGCACGAGGCCGAGCACCAGGCGGTCGTCGACGCCGTGGAGCGGTACGAGGTGCACCACCCGGTGCTCGACGACCCGGAGCTGGCGACCTGGAAGCAGTACGCCGTGCGGGCCTGGCCGACGCTCGTCGTGATCGACCCCGAGGGGTACGTCGTCGCCCAGCACGCCGGTGAGGGGCACGCCAACGCGCTCCGGACGCTGGTGGAGGAGCTGGAGGCGGAGCACGAGGCGAAGGGGACGCTGCGGCGCGGGGACGGGCCGTACGTGCCGCCGGAGCCCGTCGCCACCGATCTGCGCTTCCCCGGGAAGGCCGTCGTCCTCCCCGGGGGGAACCTGCTCGTCTCCGACACCACCCGGCACCAGCTGGTCGAGCTGGCCGCCGACGGGGAGACCGTGGTGCGCCGGATCGGCGGCGAGGGCGTCTTCCGGGAGCCGCAGGGCCTCGCGCTGCTGCCGGACGGGACGGTCGTCGTCGCGGACACCGTGCACCACGCGCTGCAGCGGTTCGACCCGGCGACCGGCGAGGTGGAGCGGATCGCCGGTACCGGCCGGCAGTGGTGGCAGGGTTCGCCGACCTCCGGGCCCGCGCTCGGCGTGGACCTGTCCTCGCCTTGGGACGTCGCCTGGTGGCAGGGCAAGGTGTGGA
Source organism: Streptomyces roseolus (assembly GCF_014649855.1). Lineage (GTDB taxonomy): Bacteria > Actinomycetota > Actinomycetes > Streptomycetales > Streptomycetaceae > Streptomyces > Streptomyces roseolus. The sequence goes on along the minus strand of NZ_BMTV01000001.1, from coordinate 369,854 downwards.
TCGCCATGGCCGGCGTGCACCAGATCTGGACGTACGACCCCGGGACGGAGACCGTCGAGGTCGCCGCCGGCACGACGAACGAGGGGCTCGTCGACGGCCCCGGCGCCGAGGCCTGGTTCGCGCAGCCGTCCGGGCTCGCCGCCGCCGGCGACCGCCTCTGGATCGCCGACTCGGAGACGAGCGCCCTGCGCTTCGTCGACACCGACGGCGCCGTGCACACCGCCGTCGGCACCGGCCTGTTCGACTTCGGGCACCGGGACGGCGCCGCGGGCCAGGCGCTGCTCCAGCACCCGCTCGGCGTGACCGCCCTGCCCGACGGCTCGGTCGCGGTCTCCGACACGTACAACCACGCCCTGCGCCGCTACGACCCCGCCACCGGCGAGGTCACGACCCTGGCGACGGATCTGCGCGAGCCCAGCGACGCGGTCCTCGTCGGCGACGACATCGTGGTCGTCGAGTCGGCGCGCCACCGTCTCACCCGGCTGCGACTCCCCGAGGAGGCCGTGCGGGTGGAGGCGGTCGCCCACCGCACGAAGCGCGAGGCGACCGACGTCGCTCCCGGCGCCTTCCGGCTCGACGTCGTCTTCCAGGCGCCGACGGGCCAGAAGCTGGACGAGCGGTACGGTCCTTCGACCCGCCTGCTGGTCTCCTCGACCCCGCCGGAGCTGCTGCTCTCCGGCGAGGGCACGGGCACGGACCTCTTCCGCGACCTGGAGCTGAACCCGGACCTCTCGGAGGGCGTCCTGCACGTCTCCGCGATGGCCGCGTCCTGCGACGACGACCCGGCCAACGAGTACCCGGCGTGCCACGTCCACCAGCAGGACTGGGGCGTCCCGGTGCGGATCACGGGAGACGGCGCCAGCCGCCTCCCGCTGATCCTGGCGGGCATGGACGCCTAGGGCGTGTCTTCCGGATCAGGCCGGGCTCGCGACTCCCCCAGCTACCGCTGGGAGGTGCCCCCATCCGCACGCGCG
>NZ_BMTV01000001.1:295947-368847 GCF_014649855.1 Streptomyces roseolus | reverse complement strand
TCGTCAGTCGCCGATGTCCCCCAGGCTTCGCCCGGGAGGTGCCCCCACCGCATGGACTCCCTCCTCCGCCTTGCGATCGCACGTACCAGACGCCGCTCCCTGATCCGGCCTGATCCGAAAGACACGCCCTAGGCGCCCGCGCTCAGCCCTCCAGGAAGGCGACCAGGGCGTTGGCGAGGAGGTAGGGGTCCTCGGCGCCGCAGAGCTCACGGGCGCTGTGCATGGAGAGGATCGCCACGCCGATGTCGACGGTGGTGATGCCGTGGCGGGCGGCCGTGATGGGGCCGATCGTGGTCCCGCAGGGCATGTCGTTGTTGGACACGAACGACTGCCACGGCACGCCCGCCTTCTCGCACGCGGCGGCGAAGAGGGCGCGGCCGGTGCCGTCGGTGGCGTACCGCTGGTTGACGTTGACCTTGAGGATCGGGCCGCCGTTGACGCGCGGGTGGTGCGTGGGGTCGTGCCGTTCCGCGTAGTTGGGGTGGACGGCGTGGCCGGTGTCGGAGGAGAGGCAGACCGTGCCGGCGAAGGCGCGGGCCCGGTCCTCGTAGCCGCCGCCGCGGGCGTAGACGGAGCGCTCCAGGACGGTGCCGAGGAGGGGGCCCTGGGCGCCGGTGTCGGCCTCGGAGCCGTTCTCCTCGTGGTCGAAGGCGGCGAGGACCGGGATGTACGGGAGGTCCTCGCGTCCGGCGGCCTCGATGAGCGCGGCGACGCCGGCGTGGACGGAGATCAGGTTGTCCATGCGGGGCCCGGCGACGAGTTCGCGGTCCCGGCCGAGGTAGGCGGGGGCCTCGACGGCGTGGACCATGAGGTCCCAGCCGGCCACGTCCTCGGCGTCGACGCCGGCCTCGCCGGCGACGAACTCGACGAGGTCGCCCTCGTGGACCTCGCCGGTGCCCCACACGGGCTGCATGTGCCGCTGGCGGTCGAGCTTCAGTCCGTCGTTGGCGGAGCGGTCGAGGTGGATGGCGAGCTGCGGGACGCGCAGCAGCGGCCGGTCGACGTCGACGAGCCGGTGGCTGCCGTCGCGGAGGGTGAGCCGGCCGGCGAGGCCGAGGTCGCGGTCGAGCCAGGTGTTGAGGAGGGTGCCGCCGTAGATCTCCACGGCGACCTGCCGCCAGCCCTGGGAGCCCATGTCGGGGCGGGGCTTGACGCGCAGGTTGGGGGAGTCGGTGTGGGCGCCGACGATCCGGTACGGGGTGTGCGGGGCGGCGCTCTCGGGCACGTACCAGGCGATGATCGCGCCGCCGCGCGTGACGAACTTCCCGCCGCTCGTCCCGTCCCACGCCGCGGTCTCCTCGACCCGGCGGAAGCCCGCCTTCTCCAGCCGGTCCGCGGTGTTGGCCACCGCGTGGTACGGCGAGGGGGAGGCCGCGAGGAAGGACATCAGGTCATCGGTGTGCCCGGGCCCGAAGGGTGCGGACGCCGGTCGGGAAGCTGCGCTGCTCATACGCCCACCTTACGGTGACCCCTCTCGGCCCCCCGGGCCCGGTCGTGAGCCCGCGCGGAGCCCGCACCCCCGCCCGCGGAACCCGGCGAGCGGGCCGAGCACGGCCGGGGGCGTGAGCCCGGCTACAGCGCCCGGAGGCGAACCGAGCCCCCGGAAAAAGGGGGAACGGCCCGCCCCCCTCCCCGGGGACGGGCCGTTCCGAGCAGGACGAGGTGTGTTCTTAGAACGCGGCCTCGTCCAGGTCCATCAGGCCGCCGTCCACGCCGTCGGCGAGGAGGCGCTCGGTGGAGACGCCGGGCAGGACGTTCGCGGCGAAGAACTTCGCGGCGGCGATCTTGCCCTGGTAGAAGGAGACGTCCTTGCCGGTGGCGCCCGCCGCGAGCTTCTCGGCGGCGACGGCCGCGCCCTTGAGGAGCAGGTAGCCGACGACGACGTCGCCGGAGACCATGAGCAGGCGGGTGGTGTTGAGGCCGACCTTGTAGATGTTCTTGACGTCCTCGCCGGTGGCGGTGAGGTCGGTGATCATCTTGCCGACGATCGCCTCCAGGTCGACGGCGGCCTTGGCGAGCGCGTCGCGGGCGGCGGCGAGCTCCTCGCCGCCGGTGCCGACCGCGAGGAACTTCTTGATCTCCTCGGAGAGGGTGTTCAGCGCGGCGCCCTGGTCGCGGACGATCTTCCGGAAGAAGAAGTCCTGGCCCTGGATGGCGGTGGTGCCCTCGTAGAGGGTGTCGATCTTGGAGTCCCGGATGTACTGCTCGATCGGGTACTCCTGGAGGAAGCCGGAGCCGCCGAAGGTCTGGAGCGACTGCGCGAGCTGCTCGTAGCCCTTCTCGGAGCCGTAGCCCTTCACGATCGGCAGGAGCAGGTCGTTGAGGCCGTGGAGGGCCTTGGCGTCCTCGCCGGCCGCTTCCTTGACCTGGATGGCGTCCTGCACGGAGGCCGTGTAGAGGACGAGGGAGCGCATGCCCTCGGCGTACGCCTTCTGCGTCATCAGCGAGCGGCGGACGTCGGGGTGGTGGGTGATGGTGACCTTGGGGGCCGCCTTGTCCATGAAGTTGGCCAGGTCGGTGCCCTGGACGCGCTCCTTGGCGTACTCCAGGGCGTTGAGGTAGCCCGTGGAGAGGGTGGAGATCGCCTTCGTGCCGACCATCATGCGGGCGAACTCGATGATGAGGAACATCTGGCGGATGCCGTCGTGCTTGTCGCCGATGAGCCAGCCCTTGGCGGGGTGCTTGTCGCCGAAGGTCATCTCGCACGTGTTGGAGGCCTTGAGGCCCATCTTGTGCTCGACGTTGGTGGCGTAGACGCCGTTGCGGGCGCCGAGCTCGCCGGTCTCCCAGTCGAACTCGTACTTCGGGACGAGGAAGAGGCTCAGGCCCTTGGTGCCGGGGCCGGCGCCCTCGGGGCGGGCGAGGACGTAGTGGAGGATGTTCTCCTCCATGTCGTGCTCACCGGAGGTGATGAAGCGCTTGACGCCCTCGATGTGCCAGGAGCCGTCCTCCTGCTGGACGGCCTTGGTGCGGCCGGCGCCGACGTCGGAGCCGGCGTCGGGCTCGGTGAGGACCATCGTGGAGCCCCAGCGGCGCTCGACGGCGATCTGCGCGGCCTTCTTCTGCTGCTCGTTGCCCTCGGTGTAGAGGATGCCGGCGAAGGCGGGGCCGGAGGAGTACATCCAGATGGCCGGGTTCGAGCCGAGCAGCAGCTCCGCGTAGGCCCAGATCAGGGAGCGCGGGGAGACGGTGCCGCCGATCTCCTCGGGGATGCCGAGGCGCCAGTACTCGGACTCCATGAAGGCGTTGTACGAGGCCTTGAAGGTGGCCGGGACCGGGGCGGTGTTGGTCTCCGGGTCGAAGACCGGCGGGTTGCGGTCGGCGTCGGCGAAGGACTCGGCCAGCTCGTTCTCGGCGAGGCGGCGGATCTCGTCGAGGATGCTCTTGGCGGTGTCGACGTCCATCTCCTCGAACGGACCGGTGCCGTACACCTTGTCGCGGCCGAGCACCTCGAAGAGGTTGAACTCGATGTCGCGGAGATTCGACTTGTAGTGCCCCATGGCGACGGCTCCGTAAAGATCGGGGAGGGATACCTCGTACCGAGGGCCACCCGCTTCCTACTCACGGGTAGCGCACTCTTCTCTCCGATGATGCTACCCACCGGTAATAAGAGCAACCCCGGCGGGCGATCTGTGACGCAGTAGGCTCAGGGCCCATGTACGGCTACGAGCAGAATCCGGGTGCGCAGCAGCAGTACGGGATGCCGGGGGGCATGCAGGGCGGGATGCCGAACGGCATGCAGGGGGGCGTTCCCGGCGGGTACGGCCAGCAGCAGGCGCCGCTCTATCCCGAGCCCTCGCCGCCCTCCCTCGCCGACGCCGTACGCGCCTTCACCACCGGCACCATGTCCGCCGAGGACTTCCAGCAGATCTTCGCGAGCTCGAAGGTCTACTGCCCGCGCGGCGACAATCCCGGCTTCCTCGCCCTGCACAACACCCAGCAGCCGGTGATCCCCATGTTCTCCACGCTGAAGGAGCTGCGGCGGTACGCCGGCAAGGAGTCGAAGTACTTCGTGATCACCGGTGCCGAGGTGATCGACCTCCTCCCGACCGGATACGGCTTCGTGCTCGACATGGAGGGCGACCACCGGATGGTCTTCGACGCGAAGGCCGTGGAGCAGATGGTGGACTTCGCGATGCGGCGGATGTACGGCTGACCCATCCTGAGACCAGGAGAAGAGAGCGCCCGGGAGGAATTCCTCCCGGGCGTTCCGCGTTCCGGGTGGCAGGAAGTTCAGTATTCAACTAAAGTGGGGGCACGAGGACAGGCCGCGAAGGCCACCGAGCCCTCAGGCCGTACGAAGGAGGTCCCGCCATGCCCGCCGTGACTGTCGAGAACCCGCTCACCCTGCCGCGCGTCGTCGCCCCGGCCGACGCCGCCCCGCGCCCCGTGCTCGCCGTCACCACGGCCCCCCAGGGCGGCACCTTCGACCACCAGGACTCCAACGGCGGCGGCGGCACCATCACCAACGGCGACACCCAGTGGATGACCGCCGGCTCCGGCCTCCTCCACATCGAGGCCCCGCCGGAGTCCCTGGTCGTCTCCGGAGGCCTCTTCCACGGCCTCCAGCTGTGGGTGAACCTCCCCGCGAGCGACAAGATGATGGCCCCCCGCTACCAGGACATCCGCGGCGGCCAGGTCCAGCTCCTCACCTCCCCCGACGGCGGCGCGCTGCTCCGCGTCATCGCCGGCGAGCTCGACGGCCACCAGGGTCCCGGCATCACCCACACCCCGATCACCATGATCCACGCCACCCTGCGCCCCGGCGCCGAGATCACCCTGCCCTGGCGCGAGGACTTCAACGGCCTCGCGTACGTCATGGCCGGCCGCGGCACCGTCGGCGCCGAGCACCGCCCCGTCCACCTCGGCCAGACGGCCGTCTTCGGCAAGGGCGCGTCGCTGACCGTCCGCGCCGACGAGAAGCAGGACTCGCACACCCCGGACCTGGAGGTCGTCCTCCTCGGCGGCCGGCCCATCCGCGAGCCCATGGCCCACTACGGCCCCTTCGTGATGAACACCCAGGCCGAACTCCGCCAGGCCTTCGAGGACTTCCAGGCGGGCCGCCTCGGCACCGTCCCGGCCGTCCACGGCATGGGCGAGTAACGCTCCGGAAGACTCCCGGGGCAACCCCCCGAGCCCCGGGGAGCGACATGACGGGCCGTCGCCCGGACGGCCCGTCATGTCCGTGTTTATCCCACATCGGCGTGATCTCATGGACGGGTGCAGACCAGTCGAGCGCCCCTCCTCCCCGAGCCCGCCCGCAAGCTCGCCGCCTGGTGCGTCGTGGCGCTGCTCGTCGCCGGGGTCGCCGCCGTCTTCATCTGGCTCTGCGTGGTCTTCAAGGCCGCCGTGACGCCGGTGCTCCTCGCCATCCTCGGGACGGCGCTGCTCGGGCCCCTCTACCGGCGCCTGCTGCGGATGAAGGTGAGCCCGTCCCCCGCCGCCGCGATCACCGTCCTCGCCGTGCTCGTCGTCGTCGGCGGAGCCACGTACATCGTCGTCGCCGCGCTGGTCGAGACCGGGGACCAGATCCTCGCCTCGCTGCGGCAGGCCGCCCTCGGCATCGCCGAGCACTTCGGGGCCGCCGGGACCTCCCTGGAGGACCTCGCCGAGAACGCCAGGAACCTCCTGGAGAAGTTCGGCGGGACCGCCGCCTCCGGCGTGATCTCCGGGATCGGCGTGGTCGGGCAGATGCTCGCCACCGCCGTCCTCGCCCTCCTCCTGATCTTCTTCTTCCTCCGCGACTCCGACCGGGCCGCCGGCTCCCTGCGCTCCCTCGTCCCCGCCGCCACCGGCGACACCGCCGAGGCCATGGCCCGCCGCGCCTTCGAGGCCGTCGAGGGCTTCATGCGCGGCACCACGCTCGTCGCGCTCGTCGACGCCGTCCTCATCGGCATCGGCCTGCTCGTGCTCCAGGTGCCCGGCGCCGTCGGACTCGCCGCGCTCGTCTTCGTCACCGCCTACATCCCTTACCTCGGCGCCTTCCTCTCCGGCGCGGTCGCCGTCCTCGTCGCCCTCGCCGACCGCGGCTTCGTCATCGCCCTGTGGGTCCTCGGCGTCGTACTCGCCGTCCAGGTCATCGAGGGCAACGTCCTCCAGCCGATGGTCCAGAGCCGCACCGTCCAGATGCACCCGGCCGCCGTCATGCTCGCCATCACCGCCGGCGCCTCCGTCGCCGGCATCCTCGGCATGCTCCTCGCCGTCCCCCTGACGGCCGCCGCCACCGGCATCCTCGGCGAACTCCGCGACCGGTACGGAACCTCCCGGCCGGCTCCGGAAGAGACGGCCTAGGAGACCGGCGCGGCGCCCGGCTCGAAGGACTTCAGCATGGCCTCCAGGGCCGCCTGGTCGGGGCCGACGAAGGGGTCGGAGTCCGGCGCCTCCGCCAGCGTCCCCAGCATCCGGTCCGTCATCCGCACGGCCGGCGGCAGATGGGTGGACAGCACGATCTCCGGGGCCATCGCCCGCAGCGGCTCCAGGGTCGCCCGGTACTTCTCCGGGTCCACCACGTGCACCCACGGGCTGTCGAGCGTCGCCCACGTCAGCTGCGTCCCGCGCAGCTCCTCCGGCTTCAGGTCGCTCGCGTGCCCGCTCTCGGCGAGTTCCGCGGTCGGCATCGGGCCGCCGAAGCAGTCCGAGCTGAAGCAGGTGCGGGTCCTGTCGTCGTAGAAGCCGACGGTCGCCGGGTTGTCGAAGAGCGGCGGCCGGAAGGCGTGCAGCACGCGGTCCCCGACGTCCAGGGACTGCCCGGGGTTGAGGAAGTACAACCGGTCCATCGGCAGCGGCCGTTCGGTCGACATGATGCCGGCGCCGAGGAAGGTGGTCACCACGCGCGCGTGCGGGGCGGCCTCCAGGAGGGCGAAGAGCCCGCCCGTGTGGTCGCGGTCCGGGTGGGTGAGCCAGATCCAGCGCACGTCCGCCGGGTCGATCACCCCGGCGAGCGCGGCGAGGAAGTCCCGGTCCGCGATCGACAGTCCGGTGTCGACGACGACGGGTTCGGCGGCGGTCAGCACGTACGCGTTGACGGGGACGTGCCCCATCCCCGGTACTTCCAGGCTGTCGGCCAGGACGGTGGTGTCACTGCCGACCTTGTGGGTGTCCATGGCGAGCTCCGTGGTCCCCCCGGGCGGCCGTACCCCACCAGTCTCCGCCGTACGGCCGCCCGACGCGCGCCGGAGGCCGTACGTGCCCCGGGGAGGGGGCTACGGGCAGCATCCCTCCGGCCCCGTCGGCTCCGTCAGTTCGAACCAGATCGTCTTGCCCTCGCCGCGCGGCGCGACGCCCCACGCGTCGGCCAGCATCTCCATCAGCACCAGGCCGCGGCCGCTGGACGCCATCTCGCCCGGGTGACGCTTGTGCGGCAGTTCGTCGCTGGCGTCGGAGACCTCGACCCGCAGCAGGCGGGCCTTCTCGCCGCAGGCGACCTCCGCGGTGAGGAGCGCGTCGCCGTCCGTGTGGACCAGGACGTTCGTGACCATCTCGGAGACCATCAGGACGGCCGCGTCCAGCTGGTCCTCGTCCGTCCAGTCGTGCAGCAGCTGCCGCAGCTGCTCACGCGCCTCCGCGATCCGCTCCGGCTCGGCCTGGGCGATCGTCATCAGGGTGCGGCGCGGTGTCTGCCGCACCGTCGTCGCCGGCCGGCGGGACAGCAGCAGGACGGCGATGTCGTCCTCGCGCCGGTCCGCGAGCGGGCCGGTGGTGTGGTGGGAGCCGGGCCCGTGGACGGCCTCCACGAGGGAGTCGGCCAGCTCCTCCAGGTCGTCGCCCCGGTGCGCCTCCAGGAGCCGCTTGACCCGCTCCCAGCCGCTGTCGAGGTCGTGCCCGCCGGTCTCCAGGAGGCCGTCGGTGCAGATCATCAGGGTCTCGCCGGGATCGAGGGTGAGCCGGGTCGTGGGGTAGTCGGCGTCGGCGTCGATGCCGAGCGGGAGCCCGCCGGCCGTCGGCCTCAGGAGAACCGTTCCGTCGACCATCCGCACCGCCGGGTCCGGATGGCCCGCCCGGGCGATGTCCACCGTCCCCGTCTCCAGGTCGACCTCCAGGTAGAGGCAGGTGGCGAAGCGCGGCCCGCCGCCCCGCGCCCCCGCCCCGGGCCCGTCCGCGCCGGACCCGTCCGCGCCGTCGTACCCGTCGTTCACCCCGTACAGGAACCGCGAGGCCCGCGAGAGCACCGCGTCCGGCCGGTGGCCCTCGGAGGCGTACGCCCGCAACGCGATCCGCAGCTGCCCCATCAGGGCCGCCGCCCGCACGTCGTGCCCCTGGACGTCCCCGATGACGAGCGCGATCCGGCCCGCGCCGCCGCCCGTACCGCCCTCCGTGCCGCCGGGCAGCCGGATCATGTCGTACCAGTCGCCGCCGACCTGGAGACCGCCGCCGGTGGGCACGTACCGCGCCGCCACCCGGATCCCCGGGATCCCCGGCCCGAGCACCGGCATCATCGTCCGCTGGAGGCCGAGCGACAGCTCCCGCTCCGACTCCGCCACCCCGGCCCTGGCCAGTGCCTGCGCCAGCATCCGCGCCACCGTGGTCAGCACCGACCGCTCGTCCGGCGTGAACGTCACCGGGTGCTTGAAGGCCGCCATCCAGGCGCCCATCGTCCGCCCCGCCACCACCAGCGGCACGAACGCCCACGACTGCCGTTCGAACGGCTCCGCCAGCGGCCACGTCGTCGGGAAGCGGCGCCGGTACTCCTCCGGGGACGGCAGGTAGATCGCCCGCCCGGTCCGCACCACCTCCGCCGCCGGGTAGTCCGTGTGCAGGGACATCGACGTGAAGGGGCCCTCGTCGCCGTCCCGCTGCCCGTGGTGCCCGATCACCGTCAGCCGGTCGCCCGACATCCCGAAGACCGCCAGTCCGTCCGGCGAGAAGCCCGGCATCGACAGCGAGGCCGCCACCCGCAGCACCTCGGCCGTGGACCGCGCCTCCGCGAGGGCCCGCCCCGCGTCCAGCAGGAACGCCTCCCGCGAGCGCCGCCAGTCGCCGGTGATCGCCGTGTGCGGTCCGGCCGTCCCCGGCTGCGGGTCCGCCACCTCCTGGAGCGTCCCGACCAGCTGGTAGTCGCTCCCCTCGATCAGCGGCTTCGACCGGCTCCGTACGGTCCGTACCACCCGGCCCCGCTCGTCCATGATCCGCAGCCGGGCCTCGGCGAGCGTGCCCTCGGCCACCGCGAGGCTGACGACGCCGTCGATCTCGTTCCAGTCCACCGGATGGAAGCGCGAGCGCACCGCCGCCTCGCTGAGCCGCACCGGCTCGGCGGGCAGCCCGAGCAGCCGGGCGGCCTCGGCGTCGAGCGAGACGATCCCGGAAGCGTTGTCCCAGCGCCACAGGCCCGTGGCGATCGCGGCCAGGACGTCCTCGGTGCGCATTGCCCCACTTTATGAATATCGGACTGCGTGTCGCCACCGAGAGTATTCGAATCGTGATCTTGGGTGTCCCGGTAGGCTTGGGGCGGCCCCGGCACTGCCCGGGCCGAGGTTTCAAGGTTTCTCTCCGATCCCGAAGACTGGATGAACGACGATGCATCGGTACAGGTCCCACACCTGCGGCGAGCTCCGCGCCTCTGACGTCGGCACCGACGTCCGGCTGAGCGGCTGGCTGCACAATCGGCGCGACCTGGGCGGCATCCTCTTCATCGATCTGCGCGACCACTACGGCATCACGCAGCTCGTCGCCCGCCCCGGCACCCCCGCCTACGAGGCCCTCGACAAGCTGACGAAGGAATCCGTCGTCCGCGTCGACGGCAAGGTCGTCTCCCGCGGCGCGGAGAACGTCAACCCCGAGCTGCCCACCGGCGAGGTCGAGGTCGAGGTCGGCGAGGTCGAGGTCCTCGGCGCCGCCAAGCAGATCCCCTTCACCATCAACGCCGACGACGGCGTCAACGAGGAGCGGCGCCTGGAGTACCGCTTCCTCGACCTGCGCCGCGAGCGCATGCACCGCAACATCATGCTGCGCTCCGCCGTCATCGCCGCCATCCGCTCCAAGATGGTGGCCCTCGGCTTCAACGAGATGGCGACCCCGATCCTCACCGCGACCTCCCCCGAGGGCGCCCGTGACTTCGTCGTCCCGTCCCGCCTCAACCCGGGCAAGTTCTACGCGCTCCCGCAGGCCCCGCAGCAGTTCAAGCAGCTGTTCATGATCTCGGGCTTCGACCGCTACTTCCAGATCGCGCCCTGCTTCCGCGACGAGGACGCCCGCGCCGACCGCTCGCCCGGCGAGTTCTACCAGCTCGACGTCGAGATGAGCTTCGTCGAGCAGGAGGACGTCTTCCAGCCGATCGAGAAGCTCATGACCGAGCTCTTCGAGGAGTTCGGCGGCGGCCGCCACGTCACCTCCCCCTTCCCGCGGATCCCGTTCCGCGAGTCGATGCTGAAGTACGGCAACGACAAGCCCGACCTGCGCACCTCCCTCGAACTCGTCGACATCTCCGACGTCTTCGAGGCGTCGGAGTTCAAGGCCTTCGCCGGCAAGCACGTCCGCGCGCTCGCCGTCCCGGACACCGGCGACCAGCCGCGCAAGTTCTTCGACTCCCTCGGCGACTTCGCGGTCTCCCTCGGCGCGAAGGGCCTGGCCTGGGTCCGCGTCGGCGAGGGCAACGCCCTCACCGGCCCCATCGCCAAGTTCCTCACCGAGGAGAACGTCAAGGTCCTCACCGAGCGCCTCGGCCTCGCCCCCGGCCACGCGGTCTTCTTCGGCGCCGGCGAGTTCGACGAGGTCTCCAAGATCATGGGCCCGGTCCGGGTCGAGGCCGCCAAGCGCGCCGGCCAGTTCGAGGAGAACGTCTTCCGCTTCGCGTGGATCGTCGACTTCCCGATGTACGAGAAGGACGAGGAGACCGGCAAGATCGACTTCTCGCACAACCCCTTCTCCATGCCCCAGGGCGGCCTGGAGGCCCTGGAGACGAAGGACCCGCTGGACATCCTCGGCTGGCAGTACGACATCGTCTGCAACGGCATCGAGCTCTCCTCCGGCGCCATCCGGAACCACGAGCCCGACATCATGTTCAAGGCGTTCGAGATCGCCGGCTACAGCCGCGAGACCGTCGAGACCGAGTTCGCCGGCATGCTCCGCGCCTTCCAGTACGGCGCCCCGCCGCACGGCGGCATCGCCCCCGGCGTCGACCGCATCGTCATGCTCCTCGCCGACGAGCCCAACATCCGCGAGACCATCGCGTTCCCGCTCAACGGCAACGCCCAGGACCTCATGATGGGCGCCCCGACGGAGCTCGACGAGTCCCGCCTGCGCGAGCTGAACATCCAGCTCCGCAAGCCGGTCGAGAAGAAGGCCGCCGACGACCGCCCGGTGACCGAGTCGGTCCACCCGGACGCGGCGCGGTAAGTCGCCCGAACGAAGGGCCCGGGATCCGTGACGCACGGATCCCGGGCCCTTCGTCACACGGCGGCGACGGATTCCCACCGCACCTCACCGTCGTGCACCACATCCGTCCGTACGAGCCCGGCGGCGCGGGCGACGGCGGCGGAGGCGGCGTGCTCGGGGTGCACGTGCGCGACGACGGTACGGACCCGGGGCCGCAGCCACCCGACGAGCGCGCGGGCCGCCTCGGAGGCGTACCCCCGCCCCTGCCAGGCGGTCCCGACGACCCAGGCGACCTCGGCACCGTCCCCGGTGACGGTCGCCTGCACGGTCCCGACGAGCCGCCCGTCCTCACGGGCGCGGATCACCCAGTTGCACCAGGTGGTCCCGGGCTCCGGCGCCCCCGCCTCCCACCGCGTGTACCGCGCCCGCAACTCCTCCGGGCTCTCCGGCGCACCCCCGATGAACGCGTGCAGCGCGGGGTCGTCCAGCACCGCGGCCATCTCCTCGGCGTGCCCGACCTCCAGCGGCACGAGCTCGAGCCGCTCCCCGGCCGGGATCACCTCGACGACGACGCCGCTGTCACTCATGCCTCACCTTTCCCCGCCTTGTCTCACGCCGTACTTACTGCAAGCGGCTTCTCAGTTCGTATGAGCCGCAAGGCGCGTACAGGCCAGCCGTTCCTCATGATCCAGCACGATCATCAGGCGTTCGTCCGCGGAGCCGACCTCAAGCACGACCAGATCATCCATGGCGGTATACCAGAGGTCATCGATCGAGTCGAGCAACGAGGAAACCGTCATCTCGGCGGCCACTCATGGCGGTGTTCTCGGCAGCGACGGAACGGGAGTCGGCAGCTCTGGTGGGGGTGAGGGCGTGGGGGTGTACGTGGCGGGGCTGGTCTCGGGGTTGCCGCAGGCGGGGCAGGGGGCCGAGGGCGGGGCTCGGAAGCAGGTGTCGCAGGGTTCGCAGTACTGGAGGGGGAGCGCCGTCCGGGCCGCCGGGGGCGGGGCGTCGAGCGGGGGTGCCGGGGGGAGGCGGGCGGACAGGCGGTGGGCCAGGAGGGCGGCGGGGCGGTGGAGGGGGGTGGTGGGGAGGTCGGTCGTCAGGGCGTGGCGGACGGTCTCGGGCGAGGCGCCGCGTTCGAGCCAGGCGGCCACGCCGGGGGTGAGGTGTGCGGCGTCGGCCTCGGAGCAGTACAGGCGGGGGTCCGCCTCGCGGAGTCCGATGAGGACGTGGAGGGCGGAACGGAGGAGTTCGCGGGCCGGGAAGCCGGGGTGGGGGACGGGCGGGAGGGGGCGGGGGGTGGAGGACTTGGGGGTCGTTGCCGGGGTTGGGGCCGGGGCCGGGGCCGGGGCCGGGGACAGGGCGGGATCGGGCTCGGGGGCGGGCTCCGGCTCCGGCTGAGGGGTGGGCTTCGGTACGGGCCTTCGGGGTGGCGCCGGCTTCGCCGTCGGGGGCCGGTCCTGGGGCGGCCGGTGGCAGAAGACCGTGTGGGTGGAGACGCGGCCGTCGGCGGTGCGGACGACCGTTCGGCGCAGGTAGTGGTGGGCTTCCAGCGCGTTCAGGGCCTTCGCGACGGTGGTCCTGCCGAGGCGGAGGTCGTTCGCGAGGGTCCTGATGTCCACGGGGGTGCCCTCGGGCAGCGACGCGATGCGGACGGCGACGCCGATCGCCACGCCGTCCAGGGCCTCGTGCTGGAGGAGGGCGTTGTCCAGGACCGTGAAGTTGCGGGTGAGGCGGGCCCGCTCGTGGCACACACCACCGGAAGTACGCCGGGAAGAGTGGTTCTTGGGGTGGGAGCGGGACGCGGGGCGCGACCGCCGACTAGGCTGTCGGTCATCCATCGGGAAGGTTTGCGCTTCCTGTTTGGTAGGCCCTCGCACTGGGACGGCAATCCCGGCGGGGGCCGACGCATTTCTGCGAACGGTTGGTATGGCGCTGAGACTAGACCAGCCAACCCGCCTCGAAACGCCATCAGTTGGCATATTCACTCTCGTGAGTGACCGCGCTCCCACGCCCGCGCGAGGGTGGGTGGGGTGGGCGTTCTTTCCCTCGGTTCTTTGTCTTTGAGAGCCCGCGCCACTGGCGTCCGGTCCACCGGAGCCCGGTCCGCCGGGCTCCGGTGGACCGGACGATCGGTGCAGGTCAGGCGCCTCAGTAGGTGAGCGCATCAACTCGGCTGCTGGAGGCGGTCGTACGGGCGAATCGCTGGGAGCCCTCTGTCAGTAGGCTCCGCGTATGACGAGAACCGGTACGCGTGACACACGACTGAACCGGTTGTGGGGCGCCGCGTGCGCCTTTGCCGGGATCTTCTTCCTCATGTGGGCTCTGTCCTGGATCAAGGCGAGCGTGGTCAATGAGGACCTGCAGAACCACTGCGAGGTTCTGCGGACGACCAGCTTCCCCTTCGAGAAGTCCTGTACGCATGAAGACGGCACGGTCGAGGGTGCGAACAGCCTGGCCTTCGAGGGCATCTTCTTCGGCTCGGCGGCCGCGGTCGCGGCCTGCCTGACAGCCGCCTTCGCGATCGAGGCCGGCCGGAGGAAATAGCACCACGAGTACCACCCCGCGTCCGGCGCACCAAGCCCGATCGCGCCGGCCCGGCTGTCCTTCGGAGGGAATCAGAAGGGCGGGCGGCGGGAGAGGAAGCCCTCGCGCTCCAGCTCCCGCAGGGCGTGGACGATCTGGGCCCGCTCCTCGGGGAAGCGCGGACTTACGAGGTCGTCGACGGTGAGGGGGACGTAGGCCGGGCGCCACCGGATCTTCATTCCGACACCGGTGCCGGCGAGCTCCATGCCGGTTCGCCGGCCGAGTTCGCGGTCGATCAGATCGAAGTCGGGGAACACGTCCCGCCACACGACGGGGGGAGCGGCGAGGAAGGATTCAGCGACTGTGGGGAGAACTGCCATGAAGGTGCAGATCCTCGATCTCGCCTGGTTCAAGAGCAGCTACAGCGGTGGCAACAACGGTGAGTCGTGCGTCGAGGTCGCAGCCACCTCCGCCGCCGTCCGCGTCCGGGACTCCAAGGACATCGGCCTGCCCCAGCTCGTCCTCTCCCCGGAGGCGTGGGCCGGGTTCGTCGGGTTCGCGCGTCACGGCGGCTGATCCGGCCGCCGTCGGGTTTCAGCGGGCGTGTTCCTTCAGGAACGCGCCCGCCAGGGCCGCCGCTTCCTCTTTCGTGGGGGCGGCGGCCGTGTCGCTTCTGGTGCCGTCGGCGGCCGTGGCCGTCCACGTCCAGGCGTCGTCGGAGGGGGCGAGCTCCGCACGGCCGCCGAAGAGGGCGAGGCTGGTGGCGCCGGGGGCCGGGCGGGTCACCGCGTCGGGCCACTTCTTGCGGGCGCCCTGGCGGGTGATGCCCCAGGCGGCGCCCAGCTGTTCGTAGCTCGCGCCGTACGAGCCGGCCGTGCCGGCGGCGACGGCGGTGAGGCGCTTGACCTCCTGGTCGACCACCTTCCAGGCGGCGAGGACGGAGAGTGCGATGTCCACCGGCTCACCGTGCCACATCTGCTCCTCGGGCTGCCCGGTCGTGCGGGCGCGGAGGGCTGCGGCGAGGGGGTTCAGGGCCTCGTAGAGCGCCGATTCGAGGCCGGTCAGTTCTTCCGCGGGAAGCTGCTCCGAGAACGTCATGAGGCAACTGTAGTTTACGGACCACTCGCTTGGGAACTTTTGTTTACATGAATCGTGAGTTCGTGTTCTCCGCCTTCGCCGTCACACCCTCGCCGTCCGTTCCGTCACTCCGGCGTACGGCCCCTCCCGGGGGCCACGACCGGAGGAGTCCCCGTGTCCACCACCGCCACCGTCGTCACCGCCGTCGCCGCGTTCATGGCGGGTTTCTCGGGCGCCTCGGTGCTCTTCCGGGCGAGGTTCGTCGTCGGGCCGCTCGCTGCCTACGGCGTGCCGCGGGCGTGGTGGAACGGACTCGGGGCGGCGAAGCTGGCCGGGGCCGCGGGGCTCGTCGCGGGGTTCTGGGTGCCGGTGGTCGGGGTGCTCGCGGCGGTCGGCCTGGTGCTGTACTTCGCGGGTGCGGCGATCACCGTCGTACGGGCGAAGGCGTACGGACACGTGGCCTTCCCGCTGATGTAACTGGCGCCGGCCGCCGCCGCGCTGGTCCTGGTCTGAGGACGGCGAAGGCCGCCGGCCCCGGGGAGACGGGGGCGGCGGCCTTCACGGGGTGCGTGCGGACGTCAGTCCTTCTTCGGGTCCTCCAGGCGCGGGAAGAGGACCGCGCCCTTCGTGACCGTCGCGCCGGCCGGGAGCTGCCCCCAGCGGGCCGCGTCCTGCACCGGCTGGGCGGCCAGGGCGCCCAGGGGAGCCTCGGCGCCGAGGGAGTCCCAGAGCTTCTGGGAGGTCTCCGGCATGACCGGGTTGAGGAGGACGGCGACGGCGCGGAGGGACTCGGCGGCCGTGTAGAGGATCGTCGCCAGGCGGGCCCGGCCCTCCTCCGACTCGTCCTTCGCGACCTTCCAGGGCTCCTGCTCCGTGATGTAGCCGTTGACCTGCTTCACGAAGTCGAAGATCGCCAGGATGCCGGCCTGGAAGTCCAGCTCCTCGCCGATCTTGGCGTCGGCCGTCGCGACCGCCTTCGCCAGGCCGTCCTGGACCGCCTTCTCGGCGTCGCCGTCGGCCGTCGAGGCCGGCAGCTCGCCGCCGAAGTACTTGCCGACCATCGCCGCCACGCGGGAGGCGAGGTTGCCGTAGTCGTTGGCCAGCTCGGAGGTGTAGCGGGCGGAGAAGTCCTCCCACGAGAACGAGCCGTCCTGACCGAAGGCGATGGCCCGGAGGAAGTACCAGCGGTACGCGTCCACGCCGAAGTGCGAGGTCAGGTCCTGCGGCTTGATGCCGGTCAGGTTCGACTTCGACATCTTCTCGCCGCCGACCATCAGCCAGCCGTTGGCCGCGACCCTGCCCGGGACCGGGAGGCCCTGCGCCATCAGCATCGCCGGCCAGATCACCGCGTGGAAGCGGAGGATGTCCTTGCCGATGAGGTGGACGTTCGCCGGGAAGGTCTCCTCGAACTTCTCCGGGTTCTCGTTGTAGCCGACCGCCGTCGCGTAGTTCAGCAGCGCGTCGATCCACACGTAGATCACGTGCTCGTCGTCCCACGGGACCGGGATGCCCCAGTCGAAGGTCGAGCGCGAGATGGAGAGGTCCTCAAGGCCCTGCTTGACGAAGTTCAGGACCTCGTTGCGGGCGGACTCCGGCTGGATGAAGCCCGGGTTCGCCTCGTAGAACTCGAGCAGCTTCGGGCCGTACTCGCTCAGCTTGAAGAAGTAGTTCTCCTCCTTGAGGATCTCCACCGGCTTCTTGTGGACGGGGCAGAGCTTGGTGCCGTCCTCCGCCTCGATGAGATCGCCCGGGAGCTTGAACTCCTCGCAGCCGACGCAGTACGGGCCCTCGTAGCCGCCCTTGTAGATCTCGCCCTTGTCGTACAGGTCCTGCACGAACTCCTGGACGCGGTCCGTGTGACGCTTCTGCGTGGTGCGGATGAAGTCGTCGTTCGCGATGTTCAGGTGCTCCCAGAGGGGCTTCCAGGCCTCCTCGACGAGCTTGTCGCACCAGGCCTGGGGCGTGACATTGTTCGCCTCGGCCGTGCGCATGATCTTCTGACCGTGCTCGTCCGTGCCGGTGAGGTACCACACCTTCTCGCCGCGCTGACGGTGCCAGCGCGTGAGCACGTCGCCTGCGACGGTCGTGTAGGCGTGGCCCAGGTGAGGAGCGTCGTTGACGTAGTAGATGGGGGTCGTGACGTAGAACGCCTTCGCCCCCTGCTTCTCGGATCCAGTGGCCGCCATGGTCGAAATCCTAACGGGCCCACGAAGATCGACTCACATCGATGAGCAGGGGGCGGAACGAGGGGTTCAGCGGGCGTTCAGAGGGAGAGGGCGGTGAGGATCCCCCGGTAGAACTCCGCGTGCGGGGTCTCGACCGGCGTCGGGCCCGCGAAGTGGGTCGCGGTGCGGTCGGCGGTCAGCTTCCGCAGGTAGTCGAAGGCCTTTCCGTCCTCCTCGCCCCAGGCCGTGAAGCGCCAGTGCACGGGGCGGTCGGCGGCCTCCGTCAGGGCCTGCGTCGCGGCGGTACGGGACTCGGGGGCGCCGTCCGTCTGGAAGATCACCAGCGCGGGGCGGGCCGGTCCGGTCTTCTCGTGGTGGGCCAGGACCTCCTCGACGGCGCGGTGGTAGTTCGTCCGGCCGAGGCGGCCGAGGCCGGCGTTGATCTCCTCCACGCGGGTGGGGGTGAGGTCGGCGGGGGTCAGGTCGACGACCCCGTCGACGTCGGTCGAGAAGAAGACCGTCGTGACCGTCGCGTCCTCGTCCAGGTGCGCGGCGAGCGCGACGGCCTGCTCGGCGAGGCGCTGCACGGAGCCGTCCTTGAAGTACCCGCGCATCGACCCGGACCGGTCGACGACCAGGTACACCTGCGCCCGCGCCCCCGCGAGCCCCTCCTTCCGCAGGACGCTCCCGGCGGCCTTGTACGCCTCCACCAGCTCGGGCGTCGCGACCGCCTTCACGCGCGCGAGCGCGACCGCGGGGCCCTGCGGGGCGCTGCCGGTGGCGGGGGCGTCGGTGCCGGTGCCGGTGTCCGTGTCGGTGGTGGGCTGGGCGTCCGCCTCCGCCGTGGCCGCCGCGACGGGCTGCGCCTCGGCCGGTACGGCCTCCGTGGCCGGGTCGGTCTCGGCGGTGGGTTCGCCTTCCGTGGCCGGGTCGGTCTCGGCGGTGGGTTCGGTCTCGGCCGGGGCCTCCGCGTCCTCCGCGTTCTCCGTTGCCTCGGCGATGGCGGCGGCGGCGGGGGCGGTGGGCTCCGGGGCCGGTTCGGCGGCGGCCTCGGTGTCCGGGGCGGCCGTCGCGTCGGCGGCGACCTCGTGCTCGGCCGCGGCTGCCGGCTCCGTGTCGGCGGCGGCCGGTGCGACCTCGGCCTCCGGCTCCGTGACGGCCGTGGGCTCGGGCTCGGTGGTGGCCGCGAGGACCGTCTCGGCGGGGGCCGACGGTGCGGTCTCCGCCTCCGCCTCCGGCGCGGTGTCGGCCGTCGGCGCAGCCTCGAGGGCGGCCTCGGTCTCCGGGGCGGGTTCCGTCTCGGTTGCGGTCGGTGCGGCCTCCGCCTCCGGCTCGGAGTCGGCCCCGGGCTTCGCCTCGTCCGTGGCCGAAGTGGTCTCCGCTCCCGGTGCGGTGTCAGCCGCCGGATCGGCGGTCGGCTCGGCCTCGGCTGCCGCCTCGGCGGCCGGGGCGGGCGTCGCGTCGGTGTCGGCCGCCGGTTCCGCCTCGGCCACACCGTCGGCCACGGCCGCCGGCTCCACGTCGGTGGCGGTCGGTACGACCTCCGCCTCCGTCTTCGGCTCGGCTTCGGGCGCCGCGTCCGCCTTCGGCGCTTCCGCTTCCGCTTCCGCCTCCGCGTCCGTCTTCGGCGCCTCAGCCTCCGCGTCCGCCGCCTTCGGCGTATCCGCGTCCGCCTTCGGCGCTTCCGCCTCCGCTTCCGCCGCCTTCGCCGGTTCCGGGTGGGCCGTGCGGGCCTTGGGGATCTGGGGGTTGTCGAAGGCGGCGGCCACCAGGTCGTCGGCGGCCTTCCGGGCCGCTGCCTCCGGGGCCTCCGCGGGCTCCTGGGCCTCTGAGGTCTCCCGGCTCTCCCGGCTCTCCCGGCTCTCCCGGGTCTCCGGGGTCTTCGCGGGCTCCTGGGGCGTCGGCTCCAGGGACTGCCGGGGCTCCTCCGCCTTCGGGAGTTCCGGTTCGCGGGACTGAGGAGGGACGGAAGGGGTCGCGGGATCTTCGCGGTCGCGGCCGAATACCTTGCGCAGCAAGCTCCGAATACCCATGGGCGAACCCTTTCGCATGAGTTGGATGCGGTATGCGTCCTTCATCCCTGGCCAGGGCGGACACGTAAGGTTAGCGGCCGCGTCCTCCGGTTCCGGGGACCCCGTCGGTCACGGTTGCCGCGCATTCATCCGGCGTTCATTCCGCCGCCGCCCGCGTGCAGATGTGCACACATACCGTCACGGCCGAACGGATTCCCGACACCATGTCGGCGCAGTGCTGCGCCGGAGGAGGACCAAGTGCGCAAACTGCTGCCGCTGATCGGTACGAACCCGCACGGAGGCGGCCGTTCCGCCCTCACCTGCCGGTTCCGGTGCGGTGACGCCTGCTTCCACGAGGTGCCCAACACCAGCGACAACGAGTACGTCGGCGACGTCATAGCCGGTGTGCTGTCGCGCCGTTCCGCGCTGCGCGCCGCCGCCGTCGTGACCGTCGCCTCCGCCGCCGGCGGTGCCGTGGTGGTCGGCGGGGCGCCCGCCGCCGAGGCGCGCCCGGGGCACAAGCCCGCCCCCACGGCGGACGGCGCCCGCGGGCTCCGCTTCGCGCCCGTCGCGCCCAACACCGCCGACGCGGTGACCGTGCCGGCCGGGTACGGCCAGAACGTCGTCATCCGCTGGGGCGAACCGATTCTGCGCGGCGCGCCCGCCTTCGACGCCGAGAAGCAGACCGCCGCGGCGCAGGCCGGGCAGTTCGGCTACAACAACGACTTCCTCTCCCTGCTGCCGCTGCGCGGCGAGCGCGGGCGCCAGGTGCTCGTCGCCAACCACGAGTACACCGACGAAGTGCTGATGTTCCGCGGGTACGACTCCGAGAACCCGACCCGCGAGCAGGTCGAGATCGCCTGGGCCGCGCACGGCCTCTCCGTCGTCGTGGTGCAGGAGGAGCACCGGACGGGCAAGCTCTCCCCGGTCTCCCGGCACTACCTGAACCGGCGGCTGCACACCACGAGCGAGTTCGAGCTGACCGGGCCCGCCGCCGGGTCCGCGCTCGTGAGGACCTCCGCCGACCCGGAGGGGCGTACCGTCCTCGGCACGCTCAACAACTGCGCCGGCGGCACCACCCCGTGGGGCACCACCCTCCACGGCGAGGAGAACTTCAACCAGTACTTCGCGTACGGCTCCTCCGCCACCGACAAGCGGTACGGCGTCGGCACCGGCGCCTCCGAGCGCAAGTGGGAGCGGTTCGACAAGCGCTTCGACCTCCGCGCGGAGCCGAACGAGGTCCACCGCCAGGGCTGGGTCGTCGAGCTCGACCCGTACGACCCGGAGTCGACGCCGCGCAAGCGCACCGCGCTCGGCCGGTTCAAGCACGAGGCCGCCCAGCCGCGCCTCACCGCCGACGGGCGTCCGGTCGTCTACATGGGCGACGACGAGCGCTTCGACTACTTCTACAAGTTCGTCTCCTCGAAGCGGATGATGAAGGGGAACTCGCGGAAGGCGCGCGAGCACAACCTCACCCTCCTCGACGAGGGCACCCTGTACGTCGCCAAGCTCACCGGCGACTCCCCGGCCGCCGAGATCGACGGCACCGGAAAGCTCCCGAACGACGGCGAGTTCGACGGTTCCGGCACCTGGATCCCGCTGGCCACGGCCGGCGAGGACGGCGCCGTCTCGCACGTCCCCGGCATGACCGCCGAGGAGGTGTTCGTCTTCACGCGCCTCGCCGGTGACAAGGTCGGCGCCACGAAGATGGACCGCCCCGAGGACGTCGAGCCGTCGCCGCGCTCCGGCCGCGTCTACGTCGCCCTGACGAACAACACCAACCGCGGCAAGGGCACCAACCCGGGCGCGGACGAGGCCAACCCGCGCAACCTCAACAAGCACGGGCAGGTCCTGGAGCTCGCCGAGCACTGGGACGACCCGTCCTCGGACGGCTTCGCCTGGCGCCTCTTCCTCGTCGCCGGCGACCCGAACGACCCGGCCACCTACTTCGCGGGCTACCCGAAGGAGAAGGTCTCCCCGATCTCCTGCCCGGACAACGTGGCCTTCGACCCGCACGGCAACCTGTGGATCTCCACGGACGGCAACCAGCTCGGTTCCCACGACGGCCTCTTCGGCGTCGCCGTGCACGGTGACCGCCGCGGCGAGCTGAAGCAGTTCCTCACCGTGCCGCGCGGCGCCGAGACCTGCGGCCCGGTCATCCAGGACCGCCGCGTCCTGGTCGCCGTGCAGCACCCGGGCGAGCTCGACGGCGCCTCCGTCGAGAACCCGGCCTCCACCTGGCCCGACGGTCCCGGCAAGATCGTCCGCCCGTCGGTCGTCGCCGTCTGGCGCACCGACGGCCGCGACATCGGCGTCTGAGACCGGTGGCCGCGGGGCCCGGGGGTGGCGTCACGCCACCCCCAGGCCCTCCCGGAAGCGGACGAACTGTTCCTCCGGGTCGCCCGTGTACGCCCACGGGACCCAGGCCGCCCGCACGCCGAGCAGGCCCATCAGCTCCCGCGCCAGCTCCACCTGGCCCGCGTAACAGGCCGCGTGGGCGAGGAAGTTGAGCTCGCCGACCTCCTCCGGCGCGATCGGCCGGGACGCGTCCCGGCCGCCGATCCAGCGGTCGTGGGTGCGCCGCAGCTCGGTCACCGCCAGCTCGTGCTTCCAGTGCTGGTCGAAGCCGCGCACCGGGCCGCGCCCCAGCGCCCCGTCCGCGATGTAGCGGTACTCCTCCACCCGCGCCACCTGCACCAGGACCGGCAGCGCCGAGCCGGGCGGCGCCACTCCGGCGGCGTCGCGGGCGAAGTCGTACATGGAGCCGTGGGTGCCGTGCCAGCGGGCCGAGAGGTAGCGCAGGACCTGGACGTGGCCCTCGATGCTGTACGGGTCGCGTCGGCGCAACTCGTCGAACCAGTAGCGCAGTTCGCGGCGCGGGACGCCGCCCTCGTACAGCCGCGCCACCGACAGCAGCGACACCCACGGCATCGGGTCGGCGGGCGCGGCCTCCGCGGCGCTCCGGCAGGCGTCGACGGCCGCGTCGATCCTGGTCCGGTCGACGGCGGCGCCCCTCCCGGCGGCGATGGCCGCGTCGAAGACCCGTACCACCTCGGTCGCCGCCCGCAGCACGGCCGCGTCCGCGCTGTGCGGTTCGGCCGCCCGCCAGGTCTCGACGGTGGAGCTGCCGGCGGCGGCGTGCGAGAGCAGCCGGACGCGGTGGGTGCGGCGGGCCCAGTCGTCGCCGGTGGCGGCGAGCAGGTCGCGTACGCCCTGCCACCGGCCGATGACGATGTCGTGGCGGGCCTCCGTCAGCGCGCGGTCACCGAAGTCCGGGTCGAAGTCGGGCGTGAACCGCTCCCCGCGGGACCGCCTGAGGGCGCGTCGGCGTACGCCCATGGGGCCTCCTTCCCTCACGAAGTGCCGGGTGTCGTCGTCAGAAGTCCGTGGCGTAGCTCTTGTCCCGCAGGCGCGCGCCGGGGGAGGTGGGGGCGGCCTCGCCGGCGGCGGCGAGCGCGCGGCCCGCGTCCAGGCGGGCGGGGCGGTAGTAGTCGCTGCCGCGGCGCCGGTAGACGGCCATCGGGACGAGGCCGGCGGCGAGGCCGCCGAGGCCGATGGTGAGCGCGGTGGTGGACAGTTCGCCGAGCGATTCGACGAAGGCCCACAGCATGAACGCCGAGCCGAGCAGCGGCCACACCCCGCCGAGCAGCAGGTTCTTCACGGAGCGCAGCAGCAGCGACTTGTAGGCGACGGCGGCGGCGATGCCGGCCAGGCCGTAGTAGAAGGCGATCTGGAGGCCGATCGCGGAGACCGCGTCCCGCAGGATCCGCTGGACGGAGCCGGCGGCGGCCGCGGCGGCGAAGAGGACGAGGGCGGCGGCGCCGACGGCGGCGATCGCGACCCACGGCGTGTTCCAGCGGCGGTGGACGAGGCCGAGGGCGGCCGGCAGGGTCCGGTCGCGGCCCATCGCGAAGAGCGAGCGGGTCACCTGGAGCAGGGTGGTCTCCAGGGTGGCGACCGTGGACAGGATCACGGCGACGACCAGCAGTTTCCCGCCGACGCCGGGCCAGATCTCCTCGCCGAGGACGGCGAGCACGTTCGGCCCCGCGTCGAGGATCCGGTCGGCGGGCAGCAGCACGTTCACGGCGACCGTGAAGGCGACGAAGAGGAGGAAGACGAAGCCGACGCCGACCAGCGCGGCGAGCCCGGCGGTCCGCCGGCTGTTCCGGGTCTCCTCGCTGAGGTTGCTGGTGACGTCCCAGCCCCAGTAGTAGAACGCGGCGATCAGCGCGCCCGCCGCGAAGCCCTCCGGACCGTGGAAGTGCCCGAGGCCGAACCAGGACCAGTCGAAGGCGACCGCCCGGCCCCGGTGCGCCACCGCCGCCAGGACGAAGGCGAGCAGGATGGCCATCTCGATGCCCGACATGAGGAGCTGGGCGCGGACGGTGAGCCGGGTGCCGCCGAGGACGACGCCGAGCATCAGCAGGAACCAGCAGGCGCCGACGGCCGTGGCCAGCGGGGTGGAGGAGGCGAGGCCGGGGGCGACGAGGGCGAGGGTGAGGGAGCCGGCGGGCAGCGAGCCCGCCACCATGAAGACGGTGGCGGCGAAGACCAGCGCCCAGCCGGAGAGGAAGCCCAGGAAGGGGTGGAGGGTGCGGCCCACCCAGGAGTAGCCGGCGCCCGCGTTGACGTCGATCCGGCCGAGGCGGGCGTAGGCGAGGACGATGCCGAACATCGGTATCGCGCAGTAGAGGAGCGCGGCCGGCCCGGCGAACCCGACCGCGCCGAAGAGGACGGCGGTGGTGGCGGCGAGCGAGTAGGCGGGGGCGCTGCCGGCGACGGCCATCACGATGGTGTCGAAGGTGCCGAGGACGTTGGGCTGGAGCCCTCTGCTCGTGGTCGTGCGCATGACGGTGTCCTCGGAGTCCTGGGGGTGGGGAGTGGGGGTTCCGGACGACGGAGGGAGGGGCGGGAGGGCGGCGGGGCGAGCGGGCAGGGCGGAGCGGGGTGACGGGCGGGCCGGGTGACGGGCCTCGTGCGGGCGCGGGCAGGGGTACGGCAGGGGACGGGCAGGCCTGCGGACGCTGATCACATCGGGGCGGTCGAGCGCATCGTAGTCGCCCGGATGGAATCCGGTAACGGTGGCAGGAAGGTTCCGTTCCGTGACCGCCGGTAAGTCCTTCGACGCGCCCCTGGCGGAGGGTTTACGTCCTGTCCGGGGGGAGTTCGGGGCCGGCGATGGCGCGGGCCGCGCGGACCTCCTGGCGGAGCGGCGCGAGGACGCCGTCCTCGTCGTCGGGCAGTTCGGCGCGGACCGGGACGAGGACGTCGGTGGCGCGCAGCCCGTCGGCGAGTTCGCGCAGCTCGCGCGCCACCTCGGCGACCTCCGCCGGGTCCGGTGGCGGGGCGCCGTGCGCGACGCGGATGCGGGCGGCGGTGGTGGCGTCCACGATCCGCTCGACGGCGATCGCCAGCGGCCACCAGGCGGCGGCGCGGGTGCCGGTCGGCGGCGGTTCGGTGAGGGCCCGCTGGAACTCGGAGCGGACCGTCGACAGGTCCCGGTACAGCTTGCGGCGGGCCCGCAGCCGGGCGG
Source organism: Streptomyces roseolus (assembly GCF_014649855.1). GTDB lineage: Bacteria > Actinomycetota > Actinomycetes > Streptomycetales > Streptomycetaceae > Streptomyces > Streptomyces roseolus. The sequence goes on along the minus strand of NZ_BMTV01000001.1, from coordinate 344,221 downwards.
CGTCGACGCCGGGCCGGGAGGCGCCTGCCCCGGTGGTGCCTGCCCCGGTGGTGCCTGTCCCGGCGGCACCGGTCTCGGAGGCGCCGGTCCCGGGGGCGGCGGGCCGGAAGGCGAGGGCCACGTACGCGGCCGCGTCGGCGACCGCGTCGGCGAGCCGGTCGCCGATCCGGCTGTGCCAGGACTCCGGCCAGAGCAGGTAGCCGGCGACCAGCGCGATGGCGCAGCCGATGAGGGAGTCGTACAGGCGGGGCAGGACGAGGCCGAAGCCCTGCTGGTTGAGGGCGTCGGAGAGCAGCAGGATGACGGGGGTGACGGCCGCGGTCTGGAAGGCGTACCCCTTCGCGGAGAAGACCGGGATGAGCGCGGCGAGCACCGCCATCACCGGTACGTCCCACCAGCCCCGGGGCACCTCGGCGAGGACGAGGGCGGCGGAGACCAGGCCCAGGCAGGTGCCGACGGCGCGGAGCACGGCGCGGGAGAAGACCGAGCCGAAGTCGGGCTTCATCACGAAGGTGACGGTGAGCGCGACCCAGTACGAGCGGGGCACGGCGATCAGCGAGACGAGGGACTGGGCGAGGCCGATGCAGAGCGCCAGGCGGAGCCCGTACCGCCACGAGGGCGCGGACAGCAGCATCGTGCGGGTGGCGCGGCGGGCGCGGACGGCGAGGGAGGCGGGGCGGCCGAGGCGGTCGTCGACGTCGTGGGGGTGGGTCCGGGCCTCATGGACGACGGCCGCGGCGTGCCGGAGCGCGTGCTCGACGGCCTTGTCGGAGGGGCGGTCCGAGGGCGGGAGGACCGGTGCGGCGGGTTCGGCGCGGCCGTGCTCCACGGCGTCGGCGAGGGCGCGGACCGTCGCGGCGACGGCCGGGGGGAGCGGTCCGTGGCGGCGGGCGCGGAGGTCGGCGGCGGGGGCGGCCTCCAGGAGCGGGATCAGCACGTTGAGCTGGGCGAGCAGCCGGGCCAGGGAGGAGGTGCGGCCGTGCTGGCGGGTGCGGCGGGCGAGGATCAGGTCGTACGACTGGTTCAGCGAGCCGGTCACCGCGTGGCGTCTCTCCTGGTACGCCTCCGAGCCCGCCGCCTCGTACAGGTCGGCGACCGTCCGGTAGGTGGCCGCGACCGCGGCCCGCTCGGGGGCGGCGCGGCGCAGCGGCCAGCCGAGCAGCGTGAGCGCGAGGACGACGAGGCCGCCGAGGCCCAGGAGGACGGGGGCCTTCCACCACGGGTCGGGCATCGGCAGGCCCGCGCCGACGACGGCGTTGAGGAGCAGGAGGAGGCCGGAGGCGGAGGCGACCGCGCCGATCGAGGAGATCATCCCGGAGACGAGCGCGACGAGGGTGAGCGTGGCGACGGCGAGCCAGCCGTGCCCGAAGACGAGCGTGCCGAGGGTGACGCCGAGGGCGCCGAAGAGCTGGGGGACGGCGATGTTGAAGACGCGCATCCGGTAGGCGTCGGCGGTGTCCCCGATGACGCCGGAGAGCGCGCCCATCGAGACGAGGGCGCCTTCGGCGGGGCGGTCCAGGGCGAGGCCGGCGGCGAGCGGGAGGGACAGGGCGAGGGCCGCGCGGACGGTGGCGGGCCAGGGGACGGGCGCGGGTTCGGGGCGCAGTCCGGCCGTCAGCCACGCCGGCGGCACCATCCGCCCCGTCCCAGAAGCCATGCCCCCAACCTACGTGGACCCGCCGGGCCCCGCCGCGCACGCGCCGCCCGCCGTGGGGCGGGGGCGGGTCAGTTGCGGTACGACTCGACCTCCGAGGCCGGGCGGAGGGTGGCGGTGTCGGGGTCCTCGCCGAACTCGGACTTGGCGCGCCGCTGCCGGAGCAGGTCCCAGCACTGGTCGAGGCGGACCTCCAGGGCCGCGAGGCGTTCGCGCTCCTCGGGGAGGAGGCCGCCGGTGCGCCCGCGCAGGGCGCGCTCCTCCTCCACGAGCGCTCCGATGTCGTCGAGGATCTGCTCGTTGTCCATGCTCCCAGCGTCGCCGATCAGCGCCCTTCGTGCAGGTCGACGTCGGCGAGCACGGCCCGGTGGTCGCTGCCGGGGAGGGGCGGGAAGCGGGTGGCGACGGGCGTGAGGCCGGGGGACGCGAGGACGTGGTCGATCTGCACGAAGGGCGGGATCGGGCCCTCCGCCGGCCAGGTGGGGGTGCGGGAGGCGCCGGTGGCACGGGCCGCGTCGAGGAGGGGGCGGGCGGTGAGGAAGGCGCGGTAGGCGGCGTGGTCCTGGGAGGCGTTGAAGTCGCCGGCCAGGAGGAGGGGCTCGCCCGGCGGGCGGGACGCGACCTCCGCGCGCAGGCGGGCCAGTTCCGTCTTCCAGAGGTCCACCTGGTCCGGCAGCGGCGGCATGGGGTGCGCGAGCTGGAGCCGTACCGGCCTTCCGGCGATCTCGGCCGTCGCGCCGGGCATCCCCATGGTGGCGGGGACGGCGGACCGGTCGCGGAGGGGGTAGGCGCTGAGGATGACCGAGCCCTTCGAGCCCTCGGCGTCCACCGAGGCCCGGTGCGGCAGCTGCGCGGAGAGCGCGGCGGTGAGGGTGTCCGCGCAGCGGGGGTCGCACTCGGAGACGTACAGGAGCTGGGGCTTCTCGCGGCGCGCGAGGTCGACGAGGGAGCCGGTGGCCTGCCCGAACTCGACGTTCGCGGCGATCACGCGGATCCGCGCGACGGGCGTGCCGGAGGAGTGCACGAGCATCGGGGGGAGCGTCGTCCAGGCCGTGAACAGGAGGACGAGGACCGCGAGCCAGGTCAGCGGCCGGTGCCGCGAGGCCGCCGCGCACAGTGCTCCCAGGGCGGCGGGGACGGTCAGCCAGGGGAGGAGGGAGAGCAGCTGCGGGACGGGGGTGACGCCGTCCGTGCCGTAGGCCTTGCAGCCGGCGACGACCGCCGGCACGGCCAGGAGCGGTCCGGCGGCCCAGGCGGCGGCGCGGCTGCCCGGCCCGGGCCGGAGGGGGACGGGGGGCCGGGGGGCGGGGGCCTCCGCGGCGGGCGTCGGCTGGGCGTCGGGGGCGAGGGCGCGGTCCACTCCGTCAGTGTCGCAGGGCCCGTTCGATCTCCGCGGTCGTCGGGCCCGTGAGGGTCCGGTTGCTGCGCGCCGTACCGGACTTGGAGGCTCCGGCGGGGACGCCGTCGAGGGTGAGGACGACGGTGTCGAGGAAGGTGCCGCCGTCGCCGCGGAAGGTGACCAGGACCGTGTAGTCGGCGGTCGCGTCCTCCGGGTTGGTGGCGGTGACCGTGGCGACCGTGCGGTCGCCGTCGGCGGAGGCCGGGCCCGCGGTCACGTCGGCGGTGGCGTTCGCCCCGTCCCTGATCTCGTCCGCCTTCCGCCGCGCCGCCGAGGCGACCGCGGAGCTCGCCGAGGAGACGATGTCCCCGGCGGCCTCCTCGGCCGCCCCGCAGCCGGTCGCGGCACCCGCGACGGCGCCGGTCGCGGCGAGGGCGAGGAGCGCGGCCACGGCCCGTCGGCGCCGGCGGGCGCCCACGTCAGTGGCGCTCGTCGCGGCCGTAGTGGTCGTCCGTGGCCAGGGCCCAGATCACGAAGACCGAGATGGCCATGGAGAAGAGCGCCCACCACGGCTGGTAGGGGATGAAGAGGAACTGCGCGAGGAGGTTGAGGGAGGCCAGGGAGATGCCGGCGACCCGGCCCCATTCGGCGCCCTTGAGGATCCCGTAGCCGGCGATCGCGACGATGATGCCGAGGATCAGGTGGATCCAGCCCCACGTGGTGAGGTTGAACTTGAAGACGTAGTCGCCGACGCGGGCGTAGACGTCGTCCTCGGCGATCCCGGCGATGCCCTGGAAGACGTCCATGATGCCGGTGACCAGCATGAGGACGCCGGCGAAGAGCGTTCCGCCGGAGGCCCAGGCCTCCGAGGTGCTCGACCTCGGGGGGCGGGAGGCGGCGTCCGGTCGCGGGGGTGTGCTGTTCTGGCTCATGGGCCCATAGTGGGATCAATAGGAACATTTCGGCCTTCTGATTACTCCGGACGAGTGGAGCGAGCGTGCTTGCGTCCTCTTAATCTGGACGGATAGAGTCCAGAATCATGAGGATGAACGAGGGCGTGGAGTGGGCGCTCCACAGCTGTCTCAACCTGGCCTGGATCGGCCCCGGACGGGCGGTCACCGCCGCCCGGCTCGCGGCCTACCACGAGCTGCCCGCCGCGTACCTGAACAAGCAGCTCCAGGCGCTCGTCCGGGCCGGCGTCCTCACGTCCGCCTCCGGGCCCAAGGGCGGCTTCCGGCTCGCCCGCGACCTCGACCGGATCACCCTCATGGACGTCGTCACCGCCCTGGAGGGCCCCGAAGAGGCCTTCCGCTGCACCGAGATCCGGCAGCAGGGGCCGGGCGCGGCTCCGGGCGCCGGCCCCGCGGGCGGGCGCGCCCCCGAGTGCGCCATCGCCGGCGCGATGGGCCGCGCCGACCTCGCCTGGCGCCGCGAACTCGCCGCCCAGACCCTGGACTCCGTCCGCGAGCGCGCCGAACGCCAGGCGCCGGACGCCCCGGACCGCATCCGGCGGTGGTTCGCGAACGTGGCGTGAGCGGCGGCCGCGCGGCGGCGGTGCCGTCCCGGCTCCTTGTTCGGGACATGAAACATCCAGAATCATCCGATGGGGAAGGAACCTCCGGCATGACCGATCAGCGCACGCTCACCAACCCGCCCGCCCTCCACGACCCCGCCCCCTTCGGCTACAGCCACGCCGCCTCCGCCCCCGGCGAACTCGTCTTCATCGCCGGCCAGTACGCCTCCGACGCCACCGGCGCGCCCGTCCCCGGAGACTTCGCCGACCAGGTCGCGCTCTCCCTCGGCAACCTCCGCCACGCCCTCGAAGGCGTCGGCCTCGGATACGAGCACGTCGTCCGGCTCGGCTCGTACGTCGTCGACCACGACCTCGCGAAGCTGGAGGTCCTCGGGAAGGCGCTGCACGAGGCGTTCGGCGAGCGGCTGCCCGCGCAGACGCTCAGCGGGGTCGCCTCGCTCGCCCTCCCCGGCATGCTCTTCGAGATCGACGCGGTGGCCGTCCGGCCCGCCGACCGGGACGGAACCGCGGGCCACTGACCCGACTTGCGGGACGCCGGCCGCGGGTGTGCCCTGGAGGGTGCAGCAGCAGGGGGGCGACACGAAGGAGCTCCTGCCATGGCCGCACACGCAGCGGTACCCGCACGGCGTTCCGTGGAGACGCACGGCGCCGTCCTGCCCGCCGTCATCGGCGTCCTCTACGGCCTCTGGGCCGCCACCGTCTCGCGGCACGGCGGGGCGCTCACCTGGGGCCAGCTCTGGCTCGGCATCCTCTCGGCGGCCCTGCTCGCCGGCGCCCTGTGGGCGCTCCGCACCTTCGGGCGGGCCCTGCCGCGCGAGGCGCGCGCCGTGGCGTGGGGAGCGGTCGCGGGCGGCGCGACCGGCTTCCTCTACAGCCTCTCCGGGGCGAGCGTGCTCTCGTCGAGCGGGCTCGGGCTCGCGGTCGCCATCGCCGTGGGCGCGGGCATGTTCTACCTCTTCTACACGCACGAGGACGCCGCCGGACGTCCCGCGCCGTACTGACCGCACCCGTCCGGGGCCACCCCCTCCGGACTGCGCCCGCGCCCGTCCCGCAGCAGACTGGAGGGGTGCGGTCCGCAGAGGGAGGCACGGCATGGCCGGAACGAACGGCGTCGCGGTGGAGACCGAGGGCCTGGTGAAGGCCTTCGGCGCCAACCGGGCCGTCGACGGCGTCGACCTGCGCGTCCCGGCCGGGACCGTGTACGGCCTGCTCGGGCCCAACGGCGCCGGGAAGACCACCGCGGTGAAGCTGCTCGCCACGCTGCTCCGCCCGGACGCCGGGCACGCCCGCGTCTTCGGGCACGACGTCGTCGCCGAGGCCGACACCGTACGCGGCAGGGTCAGCCTCACCGGCCAGTACGCCTCCGTCGACGAGGACCTCACCGGCACCGAGAACCTCGTCCTCCTCGCCCGGCTCCTCGGCCACGGCCGCCCCGCCGCCCGCGACCGGTCCGCGCAGCTCCTCGACGCCTTCGGCCTCACGGACGCCGCCGACCGGCAGGTCAAGAACTACTCGGGCGGCATGCGGCGCCGCATCGACATCGCCGCGTCCATCCTCAACACCCCCGACCTGCTCTTCCTCGACGAGCCGACCACCGGACTCGACCCGCGCAGCCGCAACCAGGTCTGGGACATCGTGCGGGCCGTCGTCGACCAGGGCACGACCGTCCTCCTCACCACCCAGTACCTCGACGAGGCCGACCAGCTCGCCTCCCGGATCGCCGTCATCGACCGCGGCAAGGTGATCGCGGAGGGCACCAAGGGCGAGCTGAAGGCCTCGGTGGGCTCGGGCTCGGTGCACGTACGGCTCCGGGACGCGGAGCAGCGGGCGGAGGCCGGACGGGTCCTCACCACCGCCCTGAACGCGGCCGTCCAGCTCGACCCCGACCCGGTCGCCCTCACCGCCACCGTCAACGGCCACGGCACCGACCTCGGCGCCGCCGAACAGGCCGCGCGCGCCCTCGCCGAGCTGGCCCGCGCCGGGATCACGGTGGACAACTTCGCACTGGGCCAGCCCAGTCTCGACGAGGTGTTCCTCGCCCTCACCGACCGGAAGGGACCGGCCGCATGAGCACCGGCACGTCCACGGAGACCGACCGGGGGGCCGACTTCGCCGCGCCCCGCGCCGACGAACTCGCCGCCCTCCTCCTCGCGAAGGACCGGCCCGCCCGGCCGGGCGCGCTCTCCGCGTCGCTCACCTTCGGCTGGCGGGCCATGCTGAAGATCAAGCACGTGCCGGAGCAGCTGTTCGACGTGACGGCGTTCCCGATCATGATGGTGCTGATGTACACGTACCTCTTCGGGGGCGCGCTGGCCGGCTCCGTCTCGGCGTACATCCAGTTCCTGCTGCCCGGCATCCTCGTGATGTCGGTCGTGATGATCACGATGTACACCGGCGTCTCGGTCAACACCGACATCGAGAAGGGCGTCTTCGACCGCTTCCGCACCCTGCCCATCTGGCGGCCGGCGCCGATGGTCGGCTACCTCCTCGGCGACGTCGTGCGCTATCTGATCGCCTCCGCGGTGATGCTGAGCGTCGGCCTCCTCATCGGCTACCGGCCCGGCGGCGGGGTGGTGGGCGTGCTGCTCGGGGTGGCGCTGCTGCTGGTCTTCTCGTTCGCCTTCTCGTGGATCTGGACCATGTTCGGACTGCTGCTGCGCAGCGAGAAGTCCGTCATGGGCGTCAGCATGATGGTGATCTTCCCGCTGACCTTCCTTTCCAACGTCTTCGTCGACCCGAGGACCATGCCGGGCTGGCTCCAGGCCTTCGTGAACAACAGCCCGGTGACGCACCTGGCGACGGCGGTGCGGGAGTTGATGGCCGGTGAGTGGCCGGCCGCCGACATCGCCTGGTCGCTGGGGTGGTCCGTGCTCTTCGTCGTCGTCTTCGGCGCGGTGACGATGCGGCTCTACAACCGCAAGTGACGCCTACCGGCCGCGGGGCGTCTTCTGCTGGACGGCCCAGCGGTTGCCGTCCGGGTCGGCGAAGCGGACGAACGAGCCCCAGGGCTGGTCGTCGATCTCGCCGACGTCCACGCCGCGGGCGGTCAGCTCGGCGTGGGCGCGCTCGATGTCGTCGACGACGACCTGCAGGTTGTCGAGCGAGCCCGGGGCCATCTCGGTGATGCCCTTCCCGAAGGCGATCGAGCAGGCCGAGCCGGGCGGGGTCATCTGGACGAAGCGGATGTCCTCGCTGACGGTGACGTCGTGGTCGGGGTGGAAGCCGACGCGCTCGTAGAAGGCCTTGGCCCGGTCCACGTCGGTCACGGGCACGCCGATCAGTTCCAGTCTGATGTCCATGGCAGAATCCTCCGCCCCGAAGCCCGCGCCCGCCCGCCGGACGCACCCGCCGTCCCCCGGGCGGGGGCGCCGCGCCGGCGGAACCGGCGCCCCGCACGGGGTCAGACGGTGCGGACCACGACGACCGGGCAGGGGGCGTGCTGGGTGACGTTGGTGGAGACGGAGCCCAGGACCGCCGCCTTGAAGCCGCTGTACCCCCGGTCCCCCACCACCAGCAGCTCCGCCCCCCGCGCCTGGTCGATCAGTGCCTGCGCCGGATTGCCGGAGACGACCGTGCGGGTCGTCGCCGCCGCCTGCTCCGGCGTGAGGGCCTCCGCGAGGGCCTGGTCGAGGATCTGCCCGGCGAGCCGCTCGGGGTCGAACTCCGGCGGCACGGCAGGCATCAGCGTCGCCCAGGACGCCGGGTACTCCCAGCTGATCACCGCGTGGATGGTGTCCCCGGTGAGCGCGGCCTGCCCGGCCGCCCACTTCAGTGCCTTCAGGGACGGGCCCGAGCCGTCCACGCCCACCACGATCCTGCCGCCGGCCATCGCCGACCTCCGTCCGTCGTCGCGAGAGTCAAGAAGAGTCAAACTCTCCTCAACCTAACAAATCGGTCAGTCGAGCCTCAGGTCCGCCAGCTGCTTCTCGAAGGGGACGAGCTCCTCCTCGGCCCCGGGGCCGCTGTCCGCCGTCGCCGCCACCAGGTCCGCGAACTCCTCGCCGGCCCGGGTGATCCGGTGCGGGAGCCCCTCGGTGTACTCGTCGCCGCCCGTGCCCCAGTCCTCGGAGGCCGCGTAGACGGCGGTGGAGGAGATCCGGGCGCGCAGGTAGGCGAAGAGGGGGCGGAGGGCGTGGTCGAGGACCAGGCTGTGCCGGGCGGTGCCGCCGGTCGCGCCGAGGAGGACCGGCGTACCGGTGAGGGCCGCCGGGTCGACCAGGTCGAAGAAGGACTTGAAGAGGCCGCTGTAGGAGGCGGTGAAGACGGGGGTGACGGCGATGACGCCGTCCGCGCCCGTGACCTTCTCGATGGCCTCCTCCAGCGCCTCCGACGGGAAGCCCGAGACGAAGTTCTTCGCGATGTCCACTGCCAGGTCGCGGAGTTCGACGACCTCGACCTCGACGGCGTACTCCCGCTCGGCGAGCCGGTAGCGGGCCGCCTGCGTGAGGCGGTCGGCGAGGAGGCGGGTGGAGGACGGGCTGCTCAGGCCCGCCGAGACGGCGACCAGCTTCAGCGTACGCATGGCGTCAGACCTCCTTGGACGCGAGGACGGCGGGGTGGAGCGGGGCGGTGGCCGGGACGCCGGCCGGGCGGAGGTTCGCGAACTCCTTGCGGAGGACGGGGACGACCTCCTCGCCGAGGATGTCGAGCTGCTCCAGGACCGTCTTCAGGGGCAGTCCGGCGTGGTCGACGAGGAAGAGCTGGCGCTGGTAGTCGCCGACGTAGTCGCGGAAGGAGAGGGTGCGCTCGATGACCTCCTGCGGGGAGCCGACGGTCAGCGGGGTCTGGCTGCTGAACTCCTCCAGGGAGGGGCCGTGGCCGTAGACCGGCGCGTTGTCGAAGTACGGGCGGAACTCCCGCACGGCGTCCTGGGAGTTCTTCCGCATGAAGACCTGGCCGCCGAGGCCGACGATCGCCTGCTCCTCGGTGCCGTGGCCGTAGTGCGCGTACCGCTGCCGGTAGAGCCGGACCATCTTCTCGGTGTGCTGCTTGGGCCAGAAGATGTGGTTGGCGAAGAAGCCGTCGCCGTAGTACGCGGCCTGCTCGGCGATCTCCGGGGAGCGGATGGAGCCGTGCCAGACGAACGGCGGGACGCCGTCGAGCGGGCGCGGGGTGGACGTGAAGCCCTGGAGGGCGGTGCGGAACTTGCCCTCCCAGTCGACGACGTCCTCCCTCCACAGCTTGTGGAGGAGCGCGTAGTTCTCGATGGCGAGCGGGATGCCCTGGCGGATGTCCTGGCCGAACCACGGGTAGACCGGGCCGGTGTTGCCGCGGCCCATCATCAGGTCCACGCGGCCGTCGGCGAGGTGCTGGAGGGTCGCGTAGTCCTCGGCGATCTTCACCGGGTCGTTGGTGGTGATGAGGGTCGTGGACGTGGAGAGGACCAGGTTCTCCGTGCGGGCCGCGATGTGGCCGAGGAGGGTGGTGGGGGAGGACGGGACGAACGGCGGGTTGTGGTGCTCGCCGGTCGCGAAGACGTCGAGCCCGACCTCCTCGGCCTTGAGCGCGATGGCGACCGTGTTCTTGATGCGCTCGTGCTCGGTGGGGGTGCGGCCGGTGGTGGGGTCGGTCGTCACGTCGCCGACGGTGAAGATCCCGAACTGCATCGTGGTCACCTCTCGCGTTCCGAAGTAGTAGTTGAAGCTTAAATCATCTCGTCCAACGGCGCCACCCGCCCGCCTATTCCCCGGCCCCGGACCGCCCGCTCCCCGACCCGTACCCTGGACGCCATGACCGGGAGGACGCACGACAGCGAGAGCTGGAAGGAGCGGGGCGTGATGCTCCGCGTCTTCGTCTACGTCTTCGCCACCCACGCCTTCGCCGGCTTCGTCTGGCTCCTCTTCCACGTCGGGCAGAACGCCCAGAAGTAGGCGGCACGCCTCCACGACGCGAACTGGTGTTCGCCTGATCGCCGGGAGGCGCGGTTCTCGCGTCGAGTGCGTGCGGGTGTGCGGTGCTCGCGCCTACGGTTCTCTTGCCGGATGCGAGGTCATTCGGGTCGGGAACGGGCGGGGGCGGTCGTGACACGAGGAGACGTGGCGGACGCCAGGCGTGTCCGATATACGTACCGCCTCCGTGTGTCATCCGCCGCGCTTGCGGGGTTGTCGGCGGAATGGGCGCGGTGCCGTTGGATCTGGAACGAGTGCGTCTCCGTGGCCAAGCGGGTGTACGCACACAATCAGGCGTCCGGCCAGAGAGTGACGTGTGGGCCGGCGCAACTCGACAAGCTGCTGACACAGGCTCGCGCCCGCAGCCCCTGGTTGCGTGAGGGATCTTCCGTTCCCCAGCAGCAGGTCGTGCGGGACTTCGGCTCCTCCCGAGCCAAGGCGCTGAAGGACATCAAGGCCGGGCTGCCCATCCACCGCCGGACAGGAATGCCCAGATACCGGCGGAAGAGGGAGACCGACCCGAGCCTGAACTACACCCGGAACGGGTTCCGGATCAAGGGCGGGCGGCTGTACCTGGCAGGTGGAATCGTCCTGACGGTGGTGTGGTCGAGGGATCTTCCCGCCACCCCGTCCAGCGTGCGCGTATACCGCGACCACATCGGGCACTGGTACTGCTCGTTCGTCGTTCCCGCCCGACCGGAACCGCTGCCCGCCACAGGCAGGGTCATCGGTATCGACTGGGGTGTGAAGGTGACCGCGACCACCACCTCCGACTCGTATGACCTGCCTTGTGCAGGACACGGAAAGCAGGCCCGGGAGAAGCTGGCCGGGTATGACCGAATGACGGCCCGTCGCAAGCCGGAGAAGGGCCGGTCCGGATCGAAGGGTTACCGCACGGCGAAGAGGCTACGGGCGAAGCTGTACAGGAAGGTCGCCCGGCAGGGCCGTGCACCTGGTCAACCCCGCGCACACCACGATGGACTGCGCGCAGTGCGGAGCGAGAGCCAAGCACGTACTGCCGCCGGGGATGCGTGTCTACACCTGCTCCGCGTGCGGGGTCTCGTCTCCTCGGGACAAGAACTCCGCACGCGTGATGCTGATCAGGGCTGGTCTGTGCCCTGCTGGTGCTGAGGGCCCAAGACCTGGTGAGGCGCTGCCTCACCAGGCTGCCTGAGCCAGAAATTCCCTCCTCTTGGGGGAGGGGAGCAGTCAAGTAGAGTCGCCGACGTGAACGGTGCGATATCGGTCGTCGGAATCGGCGCGGACGGCTGGGACGGGCTCCCCGAGAGCTCCCGCCGCCCCCTGCGCGCCGCCGAGGTGCTCATCGGCGGGCCCCGCCAGCTCGACCTCCTCCCCGCCGCCGACTGCCCCGGCGAGCGGATCGCCTGGCCCTCCCCGCTCCGCCCCGCCGTCCCCGGCCTGCTCGCCGCCCACGCGGGCCGCGCGATCGCCGTCCTCGCCAGCGGCGACCCCTCCTTCCACGGCATCGCCCGCACCCTCGCCGAGGCCGCCGGCGACCCGGCGCCCGCGCTCGACGTCCACCCGCACCCCTCCTCCGTCTCCTACGCCTGCGCCCGGCTCGGCTGGCCGCTGGAGGCCGTCGAGACCCTCTCGCTCGTCGCCCGTCCCCTCGACGCCCTGCGCGCCGCCCTCCACCCCGGCCGCCGGCTCCTCCTCCTCGGCGAGGGCCCCGAGACCCCCGCGCGGGTCGCCGCGCTGCTCCGCGAGGCCGGCTGGGGCGGCACCAGGATCCGGGTCCTCGAACAGCTCGGCGGCCCCGCCGAGCGGCTCCTCGACGCCACCGCCGCCGACTGGCCGCACGCCCGCACCGACGCCCTCCACGTCCTCGCCCTCGATTGCGTCCGCGACCCCGGGACCCTCCGCCTCGGTGCCGCGCCCGGCCTGCCCGACGAGGCCTACGAGCACGACGGGCAGCTCACCAAGCGGTACGTCCGCGCCGCCACGCTCGCCGCCCTCGCGCCCGCCCCCGGCGAACTCCTCTGGGACGTCGGCGGCGGCTCCGGCTCCATCGGCATCGAGTGGATGCGGACCCACCGCGACTGCCGGGCGATCGCCGTCGAGCGCGCCCCCGAACGGGCCGCCCGCATCACCCGCAACGCCGCCGCCCTCGGCGTGCCCGCCCTCCGCGTCGTCACCGGCCCGGCCCCCGCCGCGCTCGCCGGCCTCCCCGTCCCCGACGCCGTCTTCATCGGCGGCGGGCTCACCGTCCCCGGCCTGCTCGACGCCTGCTGGGACGCGCTCCCCGCCGGCGGCCGGCTCGTCGCCAACACCGTGACGCTCGAATCCGAGGCGCTGCTCGCCGACCGCCACCGCCGCCACGGCGGCGAACTCGTCCGGCTCGCGGTCTCCGCCGCCGTGCCCGTCGGCGGCTTCACCGGCTGGCGCACGGCGATGCCCGTCACGCAATGGTCCGTAACGAAGGGTTCTCCAGAGGCATGACCGTCTACTTCATCGGCGCGGGCCCCGGCGCCGCCGACCTCATCACCGTGCGCGGCGCCCGCACCCTCGCGGCCTGCGGGGTCTGCCTCTACGCCGGCTCCCTCGTCCCCGCCGAGCTCCTCGCCGAGTGCCCGCCCGGCGCGAAGCTCGTCGACACGGCGAAGATGCACCTGGACGAGATCGTCGCCGAGATCACCGCCGCCCACGAGGCCGGCCAGGACGTGGCCCGGCTCCACTCCGGCGACCCGTCCGTCTTCTCCGCCATGGCCGAGCAGATGCGCCGGCTCGACGCGGCCGGCATCCCCTACGAGGTCGTGCCCGGCGTCCCGGCCTTCGCCGCCGCCGCGGCCGCCCTCAAGCGCGAGCTGACCGTCCCCACGGTCGGCCAGACGGTCATCCTCACCCGCGTCGCCCAGCAGGCCACCCCCATGCCGGAGGGCGAGGACCTCGCCACCCTCGGCCGCAGCGGTGCCCTGCTCGTCCTCCACCTCGGCGCCCGCTACGTGGACCGGATCGTCTCCGAACTCGTCCCCCACTACGGCGCCGACTGCCCGGCGGCCGTCGTCGCCATGGCCAGCCGCCCCGACGAGCTGGTCCTGCGCGGCACCCTGGAGGACATCGCCGGCCAGGTGAAGGAGGCCGGCGTCACCAGGACGGCCGTCATCGTCGTCGGCCGCACGCTCGCCGCCTCCGAGTTCCGCGACAGCCACCTCTACGACCCGGCCCGCGACCGCCACACCTGCTGACGCACCGGAGGCCGGGCCCGTAGCGGCCCGGCCCCCGTCCTCGCCACGGCTCAGGCGTTGGGCCGCTTGCCGTGGTTCGCCTTCTTCTTCTTGCGGGCCCGCTTCTTGTTGCCGCGCTTCGCCATGGGACTCCCTCTCTCGCGGGGTTGCGTCGTGGCCAGCGTAGGTTCGGGGGCGGGGCTCCGCACGTCGGTGCCGTCCACTTGAATGGGCCCATGACCGTCTACGACGTGGCCCGGGCGCTGCCGGGCATCGAGGAACTGCGCGACCACTCCCGGGGCCTCGCGATGCTGGACGCCGTGCTGAGCCCCGCGTGGGAGGGCCGGTACTACTCCTTCGACGCCCATTGGTCCGGGACCGAGCAGCTGGCGTCGATGAAGGACGGCCAGGGCGGCGAGTACACGATCGTCCTCTCCCCGGCGGGGGCCTTCGCCCGCGTCTTCGACCACGAGTCGCCGCTGAGCCCGTACGGGCCCCTCGCGGACGGAGCGACCTGGCCCGGCGTGCTCGACGGTGTCCCGGACGCCTTCCGGGAGTACCTGACGGAGCCCGCCTTCCTCGACGAGGACGACGTCCACGTCACCACCGCCTGCCTGTGGCGCGAGGCCGCGGACACCGCCTGGCACACCGGCCCCGTCGCCTTCCCCGACCTGGACGGCCACCCGGACCCGGACGGCTCCCACGGCCTCCTCCGCCTGCTCCTGGACCGCACCCCCGAGGCGTACGCGGCATGGGCCTCGGAGTACTACGAGACCCCCGTCGACCTCGACGCCGTCCGCCACGTCCTCGCCCTGCGCCCGCTCACCCGGGAGCTCGTCTCCGTCCTCCACCCCGGCGTGGACCTCGCCGACCTGGCCGAGGACGTCACGGAGATCGGCTACCCGACGGCGGCCGCCTGACCGGACGCCGGACTACGGTCCCGCCGGCTCCGCACGCCCCACCACGGCGCCCGCGCGGTCGATGCAGACCACGTCGACGGTGACCGGGGCGCCGCGCAGGACCGTGAGGGCCTCGTCGCGGGCGCGGGCGGCCACCAGGTCGCCGAGGGGGACGCCGGCCGCCTCGCAGAGCCGCAGGGCGGCCAGGCCCGTGTTGGCGGCGGCGACCTCCGCCGCCAGGGCCTCGGACGCGCCGGCCTCGCGGGCCAGGTCCGCCAGGAAGCCCTTGTCGACCTGGGAGCGGGCCGAGTGCAGGTCCAGATGGCCGGCGGCCAGCTTGGAGAGCTTCGCGAAGCCGCCGCAGACGGTGAGGCGGTCGACGGGGTGGCGGCGGACGTACTTCAGGACGGCGCCGGCGAAGTCGCCCATGTCGAGGAGGGCGATCTCCGGCAGGTCGTACAGCTCCGTCACCGTGCGCTCCGAGGTGGAGCCCGTACAGCCGGCGACGTGCGTGAGGCCGCCCGCGCGGGCCACGTCGACGCCCCGGCGGATGGAGTCGATCCACGCCGAGCACGAGTAGGGGACGACGACGCCGGTCGTGCCGAGGACCGACAGGCCGCCGAGGATGCCGATGCGCGGGTTCCAGGTGGAGCGGGCGATCTCGGCGCCGTCGTCGATCGAGATCGTGATCTCGACGTCCCCGGGGGCGCCGTGCGCCGCCGCCACCTCCGCCACGTGCTCCCGCATCAGCCGCCGCGGCACCGGGTTGATCGCCGGTTCGCCGACCTCCAGGGGCAGGCCCGGCAGGGTGACCGTGCCGACGCCCTCGCCCGCGCGGAACACGACGCCGGAGCCCGGCGGCAGGAGCCGCACCGTCGCGCGGACCACCGCGCCGTGCGTGACGTCCGGGTCGTCGCCCGCGTCCTTCACCACCGCCGCCATCGCCGCGCCCGCCGTCAGCGACTCGGCCGTGAGCGCGAACGACGGCGTCTGCCCCTTCGGCAGGGTGATCGTCACCGGGTCCGGGAAGTCGCCGGTGAGCAGCGCCGTGTACGCGGCCGTCGTCGCCGCCGTCGCGCACGCGCCGGTCGTCCAGCCGGGCCGCAGACCGGTGTGCTTGAGTTGGGCCTCGCGCCCGCCGCCGGTACTCACGAAGGGGCTCCTATGCACGTACTCATTCTCGGGGGGACGACCGAGGCCCGCGTCCTGGCCGGGCTGCTGCACCCCCGCACGCGGGTGACCAGCTCCCTCGCCGGGCGGGTCGCGGCGCCCCGGCTGCCCGCCGGAGAGGTGCGGATCGGCGGCTTCGGCGGCGCCGGGGGGCTGGCGGCGTGGGTGCGGGAGCACGCCGTGGACGCGGTCATCGACGCCACCCATCCCTTCGCCGAGCGGATCAGCTTCCACGCGGCCCGGGCGGCCGCCACCGCCCATGTTCCCCTGCTGGCGCTGCGCCGCCCCGGGTGGGTCCCGGGGGACGGCGACGACTGGCGCGACGTGGCGTCCCTGGAGGAGGCGGCCGCGGCCCTCGACGGGCTGGGCGACCGGGTGTTCCTCACCACCGGCCGGATGGGGCTCGCCGCCTTCGCCGACCGCCCCGAGTGGTTCCTCGTGCGGTCGGTGGACGCGCCGGACGCCCCGATGCCCGCGCGGACCGAAGTCCTCCTGGACCGTGGCCCGTTCACCCTCGACGGCGAAAGGGAACTGATCGCCCGTCACCGCGTCGACGTGCTCGTCACGAAGGACTCCGGCGCCGCCGCCACCGCCCCCAAGCTCACCGCCGCCCGCGAGGCCGGCATCCCGGTCGTCGTCGTCCGCCGCCCGCCGGTCCCGGAGGGCGTGCCGACGGTGGCCTCACCGGAGCGGGCGGCGGAGTGGGCGCTCTCCCGCTGAGGGGAGCCGCCGGACGGCGAGGGGGCCGGGACGCTCAGCCGTAGCGCCTCGGGGTCCAGGTGATCGTGCGGCCGTCGCCGCGTTCGACGGCGCGGGTCTGGGAGGAGCCGATCAGGAGGAGGGTGCGCATGTCGACCTCGGAGGGGTCCAGGGTCTTCAGGGTGAGGACGCGGACGGACTGCTCCGGGCCGCCGACGTCGCGGGCGACGACCACGGGGGTGTCGGGGGAGCGGAGTTCCAGGAGGAGGTCGCGGGCGGCGGCCACCTGGTGGGTGCGGGACTTGGAGCCGGGGTTGTAGAGGGCGATGACCAGGTCGGCCTCCGCCGCCGCGCGCAGGCGGGTCGCGATGACGTCCCAGGGCTTGAGGCGGTCCGAGAGGGAGATCGTCGCGTAGTCGTGGCCGAGGGGGGCGCCGGCCGCCGCGGCGGCGGCGTTGGCGGCGGTCACCCCGGGCAGCACCCGTACGGGCACGTCCGCGTACGCCGGCTCGCTGGCGACCTCCAGGACGGCCGTCGCCATGGCGAAGACGCCGGGGTCGCCGCCGGAGACGACCGCGACCTTGTGGCCGCGGCGGGCCAGGTCCAGGGCGAACTCGGCCCGCTCCGACTCGACCTTGTTGTCGGAGCCGTGCCGGATCTGGCCGGGGCGCAGGGCCGGGACCCGGTCGAGGTAGGTGGTGTAGCCGACGAGCACGTCGGCGTTGACGAGCGCGCCGCGCGACTCGGGCGTCAGCCAGGGGGCCCCGGCCGGGCCGGTGCCGACGACGGTGACCTCGCCCGTCTCCCGCACGGGGTTGGCCCGGTCGATGCGGGAGGGCAGCACGGCGACGGAGAAGTACGGGACCGTCGACGGGTCCACGTCCGCCAGGTGCTCCGTCCGCTCGCCCGCCATGAACGCCCGCTCCACGTAGCGCGCGTCCTCCAGGCGGCCCGCCCGCTCCAGGGCGCGCCGCACGGCGGGGAAGGTGCGGCCGAGCTTCATCACGACCGCCGAGTCGGTGCCCGCGAGGCGGGCCGTCAGCTCGTCCTCCGGCAGGGTGCCGGGGATGATCGTGAGGACCTCCTCGGCCTCGCACAGCGGCTCGCCGAGCCGGGCGGCGGCGGCGCTGACGGAGGTGACGCCGGGGATGACGGTGGTGTCGTACCGGTCCGCGAGCCGCTTGTGCATGTGCTGGTAGGAGCCGTAGAACAGCGGGTCGCCCTCGGCGAGGACGGCGACCGTGCGGCCCGCGTCGAGGTGGGCGGCGAGCCGGGCCGCGGCCTCCTCGTAGAAGTCGTCGAGGGCGCCCCGGTAGCCGCCGGGGTGGTCGGTGGTCTCCACGGTGAGCGGATACATCAGCCGCTCCTCGACGTGGTCCTCGCGGATGTGCGCGGCGGCGATGGAGCGCGCTATCGAACGGCCGTGGCGGGCCGAGTGGTAGGCGACGACGTCGGCCTCGGCGATCGCCCGCACGGCGGCGAGGGTGAGCAGCTCCGGGTCGCCGGGACCCAGGCCGACGCCGTACAGCTTGCCGGTCACGGTGCTCATGCCTGGATCTCCGGTTCGTGCGCGAGGGCGTTGAGGGCGGCGGCGGTCATCGCGCTGCCGCCGCGCCGGCCGCGGACCACCAGGTAGTCGAGGCCGAGCTCGTTGGCGGCGAGGGCGTCCTTGGACTCGGCGGCGCCGATGAAGCCGACGGGGATGCCGAGGACGGCGGCCGGCTTCGGCGCGCCCTTCGCGATCATCTCCAGGAGGTGGAAGAGGGCGGTGGGGGCGTTGCCGATGGCGACGACGGAACCTTCGAGGCGGTCCCGCCACAGTTCGAGGGCGGCGGCGGAGCGGGTGGTGCCCAGTTCGGCGGCGAGGGCGGGCACGGCCGGGTCGGAGAGCGCGCACAGCACGTCGTTGTCGGCGGGCAGCCGCTTGCGGGTGACGCCGGAGGCGACCATCTGCGCGTCGCAGAGGATGGGGGCGCCGGCCCGGAGGGCGGCGCGGGCGCTCGCGACGACCCCGGGGGAGTACGCGATGTCCCGGACGAGGTCCGTCATGCCGCAGGCGTGGATCATGCGGACGGCGACCGTGGCGAGGTCGCCGGGCAGCCCGCCGAGGTCGGCCTCGGCGCGGATCGTGGCGAAGGAGCGGCGGTAGATCTCGGCGCCGTCCTTCTCGTACTCGTACATCCTCAGCTCTCCATCGGTTTCGTACGGGCCGCCGCGACGGCCTCGGCCAGGGCGGTACGGGGGACGGGGACGCCGTCCAGCAGATACGTGTCGGGGTCGAGGGCGGTGACCTCGATCCGGGTGCCGTGCGGATGCCCGCAGCGGCGCTCGCAGCCGGAGTAGTGCACGGGCAGCGGCCCGCCGGGCGCGCGCGCCGCGTCCGCCCGCACGTCGGCGAGGGACTTGGCGCAGCCGGGTGTGCCGGTGCAGGCGGTGACGCCGGTGCGGGCGTCGGCCGGGTCGGTGACCAGGCCGTGCGCGGCGAGCGCGGGGAGCCGGTCCGCGGACGGGCCCACCACGACGGCCCCGCGCCACGGGGTGAGCCGCACCTCGTCCGCGCCCTCGGCGAGCGCCCGCAGCCGGGCGGCGGTCAGCCGGCCGAGGGGGGCGAGGACGTGCAGGGCGTGGTCGCCGAGCGGGCCGGGTGCGGGCGGCGGCGGTGCCGGGGGAGGGGAGAAGGAGGGTACGGGCTCCGCGGTGACCGCCGCACGGGACAGGGCACCGGCCCAGTCCGGACGCTGCCCGGCCGGGAGCTCGCGCGGCCGCCAGGCCCCGGTCCCGGCGGCCTCGGCGGCGTCCAGGAAGGCGAGGGCGCAGGCGAGGGCGGCGCGGACGACGGTGGCGGTGGTTCCGGCGGCCGTTCCGGCCGGGGTTCCGGCGGTGGCGGTGGCGGTGCCGGGCTCGGCCGGGGCCCCGGCGTCGGCGGCGTCGGTTCCGGCGGGGGGCCCGTCGGCGGCGGTTCCGGGACCGGGGGCCGCCAGGCGGAAGGTTTCCGTGCCCGCCGTCAGGAGGGCGGCACCGTCCGGCGCTGCGATCAAGGTCACATCGCCGCCGAGGCCGGCGACGTCGCCGCGGCCGTCGTCGAGGGCGAAGAGGAAGCGGCCGGAGAGGGCCGCCGCGCGGGGCTCCGCGCAGAGCGCGGCGTCCAGGGCGCGGGCCCACAACTGCACGTCGGCGTGGCCGAGTCCGTCGAGTCCGGCGGCCGGGGAGGCGACGATGTTCCGGACCCGCTCGTGGGTGGGGGAGGGCAGCAGGCCCGCGTCGGCGAGGAGCGCGGCGAGACCGGCGCCGCAGCCGTCGCGCAGGCCGCGCAGCTCGGCGTTGCCGCGCGAGGTGACGGAGAGGCTGCCGTCGCCCGTCTCCTCCGCCGCGTCGGCCAGGATCATGGCCTGACGGGGCGTCAATCTTCCTGCGGGCAGGCGGAGTCGGGCGAGGAGCCCGTCGGCGGCGGCGTGCAGCCGGAGCGCCCCCGGGCACGCGTCGCCACGGTCCCTTATCGGCGCTTCGCCCGGTTCGGGCGGGGTGGTCGGGGTCGGCGGCATGGCGGCGAGCATACCCACGGGGAACCGGGCGGCCACCGAGTGTGATCCGGCCGACTCCCCGGCCCCCTCCGGCCCGCCGACGGCACGCCTTACTATGCAGATCGGCATGGGGTCCCAGGGCCCCGGGGAGGAAGCCCGGTGAGAATCCGGCGCGGTCCCGCCACTGTGAGCCCGTACCGGCGACGGCACGGGTGAGTCAGGAACTCCCGCCGTCCATCGACCACCCGGGGCGCGGACAACCCCGAGGAAGGCCCGAGCCCCGCCATGCTCCTGCTGCTGTCGCACTCCGACACCGACCTGCTCAGCGCCCGCGCGGCCGGGGGGCCGGTGGAGTACCGCTTCGCCAACCCCTCCCGCCTTCCGATGGCCGACCTCCCGGGCCTCCTCGACGGCGCCGAGCTCGTCGTCGTCCGCCTCCTCGGCGGCGTCCGCTCCTGGCAGGAGGGCCTCGACGCGGTCCTCGCCACCGGGAAGCCGGTCGTCGTCCTCAGCGGCGAACAGGCCCCCGACGCCCAGCTGATGGCCGCCTCCACCGTGCCGATCGGCGTCGCCACCGAGGCGCACGCCTACCTCGCGCACGGCGGCCCGGGCAACCTGGAGCAGCTGGCCCGCTTCCTCTCCGACACCGTCCTCCTCACCGGCCACGGCTTCGAGGCCCCGGCCGCCGCCCCCACCTGGGGGCCGCTGGAGCGCACCGCCCGCGTCACCGAGGGCCCGACGGTCGCCGTGCTCTACTACCGCGCCCACCACATGAGCGGGAACACCGCCTTCGTCGACGCCCTCTGCGACGCGATCGAGGACGCCGGGGCCCGCGCCCTCCCGCTGTACGTGGCCTCGCTGCGCGCCCCCGAGGAGGAGCTGCTCGCCGAGCTCCGCGGGGCGGACGCCGTCGTCACCACCGTCCTCGCCGCCGGCGGCACCAAGCCGGCCGCCGCGCAGGCCGGCGGAGACGAGGAGGCCTGGGACGCGGGCGCGCTCGCCGCGCTCGACGTGCCCGTCCTCCAGGCGCTGTGCCTGACCGGCTCGCGGGCGAACTGGGAGGAGAACGACGAGGGCCTGTCGCCGCTGGACGCGGCCAGCCAGGTCGCCGTCCCCGAGTTCGACGGCCGGCTCATCACCGTCCCGTTCTCCTTCAAGGAGATCGACGCCGACGGCCTGCCCGCGTACGTCGCCGACGCCGAGCGCGCCGCCCGCGTCGCCGGCATCGCCGTCCGCCACGCCCGCCTCCGGCACATCCCGAACGCCGAGAAGAAGCTGGCGCTCGTCCTCTCCGCGTACCCGACCAAGCACTCCCGCATCGGCAACGCCGTCGGCCTCGCCACCCCCGCCTCCGCCGTCGCGCTGCTGCGCCGGCTGATCGAGGAGGGGTACGACTTCGGGCCCGAGGCCGACCTCCCGGGCCTGGTCTCCGGCGACGGCGACGAGCTGATCCACGCCCTCATCGAGGCCGGCGGCCACGACCAGGACTGGCTCACCGAGGAGCAGCTGGCGAAGAACCCGGTCCGCATCCCGGCCGCCGACTACAAGCGCTGGTACGCCGAACTCCCGGCCGAGCTGCGCGAGCGGGTCGAGGAGCACTGGGGGCCCGCGCCCGGCGAGATGTTCCTCGACCGGTCCCGGAACCCGGAGGGCGACATCGTCCTCGCCGCCCTGCGGCGCGGGAACCTCCTGATCCTCATCCAGCCGCCGCGCGGCTTCGGCGAGAACCCGATCGCGATCTACCACGACCCGGACCTGCCGCCCTCGCACCACTACCTGGCCGCCTACCGCTGGATCGCGGCGCGCGCGGAGGACGGCGGCTTCGGCGCCGACGCGATGGTGCACCTCGGCAAGCACGGCAACCTGGAGTGGCTGCCGGGCAAGAACGCCGGTCTGTCCGCCGCCTGCGGCCCCGACGCGGCCCTCGGCGACCTGCCGCTGGTCTACCCGTTCCTCGTCAACGACCCGGGCGAGGGCACCCAGGCCAAGCGCCGCGTCCACGCCACCCTCGTCGACCACCTCGTGCCGCCGATGGCCCGCGCCGACTCGTACGGCGACATCGCGCGCCTGGAGCAGCTCCTCGACGAGTACGCGCAGATCTCCTCCATGGACCCGGCGAAGCTCCCGGCGATCCGCGCCCAGATCTGGACGCTGATCCAGGCCGCCAGGCTCGACCACGACCTGGGGCTGGAGGAGCGCCCGGAGGACGACGGCTTCGACGACTTCCTGCTGCACGTCGACGGCTGGCTGTGCGAGGTCAAGGACGCGCAGATCCGCGACGGCCTGCACGTCCTCGGCGGCGCGCCCACCGGCCCCGAGCGGGTCAACCTCGTCCTCTCCATCCTCCGCGCCCGCCAGATCTGGGGCGGCACGCAGGCCCTGCCCGGCCTGCGGGAGGCGCTCGGCCTGGACGAGTCGGCCGCGACCCGCACGACCGCCGACGAGGCGGAGGCGAAGGCCCGCGAGCTGGTCGAGGCGATGGAGGCCGCCGACTGGGCGGTGGACGCGGTCCCGGCGGTGGCCGCCGCGTACGGCTCCGAGGTCCACGACGTGCTCCGCTTCGCCTGCGAGCAGGTCGTGCCGCGCCTCGCCGCCACCACCGACGAGCTGACGCACGCCGTGCACGCCCTGAACGGCGGCTTCGTGCCCGCCGGCCCGTCCGGCTCGCCGCTGCGCGGCCTCGTCAACGTGCTGCCGACCGGCCGGAACTTCTACTCCGTCGACCCGAAGGCCGTGCCGTCCCGGCTCGCCTGGGAGACCGGCCAGGCGCTCGCCGACTCGCTGCTGACCCGCTACCGCGAGGACAACGGCGAGTGGCCGACCTCGGTGGGCCTCTCCCTGTGGGGGACGAGCGCGATGCGCACCGCCGGCGACGACGTCGCCGAGGCGCTGGCCCTGCTGGGCGTCCGCCCGCTGTGGGACGAGGCCTCGCGCCGCGTCAACGGCCTGGAGCCGATCCCCCTGGAGGAGCTGGGCCGCCCCCGCGTCGACGTCACGCTGCGCATCTCCGGCTTCTTCCGGGACGCGTTCCCGCACGTCATCGGCCTCCTCGACGACGCCGTCCGGCTGGTCGCGGGCCTGGACGAGCCGGCCTCGGACAACTACGTCCGAGCCCACGCCCAGGCCGACCTCGCCGAGCACGGCGACGAGCGCCGCGCCACCACCCGCATCTTCGGCTCCCGGCCCGGCACGTACGGCGCGGGCATCCTCCAGCTGATCGACTCGCGGGACTGGCGCACCGACGCCGACCTCGCCGAGGTGTACACGGTGTGGGGCGGGTACGCGTACGGGCGCGGGCTCGAGGGCCGGCCGGCGCGCGCCGAGATGGAGACCGCGTACAAGCGGATCGCGGTCGCGGCGAAGAACACCGACACCCGCGAGCACGACATCGCCGACTCGGACGACTACTTCCAGTACCACGGCGGCATGGTGGCGACCGTCCGCGCGCTGCGGGGCACCGCCCCCGAGGCGTACATCGGCGACTCGACCCGCCCGGAGACCGTCCGCACCCGGACGCTCGTCGAGGAGACCTCCCGGGTCTTCCGGGCGCGGGTGGTGAACCCGCGCTGGATCGAGGCGATGCGCCGCCACGGCTACAAGGGCGCCTTCGAGCTGGCGGCGACCGTCGACTACCTCTTCGGCTACGACGCCACGACCGGTGTCGTCGCCGACTGGATGTACGACAAGCTCACCCAGGAGTACGTCCTCGACGAGACGAACCAGGCCTTCCTCAAGGAGGCCAACCCCTGGGCCCTGCACGGCATCGCCGAGCGCCTCCTGGAGGCGGAGTCGCGGGGCATGTGGGAGAAGCCGGACCCGGAGACGCTGGCCGCGCTGCGCCGGGTCTTCCTGGAGACGGAAGGCGACCTGGAGGGTTCCGCGGACGAGTAGGCCGCGTGTCTAGCTCGTGACGAGGGCGTGGGCCGGGGCCAGTTCGAGGCGCCGGCCCCGGAAGCCCTGCCGCAGCCGGCGGTCGTGGCTGACGATCACCAGCGTGCCCCGGTAGGCCGCGAGCGCGGCCTCGACCTCCTCCACGAGGGCCGGCGCCAGGTGGTTGGTCGGTTCGTCGAGGAGGAGCAGATCGGCCGGGGCGGTCACCAGCCGGGCCAGCTCCAGCTTGCGGCGCCGGCCCGTCGACAGCAGGCGGACCGGGGTCGTCAGATCCCGGGCCGCGAAGAGCCCGAGGGCGAGCAGTTCGTCCTCGCGGCCCTCTCCGAAGGCCTCGCCCACCGTACGGGGGTCGTGGGGCGAGGCCGTGTCCTGGCGGAGCATGCCGACCCGGGCGGGCACGGTCACCGTGCCCGCGTGCGGGGCGATCTCGCCCGCCAGGACCCGGAGGAGGGTGGTCTTCCCCGCGCCGTTGGGGCCGGTGACGAGCAGCCGCTCGCCCGCTTCGAGGTGCAGCGCGCCGAGCCGGAGCCGGCCGTCGACGCGCACCCCGGTCAGGGTGACGGCCGCGCCCTCGCCCGCGGGCTCCGCCCGGAAGCGCAGCGGCTCGGGCGGCGCGGGCACCGGGTGCTCGGTGAGCCGGGCCAGCCGCTCGCGGGCGGCGCGGATCCGGCTCATCGCGCCGTGCGCCCGGGACCGGGCACGGAAGGCGCCCGCCCCGCTGAAGGCGGCGGGGGCCTTGCGCGGGATGGCGGAGAACCGGTCGATGGTGTGGTCGGCGAGGGCCCGGTGGCGGGCCAGTTCCTCCTTCCACTCCTCGTGCTCGCGGATCCGGCGGGCCCGTTCGGCGGCGCGGCCGGCGAGGTAGCCGGCGTAGCCGTCGCCGTAGCGGCGCAGCGTGTGCCGGTCCTCGTCGACCTCCAGGACGGCGGTGGCGACGCGGTCGAGGAAGACGCGGTCGTGGGAGACGGCGACGACGGTGCCCCGGTGGGCGAGCAGCCGCTCCTCCAGCCAGCCCACGGCCGCGTCGTCCAGGTGGTTGGTCGGCTCGTCGAGCAGCAGCAGTTCGGGTTCGGCGGCGAGCACGCCGGCCAGGGCGAGCCGGGCCCGCTGCCCGCCGGAGAGCGTGGCCAGCGGCCGGTCCCGGTCGAGCGGGGCGGTCTCGCCGAGTCGCCGCAGCACGGTCGCCACCCGCCGCTCGGCCCCCGCGCCGCCGCGCGCCTCGTGGGCGGCGAGCAGGGCGGCGTACCGGTCGAGTCCGGCGGGGGTGAGGGCGGCCTCCGCCTCCCGGATCTCCCGCTCCAGCTCGCGGATCTCCGCGAGCGCGTGGTCGACGGCGTCGCCGACGGTCGCGGTCGCGGGGAGGTCGAGGGTCTGGGCGAGATGGCCGAGGCCGCCGGGGGCGTCGACGGCCACGGTGCCGTGGTCGGCGCTTTCGAGGCCGGCGAGGAGCCGGAGCAGGGTGGAC
The DNA here is from genome assembly GCF_014649855.1 of Streptomyces roseolus. Lineage (GTDB taxonomy): Bacteria > Actinomycetota > Actinomycetes > Streptomycetales > Streptomycetaceae > Streptomyces > Streptomyces roseolus. The sequence continues at coordinate 318,976 of NZ_BMTV01000001.1, read as the reverse complement.
TTCCCGGAGCCGTTGTCGCCGACGACGCCGAGGCGTTCGCCGGGACGGACGGTGAGGGAGGCCCGGTCGAGGACGGTCCGGTGGTGGACGTGCCGGTCGTCGTAGCGCTTGGTGACCTCGGTGAGTCGGGCACGGAACAAGGGCGGTCTCCTGCCGTCGGGGAAGCGAGACGCAACGTCTCGCTGACTCGACGGTAAAGGGTCCCGGGGGATTTGACAAGACGGTTCGTCTCGTCTTGTCGGGGGTTCGGGGAAAGGGGTGCGGGGGAGGGGTCAGGCGCTGGCCGCGCGCAGCACCAGCGCGACCGCCGGGAGGACGGCCAGGATGACCGCCGGTGCCACCGCGTAGTCCTTCACGCGGACGTGGGAGACGACCGCGCCGACGAAGTAGAGGACCAGGCCGATCGCCGCCGCCTCGCCGAGCACCGGGACCACCAGCCCCGCGAGGAGACCCAGCGCCCCCGTGAGCTTCGCCGCGGCCAGCCACGGCAGCCATCCGTCCGGTACGCCCGCCTTCCGCATGCTCCCCACGACCGCCGGGTTGCGGGTGAGGGTCGCGACGGCGGAGCCGGTCATGGCGAGGGCGAGCAGGACGGCCAGGACGGCGTAGCCGATGAACATGGGTGCGCTCCAATGATCCGGGGACGGAAACCATTGAAGCGTAACAACGGTTTCTCTCGCTCCACAATGTCGTTGTTGTTACGGTGGACGACATGGCAGCCCTCCCGACCGACCGCCTCGGTTTCCTCCTCTCCTTCCGCGGAGAGCTCACCGGTGCGCGCATCCGCTCCGCCCTGGGCGTCGCCGGGCTGCCCCCGCGCCACGCCATGGCCCTCATGCAGCTCGCCCCCGCGCCCATGAGCCAGCGCGACCTGGCCGCCGCCATGGAGGTCGACCCCAGTCAACTGGTCGCGATCCTGAACGACTTGGAGACGTCCGGCCTCGCCGAGCGCCGCCGCGACCCGGCGGACCGGCGCCGTCACATCGTGGAGATCACCCCGGCCGGCGCGGCCGTCCTGGACCGCGTCGACCAGGCCGTCACCGAGGCCGAGCGCGAACTCTTCGCCGACCTGACCGAGGCCGAACGGGCCCTGCTCCGCAGCCTCCTGGACCGCGTGGTCGTCGACCCGGCCGACCACGACTGCGGCGCGTAGCCGACGCGTCCGAAGGGAAGCGCCGGCCGGCCGATGAGTTCGCCGGCCCCCGGCCGTCTACCCCCGTGAGAGCACCGCACGGAGGAGAGAACGATGGCCGAGACCACCACCCGCACCCTGGAGACCGCCGGCGCGACCCTGCGCTACGACGTCCGCCCCGGCACCGGCGCGGACCCGCGTCCCCTGCTGCTCGTCGGCTCCCCCATGGACGCGACCGGATTCACCACGCTCGCCTCCCACTTCGCCGACCGGACCGTCGTCACCTACGACCCGCGCGGCGTGGGACGCAGCGAGACGGCCGAGGGCGCCCCGACGGAGATCCGGCCGGAGGAGCACGCCGACGACCTGGCGCGGTTGATCGAGGACCTGGCCGCCGGGCCGGTGGAGCTCTTCGCCAGCAGCGGCGGCGCCGTCAACGCGCTGGCCCTGGTGGCCCGCCGCCCCGAGCTCGTGCACACCCTCGTCGCCCACGAGCCGCCCGCCGCCGGGCTCGTCCCCGACGCCGCCGAGGCCCTCGCCGCCTGCGCCGACGTGCGGGCCGTCTACCAGCGGGACGGCTGGGGCGCCGGCATGGCCAAGTTCATCGCCCTCACGAGCCACCAGGGCCCGATCCCGGCCGACTGGGCCGGGCTGCCGGTCCCGCCGGAGACGTACGGCCTGCCCGCCGAGGACGACGGGCGCCGGGACGACCCCCTGCTCGGCAGGAACATGCGCGGCTGCACCTCGTACGTCCCCGACACCGAGGCCCTGAAGGCCGCCGCCGGCACGACCCGGATCGTCGTCGCCGCCGGCGAGGAGTCCCGGCAGGAGCTCGCCGCCCGAGCCGCCGCCGCGCTCGCCGACCGGCTCGGTCTCCCGCTCGCCGTCTTCCCCAGCCACCACGGGGGCTTCCTCGGCGGCGAGTTCGGGCAGCAGGGGGCGCCGGAGGAGTTCGCGAAGGCGCTGCGGACGGTCCTGGAGGGCTGAGACGGGCCCCGGGGGCCCCGGGGCCCCCGGGGGCGTCGGGGTCAGTTCCCGTCGGTCGCCGCCTTCACGGCGGCGGCCGCGTCCACGTTCCCCAGGCCGAGCTTCGGGTCCTGGGACGGGTTCTCCGCCGTGTCGCGGATGGCCTTCATGATCTCGGCCGGGTTCAGTCCCTGCCGGTGCAGGAGCGCGGCCACGGCGGAGACGTACGGCGAGGCCATGGAGGTGCCGGAGAGCTCGCCGTACCCCGTCGTGTTCCTGAGCGTCTCCCTGGCCTTGTACGTCGGCAGGGTCGAGAGGATGTCGACGCCGGGCGCCGCCACCGCGTTCTGCGCGCCGAAGTTGGTGAACTCGGCCGGCCGCCCGTTCCGGTCGGCGGCGTTCACGACGAGGACCGGCGTCGTCAGCCTGTACGGCTGGAGCAGGGTCGCGTCGTTGCCGGCGGCGGCCACCACCACCGCGCCCTTGCCGTTCGCGGCCGAGATCGCGTCGTTGAGGACGCCGCCCTTGAGCAGCCGGGCCATCAGGCCGGACTCGCCGAGGGAGAGGTTGATGACGTCGGCGCCGTGCTGCGCGGCCCAGACGATCCCCTTCGTGATGTTCGCGTCGCTGCCGCTGCCGTCCGCGCCCAGCACCCGCACCGGCATGATCTTCGCCCCGGGCGCGCCGCCCGCGATGCCGATGCCGTTGTCGGTGTGGGCGGCGGCGATGCCCGCGACGTGGGTGCCGTGCCCGTTGAGGTCCTTCGGGTCGGCGTCGCCGTCCACGAAGTCGTAGCCGTCGACGAGCCGCCCCTTGAGGTCGGGGTGACCGGGGTCGACGCCGGTGTCCACGACGGCGATGACCGTGTCGTCGCCCTTGTCCGTGCCCCAGGCGTCCGGGAGCTTGAGCGAGTCGAGCGCCCACTGCCGGCTCCGCAGCGGGTCGGGCTCCTCGTCGCTCCCGCAGGCGGTGGCGAAGGCGGCGGTGAGGACGGCCAGGGCGGTGAGGACGGCGGACCGACGGCGCATGAAGACTCCCCATTCGACGGCCGTGCGACGGCATTTGTTGGTATTTGGGTCATTCAACTACCGGCCGTGCGCCGTCGCATCCGGAAGGAGGCCGGTGCCGTCCCGCTTGAAACCTCGCTTGTTCTAGTAGAGTACGAACAAAGGAGGTCCCCATGACCGACGTCCCGCGCCCCGCCGTCCTCCGCACGCCCCTCCGCGTCCCGCTCCGTCTCCGCCTTCTCACCGCCCTCCCCTTCGTGCTCGCCGCCGCCGCGTACCTGCTGCTCTCCGCCCTCTGGTCCGACCGGCTCCCCGGCCGGCTCGCCACCCACTTCTCCCCCGGCGGGGAGGCCGACGGCTTCACCGGCCGGGGCGCCTTCGCCGCCGTCGGCACCGGGCTGCTGCTCGCCCTCGGCGCCGGCTGGACCGTCTTCGTCCGGCGCAACGCCCTCTGGGGCGCCTGGCTGACCGCCGGCTTCGCCGGCACCCTCCTCTGCCTCGTCGTCCACGACAACCTCGACGCGGCCGACCCCGCCGCCGTCACCTCCCCGCTCTCCCACCTCGCCGTCGCGGCCGCCGCCGGCGCCGTCCTCGCCCTCGCGGGCCACGCCCTCTCCCGGCTGGTCCCGCCGGAGGAGCACGACGCCGGCGACGCGGAGCCGGAGCCGGACGCGCCCCGGCTCGACCTCGGCGCCGGGGAGGTCGCCGGCTGGTCCCGGGCCACCGCCTCCGCCCCGCTCACCGTCCTCGGCCTGCTCTTCCTCGCCGCCGGCGCCGTCGCCGCCCTCCTCGGCCCGTGGCCGCTGCTCCTCGTCGCGCTCGCCGTCGGCGTGCCCGGGCTCGCCCTCGCCCGGGTCCGCGTCAACGTCGACCGGCACGGCCTCACCGTCCGCTCCACGCTCACCCCCCGGCCCCGCGTCCACGTGCCGCTCGCCGACATCGCCGCCGCCGACACCCGCGACGTCGACGCGCTGCGCGAGTTCGGCGGCTGGGGATACCGGGTCCGCGCCCACCGCTCCGGCGTGGTCCTGCGCTCCGGCGAGGCCCTGGTGGTCCGGCGCGGGAACGGCCGCGAGTTCGCCGTCACCGTGCCCGACGCCCGGACCGCCGCCGCCCTCCTCAACACCCTCGTCGCACGACGTGGAAGGCTCTGACCGTGCTCTTCCGCGTCGACCCCGCCTCCGCCGTCCCGCTCGGCGACCAGATCGCCGGCTGCGTCCGCGGCGCCCTCGCCGACGGCACCGCCGCCCCCGGCGAACGGCTCCCCGCCGCCCGCGAACTCGCCGACTCCCTCGGCGTCAACGTCCACACCGTCCTGCGCGGCTACCAGCGGCTCCGCGAGGAGGGCCTCATCGAGCTCCGCCGGGGCCGCGGCGCCCTCATCGTCCCCGGCGCCGCCGCCCCCGACCGCGCCCGGCTCGTCACCCGGCTCCGCGAGGCCGCCGCCGAGGCCCGCGAACTCGGCCTCACCGAAGAGGAGTTCCTCGACCTGGCGCGCACCAGCATGGGCTGACCCGCCGCACGGCCACGAGCCGCCCCGGCCCGGCCCCCCCGTACGGCTCACCCGTTCGGGCCCGCCCGGGGAGCCGTCACCGGGACCCGCCCCCAGGGTGGCCCCATGGGAACACCGGCCGGCGCGAGCGGCGACGACGAACTCACCAGGCTGCGGGCCCGGGTGGCGGCCCTGGAGGACGGCGCCGCCCAGGACCGGCCGCGGCGCGAGCACCACCGCCTGCGTTCCCTCTTCTCCGGGCTCCTCGTGGTCATCGGCTGCGTGCTGGTGCCGCTCGGCCTGGTCGCCGCCTGGACCGCCGACCTCCTCGGCGACACCGACCGCTACGTGCAGACGGTGAAGCCGCTCGCCTCCGACCCCGACGTGCGGGCGGCGGTCGCGAACCGGGCCACCGACGCCGTCATGGACCACATCGACCTGCCGACGCTCCTGGAGGACGTCGCCCCCGACCAGCGGCCCCTGGTGGAGAAGGCGCTGGGGAAGCTCGGCGGCTCGCTGGAGGGCGCGCTCACGAGCTTCGTCCACGACCGGGCCCAGGACGTCGTCGACTCCCCGGCCTTCGAGACCGTCTGGACCGACGCCAACCGCGCGGTCCACACCTCCCTCGACCGGGCCCTGACGGGCGACCAGGACGGGGCGGTGAAGATCGAGACGGACGCGGTGACGATCGACCTCGCGCCCGTCGTCGAACGCGTCAAGGAACGCCTCGTCGACTCCGGCCTCACCGCTGCCGGGAAGATCCCCGAGGTGCACACCGACTTCACGGTGCTGCGCTCCGACGACATCGGGAAGGCCAGGACCGGCTTCGCGCTGCTCCAGGCCCTCGGCGTGTGGCTGCCGGTGATCGCCGTTCTGTGCGTGGCCGGCGGGGTGCTGCTCGCGGTCCGCAGGCGCCGGGCGCTGGTCGCCGCGGCCCTCGGCTTCGCCGTGGCGGCCGTCGTCCTCGGGATCGCGCTCACCGTCTTCCGCACGGTCTACCTGAACGCGCTGCCCGCCTCCGTCTCCCCGGCCGCCGCCGGCTCCGTCTACGACACCCTGATCCGCTTCCTGCGCACCTCGGTCCGGGTGTGCGCGGTCCTCGGTGTGCTCGTCGCCCTCGCCGCCTGGCTGTCGGGGCCGGGCCGCCCGGCCGTCCTGGCGCGCGGCCTGTGGCGCTCGGGCATCACGGCGACCCGCTCGACGGCCGACCGGGCGGGCATGCGGCTCGGCCCGGTCGGGGGCTTCGTCCGCCGCTTCCGCACCTGGATCGTGTGGATCCTGGTCGCCGGCGCGGCCCTCGCCTTCGTCCTGTGGCCGCACCCGACGGGCTGGGTCGTGATCGGCCTGGCGCTCGCGCTGCTCCTCGCGCTGGCGGTGACGGACTTCCTGGCGGGCGGGGACGAGGAACGCGCGACCCCTTAGGCCGTTCCCCCATCCGGCGGAGACGGTCCAGGCGCCCCGACACGGTCAGGAACGGAGAAGCGCGCACCGATCCGGCCAACTACCTTCGGTTCCATGGACATCACCATCCACACCACCGCCCTCCCGCACGAGGACCCCGAGGCGTCCGTCGCCTTCTTCCGCGATGTCCTCGGCTTCGAGGTCCGCAGCGACGTCGGCCAGGGGAAGATGCGCTGGATCACCGTCGGCCCCGCCGGACAGCCCGGCACCTCGATCCTCCTCGCGCCGCCGGCCGTCGACCCGGGGATCACGGAGGACGAGCGCCGCACCATCACGGAGATGATGGCGAAGGGCACGTACGGCTGGATCCTCCTCGCCACCCCCGACCTCGACGCCGTCTTCGCGAAGGTCTCCGCCGGCGACGCCGAGATCGTGCAGGAGCCGACCGAGCAGCCGTACGGCATCCGCGACTGCGCCTTCCGCGACCCGGCGGGCAACCTGATCCGCATCCAGGAAACCCGCTGATGTGCCGCCCCGGATGGGCCCGGGCCCGCACGGAGGCGGTACGGCTCCGGGAACGGCAGGACGGCACCCGGTCAGTTTCGGAGAAGCACCGGGAAACGCCGGAACCTAGCCTGGAAACACCGCGGGACGACCACGGACGCGACGGACGCGACGAACGAGGGGACCGGTCATGACCACCAGGACGACGAAGAACGACGGCTTCACCGACGACGAGCGGGCGGCGATGAAGGAGCGGGCGAAGGAGCTGAAGGCCGCCAAGGCCCGCGGCAAGGCCGCCGACGCCGAGGCCGACCTCCTCGCGAAGATCGCCGAGATGACGGGCGACGACCGCGTGCTCGCCGAGGGCGTCCACGCCCTGGTCAAGAAGGTCGCCCCCGAGCTCGCCGCCAAGACCTGGTACGGCATGCCCGCCTACGCCAAGGACGGCAAGGTCGTCCTCTTCTTCCAGAGCGCCGCCAAGTTCAAGGCCCGCTACGCCACCCTCGGCTTCAACGACTCCGCGGCCCTCGACGACGGCGACATGTGGCCCACCGCCTTCGCCCTCACCACCCTCACCCCCGAGGTCGAGGCCCGCATCGAGGCCCTCGTCAAGAGGGCCGCCGCCTGACCCCCGCTCCGCCGGTCACGCCCGCATCCCCGCCCGGTGGTCCGGGTGGCGCGGGGTCCAGCCGAGGTCGCGGGTGGCCTTGGCGTGGGAGACGCGGAGGCGGGTGTCGAGCATGAGGGCGCCCAGATAGGGGACGGCGAGGCGCAGGAGGCGGCCGGGGAGGACGAGGCGGCGGCCGCCGCGGGCCGCCGAGAGTTCGCCCCAGGTGGACGGACGGTCGTCGACGATGTTGTACGCCTCGCCCGCGCGGCCCCGCTCCAGCGCGGCGACGGTCGCCTCGGCCGCGTCCTCGACGTGGATCCACGACATCGTGCCGCCGCCGCCCCTCGGGACCGGGAACGGCCGGGTGCCGGGCGTCGGGTCGAACCAGGTGCCGGGGCCGTAGAAGACGCCGTACCGCAGCGCCGTGCCCGCCACGTGGTCCGCGGCGAACAACCGGCCCTCCGCCTCGACGAGGCCCGTGATCACGTGGTCCGCGACCGTGCCGCCGCGCACCCCGAAGGGGTCGTCCTCGGTGACGGGGCGCTCGCCGTGGTCGCGGTAGCCGTAGCCGAGGACCAGCGACTGGGTGACGAAGCGGCCCGCCCCGAGCACGCCCGCCGCCTCCAGGAGGTGCGCGGTGCCGCGTTCCCGCAGCACGTTGCTGGGGTCGTCCGCGGTGAGCCTCAGCCTGGGCGCCTTGAGCGCGGTCAGCTGGTGGACCACCGCGTCGGCGGACAGGCCGTCGAGCGCCCGCAGCAGCCCCTCCCGGTCGAGCGCGTCGGCCCGCACGGGCGTCGCGCCCAGGGCGCGTACCGCCTGCGCGGAACCGTCCGAGCGGGCGAGGGCCAGCACCTCGTGCCCGTCCCGGACGAGGGCGCGGGTCAGCGGGCGGCCGATGGCGCCGGTGGCACCGGCGAGCAGGATCCTCATGGTCAACCTCCAGGTGGCTACACCCTCATGACCGGACGGTTCCTCGGCGCGTGACAGCCGTGGCGGCCCGAAAGAGTGATCCGGGCCACGCGCTCCGGGGCGTACGGTGGGGCGTCCGTGATCCGTCGCCCGTTCGTCCCGCCCGTGGAAGGCCTGGTGCGCGCATGACCGAGAACAGCACGCCCGGGCCACCGAGACCATGTGCCCCTCCGGCCGACGCCCGCCCCCCCGGGCGCGTCCGGCGCGCCTCCCCGGCACCGGGCAACACCCGGAATCGGACACCGAGATGGCGGTGTCCGGATGGTGGAAGGGCGTGGATTTCTCCGCCAGATCTTCTACGCTCGGGGGAACCCGCAGGTAACTAGGGGTTCGCAACGGGGCGAGCTGGTTCTGATCTGAGTGATCTAGGAGCTGGTTGCATGACTGTCGCGCGGCTGGAACTGATGCACGCCTCCGGGGAGGCTCAGCTGGAGTACGCCGCCTACTCGTACGCGGTGCCCCGGGAACACGTGACGGAGGACGAGCTGGCGCAGATCCTGGACGCCCCCCAGGAGACCGCGCGGGACGTCATCAGGAACCTCCGCGAGCTGCGGCTGCTGCGCAGCGTGGACCCCGAGGGGACCCGCCTGTGCGCGGTTCCCCCGGCCACCGCCGGCGCGCAGCTGCTGATGCCGGCCATCCGCCAACTGCGCGAGAGCCAGCGGGAGATGGGGCAGTCCTTCGCCCGGATCCTGGCGATGATGCCGGCGTACGAGTCCGGGGTGCTGTCGCAGCTGGAGCAGCCGGCCTTCCAGTACCTCTCCGACCTGGCCACCACCCGGCAGGTGATCACCGAGCTCGCGGCGCGCGCCAAGGAGGAGGTGCTCACCGTGCAGCCGGGCGGCAGCCGCCCGCCGGGCAGCATCTCGGAGGCGCACGACCGCACGGTGCGGCTGCTGGGGCGCGGGGTGCGGATGCGCACCCTCTACCAGCACTCGGCCCGGTTCGACGGCACGACCGTCGACTACGTGCGCATGGTGAGCGAGCTGGGCGCCGAGGTGCGGATCGCCAGCGGGGTGGTGTCCCGGCTGCTGATCTTCGACCGCGAGGCGGCGCTGATCAACCTGCCCGGCCTTCCCCACGGCGCGGTGGTGGTCCGGGAGTGCAGCGTCCTGGAGTTCATGACGGAGATCTTCGAGAACACCTGGAACACCGCCGCCGAGTTCCCCCTGCAGCAGCAGCGGGCCCAAGTGGTGGACGCCTCCGAGGAGTTCAAGCAGGCGCTGCTGCGCCTCCTGGTCGAGGGCGACGACGACAAGGTGATCGCCAGGAAGCTGGGCGTGTCCATCCGGACCTGCCAGCGCCACCTGTCGGAGGTCATGACCAGGCTCGGTGCCCGGAACCGGCTGCACGCGGGCTACCTGATCCACAAGCACGGGCTGCTGGACCGGTCGTTCCGGCAGGACGAGCCCGTGGGGGACGGCACCGGACGGCCCTGAGCGGGGCTCCGGGCGGGGGCCCGAGCGGGGTCACAGCGGATCGGTCACGATCAGGACCGCGGGACGCCGGGTCCGCTGCATGAGCCGGTGGCACTCCCCGACGGCCTCCTCGGGGCGCAGCGGGTCGAGGACGACGCCGGGCGGGGCGAACTGGGCGTCCAGGCCGTCGGGTTCCTCCTCGGCGTCCTTCGCCGGGCGCCCGGCGACCACCAGGAGCGGCACCTCGTAGGCCCGGTTCAGCGCGGTGAGGGCGGCCAGCGCGTGTCCGGGTCCGGTGTGCGCCAGGAACACGGCGGCGTCACCGCCGGTGAGGGCCATGCCGGTGGCCATGCTGATGGCCGCGTCCTCGTGCGGTGCGGGCAGGTAGACGAGGTCGCGGAGTTCGGGGTGGGGGCTCCGCGGCGCGTCCTCCAGGAGCCGGAAGACCCCGTGGAGCGTCGCGCAGGGGACTCCCGTGAAGTGGCCGAAGCCCAGGCGGGCGAGGGTGAGCAGCACGGCCTCGGCGAGATCGATGTGCCGGGGCGGGACGGTGCCGGGTGTCGTGGTCATGGGTTCCGGTCTCGGTGGGCTGCGTCGTCGGGGCCACGGCCGGGGGACGGGACGTCGGGCGCACGGTCGGGGGAGTCGCCGTGCCCGGCGGTGGCTGCGGGGCGCCGGCTCAGTCCCAGCCGAGGTCGAGGGAGAGGGCGGCGTCGGTGTCGGAGCCGCCGGCGGCCGGACCGGCAGCCGAGCCCGAAGTGCCTTGTCCCGTACCGCTCTTGACGACGCCGACGCTGCACAACGCCACGACGAGGGCACTGAGGACGACGGGCGACCATGCGCTGCGGAAACGGGGCACAGGGGGTTCCTCACCTTCGACGGTCGGCGGACGCGCCGCCTGCTGACACGGACGACTCTGGTGCACGCGGCGCTCCGGAGACACCGGTTCCGGGTGCCGCATCCGCGACAGTCGCAGATGCGCCAGACCACTTCGGCGGCGAAACCGGACAAAGACAGCGGCGGGGTCTCGTCATGCGGACAACCCACTGGATCTCCGGCGCCGATTGCGTATAGAAATCACTCGCCGCTGATCCCCACGGATCCGGAAAACCTCTTCCCAGGGGTTTTCCGGAGGGGTGTGCGCCTTATTGCCCCGGGCCGTGAAGGGGAGTTCTCGGACCGGTCCGAGTCGCCTTCTCGCCCCGTGTCGAAAGCTTCGCCGCTTCCCCGATGCAGAGATCCGGAAGGGCGTGCCGTGCGGAAAGGGCACTGCCTCGCCGCCGTTTCGAGCAGGAGGCCGGCCCTGCTCCGACCTGCCTCTTTTGAACGTAGAACGTGTTGAGTGCGTGGAATCAGAAAGGGAAGAACGATGCGCGAGCGTCTTGTCGGCCTCATCGGGAACGTCGTGGCCGAAGTCAATGAACGGCGGGACGAGAAGATCCCCACGGAAAACCTCCTCGACGTCAGCCTCTACGGAGACGCCGGCGTCTTCGACTCGATGCACCTCGTCAATTTCCTCACGCTCGTGGAAGAGGCGATCGAGGACGAATTCGACGTGGAGATCTCCCTGACCTCGGAGAAGGCCGTCTCCCGGCGGGTGAGCCCGTTCAGCCGCGTCAGCCGGCTCATCGAGTTCATCGAGGAAGAGATGAACGAGAACGCGGAGACGACCGCGGCCTGACGGCCCGGTCCCCGCGGAGAGGCGAGAACATGTCGGTGACGGTGAGAAAGGCCCTGGAGGGGGACCTGTACAAGGTCTACCTGCTCCTCAAGGGATCGACGCTGAATTCCGCGTGGATCCCCTTCGAGTGGCGCCGGCGGATGTTCCAGCCGGTCTGGGGCGGCAGCGAGGGCTACTACGGCTACGTCATGGAGGACGGCGACGAGGTCGTGGGCTTCCTCGGCACGCTCTTCACCGAGCGGGAGGTGCGGGGCGAGCCGCACAGGTTCTGCGAGATCCACAGCTGGTACGTGAAGGAGGAGTACCGCCACGAGAGCCTCCGTCTCTTCCTGCCGGTCACGTCCCTGCGCAAGGTGACCCTGGTCAACTACACGCCCACGCAGGCCGTGTACGACATCAGCAAGAAGTTCGGCTGGAAGGACCTGGAGACGGGCGTCCGGCAGTTCCTGCCGGTGCCGACGCCGCGCAGCCTCGGGCGGGGCTTCCGGGTGGAGACCCGCAAGCACGTCATCGCGCAGCACCTCGACGAGGCCGACCGGCGGATCTTCCTCGACCACGCCGACCTCCGCTGCCGGCACTTCCTGATCACCAGGAAGGACAGCTCCGAGTACCTGTACGTGATCCTCAAGAAGCTGCGCCTGGGCCGGTTCGTGCCCTTCGGCCGCCTCCTGTACGTCAGCGACAAGCCGATGTTCCTGGAGGCGCTCGACCACCTGCGGATCCGCTGGTGCCTCCGGCTCGGCCTCGCCTTCACCGTCATCGACGACGCGGAACTCGCCGGCACCGCGGCGGCCGTCGAGCCGCCCGCCTTCACCCGCCTGGTCACCCGCGCGGTCCCCTCGCAGTTCAAGTCCAAGACCCTGGAGCCCGAAGACATGCGGCCCGCCCTGTACTCGCTTCCCCTGCTCATCGGCTACCGGCTGCACTGACGACGATGAACATCCTTGTCACGGGCACGCGGTCGGGGGTCGGCAAGGCGCTCGCCGAGCACCTCGTCGAGCAGGGCCACCAGGTCGTCGGATGCAGCCGGAGGCCGTCGACCGTCGACCACCCCGGCTACCGGCACCACGAGGTGGACCTCACCGACGCGAAAGCGCTGCGGGCCATGTTCCGCGAGGTGCGCCGGGAGTTCGGCCACCTCGACGCCCTCGTCAACAACGCCGGCACGTCCAGCATGAACCACTTCATGATGACCCCGGAGAAGACCGTCCGGGACATCTTCGACATCAACTTCTTCGCGGTGCTCAACTCCTGCCGCGAGGCGGCCAAGCTGCTGCAGAAGAGCCCCGGCCCCTCGTCGGCGATCCTCAACGTCTCGACGGTCGCCGTGCCGTGGGCGCTCGACGGACAGCTCGCGTACTCGGCGAGCAAGAGCGCCGTCGAGCAGCTGACCCGGGTCATGAGCAAGGAGCTGGCCGGCTTCGGCATCCGCGTCAACGGCATCGGGCTGCCCCCGGTGCGGACCGTGCTGACCCGCACCCTGCCCGCGGGCATGGTCGAGTCCCTGGTCGACCGGCAGGCCATCAAGCGGATGTGCACGATGGCGGACCTCTTCGGCCCCGTCGATTTCCTGATCTCCGAGCAATCCGGATTCGTCACCGGAGAAACGCTCTTCCTGGGGGGAGTCCACTGACATGAGCGATGAACTGGACCGTCGCGACGCACCGGACCGCCGCGACGAACTGGCGGAGAGGTTCGCCCGGCTGGGGGACCGCCCCGCCGTCATCGACAAGGGCCGGACGCACAGCTACGGCGACCTGGCCCACGCGATCCGCACCACGGCGGACCGGCTGCGGGAGCGGGGCGTGGCCCCGCACGAGGCCGTCGTCCTCAACGCCGACTTCTCGTTCGGCTCCATCGCCACCCTGCTGGCCCTGTACCTGAACCGGAACGTCGTGGTTCCCCTGGTGGCCTTCACCGAGGGCGCCCTGCGCACCGTCAACGACTCCTGCGCCCCGCGCCACCTGGTGAAGGTCGCCGACGACGGCTCCGAGCTCGTCGTCGAGCCCATGGCGGCGGCGGATCCGGGCGCACAGGCCGGTACGGAGCCGGGGGCGGCGACCCCGGAGGCGTACCGCCCGCTCGTCGAGGCGGGCGCGGCGGGCCTCGTCCTGCTGAGCAGCGGCAGCACGGGCGCGCCCAAGGCGATCCTGCACAACCTCGACACGCTCGTCGCGGAGAAGGCCGGCTCCGGCGACCGCGTCGGCTCGCGGACCACGAACATCCTGATGTTCCTGCTCTTCGACCACATCGGCGGCATCAACTCGCTGCTCGGCGTCTTCAAGGTCAACGGGACGGCGGTGCTGCCGGCCCGGCGCACCCCGGAGGAGATCTGCGCGCTGATCGAGGAGCACGGCATCCGGCTGCTTCCCACCAGCCCGACCTTCCTCAACCTCATCCTCATCGGCGACTACCACCGCAAGCACGACCTGAGCAGCCTGCGGATGATCTCGTACGGCACCGAGCCCATGCCCGAGGAGCTGCTGCGGCGCCTGCACACGGCGCTGCCGCGGGCCCGGCTGCTGCAGACCTTCGGCACCAGCGAGACCGGCATCTCCGCGACCACCAGCGAGTCCTCGGAGAGCACGTACTTCCGGATCTCCGACGAGAACGTGCGGTACCGGATCGTCGACGGAGAGCTGCAGCTCAAGAGCCGCACCCAGTTCATGGGGTACCTCAACTACCCCGACGACTCGCTGACCGAGGACGGCTGGTTCCGCACCGGCGACCTCGTCGAGGAGAAGGAGGACGGCTTCCTCAAGGTCAAGGGCCGGGCCAAGGAGGTCATCAACGTGGGCGGGGAGAAGGTCCTCCCGCTGGAGCTGGAGTCGATCCTGCTCGGCAGCCCGCTCATCGACGACTGCGTGGTCTACGGCCGGCCGAACTCGATCACCGGCCAGTCCGTCTGCGTCGACGTCAAGCCGAGCGGCCCGATGACCCGGGCCGAGGCCCGGCGGCACGTCCGCGAGTTCCTGGAGGGCAAGGTCGAGCCCTTCAAGCTGCCCGCCAAGGTGAACCTCGTCGAGGAGCTGCGGGTGTCCGAACGGTTCAAGAAGCAGAGGATCCGCGCATGAAGGAGCTCGTCTTCCTCGGGGCGGGCAAGTTCGCCCTGGAGGTCGCCCGCTACGTGGCCGACGCCTCCGCCGCCGGCCCGGAGACGTACCGGATCGTGCGCCACGTCGTCGTGGACGGCGAGACGGCGCACGCCCCGGCCGAGCTGTGCACCGGCCTCGACGAGGTCGTGTGGGAGCCCGGCACCCCCGTGGTGCTCGCGGTCTCGGACACGGCCGTACGGCGCCGGCTCATCGACGAGGTCGTCGTGAAGCACGGTCTCGCGGCCGAGAACGTCGTCCACCCCGCGTCCCGGGTCGACCCGGCCGCCCTCCAGGGCGTCGGCAACGTCATCGGCCCGGACAACTACCTGGGCGTGAACGTGTCCCTCGGGGACTTCAACGTCCTCAACTACCTCAGCAGCGTCGGACACCACTCGCGCCTCGGCTCGAACAACTTCCTGGCGCCGAACTTCCACTGCGGCAACAGCGTCGAGATCGGCGACGACAACTTCTTCGGGCTCGCGTGCACCGTGGCCCCGGAGGTCGTCATCGGCAGCGACTGCCGCTTCCAGGCCGGCCTCGGTCTCTTCGAGAACGCGGCCAGCGGCCTCACGTACCTCGCACCGAGCCGCATCAAGACCATCAAGTCCCTTTGAGGAGACAGCACATGAAGAAGTCGAAGGTTTCCGTCATCGGTGCGGGCCCCGCGGGCTGCGTGGCGGCACTCACCCTCACCAAACTCGGCCACGAGGTCGAGGTCTTCGAGCGCGACACCTTCCCGCGCTACCGCGTCGGCGAGTCGTTCCTGCCCGGCACCCTGTCGATCCTCACCCGGCTCGGCCTCCAGGAGAAGATCGACGCCGCCGGGTTCGTGAAGAAGCCCTCCGCGACCTTCCTCTGGGGCCAGGACCAGGCCCCGTGGACGTTCTCCTTCACCACCCCGCGCACCTCGCCGTGGGTCTTCGACCACGCCATCCAGGTCAAGCGCGAGGAGTTCGACCAGCTCCTCGTCGACGAGGTCCGCGAGCGCGGCGTCACCGTCCACGAGTCCACCCCGGTGACCGACGTCGACATATCCGCCGCCGACTCCGTCACCCTCACCGTCCGCCAGGGCGAGGAGACCCGCACGGTCGTCAGCGACTTCGTCATCGACGCGAGCGGCTCGCACAGCCCGCTCGCCCGCCGGCTGAAGATCCGCCGCTACGACGAGTTCTACAAGAACTTCGCGGTCTGGTCGTACTTCAAGCGCCCCGACCCCTTCGAGGGCGACCTCAAGGGCACCACGTACTCGATCACCTTCGAGGACGGCTGGGTGTGGATGATCCCGCTCAAGGGCGACCTGTACAGCGTCGGCCTCGTCGTCGACCGCTCGAAGTCGGCCGAGGTCAAGGAGCTGGGCCCGGAGCGCTTCTACCGCGAGACCCTCGCCAAGGCCAAGCGCGCCACCGCCCTCCTGGACGGCGCCGAGATGGTCGACGAGGTGCGGATCGTCCACGACTGGTCGTACGACTCCGAGTACGTCTCCGCCGGCCGCTTCTTCCTCAGTGGCGACGCCGCCTGCTTCACCGACCCGCTCTTCTCCCAGGGCGTCCACCTGGCCACCCAGTCCGCGGTCTCCGCCGCCGCCGCGATCGACCGGATCACCGCGAACCCGGACGAGAGCGACGAGGTCCACGCCTGGTACAACCGCACCTACGGCGAGACCTACGAGCAGTACCACGAGTTCCTGGCCTCCTTCTACACCTTCGCCTCCTTCACCGAGCCGGAGTCCGAGTTCTGGCTCAAGCGCCGCATCAGCGAGTCCGCCGACGAGCGCCTCAGCCGCAAGGCGTGGTTCGACCGCCTCGTCCAGGCCGACCGGGGCAGCAGCGACTGGTCGATCGCCGACTTCCGCGACCGCGCCTCCACGATGATCGGCATCGGCAGGCACCAGCGCCTCGAACTGAGCGACGAGTTCACCGACGACGAGCTCAACGTCGCCCGCGTCCAGTGGATCAGCCGCCTGACCAAGGACCTCAACAGCATCAAGCGCCTCCAGTGGAACGGCGCGGAGGTGCGCCTGGAGCCCTTCTACAAGGTGGACCCGGAGGGCTTCACGCTCCAGCGCAAGCAGGTCATCGGCAACGAGGCCGGCGTCGACATGGTCAAGTGGCCGCTGGAGGAGGAGCACCGGGAGATCTTCGAGGCCCTGCTGAAGGAGGACCTCGGCTACAAGGAGGTCATCCGCCGCCTGAGCGAGACCGGCAAGCAGGAGCTGAGCTCCCAGATCGTCATCCGGCTCATGGAGGCCGGTCTCGTCACCGGCTACGACAAGAACGACCAGCCCGTCTTCATCCAGGACCGCCTGCGCTTCGACGGCGTCGGCGTCGAGTACGAGGTGTGACGACCATGTCCGACCAGAACCCGACCCTTGTCTTCCTCGCCGGCATCGGCAACTCCGGCCCCGAGCACTGGCAGCGCCAGTGGTTCGAGCGCGAGGCCGACCGCGCCGTCTGGGTGGAGCACTCCTCCTGGGACGAGCCCGTCGCCGCCACCTGGGTGAAGGAGCTCGACGAGGCCCTCGCCGCCGTCCCGGGCCCGAAGGTCGTCGTCGCCCACAGCCTCGGCTGCACCCTCCTCGCGGAGTGGGCCCGCGCCCGCGCCGACGCCCCGGCCTCCGCCGACGTCACGGCCGCCTTCCTGGTCGCCGCGCCCGACGTCGCGGGCGAGAACTTCCCCGCCCAGGCGGAGGGATTCGCCACCGACGCGTACGCGCTGCCGCTGCCGTTCCCCGCCGTCGTCGTCGCCAGCGAGGACGACCCGTACGGCTCCCTGGAGCACGCCGAGAACGCCGCCCGGCAGCTCGGCGCCCGCCTCCACAACGTCGGCGGCCTCGGCCACATCAACGCCTCCTCCGGACTGGGGGAGTGGAGCGAGGGCTGGCAGCTCTTCCAGGACGCCCTGAAGGCCTGACGGCCTGAGCCCGAGGTCCCCCCGGGCACACGGGCACAGCGGTGGCGTGCCCACCGGCGGGCGGAGCCGACCAGGCTCCGCCCGCCGGTGCCGCCCCGGTCCGGCCACACCCCCGAGGCCGTCCGCGCCCGGGGAGAACAGCAGGGAGCAACGATGGAACTTGTCCAGGCCGAGCCGGTCCGCCCCTCGTCCGGCCCGGCGGACCCGGCGGACCCCGCGCACCGGGCGGCCCCGGCCACCCCGGCGACGTACCGGTACTGGCCGGCCGATCTGCACCGGCCCCAGGTCGTCCTCCGGTCCGGCCGCCACCGGGTGACGTGCGTCCTCGACGAGCGCACCGCGGACGGGACGCTCGTCCTGACCGCGCCCGAACCGGACCGGCTGTCCGGCATCCGGCCCGGCGCCCGCCTCGCGCTGCTCTTCCGCGGCGACGGCCGGCGCCCCGGCGGCGGTGCCCCGGTCCCGCTCTTCAGCCGCGACCACACCGTCGACCACCGGACCGGGCGGATCGAGGTGCGGCCGCCCGCCGTCCGCGACGACGCCCACACCCACGCGCTGGCGGAACCGATCACGGCCCGCCTCGACAGCCCCACCCTCTTCGCCCGGCCGCAGCGCGTCACGATCGGCCGACTCGGCCCGTACGGCGGCGAGTTCTCCGCCGACGACCCCGGACGCCTGCTGGCTCCCGGCATGTCCGTGACGCTCGACCTGTGGCTGCCCTGGCTGGGCGGCCGGAGGATCGCCGCCCGGCTCACGTCCTGCCGCCAGTCCGGCGGCGAGGCCCGCTTCTCCTTCCGGACCGCCACCCGGAGGTCCGTACGCGACTGCGCCGTCGTCCTCGCCGGTACGGTCCCGGAGTTCGGCTTCCCCGCGCTGCGGGCCGCCGGCGTCCGGCCGTCCCGGGTGAACCGCTACCTGTCGATCCGTACGGTCGCCGACGAGGCCACGTACCGGCAGGCCCTGGACGTCCGGCTGGCCGGCAACCGGCACTTCGGGCGGCTCGCCGACGTCGGCGACAGCAGCGAGGTCGGCGACCGCCTCGACCGGCACGCCGTCGGCATCGTCTGCCGGCTCGGCGACAAGCCGGTCGGCACCGGCCGGATCGTCGTCAACGCCGGCGACCGCGACCTCAGCGAGATCGAGGCGCAGACGGAAGGGCTGCCGCCGCACATCTGGCAGGGCGGCTTCGTCGAGGTCTCCCGCCTCGCGATCCACCCCGACTACCGGGGCTCCGGCGTCGTCCTCGCCCTCTTCCGCGAGATCGCCCGGCTGGCCTTCAACCTCGGCTGCCGCTACCTCGTCCTCGACGCCATCGACAAGCTCGTCCCCCAGTACGAGCGCCTCGGCGGCCGCAAGCTGCCGATCTCCAAGACGCACCCGTACACCAAGGAGCCCGTCCGGGTCATGGCCATCGACATCGGCGAGCAACTCGGCCGCCTGGGCCACGACTGGCCGCGCTGGCAGTACGTCTTCGGCCCCGTCGTCGGCCACTACCTGCGCACCTCCTCCCCCCACACCCTGACCGCCCTGGTCCACGGCCTGCGCCGCGTCCCCTTCCGCGTCAAGCGCGTCACGAGCAGCCTGCTGTGAGCCCACGGGGGCGGTGAGCGGCGGGCGACCGTACCCGTCGGCGAGCCGCGGGCGACTGCGAGCGGCGGGCCGCGGGGCGGTCGTACGCGGTGGGCCGTGCCCGGCCGTGCGCGGAGAGCCGTCGGCGGCCGGCCGCCGTGCGCCGCCCCGTCCGGGCGCGGCGGCGGCCCCGCCCGCGATGACCCGCGCCGCACCCCGCCGGTTCCCCCGCCACCCCGACCGCCCGCCCCGCCCCGTCCCCCCGCCACCCCGACCGACCGCTCCGCCCCGTCCCCTCCCGTCCGCCCGCCCGCCCCGTGAGGACCCTGCCCGTGTCCGCTCCACCCCGTCCCTGGCCGGCGCTGGCGGCGCTCTGCGTCGGCTACTTCCTGGTCATCCTCGACATGACCGTCGTCTCCGTCGCCAACCCGGCGATCATGACGAGCCTGCGCGCCGACGTCACGTCCCTCGTCTGGGCGACCAGCTCCTACCTGCTCACCTTCGCCGCCCTGCTGCTGCCCGCCGGCCGGCTGGGCGACCGCTTCGGCCCCAGGCTCGTCTACCTCGCCGGACTCGCCGTGTTCACCGGCGCGTCCCTGTGGTGCGGCCTGTCGGCGGACATCGGGACGCTGATCGCGGCCCGGGCCGTCCAGGGCGTCGGCGCCGCGCTGCTGACGCCGCAGACGATGGCCGTCATCAGCCGCACCTTCCCGCCGGAGCGCCGCGCCGCCGCGATGAGCGTGTGGGGCGCGGTCGCCGGACTGGCCAACCTCCTCGGCCCGCTCCTCGGCGGCCTGGTCGTGGACCGGGCCGGCTGGCAGTGGATCTTCCACGCCAACCTGCCGATCGGCCTGATCGGCCTCGTCCTGGCCGTCCGGTACGTGCCCGTGCTGCCCACCCGCCCGCACCGCTTCGACACCGTCGGCCTGGTCCTCAGCACCGTCGGCATGGCCGCGCTCGTCCTCGGTCTCCAGGAGGGCGGCAGCCGCGGCTGGACCGCCTGGACCTGGTGCGCCACGGCCGCCGGCCTCGCCGTCCTGGCCCTGTTCGTGGTCCACCAGACCCGCACGGCCGCCGATCCGCTGCTGCCGCTCGGCATCTTCCGCGACCGGACGTTCGTCGCCGCCTCCCTGGCGGTCGCCCTCGCCGCGGCGGCGGTGACGGCCGTGATGGTGCCGCTGTACCTCTACCTGGAGGAGGCCCGCGCGCTGTCCGGGACGGGAGCGGGCGCCGTGCTCGCGCCGATGGCCGTGGCCGCCATCGTGTGCGTCCCCCTCGTCGGCCTGCTCGGCGACCGCCTCCACCCGCGCACCGTGCCGCTCGTGGGGCTCGTGCTGTTCGCCGCCTCCCTCGCCGCGTTCGCCGCGCTCATGACCCTCGACCTGCCGCTCGGCTGGTTCCTGGCCGGCGCGGCCCTCGCCGGGCTCGCCAACGCCTGCATCTGGCCCTCGCTGGCCGTGGCCGCCACCCTGCGGCTCCCGGCCGACCGGGCGGGCGCGGGCTCGGGCGCGTACAACGCCCTCCGGCAGGTCGGTTCCGTCCTCGGCAGCGCCGCGGTCAGCGCCGTCCTGGCCTCCCGGCTGGCCGCCCACGGCCTGACGGACGGCCTGACGGACGGCCCGGCGGCGGCCGGCGGCACCGATCCCGCCCCTCCCGCGCTGAGCGCCGCCCTGGCCGAGACGGTCTACCTGCCGGCCGGGCTCCTGCTCCTCGGGGCGCTCGCCGCCTCACTGATCGTCCGTTCGAGCCCGCCGCCCCGGCAGCCGGACGGTTCAGCCCCTCCTTCCCTGGCGGTGACCCCATGACGGGCCAGACCACGGTCCACCTGTTCTTCAGCCTCGCCGCGCTCCTGGCGGTGGCCAAGCTCTTCGGCGCCCTCGGCCGCGCCGTCCGGCAGCCGCCGGTGGTCGGCGAGATCGTCGCCGGTGTCCTGTGCGGCCCGCTGGTCCTGCCCGAGTCCGTGCGCGCCGTCCTGATCCCCCCGGACGTGGCGCCGCTGCTCTCGGCGCTCGCCGCGGTGGGCCTCGCCCTCTTCATGTTCGTCGTGGGGTACGAGCTGGAGCACACCCTGCTGCGCGGCCGCCGGCGCGCCGCGCTCGGCGTCGCGGTCGGCTCGGTCCTGGTGCCGCTCGTCGTCGGCGTCCTGGTCGCGGTGCCGCTCGCCGCCCGGTACGCCCCCGGTTCCCGGACCGGCTTCGTGCTCTTCCTCGGCATCGCCATGTCCGTGACGGCCTTCCCCGTCCTGGCCAGGATCCTCGCCGACCGGGGCCTCACCAACGGCCCCCTCGGCGGCCTCGCCCTCGCGGCGGCGGCCGTCGGCGACCTGGTCGCCTGGGTGGGCCTGGCCGGCGTGGCCGCGCTGACCGCCACCGGCGAGCAGTGGCGGATCGCCCTGCTGCCGGTCTACGTCCTGCTCCTCCTCTGCGCCCGCCCCCTGCTGAAGCGGGTGCTGACCCGCTGGGCCGAGCGGCCGACGGCACCGGCGGCGCTCTTCCCGCTCCTGGTCTCCGGACTGCTGCTGTCGTGCGCGGCCACCGAGTGGATGGGCGTGCACTACATCTTCGGCTCCTTCGCCTTCGGCGCGATCATGCCGCGCGCCGGCCTGGAGAAGCTCCGCGACCGCCTGATCCACACGGCGGACCAGGCCGGGACGCTGCTGCTGCCGCTGTACTTCGTGGTGGCGGGGTCCAAGGTGAGCCTGGACGGCTTCGGCACCTCCACCCTCGTCACGCTCCTCACCCTGCTGGCCGTCGCCGTGGCCGCGAAGGCGGCCGGCGTGTACGCCGGAGCCCGCCTCTCCGGCCTGGACCACCGGTCGGCGCTGCCGCTCTCGGTCCTCATGAACGTCCGCGGCCTCACGGAGATCGTCATCCTCTCGGTCGGCCTCGAACTCGGCCTGATCGACGGGACCGTCTACTCGATGATGGTCGTCATGGCCGTCGTGACCACGGCGATGGCCGGTCCCCTCCTCGACGCCGCCCCGCCGCCCGAGCACCACCCCGCACCGCACCCCGCGCCCGACCCGGCCGCCCCCGCCCCCCTCGCCCACGCGACGGCCGACGAGACCGTAGGAACCGGACGATGAACCTGTACGAGCACGTGGACCAGTACTGCGAGCGGGCCTCGGCCGCCTTCTGGGCCGAACCCGTCAACGCGCTGAGCAACCTCTCCTTCGCCGTCGCCGCCTGGGCGATCTGGCGGATGCTCGCCCGCCACCGCACCGGCCCGGCCGGCCGGAAGGCCCCGCTGAGCATCGCCTTCACGGTGCCCCTCGCGGCCTCCATCAGCCTGGGCAGCTTCGCCTTCCACACCCTCGGCACCCGCTGGGCGCAGGTCCTCGACGTCGCGCCGATCGCCCTCTTCGTCCTGTGGTTCCTGGGCAGTTACCTGCACTGGTTCCACGGCCTCTCCCGCCGCCGCGCCCTCCTCGGCGTGGTCGCGTTCATCGCCTTCCTCGCCGCGTTCATCGTCGTGGTGGGCCCGTACGTCCCCAACAGGTCGGGCACGTACGTCCCCGTGCTCCTCCTCCTCGCGGCCCTGACCGTGGTCCTGCGCACCTCTCCGGACCCCGAACTCCGCGTGCACGCCGGAACGTTCGGCCTCGCCACCGTGTCCTTCGCCGGCGCGCTGCTGGCCCGCACGGCCGACGAGTCCGTCTGCTCCGACTTTCCGGTGGGCACCCACTTCCTGTGGCACCTCCTGGACGGCCTGGTGGTCTACCTGGCCTCCCTCGCCCTGGTCCGCCACTGGAGGACGCGGACGTCCGCGACCCCCGAACCCGCCCCGGCGGAAGGCGCCGAGCGTGCTCCCGGCCCCCGGTGAGTGCCACCTGTGGCTGACCCCGGCCCGCCCGCCCCGTGACGTGCGGCGCCTGCTCGCCCCCGAGGAGGCGGGCAGGGCGGCCGCCCTCCCCCCGGGTCCGTCACGCGACACCTACACGGCGTCCCGCTCGGCCCAACGCCTCCTGGCGTGGCACTACGTGGGGCTGCCGCCCGCACGGGTGCCGATCGACCGCACCTGCCACCACTGCGGCGCGGACCACGGCCGCCCGCGCTGGGACGCGGAGACCCCCCTGGACTACTCGGTGGCCCACACCGCCCACTGGATCCTGATCGCCGTGGTGGCGGAGGGCCTGGTGGGCGTGGACATGGAAGAGCTCCCCGGCCCCCCGCCCTCCCCCCGCCTGGAGGCGAAATCCCTCACCGCGCCGGAGCGCGCCCTCCTGGCGGACGCCCCGCCCGCCGACCGCCCGGCGGCCTTCCTCCGGCTGTGGAC
>NZ_BMTV01000001.1:0-295924 GCF_014649855.1 Streptomyces roseolus | reverse complement strand
CCGCAAGGAGGCGGCCACCAAACTCACCGGCCACGGCCTGGCCACCCCGTTCGCCGGCCTCGACACCACCACCCCCCTCCTGACCCACCCCCGCGTCCCCGCCCCCCTCCACCTCCGGGACCTCCCCCTCCCCGTCCCCCGCCACCTGGCCTCCCTGGCCACCACGCACCCGGCCACCCGCCTCACGACCTCGCGCCTCGACGTCCTGCTCCGGCCGGGCGGGGCACGGGGCACCGAGGCGGCGGGCGGTGCGTGAGGAGGTCCGGAACACCCCCCTGAGGGGTCGCCGACGCCTCCGACGGCGGCGTCGGAGGGCAGCGGGGTTGATCCCCCCGGCCGGCCCTGCCCGGAAGGGCGGCGGTGCGCGGGGGACGGCGTTCAGCCGGTCGCCGGAGGGTGGGGCTCGCCCGACGCGCGGCGGTACTCGGCGTTGATGCGCTGGGCCTCTTCGAGCTGGTCCTCGAGCGCGATGATGCGGCAGGCGGCCTCGATGGGGGTGCCCTGGTCGACGAGCTCGCGGGCGCGGGCGGCGATGCGCAGCTGATAGCGGGAGTAGCGCCGGTGGCCGCCCTCGGAACGGAGCGGGGTGATCAGCCGGGCCTCACCGAGGGCGCGGAGGAAGCCGGGCGTCGTACCGATCATCTCGGCGGCCCGGCCCATGGTGTAGGCGGGGTAGTCGTCGTCGTCGAGACGGCCGAGCGGATCGTCTGCTGTCATTCTCACCTCTCCGGCGTACCTTCCGGTGCGCGGCCGCGGGCACGGCACGTTCACCGAGGGTAACGCCGCCGTCCGCGACGCCGGTACCGGCGTCACGGACGGGGGAGGGCGGACGGCCGAAACCGTCCCGGGTGAGGCGGGGTGGAAGGGCCGGAGGGCGGGCGGGGCTCCGGCCCCGCCCGCCCTCCGGCCGTCAGGCCGCGGGGGGCGCGCCCAGGAGGTCCGAGGCCCGCCGGACCGGGTCGGCGGCGACCGGGGAGGACGACGCCGCCGGGCGGGTGCCGCACGTGAAGCCGAGCCGGGTCATGGCCCGCAGGACCTCGTCGACGCCGAAGTCGCGACGGTCCTGGCGGGTGACGACCGCGCCGACCTGCTTGGCGGGATAGGTGCGGCGGCCGATCGTCACGAACGGGCCGGTGACGGGTTCGGGCACGACGCCCTTCATCGTCTCCAGGACGCCGCTCTTCGTCAGCTCGAACGGGAAGCGGGCGATCACGCAACGCATGGGACCTCACAGGGGGAAGAGAAGGGAAGGGGCGCGGCGGGTGGACGTTCCCGGCGCGGGCGGTCAGGGACGGGACGCGGTGTCCGCCGGGTCGAGCTCGCTCAGGCGCACCCGGTCGGTGTAGGCGGGGCCGGCGCGGAAACCGGCGAGCTGGGCCCGGGTGACGAGCCCGGTGCGCCGGCCGTCGGCGTCGCGGATGACCAGGCGTCCGGTACGGGCCCCGCTCATGACCGCCAGGGCGACCTCGACGGTCATGTCCGCCCAGACGTGCGGTTCGGACGTGCCCTGGGCGGGCGGGTGGTGGGGGTGTGTCCGTGTCGGTGTCACGATCGGCTCCTGAGGGGGACGGGAAGAAGGCGTGGGGAGGGGGACGGGCGGCGGGGGACCCGGGCCGTCCGGCGGCCCTCGTCCCGGGCCGGGGCGGCGGCTCGGCCGGCGGCTACGTCCCGTGGACGGGGACGCCCGGGGGGACCCGGGCCCCCGTGATGCGGTGCAGTTCCGCCTCGCCGGGGCGGATCCGGGTGATCCGGGGCTGGACGCCCGCTTCCGACATGAGGCGGGCGGCGGCGCGTCGCTGCTTCGGTGTGACCAGGGTGACGACGCTGCCGTGGTTCCCTGCCCTGGCCGTGCGGCCGCTCCGGTGCAGGTAGTCCTTGGGGTCGGCGGGCGGGTCGACGTTGACGACGAGGTCGAGTCCGTCGACGTGGATGCCCCGGGCGGCGACGCTCGTGGCGACGAGCACCGGCACCTGTCCGGTCCTGAACCGCGCGAGCGCGCGGGTGCGCTGGGGCTGGGTCTTGCCGCCGTGCAGCGCGGCGGCGAGCACCCCGCGGGCCAGCAGGTCCCCGGTCAGCCGGTCGACGGCGTGCTTGGTGTCGAGGAACAGGATGACGCGCCCGGTGCGGGCGGCGATTTCGGCGGTCGCGGCCTGCTTGTCGTCGGCGTGGACGTGCAGGACGTGGTGCTCCATCGTGGCGACGGCCCCGGCGGCGGGGTCGACGGAGTGCACGACGGGGTCCGTCAGATAGCGTCCGACGAGCCGGTCGACGCTGCGGTCCAGGGTGGCGGAGAAGAGCAGCCGCTGGCCCTCGGCCGGGACCCGGTCGAGGAGATCGGCGATCTGGGGCGCGAAGCCCATGTCGGTCATCTGGTCCGCCTCGTCCAGGACGGCGACGGAGACCCGGTCCAGCAGGCAGTCGCCCCGGACGACGAGGTCCGTGAGCCGGCCCGGGGTGGCGACGACGACCTCGACGCCCTTCCGGAGGGCGTAGGTCTGTCTGCTGAGGGGCGCCCCGCCGACGACCGCGGTCAGCCTCGACCCGACGGCGCGGGCGTACGGCGCGAGCGCGTCGGTCACCTGCTGGGCCAGCTCGCGGGTGGGGACGAGGACGAGGGCGAGGGGCCGCCTGGGCGCGGCCCGCGTGCCGGCCGTACGGGCCAGCACGGCGAGGCCGAAGGCCAGCGTCTTGCCGGATCCGGTGCGGCCGCGCCCCAGGACGTCGCGGCCCGCGAGCGCGTTCGGGAGGGTCGCGCTCTGGATGGGGAAGGGCAGGGTGACGCCTTCGGCGGCGAGCGCGGCGATCAGGCGGTCCGGCAGACCGAGGTCGGCGAACGTCACGGCCGCCGGCGGTGCGGACGGTGCCGGGGCGGCGTTCTCGTGCCGCCCGGGGGCGGAGCCGTCGTCGTGGGGGAGGGAACGGCCATTCGGGTGCGTGCTGTTCATGCGGGGCCTTCCTCGTCGCGAGGCGCATCAAGGAATTTACGCGGCCGATGATCGGAGCGAATTGTTTCCCGACGGCTTCGGAATCTGTATGAAGGCTGAACCGCCGGAAAGAGGCCCGAAAGGCGAGATCAGCGGTGGGGGCGGCGTGGGGACGGCGGTGATGACCGGGCCGTCGGCCGCTGCGGGTCCTGGCGGGATCCGCTCGTAAGGGATCCGCTCGGGAGGATTTCCGGTGGGGCGTACGCAGCAGGGGCCCGCACCCCGAAGGATGCGGGCCCCTGCTGCCGTACGTGCGTCAGGATCAGACGGAGACGATGTTCTCGGCCGTCGGGCCCTTCTGGCCCTGCGCGATGTCGAAGCTGACCTTCTGGCCCTCCTGCAGCTCGCGGAAGCCCTGGGAGGCGATGTTCGAGTAGTGGGCGAAGACGTCGGGGCCGCCGCCGTCCTGCTCGATGAAGCCGAAGCCCTTTTCCGCGTTGAACCACTTCACGGTACCCGTGCTCATTTTTTTCTCCTTCGAGGATCATCGGCGCCCGCACTGCGCGGAAACCATGTCGCCGTGCTGATTGCCCCGCCGGATGATCCGGAGATGAAAAAACAAGCGCTCCGGCGCCTTGAAGGCTGCTGGAGACACGTGAAGTTTCGGGAACCACAACTGCAACTGACACCGACAGTAGCACGGGCCCGTCCCGAAAAGCGGCAGAAATACCACCGCTCCTTTTGAGCGGCAGTAATCCTCGTCGCGCCGCCTGCCGAATTCTCATTCCGCCCGGGTAGATATCCGTGGCCCCGCCGCGCCCGTCCCCCGCCCGCGCCCCTTCCGGCCCGTCCCCTCCGTGCGGGCGGACCTGTGCACCGGGCGGGCCGACCCGTAGGATCGGCTTCCATGTCGAAGACTGACGAACTGCTCGTTGACATCGCCAGGCTGGTGGAGTCCGGGCGGAGCAATCAGATGTCCCTGACCGTCGTCACCGGGGGCGCTGTCATCACGGGTCGGCTGGCCCCCGAAGCGGTGTGGCGACAGCGGGTCTCGGAGGTCCTGGCGGATTCCGACCACCTGGCCGAGTTCTCCGCCGTCTTCTCCGCCGGCGCGGCGGAGAAGGACGGGCCGCCCACCCATCTGCACTTCCATCTGGCGCGGATCCTCCAGGGCGCGGTCGGCATCCCGGAGACGGGCGGGATGTACCGCGTCTCGATCGCGGACATCAGCGCCTGGACCATGGGCGACGTCAGCTACTCCGACCACTGATCGCGCGCGGGGGCCCGTGAACACTCACGGGCCCCCGCCTTCCCTTCCGGGGTCACGGGCCGGGAGCCCGGACGTCAGGACGTGGCCGCCGCCGTGGGCGAGCCGGCCAGGGCCGGCGGCCGGCCCGCCGTGGCCGCGACCTCCAGCAGGCGCCGGACGGCCGGGGAGCGGTTCGCGAGCCTGAGACGGCGTCCGTGCCGCGGCCACCAGCGGAGGACGGCGAGGAGGCCGGAGTCGCAGAAGGTGACCCGCGAGGTGTCCAGGACGAGGCCGGTGTAGCCGTCGTCGGCCGCCGAGGCCAGCAGGGCCCGCAGCGGAGTGGCGCTGTAGTGGTCGATCTCCCCGGTGAGGCGGACGACCAGAGTGGCGCCCAGGGTGGTGCAGGAGTCGATGACTATGACGCCGGGCGCGGTGTCCGCGCCCGAGTCGTGCACGACGGGAGGGGCGGGGGCGGCGAGGGGCGGCGGCAGTATCGGGGCGGTGGTCGAAGTGTTCACATCCCCATCAACGCTCTCCGCCGGGGGCCGGGATACGAGCCACACGGCCCGTTCACCCCATCTGACCAGCACCGATCCCCGGTACGAGGGAAAGTTGCCACCCGGGCGAGGCACGCGGGCGCCCGTGGCGTGACCTCGGCGGCACGGCCGCGGGGGCGGCGGCCGTCACCTCCACAGGGTCCGCGGCAGCGGGATCATGCGCGCCCCGACGACGGCATGGGGACGGGACCGGGGCCGCCGGGAGGCGCCGCCCTCCGTCTCCCAGGCGTCCTCACGGACCCCCGCCTCCCGCAGGAGCCGCCCGGTCGCGTCCTCTTCGGACATCAGGGTGTCCGTGGTGTGGACGTTGCCCGGGGCGGACGCGGCGGCCATCAGCCGCGCGGCGGCGGCGGGTTCGGTCTCGGGGGGAATCACGAGCAGGTCGCAGCGGCCGAGGCTGTACGAGAGCAGGATCATCGTGTCGGGGGCCTGGTCGATGAACCATCCGACGTGCACGAGGCGTTCACCGACGGGGACCTTGTACGGGGCGGCGGACCAGGGCGCGGGGTGCGCGGCGATGCGCGTGACGCGTCCGAAGCGGCCGCGCAACGCGTCCGCCAGCGCCGGCAGCTCGGCGGCGAGATCGCGTGAGTACGGCCACCAGGCGCCGTCCAGCAGCCCGGCCATGGAGGTGTTCGGGGTCAGTGCCAGCCGCGCCTGGCGGATGGGAGCGATGATGCCGGTCATGAGGCCGTGACCTGTCCCCGGGGCGCCCGGGGCGCCCCGGCCTGGTGATCGCCGGGAACGACGTCCGCGTGGGGGCGGGTGTGCGAGGTGCTCCCGGTACCTCCAACGTACTCCGCGCCGGAGCCCGGCGCGCCGGGTCCGTCATCCTCCGCCCCACTCGACGAGGACGAGCGTCGCGTCGTCGGTGGTGGCCCCGCCGCGGGCCCGCCGGAGCGTGTGGGACAGGTCGCGCGCCACGGCCCGTACGCTCCGGTCGGCGGGGTCCAGTCGATGGATCCAGTCGATCAGCTGTTCCTCGCCGAACTCCTCCTGCCCGCTCTCGTGCTCCTCGACCAGCCCGTCGGTGAAGCAGAGGACGCGGTCGCCCGGCTCCAGTGCCACCTCGCTCACCTGCGGCTGGTCTCCGCCGAAGCCGACGGGGAGGGTGGTGGGGCTGTCGAGGCGGCGTACGACGCGGTGGCCGCGGATCAGTATGGGGGCGGGGTGTCCGGCGTTGACCCACTGGAGGCGGCCGGTGTCGGTGTCGAGCCGCAGCATCTGGGCGGTGACGAAGTGGTCGGGGGCGAACTGTTCGGCGACGGCCCGGTCCATGAAGAGGTAGATCTCGGAGAGTTCGACGCTGGTGCGGCGGGCGTGCCGGTACGCGCCGATGGCGACGGTGGCCATGGTCGCGGCGTCCAGCCCGTGGCCCATGGCGTCGATCATGGCGAGGTGGAGGACGTCGCCGTTCAGGGCGTAGTCGAAGCTGTCGCCGGCCACGTCGTAGGCGGGTTCCAGGACTCCCGCCACGGCGACGCGGGGCATCGTCATGGCGAGCGGCGGCAGGAGCGACCACTGGATCTCGGCGGCGACGCTCATCGGTTCGCCGCGGCGGGTGCGGAAGAAGAGGTCGGTGTAGCCGTTCTTGGCCTGCAGCACGTCGGCGGCCACGGCAGCGAGCCTGCGCAGGATGCGGCGTACGTCGTCGTCGACCGCGTCCAGGGTGACGGCGAGGACGCCGGCCTGGTCGCCGCCGTCCAGCAGCGGGACGTGGACCCGCACCCCGTCCGCCAGCGGCACCTCCACCGGGCGCGAGGTGAGGAAGCACCGGCCGGCCGCAGAACCGTCGATGGGCACCGGCTCGCCGCCCTCCAGGCCGTCCCCGGCCAGGGGCGCCAGGCGCTCCTGCCCGTAGTCCTGGAGCAGGATCCGGGCCTCCCGGCCGCCGATCCGGGCGACCGCCCCGGCGAGTGCGGGTCCGACCCGGTCGGGCGCCAGCGCGTGGGAGCGGTCCAGGAGCCCGCCCAGCAGCCTCTCCCCGAAGCTCTCCGAGCGGTCCGGATCCCCCTCCTCGTACCGTCCGACGGTCATCCGGGGCCTCCAGGCGGGCAGCGGGGCGGCGCCCCGGTCCGGTGCCGTGGGCCGGATCCGACGGCACCGGGGTGCGACTTCCAGGATGCTCCGCCGCGGCCGGGGCCGCCACGCACGCGGCGGGCTCCGCCTCCGGCCGGGCCGGGACGCGCCGGCGGCGGGGCGGAGGCGGAGACCCGCGCCCGCCGCGTCCGCGCGGCCTTCCGGAGTACGGTGAAGGCACGGGGCCGTCGCCCCGCCCGCCGGCCCGGCGTCCGCCGCGGCACCGGTCCGGGCGGCAGCGGCACCCCCGTGGACGGGCGGACCGACATGACCGACGCAGACCCTCCCTCCTCGCTTCCGCGCCTCCTGCCGGACGAGATCCACCGCGCCGTCGGACCGGGCACCGCGCTGCTCCGGCTGGAGACGACCGGCGCCCGGCAGAGCCTCCTCGACGGCGCGTGGTGGCCGCGCTCGCGCGACGTCGAGCGGGAACTCCCGCCGCTCATCACGGCCTTGACCGAGCACCTCGGGCCCGTCACCCGGGTCGG
The DNA here is from genome assembly GCF_014649855.1 of Streptomyces roseolus. Classification (GTDB taxonomy): domain Bacteria; phylum Actinomycetota; class Actinomycetes; order Streptomycetales; family Streptomycetaceae; genus Streptomyces; species Streptomyces roseolus. The sequence continues at coordinate 288,627 of NZ_BMTV01000001.1, read as the reverse complement.
CCTGGACGCCTCCGCCTGGAACGGCATCCCGACCCGCCTGGTCGTCGACGACCGGGTCGTGCACCTCGACTCCTTCTCCGTCGGCGACGACACCGTCCTGATCACCCGCGGCGACAACGACCACTTCTCCCTCATGGTCGTCCCGCCGGCCGCCACCCCCGAGGCCGCCCGCACGGCCATGGCCCGTGCCGTCCACGCCGACAACGCCACCCAGGCCGCCGGCATCCTCCTCGCCGAACTCCCCCGCCCCCCGGTCCCGTAGACCGAGGACCTCGCGCGGGCGCGGTGGGGCAGGGGCGACGACCGGGAAGCCGGGGCCGGGCCGGGTGACGCGGCCGCGGGCCCGTCCGGAGCGCGGGAGTACGCGGCGATGCCGGCCACCGCCCCCACCAGCGCCGCGAGCGCCACCCATGCCGCTGCCCGGTGTCGCCCCCCCTACGGGCGGAGCGTGCCCCGTCGAGAACTTGCCCCGGCGACACCTGCGCTCGAAGTCCCCGACCCGCCGTCAGCACCCTCGTCGCCCCCGCCGCGCGCCGGTGGTGGATCCGTCACCTCCGGCGTCGCCCGTCTTCCTGCCACGGCACCTCGGAGGGCCCGGTGGTCGCCCGCGACGTCGCCCTGGGACGTACACCGCACCTTTCATCCAGAACGTCGACGCGGACGACGAACCGGAACCCGACGCCCTGGCCGTCCTCACCGCCGCGCTGAACACCCACCCGGACGCCGGCTACGCCGTGGGCCACGCCCGTGACCTGACGACCGACGGCCTGCTGGCCGACCACACGCTGCCGGTCCGGCCCGGAGCGCTGCCGCGCGGGGCCGCCTCCGGAGGGATCAGGACGGGCGGACGGCCGTCACGCCCCGTCCGCCGCCCGGTCCCCCGCGGACGCCGGGTCCAGGAGGCCCGCCCGGGCGGTGAGATAGGCCAGCTGGGCGCGGCTGTTGCTGCCGAGGAGGTCCGACGCCTTCTTGATGTGCGCGGCGACCGTCCGCACGCTCATGCCCAGCCGGCTCGCGATGGCCGCGTCCGTGTAGCCGTCGACCATCAGCCGCAGCACGTTGAGCCGCGTCGCCTCCGTGAGGAGTTCCGGGCGCTGGTGGTCCGACCGGTAGGTGACCGGCTCGGCGCGTTCCCACGCGTGTTCTAAAACCGACGCCAGGTAGTGCACGATCCCGGGGTCCCGGATCATGACGGCGGACATGTGGCGAGCGCCCTGGTTGTCGGGGATGAAGGCCACGGAGCGGTCGTAGATGATCAGCCGCTCGAAGACCTCGTCGATGGTGCGCACCTCGACGCCGACCTCGGTGACGCGCCTGATGTAGTCGAGCGTGGGGCCGTGGGCCCGCACGGTGTGCTGGTACAGCGTGCGCTGGGCGACGCCGCGGTCGCGCGCCTCCAGGGCGCGGGGGAGCGCCTCGGTCAGGATCTCGGCGGGGCGCCCGCCGCCGGGGTGGGCGGTCAGGGACTCGGTCATGCAGGACTGCGCGGCCTCCTCCAGGGCGGCGCTGATGACCGTGGGCCCGTACAGCCGCTGGACGGCGACGGACGTCTCCCGGCGGGTGCTCCGGTAGACGTTCTCGACCTGGGACATCGCGGTCCGCATGGCGTTCAAGGACTGCTGCTGCTCCATGATGGCCCGTTCCACGGGATGGGCCAGTGCCGCGGCCGCGACGTCGGGGGGTACGGGGACGAGGGTGTCCGGTGCGTCGACCGCGGGCGCCAGCAGCCCCAGCGCCGCCAGGCACGAGGGCGCCTCCCCCTGGACGGAGCCGGCCGCGAGGGCCGCCTCGTAGTAGGCGAGGCCCTCGGGACAGACCTTGGTGTGGAGCGACGGAACGGCCGGGGATCCGTCAAGTGGTATGTCTGGCTTGTCAGGCGTTGAACACATTGCTTCTCCCCCTCATGTTTCTGCAACGCCTGATCCTGAAGCCTGTGATCGCTTCATGCAAGGTCCGTGCCGGGGCATGCTCTACATGAAGAAACCAACGAGCCGCTGGTCGTCCGAAGCGCCGGGGGGAACCGGAAATGAAGACCAATGTTTTTCTGAACGCCATGAAGGCTTTCGCCGTCGCCGCTTTCGCCGTCGCCGCTTTCGCCGTCGCCGCTTTCGCCGTCGCCGCGATGGCCGGCTTCTCCGCCGCTCAGGGGGATGCGGAGAGCGGCGCCCTCGCCGCCGGGCAGGCCGCGGAGACCGTGGTCAGCATGGCCGGCGGTCAGGACGACCACGGCTGGGGCTGATCGGTCGCCCCGCCTGCCGCGACATCCGTCCGGCCTGACGTCACCCTCCGCCGGAATCCCGGCGGACATCTCACCGATCGGTAATCCGCCGACGGAACCGGCATGCCGATTTTCGTAAGGAGTCTCCATAATGACCACCGCAATTGCGGCGCCCAAGTGCCTCGTATGTGACACAGAATTCGAGGTGCAGGCCGACTGGGAAAAGGGCGAGATCACCGAATGCACCGCGTGCGGGCAGGAGCACGAGGTCCTGGAGAAGACCGGTGACCTCGTCCGCCTGGACCTCGCGCCGGAGGTCGAGGAGGACTGGGGCGAGTGAGCCAGGACGCAGAGGTCCTCGTCTCGGCGACCATGCTGAGGCCGGATGAGAAGCTTCTCCTCCAGGCCCTGCGGGCCAAGGGACTGAAGGCGGCTCCGCTGCTCCGGGAAGACCTCGCGGGGGTGGTGGCGGGCGACACGCGCCCGCCCGGCCTCGCCCTCATCAGGAACCTCTCCCACCAGGACGCCATCGGCGTCTCCCGCCGGCTCGAACACCGCGGCGTCACCACCCTCAACCGCGCCGCCACCATCGAGACCTGCAACGACAAGGGCCTCCAGGCCCTCACGTTCGCGCGGCACGGCATCCCGCACCCGCGCACCCTCCACGCCTTCAGCTACGGCCAGGTCCGCGAGACCGTCGCCCGGATGGGGCTGCCGACCGTCGTCAAGCCCGTCAGCGGCTCCTGGGGCCGGGGCGTCACCCGGATGGTCAACCCCGAGTGCGTCGACGCCTGGGTCGGCGGCCGCGAGTCCACCGACGCGGCCGGCAAGCTCTTCCCGGTCGTCGTGCAGCAGTACATCGACAAGCCCGGCCACGACCTGCGCGTGGTCGTCGTCGGCCGCACCCCGGTCGTCGCGATCCAGCGGGTCTCGCCCGATTTCCGTACCAACACCCACCTCGGCGCGGAGGTCCGCCGCACCGAGATCACGCCGGAGATCGAGAAACTCTGCGCCCAGGTCGTCGACGCCCTCGGCGACGGCTTCTACGGGGTCGACCTCGTCGAGGACCGGACCACCGGCGAACTGCTGGTGCTCGAAGTCAACGCCAACCCCGAATTCGCCCGCTCCTCCGCCCAGCACGGCGTCGACGTGACCGGTCATCTCGCCGCCCACGTCACGGAGTTGCTCGGGCGCACCGCCGTCACGCCGACCGCCGCGTAAGCGCCGCACCGCCGCATCGCCGCGCACGTCGCGCGCCACCCCGCGCCACGTGTCGCCCCGTCATGCCCGCGGCGCACCGTCACGCGAGACGGAGACACCGGAGAAGACCATGGAACTGTTCGACACCGCGACCGTGCTCACCCGCGTCCTCACCTCGGGCGTCGTCATGAGCATCGAGAAGAGCGACCGGGAGCTGCCCGGCCTGGAACGCCTGCTCACCAAGCGCACCGGCCGCGCCAGGGCGGCCCTCTTCAACAGCCGGACCGGCGCCCTGCACGGCGCCCTCGCCGGCCAGGGCCTCGGCCACGGCGACACCGTGTCCGTGCCCCACGCCGACCGCGAGTCCCTCGCCTTCCTCGCCTGGCTCGGCCTCACCACCGAGACCACCGAACCCGGCGGGCCGGCCGCGTACGACTACGTGGAGCTCACCCAGGAGAACGCCGACCGGCTGCCCGAGTTCGCCGCCGCCTCCACCGCCCCCGTCCTGGTGGTGGACCTCACCGGCCTCGGCTTCGGCCCGGCCGCCGCCGTCCTCACCGACTCCGCCGACGTCTGGGCGCGTGCCGAGCGCCTGAAGATCTTCGGTGCCTACGACCTGCGGACCATGTGGACCCAGCAGGAGGCCGACGCGGACCTGGTGCCCGGCGTCCAGTTCAACTACCGGCTCAGCCCGCTGGTGGCCGCCTGCGCCCGGATGGCCCTCACCCACGCGGTCCGGCCGGCCGCCACTCTCGGAGCACACTCGTGATCACTGACTTCCCGGCAGCGCCGCTGCCCCTCCCGTCCGAGGCCGAGCTCGACACCGAGCTCGCCGCGCTGGGCGGCGACGCCCTGATCCCCAAGGCCCTGCGCCGCACCCTCTTCCCGGTCATCACCAAGGAGGACGTGTTCAACCTGATGCTGGCCCAGCGTCAGGACCCGCGGAAGGTCGTCGCCGACGCCTACCGCGACTACGTCGGCGCGCGGTACGCCCTGCCGACCGCGAGCGGCACCTCCAGCCTGCACATGGCGCTGGTCGGCGCCGGCGTGCGGCCCGGTGACGAGGTCATCGTCCCGGCCTTCACCTTCATCGCCACCGCCCAGGCCGTCGTCGCCGTGCACGCCGTCCCCGTCTTCGTGGACATCGACCCGGTCACGTACTGCATGGACCCGGAGGCCGTCGGCCTCGACGACCTGCCCGTGCACGCCGTCAAGGAGGCCGTGCACGAACTGCTCGTCGCCGAGGGCGTGCCCGCCCGCGAATGGCAGAACACCCCCATCCCCTGCCACCTGCCCTTCCGGCACCGCGACGGCTTCGGCAACGGCCACCCCTTCACCCTCAACCCCGGCGCCGTGCGGGACCACCGCCCGGAGGACTTCCCGGTGACGCTCGGCATGCTCGACAGCACCCTGGTGCTCTGCCGCGAGCTGAGCTCCCCCGTCGAGTACGAGCGCGCCCTGCGGTACGCCGACGCCTTCCGCAAGGTGGCCCGGCGCCCCGACGCCATCCGCAAGCTCGTCGAGGCCGGCGACTACCGCCGTCCGTACGAGAAGGCGGCCCGCCTTGGCTGACGACGACCAGAAGGTGCGCGTCGCCGTCATCGGCGCCAGCGGCTACACCGGCGGCGAGGTCATCCGGCTGCTCCTGGAGCACCCCGGCGTCGAACTCGCCCTCCTCTCCGCGGAGCGCAACGCGGGCGCCACCCTCGGCTCCGTCCACCCCTGGCTGCGCAACCACCCGGCCGCGGCGGGCCTCAAGTTCCGGCCGCTGGCCGAACTGGAGGAGGTGGACATCGCGTTCGGCTGCCTCCCGACCGGAGCGCTGCCCGAGCTGCTGCCGCTCGTCGCCGAGCGCGCCAAGCGGGTCCTCAACCTCGGCGGCGACTTCCGGCTGCGCGACCGGGCCGAGGTGGAGTCGTACTACCCGAAGACCGCGAAGAACCCGCCGGACGACGACTTCACCTACTACGTACCGGAGTTGAGCGCCTCCGTCCCGGAGAGCCGGTTCATCAGCCTGCCCGGCTGCATGGCCGTCACCACCATCTACGCGCTCTACCCGCTCTTCGCCGCCTCCCTGATCGACCACCGGGTCGTCGTCGACGCCAAGACCGGCTCCACCGGCGGCGGACGCGGCAGCGGCGAGCCGCCGGCCGAGCGCAGCGGCAACTTCCGCGTGCACAAGCTCCACGGCCACCGGCACGCGCCGGAGATCAGCCAGGCCATCGCCGAGTTCACCGGCGCCACCATGGACCTGCGGTTCTCCACCCACAGCCTCGACGTGGCGCGCGGCATCATGGTCACCGCCTACACCGGCCTGCTGCCCGGCGTCTCGCCGCTCGACGTCAAGCGGGCCTATGCCAAGGCGTACGTCGGCAAGCCGTTCGTGCCGGTCAGGACCGCGCCGAAGGCGCCGCAGGACTTCCCGATGCTGAAGGCCGTCGTCGGCTCCAACGTGGCCGAGGTCGCCATCGCCGTCCGTGACGGGCAGTGCGTCGCGGTCGCCACGCTCGACAACCTCGTCAAGGGCGCCGCCGGCCAGGCCATCCAGGCCATGAACCTGATCTGCGGCTTCGACGAGGCCGCGGGCCTGCCCACCACGGCGGTGTCGCCGTGACCAGGCCCCTGTACGTGATCAAGGCGGGCAGCGCCACCCTCGACCTCGGCGCCGTCCACCAGGAGCTCGCGCTCCTGGTGGCCCGCGGCGCCCGGGTGCTCCTGGTGGCCGGCGGCGCGACCGGCATCGAGCGGCACTACCGCTCCGCCGGCCGCCCGATGCCCCGGCTCCGCCTCGCCAACGGGGACGAGGTCCGCTACTGCCCGCCGGAGGAGATGCGGCACCTGGTCGACGCGTACGAGCAGGTCACCCTGCCCGCGGTCGAGCAGGGCCTGGCCGCCCACGGCCTGCGGGTCTTCACCTCGGCCGCGGCCCGCAACCGGCTCGTCAGCGGCCGCGCCAACCGGCCGCTGAAGGCGGTCAACGACGACGGCCGCCCGGTGATCGTCCGCGACCACCGGGCCGGCGTCCCCTCGGACGTCGACACCGTCCGGCTGACCGCGCTGCTCGACGCGTACGACGTCGTCTGCGTCTCCCCGCCGGTGCACGACGAGGCCGGCGGCGCCCCGCTGAACGTCGACGCCGACGTGCTCGCCGCCGCGCTCAGCAACGCCCTCGACGCCGACCACCTGCGACTGGTCACCGGAAGCGCCGGACTCCTCACCGACCCCGAGGACCCCGCCTCCACCCTGTCCAACGCCTACCCGGGCGACGGCGCGCGGTACGCGGGCGGCAGGATGCGGCAGAAGGTACGGGCCGCCGAGATGGCCCTCGCCGGCAGCGCCGACGTCGCCATCACCGGCCCGCACACCATGGCCGAACCGGAGAAGTGGACCCGCTTCTGGCGCACCCGCGAGCCCGGCGCCGACCTCGGGCTGCTCACCAAGGTCGTCTCGGTGCCCTCGGTCTCCGGCGACGAGGCCGAACTCGCCGTCTACCTGACCGACTGGTGCCGCGAACGGGGCATCGACGCGGAGGTCGACGCCGCCGGCAACCTCGTGGCGACCCGCGGCACCGGCCCCCGCAGGATGCTGCTCCTCGGCCACCTCGACACGGTGCCGCACCGCTGGCCCGCCGAATGGCGCGGCGAGGAGCTGTGGGGCCGGGGCAGCGTGGACGCCAAGGGCAGCCTCGCCAACTTCTTGGAGGTCCTCGCCCACGCCGACATCCCCGAGGACGGCCAGCTGCGCGTCGTCGGCGCGGTCGAGGAGGAGGTGTCCTCCTCCAAGGGCGCCTTCCACGCCCGCGACCACTACCCCGCCGACGCCGTCGTCATCGGCGAGCCCAGTGGCGCGGAGACCCTGACGCTCGGCTACTTCGGCCTGTTCAAGCTCCGCGTCACCGCGTCGGTGGCCAGCGGCCACTCGGCCGGCATGGACGCCGTCTCCGCGCCCGACCTGCTGACGGACGTCCTCGACACCATCCGCACGGCGGTCCTCAAGGAGGCGGCCGACGCGCTCAGCGCCGTCATCGACATCCACTGCGAGACCGGACGCGCCCGGCACCGGGCCGTCGGCGTCCTCAACTTCCGCGTCCCGCCCTCGGCCGACCTGGAGCTGCTGCGCGCCGCCGCGCTCGGCGCCGCCGCCGGCCGGGACGGCGTGGAGGTGGAGATCCTGCGGGCCACCCCCGGTCACGCGGGCGGCCGGTCCGGCGCGCTCGTCAAGGTGTTCACCCGCGCCTTCGCACAGGCCGGCATCCGTCCGCGGTTCGTGGTGAAGAAGGGCACCTCCGACATGAACACCCTGGCCACGACCTGGAAGGACGTCCCCATGGTGGCGTACGGCCCGGGCGACTCGGCCCTCGACCACACCGACGAGGAGCGGATCGGCAGCATGGAGTACCGGACCGCCCGCTCGGTCCTCGCGGACGCCGTGAACCGCTGGTTCGCCCTCGGCGAAGGGGGCGTCCGATGACCGCCGTGCACGACGCCCCGGTCCCCGCGGGCACGCACGCCGACGACGCCCCGGTCGCCCTGCTCGCCGAGCGGGCCAGGGAGGCCCGGCGGCTCGTCGTCGACATGGCCGCCGGCCCCCGTGGCTGCCACCTCGGCGGCAGCCTGTCCGTCCTGGACATCCTGATCGCCGCCCTGCACCGCGCCGAGCGCGGCGACGGCACCGAGGTGGTGCTCAGCAAGGGCCACGCCGCCGCCGGACTGTACGCCGCGCTGCACGTCAGCGGCGTCCTCCCGGAGAACCCGGCCCCGCTCTACGGCCTCGCCGGGCACCCGTACACCGGGCACCCGGGACCGAAGGTCCCCGGCGTCCGCTTCCCCACCGGCAGCCTCGGCCACGGGGTGCCGTACGCGGCCGGCTGGGCCATGGCCCGCCGGCTCGGCCTCCAGGGCGGCCTCGGGATCGCGGTCGCCGGCGACGGAGAGCTCCAGGAGGGCCTGGTCTGGGAGACCGTCCAGGTCGCCGCCGCCCAGCGGCTCGGCAACTTCGTCCTCGTCGTGGACCGCAACGGCGGCCAGAACGACGGACTCGTCGCGGACATCTCCCCGCTGCCCCGGCTGGCCGAGCGCTTCGACGCCTTCGGCTTCGACACGGTCACGGTCGACGGGCACGACCTCGCCGCCCTGACCGAGGTGTTCGCCGGCGACCGCGCCGGCGCCGACCGGCCGCTCGCCGTGCTCGCCGACACCGTCAAGGGCAAGGGCGTCCGCGCGGTCGAGGGCAAGGCGGCCTCGCACTACGTGACGATCGACGCGGCCCGCGCCGCGCAGTGGAAGCGAGCCATCCGATGACCCCGACGACCCTCACGCCCCCGGCCGCCCCCGGCTTGAGCGGACGGGACGCCTACCGCGCCGAGCTCACCGAGCTCGCCGCCCTCGACCCCCGTATCGTCTGCCTCGAAGCGGACCTCGGCGGCAAGAAGCACCCGTTCCAATCGGCCCACCCGGACCGCTTCTTCAACCTCGGCATCGCCGAGGGCGCCATGATCGACATGGCGACCGGGCTCGCCGCCGCCGGCTACCGTCCCTTCGTCTCCACCTTCGCGCCCTTCGCCGCGCTGCGCGCCGCCGAGAGCCTCAAGCTGACGCTGGGGTACCTGAAGGCCGGCGTCACCGTCGTCGCCCCGTACGCGGGGGTGTCCGGCGCCTGGTTCGGCACCACCCACCACTGCCTGGAGGACCTCGCGGTCCTGCGCAGCGTCCCCGGCGTCGCCGTCGCCGCCCCGTACGGCGAGGACGAGACCCGCGCGGTGGTCCGCGAGGCGGCCCTCACCGGCACGCCCACCTACATCCGGACGGGCCGCAACGCCGCCTACGCCTCCCTCCCGGGAGGCGACACGGACGGCGGCATCCCGCCCGTCGCGTGGGACGCCCGGGGCGACGCCGGCACGCCCTGCCTGGTCTCCGTCGGCGAGGAGGGCGCCCGCCTGGCCCTGGCCGCACGGGAGCGGCGCCCCGAGCTCGCCCACGCCCACCTGGTGTACCTCGACCACGCGCGGCTCGCCCGCTCCGCCGCCGAACTGGCGGGTCGCCACCGCCGGTTCGTGGTCGTCGAGGAGCACCGCGCCGAGGGCGGCGCCGCCGAGGCGCTGGCCCTGCTGCTGCCCGGCAGCGAGGTCGTCGGCGTCAACGCGGGCCACGACTGGCCCTACGAGGGCGGCGACCACCACGAGGTCCTCGCCCGGCTCGGCCTCACCACCGACGCCGTCCTCGCCGCCGCCACCGCCTGAACCCCCCCCGCACGCCGCCGCCGACCACCCCGCCTCCACAAGGAGTTCCGCCATGCACGTCCTGATGATCGAGTGCAACCCGAACGGCATCCAGGGCATCGCCAACGCCCTGGAACTGGGCCACGACGTCACCCTCGTCTCCGCCGACCCCGACTTCTACCTGGCCGCCTCTCCGCTCGCGAAGGACGCCTTCGCCCACCCCCGCTGCCAGGTCGTCAAGAGCGCCCAGGCGTTCTCCATCGACGAGCTGGAGCGGCTCGCCAAGGAGATCCACGCGGCCAACCCGGTGCACGGCGTCACCACCTACAGCGAGTACCACACGGTGCACACGGCGACCGTCGCCCGCTCCCTCGGCCTGCCCGGCATGAGCGTCGACGGGGCCCTCAACGCCCGGCACAAGCACCGCACCCGCCTCACCCTGGACGGCACCGGCGTCCGCCAGCCGCGCTTCGCGCACGTCGACGACCCGGCGAAGGTCGAGGCCGCCGTCCGCGAGGTCGGCTTCCCCTGCGTGGTCAAGCCGTCCGACGGCACCGCCAGCCTCCACGTCCTCCACCTCAGGGACGAGCAGGACCTGCGCGACTACCTCGCCGAGCTGGAGCGGGTCACCGACTACGGGCGCGGCGTCGTCCGCATCCCCGACATCCTCATCGAGGAGTTCGTCGAGGGCGAGCTGATCTCCGTCGAGTCCTGCGTGCTGGCCGGCGGCGAGGTTTTCAACCTGGGCCTCACGGACCGCCCGCTGAGCGGCTTCCCGCACTTCATCGAGATGGGCGCCACCTACTTCGAGGGCCACCCGCTCCAGGACGAGCTGTTCGCCATGACCACCCAGGTCCTCAACGAGCTGGGAGTGGACTTCGGCTTCATCCACACCGAATTCCTCCTCGGCGCGGACGGCCCGGTGCTCTGCGAGGTCAACGGGCGGCTGATCGGCGGCATCGTGCCGACCCTGATGAAGATCTCCTCCGGCGTGGACGCCTACCTGGAGGTCATCCGGCAGGCCCTCGGCGAGCGCCCCGAGCTCCCCTTCCCCGGCGGCACCACGGCCGGCGGCCACTGGTTCGGCGCCCCGATCGCCGGCACCGTCGAGTCCATCGGCTTCGACGCCCTGGCCGACCTCCCCGGCTTCCACAGCGCCCAGGCGTACAAGAAGCCCGGCACCGCGGTCGACCGGCTCGCCAAGAGCAACTTCGACTGGATCGGCCACCTGATCTTCACGGGCGAGGGCCGCGAGCAGGTCAACGAGCGCTGCGAGGAGGCCCTGGGCCGGATCGAGCTGCGCATGGGCGTCGAGGTCGCCCGGTGAGCCCGGCTCCGATCCGGCAGGAGGCGGGGACCCTCACCGTCCGGGGGGTCGCGATCCCCCTCCTCGACGAGGAGGCGCTGTTCGACGTGACGGCCGAGGACGGCGTGTTCACCGCCTTCGTCCCGGCCGGCCGCCGCACCGGCTCGGAGCCCGAGCTGTGGCCCGGCTACACCGAGACCCACGCCCACGTCTCGCTCCCCGCCAACTGGGACGACTCGGTCGACGACCCGCGGATCGTCGCCCTCCAGTACCTCTACCACGGGGTCACCCACGTCGTGGACATGTTCGGCTTCCCGCTGGTGGACGACGCCTGGCGGGCCGGCCGGGAGGCGTCCCCGTGGCCGTACCCCGAGGTCGTCCACTGCGGGTACGCGGTGACGGCGATGACCGACGCGGCCGGGCGCAACGGACACGGCGTGGAGTTCCCCGCGCCGGTCCACATGCTCGCCGTGGAGGCCGACCTGGAGCACGCGCTCCGGTCCAACGCCGAGCGCGGCGGCACCTTCCTGAAGGTCATGTTCACCGACGGCACCGAGCAGCCGGGCAGCCCGGTCCGCTTCTCCCGGTTCTCCGAGCGGGTGCTGCGGTTCACCGCCCGGATCGCCGCCGAGCGCGGGGTGACCGCGGTCGTCGACTGCAACACCCTCGAGGAGACGCGCTTCGCGTACGAGTGCGGCTTCCGGCTCTTCGCCCACACCGTGCGCGACCGCACCCTCGACGACGCCGACTGGAAGGAACTGGACGGCGCCCGGTTCGTCTCCACGCTCGCCGGACTCCGGTCGATGATCATGACGCGGGAGGAGTTCCTCGCCGAGTACGGCCGGGAGGGCTTCCTCGACACCCAGGACCCCCGCAACCTGGAGTTCGTCCACACCGTCGAGCAGCCCTTCGGCATCGAGTACGGCTGCCAGGAGACCCGTACCGCGGCCCTCGCCGACATGCGCCGCAACGCCCTGGCGGCGCTGCGGCGGGGCGAGCTCCTCATCGGCACCGACTCCGGCAACCTCGGCGCCTACCACGGCTACTCGTTCCTCGGCGAACTCGCCCTGCTCGCCGGGGACGACGAGGGGCTCACCGGGGAACTGCGCCGGCAGGCCACCGTCACGGGCCGCCGCCACTTCGACGAGCTGAGCGGCGTCCGCGCCGCGGAGCCGCCGCTGCGGGCCGGCGCCGCCGCCACGTTCAACCTCCACACCGCCGGCGGCCCGCTGTCGGCGCTGCCCCTGGCCACCGTGGTGAACGGCGTGCCGATCGACCGGGCCGCCCTCGCCCGCACCATCTCCGAGCTCCGCTCGACCGCTTCGAAAGGAAAGGCAAGCCTGTGACCAGCGAGCGCAGAAGCGCCCTCTTCGGGCTCAACGCGGGGATCTTCCTCGCCCACATCGGGAACTTCGTCTGGTTCCCCATCCTGGTGGCCTCGCTCGGCGACAGCGACAGCGGCTTCTGGGCCGGCGTGGTCATGTGTATGACGTACGTCGGGCGTCTGGCCGCGACCTTCTCCTACGAGGGCTTCTCGGACCGGCTCGGCATCCGCGGCGCGGTGTTCGTCGGCACCGGCCTGGAGGCGGTCTCGCTGGGCCTGATGGGCTTCACCAGCGGCGTCGCCGTCTACAGCCTGCTGGCGCTGTTCATCGGCTTCGGCTCCGGCACGGCCTTCCCCGGCCTGAAGAACATCCTCGTGTCCTACCCGGAGGACGAGCGCGCCAAGGCGTTCTCGACCTTCCAGATGTCGGCGCAGGTCGGCCTGTTCGGCGGCGCGCTCGCCGGCGGCCTGCTCCTCGGCATGGACCTGCGGGTCGTGTTCACCGCGGTCTTCGTGCTCTTCCTCGGCTTCTGCCTGTCGGCCTCCCTCTTCATCCCCCGCGACGGCTTCCAGGCCGACGGGACCGCCGCCCCGCGCAAGGACACCGGGGCCGGGCGCGCGCCGCTGTTCAGCCTGGCCGGGCTCAAGTCCGTCGAGGTCGGCGGCGCCACCCGCTACTTCCTGCTGTCGGCGGCGTTCTGGTTCCTCTCCCTGTGCTTCGTCGTCGGCATCCCGCTGCACATGGGGAAGTACGTGCCGCAGTGGGCGCCCTCCGCCCCGTTCTGGATCACCGGCCTCAGCCTGCTCGTCCTCCAGTACCCGGTCTTCAAGCTGGCGATCAAGCACCTGCGCCCGGGCGTGGTCATGGGCATCGGCCTGACCGCCATGGCCCTCGCCTTCACCCTCTTCGGCTCCGGCCCCGCCGCGCTGTGGGCCGTCGCCGCCGGCTGCTTCGTCGTCGTCTTCGGCGAGATCCTCTTCGTGCCGTCCTTCGACATGTGGGTCTCCCGCAAGGTGCCCGAGCAGCAGCTCGCCCGCGCCATGGGCGCCATGCACTTCTTCCGGAGCGCCGGGAACATGGTCGGCGCGCTCCTCGCGGGCGTCATGTTCGACGTGTCGGTCTCCGCCGACCTGCCGGGCGCGAACTGGTACGTCGCCGCGGCGATGGCCGCGCTCTGCGCCGTGATCTGCTTCGCCGGCCGCGACGAGGACCGCTCCGGCACGGACACCGAGGACGCGGAGTCCTCGTCGGCCGAGCCGGTCACGGCGTGACCCCCCTCCGGACGGAAGAGAAAGGCGAGACGGATGGCTGAGATCTGCGTCATCGGAGGCACCCGCTTCTTCGGGAAGCTCCTGGTGCGGCGGCTGCTCGACGAGGGCCACCGGGTCACCCTGGTCACCCGGGGCCGGACCGCCGACCCGTTCGGCCCGGCCGTGCGGCGCCTGACCGCCGACGTCGGCCGGCCGGGCGAGCTGGCCGCCGCGGTGGCCGGCGAGCGGTTCGACGCCGTGGTCCACCAGGCGTGCTACACCCCGGCCGCCGCGCTGGACGCCTGTACGGCCTTCGGCGAGCGCGCGGGCCGGTTCGTGCTCACCAGCAGCATGGAGGTGTACAACGCCGACACCTTCCGCCACCGGATCCCGGCGCCGCCCATGAGCGCCTTCGCCCGCGAGGACGAACTCCGGCCGGAGGAGTACGCGTACGACACCGAACTCCCCTGGCACGACCTCGACTTCGTGGGCCGCAACTACGGCGAGGGCAAGCGGCAGGCCGAAGCGGCCCTGGTGCGGAACGCGGCGGTGCCCGTCACCGTCGCCCGGGTCGCCCATGTCCTGGCCGCCACCGACGACTTCACCGGGCGGCTGCGGTTCCACCTCGACCGCGCCCGTGCCGGGGAGCCCGTCACGGCCCACGCCCGCCCGGGCCGCACGTCCCTGGTGCACGCCCCGGACGTCGCCGCGTTCCTCGCCCGCGCCGCGACCACCGGCCTCCCCGGCGTCGACGGTGTCGTCAACGTGGCCTCCCCCGACACGGCGGACGTCTACGACGTGTGCGCCGCCGTGGAGCAGGCCACCGGGAAGGCGACCACCGTCGTGGAGAAGGACGACCCGGCCGGCGACCCGGCGCTCTCGCCGTACTCCTGCCCGGCCGACTTCGGCATGGACGCGGGACGGGCGCTCGCGCTCGGCGTCGACCTCGCCCCGGTCAGCCGGTGGCTCCCGGAGATCGTCCGGATCGCCGCCGCCGACGAGACCGCCTGATGCCCGCCCCGACCCCCGGAGCAGACCGCCTCATGTTCGACCTGATCGTCATCGTCCGCGTACCCGACCCGGCCGACGCCGAGCCCGTGGCCGACGCGCTCCGCCGGATGCGCCCGCTGTGCCTCGCCGAGGACGGCTGCGTCGGCTGGGAGGCGTACCGGTCGGACGCGGACCCGGCCCGCTTCGTCCTCGTCGAGCGCTGGGCGAGCCGCGCCCACTGGGAGGCGCACGGCGAGGGAGCGGCCATCCAGGAGATCTACCTCCCCGAGATCCTGCCGCGCGTCGAGCGCGAGGTCCACCCGAGCACACCCCTGAGCGGCGTCCCCGGCACCACCGGAACGCCGGCCACCGAAACCCCCGCCACCGGAAAGAGCACCGCGATGAACACACGGCCCCGCATCGCCGTCGTCGGAGGCCGTCCCGTCCCCGTCCACGGAGCCAGGGAACTCGGCATCGACGTCACGCTGGTCCACACCGAGGGACAGTTCGACCGGGCCGAGGCCGAACCGCACTGCGCCCGCATCCTGACCTGCGACATCACCGACACCGGCGCGCTCCTGGAGCTGCTCGGGCCGCTCCACGAGGCCGAGCCGTTCGACCGGATCCTCACCACCACCGAACTGTCCGCGGTGCCGGTCGGCGAGGTCAACGAGAAGCTCGGCCTGCCCGGTACGCCGCCGGAGGTGTCCCGGATCATCCAGGACAAGGCCCTCACCCGGCAGGCCCTGGACCGGCACGGGCTGAGCCCGGTGCGCCACCGCCGCGTCCACACCGCCGACGAGGCCGCCGCGTTCCTGGCGGAGGTCGGCGACCGGGTCGTGCTGAAGCCCGGTCAGGGCGCCGGCAGCCTGCACATCAACGTGGTCGCGGACCCGGCGGACGCCGCCCGCGCCTTCCGGGAGATCGAGGAGTTCGGGTACGGCGGCGTCCTGGCCGAGGAGTATCTGGAGGGCCCGGTCGTCAGCGTCGAGGCGTTCTCCCACCAGGGCCGCCACGTGGTGCTGGGCGTCAGCGAGTACCGGGTGAACGAGCACTTCGTCGAGTGGGAGTGCAGCGTCCCCAGCGACGCGGCGCGGCCGGGCCTGGCGGAGCTCCACGAGCTCACCGCCGGCGTGCTGGACGCCGTCGGTCTCACCGACGGTCCCTCGCACAGCGAGTTCGTCCTCACCCCGCCCGGCCCGCGCCTCCTGGAGACCCACAACCGCCTGTCGGGCGCCGGCATCCCCGAGATGGTGCACCGGGCCACCGGCTGGGACCCGGCCCGGCTGTTCCTGACGGTCCCGCTGGGCGTCGACCGGCTGCCCGAGGCGGCGCCGGAGCCGAAGCAGGGCGCGGCGATCCGCCCCGGCCAGTCCTCGGAGAAGGCCACGACGAACTACCAGCACTCCGGCGACGAACGCCAGCGGGATCGGGCCGGCGATACAGCGGAGTCCCCAGGTGGCCTCCGAGCGGCGCCTTGGTTCAACCCATAGGAGTAAATTTCCGCCCTTTCCTGGTCAAGACAGGGTCAATGGCTCGAAACTGACCCGAGATGCGGCCGATCCCATGACCGAACCAGGGATGTCCCGCAGGCACGCGAAGGGATCTTCATGCTCACCGGCAGGCTTCGTCTCATGGCCGTCGCCGCATCCGTCTCTCTGATGATCGGGGGCGCTTCGGCCGCGACGACAGCTGCATCTGTCCGGGACGGTGACGCGTCGGCGGACACCGCTGTGCCGGGTGTCGCGCCACCTGGCTCCGACGCGTCCGCGGTCTACCCGGACGGTGCCGGTCAGGTGGTGGGACAAGGGGAACTGCAACAACGACCGCGCCAAGGTGTTCAACTGCCTGTACGAGTGGTACACGGACAACACCTGTCGGCAGCAGGCATGTTCGGAGACCAGGACGCTCAAGCCCGGTGGCGGGAGCGTTCAACGCACAGTGGCCCGTCGTGACTGCCGCGACGCCCGACGCACGTCGTGGCGCAACCACGTGGACGTCGATGTGATCGGCGAGGTCGACACCGGAGAGAAGCCGATGAACCAGGCTGAAGTGAACTGCCGAGTCTACTGAGAGGCGCTGTCGGCCAACTCCAGGAGCAGGCCGTCGAGCCGATCTGCAGGGAGAGCGGCATGTCGGAGCAGGACGCCACCGCGCAGCCGGGCATTGCGCCCACCGCTCGTCCCACCGCGGGAACCATGTTCGCCGCACTCTACGGAGAGCTGGCTCCGCACGAGTGGCGCGATCCCGCTTCGGAGCACGACGCATACCAGTTGTTTCACCAGCGATCGCTCGCGATGGGCTGGCTCGACGACAGGGCGGGCGCTGGGGAAGGGAACGCCTCCGGTGGGCGCACGCACGTCGCGCCCGGTCTGTGGGCCATGAACGACGCGGGTCGCGGCCACCCCCTTGCCGCTTCGGGGCCGAACCTGATCTCGTGGTTCCAGGTTGAGGCGAGCGCGTTGGCCGACGGCCGGTCGCTTCCTGTGCGGCCGTTCCTGCGCTGCGCACAGGACACGACAGAGCGGATCGGCGCCGTGCGCCTCACCGCGGTCCAGGTCCTTCTGCCGGTGCAGGGAATCGACGCCTCGGCCCGCCCGCCCTACGCGCCGGCGCCCTCCATGCGGACACCAGACTGGTTCGGCGAGTGCGACCCGCGGGCGCGGGTGTCGGTGAAGGTCCGCATCGACGGCGGCCTCGACCCGTCGATTCCGCCGGTGGCGACGCGGTTCGCCCACCGGATCGTCCCTCCGGACCAGAACGTGTTCACGGGTGGGCTCGACGAGGCCGTTCCCCCAGGGGGCTTTCCGCCGCCGCCGTTCGACGACCGTTTCTGGAACGGTCCGCCCCGGCATGGAATGACGCTCTCCGGCGAGTTGGCGGAGTGGTCCTGTGACGCGGTCGGCTGGCTCGCCGCGACCGTGGCAGACTCCGCCGCGCACCTCGGCATCCGCACCCCAGTGCTGTTCACCGTCGCACGGGCCTGAGCACGGCTGGTCGCGCCGCCTGGCGGGATCACCCTTCGGCGAGCGCGGGAACGTGCGGGGCGGCCCGGTCCCCGTAGGCGCGCGGGGAAGTGGGCAAGTGGCTCGGACCATGGGCCGTGCGTGCCGCCGCCGGCCTCGGGTGCCGGCCGAGGTGGTGCGCCGCGTGCCCCGGCGCCGGACATTCTCGCGGGAAGGGGCACGCGGAGGGCACGACAGGGCGAGGCAACGACGAAGGCCCAGGTCGCCGACCTGGGCCTTCGTTCACGAGCGGATGACGGGAATCGAACCCGCGCTATAAGCTTGGGAATCACCGCCACTCGGACAGAAAACAAGGTGTCTGACCTGCGGATACGATCCTCGGCCTGACGTATCGCGAGGCTCCGTGTGTGCCAGTATTGACCGCTGTTTACCGCCCTGAAGGGCACGGATGGGGCACGCGCTCGGCAGCGGGTGACCACGAGACGCTGTCGGGCTCGTAGGCCGTAGCTTCTGGCTGGCCAGTGGCTGTGGGCCTGGCGAGCTTCGCGCCTGCAATCAGGCGATTGCCTATGTGGTCATGTATGCGCGGGTGTCGAAGGCGTCGAGATCCCTCCAGATCGGCTCGGCGCGCTGCTCAAGTTCCTGCATGATCTCTTCGGGATCGCGATCGGTCGCCTTGGCCAGGCGGCGCACCACCGCCCCAGAGTAGATGGCGAGGGCGACGATGAAGTCCATCGAGGTGTGGAACCCGTACTTCTCGTCGATCTCGAACAGCACCTCATCCATGCCGGGTCTGGCGCCCGGTTCGAAGATCGGGCGCACTATGGCGGGGATGTAGCCCCAGACGACGTCTCCGCCCTTCGCGGTCTGATCGGTGGCCATGCTGACGGCGTGATGCGCAGAGAACTGCTGGAGGAGTTCCATGGGGCTCAGCGAGCTGTGCTCGGAGAACATGACGGTGGCTTCGCCAGCCGTGCAGGCGAGATCCATGACCAGGCGCTGCAGGCCCTCATGCTGGAACTGCTGATGGCAGTCGCTGAGCACGGCGATCTCGGGGGCTTGCCCGCGGGGCCGGCCTTCGCGCGGCGTCTCGACCATGCTTGCTCGAATCATCGGCATGACGTAGCCGGTGGGCCTTCTGAAGGACATTCCGGCGGTCGGCAGGGCCACGATTCGCTCCTGTCTCGGGAGTCGGGGGCGGCGTGGCTTGTTGGGTTTAGCTCGGCCCATCGACAGCCCTCCTTGCTGGTGGTGTTGACCAAACAACGAAGGGAGCGATTCGCGGTCGCTCGGCCAACCGAGCGACCGCTCGAGCCGCCGGCGTACTGCGCCGTTCACCGTCTCCTGCTGGCGCAGGAGGGCGTATCAAGCTGCAGCAGTGGCATCGGTGGGCGACGAGGCTTCGACTTGATCGGCTTCCTGGGCGGGCTTGACTACAGGAGCCCGCTTGGGCTGGAGCGTCCAGCCGTACTTGATCGCCTTGCGGGTACGGTCGGCGAGCCAGCCATGCTGCTCTTCGAGGTCGCTGCGGCCGACGTGGGCGACAGCCAGCATGTTGGCGATGAGCGTGGTCCTTTCCGCGTAGTACTCGGAGCGGTTTAGATCCGCCCTGGTCACGCGGTATGCCTCACGCGTCTCGTAGTTGGCTCCCGGGCACTTGTCGCCTCGGGCCGCAGCAACCTGCGCTTCCGTCCAAGGACCCGTCGTGAACCAGTCGAGCTCGTCCTGCGAGGCATCTAGCCAGTTCGCCACTCGGGATCGGTCGATTCCTTCAGCGAGCGCGCAGGTGGCAAGAATTCCCTGCACGGATTCCAACTGGAACCGCAGTTGGTCGACCGCGCACAACTGGTTGCCGAGCCATTTCTCCAAGTCACCGACACTCTTGACGGAGGAGGAGAGTACGTCGAAGAGCCGAGCGGAGAGAGCGTTGAGCTCGCTCTGCACGAGGGTCTTGATGCCGTCCGGGACGGGCCGGCCATCTGCCTGCGCAGTCATGATTTCCTACCGTCGAAGCCGCTGAGTGTGCCTCCTTAACGAGGGCGGTGTGCTTGAGGGGCGGCTCGCGATGGGGCTCAGCCGATCGGGTGACTGCTGATACGAGGCCAGCGTGGGCGGCGAAGGCGCGTTTGAGGCTTCGTGGAAGCGCTTTGTTCCACCTTGGCGCAATATGGGGGTGTCAGCGGAATTACGGACGCTGAGGCATGGCCGGGCACGGCAGGCGGTGAGCGATGGAGGAGTCGGCAAGCGAGCTGATCAGGGGCGTCATGGTGAGACGGCTCGTCGGCGGTGACTCGGTGAAGCGGCTGACATCCCTGCTTCATCGCTCATACGCCGGTCATGCCGCGGCTGGTCGGCTGTTCTTCGCCTCGTACCAGTCGGTGGAGGACACCGCACACCGTGCAGGGCAGGGCGAGTGCTGGCTCGCCTTCCGGGGAGGTGAGCTGGTGGGGTCGGTGACCGTGGTGGCTCCGTACGCGGCGCCTGAAGCGTATCCGGCCCCGGCGGGTTCTGGGTCGTTCTGGCAGCTGGCGGTCGATCCGGGGTATCACGGGACGGGGCTCGGGCAGCGGCTGCTGGCCTTGGCAGAGGGACGTATCGCCGAGCTCGGATCGACGCAGGTGGTGATCGACACGTCGGCCCAGGCGGTTGACCTGGTCGGCTGGTATCGCAGGCGTGGCTACGTGCCGGTCGGGTCTTGGCGGTGGGGCGTGACGAACTACGAAAGTGTGGTTCTCCTGAAGGAGCTGACGTCTGACGGACGCGGGCATTGACGTGGAGGGCCGGTGCTCCTTGCGGGGGCACCGGCCCTTCGGGGGCTACGGGGTGAGGGCGCGGGCGGCGTCCTGGGCGGCGAGGGTGAGCGCCTCGTTGAGGGCTTCGACGCGGCGCCCGCCGGCGCTGGCGACGGGTCCCTTGCCCCCGGCTCCGCCGCCGACAGTGCGCGCGGCCGGGATGAGGATGCGGCTGGCTTCGGTGCCGGTGTCATGGAGGCTGCGGGTGACCGCGGCGGCCAGCAGGGCCTTGCCGTCGTGCTCGGTGCCCAGCACGACGACGGCGCGGCCGGCGTCGAGCAGGCTGGCGGTGTGATGGGCCAGCGTGCGGAGTTCCTCCGGACCGAGTCCGCTTACCTTCTCGGCGACGACCCGACCACCGGCAACCGCGCGGGCGGAGGCGGCGAGCTGCTGGGCGCGGTCTCGCAGCTCGGCCTCGCGGAGGCGGCCGAGTTCCCGTTCGGCGGAGGCGAGGGAGTCGAGGCGCTTGCGGAGGACGTCGGGGGCGTCCTGGGGGCGGGTGCCGAGGAGGGTGGAGAGTTCTTCGAGGAGGCGGCGCTCGGTGTCGTAGTAGTCGAGGGCGTCTCGGCCGGTGAGGGCTTCGATGCGGCGGAGGTTGGAGCCGATGGACGCTTCGCCGACGATGCGGACCGGGCCCGCGTTGGAGCCGTGGCCGATGTGAGTGCCGCCGCAGAGCTCGCGGGAGAAGTCACCGATGTCGACGATGCGGACGTGGTCGCCGTACTTCTCGCCGAACAGGGCGGTCGCCCCGGCGGCCTCGGCCTCGGCGCGTGAGGCGTGCCAGACGCGGACCTCGGGGTCGGCCAGCAGGCTGTCGTTGACGAGGGTCTCGATGGCGGCGAGCTGGGTGCGGTCGACGGCGGAGAAGTGGGCGAAGTCGAAGCGGAGGCGGCCGGCGTCGACGAGGGAGCCGTGCTGGCGGGCGTGGTCGCCGAGGGTGCGGCGCAGCATGGCGTGCAGGACGTGGGTGGCGGAGTGGGAGCGGGCGACGGCCTCGCGGCGGGCGCCGTTCACGAGGGCCTCGGCCTGCTGCCCGGTGCGGATCTCGCCTTCGGCGACGCGGACCGTGTGGACGTGGAAGCCCTCCAGGCCGGGCTTGGTGTCCAGGACTTCCAGGAGGGTGCCGTCGGCGGTGCGGATGGTGCCGGTGTCGCCGACCTGGCCGCCGGACTCGGCGTAGAACGGGCTGCGATCCAGGACCAGCTCGACGGTGCTTCCCTGCTCGGCGCCCGGCACGACCGTGCCGTCGGAGATGAGGCCGAGAACGGTGGCCTCGGCGTCGAGGCGGTCGTAGCCGACGAAGTCCGTACGGCCGTGGCGGGCGGACAGCTCGCGGTAGGCGTCCTGGCGGCGGAGCGCCTCGGCGGTCTTGGCCTTGCCGCCGGCCTTGGCGCGGCGCTGCTGCTCGGCGAGCAGGTCGGCGAAGCGGTCCTCGTCGACGGTGAGGTCGGCATCGCGGGCGGCTTCGATGGTCAGCTCGACGGGGAAGCCGAAGGTGTCGTGCAGCTCGAAGGCGGTCTCTCCGGTCAGGGTCGTGAACTGGTTGTCGCGGCTGCGGGTGATGGCGGCGTTGAGGAGCCGGGTGCCCTGGGTGAGGGTGCGGGTGAAGGACTCCTCTTCGGCGGTGACGACCTGCTCGATGAGGGCGGCCTGGGCGGGCAGCTCGGGCCAGACGTCGCCGAGGTTGGTGATGACGCTGGCCGTGGTCGGGGCGAGGACGGCTTCGTCGATGCCGAGGAGGCGGGCGTGGCGGATCGCGCGCCGCATCAGGCGGCGCAGGACGTACCCGCGGCCGTCCTTGGCGGGCAGGACGCCGTCGGCGATCAGGTACGCGATCGAGCGGGCGTGCTCGGCGACGACCTGGAACGAGACCTTCTCCTCGCCGCTGCCGGGGTAGTCGCGGCCGGCGAGTTCCTGGACGGTGGCGAGGGTGGGGCGCAGGAGGTCGGTGCCGCAGACGTTCTCGACGTCCTGGAGGATCGCGGCGAGCCGGTCGAGGCCGAGGCCGGTGTCGATGCTCTGCCGGGCGAGGTCGCCGAGGATCGGGAAGTCGCCCTTTCCGTTGCCCTCGCCGCGCTGGTACTGCATGAAGACGAGGTTCCAGATCTCCACGTACCGCTCGCCGTCGACGGCCGGCCCGCCTTCGCGGCCGAAGGCCGGGCCCCGGTCGTAGTTGACCTCCGAGCAGGGGCCGCAGGGTCCGGGGACGCCCATGGACCAGAAATTGTCCTCCATGCCCAGGCGCTGGATGCGCTCGGCGGGGACGCCGATCTTCCGCCAGAGCTGCTCGGCCTCGTCGTCGTCCTGGTAGACGGTGATCCAGAGGCGGTCCTTCTCCAGGTGGTAGCCCTGGGTGAGGAGTTCCCAGGCGTAGGCGATGGCGTCGGCCTTGAAGTAGTCGCCGAAGGAGAAGTTGCCCATCATCTCGAAGAACGTGGCGTGCCGGTTGGTCCGGCCGACGTTGTCGATGTCGGAGGTGCGGGCGCACTTCTGGATGGTGGTGGCGCGCGGGAAGTCCGGGGTGACCTCGCCCAGGAAGTACGGCTTGAACTGGTTCATGCCGGCGTTGGCGAGTAGCAGCGTCGGATCGGACGGGATCAGGGGGCTGGACGGGACCTGGCGGTGACCGCGCGAGGTGAAGAAGTCCAGGAAGGTGGAACGGATCTGCGTCGAGCGCATGGTGGTGTGGCCCTCACGGAAGAGTCGTGGAGAGATGGGGGTCGATCACACGCCGAGCCGGGCCGAGAACAGGGACTGAGGGTTCTCAGTTCTCCAGCTCGACGCAGATAGCTCGCGCCCCCACGGTGTAGACCATGACTCCAGATCCGTTGTCTGAGGTGGCGCAGCCGTCACTGGACGCAACGGTCCGCTGCGACTGCGCCACCCACGCTAGCGGTCCGGCAGTCAAGATCGCCGGGGTTTTCCGCTCTGTCACTCCAACGAGGTCAGGGACAGGAGCGTGTCGACGAGGTCGTCGGCTCGGGGCAGGACGACGGTGGCGCTGGCCCGGGTGAGCGCCGCCGGGTTGGAGAAGCCCCATCCGGCGCCGATCGGGGTCACGCCCGCCGCCCGTGCCGCGTGCATGTCGGACTCCATGTCCCCGACGAACACGGCGCTGGCGGGCGCCACGCCGAGCTTGTCGAGGGCGAGCAGGAGACCGTCCGGTGCGGGCTTCGGCACCGCGTCCTCGTAGCAGACGACGACATCGAGGAGGTCGAGGATGCCGGGTGGCAGGAGCCAGTCGACCCGCTGGCGGCTGCGCAGGGTCACCAGGCCGGTTCCGATGCCGGCGGCGCGGAGCGCGGCGAGCGCCTCGGCCACGAATGGGAAGACGCCGGCGGTGAGGGTGGCGGTGGCCGTCGCCGCGTCCCAGCCGTCCAGGTTGACGGTTCCGGTGTGCCCGAGTTCGGCGAGTACGTGATCCCGCGGGGTGGTCGCGGCCTCGGACGGTAGGTCGGCGATGGTGATGCGGTGTCCGAGGGCGGAGGTCGCGTAGCCCGCGAGGGCGGCGAGGTGGGCGTGGTGGCTGTCGACCAGCACGCCGTCGAGGTCGAACAGTACAGCGCGCTTCATTCGGCTTCCTGCTTCCCGGTGGGCAGATCGGTTTCGGTGAGCAGGGAGTGGAGCGTCACGCGGTGCTCGGCCAGCAGGGCCCGGCCGCCGAGCGGGCGCTCAAGCACGCACAGGGCGTCACTGACTGGCGCGCCGGCCATCCGCAGGATGCGGGCCATGGCGAGCAGCTGCGCGCCAGAGCGGACCACGTCGTCGACGAGGACGGTCCGGCGGCCGGTGAAAGGCGCGCCTTCGATCTGCCGGCGGGAGCCGTACCCCTTCGGTTGGCGGCGTAGGAAGACGGCGGGCAGACCGGTGGCGGCGGACAGGGCGACGACGAGGGGGACGCCGCCGAGCTCGATGCCGGCGAGGAGCTGGGCGTCGCCGGGGACGAGGGTGGCCAGGGCGGTGGCGGTGTCGCGCAGGAGCTCGGGGTCGGCGGCCAGGCGGTACTCGTCGAAGTAGCTTTCGAGCCTGGCGCCGTCGGCGAGGCGGAAGGGAGCGGCCACGAGGGCGGTCTCGGCGAGCCGGGCAATGAGGCCGCCGGGCAGCCGGGTGTTGGTGGTCATGCTCCTCCGATCGGCGTGGTGTGGAGCGCGGCGATGTGGGCGCGGAAGACGTGGGTGGTCTCGGCGGTGCGGAGGAAGCCGAGGGGCCTGGTCGGCGTCTCGTACAGCCACTTCTCCTCGCGCAGGAAGGCGAGCAGGCGCAGCGCCGTGGCCCCCGCGAGGACGACCGGCACGGGCCGGATGGTGGTCGCGTAATAGACGGCGGCGGTCAGCTCGTGGAGGGTCCCGATGCCTCCGCCCATGGCGATGACGAGGTCGGTGTGGTCCAGGTAGTGGTTGAGCCGGGCGCCGAGGTCGGGCAGGTGGACGGACGCGGTGGCATACCGGTTGAAGGCACCCCACTCGTCGTGCTTGTCGACGAGGGTCACCGCGGTGACCGGGGCTCCCGCGGAGGAAGCCCCGCGCGCGGCGGCTTCCATCAGGCCGTTGTAGCCGCCGTGCAGGAGCCGGTATCCCGCCTCGGCCAGAGCCTGGCCGATCTCCTCGGCCAGCTTCTCCTCCTCAGCGGAGGCGGGGCGGACCCCGCCGAAGAAGCCGGCGGTCCGGTTCGCTCGGTGGAGCCCGTTCACATCTGCTCCAGGTACGTGCGGTACGCCGCGATGGCACCCTCCAGGCCGCTCAGCGCCTCGGGGCAGGCCCGCTCGACCAGGGCGAGCGTCCGCTCGACGGCCGCGTCGACATCGGCGGCGGAGGGGACGGCCGGTCCGCCGATCGCCGCCTCCAGGTCGCCGAGGCAGGCCCGGCCGATCGGGGTGAGTGCGATCTCCTCGCGCAGCTGGTACCAGCCCCAGAACCGCGAGGTCGGGGCCAGCGCGGTTTTGATCAGGTCCTTCGTGGCGGTGTGGAGGCGGTGCCACTCCGAGTACGCCACGAACCGCTGGCCCCGCTTGATGCGCTTGTGCAGCAGGACGGCCAGCACCAGGTGCTCCATGAGCAGCTCGCCGCACGTACGCGGCCGGGCAAGGAACTCGGCCGCGAACCGTTCGGCGACCGCCGTCCCCCCGGCCGGGGCGAGCGCCGGCTCGCGGTCGAGGAGTACGGCCGTGGCAACCGTGGCACGCAGGCGCGGGACGCGCGACGCGGGAGCCACGTAGAGGTCGATCTGGTGCAGGTGCCCCTCGTCCGGGACGAGGAAGACCATGCCGACGCCGCCGAGGTCGGCGACGATCGTGTCGCGCCAGCCGGGCAGCAGGGCGCCGGCCTCGACGGACATCAGGTCGTCCAGGCTGCCGACGAACGCGGGCAGGTTGGCGTCCTGGACGCCGACGACGAAGTCGACGTCCGAGAGCCGGTCGGCCGTGCCGTGCGCCAGCGAGCCGCGCACCAGCAGGTGCGTGACGGCCGGGGAGGCGGCGAGGATGTCGGCGAGCCGGGACAGCAGCGGGAGCTGGGCGGGGCGGTTGGCGAAGGTGAGTTCCGCCAGGTGCAGGGTGGGCACGTGCGTCCTCCGATCGGATTCCGGCATGCAGGTTCGAGCGGGTGGTCAGGCCGTGAGAGCGAGGAGGCGGCGCTTGGCGGTCGTCCAGCGCGTGACGGCCTCCTCGTCGCCGAGCGAGGTGTGTAGCTCCGCGATCAGGTCGTAGACCGCGCCCTCGGGCAGCGCGTACGTGTAGAAGAGCCGCAGCAGCATGCGCTCGGCCGCGTCCGCGTAGCCGAGGTCGGCCATCGCGCGGGCGGCCTGGAGCCGCTCGGCGATCACCGCCGGACCGGCCACGGGCAGCGGCTCGGCGGAACCGGGGTGGAGCGTGGGCCGGCGGGCGAGGCGCCGGTAGGTGTCGTCGGCGTACACGTCGGCGATCAGGTGGATCCGGTCCGGCCCGAGCAGGTTGCACACCCCGTGCGCGTACGTCGGCGTCAGCCGCCAGATCCGCCCGCCGGTCATGTGCACCTTGGTGCCGCCGGTGACGAGGAACGCCGACGTGTTGGTGTGGAGCGGAATGTGCAGGCGGTGGCGCTCGACCTGGTCGAGTTCGTCGTAGTCGCGGTGTTCCCAGAGGAAGGCGTTGGGTTCGAGGCGGGCGAGCCGCACCCACATATAGTTCAGGCCGAGTTCGTTCAGCAGGGCGGCGGTGGCCGGCATCCGCTTCAGCAGGTCGGTCGGCTGGGCCGCGCAGTCGCCGATCGTGACGTCGGCGGGGTCGCCGGACGCGTTCATCAGCGACGTCGTCCACCAGCCCCCGGACTGGTAGGCGCTGTACTCGGCCTTCCAGGGCGCTTGGGCCGTCAGGGCCTCGTGGCGCATCCGCTCCAGCTGAGCAGGGTCGACGGTGTCGAGCTGGGCGATCTGCCCGGCAAGGGCGGTCAAGGTGTCCATCGGATTCGATTCACCTTTCGCGAGTCTGAGGGAGGACGTGGCTGGTCGCCCTCCGCCGAGTGGTGCGGGAGCGGTACGGGGAGGCCGGCTCCGGGTCTCCTCGGCGGAGGGCCGTTCAGCGGTCGGTGATGGCATGGGGGAACGGAGGCGCGTCCGGCACGGCCACGGCAGCCCTGTGGCCCGGGGAGCCGAGGAGGTGGTCGGTCTGGGACCGCAGGGCCCAGGCGGGCCCGGCCAGACCGACGAGGGCCAGGAACGTGAGGGCGTACCGGCCGCTGCGATCAGCCCTTGCGCGTACGGGGGCCGGGCGCCGGCGGTGGCGGGACCTGCTCATACGAGGCCACTGGCCTTGTCGTGGCTGGCGAGGAGGCGCCCGGTCTGGGCGTGCAGCCGTTCCAGCTCCGCCGGGGCGAGGACGAGGGCGCCCTCGCTGGTCGATCCGTCGGCGAAGTGGAACACGATGGGCAGCGAGCCCTGGTTGGTACGCGGGTCGTAGACCGCGTCCCCGCTGGTAAGCAGGGTTGCGTGCGTGATCTGCGCGGGCACCGGGAGCAGCGTGGAGCCGTCGGCCGGCGCGGACCAGGTGGGGCCGCCGCCGGGCGGGCGCAGGTGGTAGGTGGTGGCGGAGTCCTCGCCGGGGAGGGCGACCACGACGCCGACATGACCACTGTGGGCGGTGTCGGCGGCGAGGTCGCCGAGTCGGGGCGCGAAGGGAACCGCCAGGCGTAACTCCGGTCCCTCGGAAGGGAGATGAGGTGTGCGTCGTCCGGTCATGCCCCGAAGTTAGGGACGGCCGCGACCCCGAATATGAGCCGGAGGAATACGACCCCTATCCGTCCAGGTGAAAGCGGTCGGACATGCGCCGCAACTTCTCGCGCGTGGATGCCCGTTCGGCGTACACGATGCTTCGGAGGGTGGAGCGGGCGATTGGGTGGTTCCGTACGAGCTGGGGCGCGATCCGCTCGGCGGTCTCCAGCTCGACGAGGGCCTTGTCGCGGTTGCCGTCCCACAGCCAGGCCCGCGCGATGTCCATGTGGTGGTGTCCCTGACGGGAGTTGGGGAGCGCGCCGACGAGTTCGGGGCTGGTGCGGCGGTTGATCTCCAGGGCCTTGCCCTGCTCGCCCATCTCCAGGGCCACGCTGATCGCGTGGATCTGCACGTTCCCGGCGGAGAACGTCAGCGAGTGCCGGTCGTACACCGGCGCACCGACGTACGCGTCCATCCGCTCGGCGGCGTCCTTCGCGTACCCGATCCGGTCCTCCGCCTCGGACGGGCGTCCGGCGCGGGCGGCCGAGATCGCAGCGCGGAGCTGGAGGGTCCCCCAGGCCCGTACGGCCAGCGGGTCGCCGTGCTCATACGTCTGCTGCACCGACCCGATCGCCTTGTCCGAGAGCGTCAGCGCGTCCTCCCAGTCGGCCGTCGCCCACATGTCCCAGACCCGCATCCAGTCCGCGACGGCGGGCAGCACCGGGTCCCCGGAGAGGCGGGCCGACCAGGCGGCCCGCTCGCAGGCCATTGCGACGAGCTCGGGGTGGCCGAGGGAGTGGGCGGCGGTGTGGGCGAACTTGCAGCAGACCGCGTAGATCGCGTACGCCTCCTCCCGATCGTGCCCCTCCGCCGAGACTTCCGCCAGGGCGCGAGCCTCGCGGAACAGGTCGGGCAGGACGCGGAGGATCGCCACGTTGGCGGCGGTGTCCCGGAGCCGGTGGAGCCGCGTCACCTCCCGCCACAGCTGCGGCGCCGGCCTCGGCGTCCCGTCGAAGACGGGGGCGAGGTCGTAGCGGCGCAGCTCGCGCAGGATCGACGAGGCGGCGATCTGCCACTGGTTGTCGTCCGGGGAGCTGCTGTACGGGCGGCCGATCAGGTCGTTCGGGTGAACGTGCAGCTCGGCGGCCACCTGGTTGAGCAGCCCGACCCGGTCCAGCTCGATCAGGCCCCGCTCCATCTTCGACACCCAGCCCTGCGATTTCCCCAGGGCCGTGGCCAGATCCGCCTGCGGCATCCCCAGCCGCAGCCGCGCCCTGCGGACGCGCCGGCCGATCTCCTCGGCTTCCTCCAGCATCAGGACACCTCCCCAACCGCCGGACGGCCGTGCGGGTGCTCCGGTCTGTCCGTGCGGAGTTCGTCACCAGCACGGTACCCAGAGGGACGGCGGCCGGAGGGGGCGTCCGGCGGATTGTTGCCAGGCCGCCGTAACCGTGGAGGGTGGTCGGCGGTTGGCGGACCATGAAGAAGATCATCTCCGTTGCCGCCCTGGCCCTCACGAGCCTGGCCCTGGCCGCCCCTGCCCACGCCGACGGCCACGACAGCAACTTCGGGCCGGGGGTGAACGCCGCGAACAACTGGAACTTCAGCGCCGCTGCAGTCTGTTTCCAGGAGCTTGCGGTCGTCCCGGTGGGTGGGGCGTGGGTCGGCGACACCGTCAACCACTGCACCAGCGGCAACGTCCTCAACCACAGCGGCTGATCGTACGGCGGCCACCTGTTCCGGTTCGGAACAGAGAGAGTGTTCCGATTCGGAACGCGCTGATGGAGCAACGCCCCCTTGTTCACGCAGTGAACAAGGGGGCGTTCACCGGGTGGACACGGGGACGGTTCACCGAGAGAACGGTCCGGCTGTCCACTGAATGGACACGCCGATGCGTCACGTGCGGTGAGCGCCGTGTCACCTGCTCCTTGGCCGGGAGGCCGTGGGTGGGGCATGCGGTGGGGTGGTGGAGCCGGGATGAATCGGGGTCGCAGCTATGCGGGCCGAGGGCCTTTCGGTCATGGGGTCCCGCAAGCGGTTAAGGCGCCAGGCCAGGACTTCGCTGAGGTTGTGGGCGGTGTCGAGCTCGCGTTGGCCGGCGGCTTGGGCGAGGAGTCGGGCGGGGGAGTGGCCGGCTGCTGTGGCCTCGTTGAGGGTGGCAGCCAGGGCGGGCCAGTCGGGCTCGGCGAGGATCCGCTCGGCCAGGTCGGGCAGAGCGTGGCGTACTGCGGCGACCTGCCGGTTCAGCTGCCACTGCGGGAGAAGCTCACCCCGGTGGCGGAGCGTGGTCAAGGACTCGGCGGCTGCGGTTCGGTGGGCCGCGCGGAGGTGGACGACTGCTTGCTGTGCGGCCTCGGCCTGCTGGTGGTGGGATCGGGTTCGGTGCCAGTGCTGAGCGGCGATGACCGCGAGCACGAGGGCGTCGAGGGCGAGCACGAGGAGCGTGCCGTCCTTGGGGGCGGGCTGTCGCAGGATCGCTTTCACCGCCTGCCGGATGGCCTGGGCCTGCTGGTGGTGGGCGGCGATACGGGACCTGCCGGCGTGCTCGAAGGCGGTGGCGGCCTGGAGGAGCTGGGGCCGGAGATCGGCGGGAGCGAGCACGGGCAGCGCGTCGAGGGCTTCGAGGAGTACGGCGATGTAGGCCTGACCGTTCTCGTCCTCGCTCTGGGCGAGGTGGTCGGGCATCTTGTCGACGGCGATGGCGAGCCGTCGCCAGGTGGTGGCTTCCGTCGGCTCCGCCGGGGTTGTGGCTGTGGTCGTGAGGCGTTCGGCGATCTTGGGGTAGGAGAGGTCGGGGGCGAGGGTTGAGCCGGAGAACCACACCGGTTCGCCCTGGGCGTTGGTGTCGCCGGCGAGGGCAACCTTGTAGCCGCGGATGTCGCCAGAGGGGAAGTACTGGACGTCGACGAGGGCCCCGGTCCCTTCGATGATTCGGAAGAGTTCCTCGATGGTGGTGGCGGCCGAGACGGCGGTGCGGACGATGGTGCGCAGGCGTTCCCGAGACGTTCGGGCGGTCCCTGTGCGGCGGGCCTTCTCCTGTTCGGCGCGGGTGGGGCGTTTGGCGGCGGCGCGGTCTCCGCGCGGGATCTGGCGGAGGCCGTACTCCTTCTCGATGGCGACGAGTTCCTTGTCGGCGCGTACGAAGTCGTTCCAGTTCCGTGGCGGGCGGAGGTCGCCTCGGACCTTGGTGGCGACGATGTGGATGTGGTCGTCGGCGTGGCGGACGGCGACCCAGCGGCAGGCGTCGGGGTCGCCGGCGGGGGCGACGCCGGTGGCGTTCAGGACGCGGCGGGCGATGGTGGCCCACTCGTCGTCGGTCAGGTGGCGGTCCTCGGGGGCGGCGCGGATCGAGCAGTGCCACACGTGGCCCTTCGGCGCCTTGTGGCCGGCCTGCTTGACCCGCAGGTCGAGGGCGGTGGCGAGCTGGGCGAGGGTGGCGTCGGGGTCGCGACCGGGGTCGGGGGCGAAGCCGTCCCAGGAGGCGACGAGGTGGGGGTCGGCGTGCTCGTTGGCCCGGCCGGGCCCGAACAGGTAGTTCAGGACGCCCCTGGTCTTGCGGCCGGGCTTGCCGATCTTCGCGATCATCATGCCGCCAGGCGGGTTGTGGCCGCCACATCGGCGGCGGTGTCGACCGCCTTGACCGTGTCCTGGACGAGGGCAACGAGCCGTGCGGCTTCGGCGAGGACGGCGGCGTCCACAGGGTGTGTGTCGCCGCCGGAGTTGAGGCGCTTGGCGATCTGGTTCGCGTTGGTGCCGATCCTGGCGACCTGCTCGCGCAGGGCCGCGTACTCGTCGATCAGGTCGTCGATGGCGGTCCGTTCGGCGGGAAGGGTGAGGTCGCCGTTGATGTGGGCCATGACGACGGCGCCGACGAAGTGCGAGCCGGCCAGACCGCGGCGGCTGGCTTCCGCGCAGATCGCCTGCTTCTCGTCGACGCTGTAGCGGACGTCGACACGCTCCTTGCGCTGCACGTCCTGGCGGGCGCGACGGCGGGCGACACGGTGCAGCGCGGCCTCGTCCGCCGCGCGCACACCCCCTGTTCCCGGTGCGCCCTCGCGCCGGGGACCCGCCGCCTCCGCCACCCCCGGGGCGGAGGCTTCCGCGATGGACCGGCCACTGGACGGTCCAACGCCATACCTTGCTGCGCGGTTGAGGCCGGCAGTCGTCTCCTGCTGGGTGGTGGGGAGTTCGTGGTTCGGGTCGTGCATGGGCCGGTTCTCCGTGGGTGCTTGGGTGTGTGCGGCCCCGCGGCCCCGTGCTCGGCTGCATGGGGACACGGGATGCGTTGGAGGGCGGGTCAGGGCGCTGTGAGGGTCAGCCGGTGCCGACGGGGGAGGCGGCTTCGTTCAGTCCGCCGAGTGGTCCGGCCTCGAAGCCGTCGTCCGTGGCGTGCTGGGCCTGGCCGGTCCGCTCGGCCTGCAGTCGGTCGCGCAGGGTGCGGGCCCGGGGCAGGCCGATCCGTAGTTCGCGGCGCAGACCCTCGGCGGTCAGCTGGTCGTCGGTCCAGTCGGCGGTCAGGAGTCGGGCTTTGTCGAGGAGGTCGGCGTCGGTGCGGGTGCGGTCGGCGGTCGACTTGGCGGCGTCGGGGACCCGACCGGTCGCTCGGCGCGGTGTGGCTCCGGTCGACTGCGCCACCGTGGCCGACCGAGGCGGTCGGGTGTCGGGAGCCGCTTCGGTTCCTTCGGTCGGCCCCGTGGCAGGTGCCTTGGTGACCTCCACGGGGGCCGACTCGGGCAGCTGCTCCGAGGCCGATTCGGGCCGGTCAGGCGTCGACCGTAGGGCCTGGTCGCCGACCGACCGGGCAGAGGCCGCTTCGGGGGAGTCGGCCGACTCAGGGTGGTGGTGCAGCACCTTGGCCACGAGGTCGGATCCGAAGTAGATCGACCCGACCGGGAGTGAGGTCGCCAGCAGGACGAGGGCCCAGTTCGCGTAGTCCAGGTCGGTCAGTCGGCCCCACTGGATCGAGTCGGTGTGGAGGGCCGGTACGAGGCCGTGCACGTAGTTCAGCAGGAGGCTGGCGATCGTGTAGGTCGCCAAAACCCGCAGCGCGAACTTCCGGTCGGCGTCGGTTAGCACGAGCGTGGCGATCAGGGCGAGGGCCATCAGGCCGTCGACGACGATCGGGTAGAGGAAGGCGGCGGTGGAGTCAGCGCCGATAGCGCGGGCCACGTCGGACAGCGCGTTCCACGAGACCCGGAAGGCCATGAGGACGACGGCCACCAGGCCGATGACGAGGGCGATGCGTCCCGTGCGGTTCACACGCCGGCCCCCAGCGGATGCGGGTGCTCGGCGAGCGTCGCCAGAGTCATCGCGCTGCCTGAGGTCGTCGTTCGTGGCACCGGAGGTGAGACGCGCGATGCCGGCGCGGATGGCTGCTGGGGCGCTTGGGGCAGGGAAGTGCAAGAGGGCGGTCTCCAGGGTGGGGAAAGGGAGCTTGCGCAGGGCTGGGTGCGGTCATCCCGGCGTGGGCGGCCGTGGGCGGTGGGGACTCGTCCCACCCGTCCCGCCGCTGGTCAGGGCAGGTACGGGTGGGGCGTTGATGTCGAGTCGACTCGTTGCGGGTCGGGGACTCGTCCCCGCGCTGACCTGCGCGGGGACGGGTGGGACGAGTCGGGGAGGGTCAGGCGCCGGGCTCGACGGGGAGGGCGGGGGCTGCCTCGGGCGGGCAGTAGCGGGCCCAGGCGTCGGCGAACTGGGCGCGGGTGAAGCCCTTGGCCTGGTTGCCGCCGGGGAAGCGGCGGTTGGCCGACTTGATGCCGTAGTCCTGGAGCAGAATCTGCAGGCCGCGCGGGGTGAGCCCGTTGGGGCTGTGCTCGGCCCAGGGCGCCTCGGGGTCGGCGTTGAGGATCTCCAGGAGGCGGCCGGTGCGGATCGCCGCCTGGTCCCCTTCGGAGGCGAAGGCGCGGCGGATGTCGGCGAGGATGCGGATCTTGAGCCCGCCGTCCTCGTCCCGCCCGGCCTCGTAGTCGGTCATGGCGGTGCACGCGGTGCGGGCCAGGACGGGCCAGTGTCCGCCCGCGAGGTCGGCGACGCTGATCAGCGGCGCCCAGGTGTCGGCGGCGCGGTCCTCGACCGGCATCTTCGGCTCCAGGGCGAGCGCCTTCTCGCGTACGGAGGCCAGCCAGGCCGCCAGCCGGGTCCGGAGCTCGCGTACGGCCAGGTCGTCGCGGCCGTAGCGCCAGAAGCTGACCGTCTCGGTCTCGGCTCGCCGCCGCATGCGGATGACGACCGACCGGTCCATGATCGTGTCGGGGAGGTCGCCGATTCCGGCGAGGGCGGCCATGGCGAAGGTGTCGAACTTGACCACCTCGTGGTTGGGGCCGGAGACCCGGAGGGTGGGCCGGTTGCGCTGGTGGCCGGCATTGAGCAGGCCGCGCATCTCCTCGTTCTTCTCCGCGACCTTCGGGCTGCCGAAGATGGTGTCGACCTCGTCCACGAGGAGCGTGGGCGGGTTGCCCTCGCCGATCGACCGGAAGATCGCTGCAGCGGAGGCGTTGACCGTGATCAGCGGCTCGTGGACCGCCTCGATCAGGACTTCGAGGAGCCTCGACTTCCCGCAGCGCTTGGCCGGTCCGACCACCGCCAGGCGCGGCGCGTGCTGCCACACCGTCTGCAGATGGGTCGCCGCCGCCCACAGCGTGGTCGCGGTCAGGGCCTCGTCGCTCGGCATCACGACGTAGCGCCGGATCGCGTCCCGGAGCAGGTCCAGGACATCTACGCCCTCGGAGTGCGCGTCGGGCGGCGGGGCGGTCGGCTGGCCGGGGACGGCGGTCGGCGGCCACTCGACGGGAAGCGATGGCGTGTTCGGGGTGGCTTCGTCCATACTGGACATCGAGCTCCTCAATCTGCGGCCATATGGGACGGCAATCCCGGCACTGCAGGTAGTCGTTCAGGGATGGGCGGCGTGAGGTTTGCGCTTTGAGCCCCTCGGTGTCGCAAGCACCGGGGGGCTTTTTGCATGTCTGGCTAGGTGCTGGCGGTCTCCTGCGGACAGCAGCGGTCCAGCACAACAACCATGCCACATGCAGAGCAGCTATGCAAGCAGCAGAACGTGGTGTACTGTTTAGGCTGCTGCGAATTGCAGGGACATGCTGCGAGAGGAAGGAGGGGTCGATGCCCGACGATAACAGCGAGGACGCATCCGAGGGTGTCCTGCTCAAGGGCGAGGACAACGCCGCCAAGCGGATCAAGGCCGAGCGCGAGAACCGTGGCTGGAGCACCACCACGCTCTCCGACCGCCTCAACGAGGCCGGCTACGAGATGAACCCGTCGGCGGTATGGCGGATCGAGAACGGCAAGCGCCGCATCAACCTCGACGAGGCCATCGGCTTCGCTGAGGTCTTCGGGGTGTCGCTGTCCAACCTCGTCGGCCCGCCGGCCCTGGCCGCCGCCGGCCGCGCCATGGAACTGATCGACACCGTCGTGGCCGCCAACGCGGCCGCCCAGAGAGCCCAGCACGCGTACCGGCGGGTCAACGCCGAACTCATCGCCTACCTCGACGAGCACCCGGACATCCGCGAGGAGGCCAACGCGGTGGTCAGCAACGCCATCGCCGAGAGCACCATGAAGATCAACCAGGAGGAGTTCGGCCTGCCGCCCCAGCCGTAGCCCGCTCCTTTGGCCGCCCTGGCCCGCAAACCCCAGGGACCCCGGCCGCATCACACGCCCACCCCATCCCATCCCTGAACGACACGGCCCGGCCGGGGTTGCCGCCCCATCAGCCGAGGCCAGGAGAGGACCCCGCTTGCGCCACACGGCAATACCCCACACCTCCGCCCAGCCCCGCACGGCGAAGGAGGTGAACAACAACGACCGTCTGCTCACGGTCGACGAGGCCGCTGAACGCCTCGGCACCGGAGTCCGCTTCATCCGCCGGCTCATCCAGGAACGCCGGATCCGCTACGTGAAGCTCGGCAAGCACGTCCGGATCGCCGACAGCGTGCTGACCGCGTACGTCGAGGAGCGCACGGTCCCCACGCTTCGCGACGCGCGCTCCCGCTTCGGGAAGGCGGCCTGATGGCGGGCCGCAAGCCGCAGCGGCGGCGCGAGTTCGGCACGGTGCGCCAGCTGCCCTCGGGGCGCTGGCAGGCCCGTTACTGGGCGCCGGACGGGTCTCGGCGTACCGCGCCGGAGACCTTCGAGACGAGGACCGAGGCCCAGGACTGGCTGACCCTCACCAAGGCGGACATCCAGCGCAATGTCTGGGTAGACCCCGAGGTCGGGGCGGTCAACTTCGAGGAGTACGCCCTGAAGTGGGTGGTGGAACGAGGCCTGTCCGCCACGACGGACGAGCTGTACCGCCGCCTCCTGCGGCTGCACCTTCTGCCGTTCTTCGGTGAGGTGGACCTCGACGAAATCACCCCGCCGACGGTGCGGACGTGGCGGGCCGAGCGTCTGGCCGCCACGGGGGCCACGACCGTCGCCAAGTCCTACCGCCTGCTCAAGGCGATCATGGAGACGGCTGCGGACGACGAGCTGATCCGCCGCAACCCGTGCCGCATCAGGGGCGCCGGCAGCGAGAAGGCCAAGGAGCGCACGACGGCCACCGTCGAGCAGGTCGACGCCCTCGCCGAGGCCATCGGGATCCGCTGGCGGCTGATGGTGTACCTCGGCGCCTACGGTCCGATGCGCCCGGAGGAACTGGCGGCTCTGCGCCGGAACTCGATCACTCTCGACCCGCTCGCTGTACGGGTCACGGAGGCCGCTCCGGAACTGAACACCGGACGTCGCGTCGAGGGCGACACCAAGTCCGCGGCCGGTGTCCGAACCATCCACCTGCCCACGTTCCTCTATATCGAGGTCAAGCGGCACCTGGACTGGTTCGCGCAGAAGGAGCCCGACGGGCTGCTCTTCGTCGGGGAGAAGGGAGCACCCTTCCGGCGGACCACCTTCGGCCGGAAGTGGGCGAAGGCCCGTGCGGCGGTGGGCCTGCCGAAGGACTTCCGTTTCTACGACCTCCGGCACACGGGCCACACCCTCTCCACCCAGTCCGGCGCCACCTTGAAGGACACGATGGTCCGCGCCGGCCAGTCCTCGGAAAAGGCGGCGATGATCTACCAGCACTCCGACGACGCCCGCCAGCAGGAGGTCGCCGGAGGTATCGACGCCAAGGTCCGTGAGCTGCGCGGACGTGCGGCTCGCGTCGAGTCCGACTGAGATCCGTTACGTCCCCGGTCAGAGCGATTCACGATCGGCTCTGACCGGGGATGCCCGAAGCCCGACAGTCGACTGACCAGCAGCGCTTCTTGATTTCCTCCCTCGGATGAGGGAGGATTTCCGGAAATCGCACTTCGTGGTCAGGGGCTGAATATGGCAGTCATGCACGTTGAGGACTCACGCGGCCAGAGCCGTCTCACAGACCTGGGGCTCTCGGCCGAAACCATCGAGAACGTGCTGCGGCGTGCCGAGGCGGAGCGCAACTTCTGCACGCCCCTCGACCCGGTCTCGCTCCCGGGCAACATCTTCTGGGGTAGGACCATCCGCTTCCTTCGCGAGGCGTACATCCCTGATGGATGGCGCAGCGTGAGCCCTCAGAACGTCTCGCTCCTGCTGTCGCCGGAAGAGGACTTCGCCATCACCGCCTCCAGCGGTAACAAGGCCACCGGCTACGCCGCGCTCACCCCTGCCACCCGCTACTCGAAGGGCACGGCGGTCATCCGCCGGGTTGAGACCAACCGGCAGCTGATGTTCCCTGGCTACGAGGCCGAATCCGAGCCTCAGGGAGTCGGCGAGGGGATCCCGACCTGGTTCCTCCTGTACCAGCACGTGAACACCCTGACGGGTACGCGGCTCTACTACGAGCTGTCGCTGCCGACCAACCCGGGAAGCCGTGGCAAGATCGACAGCTGGCACGAGCGGATCATCTTCCCCTACATCGACTTCGAGGGCTTCAACCCGTTCCCGAACGACGACGACGGCGAAGGCGGCATCGACATCCCGATCGAGCGTCTGGGCTGATCGTCCACCCCACAACCCATTGGCACTCCCATGACCACCGCATCCCGGCTCGTCCTGGCGCGCAAGCGCCGCGGGCTCACCGTCACCCGTCTCGCCCAGATGGTCGGACTCACCGCCCGCCGGTTGTCCGACTACGAGAACGGCCGGGCCTACCCTCCCCCGGCCTCCCTGGCCAGCCTTGCTGAGGCTCTGGAGTTCCCGGAGTCCTTCTTCCTTGCCGAAGAGGTCGTCGACCTGCCCGTCGAGTCGGTCAGCTTCAGGGCGCTCAGCAAGATGACGGCCTCACAACGAGACATCGCCCTGAGCAGTGGTCGCCTCGCCCGGATCTTGCAGGACTGGATCCGGGCTCGCTTCAAGCTGCCGGCGCCAGATCTTCCGTCCTTGACCTCGTTCAGCCGTCTCGGCAGCGACGACGAACCGGTGTTTCCCGGCGAGGCCGGGGCCGAGAACTGTCCCGCCGAGCGCGCAGCTGAACTGGTTCGCACTCGATGGGGGTTGGGAGTGGCCCCGATCCCCAACATGGTTCACCTGCTCGAAGCGCACGGGGTGCGCGTGTTCTCGCTGTCCCGGGACTGCCCGGAAGTGGACGCCTTCTCCTTCTGGGACCGCGGCGTTCCGTTCGTACTGCTAAACACAGAGAAGACCGCCGAGCGCGGACGCTTCGACGCCGCACACGAGCTGGGGCACTTGGTTCTGCACGGTGAGGAGCAGGTACCCCACGGGCCTCAGGCCGAAGGCGAAGCACACCGCTTCGCTGCGGCCCTGCTCATGCCGGCCGCAGACGTTCTGGCACACGCCCCTCGCAACCCGAGCACCACCTGGATCCTGCAGGCGAAGCGACGCTGGAAAGTCGCCGCCATGGCACTCGCCCACCGCCTGCACGAACTCAACCTCACCACCGAATGGCAGTACCGCACGCACTGCGTCGATCTCAGTCGCATGGGCTTCCGGAAGTCGGAGCCCCAGAGCACGCTCACGCGGGAAACTTCCCAGGTGCTGGGCAAGGTCTTCGCCGCTCTCCGAGCGGAAGGCACCCCGCTGGCGGAAATCGCACGCGATCTCGACCTGAGGCCGGCGGATCTCAGTGACCTGATCTTCGGCTTGGTGGTCATCGCCCAGGAGGGCGGGCGCGGTGGCGCCCGTACGACTGCCTCCCGTAGACCGCAGCTCTCCGTCGTGCGCTGACACTCGCCTTTGTATGTGCGGAGGAACGTTCCGCCGGTCGGAAGTGGCGCGAGTCACAGCGAAGTCGCGCTCGCATTCTGAGACAGGTCTGCCCCTGCACCACCTAGGTGGTGCAGGGGCAGACCTGTCTACAGGGCATATCCCCGAGTTGGGGCACGCGGAGGGCACGGCAGTCCCCGACAGGTCTAGACAGCGACGAAGGCCCTGGTCTCTGACCAGGGCCTTCGTTCAAGAGCGGATGACGGGAATCGAACCCGCGCTATAAGCTTGGGAAGCTCATGTTCTACCATTAAACTACATCCGCGTTGCGGCCGGATGAGCCGGTCGCATCGTTGCACACTGTACCCCATGTGCCACGGGTGGCGTCGCCCGCGTCTCCCCGGTGGGTCGGAGTGCCGCGTGGAGGGTGTCCTGTTGATCCCCTAATGTGGCTGTCTCAGCCAGCATGTGTGTAGGGGAAGGGACTTGATGGGTTCCGTGGAGCGCACCGTCGTCCGCTGTGCCGAAGGGCACGTGTTCAGTACCGTATCGTTTCCGCTTCAGCAGCTCGGGGCCGGGCGGATCGGGCCCGGGCGGCTCATCCGGTGTCCGCGGTGCGCGCGGTTGAGGCACGCGGTGCCGGTGGAGGTTCAGCAGCGCTGAGCTGGGTGAACCGGGTGGGGCGCGGAGCCGGTCCCGATTGGGGAGGTCCGCGCCCTCTGCGTATCGTGGGGGCGTGCTTCTCTCAGACAAGGACATCCGGGCCGAGATCGATGCCGGGCGGGTGCGCATCGACCCGTACGACGAATCCATGGTGCAGCCGTCGAGCATCGACGTGCGGCTCGACCGCTTCTTCCGGGTGTTCGAGAACCACCGCTACCCGCACATCGACCCCGCGATCGAGCAGTTCGACCTGACGCGCGAGGTGGAGCCGGAGGGCGACGAGGCGTTCATCCTGCACCCGGGCGAGTTCGTGCTCGCCTCGACCTACGAGGTCATCACCCTGCCGGACGACATCGCGTCGCGCCTGGAGGGGAAGAGCTCCCTCGGGCGGCTCGGGCTCGTCACGCACTCCACCGCCGGGTTCATCGACCCGGGGTTCTCGGGGCACGTGACCCTGGAGCTGTCGAACCTCGCGACCCTCCCCATCAAGCTGTGGCCCGGGATGAAGATCGGGCAGCTGTGCATGTTCCGGCTGAGCTCGCCCGCCGAGTTCCCGTACGGCAGCGAGCGGTACGGCTCCCGGTACCAGGGGCAGCGGGGCCCGACGGCCTCCCGCTCGTACATGAACTTCCATCGGACCCAGGTGTGAGGCGGTAGCCGGACATGAGTGAAGTGCGCGAGAACCTGACGTACGAGGGCTTCGGGACGGCCGTCCGCGAGCTGGCCCAGACCATCGCCGACGACGGGTACGAGCCCGACATCGTCCTCTCCATCGCGCGCGGCGGCGTCTTCGTCGCCGGCGGCCTCGCCTACGCGCTGGACTGCAAGAACATCCACCTCGTGAACGTGGAGTTCTACACGGGCGTGGGGACCACCCTGGAGATGCCGGTCATGCTGGCGCCCGTCCCGGACGCGATCGACTTCTCCGACAAGAAGGTCCTGATCACCGACGACGTCGCGGACACCGGCAAGACGCTGAAGCTGGTCCACGACTTCTGCAAGGACCACGTCGCCGAGGTCCGCTCCGCCGTCATCTACGAGAAGTCCCACTCCCTCGTGAAGTGCGAGTACGTGTGGAAGAAGACCGACGAGTGGATCAACTTCCCCTGGTCCGTCGAGCCGCCCGTCGTCAAGCGTGAGGGCCAGGTGCTCGACGCCTGAGCCCCCGGCCCACGGACACGGGAGAGCCCCCGCCGGTCGACCGGCGGGGGCTCTCCCGTGTCCGTGGGTCCGTGCGGCTTTCCTACAGCGTGCCCAGCTTGATCAGGCTGAGGAGGGCCACCAGCTGGATGGCGGAGGCGCCGAGGGCCTTGGACCAGGGCAGGTCGTGGGAGCGGCTGACCATGAGGGTGAAGAGGAGGCCGGCGGCGAGCCAGGTGGCCCAGCCGATGACCTGCACCAGGCCGTTCTCGCCGCCCAGGAAGAGGGCGAAGAGGAGGCGGGGGGCGTCCGTCAGGGACATGATCAGCATGGAGAGGCCGACCGTGGGCTGCCAGGCGCCGTCGCCGCCGAGCTGGCGGGCGAGGGTGTGGGTGACCGCGCCGAGGATCAGGCCGGCGACGACGAAGCCGACGCCCGTCATCAGGACGTACGGGATCGTGCTGGAGAGGGTGGCGTTCAGCACCTC
The DNA here is from genome assembly GCF_014649855.1 of Streptomyces roseolus. Taxonomy (GTDB): domain Bacteria; phylum Actinomycetota; class Actinomycetes; order Streptomycetales; family Streptomycetaceae; genus Streptomyces; species Streptomyces roseolus. The sequence continues at coordinate 247,770 of NZ_BMTV01000001.1, read as the reverse complement.
CTCGCGGGCCTGGTCGAAGCCGAAGATCGCCAGCAGGCCGTAGAGGAAGGTGACGATCAGCGCCGGGCCCCAGACCGCGTGGTCGCGCATCCGGAGGAAGGTGTCCGCCGGGCGCAGCACGATGCCGCTCAGGAGGGCCTTCCAGGGCAGGCGGGGGCCGACGGGGACGGGCGCCTGGTAGGCGCCCGCCTGGCCGTAGGGGTCGTCGACGCTGAACATCTGGGTGTGGCCCGGGTTGTTCGCCGTCGCCGCGTGGTGCTGCGCGTGCGGGTCGCCGAAGTACTCCGGCTCCCCGTACGGCTGCTGCTGCGGCTGTTGCTGCCACTGCTGCTGCGGGTGCGCCTGCGGGGGCCCGTCGTACCCGTACGGCGCCTGCTGCGGTCGATGCTGCTGCGGGGGGCGGTTGTCCCGGCCGCGTCCGTTCCTGAATCCAGCCACGTCAATGAACGTACCCGGTCCGGCGCCGGGCTCGCTCCTTCCGTGCCGAGCTGTGACATCCCCTAGGGGAGGCGTCGGGGGTCACGGGGGCGTCGGCCCCTCGCGCGACGGCTGTGACAAAGCGGATGTATCACCTCAATGGGGGGTCCGTGGCTTCGGTGGGGTCGGCAGCGGAACCCCTCTGGAGTTCTCCGTGCTTCTCCACCGCCGTACCCGCGTCCTGCGCACCGCCGCCGTCGCCCGGCACACCGAGGACGGGCCCCGCGCCCAGGTCTCGCTCACCCACGGCAAGCGCGTCGCGGAGCACCACGCCCGGAAGCGGTGACCCGGGGACGACGAAGGGGCCGTCCCGCTCTCCGCGGGACGGCCCCTTCCGCCGTTGTTACGCGACCGGCTCCGGCTCCTCCGCCGGGGCCTCCGGCTCGGGGTCGACCGGCGTCTTCACCGAGTCGAGCAGCAGCTGGGCCACGTCGACGACCTGGAGGCTCTCCTTGGCCTTGCCGTCGTTCTTCTTGCCGTTCACGGAGTCCGTGAGCATGACGAGGCAGAACGGGCAGGCGGTGGAGACGATGTCCGGGTCGAGGGACAGGGCCTCGTCGACGCGCTCGGTGTTGATGCGCTTGCCGATGCGCTCCTCCATCCACATCCGCGCGCCGCCGGCGCCGCAGCAGAAGCCGCGCTCCTTGTGGCGGTGCATCTCCTGCTGGCGCAGGCCGGGGACGGCCGACATGATCTCGCGCGGCGGCGTGTAGACCTTGTTGTGGCGGCCCAGGTAGCACGGGTCGTGGTAGGTGATGAGGCCGTCGACCGGGGTCACCGGGATCAGCCTGCCCTCGTCGATGAGGTGCTGGAGCAGCTGGGTGTGGTGGATGACCTCGTACTCGCCGCCGAGCTGCGGGTACTCGTTGGCGATGGTGTTGAAGCAGTGCGGGCAGGTCGAGACGATCTTCTTGGCCGACTTCGGCTTCTTCGTCTCCGGGTCGTCGTCGTCCTCGCCGAACGCCATGTTCAGCATCGCGACGTTCTCCTGGCCGAGCTGCTGGAAGAGCGGCTCGTTGCCCAGGCGGCGCGGGGAGTCACCCGTGCACTTCTCCTCGCCGCCCATGATCGCGAACTTGACGCCCGCGATGTGCAGCAGCTCGGCGAAGGCCTTGGTGGTCTTCTTGGCGCGGTCCTCCAGGGCGCCGGCGCAGCCGACCCAGTAGAGGTAGTCGACCTCGGACAGGTCCTCGACGTCCTTGCCGACGATAGGGACCTCGAAGTCGACCTCCTTGGTCCACTCGACGCGCTGCTTCTTGGCCAGGCCCCAGGGGTTGCCCTTCTTCTCCAGGTTCTTCAGCATCGTGCCGGCCTCCGACGGGAAGGCGGACTCGATCATGACCTGGTAGCGGCGCATGTCGACGATGTGGTCGATGTGCTCGATGTCGACCGGGCACTGCTCGACGCAGGCGCCGCAGGTGGTGCAGGACCACAGGACGTCCGGGTCGATGACGCCGTTCTCCTCGACGGTGCCGATCAGCGGGCGCTCGGCCTCGGCCAGGGCGGCCGCGGGCACGTCCTTCAGCTGCTCGGCCGTGGCCTTCTCGTTGCCCTCCATGTCCTTGCCGCCGCCCGCGAGCAGGTACGGCGCCTTGGCGTGCGCGTGGTCGCGCAGCGACATGATGAGGAGCTTGGGGGAGAGCGGCTTGCCGGTGTTCCAGGCGGGGCACTGCGACTGGCAGCGGCCGCACTCGGTGCAGGTGGAGAAGTCGAGGAGGCCCTTCCAGGAGAACTGCTCGACCTGGGAGACGCCGTAGACGTCGTCCTCGCCCGGGTCCTCGAAGTCGATCGGCTTGCCGCCGGTCGTCATCGGCTGGAGCGCGCCCAGCGCGGTCTCGCCGGTGGCGTTGCGCTTGAACCAGATGTTCGGGAAGCCGAGGAAGCGGTGCCAGGCGACGCCCATGTTGGTGTTCAGCGAGACCACGATCATCCAGATGAACGAGGTGCTGATCTTCACCATGGCGGTGAAGTAGATGAGCGTCTGGAGGGTGGAGAGCGACAGGCCCTTGAAGGCCAGGACGAGCGGGTACGAGGCGAAGTACGCGGCCTCGTAGTGCTCGACGTGGTGGATCGCGCCCTCCAGGCCGCGCAGCACGTAGATCGCGAGGCCGATGGTGAGGATCACGTACTCGACGAAGTACGCCTGGCCGGCCTTGGAGCCGGCGAAGCGGGACTTGCGGCCGGCCCGGGAGGGCAGCGACAGCAGGCGGATGACGATCAGGGCGGCGATGCCCAGGATCGTCATGACGCCGATGAACTCGATGTAGAGCTCGAAGGGCAGGAAGCCGCCGATGACCGGCAGGGTCCAGTCGGCCTGGAAGAGCTGGCCGAAGGCCTGCGCGAGGGTCGGCGGTAGGGTCAGGAAGCCGACCGCGACGAACCAGTGGGCGAAGCCGACGATGCCCCAGCGGTTCATCCGGGTGTGGCCCAGGAACTCCCGGACCAGGGTGACGCTGCGCTGGTAGGGGTTGTCCGTGCGGGTGCCGGCCGGGACCGGCTGGCCGAGCTTGAAGTAACGGACGAACTGGCCGATGGCGCGAGCGAGCAGGGCAACGCCGACCACGGTCAGCGTCAGCGACACGATGATCGCGGCGAGTTGCATGACGGGCTCCTCGGGCGGGCCTGGGGCGCGGCGGGGGCGGCCTGTGCTCGCCTCGCCCTCACTCTCGCCCTGAGCCTACTAAGCGGTAACTTAATTAGTCCGTGCTGAGATTACCGGTTCCCGGCGCCGCGCTGTAGCGGCCCCTGCGGTGATCTGTGTCGCTCAGGCAAGCCTTGCCGGACGGGCGGAGGCGCGCCGGAGGCGACGTCGACGGACTGCTGGAAGCGTACGCGCCAGCACGGCCAGATCCATGCCGAGCCAGTGGTGGTCCACATAGTGGAGGTCGAGCAGCTCGCGCTCCTCCCAGGGCAGGTCGGAACGGTCGCTGATCTGCCAGGGGCCGGTCAGCCCCGGGCGGACGGAGAGCCGGCGCCGCGCCGCGCCCGCGCACTCGGGGTGGCCGGGGGAGAGCGGGCAGGGTCCGACGAGCGACATCTCGCCCCGTACGACGTGCAGCAGCAGCGGGAGCGCGGCCAGCGGGCTCCGGGTGCGCAGGGTCAGCATGGTGAACGGCCGGCCGCGCAGCCCCGCCCTCGTGTGGCGGCGCAGCACGGGCCCCTCCCGGGTGAGGGAGAGCGAGAGCGCGACCGCGCCGAGTAGGGGTGCGAGCAGGACGAGCAGGGTCGTACCGCCGAACAGGTCGAGGGCGCGCTTGAGGTCGAAGGTGCGGTGCCTGTGCTGCGTACGGTTCGCCGTCATGCCCCGGACCCCTCCGGCTGAGATGATGGGATGTTCGTGGAATATGCCCGCTTTGCCCGACGCGGGGCACCGGGACTCTCCCACTTCTCGCGCCGCGCGTCAGGGAGCGACGCGCTTCTCGCGTCTCTTTGAGCGGTCGGGCCGACGAAGAGTTGAGTCGACTCGACTCAGCTCTGTTGACGTCGGCTGTCCCGTGATGCATCCTTGAGTCAGTTCCACTCAAGTCAGTCAGCTGGAGGAATCGAAATGGCACGTGCGGTCGGCATCGACCTGGGCACGACTAACTCCGTCGTCAGCGTTCTGGAAGGCGGCGAGCCCACCGTCATCACGAACGCGGAGGGCGCCAGGACCACGCCGTCCGTCGTCGCCTTCGCCAAGAACGGCGAGGTGCTCGTCGGCGAGGTGGCCAAGCGCCAGGCCGTCACCAACGTCGACCGGACCATCCGGTCCGTGAAGCGCCACATGGGCACCGACTGGAAGATCGAGCTCGACGGGAAGAACTTCAACCCGCAGCAGATCTCCGCCTTCATCCTCCAGAAGCTGAAGCGCGACGCCGAGGCCTACCTGGGCGAGAAGGTCACCGACGCGGTCATCACCGTGCCGGCGTACTTCAACGACTCCGAGCGCCAGGCCACCAAGGAGGCCGGTGAGATCGCGGGCCTCAACGTCCTGCGCATCGTCAACGAGCCGACCGCGGCCGCCCTGGCCTACGGCCTCGACAAGGACGACCAGACGATCCTCGTCTTCGACCTCGGTGGCGGCACCTTCGACGTGTCCCTCCTGGAGATCGGCGACGGCGTCGTCGAGGTGAAGGCCACCAACGGCGACAACCACCTCGGTGGCGACGACTGGGACCAGCGCGTCGTCGACTACCTGGTGACCCAGTTCAAGAACGGTCACGGCGTCGACCTGTCCGCCGACAAGATGGCGCTCCAGCGTCTGCGCGAGGCGGCCGAGAAGGCGAAGATCGAGCTCTCCTCCTCGACCGAGACCTCCATCAACCTCCCGTACATCACGGCCTCCGCCGAGGGCCCGCTGCACCTGGACGAGAAGCTCACCCGCGCCCAGTTCCAGCAGCTCACCTCGGACCTCCTGGAGCGCTGCAAGGTCCCGTTCCACAACGTCATCAAGGACGCGGGCATCGCCCTCTCCGAGATCGACCACGTGGTCCTGGTCGGCGGCTCGACCCGCATGCCGGCCGTCGCCGAGCTCGTCAAGGAGCTGACCGGCGGCAACGAGGCCAACAAGGGCGTGAACCCGGACGAGGTCGTCGCCATCGGCGCCGTCCTCCAGGCCGGTGTCCTCAAGGGCGAGGTCAAGGACGTCCTGCTCCTCGACGTCACCCCGCTGTCCCTCGGCATCGAGACCAAGGGCGGCATCATGACCAAGCTCATCGAGCGCAACACCACGATCCCGACCAAGCGGTCCGAGATCTTCACGACGGCCGAGGACAACCAGCCGTCCGTGCAGATCCAGGTCTACCAGGGCGAGCGCGAGATCGCGGCGTACAACAAGAAGCTCGGCATGTTCGAGCTGACCGGCCTCCCGCCGGCCCCGCGCGGCGTCCCGCAGATCGAGGTCGCCTTCGACATCGACGCCAACGGCATCATGCACGTGACCGCGAAGGACCTGGGCACGGGCAAGGAGCAGAAGATGACCGTCACCGGCGGCTCCTCGCTGCCGAAGGACGAGGTCGACCGGATGCGCCAGGAGGCCGAGCAGTACGCGGACGAGGACCACCGCCGCCGCGAGGCCGCCGAGTCCCGCAACCAGGGCGAGGCGCTCGTCTACCAGACCGAGAAGTTCCTCAAGGACAACGAGGACAAGGTCCCGGGCGACGTGAAGACCGAGGTCGAGGCCGCCCTCGCCGAGCTGAAGGAGAAGCTCAAGGGCGAGGACACCGCCGAGATCCGCACCGCCACCGAGAAGGTCGCGGCCGTCTCCCAGAAGCTCGGCCAGGCCCTCTACGCCGACGCCCAGGCCGCCCAGGCCGGCGCCCCGGCCGGCGAGGCCAAGGCCGACGACGACGTGGTGGACGCCGAGATCGTCGACGACGAGCCCAAGAAGGACGGCCAGGCGTGAGCGAGGAGACCGCGGGCTTCGAGGAGGAGCCCGACGTCCCCTCCGGCGACGCCGACGAGGCCGCCGAGTCCACCGAGGACGCGGCGGCCCCGGCCGGGGACGTGACGGACACGGCTCTCCTGGCGCAGCTGGACCAGGCCCGCACGGCGCTCTCCGAGCGGACGGCGGACCTCCAGCGGCTCCAGGCGGAGTACCAGAACTACCGGCGCCGGGTCGAGCGGGACCGGGTCACGGTCAAGGAGATCGCGGTCGCGAGCCTCCTGTCCGACCTGCTCCCGGTCCTCGACGACATCGGCCGGGCCCGGGACCACGGCGAGCTCGTGGGCGGCTTCAAGTCGGTCGCCGAGTCGCTGGAGACCGTCGTCGCCAAGATGGGTCTCCAGCAGTTCGGCAAGGAGGGCGAGCCCTTCGACCCGACGATCCACGAGGCCCTGATGCACAGTTACGCGCCGGACGTCACCGAGACGACCTGCGTCGCGATCCTGCAGCCGGGGTACCGGATCGGCGAGCGGACCGTCCGGCCCGCCCGGGTGGCCGTCGCCGAGCCCCAGCCGGGCGCGCAGCCCGGCGGTGCGGCGAAGGCCGAGGAGTCGGACGACTCCGAGAAGGACAGCGAGTAAGCAGCCACACCCGCACGCGGGAGGAGGGACGTCGATGAGCACGAAGGACTTCGTCGAGAAGGACTACTACAAGGTCCTCGGCGTCCCCAAGGACGCCACCGAGGCCGAGATCAAGAAGGCGTACCGGAAGCTCGCACGCGAGAACCACCCGGACGCCAACAAGGGCGACACCAAGGCCGAGGAGCGCTTCAAGGAGATCTCCGAGGCGAACGACGTCCTCGGCGACCCCAAGAAGCGCAAGGAGTACGACGAGGCGCGCGCGCTCTTCGGGAACGGCGGCTTCCGGGCCGGCGGCCCGGGTGCGGGCGGTTCGTTCAACTTCGACCTGGGCGACCTCTTCGGGGGCGCCCAGGGCGGGGCCGGCGGCTTCGGCGGCGGCGGTGGCATCGGGGACGTCTTCGGCGGTCTGTTCAACCGCGGCGGCGGCGCGGGTGCCCGCACCCAGCCCCGGCGCGGCCAGGACATCGAGTCCGAGGTGACGCTCAGCTTCACCGAGGCGATCGAGGGCGCGACCGTGCCCCTGCGGATGTCCAGCCAGCAGCCCTGCACGGCCTGTTCGGGCACCGGCGACAAGAACGGCACGCCCCGGGTGTGCCCGACCTGCGTCGGCACCGGCCAGGTCTCGCGGGGCAGCGGCGGCGGCTTCTCGCTGACCGACCCGTGCGTCGACTGCAAGGGCCGCGGCCTGATCGCGGAGAACCCCTGCGAGGTCTGCAAGGGCTCCGGCCGGGCCAAGTCCTCGCGGACCATGCAGGTCCGGATCCCGGCGGGCGTCTCCGACGGGCAGAAGATCCGGCTGCGCGGCAAGGGCGCCCCGGGCGAGCGCGGCGGGCCCCACGGCGACCTGTTCGTCGTGGTGCACGTCGACGCCCACCCGGTCTTCGGGCGCAAGGACGACAACCTCACCGTCACGGTGCCGGTCTCCTTCGTGGAGGCGGCGCTCGGCGGCGAGGTCAAGGTCCCGACCCTCGGCGGGCCCGCGGTCACGCTCAAGCTGCCCGCGGGCACCCCGAACGGCCGGACCATGCGCGCCCGCGGCAAGGGCGCGGTCCGCAAGGACGGTACGCGCGGCGACCTGCTGGTGACGGTGGAGGTCGCGGTGCCCAGGGAACTGGACGACAAGGCCCGCGAGGCCCTGGAGACCTACCGCGAGGCGACCGCCTCGACGGACCCCAGGGCGGAGCTGTTCGAGGCGGCGAAGGGAGCCTGACGCGGTGGACGGACGCAGACGCAACCCGTACGAACTGACCGACGAGACCCCGGTGTACGTCATCTCGGTGGCGGCCCAGCTGTCGGGGCTGCATCCGCAGACCCTGCGCCAGTACGACCGCCTGGGTCTGGTCTCCCCGGACCGCACGGCCGGCCGGGGCCGGCGCTACTCGGCCCGCGACATCGAACTGCTCCGCCAGGTGCAGCAGTTGTCGCAGGACGAGGGCATCAACCTCGCCGGCATCAAGCGCATCATCGAGCTGGAGAACCAGGTCGCGGCGCTCCAGGCCCGGGTCGCCGAGCTCTCGGCGGCCGTCGAGGGCGCGGCCGCCGCGATGCGCCAGCGCGAGGCCCAGGTGCACGCCTCGTACCGGCGCGACCTGGTGCCGTACACCGACGTGCAGCAGACCGGCGCCCTGGTGGTGTGGCGCCCGGCACCGAAGCGCGGCGAGTAGCCGCACGCGCCATGGACCGCGGAAGGCCCCTCCCCGCCCGGGAGGGGCCTTCCGCGCGTCCGGCGGTCAGATCTCCCGTTCGAGGAGGCCGGAGCGGGCGATGAGGTAGCCGAGCTGGGCGCGGCTGCCGCTGCCGAGGGTGGCCGCGAGCTTGGCTATGTGCGCCCGGCAGGTGCGGACGTTCATCCCGAGCCGGCGGGCGATGGCCTCGTCGACGTGGCCCTCGACGAGGAGCCGGGCGATGGAGCGCTGGACGCCGCTGATGCCGCTGAGCTGCGGCTGGTAGGTGACCGGGGAGTCCAGGGGCGTCGCCTGGAGCCAGAACTGGTCGAAGACGCCGCCGAGGTACTCCACGAGCCCCTGGTGGCGCAGTTCGAGGGCGATGGTGCGGTCACGGCTGGCCGGGACGAAGGCGACCTTGCGGTCGACGATGATGAGGCGGTCGATGATCTCCTCCAGCGTCCGGACCTCGACCTCGGAGCCGATGCGTTCCAGGTACGCCAGGGTGATGGGCTGGTGGCGCGCGGTGTGCTGGTACAGCGTGCGCATCCGGATGCCCCGGCCGAGCAGCGGCCGCACCCGGCGCAGGGCTTCTCCGAAGGTCTGCGCGCTGCGGCCCTTCCCCGGCTGTACGGTGAGCAGTTCCGAGGTGCATGCGGCGACGGCGCGGTCCAGGCTGTCGTTGATCCGCTCCAGTCCTTCGAGGACGGTGATGGCGTGGGTCATCGAGGGGTCGCGGGCGCCGAGGGCCATGAAGGGTTCGAAGGCGTCGGCGAGGGTGACGGTCATGCGCCGGCGCTCCTGTATCTCCTTCTCGAGCGGGTCGAGGAGGCGGGCGAGGGCGGCCGTCGGTGCCACGGGGCGGAGCCACTCGGCGTCGTCGGGGTCGGGGCGCAGCAGGTCCAGGTCCATCAGGCAGGGTGCGGGCGAGATCTCGGAACGGGCGATCCGGCCTTCCCTGAGGGCCTCCGAGTAGAGCCGACTGCCCGGTTCGCACAGGTCTGCGTGCGTGTGAGAATGCACCTTTTGGTCAGGTTCTATCCGCATACGTACACCCCCAGGCTCTTGCATTACAGGAACATGATGCATTGGGCGAGTGGTGGAAACGGGAGGAGTGAGCGATCGTCGTGACTTGCGGGGGAGCAGGTAGTTACACACCTTCGAGTGAGGTTGCTCGGTCATGTCCAAGAAGCTCATACGCACCGTAGTCGGTGCCGCGCTGATGGCTGCTGCAGCTGTGGGCGCTGTCTCGATGGCCCAGGATCCGGGGTGGGGTTCCCAGACGCAGGTCGTCAGGGCCGACCCGGGCTGGGGTCTGCTGCAGCCGGCGGTCGCCGATCCCGGATGGGGCGTGGCGCCGGTCGCCGACCCCGGTTGGGGGTCCGTCAGGGCATGACGGTTCCCGAGGACCCTCGTTTCCGACGCGAGATGGCGAGTGCCTACCGGTCGGGGTGGCACTTCATCGACCTCGTCACCGCGGTGCCGCGCCGTGGCGAGTCGTTGAAGGTCACCCTCTTCGGTGAGCCGATCGTCGTCGTCCGCGGGGACGACGAGGACATCCGTGCCTACCGGTGCCTGCGCCGTCCCCGCGGCGCCCCCCAGCCCGTCCGCTGTGCCATCCGGTACGGCATGATCTTCGTCAACTTGGACCAGCGCGACCACCAGCCGGTCGAGGCGCGGTTCGCCTCCGAGACCATCTCCGCCACCCCCCGCAGTGCCTGAGCGATTCCCCCGTCGTTGTAGATCGCTCAGGTGCTTCCCCCACACAACGGCGCCATCGCGGACCTGAACCGCGATGGCGCCGTTGTGCTTTTCCGGGGCCGTCCCCGGCGGATCCGGGACCGTTCCCGGAGGGAGGGTCAGGCGCGGCCCATCGCCCGGGTGAGCGCGATCTCGATGACCACCCGGTCGGGGTTGGGCGTCGGGGTGCGGCCGTAGCGCTCGGCGTAGCGCGCCACCGCGTCGGCGACCTCCGCCTCCTCCGTGCGGATCCGGGCGACGCCCTCCAGGGTGGCCCAGCGCCCCTTGTCGACCTGGCAGACCGCGACCCGCGCGCCCTCCGCGCCCGCCGCCAGGACGTGGGCGACCTTCCTGCTGTTCTTGTTGGTGATGACCCGCGCCAGGCCGCGCTCGGGGTCGTACGTGACGCCGACGGCCACCACGTGCGGGGTGCCGTCCGGACGCGGGGTGGTCAGCGTGCACATGTGGTACTCGCGCCAGAAGCTGAGGTACGAGTCCGTGGGGTTCCTCGGGTCGGTCGCCATGCCCGGAAACTACCCCGGACGTTCGCCCCTCCGACACCTTGAGCGGAATAGACTCAACTTTATGTACGCTGTATGAGTCAGAGAACGAGAAGGGTCCACCGCCGGACCCGGAGGACCACACCCAGGAGGAGACCCCGCACGTGGACGCAGAACTGACCAACAGGAGCCGGGACGCGCTGAACGCGGCGAGCAGCCGCGCCGTGTCCCAGGGGCACGCCGACCTGACCCCCGCACATCTTCTTCTGGCGCTGCTGGCCGGTCAGGACAACGAGAACATCACCGATCTGCTCGCCGCCGTCGAGGCCGACCAGGCCGCCGTCCGCACCGGGGCCGAGCGGCTGCTCGCCGCCCTGCCCAGCGTGACCGGCTCCACCGTCGCGCCACCGCAACCGAACCGCGAGCTGCTCGCCGTCATCGCCGACGCCGCCGAGCGCGCCAAGAAGCTCGGTGACGAGTTCCTGTCCACGGAGCACCTGCTCATCGGCCTCGCCGCCAAGGGCGGGCAGGCCGGCCAGGTCCTGGACCGGCAGGGCGCGACCGCCCGCCGGCTCCAGGACGCCTTCGAGAAGGCCCGGGGAGGCCGCCGCGTGACCACCGCCGACCCGGAGGGCTCGTACAAGGCCCTGGAGAAGTTCGGCACCGACTTCACCGCCGCCGCCCGCGAGGGCAAGCTCGACCCGGTGATCGGCCGCGACCACGAGATCCGGCGGGTCGTCCAGGTCCTCTCCCGGCGCACCAAGAACAACCCGGTCCTCATCGGCGAGCCCGGCGTCGGCAAGACCGCCGTCGTGGAGGGCCTCGCCCAGCGGATCGTGAAGGGCGACGTCCCCGAGTCGCTGCGGAACAAGCGGCTGGTCTCCCTGGACCTCGGCGCGATGGTCGCCGGCGCGAAGTACCGCGGCGAGTTCGAGGAACGGCTCAAGACCGTCCTCTCCGAGATCAAGGAGAGCGACGGCCAGATCATCACCTTCATCGACGAGCTGCACACCGTCGTCGGCGCGGGCGCCGGCGGCGACTCCGCCATGGACGCCGGCAACATGCTGAAGCCGATGCTGGCCCGCGGCGAGCTCCGCATGGTCGGCGCCACCACCCTGGACGAGTACCGCGAGCGGATCGAGAAGGACCCCGCCCTGGAGCGCCGCTTCCAGCAGGTCCTGGTCGCCGAGCCGTCCGTCGAGGACACCGTCGCCATCCTCCGCGGCCTCAAGGGCCGGTACGAGGCCCACCACAAGGTGCAGATCAACGACTCCGCCCTGGTGGCCGCCGCGACCCTCTCCGACCGGTACATCACCTCCCGCTTCCTCCCCGACAAGGCCATCGACCTCGTCGACGAGGCCGCCTCCCGGCTCCGCATGGAGATCGACTCCTCCCCGGTCGAGATCGACGAGCTCCAGCGCTCCGTCGACCGGCTCCGCATGGAGGAGCTGGCCCTCGCCAAGGAGACCGACCCGGCCAGCGTCCAGCGCCTGGAGAAGCTCCGCCGCGACCTCGCCGACCGCGAGGAGGAGCTGCGCGGCCTCACCGCCCGCTGGGAGAAGGAGAAGCAGTCCCTCAACCGCGTCGGCGAGCTGAAGGAGAAGCTCGACGAGACCCGCGGCCGGGCCGAGCGCGCCCAGCGCGACGGCGACTTCGACACCGCCTCCAAGCTGCTCTACGGCGAGATCCCCACCCTGGAGCGCGAGCTCGCCGAGGCCACCGAGGCCGAGCGCGAGGTCCAGAAGGACACCATGGTCAAGGAGGAGGTCGGCCCCGACGACATCGCCGACGTCGTCGGCGCCTGGACCGGCATCCCCGCCGGCCGCCTCCTGGAGGGCGAGACGCAGAAGCTGCTCCGCATGGAGGACGAGCTGGGCCGCCGGCTCATCGGCCAGACCGAGGCCGTCCGGGCCGTCTCCGACGCGGTGCGCCGCACCCGCGCCGGGATCGCCGACCCCGACCGGCCCACCGGCTCCTTCCTCTTCCTCGGCCCCACCGGCGTCGGCAAGACCGAGCTGGCGAAGGCGCTCGCCGACTTCCTCTTCGACGACGAGCGGGCCATGGTCCGCATCGACATGTCGGAGTACTCCGAGAAGCACTCCGTCGCCCGTCTGGTCGGCGCGCCCCCCGGCTACGTCGGCTACGAGGAGGGCGGCCAGCTCACCGAGGCCGTCCGCCGCCGCCCGTACAGCGTCGTCCTCCTCGACGAGGTGGAGAAGGCGCACCCGGAGGTCTTCGACATCCTGCTCCAGGTCCTCGACGACGGCCGGCTCACCGACGGCCAGGGCCGCACGGTCGACTTCCGCAACACCCTCCTGATCCTCACCTCCAACCTGGGCAGCCAGTACCTGGTCGACCCCCTGACCGGCGACGAGGAGAAGAAGCAGCAGGTCCTGGAGGTCGTCCGGGCCAGCTTCAAGCCGGAATTCCTGAACCGCCTCGACGACCTGGTGGTCTTCTCGGCGCTCGACCGCGCCGAGCTGGGCCGCATCGCCCGCCTCCAGATCGACCGGCTCGCCCGGCGGCTCGCCGACCGCCGGCTCACCCTGGACGTCACCCCGGAGGCCCTGGAGTGGCTGGCCGAGGAGGGCAACGACCCCGCGTACGGCGCCCGCCCGCTGCGCCGCCTCATCCAGACGGCCATCGGCGACCGGCTCGCCAAGGAGATCCTGGCCGGCGAGGTCCGCGACGGCGACACCGTCCGCGTGGACCGCTTCGAGGACGGGCTGATCGTCGGCCGGGCCGGGTAGGGCCGTGGGTGCGGATCCTGTCAGCCCGCAGCGGATCCGCACCGGCGGGGCTTGCCACGGACCGGCCGGGATGGGGGAGGATGGCGACATCCGTACGAAGGGAAATTCACGGTGAGCATCGACCCGTCCTCGATTCCGAATTTCGGGGGACAGCCCCAGCCCCAGGCAGGACCGGCGGGCCCCGTCGTCCCCGACCAGGACCTGGTGAAGCAGCTCCTGGAGCAGATGGAGCTCAAGTACGTCGTCGACGACGAGGGCGACCTCGCGGCGCCGTGGGAGGAATTCCGCACGTACTTCATGTTCCGCGGCGAGAACGAGCAGCAGGTGTTCTCGGTGCGCACGTTCTACGACCGTCCGCACTCCGCCGACGACCGCGTCAAGATCCTCGACGCGATCGACGACTGGAACCGCCGCACCCTGTGGCCGAAGGTCTACACCCACCTGCACGAGGAGGAGGACGGCTCCGCCACCCTCCGCCTCATCGGTGAGGCGCAGATGCTGATCGGCACCGGCGTCGCCCTGGAGCACTTCGTCTCCTCCACGGTGAGCTGGGTCCGCGCCTCCATCGAGTTCGACAAGTGGATCGTCGAGCAGTTCGGTCTGGCCTCCCCGGAGGAGAAGACCGAGGGCGACGAGGCCTGAGCCCCGTCCCCCGCGCGCCGGAAGCCGGGTCCCCGCACGGGGGCCCGGCTTCCGGCGTTCTCACCCCAGCCGCTTCAGCCGGGAGACCGCCTCCTCCAGGACGTCGGTCCGCTTGCAGAACGCGAAGCGGACGAAGGGGGCGCCCGCCTCGCGGTGGTCGTAGAAGACCGCGTTCGGGATGGCGACGACACCGGCCCGCTCCGGCAGCGAGCGGCAGAAGGCGAAGCCGTCGTCGGCGCCGAGGGGGCGGATGTCGGTGGTGACGAAGTACGTTCCGCGCGGGCGGTAGACCCCGAAGCCGGCCTCCTCGAGGCCCTCGCTCAGCAGGTCCCGCTTGGCCTGGAGGTCGGCGCGCAGGCCGTCGTAGTACGCCTCCGGGAGGCGCAGGGCCTCGGCGACCGCGTACTGGAAGGGGCCGGAGGAGACGTAGGTGAGGTACTGCTTCGCCGAGCGGACCGCCGAGGTCAGCTCCGGGCTCGCGGTGGTCCAGCCAACCTTCCATCCGGTGAAGGAGAAGGTCTTGCCGGCGGAGGAGATGGAGACGGTGCGCTCGCGCATGCCGGGGAGGCTCGCGATCGGGACGTGGGCGGCGCCGTCGAAGACCAGGTGCTCGTACACCTCGTCGGTGGCCACGAGCAGGTCGTGCTCGACGGCGAGCGCGGCGATGGTGCTCTGCTCGTCGGGGGTGAGGACCATCCCGGTCGGGTTGTGCGGGGTGTTGAGGAGCAGGAGGCGAGTGCGCGGGGTGATCTTGGATCGCAGTTCGTCCAGGTCCGGGCGGAAGGACGGGGCGCGCAGGGTGAGCGGGACGCGCTTCGCGCCGGCCATGGCGACGCAGGCCGCGTAGGAGTCGTAGAAGGGCTCGAAGGCGATCACCTCGTCACCGGGCTCCAGCAGCGCGAGCATGGTCGCCGCGATCGCCTCCGTCGCGCCAGCGGTGACCAGTACTTCCGTGTCGGGGTCGAGGCTCAGGCCGTAGAAGCGGTGCTGGTGGTCGGCGATCGCCTGGCGGAGCTCCGGGACGCCGGGGCCCGGCGGGTACTGGTTGCCGCGGCCGTCGCGCAGCGCTCGTACGGCGGCCTCACGTACGGACTCCGGGCCGTCGGTGTCCGGGAAGCCCTGGCCCAGGTTGATCGCGCCCGTCGCTGTCGCCAGGGCCGACATCTCCGCGAAGATCGTCGTCCCGAGCCCGTCCAGCCTGCGGTTCAGCAGTGGCCTGGTATTCATCGCTCCACCGTTCTCACTCGGGTACCCGTTGAGTTTGCAGGCCCCATCCTGACTCATCGAGGCTCTCCATCCCACGTGGTGCCGGGAGGCTGAGGCCCTGTTCCTCCGGCTCTCGGAGCACACCGGCCTTCGCCGTGATGTCGCGCAGGAGAGTGTCCCGCAGTGCGTGCAACGTCGCGATCTTGGAGACGAGGAGTCGTGCCGTAGCATGCAGAGGCTCGACGACCCGGTGGAAGTCGGCGCGCGTGAAGTGATCCGGCCAAGTGAGAGCCAGGGATTTCAGGCGGAGGGCGGAGATCTCGCGGCGGTTCTGGCCCTGCGCGAGTTCCGCGATCGCCTTGCTCCGGCTTCTGAGCTCGTGGAGAAGCCACCACGCGTCCTCGTCGTCCAGGGGCCGCACGGCGACGACGCTTCTGAGGGGGGTCGCCGCCCGGCTGGACACGGCGATGTGCGCGCCGTCGGAGCGGGTGCTGAGCATGAAGGTGCCCGGAGGGTGTACCGCGCCGTCGCGCGCCGGCCCGGTCAGGCGGAACCGGTGGACGTGGGGCACGGGAAGGTCGTAGAGGTCCCTGGGTGCGATCACGTCGATGGTCGGATCCGCAGGTGCCGGTGGGAGTGAGCTTTCGGAACCGGTACCCGACTTCAGACGGGCGACCTTTGCCAGCGGTCGTGAGCCCCAGGGCGGACCTGAAGCCGCCACCGTGTTGTGGAGTGCGTCGGCCAGTTCCATTGTCTTGCGCGCGGTTAGCTGGTAGACGGCGGCCGTCTCCTCGATGAGGGTGAAGGCCCGGTGGTAGTGAGTGATGACGTCGGGCGGCGGCAGTGGGAACAGCATGCGACGGAGGGTGTCGAGGCTTACGGTCGGCTCGACGTGGGCCGTCACGTCCTCATCGATCCGGGCCTTCGCGGTGGGCGTCTGCAACCAGATGTGCAGCCACCGCACAAGGCGCGGCTCCGCGCGGATGATGCCGATCGACCGGGCTGCGGGCCACCCCGCGTGCTCGGAGGTGACCAGCGCGGAATCCCCCGCGCGTCTGACGAGCACGACCGCCAGGTCACCCTCCCTGAGGCTGGCTCGGGTACGTGGAGGTACACCCGAAACCCACTCGTTGGTCCGGGGAGAGAGGATCTTGCCGTCCCGGACGAAGGTCGAGCTGACCACTCCTGGGGTGCTCTCTGCGGTCTTGTCGTCGAGGAAGCCACAGGCTGTGTGGATGTTGTGGCCGAGTCGTTCGAGCCCGCGGAGAGAGACCGTCGGCCATGCCGACGTACCCGTGTCGGCCTGAGGCGTACCGGCTCCCATCAGATCTCCTCCAAGGCGTCCAGCAGTCGCAGTTCAAGATCGTGCATGTGGGCCAGGTGATCGGTCAGCTCGAACTTGAGCCGCTCGATGTGGCTCCGCGTGTCCCGCTCCGGGCTCGGCGGTTCCACGGCGTACGAAGTCGGCATGAGGCTGTACTCGTGGCTCGTGATCTCCTTGGTGGAGCAGCTTTGGGACCAGCCGGGGACGTCGCTGTACGGCAACGCTGCGGCACCGCTCTCGGAGAGGCCCCGCCAGGCTGCGAGAGTGCTCAGGATTCGGGCAGTGTTCTCCTCGCCCAGCCGCCGTGACCTTGAGTCCGGGACCCGTTCGTAGGCGCGCCGCGCGTTGATGAACAGCACCTGGCCGCGACGGTCCGAGGAACCCCAGCCGGGTCGTGCGCGCTTGTCCTTGTTGAGCACCCACAGACAGGCTGTGGCCTTGGAGGGGCCGAACACGCGAGGCGGTAGCGCGATCACGCACTCGACGAGGTCGGCATGCAGTAGACGTTCGCGGAGTCTTCGGGGTGCGGACTGTCGGCTGGTGGCCATGCTGTCGGCCATCAGGAAGACGGCTCGTCCCGCCGGCGCCAGTGCATGCGCGATGTGCTGGATCCAGGCGGCGTTGGCGGAGCCCCGGGGCGGAGGTTCCTCCGGCCACCGCGGATCGGCGGCGGTGACGGAGCGCAGTGGCCGGCCGTCGCCCGGTTCGGCGTCGCCCTCGGGCGCCCAGGCGGATTGGTTGAAGGGGAGGTTTGCCAGAACGATGTCGTGGCGCTCGGGTTCGGGATGCGCGAGGCTGTTCCCGGGCGGGAAGATGCGACCCCTGATGCCCCGAACCGCGAGGTTCATATGGGCCACCTGAGAAGAAGGGGCGTGCTGTTCCTTACCCTGCAGGAACATGGTCGGGTTGAGTCCGACACGCTCGTGGACGTAGCGATGGCTCTCGACCAACAGACCACCTGAGCCGCAGACCGGGTCCAGCACGCTGTTCCCGTCCTGCGGTACCGCCGCGCCGACCATGAGGCGCGCCAGGTCGCCGGGTGTGAAGTAGTTGCTGCCGTCGGCCTGGGCCGCTGAGAGGTCTCGCAGACACTTGTCGAGCAGAGGGGAAACCTGCTCGGTGGAGCCGATGGCATGGATGAGAGCAGGCAGATGCCTGGTGGAGCTGGCGGGGAGTTCGGGCACAAGACGCATCGCTCCCGCGTCCGGGTCCTCGATGGAAGGGAGCCAGTGGGCCAGGCACTCGATCACGGCCCTGCGGACTTCCGAAGGATTTTCCGTAGCGCGATTCACCAACCACGCCCATGTCGGAACCCCGGGCCTGGTGGCGTCCCGCGGAATCCGGCTCAGGTACAGCAGGCCGAGGACGAGCCGGGCAGCCTCGGCCGAGTGCATGAACCGGGAGAGCTGCGCGAGCTGTTGGGACATCTGCTCAAGCGTCTGATCGGATGGGGAGGGGCGCCCGGTCCGCGCTGCGCGCCCTCGGGCCGTCATGTCGCTCATGCGCCCACCACACCCAAGGCGGTCAGGACGACGATGAGGAGCGGCAGAGCGACGGCGAAGGTCTTGGCGCCCGACTTGACGGCCTCGGTTCCCCGCCCTCCTTCCATGACGGCTACGAGGCTGCCCGCAAGGGCGGCTACGAGGGCTCCAAGGAGCGCGATCATCACGTACATCAATTTCAGCTGCACGTTCGGTTCCTTCCCGAGGTCGATGGGTCTGCCAGCCGCGTGATCCCTGGCTGCAGGAAGGACAGTAGGAGAGGCAGGCCGTACGCCGCAGCGAGCACGTCGTTTGGGATTTTCTTAGGCGCGCGTCCAAGATTCAAGCCCCTATGGAGGAGTGCACGCCATTTGGGTTTCTTGATGAAGCGGGAGCTGGGGCTTGGACGTCCAACGCGACCCGCATCCGTAACAGGTAGGTCAGCAAGCCTTGCCCCAGCCGACCTTCCAGCCGGTGAAGGAGTACGTCTTGCCGGCCGAGCCGATGGTCACCGTGCGCTCCCGCATGTCGGGGAGGGTGGCGATCGGGACGTGCTCGGCGCCGTCGAAGAGCAGGTGCTCGTAGACCTCGTCGGTGACGACGAGCAGGTCCCGCTCGACGGCGAGCTCGGCGACGGCGGTGAGCTCGGCGCGGGTCAGGACGGTGCCGGTGGGGTTGTGAGGGGTGTTGAGGAGGAGGAGCCGGGTGCGCGGGGTGACCGCGGCCCGCAGCTCGTCGAGGTCGAGGACGTAGCGGCCCTCGCGCGGGCGGAGGGTGACCGGGACCCGGGTGCCGCCCGCCATGGCGACGCAGGCCGCGTACGAGTCGTAGTACGGCTCCAGGGCGACGACCTCGTCGCCGGGGCCGACCAGGGCGAGGAGGGCCGCCGCGATGGCCTCGGTGGCGCCGGCGGTGACGAGGACCTCGGTGTCGGGGTCGTACTCCAGGCCGTAGCGGGCGTGCTGGTGGTCGGCGATCGCGGTGCGCAGCTCGGGGACGCCGGGGCCGGGCGGGTACTGGTTGCCGCGGCCGTCGCGCAGGGCGCGCACCGCCGCCTCGCGGATCTCCTCGGGGCCGTCGGTGTCGGGGAAGCCCTGACCGAGGTTGATCGATCCGGTCCTGGCGGCGAGCGCGGACATCTCGGCGAAGATCGTGGTCCCGAACTCCGCGAGCCGGCGGTTGAGCAGCGGTCGTGTCATGGCGGTCATCCTGGGCCGAAGCTCTGGACTTGCTCAAGTGGGCTTTGGGCGCGGGACGGGGTGGGAAACCCCCGGGCAGAGGCGGCAGGGCGCCGCCGTACGGGGGGTGATGAGGATGACGTTCCTGGTCATCACGTTCGTGATCGTGGCGGTCGTCGGCATCGCGGTGTCCGCGGACGGCAGGAGCAGGGGGAGGAAGCGGCGCCGCGGCTGGTCCGGCGGCGGGGACGGGGGCGGGAGCGGCTGCGGCGCGTCGAGCTCGTGCGGCTCGAGTTGCGGGGGAGGCGGTTGCGGCGGCGGTTCCTAGGAGTTCAACGGGTGCGGGGCAGGGCGGGATTGGCGTCATGAGCACCGCTGTCGGTCGCTCAGCGATCGATTCTGTTTGAACAATTGAACTGTTGGGTCCCCGAAGGGGATGGAAACCAAGGCAAGTTGGGTAAAAACGCTGCGAGTCGCCCGGAGTACGTGGTTCTCTCGCTCGTGTCAGAGACAGCCCTCGGACCGTGTGTGGACCCGAGCCGGTGCCTCCCCCCACTCCCGTCGAACCCTCTCCGGGGCGCCCCCGGCCCACCCGTCAAACCGTGTTTGCGGAGCCGACCCATGCTCACCACCTTGAAGACCTCCTACACCGACACGCGCGCGGCCGACCTGGCCTGGGCGCTGGGCCGCGAGCCGCTGCCCGCGCTCGCCGTGCTCGATCTCGAACTCTCCGGCGCGAAACTGCAGTTGAGACTGCTCGGCGCCTCCCATCAGGTCCTGCTCGAAGAGGAGGGCCGCCACTGCTCCGAGACCGTCGCCTGCATGCCGGGCAGCAGCACCCCGCTGCCGCTCGGCGTCTCCAAGCGCGTCGGTGAATGGGAGTACGAATTCGCGGCGCGCGTCGAGACGCTCACGCAGGGCTCCTTCGCGGGCCGGGCGCAGGAGTTGCTCGCGCTGGTCGCCGACCATCCGCACGGCCTGGCCGGCACCTTCCCCGGCTCGCCGCACGCCTTCACCGCGATGCTGGCACAGCGTCACGAGGGTCAGGTGCGCTGGCGGACCTGGCACGCCTACCCGCAGGAGGGCCAGCTCGTGGTCACCCGTACCAGGATCGGCGCCCGTATGCCCGCCACACTCTGATGCGCCTCTCCGGCGCCTCAGGTGCACTCGTGTGGGTGACAAGGGGCGAGGAGGTCGTGACGTAGCGTTACGGCATGATCGAGCCGACCGCGACCCTGCCACCCACGAGGGTGCGCCGACCGCCGCCGCGGCCGCGCACCACGGTGCGGTGGCCGGTCCTCGCGGTCGTCTTCGTCTGCGCCGCCTGTGGCCTCGTCTACGAGCTCGAACTCGTCGCCCTCGCCTCGTACTTGATCGGAGACTCGGTCACCCAGGCGTCCGTCGTGCTGTCCGTGATGGTCTTCGCGATGGGCCTCGGCTCGCTGCTCGCGAAGCGGCTGCGCTGCCGCGCCGCCGTCGGCTTCGGCCTCGTCGAGGGCGCCCTCGCGCTCGTCGGCGGCACCTCGGCGCTGGTGCTGTACGCCTGCTTCGCCTGGGTCGGCGCCTCGCGCGGCGTCCTGGTGGCCTTCTCGCTCACCATCGGGATCCTCATCGGCGCCGAGATCCCGCTGCTCATGTCCCTCATACAGCGGGCGCCGGAACGGTCCGTCGCCACCGGCCGGCCGCGCCGGGCGGGGCGCGCCGCCCGGGCCGGCGACCCCGACGACCCGGCCGGCACGGTCGCCGACCTGTTCGCCGCCGACTACGTGGGCGCGCTCGTCGGCGGCCTCGCCTTCCCCTTCCTGCTGCTGCCCTGGCTCGGCCAGCTCACCGGGGCGCTCGTCACCGGCGCGGTCAACGCGGTCGCGGGCGCCGCCCTCGTGCTCTGGTTCTTCCGCCGCGACCTCACGACCCGCGGCCGGGCCCTCGTCATCGGCGTCAACCTCGCCGTCCTCGGCGTGCTCGCCACCGCGACCGTCCTCGTCGACGACTTCGAACAGGCCGCCCGCCGGGCCGTGTACGGGGAGCGGGTGCGGGTCGCCGTCCACACCGAGATCCAGGAGGTGGTGGTCACCGGCGGTCCCGAGGGCCCGCTCGACCTCTACCTCGACGGCCGGCTGCGGATCGCCGGCGAGGACGAGTACCGCTACCACGAGGCGCTCGTCCACCCCGCGATGAACGGGCCGCACGCGCGCGTGCTCATCGTCGGCGGCGGCGACGGCCTCGCGGCCCGCGAGGTGCTCCGCCACCCCGGCGTCCGCTCCGTCACCGTCGTCGAGCTCGACCCCGGTGTCGTCCGGCTCGCCCGCACCGACCCCGCCCTCGCCGCGCTCAACGGGCACGCCTTCCGCGACCCCCGCGTCGAGGTAGTCCACGCCGACGCCTTCCACTGGCTGAGGGGCGCCGCCGGGCACGTGCAGGAACGGTACGACGTGGTGATCTCCGATCTGCCCGACCCCGGGATCACCCCCAGCACCAAGCTCTACTCCCAGGAGTTCTACGGCCTCGCCGCGGGCGTCCTCGCCGACGGCGGACGGCTCGTCGTGCACGCCGGGGCCGCCACCGACCGGCCCCGCACCTACTGGACCGCCGACGCCACCCTGCGTGCCGCCGGCTACGCCACCCGGCCGTACAGCACCGAGGGCCGCGCCTCCGGTTTCGCCGCCGGACCCGACCGGGCCGGACGGGCGGGCACGGGACGCGAAGGGCCCGGCGACTGGGGCTTCCTGCTGGCCGTCCGCGGCGACCGGCCGCCCGTCCTCGGGCTCGCCTCCGACGGGCCCCCGCTGCGCTCCCTCGCCCCCCGCGACCTGCCCGCCGCCGCCCGCCGCGCCGAGCGCACCCGGCTCACCGGCCTCGCCCCCTCGACGCTGGTGCACCCCCGGTACGGCAACTGAGCGGAGGACCCGGTGGGCGGGTTCCGCCGCGGAACGGGCGACGCCGGGCGCCCCGCTGAGTAGGCTCGGGCCCCATGGAGCATGAGGTGTTCGTCCCGGTCCCGGCCGAGGCCCTGCGGGCCGTCCTCACCGACCCGGCGCGGGTGGCGCGCTGTGTGCCGGGCCTCCAGCGCGACGCCTCCGCGGACCCGGAGGACGCCTCCCCGGCGGCGCGGGACATCGTCGGGAGGCTCCGGCTCCGGGTCGGCGGGCACACCATCACCTACCGCGGCGGGCTGCGGATCGTCGAGCGGGACGGTGCCATCACCTACGAGGGCGAGGGCACCGAGGCCCGCGGCAAGGGCGCCGCGGAGGTCTCCCTGACCGTCGTCCTCACCCCGGCGGCCGAAGGCACCGGACTCAGCTTCACCGGCGCCCTCACCGCCACCGGCCGGCTCGCCGAGGAGCCCGAGGAGGCCCGCGACGCCGCCCGCGACCGCCTCCTGGACGCCTTCGTGGAGTCCGCCGCGACCCTCGCGGCCGAGCTCGCCGCGGAGCGGGCCCCCGACGGCGACACCTCCTTCGGTACGGGCACGGGCGCCGTCGGCGGCGCGGACACGGCCGGCCGGGACGGGGCCGGCGCGGACGGCGGATCCGGCGGCGAGGAGGCCGGTTTCGGCGAGGCGCCGGGCTTCGACGAGGAAGCCGTCTTCGACGCGGAGGCCGTCTTCGACGAGGAGTCCGGCTTCGGCGACGACGTCCGCCTCGAACCGGCCGCCGCCCAGGAGTTCCCCGCCGCGAAGCCCGCCGCCGAGGCCGCCCACGCCCGCCGGACGATGATCGGCCGGAGCGCCGAGGAGGTCGACCACGCGCCGCCGCGCGGCCGGTACGCCCCCGTGCCCGCCCCCTCGCCGAGCACCGCCGGCGCCACCCTCCGCTGGGTCGCCCCCGCCGCCGCCCTCGCCCTCGCCTCCGTGGTCGTCGTCACCCGGGCGCTGCGCCGCCGCCGCTGAGGGGCCCCGGCGGAGGACCACGTCGAACCCCGGCGAAGCCGCCGCGTCGCACTCCGGGAAAGTCCCGCGTTGAAACGGTCCAATCCGGCGCCCGCCAGGACTTAGGGTCGGGGCGTGAGCAACCTGACGCGACTGACGGCGGGCGACGCCGAGCTGACCATCAACGCCGCACGCGGCGGCCGGATCGAGAGCCTGCGCATCGCGGGCACCGAGGTCCTGAAGCAGGGCGAGCGCTACGGCAGCTTCCCGATGGTGCCCTGGTGCGGCCGGACCGAGAACGGCCGGTTCCGCGACGGGGCGACCACCCACCGGCTGCCCGTCAACGCGCCCCCGCACGCCATCCACGGCACCGTCCGCGACCGGGCCTGGACGGTGGCACGGGCCACCGCCACCGAGGCCGTCCTCACCTGCGAGCTCGACGACCCGTGGCCGTACAAGGGGCGCGTCACCCAGGTCCTCGAACTGGCCGAGGACCGGCTGACGCTGAAGTTCGGGGTGGAGGCGTACGACGACTCCTTCCCGGCGCAGGCCGGCTGGCACCCCTGGTTCCTGCGGAACCTCGGCGCGGGCGGCGAGGACGTCCGCCTCGACTTCACGCCCGGCTGGCAGGAGGAGCGCGGCGAGGACCACCTGCCCACCGGCCGCCGCATCCCTCCGCTGCCCGGCCCCTGGGACGACTGCTTCGGCATGCCCGAGGGCGTCGACGTCACCCTCACCTGGCCGGGCGAGCTGGCGCTCACGGTGAGCAGCCGTGCCGAGTGGGTGGTGATCTACGACGAGCCCGAGGACGCCGTCTGCGTCGAGCCGCAGTCCGGCCCGCCGAACGGCCTCAACACCCACCCGCGCCTGGTCACCCCCATCGACCCGCTGGAGGTCGAGAGCGTCTGGGCCTGGCAGCGGCCGTGACCTCGGCGCCCTTAAGCTCGGGGCATGACTGACGTACGCGCTGAACTGCTCCAGCAGATCAAGGACAAGGCCGTGGTGCACGGCAAGGTGACCCTCTCCTCGGGTCTGGAAGCCGACTACTACGTGGACCTCCGCCGGATCACGCTGGACGGGGCGGCGTCGCCGCTGGTCGGCCAGGTCATGCTCGACCTGGTCAAGGACCTCGACTTCGACGCGGTCGGCGGCCTCACCCTGGGCGCCGACCCCGTCGCCACCTCGATGCTGCACGCCTCCGCCGCGCGCGGCGAGCGCCTGGACGCCTTCGTCGTCCGCAAGGCCGCCAAGGCCCACGGCATGCAGCGCCAGGTCGAGGGCCCGGACATCAAGGGCCGCCGGGTCCTGATCGTCGAGGACACCTCCACCACCGGCGGCTCCCCGCTGACCGCCGTCGAGGCGGCCCGCGCGGCCGGTGCCGAGGTCGTCGCCGTCGCCACGATCGTGGACCGCGCCACCGGCGCCGGCGAGAAGATCAGCGGCACGGCGGGCGTCCCGTACCTCTACGCCTTCGCTCTTGACGAGCTCGGACTCGCCTAGTCGCACGGACGAACCGCCGCGAAGTCGTGACGTAGGTCCCGGATCTCGCCGTGTACGGTTCTGACCTGCGCTTTTGTCGAAAGGCGGGGTGTTTCACGTGAAACACCCCGCCTTTCGGCGTGCGGTGCCCGTGGGAGCCCGTACAAGAGTCTGGAAAGATGGCACCGACGATGACGTCGCCCTAGGTCAGGGATACAGCAACGCACACCCGCACATCACAAGGAGCGGACGAATGCCCATCGCAACCCCCGAGGTCTACGCCGAGATGCTCGACCGGGCGAAGGCTGGCAAGTTCGCCTACCCGGCCATCAACGTGACCTCCTCCCAGACCCTCCACGCGGCGCTGCGCGGGTTCGCCGAGGCCCAGAGCGACGGCATCATCCAGATCTCGACCGGTGGCGCCGAGTTCCTGGGCGGCCAGTACAGCAAGGACATGGTCACGGGCGCCGTCGCCCTGGCCGAGTTCGCCCACATCGTCGCCGCGAAGTACGACATCACCGTCGCGCTGCACACGGACCACTGCCCGAAGGACAAGCTGGACGGCTACGTCCGCCCGCTGCTCGACATCTCCGCCGAGCGCGTCAAGGCCGGCCGCGACCCGCTCTTCCAGTCGCACATGTGGGACGGCTCCGCCGAGACCCTCGCCGACAACCTGGCCATCGGCCAGGAGCTGCTCGCGAAGGCCGCCGCCGCCAAGATCATCCTTGAGGTCGAGATCACCCCGACCGGCGGCGAGGAGGACGGCGTCAGCCACGAGATCAACGACGAGCTGTACACCTCCGTCGACGACGCCATCCGCACTGCCGAGGCCCTGGGCCTGGGCGAGAAGGGCCGCTACCTGCTCGCCGCCTCCTTCGGCAACGTGCACGGCGTCTACAAGCCGGGCAACGTCGTCCTGCGCCCGGAGCTCCTCAAGGACCTCCAGGCCGGTGTCGCCGAGAAGTTCGGCCAGGCGTCCCCGTTCGACTTCGTCTTCCACGGCGGCTCCGGCTCGACCGCCGAGGAGATCGCCACCGCCATCGAGAACGGCGTGGTGAAGATGAACCTCGACACCGACACCCAGTACGCCTTCACCCGTCCGGTCGTGGACCACATGTTCCGCAACTACGACGGCGTCCTGAAGGTCGACGGCGAGGTCGGCAAGAAGTCCACCTACGACCCGCGCACCTGGGGCAAGCTCGCCGAGGCGGGCATGGCCGCGCGCGTCACCGAGGCGTGCGAGGCGCTGCGCTCGGCCGGCAAGAAGCTGAAGTAAGCCGTGACCGAAGGGCCCGGCATCCCCGCGTGGATGCCGGGCCCTTCGCGTACCCGAGGGGAAGGGGAGTGAGGAGCCCGATGGACGACTTCGACGAGATACGGGACCGGCGGGGCACCTGGTCCGTGCAGTGGGACGGGATCGCGGACCGCTTCGGCGTCTCCGACCTGCTTCCCTTCACCATCTCCGACATGGACTTCGCCTCCCCGCCCGAGGTCCTCGACGCGCTGCGCGCCCGGATCGACCACGGTGTCCTCGGCTACACGGACTGGCGGCTCGGCGGGTCCGAGGGCTTCCGGGAGGCGGTGCGGCACTGGTACGCGACCCGGTTCGACACCGCGATCGACATCGAGTCCCTGGTCTACGCGCCCTCGGTGCTCAGCCAGCTCTCCCAGCTGCTCCAGATGTGGACCGGGCCCGGTGACGGCGTGGTCGTCCACACCCCCACGTACGACGGCTTCCGCAAGGCCGTCACCGGGCTCGGGCGCGAGCTGCGCGGGGTCCCGGTCGGGGACGCGGAGGCCCTGGAGCGGGAACTGGCCCGCCCGGACAGCCGGATGCTGCTGCTCTGTTCCCCGCACAACCCGACCGGCCGGGTGTGGACCGAGAAGGAGCTCACCGGCTTCCGCGAGCTGGCCGAGGGGCACGACGTGACCGTGGTCAGCGACGAGATCCACGCCGACCTGACCGCCGACGGCCACCGCCACGTCCCGTGGAGCCGGATCGCCGAGCCCGGCCGGGGCCGCGGCTGGGCGCTGATCACCTCGGGGACCAAGGCCTTCAACTTCCCGGCGCTCTCCGGCTCGTACGGCATCATCGGCGACCCCGACGAGCGGACGGAGTTCCTGCGGCGGATGGAGACCGCCGAGGGCCTCGCCTCTCCGGCCGTCCTCTCCCTCACCGCCCACATCGCCGCCTACCGGCACGGCGCGCCCTGGCTCGACGGGCTCCGCCGCTATGTCGCCGGAACGATGGCGATGGTCGGGGAACGGCTCCGCGCCGGTCTGCCGGGGGTCGACTGGACGCCGCCGCAGGCCGGCTACCTCGCCTGGATCGACCTCCGGCCGCTCGGCATCGACGAGACGCGGCTCCAGGAGGAACTGGTCCGCACGGAGAAGGTCGCGATCATGCCCGGGGGCACGTACGGCACCCCCGGCTTCGTCCGGCTCAACGTGGGCTGCCCCCGCGCCAAGGCCGAGCGGGGCGTGGACGCGCTGGTCAGGGCGGCGGCGCGGCTGCGGACCGACGGTGTCTGAGGAGGCGGGAGCTCCCGGGACGGGGGACCATGCAGGCATGAGCGTGGCCGCGCCCGAGGTACGGATGGCCTCCGCCCGGGGGCGGTGGATCGTCCTGACGACCGTGCTCGGCTCGGCGATGGCCCTGCTCGACTCGACCGTCGTCAACGTGGCGCTGCCGCACATCGGCGAGGACCTCGGCGCCGACCTCGCGGCGCTCCAGTGGACCGTCAACGCGTACATGCTGACGCTGGCCGGGCTGATCCTGCTCGGCGGCTCGCTCGGCGACCGGTACGGGCGGCGCCGGATCTTCGTCGTCGGCGTCGTGTGGTTCGCGCTCGCCTCCCTGCTGTGCGGCCTCGCGCCGAACGCCGGCGTGCTCGTCGCGGCGCGGGCCCTCCAGGGCGTCGGCGGGGCGCTGCTCACCCCCGGGTCGCTCGCGCTGATCCAGGCGAGCTTCCACCCCGACGACCGGGCCCGCGCGGTCGGCCTCTGGTCCGGCTTCGGCGGCGTCGGGGCGGCGGTCGGTCCGTTCGTCGGCGGCTGGCTGGTCGACGGGCCCGGCTGGCGCTGGGTCTTCCTCCTGAACGTGCCGCTCGCCGCGCTCTGCGTGCCGGTCGCGCTGCGGCACGTTCCCGAGTCGCGGGACGAGGCCGCCCACGGGCAGCGCTTCGACGTGCTCGGGGCGGTGCTCGGCGCGGCGGCGCTCGGCCTCGTCACCTACGGGCTGATCGACGCGCTCTGGTGGGCCGGGGCGGCCGGTCTCCTGGCCGGGGCCGGGTTCGTGGCGCTGGAGCGGCGGCGCGGGGAGCGGGCGATGATGCCGCCGTCGATCTTCCGGTCCCGGCTCTTCACCGCCGTGAACGTGGTGACGCTCTGCGTGTACGCGGCGTTCGGCGGCTTCTTCTTCCTCGCCGCGCTCCAGCTCCAGGTCGTCTCCGGCTACTCGGCGCTCGCCGCCGGTACGGCGCTGCTGCCGACGACCGTGCTGATGCTGCTGTTCTCCGCGAAGTCCGGCGAGCTGGGGGAGCGGATCGGGCCGCGCGTCCCGCTGACCGTCGGCCCGCTGCTGTGCGCGGCGGGGATGCTGCTGATGCTGCGGGTCGGGGAGGCCCCGTCGTACGTACGGGACGTGCTGCCGGCCCTCGCCGTGCTCGGCCTCGGCATGACCGTGCTGGTCGCGCCGCTGACCGCGACGGTCCTGGCCTCCGTCGACATCGCCCGCGCGGGGCTCGCCAGCGGCATCAACAACGCGGCGGCCCGGGCGGCGGGCCTGGTCGCGGTGGCGGCGCTGCCGCTGCTCACGGGCATGGGGCCGACGGCGTACCTCTCGCCGACGGAGTTCGACGCGACCTTCGACCGGGCGATGCCCCTCTGCGCCGGCGTCCTCGTCCTGGGCGCGGCCCTCTCCTGGGCCACCCTGCGCACCTCCCGGCCGGCCCCCTGCCACCCCACCTGCAAGACCCACTGCTCCCTCACGGCCCCGCCGCTGGACCCGGGCACCGAGTAGCCGGCCGGTACCCGGTGCCGTCGGACGTCCCGGCCGCGGGGGCCGTTACGGGTTCAGCTCGGCGTACGCCTCGGCGCTGCTGTCCTTGAGGAACTGCCGGCACCGCTCCTGCTCGTCCGTCTCCCCGATCTCGCCGGCGGCACGGGCGAGGGCGGCGAGGCAGCGGAGGAACCCGCGGTTGGCCCGGTGCTCCCAGGGGATGGGGCCGTGCCCCTTCCAGCCGGCCCGGCGCAGCGCGTCCAGACCGCGGTGGTAGCCGGTGCGCGCGTACGCGTACGACTCGATCACCCGTCCCGCCTCGAAGGCGTCGTCGGCGAGCATCGCCCAGGCGAGCGAGAACGTGGGGTCCTTCGCCGCCACTTCGGCCGGCGGCCGGGACTCCTCGCCCAGGAGGCGGTACGCCTCTTCGTTCTCGGGCAGGTACGTCGGCTCCGGGCCGCCGAGCAGGTTCTTGTGCGTCGTCATGGGAGCAGTCTGCCACTCGTGGACGGGGTCGACACGGCCGTCACCGGGGGCGAAGAGGAGGGCTCCAGGCCGTCTCGACCCGGACCTCGTAGGAGCGGACGAGGCGGGCGAGTTGCCGGCCCACCGCGTGCAGCGGCTCCTCGCTGCGGTTGACCTGGGCGGTGACCTCGGCGCCCTCCAGGGCGGAGAGGACGGTGCTCGCCAGGTCCCGGGCGTCCTCGGGGGAGAGGCCGCCGCGCAGCAGCTTGTCGCGGATCAGTCCCTCCCATTCGTTCAGCGCCTCGGCGCAGGTCCGCTGGATCTCGGAGTCGGTGCCGAGCGTCTCCAGGGCCGCCGCGGTGACGGGGCAGCCGTCGGTCCAGCCCGACGCGCGCAGGTCGCCGGCGAGCCGCCGGGTGCAGGCCGTGACGGCCTCCGCCGGGTCGTCGGCCTCGTCCAGCGACTCCCGCAGGAGCGTTCCGAACTTCTCGCTGCCGTGCCGGAGGGCGGCGACGGCGACGGCCTCCTTGCCGCCGGGGAAGAAGTGGTAGACGGAGCCGAGGGTGGCCTGTGCCTCCTGGGCGATCTGCTTGATTCCCGTGCCGACGTAGCCCTGCCGCTGCAGGAGTCGCGCGGCGGCGACGACGATCCGGTCCCGTGTGCTGGTCTGCATGCCCCCACCGTACCGAGGCATTGGGTAGAGCGTTCGTTCTAGAGGTGTGCTACGTTCTCACCGCGCACTAAATAGAGCGCTCGTTTTAGTGAGGAATGGAGATCCGTCATGAACAGCACCACGCCGTCGGTCACCGTCATCGGTCTCGGCCCCATGGGACAGGCCATGGCCGGCGCCTTCCTCGACCGCGGGTACGACGTCACCGTCTGGAACCGCACCGCCGCCCGGGCCGACGCCCTGGTCGCCCGCGGGGCGGTCCTCGCGCCGAGCGTGAAGGAGGCCCTCGCCGCCAACGAGCTGGTGGTCCTCAGCCTCACGGACTACGACGCCGTGTACGCCGCGCTGGGACCCGCCGAGGGCGCGCTGGACGGCCGGGTCCTGGTCAACCTCAGTTCGGACACGCCCGAGAAGGCGCGGGCCGCGGCGCGGTGGGCGGCCGAGCGGGGCGCCGTCCAGCTGACCGGCGGCGTCACCGTGCCGCCCTCCGGGATCGGCCAGGCCGAGTCCTCGACCTTCTACAGCGGCCCGCGTGACGTCTTCGACCGGCACCGGCCCGCACTGGAGGTCATCACCGGGCGGACCGACCACCGCGGCGAGGACCCCGGGCTCGCCGCGCTCATGTACCAGATCGGCATGGTCATGTTCTGGACCTCCATGCTGAGCTACTGGCAGGCGATCGCCCTCGCCGACGCCAACGGCCTCAAGGCGGCGGACGTCCTGCCGCACGCCGTGGAGACCGCGCACTCGCTGCCGGGCTTCTTCGCCTTCTACGCCGAGCGCGTCGACGCCGGCCGGCACACCGGCGACGTGGACCGCCTCGCCATGGGGACGGCCAGCGTCGAGCACGTCCTGCACACCCACGCGGACGCGGGCGTCGACACCGCGCTCCCGGCCGCGGTCGTCGAGCTCTTCCGGCGCGGCATGGACGCCGGCCACGCCGCCGACAGCTTCTCCTCCCTGGTGGAGCTGCTGAAGAAGCCCGCGGCGTGACCGCGCCCCCCGGCGCGGGGGGCGTGCGGGCGCCGGCCTCCCCGCCGGTCCCCCCGGGGCGGCCGCCGGACTCCCTGGGACGGCCGCCGGACTCCTCGGGGGCTGCCGCCGGGGCCCTGGGCGGGCCGGGCCGTCACCCCCGGCCGGTACGATCCCCGGACCGGCCGGAAACAGGGGGGAACTGTCGTGGGCAAGCGGGGAGCGCCCGTCCGGCGCCGTGGTGACCGGCGGAGCGGCGGGGCGGGGACGCGCGTCACGCGCCGCGGCCGGCTCGTCCTGTCGACCCTGGTCCTGATGGGCGTCTCGCTCGGCGCGGGCGTGGCGCTCGCCCACTTCCAGGAGGAGCGGGAGGAGGCGGCGACCTCCTCCCCGCCCTCCGCGACGCCGCGGGCCCCCGCGCCGTCCACGACGACCGCCGCGCCGCAACCGAAGCCGAAGCCCACGCCGAGCAAGAAGCCCAAGCCGAAGCCGACGCCGACCGCCACCGAGAAGAAGACCCCGACCGTGCCGCAGTCCGGGCCCGGCACCTTCACCTCGGTCACCGCCTCCGGCAGGATCACCGGCACCAGCGGCACCCTGCGCCGCTACCGGGTGCAGATCGAGGACGGCGTCGACCTCTCCGCCCGGGGGACCGCCGAAGAGATCGAGGCGATCCTCGCCCATCCGCGCGGCTGGGCCGCGCACGGCCGGGGCCGCTTCCAGCTGGTGGCGTCGAACGCCGACTTCGTGATCCGGATCGCCACCCCCGACACCGCCGACGCGCTCTGCGCCCGCCAGGGCCTCGACACGCACGGCGAGCTGAACTGCGAGACCGCCGACGGCGTCGTGGTGAACCTCAAGCGGTGGATGCTGGGCTCGCCGACCTTCGCCGGACCCCCGGAGGAGTACCGCCACCTGATCATCAACCACGAGGTCGGGCACGAGATCGGGATCCGGCAGCACATGGGCTGCGGGGGGCCGGGGAAGCTCGCGCCCGCGATGATGCAGCAGATCAAGGGCCTCAACGGATGTCGTTCGAACGCTTTTCCGTATGACGAAGAGGGGATCTACATCACCGGTCCGATCGTGTCATGATGCGTTTGGGACGCGTGCGAGGGAGCACGCCTCCCGAGGGGACCGGAGCTCCCGTGGCACGCCGTCGAGCGCGCGCGGTGGAGCGGACCGCTACCCGGTAGCCCGTACCGAGGAGACAGAAATGTCACCCACTTCTGGTTCTGCCGATTCCCCCGGAACCGGACCGGTCGTCGACGCGCCGAACCTCGACTTCGCCGGCACGACGCCCTACGAGGACTACGTCCAGGCGGATGTCCTCACCCACCTCCAGCACCTCCGCTCGGACGACCCCGGCGAGATGGTCTTCCTGGTCACCACCCAGGTCATGGAGCTGTGGTTCACGGTCATCGTCCACGAGTGGGAGACCGCGAGCCGCGCCCTGCGCGAGGAGCGCCTGCCCGTCGCCGTCGACGCCCTCAAGCGCTCGGTCCGCGAGCTGGAGGCGCTCAACCACTCCTGGCGTCCGCTCTCCCAGCTCACCCCCGCCCAGTTCAACGCCTACCGCGGCGCGCTCGGCGAGGGCTCCGGCTTCCAGTCGGCGATGTACCGCCGCATGGAGTTCCTCCTCGGCGAGAAGTCGGCGTCCATGCTCGTCCCGCACCGGGGCGCGCCGCGCGTCCACGCCGAGCTGGAGAAGGCGCTGCACGAGCCCAGCCTGTACGACGAGGTGCTCGGCTTCCTCGCCCGCCGGGGCCTGCCCGTCCCGCGGTCCGTCCTCACCCGCGACCTGGCGCAGCGCTACGAGCCCTCGCCGCAGGTCGAGGCCGTGTGGGCGGCGCTGTACGCGGCGCCGCAGGAGAACGAGGAGCTCGTCCGCCTCGGCGAGGCCCTCAGCGACGTCGCCGAACTCGTCTGGCGATGGCGCAACGACCACCTGGTGGCGACCCGCCGCGCGATGGGCTCCAAGACCGGCACCGGCGGCTCCGCCGGCGTCGCCTGGCTGGAGAAGCGCGCCCAGAAGAACGTGTTCCCCGAGCTCTGGACGGCCCGCAGCCATGTCTGACCTGTACCAGCGAGCCAGGGAGCTCGACGCCGCCGACCCGCTCGCCGGCCACCGCGCGAAGTTCGCGCTCGACGAGGAGACCGTCTACCTCGACGGCAACTCGCTCGGCGCGCTCCCCGCGCACGTCCCCGCCCGCATGGCCGACGTCATCGGCCGCGAGTGGGGCGAGCTGCGGATCCGCTCCTGGGACGAGTCGGGCTGGTGGACCGCCCCCGAGCGGATCGGCGACCGGATCGCCCCGCTCGTCGGCGCCGCCGCCGGACAGATCGTCGCCGGCGACTCGACCAGCGTGAACGTCTTCAAGGCGGTCGTCGCGGCGGCCCGCCTCGCGGAAGAGGGACGCGACGAGATCCTGGTGGACGCGTCGACCTTTCCCACGGACGGGTACGTCGCCGAGTCCGCCGCCCGGATGACCGGTCACCGGATCGTGGCCCTCGACCCGGCCGACATCCCCGCCGCGGCGGGGAGGCGGACGGCGCTCGCGCTCGTCAACCACGTCGACTACCGCACCGGCCGGCTCCACGACCTGCCCGGCACCACCGCCGCCCTCCACGCGGCGGGCGCGCTGGCCGTCTGGGACCTGTGCCACAGCGCCGGCGCCCTGCCCGTCGGCCTCGACGAGCACGGCGTCGACCTGGCGGTCGGCTGCACCTACAAGTACCTCAACGGCGGCCCCGGTTCGCCCGCGTACCTGTACGTCGCCGAGCGCCACCAGGGCCGCTTCGACTCGCCGCTGCCCGGCTGGACCTCGCACGCCGACCCCTTCGGCATGACGCCCGGCTACCGGCCCGCCGACGGCGCCGTCCGGGGCCGCGTCGGCACCCCGGACATCCTGTCCATGCTGGCCCTGGAGGCCGCGCTCGACGTGTGGGACGGGGTCGCCGTCGACGCCGTCCGCGCCAAGTCCCTCGCGCTCACGGACTTCTTCCTGGAGTGCGTGCGGGCCTACGTCCCCGAGGGCCGGGTCACCCCGGTCACCCCGGAGGCGTACGCCGAACGCGGCAGCCAGGTGGCGCTGGCCTGCGCGGACGCGCCCGCCGTGATGCCCGAGCTGATCAAGCGCGGCGTGGTGGGCGACCTGCGCCGCCCCGACGTCCTGCGGTTCGGCTTCACCCCGCTGTACGTCGGCTTCGCGGACGCCGAGCGCGCGGCCCGCGTCCTCGCCGACGTCCTGGCCTCGGCACCCGACGCGGCGCGGCCGACTCGCCCGTGACGCACGGCCGGTGACGGACCGTCGGATCGGATGACCATCACCTGATCTGCGGGGCCCGGACCCTGATACGGTCCCCGCAGGTCAGGCCGATTCGGCCCCGTCACCGAGAGGTTGGAACCCCCCATGCCGGACCCCGCCGCGCGCGACGCCGCCGAAGAGGCATCGGCCTTCTCGCACCCGGCCGTCCCCCCCGACGCCACCGCCGCGTACGGCGACCACCCCGACCAGATCGTCGACCTGTACGCCCCCAGGACCGGCGCCGGACGCGCCCCGCTCGTCGTCGTCCTGCACGGCGGCGCCTGGCGCGCCCCCTACGACCGGCGGCACCTCAGCCCCTTCGCGGACTTCCTCGCCCGCCGCGGCTTCGCCGTCGCCAGCGTCGAGTACCGGCGCGGCCCCGGGCTCCCCCACCAGGACGGCACGACCCCGGTCGCGGGCCGCTGGCCGGAGACCTTCGACGACGTGGCCGCCGCCCTCGACGCCGTGCCGGAGCTCGCCGCGGACCACCTGCCGCAGGCCGACCCGCACCGCACCGTCCTCACCGGGCACTCGGCCGGCGGCCAGCTCGCCCTGTGGGCCGCCGCCCGGCACGTGCTGCCCGCCGGCTCCCCCTGGCGGCTGCCCGCCCCGCCCGCGCTGCGCGGCGTCGTCGCCCTCGCCCCCATCGGCCACTTCGACCGGGCCCGCGAACTCGACGTCTGCGGCGGGGCGGTGACCCAGCTGCTCGGCGGCGAGGAGGCGTACGAGGAGCGGGCCGCGGCCACCGATCCGGCGCGGCTGCTGCCCACCGGCATCGCCACCGTCCTCGTCCAGGGCCGCGCGGACCTCACCGTCCCCGCCGAGGTCGCCGACGCCTTCGTCGAGGCGGCGGCGAAGGCGGGCGAGACCGTCGGCCTCACGCTCCTGGAGGACGTCGGCCACTTCCCCCTCGTCGACCCGGCGGCCGACGCGTGCGCGGTCGTCGCGGAGGAACTCGCCCAGCTGGCGTTCTGAGGGCCGCGGCGGTCCCGCCGGGCCCTTTTTCCCCAACGGCCGTCGGCGGCTGCGGATATTCTCCGGGTGTTTCAACTGCCGTGACGAGAAGGGGGATCAGGGGCTCATGGGGACCGACGACCAGATGGGTGCGGCGCCTCCGCCCCCTCCGCAGCACCCGCCTTCCTCCACGCCCCCGCGGTACTCGCCCGGCCACCTTCCTCCGCAGCCGCCGCCGGGCCCGCCCCGGGCGGAACAGCCCCGGTGGGCGTGGTGGGTGGCGGGGATCGCCCTGCCCCTGCTGGGCATCGTGGCCAGCCTGATCGTGGACATGGACCGCGACGACGCGCCCGCCGCGGCCGCCGCGTCCTCGGCCCCTTCCGCGGGCTCTTCTTCCTCGGATTCCGCGTCCTCGGGTTCCGCGGACGCGGCCTCCTCCGAAGAGCCGGCGGCGCCGACCACGACCGCCTCCGCCTCCGCCTCCGCCGACGGGACCGGGACGCCGGCGCCCCTCGACCCGCCCGACAGCCCCCTCCCCAGCGCGTCCGGCACGTCGACGACCCGGGTGGACCTGGCCCCTCCGCGGGGCCACGGCCCGGCGCGCGAGTCCTCGTGGGGCCTCACCCCCGCGCCCTGCACCAACCACGAGCAGCAGCTCATCGACCTCGACACGGGCCTGAGCCGCGTCGAGAAGGAGGACGACGGAAGGATCGGGGAGCCCGGCGGGGCCGAGCTCCACTACTGGCCGGACACCTGCACGGGCGGCAGCGACTACCGTCTGCGGGGCGTCCCCAACACCCGGGTGGGCCTCCTGCGGGCCGACACCCCGCACACCGCGGAGAACTGCCGCAAGGTCTCGAACACCGGCCTGCCCCCGATGGACCTGAACGACTCCGGGACGATCGAGCAGGCCGGCTTCGTCGTCGGCGCAGCCATCTGCTCCGTGACGACCGAGGGCTCCGTCGCCATGGCGACGATCGACCACATCGGCGACGGCGGCATCGGCGGCGAGGACACCGCCAGCGGCACCCTCTACGTCTGGCCCAAGACGTCCTGACCGGGGCGGGGCCCGCGTAGTACTCAAGGGGGACGGCCCGGGATCCGCATCCAGCGGGACGCGGGCCTCCCCGGGCGTTCCGTACCGTGGTCGGCGTGAATCCGACACAGACCCCCGACACGGGCAGCCGCAGCCCCGAGCTCCGCATGACGCTGGACGCGCTCGGCGGTCTGCGCGAAGACCTCTCCGGCGACGCCCTCGGCTACCGCCCGCTGCCCCGGCTCACGCCGGACAGCCCCGCCCTGCGCTTCCTGCCCCGGCGGCTGCGCCCGCGCGCCGGGCTGCTGCCGCACGCGGCGATCGGCTTCCTCGCCCTGGTGACCTTCCTCCTCGCCTTCGACGAGATCAACGCCTCCGTCGGGCCGGTCGCCCTCGTCACCTGCCTGGTGCCGACGGCCGCCGTCCTCCTCACCCTGAGCCGTCCGGCGACCGCCTTCTGGCTCTCGACGGGCTCGACGCCCTTCATCGCCTACCTGACCGGGTACGACGGCTGGCCCTGGGCGCCGAGCTCCTTCGCCGCCCACCTCTTCGTCCTGGTGATCGTCGCCCTGCGGACCGGACCCCGGGCCGCCGCGTGGATGTGGGTGATCACCTCCGCGTACGCCACCTTCACCTCCTTCTTCCTGAGCATGGGCTCGGGGTACGGCTTCAACGGCGCCGAGATGGTCTTCGTCTCCGCCCTCCTCCTGCTGGTCGTCGCCGTCGTCCAGACCCGCCGCCAGGCGGCCCGAGAGGTCACCGCCCAGCAGACCGTGACCGCCGTCGAGCGGTCCAAGCGGACCCTCCTCGAAGAGCGGACCACCATCGCGCGCGAGCTGCACGACGTCGTCGCGCACCACATGTCGGTGGTGGCCATCCAGGCCGAGGCCGCGCCCTACCGGGTGGAGAACCCGCCGCCGGAGCTGGAGCAGGCCTTCCGCACCATCCGGGAGAACGCCGTCGCCGCCCTCACCGAGCTGCGCCGCATCCTCGGGGTCGTCCGCGCCGAGGACTACGAGGCCCCCGACGCCCCGCAGCCGACCCTCGCCGACCTGCACGGGCTGGTCGCCAACGTCCGGGAGGCCGGCCTCGACGTGTCCATGGCGGTGACGGGCGCCGTGCGCGAACTGCCGCAGGGCGTGGAGCTCTCCGCGTACCGGATCGTCCAGGAGGCCCTGTCCAACGTGCTGAGGCACGCGCCGGGGGCCGACGCGAAGGTCGAGGTCAGCCATGTGCTCGGCGGCCTCGGGCTGAGGATCGCCAACGGCCCGGCGCGCGGACTCGTGAAGCCCTCCCCGGGCGCCGGGCACGGCATCACCGGCATGCGGGAGCGCGTCACGATGCTCGGCGGGGAGATGACCGACGGACCGACGGACGACGGCGGCTACGAGGTCGCCGTCTTCGTCCCCGTCCAGCGCGAAGGGGCCGGCCAGTGATCAGGGTGCTGATCGTCGACGACCAGATCATGGTCCGCGAGGGCTTCTCGGTGCTGCTGGGCGCGATGCCGGACATCGAGGTCGTCGGCGAGGCCGTCAACGGCCGGGAGGCGGTCGCGCAGGTCGCCGCGCTGCGCCCCGACGTCGTCCTCATGGACATCCGGATGCCCGAACTCAACGGCATCGAGGCCACCCGCGAGATCGTCGCCGCCGACGCGGACGCCAAGGTCCTCGTCCTGACCACCTTCGACCTCGACGAGTACGTCTACCAGGCGCTGCGCGCCGGGGCGTCCGGCTTCCTCCTCAAGGACGCCTCCGCCCGGCAGCTCGCCGACGGCGTCCGGATCGTCGCGGCGGGCGAGGCGCTGCTCGCGCCGACCGTGACGAAGCGGCTCATCACCGAGTTCGCGCGGACCGCCGACACCGCGCCGAGGGCGCCCGCCGTCGCGCAGGTCGGCGAGCTCACCGAGCGCGAGACGGAGGTCCTGGTCCTCATCGCCCAGGGCCTGTCCAACCAGGAGATCGCCGGGCACCTCGTCGTCGCCGAGTCGACCATCAAGACCCACGTCAGCCGGATCCTGGTCAAGCTGGGCCTGCGCGACCGGACACAGGCGGCGGTCTTCGCGTACGAGGCGCGCCTGGTGCAGGTCGGGCGGTAGCGTCCCCGCATGGACGCCGCCGCAGTGTTCGACCCCTGGTCGCCCGAGTTCGTCGCCGACCCGTACCCGGCCTACGCGCGGCTGCGGGAGACCGGCCGCGTCCACTGGTACGGGCGCACGCGCCAGTGGCTGGTCCCGCACCACGCGGACGTGTCGGCGCTGCTGCGGGACCGGCGCCTGGGGCGCACGTACACCCACCGCTTCACCCACGAGGAGTTCGGCCGCGAGG
The DNA here is from genome assembly GCF_014649855.1 of Streptomyces roseolus. Taxonomy (GTDB): domain Bacteria; phylum Actinomycetota; class Actinomycetes; order Streptomycetales; family Streptomycetaceae; genus Streptomyces; species Streptomyces roseolus. The sequence continues at coordinate 209,729 of NZ_BMTV01000001.1, read as the reverse complement.
CGCCCGACCCGCGGCACGAGCCCTTCCACACCCTCAACGACCACGGGCTGCTCGACCTGGAGGGCGCCGACCACGCCCGCATCCGGCGGCTGGTCTCCCGGGCCTTCACCCCGCGGACGGTGGAGCGCCTCGCGCCGACGGTGCGGGAGCTGGCGGACGGCCTCGTGGCGGAGCTGGTGGCGGCGGGCGGCGGCGACCTCCAGGCGGCGGTCGCCGAACCGCTGCCGGTCGCGGTCATCGCCGCGATGCTGGGCATCCCGGAGTCCGACGAGGAGCGGGCCATGCTGCGGCCCTGGTCGGCGGCGATCTGCGGGATGTTCGAGCTGAACCCGTCGGAGGAGACCGCCCGCGCGGCCGTCCGCGCCTCCGTCGACTTCTCCGACTACCTGCGCCGGCTGATCGCGCGCCGCCGGTCCGACCCCGGCGACGACCTGGTCTCCGCGCTGGTCGGGGTCGAGGAGCTGACCGAGCAGGAGTCGGTCTCCACCTGCGTGCTGCTGCTGAACGCGGGGCACGAGGCGACGGTGAACACGACGGTCGGCGGGGTGGGGACGCTGCTGCGCCACGACGCCTGGCCGTCCCTCTCCGCCGGGAATTTGTCCACGGCCGTGGACGAACTCCTCCGCTACGACACGCCGCTCCAGATGTTCGAGCGGTGGGTCCTCGACGACATCGAGGTCGGGGGGACGGTGATCCCCCGCGGCGCGCAGGTCGCCCTCCTGCTCGGCTCCGCCAACCGCGACCCGGCCCGCTTCGGCCCCACGGCGGACGCGCTGGACCTCACCCGCGCCGACAACCCGCACGTCACCTTCGGCGCGGGCATCCACTACTGCCTCGGCGCCCCGCTGGCCCGCCTCGAACTCGGCGCGGTCTTCCGCGCCCTGCGGGAGCGGGCGCCCGGCCTGCGGCTCGCCGCGGATCCCGTCCGGAAACCCGGTTACGTGATCCGCGGCTTCGAGTCGCTGCTCGTGGAGGTATGACCCGCCTCAGACCTGGAGGTCGCGGCGCCGCAGCCCCGCCAGACCGGCCGCGGTGAGGGCCGCCGCAAGCGCCGTGAGCAGGAGGGGCGCGGTCCACTCCGGGTCCGGGCCGGGCAGCGTGGGCAGGTGGGCGAAGGGGGAGAGGTCGAGCACGGCCCGGGGGAGGCCCAGGGCGGGGCCGATCCAGCCGAGGGCCAGGCACAGGCCCGCCGCTCCCCACCCGGCCGCGGCCGCCCGCGGCGCCGCGCCCCACAGCAGCACCGCCACCCCCGCGAGGGTCCACACGGCGGGCAGCCGGACGAGCGCCGCGCCCACGAGCGGGCCGAGGTCGTCGCCGTACGAGAGGGCGAGGCCGAGGCCGGCGAGGGCGAGGATCAGCGCGGAGCCGGCGTACGCGTGGGCGAGGTGGCCCGCCGCCCACCGCACCCGCCCGAGCGAGGCCGCGAGCAGTGGTTCCGCCCGCCCCGAGGTCTCCTCGCCGTGCGCCCGCAGCACCGCCCCGACCGCGTACAGGCCGGCGAGCATCCCGAAGAGGGAGACCAGGGTGGCGAGGAAGGCGTCGGTCAGCCCGTCCTGGCCGCCCATCCGCCGGAAGATCTCCCGCGCCCGCTCGTTGTCGCCGACGAGCTCCGCCGCGCCGTCCGCCATGCCGCCGAGGACGAGTCCGCCGAGGAGGAAGCCGAGCCCCCAGCCGGTCAGCGCGCCGCGCTGGAGGCGGAGGGCGAGCGCGCCGGCCGTGGCGAGCCGGCCGGCGGCGGGGCCGGGCCGGGTGGCGAGGAAGGACGCGCCGACGTCGCGCCGCGCGGCGAGCCCGTACGCGAGGAGCGTCTGGACGAGCACGGCCGCGGCGATCGGCAGCAGCGCCCACCAGCGTTCGTCGCCGTAGGCGCGGACGTTCTCGGCCCAGCCGACGGGGGACAGCCAGGTCAGCGGGGAGGAGCCGGAGGCGTCGCCGGAGTCGCCCGCCGCCCGCAGCACGAAGGCCAGGCCGAGGACGCCGCCGGCGAGGCCCTTGGCGAGCCGCGCGCTCTCGGTGAGCTGGGCGGCGAGCGCGGCGACGGTCGCGAAGACCATGCCGGTGCCGCCGACGGCGAGGCCGAGGGCGAGCGCCCCGGCGAGGCCCTGGCCGGCGAGTCCGGCGACGACGAGGAGGGCGGTGGCGGCGTTGAGCGTCAGCGCCGCGAGCAGCGCGGAGGTGAGCGGGGCCCGGCGGCCCACCGCTCCGGCGGAGAGAAGTTCCTGCCGGCCCGTCTCCTCCTCCTCGCGGGTGTGCCGGACGACGAGGAACAGCGAGGCGACGGCGGCGAGGACGGCGGCGAAGGTGCCGAAGCGCCAGGCGACGAGTCCGCCGAGGGAGTCGGAGAAGACCGGCCCGTAGAGGGAGCGCAGGGAGCTGTCGGCGGTCATGGAGGCCGCGAGTTCGGCGCGTGCCTCGGGGGTGCCGTAGAGCCCGCCGAGGGAGCCGGGTCCGGAGGCGACGAGGCCGCCGGTGACCACGGCCCACAGGGGGAGGGTCAGCCGGTCGCGGCGGAGCGCGAGCCGGGTGAGGGTGCCGGTGCCGGCCAGGGCGGTCATGACGCCACCCCGGTGTCCGCGTAGTGGCGGAGGAAGAGCTCCTCCAGGGTGGGCGGGGTGCTGGTGAGCGAGCGGACGCCGGCGGCGAGCAGTGCGGCGAGGACGGGGTCGAGCTGGTCGGTGTCGGCCTGGAGCCGGACGGTGCGGCCCTCGACGCGCAGGTCGTGGACGCCGGCGAGCCGGTCGAGCCCCCGGGGCGGTCCGGCGAGTTCGGCGGTGACGCTGGTGCGGGTCAGGTGGCGCAGCTGCGCGAGCGAGCCCGACTCCACCGTGCGGCCCTTGCGGACGATGCTGACCCGGTCGCAGAGGGTCTCGACCTCGCTGAGGATGTGGCTGGAGAGCAGGACCGTGCGGCCCCGGTCGCGGGCCTCGCGGACGCACTCCTGGAAGACCTCCTCCATCAGCGGGTCGAGGCCGCTGGTGGGCTCGTCGAGCACGAGGAGCTCGGCGTCGGAGGCGAAGGCGGCGACGAGGGCGACCTTCTGCCGGTTGCCCTTGGAGTAGGTGCGGCCCTTCTTGGTGGGGTCGAGCTCGAAGCGCTCGATCAGCTCGGCGCGGCGGGCCCGGTCGAGGCCGCCGCGCAGCCGCCCGTACAGGTCGATGACCTCGCCGCCGGAGAGGTTGCGCCAGAGGGTGACGTCGCCGGGGACGTACGCGAGCCGCCGGTGGAGGGCGACGGCGTCGGCCCACGGGTCGCCGCCGAGCAGCCGGGCGGTGCCGGAGTCGGCGCGCAGCAGCCCGAGGAGGACGCGGAGGGCGGTGGACTTCCCGGCGCCGTTGGGGCCGAGGAAGCCGTGGACCTCGCCGGCGGCGACGGTGAGGTCGAGTCCGTCGAGGGCGTGGGTGCGGCCGAACGACTTGTGGAGGCCGGTGACGCTGATGGCGTTCGTCATGCTTCGGAACGTACGCTTATTTCACAAACTTGTGAAGTTAAGGAACCGTAAAAAGGCGCGGTATAGAGTCGTGCCATGACCAGCACCGAAGGCACCCCGCCGCAGGAGGAGGCCGTCTCCCGATTCGTGGAGCGCTTCGCCGGCGAGCTGACCGAGGCCGGCATGCAGCGGATGGCCTCCCGGGTCTTCGCCGCCCTGCTCGCCTCCGAGACCGCCTCCCTCACCTCGGCGGAGCTCTCCGAACGGCTCAGGATCAGCCCCGCCGCCGTCTCCGGTGCGATCCGCTACCTCACCCAGGTCGGCATGGTCGCCCGCGAACGCGAACCGGGCACCCGCCGCGAGCGGTACGTCCTCCACAACGAGATCTGGTACGAGACCTTCACCCGCCGTGACCAGGTCCTCCTCCGCTGGGAGAAGGTCCTCCGCGACGGCGCCGCCACCCTCGGCCCCGACACGGCCGCCGGCGCCCGCACCACCGAGACCGCCGACTTCTTCGCCTTCATGCAGGAGGAGATGCTCACCCTGATGGACCGCTGGCGGGAACGGAGGGCGGCCCGGGAGCCGGCCGGGAGGGGTCAGGAGCCGGCCGCGTCCTGAGGCTCCCGGGGCAGGGTCAGGCCCCAGCCGTCGGCGCGGACCGTCCAGGTGCGGCGGCGGACCGGGCCCGTGGTGCGGCCGTCGGCGCGGTAGCGGAAGTCCGGGCCCGAGACCGTGAGGGATCCGGCGACGGCGCGGCGGGGCGCGGCGGCGGGGCCGGACGGGTGGACGGTGACCTCGGCCGTGCCGTGGCCGGTGTCCGCCGGGCGGGCCGTCACCGCCGTGACCGGGGCGTCCACGTCCGCGAGCAGCACGCCGTCCGCCTCCACCCGCAGCCGGTGCACCAGGACGCCGGGGAACGGCGGCGCCGGCCGCACCAGGGTGCGCACCAGGGAGCGGCACGTCCCCCAGACGGAGGGGGCGGTGCCGGCCGCCGGAACCGGCACGGCCGGCACCCGCAGCTCGCCCAGGACCACCCCGTCGCTGTCGTCCACCAGCAGGTCCAGGCTCCGCACCGCCCCGTCCAGGACCGTCCGGGCCGCCGCCACGGCGCCGCGCGGCACGCCGAAGCCGTGCGCGACCTCCAGGGCGTCCGGCGGGCCGATCGGGACGAGCGAGAGCGGCGCCCGGTCCCGGTGCAGCAGGGCCACCGCGCGCAGCAGCGCCCGGTCGTCGCCGAGCACCACGGGGCGGCGGGAGCCGCGCCGGGACAGGGCCCGGGAGAATTCCTCGGGGGAGTCCGGCAGGCAGATCTTCGCCTCCGCTCCCGCGGACAGGACATCCTTCGCGATCCGCACGGACTCGCCGTCACTTCGGCGGGCGACCGGGTCGACGATGACCAGCAGCTGGTCGTGATCCGACACCTCGGTCCTTCCTCGGGTAGCATCTTTGTGCAAGAGCCCCTTGCGCTATTGCGCCAGGGGCTTCGTCTATTCCGGGGCACACCGGTGAGGCGGCGTACGCCCCCTGACCTTGGACATGCCCCACCCGGAAGGGGTGTACGCCTGTGCCCGCACTTGTGCTGCTCGGTGCTCAGTGGGGTGACGAGGGCAAGGGAAAGGCCACCGACCTGCTCGGTGGATCCGTGGACTACGTGGTGCGTTACCAGGGCGGCAACAATGCCGGCCACACGGTCGTCGTGGGCGACCAGAAGTACGCGCTCCACCTCCTCCCTTCCGGAATCCTCTCCCCGGGGTGCACCCCGGTGATCGGGAACGGAGTCGTCGTCGACCCGGCGGTCCTGCTCTCCGAGCTGAGCGGACTGAACGAGCGAGGCGTCGACACGTCGAAGCTCCTGATCAGCGGCAACGCCCACCTGATCACCCCGTACAACGTCACCCTCGACAAGGTGACGGAACGGTTCCTCGGCAAGCGCAAGATCGGCACCACCGGTCGCGGCATCGGCCCCACCTACGCGGACAAGATCAACCGCGTCGGCATCCGGGTCCAGGACCTGTACGACCAGTCGATCCTGGAGCAGAAGGTCGAGGCGGCCCTGGAGCAGAAGAACCAGCTCCTCGCCAAGGTCTTCAACCGCCGCGCGATCGAGTCCGGCCGGATCGTCGAGGAGATGCTCCAGTACGCGGACCAGATCCGCCCGTACGTCGCCGACACCACCCTGATCCTCAACAACGCCATCGACGAGGGCAAGGTCGTCCTCTTCGAGGGCGGCCAGGGCACCCTCCTGGACGTGGACCACGGCACGTACCCCTTCGTCACCTCCTCGAACCCGACCGCCGGCGGTGCCTGCACCGGCGCGGGCGTCGGCCCGACGAAGATCAGCCGGGTCATCGGCATCCTCAAGGCGTACACGACCCGCGTCGGCGCCGGCCCGTTCCCGACCGAGCTCTTCGACGAGGACGGCGAGGCGCTGCGCCGCATCGGCGGCGAGCGGGGCGTCACCACCGGCCGCGACCGCCGCTGCGGCTGGTTCGACGCGGTCATCGCCCGTTACGCCACCCGCGTCAACGGCCTGACCGACTTCTTCCTCACCAAGCTGGACGTGCTGACCGGCTGGGAGGAGATCCCGGTCTGCGTCGCGTACGAGATCGACGGCAAGCGCGTCGAGGAGCTCCCGTACTCCCAGACCGACTTCCACCACGCGAAGCCGATCTACGAGACCCTGCCCGGCTGGTCGGAGGACATCACGAAGGCCAAGACCTTCGCGGACCTCCCGAAGAACGCGCAGAACTACGTGAAGGCGCTGGAGGAGATGTCCGGCGCCCCGATCTCCGCCATCGGCGTCGGCCCCGGCCGCACCGAGACCATCGAGATCAACTCCTTCCTGTAGGACCCGCGCACCCGCGGAGGGCCCGCACCCGGTTCGGCCGGGCGCGGGCCCTCCGTGCGTCCCGGCCCTCTTCCGAGGCTTGAACCAGCCTTGTTTTTCAGGGGAGTCGACCCCTTAATGAGTCTCCCTGCACGTTCGCACGCCCATGCGTCACAGGGGGAACCATGGACCAGAACGCCCCGCCGAGACCGCCCGGACCGCCCGGACCGCCGAGACCACCCGGATCGCCCGGACCGCCCGGGCCGGGGAAGCCGGGTCCCGTCCATCTCCAGGGCAGCAGTCCTCTCGACCTGCGCGTGGACCGCAGGGTCCTCTGGGTCGGCGGAGCGGCCTATCCGCTGGAGAACGTCGTCCGCGTCTACACCTTCGTCCTCCGGCCCCGGCGCTCCGAGGCCGTGATGCTCTTCGGCAAGCGCCTCGCCTGGTTCGTCCTCGCCTTCCTCCTCCTCACCGTGGCCGAGGGGCTGACCGAGCTCAACGCCCCGCGCGATCCCTACGGGAGCGACGAGGCGGGCGGCTCGGTGCTGATCGGCCTGGCCCGGGGCGCCCTGGTCATCGGCCTGATCTACCTCTTCGCCGAGATGCTCGCGGTCGTCACCGCCCGCTCCCACCTCACCCTGGCCATCGAGACCAACGGGCAGTCCACCGCGCTCGTGACCGGGCCGCCGGAACTGCTCCACGGCCTCGTCCACAGGATCGCCCACGCCATCGAGAACACCGACGCGCAGCTCCACGAGCGCGTGGCCTCGCTGGCCATCGGCAACCCGGGCAACTACTACTTCGGCGACGTCGTGAACATGTACGGCGGCTCCGGGAACAAGGGGATCCTGAAATGAGCGGCGACACCGTGAACATGCACGGCGGACGGTACAACGACGGCATCGTCCACCACCACTACGCCCCCGCCCCCGCACTCACCCCGGAACAGGCGGAGGCGCTCGCCGTCGTGCGGGGCCTGGCCGCGGCGCTGCGCGGGCAGCTGCCCGAGGCCGACCGGGAGGCCCTCGACGAGGGGCTGGCGGGGCTCGGCGAGGCCGCGGCCGGGTCGGACCGGCGGCGGACGCTGTTCGCCATCGCCGGGATCGCGGCGACCGTCGGCGCGCTCGGGCAGCCGCTGCTCGACTCGGTGCGGGCCGCCCTGGAGCTGTTCGGGGGGTGACGCCCGCCGGGGGCGTCAGTCCTGCCGGTGGTACTCGCCCGGTTCGGTGTCGTACATCGGGTAGACCTGGAGGAGTTCCTCGCCCTTGTACGTCGTCAGCACCAGGTAGCTGCCGGGGTCGTCGCGGACGCACTCCGGGTCGGCGCCGGGTTCCAGGGCCATGGGGCCGAGGACGTACGGGGGCGTGGTGCTCGCCAGGATGGCCGTCCAGCTGCAGTTGACGGCGTCCGACAGCGTGTTGCCCTCCTCGTCCGTGCGCGGGTAGGAGCTCAGCGAGCGCAGGACGGCGGCGCCGACCGCGCCCTGGGTGATCGTCACCTCGTCGGTGTAGCGGTCCGCCTCCGGGCCGTCGACGAGCGGCTTCATCTTCCACCGGCCCAGGTACGCCGCGGGCAGGACCGCCGCGCCGGTGCGGGCCTTGCGGAAGGTGGCCTTCGCGGCGCCCGAGGTCCACTCCAGGACCTCGGGGGAGCGCAGGGCGAGGGTCTGGTGGGCGGCCGCCATGCACCGCCCGGCGGGCACGCTGGTGGTGACGTCGGACTCCCCGAGGACGACCTTGTCCTCGTCGGCGGAGACGAGCCGCGAGCGGCCCATGCACAGGCGTCCGTCGCCGACGTGGGTGTAGACGGCGGTCTTGGTGCCGACGGCGCCCTGCACGAGCTCGATCCGGACGGTCTCGCGCGGGCTCTCCTCGGTGCCGCGCAGGACTCCCTCCCAGGCGCCGAGGAAGGCGGCGGGCACCGCCCCGGCGGGCTGCGCGGAGGAGGCGGAGGACGAGGAGGACGCGGGGGTGCCCTTGCCGTCGGGGGTGGCGCCGGGGCCGCCGAGCGGCCACAGCGCGTAGCCGACGCCCGCCGCCGCGACGACGGCGGCGGTCGCGAGGGCGGCGGCCAGGACGCGGCGCCGCGCACGGGACCGGGGCCGGACCGGCTCCGGGTCCGGTCCCGGGTCCGACGCGGGACCGGGGGCGAGGCCGGGACCGGGGGCGGGCGTCGGGGCGCCGGAGGCCGCGCCGCCCGCCGTGCGCTCCGCCCCGGAAGGCCCCTCGGGGCCGTCCCCGCTCTCCGCCTCCAGGAGCCGCGCCGCGTGCCGGCCGAGGCGGGCCAGGACGTCGGCGGGCAGCCAGGGGTCGGCGACCGGCAGGGTCTCGGCGATCTCGGCCGCCGTCGGCCGCTGCGCCGGGTCCTTGGCGAGGCAGGCCCGGATCAGCCCGGTCAGCTCGGGCGCCACGTCCGTCAGGTCCGGGTCGTCGTGGGCGATCCGGAACATCAGCGCGTGGACGCCGCTGTCGGAGGTACCGAAGGGGGAGCGGCCGGTCGCCGCGTAGGCGAGGACCGAGCCGAGGCAGAAGACGTCGGAGGCCGGGCCCAGCTTCTCGCCGCGCACCTGCTCGGGCGACATGAAGCCGGGGGAGCCGACGACGGCGCCGGTGCTGGTGAGGCCGCCGTCGGTGACGGTGTCGACGGCCCGGGCGATGCCGAAGTCGATGATCCGGGGGCCGTCGACGGTCAGCAGCACGTTGGAGGGCTTGAGGTCGCGGTGGACGAGCCCGGCCCGGTGGACGTGGTCGAGGGCCCGGCCCAGGCCGGCGCCGAGGGCGCGGACGGTGGCGGGCGGCAGCGGCCCGTACTCGTCGCCGACGACGGCCCGCAGCGAGGGGCCGGGCACGTACCCGATGGCCACCCACGGGGAGGCGGCGGCGGTGTCGGAGCCGAGGACGGGCGCGGTGCCGGTGCCGCCGACCCGCCGCAGCGCATCGACCTCGCGGGCGAAGCGGCGCCGGAACTCCTCCTGGGCGGCGAGCTCGGCGTGCACCACCTTCACGGCGACGGTCCGCCCGCCGGCCGAACGCGCGAGGAACACCCGGCCCATGCCGCCGGCCCCGAGACGGCCGACGAGTCGGAACGGGCCGATGGCGACCGGGTCTTCCGCGTTCAATGGCTCCACGTGGCAAGAGGATGCCAGACGCGGCGGACGGCCCGGGGCGCGGTCGGGGTCACGGTCCGGTGTCGGCCCGGAGGCCCGTCGGCCCGCAGGCCCGTCGGTCCGAAGGCGGTCACTCCTCGCCGCAGACCCGCAGCCCCTTCGGGGTGGCGCACGGCAGGTGTCCGCGGGCGCGCACGATGTCCTGCCCGCGCCCGCGCGTCAGGTAGGCGAGGAAGCTCGCGGTGAGGGAGTCGGTCGGCGGATCGCCCCAGGTGTAGGCGTACTCGATCTCCCGGTAGGGGTACGGGGACGAGCCCAGCTCGTCCAGGACCGGGCCGCGGCCGTCGAGGGCGATGCCGTGCAGGCCCTGCGCGGCGGAGCCGGCGCCGAGCTCCGCGTAGCCGAGGGCGCCGGGGAGGCGGGCGACGGTGGCCAGGACCTGGTCGGTGGAGTCGAGTTCGCAGCGGACCACCTTCGCCTCCTTGTCGTCGACGGTGGCGCAGTCGCGGGAGGAGTTGGCGGGCTCGTTGCGGCCGAGGACCCGGCGCTGGAAGACCTCCCGGGTGCCGGAGCCGGCGTCCCGGCTGACGAGGAGGACGGGCAGGTCGGGGAGGTCCGCCGGAAGGCCGGGGCCCTCCAGCCGGTTCCAGCGGGCGACGTCGCCGCGGTAGAGGGCGCGGATCTGCTCCAGGGTGAGGCTCTCGACGGGCACGGCGTCGTGGGCGACGACGGTGAAGAGGGAGACGGCGACCATGTGCTCGCGCAGCCGGGGGTGGCCGGCCGGGCCGTGGCCGTCGGAGAGGGCGATGACGGCGGGGGAGCCCTTGCCGCCCGTGGCCGCGCCGGCCGCGGCGAGGTCGCGGACGCCGGCGGTGGAGCCGTCGGCGTCCACGGTGACGGTGGCGCCCGCGCAGTCCTTCTCGTACGCCTCGGCCACCTCCCGGGCGACGGGTGCGAAGGCGGTGGATCCGGTGACGGTGAGGCTGCCGCGGGCGCAGCCGATCGGCGGCGGGGTCTGCTCGCGGACGATGATCGCGGCGAGCGCGACCACACAGGCGGTGAGGACGACGGTGACGGTGCGGGCGACGGGGCCGAAGCGGCCGGACTCGTCGTCGGGGGTGGTGGAGCGGTTGCGGAGGATCCTGCCGTCCGCGATGGTGCCGTGGGCCTCGATGGCGGCGTCGGTGGCGGGCCCGGCGAGCTGGACGAGCAGCTTGTAGTACTGGCCGGGGGCGAGGGCGACCCGGGGGACCAGGAGGGCGTTCCCGGCCCGGCTGAGCTTCGGCTCGTGCTTCAGGTCGTCGCGGAGCGAGTCCCACCCCTGCGGGACGGTGGCGACGACGCCCAAGACGTCGACGGCGGAGGCGCCCTCGCCGAAGGTGAAGCGCAGGGCGTGGCCCCCGGTGTCGAGCGCGTAGTCGCCGTGGGTGATGTCGACGGCGCCGTCGTTCTCGACGCGCAGGAGGACGAGGGTGGCGCCGTCGGAGGCGCTGCCGAGCACCTCGCCGTCGCGGACGGTCATCACCCCGCCGTCCTGGGTGTCGCGCTCCTTGTGGAGGAGGGTGTTGAGCTGGACGCGGTAGCCGAGCCGCTTGCCCGGCGTGATGCGGCCGATCCAGACGGCGGCGACGGAGACGAGGACGCCGATCAGGGCGGTGACGACGGCGATCACGTTCTCGGCGGTTATCCACTCCATGGCCGGAACGGTACGGACGGGTGTGCGAAGGCGGGGTCGGTGCAGCGGCTCGACACGGGGAGTTCGCCGCTCGTTCAGCGGCGGCCCGCGGGACCCCGGGGCGGGGTCGTCCGGGTGGCCCGGCCGGGGTTGCCCGGGCCGTCGGAGCGTGGATGTAATGGCCGTGAGGGGGCCTTCCGGAGGAGGAACCCCATGCGTGTCGTCGAAGTGACCGCCTACGGCGGACCCGAGGTCCTCCGGGCGGTGCGCCGCCCGGAGCCGGACCCCGCGGACGTTCCGGGGCGGGTCCGGGTGCGGCTCAGGGCCGCCGGGGTCAACCAGGCGGACCTCAAGATCCGCTCCGGCCGTTACGCCGCCGCGCTCGGCGCGCTGGCCCCGCCCTTCGTGCTCGGATACGACTTCGCGGGCACCCTGGCCGACCCGGCCCCGGGGCTCCCCGAGGGCACCCGGGTGGCCGGTTTCGTGCCCTGGGTGGAGGACGGGACCGGCGCGGGGACGTACGCCGAGACCGTCCTGGTGGAGCCGGAGTGGCTGGCCCCCGTCCCGGACGAGGTGGACTTCACGGCGGCCGCCTCCCTGCCGCTCTCCGCGGTGACCGCCGCGCAGGCGCTGGACCTGATGGCGCTGCCGGAGGGCTCGACGGTCCTCGTCACCGGGGCGAGCGGGGTGGTGGGCCGGTTCGCGGTGCAGCTGGCGGCGCGGGCCGGCCACCGGGTGGTCGCCCTCGGCCACGGCGACGACGCGCACGAGCTGCGGGTCCTCGGGGCCGACGCGGTGGTGCCGCGCGGGACGCCGGCGGAGGCGGTCGCCGGGGTGCTCGGCTCCGCGCCGGACGGGGTGGACGGGGTCTTCGACGCGGCGCTGGTCGCCGATCCGCTGCTGCCGGCCGTCAAGGACGGCGGGGTCTTCGTCTCCGCCTCCGGCGAGCGGGTCCCGGTCGCCGAACGGGGCGTCCGGGTGGACGCGGTGACCGGCCGCCCCGACGCGGCGCTCCTGAAGGAGCTGCTCGGACTGGTCGGCACGGGCGGCCTCGCGACCCGGGTGGCCGACGTGCTGCCGCTGGAGTCCGCGGCGGAGGCCCACCGCCGCGCGGAGGCGGGCCACCGCCCGGGCCGCATCGTCCTGATGATCTGAGGAGCCGCCGTGCCGAGGATCTGAGACATCGGCCCCGACGGCCCGTCAGAAACCTTTCTTCCGCCCCCTGGTGACCCGGGTCCCAGGGGGCGAATCCTGGTCTAGACCTTGACAGGTACAGACCAGTGCCGCTTCGCTGGCCTTCCCCCCACCGGAAGGACGACAGCGCATGCGACGTCTTCTCGCCCTGCTCGCCGCCCTGTGTACGGCGCTCGGGCTCGCGATCCTGCTCCCCGCCACCGCCGGCGCGGCTCCCGCCTGCGTCACCGCCTGGAACTCGGGCCAGGTCTACACCGGCGGCATGACCGCCTCGTACAACGGACACAACTGGTACGCGAAGTGGTGGACGCAGAACGAGCGTCCCGGCTCCACCGACGTCTGGCGCGACGAGGGCGTCTGCGGCACCGGCGGAGGCGGCGGCACCCCCGACCCGTCCGGATTCGTGGTCACCGAGGCCCAGTTCAACCAGATGTTCCCGAACCGGAACCCCTTCTACACGTACGCCGGCCTGGTCGCCGCCACCAAGAAGTACCCGGCCTTCGCCGGCACCGGCAGCGACACCGTGAAGAAGCAGGAGGCCGCGGCCTTCCTCGCCAACGTCGCCCACGAGACGGGCGGACTCGTCCACATCGTCGAGCAGAACACCGCCAACTACCCGCACTACTGCGACGCGAAGCAGCCCTACGGCTGCCCGGCCGGGCAGGCCGCCTACTACGGCCGCGGCCCGATCCAGCTCTCCTGGAACTTCAACTACAAGGCCGCCGGCGACGCCCTCGGCATCGACCTGCTGAACAACCCCTGGCGCGTCGAGCGCGAGCCGGACGTCGCCATGATGACCGGCCTCTGGTACTGGAACACCCAGAACGGCCCCGGCACCATGACCGCCCACAACGCCATGGTCAACGGCGCCGGCTTCGGCCAGACCATCTGGGCCATCAACGGCAGCCTGGAGTGCAACGGCGGCAACCCCGCCCAGGTCCAGAGCCGCGTCACCAAGTACCAGCAGTTCACCCAGATCCTCGGCGTCCCGGCGGGCGCGAACCTGTACTGCTAGCGGCACCGGCGCCCTACCCGCTCGTCCTGACCACCCAGGTCAGGGCGAGCGCGGGCGCGAACGCCCCGACGAAGGCCGGCAGCCGGGCGAACCCGGCCACCGGGAACTCCAGCGCCACCGGCAGCAGCAGCACCATCCCTGCCAGCAGGATCCCGAGGGCCGGCAGGTGCACCACCGGCCGGAAGCGCCGCACCCGCCGCACCGCGGACACCCCGAGGTGCGACTTCAGCATGCAGCCGGCGACGATCGCCCACGGCCACACGAAGAACACGGCCAGCCAGGTCACGGTCGCCCCGTCCAGGCCGACCCGGTCCTGCTCGCTCACCGGTCCGTCCGGCGCCCCCGGCGCGTAGTACACCGCCAGCTCCGTGCCCGGCGCGGGCGGCTCGGGCGCGGTGGAGTACCCCTTCACGGTGACCTCACGGGCCCCGTCCCGGAACGGCACCCGCACCACGACGTCGGTCAGGTAATACGGGTCGTTGTCCTCGCCCTTCGGCACGTACTCCGGCTTCCCCGCCAGCCGCACCACCGGCACCCGGTGCTCCCCGTACCCGGCCGCCTCCATCCGCTCCTCCCACTGCCCCCGCGCGCTGCTCGGCGTGAAGAGCAGGAGGAGCGCGGTCACGGTGGACACCGGGACCCCGAAGGCGAAGAGGTACGGCAGCACCCTGTTGTCCGGCCGCCTCTTGCGCGGCGGCGCGTCGAGGGGCCCCTTCCCCCGCAGCCGGTACGAGGCCGCCACCCAGCCCGCGGCGCACAGCGCCGACACCCCCGCCAGCGCCACCTCCGGCACCAGCGGCGGATACGCGGACACCTGCGCCGGCGCGCACAGCACCGCCGCGACCGCGGCCCCGACCGTCCCCCACCCGAAGGCCCTGGTGGCGGCACCGCCCCCCGACGTGTCCATGACGCGCAGCTCGTTCCGCCGGTTCAGCCGTTCAGTTCCGCGAAGGCGGCCGGGTCGGAGTGGTGGAACAGCCGGTACCAGGCGTCCCGCTTCCCCTCGTACGCGCCGAGCCGGCCGAAGATCTCGCGGGCGAAGGCGACCGGCTCGGTCGGCCCGGCGGTGATCAGGTCCCCGTCGGTGACCGCGTCGGCCTCCACGTACCGCTCCCCGCCCGCGTACCCCGTGGCGGCGAGGTAGAAGGACGCGGCGCTGGTGTGCGCCCGGTCGTCGAGCAGGCCCTCCCGGGCGAGCCCGGCGGTGGCGCCGCAGATGGCGGCGACCGGCACCCCGGCGTCCAGGAACGCGCGGGCGGCGGCGGTGAAGGGGGCGAGCTCGTCGCCCTCGTCGTACTTCTCGGCCCCCGGGAGGATCAGCAGCGCGCTGTCCTCGGTCCGCAGGTCGGCCAGGGCGAGGTCGGGGACGATCCGCACCCCGGCGATCGTGGTGACGGGCTTCCCTGCCTCGGCGCCGACGGTCCGCACGGTGAAGCCGTCCCGGGCGAGCCACGCGGTGGCGTGCCCCGTCTCCCAGTCGGCGAGGGTGTCGTACACGGCGAGGTGAACGGTCCTGGAGGTCATGACGGCAGGCTGTCGCGCCCGACCGCGCCCTGTCCACCGGAATCCGCGCACCGCCGCGCGGAAACCGCCCGCCGCCGCCGGAATCCGCGTCGGAAGCCGCGCCGGAATCCGCAGCCGCCGTCCCGCAGAGCACAGTGTCGCGTCCGGCGCGTTCTCGGTGGACAAGATGGTGATGGCCGTCCCACCTGCGGTTCCTTACAGTGCGGAGGCATGACCCCTCATGTCGTACCCGATCCCCAGGCCGGTGCCGCCGTCAAGGCCGCGGACCGCGCGCACGTCTTCCACTCCTGGTCCGCCCAGGGCCTGATCGACCCGCTCGCCGTGGCCGGCGCGGAGGGTTCGTACTTCTGGGACTACGACGGCAACCGCTACCTCGACTTCACCAGCGGCCTCGTCTACACCAACATCGGCTACCAGCACCCCAAGGTGGTCGCCGCCATCCAGGAGCAGGCCGGGAAGCTCGCGACCTTCGCGCCCGCCTTCGCCGTCGACGTCCGCTCCGAGGCCGCACGCCTCATCGCCGAGCGCACCCCCGGCGACCTGAACAAGATCTTCTTCACCAACGGCGGCGCCGAGGCCGTCGAGAACGCCGTCCGGATGGCCCGGCTGCACACCGGCCGCCACAAGGTGCTCTCCGCCTTCCGCTCGTACCACGGCGCCACCTCCACCGCGATCAACCTCACCGGCGACCCCCGCCGCTGGGCCTCCGACACCGGCTCCGCCGGCGTGGTGCGCTTCTGGGCGCCCTTCCTCTACCGCTCGCCGTTCTACGCCGGGACCGAGGCCCAGGAGTGCGAGCGCGCCCTCGCGCACCTGGAGGACACCATCGCCTTCGAGGGCCCCGGCACCATCGCCGCGATCATCCTGGAGACCGTCCCCGGCACCGCCGGCATCATGACCCCGCCGCCCGGCTACCTCGCCGGCGTCCGCGAGATCTGCGACAGGTACGGCATCGTCTTCGTCCTCGACGAGGTCATGGCCGGCTTCGGCCGCACCGGCAGGTGGTTCGCCGCCGAGCACTTCGACGTCGTCCCCGACCTGATGACCTTCGCCAAGGGCGTCAACTCCGGCTACGTGCCCCTCGGCGGCGTCGCCATCAGCGAGGAGATCGCCGCCACCTTCGCGACCCGCCCCTACCCCGGCGGCCTCACCTACTCCGGCCACCCGCTGGCCTGCGCCGCCGCCGTCGCCACCATCGAGGTGATGGAGGACGAGAAGGTCGTCGAGCACGCCGCCCGCATCGGCGAGACCGTCCTCGGCCCCGGCCTGCGCGCGCTCGCCGAGCGCCACCCGTCCGTCGGCGAGGTCCGCGGCATGGGCGTCTTCTGGGCGCTCGACCTGGTGAAGAACAAGGAGACGCGGGAGCCGCTCGTCCCCTACAACGCGGCCGGCGAGGCCAACGCGCCGATGGCCGCCTTCGGCGCCGCGGCGAAGAAGAACGGCCTGTGGCCCTTCGTCAACATGAACCGCACCCACGCCGTCCCCGCCTGCAACGTCTCCGAGGACGAGGTCAAGGAGGGTCTGGCGGCCCTCGACGCGGCCCTCGCCGTCGCCGACGAACACACGGTCTGACCGCCGGCCCACCGGGGCGCGCGACGGGCCCCGCCCCGTCGGCGCACCCCGGCGGGCCCCCGGGGCCCGGTGTCCCCGGGGGGTCTAGCCGCTCTCCGGCGCGCCGCACCGCGTCGGGCCCGGCAGGAGGGAGAGCAGCCGGGCGAGGGCCTGCTCGGACGGGGAGCCCGCCTCGGCGCTGAAGACCACGGCCCGCTCGCCGGAGCCCGAGCGGTGTTCCAGGGTGACGACGGACAGCTCCATGCGCCCCGCCACGGGATGGTCGAACGTCACCGGGCCGCAGGCGTTCCGGGGCCCGGGGCCCGCCGACGCGGCCGATGCCCGCCACCACAGCTCGGTGAACTCTGCGCTGTTCTCGGTCAGTTCGGAGATCAGGCCGGTGAGCCGGCGGTCCGTCGGGTACCGCTCGGCGGCTCCCCGCAGCGAGGCGGCCACCCCGGCCGCCGGCCGGTCGCGTCCCCCGAAGAGGGCGCGGGTGCGGGGGTCGAGGAAGACCATCCGGGCCAGGTTGGGCCGGACGACGAGATACGCGGCGGGGCCCGGCTGGGGCGCCGTGCCGCGCAGGTGCCAGGCGAGCAGCGCGCTCCCGAGCGGGTTCCAGTCCAGGACGTCGTGGCGGTGGTTGAGCACCACCGCGGGCAGCGACGGCATCGAGGAGGCGACGCGCCGCACGGCGTCGGCCCCGTCCTGGCCCGCGGCCTGGTTCGCGAGCCAGTAGAGGTGTGCCCGCTGGGTGTTGTCGAGGAGCAGGGCGCGGGCGATCGCGTCCAGGACGGCGGGCGAGACCCGCCGCACCCGGCCCTGCTCGATGCGCGCGTAGTAGTCGTGACTGATCCCGCCCAGCAGCGCCACCTCTTCCCGTCTCAGGCCGGGGACGCGGCGCTGGGACGTGCCGGGAGGCAGGCCGACCTCCTCGGGCGTGACGAGACAGCGCTGGGACCGGAGGAAATCGCCCAAGCGGGCTGCGTCATTCATGGAAACACGGTTCCACGGGCATGTAACGCCCCGCCAGCCCCCAGCCTGCCCCTATGGATCATTCCTTAATCCGGCCATGCGCGGCCGCCGGTTCATTCCTCCAGGAGTGAGGCGAGCGCCGCTTCCGAGGAAGATCCGGATTCTGCCCGGTAGAGGACGATGCACTGGTCAGCGGCGTCCGGGAGCCGAAGCGTCTCGAACGACAGCGTCAGCCGTCCCACCTTGGGGTGATGCACGGACCGGGTGCCGTGGGTCTTGTCCCAGACGACATGTCCGGACCAGATCTCGGCGAACTCCGGACTCTTGTCGTTGAGGCGGTGAATGAGTGCGGAAAGCTGCGGGTCACCCGGATATCGGCCCGCCATGACCCGAAGATATCCCGCCAATTCGTGGGCCTCGTCCATCCAATGCGGATAGAGCGCGCGGGACCCCGGCTCCAGGAACACCAGTTCGGCAAGGTTGGGCAGGCCTCCGCCACGGGTGGGCAGGTCTCCGTCGCGGACGGCCGGGTCGAGGTCGATGTGGCCGGAGAAGAGGATCCGGGCGAGCCGGTTCCACGCCAGGATGTCGACCCGGCGCCCGAGCAGGACGGCGGGCCCGTTCTCGTAGGCCGCGATCATGCGGGCCACGGCCGGCCGGGCGCTCTCGGTCAGGGGCTGCGGATTCCTCGGCGCCGGGCCCGAGCGGGCGGCGAGGTCGTGCAGATGGGCCCGTTCGTCCGGGCTCAGTCGCAGGGCGGTCGCCAGGGCGTCCAGAACCTCGGGAGAGGCGGTGCCGTTCTGCCCCTGTTCGAGGCGGGTGTAGTAGTTGACGCTCACCCGGGCGAGCTGCGCCACTTCCTCCCGCCGCAGTCCGGAGACCCGCCGCCGCTTCCCGGCGTCACCGGTCAGCCCGACGTCCTCGGGACTCAGCCGGCCGCGCCTGATCTGCAGGAAGCGCCCGAGCTCCAATTCCCCCGTCGCCTTCTTCATGGATGACCGCCTCCTCAGCCGTCGACGCGTGTCGGGCGCGGCCGGCCGGTGCGCGAAATCCATGCGCGGGGGAAATCCCCCGTCGATCTTGATCCGAGGGGCGGTAAGTACGGCCGGCCCGACGGGCCGGTGGACGGGTTCGTTCCCGATGGCATATTCACGAGCCGCGTCAAATGCCACGGTCTCCGCAAGGCGAGCCCCATGTGATTCCCCCTGTTGTCCTGCCGGGCCGGGTCGGTTGCCCGTTGAACTTTCAGGTCCCGAACTCGGCCCCGGTGATTCGGTTGTCCGGCGATCATAGCAAGTGGCCGAAGTTCATCAAGTCGGGTTGTCCCGACGGCAGTTACCGGAGATGACGAGGGGGTTCCCGGAAACCGAATGATTGATATTCCGGGAATCAATCATTCCCTCGTTCCGATCCGCACGGCTCGGGCCCCTGGCGGGGGAGGTACCAGGGATCCGGGGAACAGGGGCGCCGGGGAAGGCCGGCGACACCCGCCGGCCGGCGCGCCCGCGGCCGTCGGGCGGGAGGCGAATCGCGGCGGATATCCGGGCAACCGACAGGTGGAATACCGGATATCCGCCGCCTCCTCGCGGACTACTTCGCGAGGAAGTCCTCGAGCAGCGTGGCCAGCGCGATGGGCGTCTCGACCATGGGGTAGTGCCCCGAGTTGCCGATGACCGCCAGCTCGCCGTGGGGGTAGTGCTTCATCCAGGTCTCGTTCATCGCCTCGGCGGTGACCGCCGGGTCGTTCTCGCCCACGACCACGAGGGCCGGCACCTCGGCCCCGGTGATCCGGGCCGAGAAGTCCGTGGTGCGGAAGGAGTCCAGGTAGCTGCGGAAGGCGACCGGGCCGACCGCCTTCATCGACGCCTCCGCCCAGGCGTTCACCCAGGTCGACGAGAGCTTGTCGCCCGTCGTCAGGTTGATGACGATCCGGCGGTTCTCCACCTTGTGCGCCGCCTCGGCGAACAGCGGGAAGTCCTCGTCCGGGATCGGCATGCCGGAGGCCGGCACCGGGCTGAGGCCGATCAGCTTGCGCACCCGGTCCGGGGCCTTGAGCAGCACCTGCTGGGCCGGCTGGCCGCCCAGCGAGTGGCCTATCAGGGAGAACTCCTGCCAGCCGAGGTGGTCGGCGAGCGTCAGCACGTCCGAGGCGATCTCGTCCGTGCTGTACGTGCCCGCCTCGTCGAGCGCGTCGCTGAAGCCCCGCGCGTCCATGAAGGCGTAGCTGAACCGGCTCCCGTCCAGGTACGGCCACCAGGCGCTGAAGGTCTCGTGCCCGCCGAACAGCGAGTGCAGCACGATCACCTTGTGCGGGCCGTCCCCGACGACGCGGGCGGGCGGAACGTAGCGGCCGGTCACGGCCATGGTTGCCTCCAGGGGAGTGCCGGTGGACCGGATCGCCCGGTCGGTGTCATGGTCGGTGGCGGGCTGGGGCAGCAGCAGGCGCCCGAGCTCCGCGTGCAGTTCGTCGAGGTCCTCGCGGTGTCCGTGCAGGACGATGTGGCCGTCGGGGCGGACCAGGTGGAAACCCGGCCGTCCGCAGTGCAGTTCGCGGGCCGCGCGCCGGGGGAGGTCGGCCTTCCGGCCCCGCCCGCCGCGGCGCGCCGCCGCCGCCACGTCCACCACGCGGACCGCGCGGCCGAAGGGCTGCGCGAGCCGGCGCACCGCCTCGGCGAGGTCCGCCCCGGCGGCCCGCCGGGGGTCGGGGGAGACCAGCACCGCGAACGGACCGGGGTCGGCTCCGGGGCCGGCCAGGCCCAGCTCGACGGCGAGTTCACGGGGCAGGGCCGCCCCTTCGCGGGCGTGCCGGCGCAGCGTGGACCTGAGCGAGCACCAGCTGGTGCGGTGCGCCCGCTGCCCCCGGGCGGCTCCCGGCGCGGGCGCGTACACCCAGCGCCGGCCGGCCGCGACCGGCAGGTAGAAGCGGTCGAGGGCGCGGGTGCGGTCGAGCGCCTTCATCGCCGTGTCGCGCAGCAGGACCTGGCCGGTGCCGGTCCACATGGCCGCGCGGGTCTGCAGATCGGTGTCGCGGACCACGGCGTCGGCCACCGGGGCGCGCTCCGGGGTGTACGTGGCGAGCAGCTCGGGCCTCGCGTGCCCCCGCACCACCGAGGCCAGCTTCCACGCCAGGTTCTGCGCGTCCTGCATGCCCGTGTTCAGGCCCTGGCCGCCCATCGGGCTGTGCGCGTGCGCCGCGTCCCCGGCCAGGAAGACCCGGCTCAGCTGGAAGGAGGCGGCGCGCCTGCGGTGCAGCCGGAAGGTGGTGACCCAGTCGGGGTCGACGAGGCGCAGCCCGCCGGGGCCGCGCATGTCGACCAGGCGCTGCATGTCGTCGAGGGTGCCCTCGGTGAGTCCGGCGGGCGCGTTGGTGAAGAAGCGGTACAGGCCGTGCGGCTGCGGGACGATCGCCAGGACGCCCAGCCGGGACTGGTGGTAGTGGATCTCGTCGGGGGCCAGCGGGTTGTTCTCGATGCGGGCGTCGGTGATGAGGAAGCGGTTCTCGTACGTCGCCCCCTCGTAGGCGATGCCGAGCTGGTTGCGCACGGCGCTGGCGGCACCGTCCGCGCCGATCACCCAGGGCACGGTGAACCGCTCGACGGAGCCGTCGGAGTGTTCGAGGGTGGCGGTGACGTCGCCGCCGGGCGCGATGGCGCCGGAGAAGTCGACGCCGTGCAGGGCGAGGAGCCGCACCCCGCGCTCGATGGAGCCGCCGAGGCCCTTGAGCCCGGCGGTGAGGATCTCCTCGGTGCTGCGCTGGGGCAGGCAGTACGGGGCCATGCCCTCGGTCATCCGCATCCGGGACACCGGCTGCTTCTCCGAGTAGTAGGTCATCCGGCGGAGCTCCACGGACACGTCCCGCAGGTGCTCCGAGAGGCCCAGGTCCTCGAGGATGTCGAGGGTGCGCGGCCAGACGAGCATGGCCTTGGAGTAGACGCTCGGGCCCGCCGCGGAGTCGATCAGCCGCACCCTGACCCCGCGCCGCAGCAACTCGCAGGCCGCGGTGAGTCCGGTCGGGCCGGCGCCGACGACGAGCACATCGCACTCGTTCTCGTTCGACATGGTGGTCTCCTGCGTGCTCGCGGATCGGGTCGGCTCAGTGGAAGGCCAGGGAGATGGCGTAGCTGTCCTCGTGCATGTGGTAGCGGGTGATCTTCCCGTCGGTGACGCGGAGTTCGAGCGCGAACTCCGAGGCGAAGCTCTTGCCCGTCGCGTTCACGCGGTACCGGAAGGAGCCGAGGACGACGGCGAGTTCGCCGTCGACGAGCGTGTGGGCGGTCTCGAAGGACTCGGGGGTCATGTGCGCGCCGGCCATCTCGAAGAAGGCGCGGACGTCGGAGCGGCTCTTCCGCGGGCCCATCCACGGGATGAGCGCGGTGTCGCCGGGGGTGAACCAGTCGACCGGCTCGGCGATGAACTCCAGGGCGCCTTCGACGTCGCCCTTGCTGACGCGGGCGAAGAACGCCTCGACGGTGGAACGGGTGTCTGCGGTCATGGCCGGAACGGTACGCACGGCATCGCGTCACGAGACAGACCCGGCCAGTGGTACCCACGGCGGCCATATGAAGGGGCGGGTACTGGCTCGCCTTCGGTTCTTCCCCGGATGCTCGACGCCTAATCAACCGACAGGAAGCGAAAGGCCTCTCATGTCAACGATCAACCAGTCCGGGGAGACGCTGGAGGGACGGCCGCCGGCGGCGACGCCGCCCCCGGCGCCGGCCGACGGGAAGATGACGCGCCGTCAGACAATGGTGCTCTTCCTCCTCCTCGGCGCCCAGTTCACCCTGGCCGTGGACTTCTCGATCATGAACGTGGCCGTCCCCGTCATCGGCCGTGAACTGCACTTCTCCCAGGAGAACCTGCAGTGGATCGCCACCACCTTCGCCCTGAGCGCGGCCGGCTTCAGCCTGCTGTTCGGCCGCATCGCCGACCTCGTCGGCGCCCGCAAGGTGTTCCTCGCCGGCCTCGCCCTCCTCACCGTCGCCTCCCTGCTCGGCGGCCTGGTGGACTCGTCGGGGCCGCTGCTCGCCGCCCGCGTCGCCCAGGGCCTGGCCACCGCGATGGTCACCCCCGCCGGCCTGGCGCTGCTCACCACCTCGTTCCCCGAGGGCCCGCTGCGCGACCGTGCCCTCGGCCTCAACGGCGCCATGCTCTCCGCCGGATTCACCTGCGGCGCCATCCTCGGCGGCCTGCTCACCGACGTGCTGAGCTGGCGCTGGGGCTTCTTCATCAACGTCCCGATCGGCGTCCTGCTGATCGTCGTCGCCCCGATGCTCCTCGCCAAGGGCGAGGTGCGCCGCGGCGGCAAGCTGGACATCCCCGGAGCCGTCACCGTCAGCGCCGGCCTCATCGCCCTCGTGTACGGCATCTCCGCGGCCGGCCAGTACGGCTGGGCGAACACGACCACCCTGGTCTCCCTGGCCGTCGGTGTCGTCCTGCTGATCGCCTTCGGCCTCATCGAGCTGCGCGCCCCGGAGCCGCTGGCCCCGCTGCGCGTCCTGGGCCTGCGGAGCGTGACCTGGGGCAACATCGGCGGCGCCGCCACCTTCATCGGCTTCACCGCCATGATCTTCCTGATCACCCTGTACCTCCAGGACGTGCTGGGGTACTCGGCGATGGCGACCGGACTGACCTTCGGCGTGCTCGGCGTCGGCGCCTTCCTCGGCGGCGTCACCGCCCCGCGCTGGATCGGCGTCCTCGGCGGCAGCAGCGCGGTCCTGGTGGCCGGCCTCGTCGTCCAGGGCATCACCGTCGGCGCGCTGTACTTCGCCGGCGACGCCCGCGGCTGGCTCTACGCCGTGCTCGGCCTGGCCTTCCTCAGCAGCTACGCCCACGTCGTCGCCATCGTCGGCTTCATGGTCACGGCCACCTCCGGCCTGCCCGACGAGCAGCAGGGCCTGGCCACCGGCATCACCACCCTGACCCAGCAGGTCAGCATCACCATCGGCATCCCGATCATGAGCGCCATCGCGGTCGCCCAGATCCGCGCGAGCGGGGACTCCTCCGCCGAGGCCGCCACGCTCCACGGCATCAACGTCGCCATCCTCGCCAACGGCCTGATCCTGATCGCCGTCGGCCTGCTCGTCGCGCTCTTCGTCAAGCGCCGCGCCGCGGCCGGCACCGACTGACCGGACGGCACCCCCCGAACCCGCGGCCGGGGTCCACCCCCGGCCCCGGCCGCGGCCACCGGCACCCCCACCGCTCCGTTCCGTCCCGCTCCGCTTCCGCCTTCCGCCTCCCGCGCGAGAGGAGAACGATGAACCACCCTCCCGAATCCGGGGCGTTCCCGGGCGACGGCACCGACGTCCTGATCGTCGGTGCGGGACCCACCGGGCTGATGCTCGGATGCGAACTGCGCCGCCGAGGCATCGAGTGCACCGTCATCGACCGCGCCCCGGACGTCGACCCGCGGACGCGCGCCGTCATGGTGCACGCGGCGAGCCTGGAGGCCCTCGAGGACCTCGGCCTGCGCGCCGGACTGGAACGGCAGGGGGTGCGCCAGCGGCGCATCGCCTTCCACCTCCACCACGGCGCCGTCCACACCGTCGAGTTCGCCGGACTCGACACCCCCTACCCCTACTACCTCAACGTCCCGCAGCCCGCGGTGGAGCGGACGCTGGCCACGGCGTTCACCGAGCGCGGCGGCCGGCTGCTCCGCTCGGTCCGCTACGAGGACCACAGGACGGACGGGCCCGGCGGACAGCTCCTCGTCGAACTCGCCACCGCGCACGGCACCTTCACCGTCCCGGCCCGCTACCTGGTCGGCGCGGACGGCGCGGGCAGCGACGTCCGCCGGCGACTCGGCCTCGCCTTCGACGGCATCACCTACCCCATGAGCTACCTCCTCGCCGAGGGCAGCCCCCAGCAGGCGGTCGACCCCGACACGTCGGCGATGTACGTGGGCCCCGGCGGCGCCGTCTCGCTGCTGCCCCTGCCCGGCGGTCTCGTCCGCGTCGCCGGCCCCGCCGCCCCCGAACTCCTCGGACGCGACGAGGGGGTCACCGGCGCCGCGTTCGCCCGGGCCGTCGACGCGCTGGGCTTCGGCGCCACGCTCCGCCTCGCGCGCACCGACCGGCTCGCCCACTACCAGGTGCACGAGCGGCTCGCCGCCGGCTTCCACAGCGGCCGGGCCGTCCTCGCCGGCGACGCCGCCCACCTCAACTCGCCCGCCGGCGGCCAGGCCATGAACACCGGCTTCGCCGACGCGACCGCCCTCGCCTGGCGGCTGGCCGCCCTCGTCGAGGGCCGGGCCGGCGACGGCGTCCTGGCCGACTACGCCCGGGAGCGCCGCCACGCCGCCGCAGAGGTGGGCCGGGCCACCAGCGCCATCGGCCTGCTCCAGGCCATGCGGGAGGCGACCACCCAGGACCTGCACCGGCGCGTCCGGGAGTCCCTCGCCGGATACGCCGAGGCGTGGAGCCAGCTCTACACCACGTACGCCGAGCGGCCCGCCGACGCGCTGCCGCGCCGGGAGACGCACCAGCTCGTCCCGGGCGCCCGCGTGCCCGGCCACGTACCCCACCCGAGCCGTCCCGTCGCGCTGTTCCGCCCCGGCGTCCGCCCGGAGGCGTACCGTGGGGCGCTCCCGGCGGGCACCCGCGGCCTGGCCCTGTCCACCCGCCAGTCCGCCTGGCTGCCCGCCGGCGCGGACGCGGTCCTGGTCCGCCCGGACCGGCACGTCGCGGCCGTCCTCGCCCCGGACACGCGCCGGCCGGACGGCACACCGGACCACCGACGAGAGGAGGTGGCCGCGTGAACCGGGCCGCCCCGACCATCCCCGGGACCGAGATCGTCACGATCGCCGGCACCGGCAGCCACCTGCCCGAGCGCGTCGACGTCGAGAAGGCCGCCGAAGCGTACGACCCGAGCGGCGAA
Organism: Streptomyces roseolus; assembly: GCF_014649855.1. Classification (GTDB taxonomy): domain Bacteria; phylum Actinomycetota; class Actinomycetes; order Streptomycetales; family Streptomycetaceae; genus Streptomyces; species Streptomyces roseolus. The sequence goes on along the minus strand of NZ_BMTV01000001.1, from coordinate 184,563 downwards.
GGCGACCGGATCCGCGCCACCGGATACGCCACCGTCTGCGCCGAGGAGACGCTCTACCCGGCCGACATGGCGCTCCGCGCGGCCCGCGACGCCCTGTGCGCCGCCCGCGTCGAGGCGCGGGAACTCGACCTGGTCGTGCTCACGTCCATACACCGCCACGGCCACAAGCGGCTGTGGGCGCCGGCCTCCTGGCTGCAGTCCGAACTCGGCTGCCCGCAGGCGCTGCCGCTCACCGTCAACCAGGGCTGCAACGCCCAGATGCTCGTCCTCGACATGGCCGCCGGATTCCTCCGGGGGCGCGGCCGCGGCACGGCCCTGGTCGTCGCCGCCGACCGGTTCGGCTCCTCCGGGTTCGACCGCTTCACCGCCGACTACGGCATCGTCTACGGGGACGGCGCGGCCGCCGCCGTCCTCACCTCGCAGCCCCCGGGGAGCGACCGCCGCGGCGGCTGGCGGATGCTGCGCCGGCACACGGTCAGCGCCCCGCACCTGGAGGGCCTGCACCGGGACGAGGCGCCCGCGCCCGAACGGCCCGAGCTGCTGGCGGCCGAGCACGACGTCCGCTCGGCCAAGCGGCGCTACCTGGCCGAGCGGGGCAAGGACCAGCTGCGCGACAGCACCCGCGCGGCGGTCCGGGAGATCCGCGCCGCGCTGCTCCCGGACGGCGACGACCCGGCCCTGCGCCACGTCGTCTACCCCAACCTGGGGCTGCCGCTCCTCACCGAGAACTACTTCCCCGAGTTCCCCGGCGGCCGCGACCGGTCCCTGTGGGACTTCGGCCGCACCGTCGGCCACCTGGGCACCGGCGACCAGATCGCCGGTCTGCACCACCTCACCGACCAGGGCGGGACGGCGCCCGGGGACCGGGTCCTCCTGCTCGGCGCCGGCGCCGGCTTCACCTGGACCGGCGCGCTCCTGGAGCGGGCCGCTTGAGTCCGGCCCCGTCCCGTACCGCGGCCCACACCGAACCGTTCCACCCCGAGAACCACGTCACGTCCCATCCCACGACAAGGCAGGTTCCTTCCATGACCGCAACGCTTCCCGAGGCGCCCGAACTGAGCTACGCGCGCACCGTCGACCGCGGCCTGGTGCACCGCGACTCGGTGGGCGAGGTGTTCCTCACCGACCTGAAGCCGGTCGACGACACCGGCTACCTCGCGGGCGCCCAGCTGCCCCGCTCGCACGCCTACTACGGCGACCACCTGCTCCGCCCGAGCATGTACGACCCGGTGCTGCTCCTGGAGGCCTGCAGGCAGTCGGCCCTGGCCGGCGCGCACGCCTTCTACGGGGTCCCCACCGGCCACAAGTTCATCCTCACCCACCTGCGCATCCACCTGACGCGCCCGGAACGGATCGTCGTCGGCGCGGCGCCGTGCGCGATGACCCTGCGGGTCACCGTCTCCGGCCACCGCAGGCGCGAGGGCCTGACCACCGGCCTCGACTACGACATCGACATCGACGTGCGGGGCACCGTCATCGGCCGCGCCTCGGTCGGCCTGCGGTTCAAGTCCCCCGAGGACTACCTGGCGCTGCGGCTGCGCAACCGCGACGGCAAGGCGCTGCCCAGCTCGGACGCCTACCCGCACACCGGCCGCGGCGGCTCGGTCGAGCCGTACCGCGTCGGCCGGAAGAACAGCGACAACGTCGTGATCGACCACGCCGCGCGGGAGGGCGCCACGGCGGAGGCGCTGCTGCGCGTCCCGGGCGACCACCCGAGCATGTTCGACCACCCGCAGGACCACCTGCCCGGCATGGTGCTCGCCGAGGCGGCCCGCCAGCTCGCCCTGTTCGGGGCGCTCGAAGTGCACGGCATGTCCCCGTCGCGGACCTTCCCCACGGACCTGTCGGTGGTCTTCAGCCGCTTCGGCGAGCTGGAGCACGCCACGGAGCTGACGGCGGAGGTCGGCGAGGTCCTCCGGTCCGACCGCGACGCCGCCGGGGCGTACTACACGCAGGGCGGACTGGTGGAGCTGGGCGAGGACGGCGGCGAGGGCGACCGGGCCGGCGTCGACCAGCTCCGGGTGCGGGTCGACGCCCGGCAGGACGGCGAGTCGATATGCCTCTTCGGCCTCGGCTTCTCGCGCCTCGGGGACCTGGGCTGATGGCGGGCGGGAACGCCCGTCCCGGGGCGGCCTTCTTCGACGTCGACGAGACGCTCGTCCGGGTCAAGAGCATGTTCTCCTTCCTCCGCTTCCACCTGGCCCGCCGCGGCGAGCCGGACGGCACGTACGACCGCCTGACGGCGGGACTGCACCGGGACGCGGCGCGCGGCGTCCCCCGCGCGGAGATCAACCGCGACTACTACCGGCTGTACGCGGGCGAGCGCCGGGCCGAGCTCGCCGAGACCGGCCGGGCCTGGTTCGACGCGCTGCTGACGGGCGGCGACGTCTTCCTGGGCGAGACGGTGGCCCGGCTCGAACGGCACAAGGAGCGGGGCGAGTTCGTGGTCCTGCTGTCCGGCTCCTTCTTCGCCTGCCTGGACCCGGTCCGCGCCCACCTCGGGGCCGACTGGGCGATCGGCACCCGCCCCGTGGTCCGCGCCGGCGTGCTCACCGGCGAGGTGGTCACCCCGATGATCGGGGACGCCAAGGGCCGGGCGGCGCGCGCGGTCGCGGCCGTGCGCGGACTGGACCGGGCCGCGTGCACCGCCTACGGCGACCACGCCACCGACGCCGAACTGCTGGCCTTCGCCGGGCAGGCGGTCGTGATCGGCGACGACCCGGTGCTCGCCGAGCACGCCGCACGGCGGGGCTGGGAGCGTCTGGCGACGGCCCCGGCCGCCGCCCCGGCGCCGGAACCGGCGGCGAGCGGCATCCGATGAGCTTCCACCCACCCTCAGGAGAGGCCATGCACAACCCCATCGGGATCGTGGGCACCGGCTCCCGGCTGCCCGAACAGGTGGTAGGCAACGAGGAGATAGCCCGCGCCGCGGGAGTCTCCGACGAATGGATCGTGCGCAAGACCGGCATCCGGGAACGCCGCCGGGCGGCCCCGCACGAGGCCACCTCGGACCTCGCCGCCGAGGCCGCGCGGGCGGCCCTCGCCCAGTGCGGCCTGAGCCCGGCGGACGTGTCCTACCTCGTCGTGGCCACGTCGACGCCCGACCACCCGCAGCCCGCGACGGCCGGCATCGTGCAGGACCTGATCGGCGCGCGGCGGGCGGCCTGCTTCGACATCAACGCGGTGTGCAGCGGCTTCGTCTACGGCCTGTCCGTCACCGAGCGGATGCTGCGCGCGGACGGCGGCGACGGGTACGGCCTCGTCATCGGCGCCGACGTCTACTCGCGGATCCTCGACTACTCGGACCGCAGGACGGCGATCCTCTTCGGCGACGGCGCGGGGGCCGTCGTACTGGGGCCCGTGCCCGCGGAACGCGGAATCCTGCGGACCGACCTGCGCACCGAGGGCGGCGCGCACGGCCTGATCAGCGTGCCCGCGGGCGGCAGCCGGCGGCCCGCGTCGGCCGAGACCCTGGAGGACGGCGGGCACTTCTTCCGCATGGACGGGCGGGGCGTGCGCGCGTTCGTGAACGAGCGCCTGCCCGCCGCCGTCCGCGACCTCCTGGAGCGCTCGGGCACCCGGGGCGAGGACGTCGCGCACCTCGTCCCGCACCAGGCCAACGGCGTCATGCTGGCCGAGGTCAGGCCCCGGCTCGGGCTCGGCGCGGCCGCCATGCACCTGTCCCTGGAGCGGTACGGCAACACGGGCGCCGCGTCCGTGCCCGTCACCCTCGACGAGGTGCACCGCGCGGGCCTCCTCGACGAGGGCGACCTGCTGGTGCTCACCGCGTTCGGCGGCGGGATGTCGCTGGGATCCGCCCTGGTCAGCTGGGCCCCGACGGCGCACGCCGGGGCCGCCTCCGTCGCGGCCGGCGCCGCGCGGCCGTCCGCCGGGCGGCGCGGGGGGCTGATCCCCCTGCTCCCGGCGGGCCTGTAGTCCCGGGGCCGCCCCCGGTCGTGCCCTGCGCCCTCCCGACCCGTACGCGCGTACGAGTCGGGAGGGCGCCGTCACGCGCGTACGGACCGGCAGGGCACCGTCACCTGCGCTCAGGCCGGGAGCCAGCCCTCCGCCGCCGCCAGCGCCAGCGCCGCCTCCTCGAACCGGGCCGCCACCGGTGCGAGCGGGCCGTCCGGCAGCGCCAGGTGGATCCGCTGCGGCGGCGCGTCCTCCAGCGGGACCCAGCGCAGCCAGTCGGCCAGCCCGTCCCGGGACGTCTCCGGCACCAGGCCGACCGCCTGCCCGTCGCGCAGCAGCCGCTGGGTGGGGTCGAAGGCCATCGGCCGCTCCACCAGTTCCGCCCGCAGCCCGACCCGTACGAACATCCCGACGAGGGCGTCGTACGCGGTCGGGTTCGCCTCCCGGGCGTGGACGAGCACGGGGTACGCAGCCGCGTCCGCCAGGCGCGCCGACGCGACGCCGGCCAGCGGGTGGTCCTCGGAGACCAGCAGCCCCTGTGCCGCCTCGCGCAGCAGCCGGGTCCGCACCCCGTCGACCGGGGGCGAGTCGCGGACCACCCCCGCGTCCGCGCGGCCCTCCCGGATCGCCTGCGCGATGGCCGGCGTCCGCGTCATCTCCGCGCTGACCCGGATCTCCGGATGGCGCTCCGCCAGGGCCTCCACCAGCTGCGGCACCGTCCCGTACCCGGTGGTCGCGCTGTAGGCGAGCCGCAGCGGCCCCCGCTCGCCGCGCCCCGTGCGCCGGGCCGCCTCCCACACCTCCTCCAGCGCCTCCAGGGCGGCGGGACCGCGTTCGAGGGCGGCCCGGCCGGCCTCGGTGAGCTCGACCGTCCGGGTGGTGCGGGTGAGCAGCCGGACGCCGAGCCGGCTCTCCAGGAGGCGGATCTGCGCGCTCAGCGCGGACTGCGCGATGTGCAGCCGCTCGGCGGCGCGCGTGAAGTTGCGTTCCTCGGCGACCGCGAGGAAGTAGCGCAGCAGCCGGGCGTCAGGAGTCACCGGGCCAGGCTAGGTGCCGCCCCCATTCATCACCAGTGCTTCTGGATCCATCGCCGACCGGTCTTTCCCTCACCCGGCCGCCCGTTCCTAGCGTGGGGGGCATGACCCTGACACCCCTTCCCGAGGCCGTCCGCGCCTACGTCGGCACCCCCGAAGGACCCGAACTGCGCAAGGTCGCCCTGCCGCGGCCGACACCCGGCGAAGTCCTGGTGCGCGTCGGCGCGTTCTCCGTCAACCGCGGCGAGCTGCGCCTCTTCGCCGAGCGCGCCGAGGGCTGGCGCCCCGGCCAGGACCTGGCGGGCGTCGTCGTCCAGGAGGCCGCCGACGGCACCGGACCGGCCGCCGGCACCCGGGTCGCGGCGATGGCCGACTTCGGCGGCTGGGCCGAGTACACCGCCGTCCCCGTCGACCGGCTCGCGCCGATCCCCGAGGGCGTCGCCGTCGAGGAGGCCGCCACCCTCGGCGTGGCCGGCCTGACCGCCCTGCGCGCGCTGCGCCGCGGCGGACCCCTGCTCGGCCGCCGCGTGCTGATCACCGGCGCCAGCGGCGGCGTGGGCTCCTTCGCGGTGCAGCTCGCCGCCGCCGAGGGCGCGGAGGTGACGGCGCTGCACGGCAGCCGTCGCACGCTCGACCTGGCCGCGCTCGGCGCCCGCCACGTGATCACCTCCCCCGACGAGGCCGAGGGCCCCTTCGACCTGATCCTGGAGTCCGTCGGCGGGGAGGTCCTGACCGCCGCCCTGAAGATGCTCGCCCCCGTCGGCCACTTCGTCCTCCTCGGCACCTCGTCGGGGCGCACGGCGGCCCTCTCCATCTCCTCCTTCGTCCCGCACGCCCGCCAGACCCTGCACCCCTTCTGGGTGTTCGGCTCCGGCGAGTCCGTCGCGGAGGACCTCGGCCTGCTGCTGCGCACGATCCGCGACGGGCGGATGCGGCCCGTCGTGGCCCGCACCGACGACTGGGAGCGGCTGCCCGAGGTGATGACCGCCCTGCGGGAACGCCGGCTCGCGGGCAAGGCCGTCCTCCTCGTCGGCGGCGCGTCGTGACCGCGCCGGCCCCCGCCCGCATCGCCGTCGTCTCGTCGGGTTTCGCGGCCTCCACCGGCCGCCGGGTCGCCGGCCACGCCGCCGGCCGGGGCCACGACGTGCGCTTCGTCGACGACGTCGAGGACGCGGCCGCCCTGCGGGCCGCGCTGCGCGACGCGGACGCCGTCGTCCTCGTACCGAAGCGGGGCGACCCGGTGCGCCACACCGAGCACGCCACCCGGCTGGTCCTCGCCGAGGCCGCCGTCCGTCCGGCGCCGCCGCACCTCGTGCTGCTGAGCTCCTTCGCCGTCGGCCACGGCGCCGCCCACCCGCTCAACCGGACCGTCGCCACCCTGCTGCCCGCGCGGATCGCCGCCGAGCGGGCCCTGCGCGCGGGCCCCGCGCCCCACACGATCGTCCGGCCCACCTGGATGACCGACGATCCGGCCGGCTCGCACGCCCTGACCCTGACCCAGCACCCGCGCACCGACGGCATGATCTCCCGCGCGGACCTCGCCGCCGCGATGGTCGCCGCCGTGGAGGAGCCGTCCGCCCGCGGCACGACCTTCGCCCTCTTCAACGAGCCGGGCGAGCCGCTCACCGACTGGGACGCGGCCTTCGCCGGGCTGCGCCGGGACGCCGAGGGCGCCGACGCCGGCCCCGACCGTGAGGAACCGTCATGACCGACCTGCCCGCGGCCCAGCACGCCTGGGAGGGCACCTTCCTCCACGACGAGGAGGGCCGCCCCCTCGCGCCGCGCTTCCACCGGCTGCTCCTCCTCGACCTCACCGGCGGCGCGCCCACGGCCGCCGACGCCGCGCACCTGGAGTCGGCGCTGCGCACCCTGGAGGGCGAACTCCCCTACGGACCCCAGGGGTTGCTCACCTGCCTGGGCTGGGGACCCGGTTACTTCGAGGCGTACACCGGCGTCCGGTCCCCGGTGAACCGGCCCGTCCCGATGGCGCGCTGGGAGAACCCGCGCCTCGAGTCCTACGACGCCTGCCTGCACCTGGCCGCCGACGACGAGGCCACCCTCGCCGAGGTCACCGGCCGGCTCTTCGGCGACGGCCCCCTCGACCAGCGGGACCGGCTGCGGCTGGCCGAGGTCCGCACCGGGTTCGTCGGCCGCGGTCTGCCCGCCGCCCGCCGCCCCGGCTCCGGCATACCCGACCGCGCGCCGCTGATGCTCGGCTTCCACTCCGGGCTGCGCGGGAATCAGGCCCCCGAGGAGCGGATCTCCGTCGCCTCCGGCCCGCTGCGCGGCGGCACCACCATGCACGTCAGCTACATCGAGCTCGACGTCGACAGCTGGTACGAACAGGACGCCGACACCCGCAGCGCCCTGATGTACTCGCCGCGCGTCGGCGCCGACGAGGCGGAGAAGCTGGTCGACGACGCCACGAGCGACGCGGACAGCCTGCCGCGGGTGGCCGCCGACCACGGCCGCGTGGGCCACGCCCAGGCCACCGGCCGCGCCCGCCTCGCCGGTGTCCCGCGCATCAACCGCCGGGACTTCGCGACCCTCGACCACGGGGTGCCGGGGACCCACTTCGTGTCGCTCCAGCGGACCATGGAGGACTTCAACGCCACCCGGGCGACGATGAACGCGGCCGACGCCCCGACCCACGACGGCCGCATCGGCGTCCGGCGGCGCAACGGCATCAACGCCTTCATGGAGGTCCGCAGCCGCGCCACCTTCGCGGTGCCCGTGCGCCGGGACCGCGCCTTCCCGTTCCTGGCGCCGGACCCCCGCTGAGGGCCCGGCGCGTGGGCGCGGGCCGCGGGCGGTGCCGGGCCCGCCGGGGCCGGCCGACCCGGATCCGGCATCCGTTAGAGTCGTGCGGAACCTCACGGAGGGGCTCCCATCCGCATGCCCGGCACGTCCGCGAACAGCGCCGTCACCCGCAGCACCCTCAGCCGGCAGATCGCGGACGCGCTCCGTGACGAGGTCCTCGCGGGGCGTCTCCAGCCGGGCCAGGAGTTCACCGTCAAGCAGATCGCCGAGCAGTACGGCGTCTCCGCCACCCCCGTCCGCGAGGCCCTCGTCGACCTCTGCGCCCAGGGCCTGCTCGACTCCGACCAGCACCGCGGCTTCCGCGTCCACCGCTTCTCGGTGGCCGACTACCGGCAGATGGTCGAGGCCCGGATGCTCGTCGCCGACGGACTCTTCCGCGGCCACACCCCCCGGGCCCGGGCGGCGCTCCACGAGCCCGACCCCGGCCTCGGGGTCGTCCTGGTGTCGATCCGCCGCCGGGGCGAGGCCGCCGCCCGCGCCGCCCTCGCCGGCGACCTGGACGTCCTCATCGGCTACGACCTGCGGTACTGGCGCGAGCTGTCCCGTCTCGTCGCCCGCAACGACCCCATCGCCGACTTCCTGCACCGCCTCCGCGTCCAGGCCTGGGCCTTCTCCGTGCCCCACCTGCGCGCCGAGCGCGCCCTGCACGGCTGGCTCTGGTCCGGCCACATCGACCTGATCGACGCCGTGACCCGCGGCGACGCGGAGTCCGCCATCGGGGTCGTACGCGCCTACAACGCGCACGCCCTGGAGTGGGCGGACCGCCTGGAGGCCCGGACCGGCCGGTGACCCGCCGCCGGGTTGAGGCCGCGCTTCCCGGGGCAGGCCTCCCACGGGTGGGCGTCGTCGGCACCGCCGACTACCCTGGCCTCCCCGGAACTGACGGAGAGCGAGCCTCCCTTGGCCTGTGACCTGTGGCTGGTCCCCCTCGTCGACGTGCTGTGCCACAGCCCCGACAACCCCTTCGCCGAAGACCTCGCCGCCTACGACGCCGTGCTGAGCGCCGCCGGCCAGCCGACCGTGCCCGTGTACGCGTACATGCCCGGCCTCTCCGGCGACGTCGCCCCGGTCGCCGGCTTCGACTACGAAGCCCTGCACTTCCTGCGCCGGGCCTATCTGCTGGCGATCTGCGGGCTGCCGGTCGAGCCGGTCGGCGAGCTCGGCGGCGACTACGAACAGCTCCTGGAGATGTTCGAGGCGACCGCCCAGCAGTCCCACCTGGTCTGGCACTACGACCACGCGGGCGCCTATGTCCCGGTCGACTTCCCGGTCCCGCTCTCCAACGACGAGCTCCTGGAGGGCGGCGGCCCGCTCGGCTCCTCCTACGGGCTGCTGAGGGAACTGGAGTTCGTCGCCCCGGCCCTCGGCATCGACCCGATGAACCCGCCGGCCGCCCCGGCGCCGCCCGCCCGGCCCACCGGCCTGGAGGAGCCCGCCGCGCCGGTGCCGTACGACGACGGCCCCTTCGCCCGCGAGCGGCACGTCTGGCTCGGGCTGCACGCGGCGGCGACCCGCAGCCTCGCCCAGGGTTCGATGATCATGCTCAGCTAGACCGTCCCGGCGCCGCCCCGGGGGCCCTCAGCGGGTCTCCGGGGGACGCTGGCGCGGCATGTTCGGCCGGGTGCCCGGCGGCAGCGGGAAGCGGCCGGCCGGATGCGCCGCCTCCGGCCGGGCCGGTACGACCCCGACCGACTGGAGCGCCAGCGGCGCCGGACCCGAACGGAACTCGACCATCCAGTCCGCCGTCTCCGCCCGGACCAGCTCCGTGATGTCCTCCGAGAAGCGCCGCAGCACCCCGAGGCACCGCTCGGCGGCCTCGCTGGCGGTGCCCTCCGTCGGCCCGAGCACCTCCCGCACGCTCTCCGAGGCCCAGTCGAACTGGAGGGCCTGGAGCCGGCGCTGCACCGCCTGCGCGGTCGCCACGTCCCTTATCCACCCCGAGGTCAGCCCGAAGTACCGGTCGCAGGCCATGCAGGCGGCGCCGAGCAGCAGCGACAGGTAGCCCCAGCCCGCCGTGCCCTCGGCGGCCCCGGTCAGGTCGAGCAGCGGCAGCGCGGCCCCGGCGATCACGCCCAGCGCCGTGCCGGCCCGCAGCACGCGGGCGGCGCGGCGCTTCCACACCCGGTCCGAGAGGTACCACTCGGCGGTGCGCAGGGCGCCTGCCTCCACCCACCGGTAGAGCTCGTCGAGCCGCTCCGCGGGCTCGCCCCAGTCGCCCAGGGGGAAGGGCTTCCCCGTCAGATCTCTGGGGACGTCTTCCCCGGGCTGCCCCGGCGGCTGCATCTCCGGCTGGTGGCTCACCGGGGGACTCCTCTGCTCAGCCCAGCGTTCGTGGCGCTCGTGTCCTTCTGTGACGTGCGGTGCACGTGGTGCCTGCCCTTCCTACCGCCGAATGGAGGGCGGCGGGCCCGGAATCCCGGGATTTCCGCCCGCAAGAGGGTGTTGATCAGGTAGAGGAGCCCGCAGTTTCTCACTCGAAAGAGTTGTCGCGGCAGGGCGGTCCCCGACCACGTAGGTTCATCGGTTTCCTCAGGGATCTCCCGTGCTGCGCTGTCCGTCGGTCTGACCGGGCGCTTGCGGAGGCGTCGGTTTCGTCCAAGAGTTCGTGGACCGAATGCGTGACCCTTCCGCGGTGGTGTCGTTGACCGGATGACGGCACCAGGGGTGAGGGGAGGGGGCCGGTGGGCCGGAAGCTGCCGCTGGGCGAGGGGGAGGCGGCTCGTACCGCCTCCGCACCCGTCCTGCTCCGGTCAGGTGTGGACGAGAAGACCGGGGAGGTCATCACGCCTGCCGTTCTGGCGGAGCGGGTGGGCTGGTGCGCCGATCTGGTCGCCGGGATGACCGGTGCGCTGCTGTCCGGGCACTGGAATGCTGTCGATGTGGACACGCTGGCGTCGGGTTCGGACGCGGGGGGCCGTAGCCTGCCGTCGAACGCGTGGATGGCACTGCGGCGGCTGGGCTGGACGGTCGCCCCGCCGGACGGGGTGCGGGTGAACGACCGGATCGTGCGCATGGCCCAGGAACAGGCCGGGCGGATGTTGCGGTCGGTGAAGTGGCGCGCCGATGTGATCTCCGGGGTGCTGGCGGCCTGGCCCGCCGCTCCGGACAAGCGCGCACCTGCGGAGTGGGAGCAGGTACGGGCCGCGATTCCCGGCGGGGAGCATCTGCCGTCGAGTGTGATCCGTTCCCGCACCCGGCAGGTCGCCGCGTACGCGCGCAGGCACGGGCGTCTTCCGGCCGGTGTGTTCGAGCTGGAACCCTCGCCGGGCGCGGCGCGGATGCTGCTGCTCGCCGCGTGCGACGGCCAGCAGGCCACTATCGAACGCTCCGACGACGGACGCCGTGCGCTGCTGCGTCTCCAGCTGCCCGTCCGGCCCGACCCCACTTCGTACGGCGACTGGACGTGGGTGGCCTGCCCGATCCAGCTGCCGTCCACGGTCCCGGCGGACGCGGTGCTCCACCTGCCTACCCTGCGCCCCTCGGGCGGAACCACCCGGGCCGACCTGGCCTTTACCCATCCCGTGCCCAGGCCCGGCGCACCGGGCACACCGTGGCCCTGGGGGTGGACTGGGGCCTGAATACCCTGCTGTCCGCGGGAGCCGCCCGGCTGCGCGCCGACGGGACCATCACCGCCCTCGGTGCCGGGGCCCAGTTCCGGGCCGCCGGGGTTGTGGCCAAGCAACACCGGCTGCGCCGCACCTCCGAGCACTTGCACGGCAAGACCGGCCACTACACCCGGCTCGCCGACCCCGCCCTGGACGGCAAGCACGCGGTGCTGGCGGAGGAGATCCGGCGCGTCTCGGCGCGCCGCTCGAACCTCAACGACGCCCTCGCCCGGAGTGCGGCCCGTTGGGCCGTCGACCAGGCCATCGCGGCCGGGCCCACGGTCATCTACCTGGAAGACCTCAGGTCGCTGGAAGCCAGGGGCATGGGCCGCACGACGAACACCTGCCTCTCCCAGACCGTACGCGGGCAGATCGCCGACCGGATGCGGCACTTCGCCGCCGAGACCGGTATCGCCGTGGTCACCGTCCCCGCCGGAAACACCTCCCGGCACTGCCCGCACTGCCTCACCCCGTTGCGGCACCGCAAGGCACCCGATCGACCCACCACCCCGGGCTGGAAATGGGCCCTCTGCCCCCAGCCCGATTGCGGGTGGCAGGGTGACCGCGACCAGGGCGCCTGGCGCCGCATCGCCGCACGCGGCCTCACCCACCAGACCAAGTCCGTCACCGACCGCACCAGCGGACAGGTGGTCATCCGGACGGTGGCCGGCCGGCTCGAAGCCACGGCCGTCATCACCACCATCCCGAAGACCGCCGGGTCGGACCGGTCCAAGACCGGCCCGACCCGGCCACGCACCCACCGCCCCGCGCCCAGGCGACGCGGGGTTCCCTCCCCCGTCGGGCCCCACGGCCTGGCGGGCAAGCGTCCGGAGGGACACGCACCAACGGACCGGCCCCGACTGCCCCGAGCAGCCCACCGGCACCAGAGCGTGACCACGATCAGCACACCCACCACCCGGCACAAGCCGCGAGGAGCAGCACTCGGCGCGGGATTCCACCTCCACGCCCACGCCTCCCCACCACGGTGGACGGACCCCGCGCCGGACCCCACGGTTCGCACGGGCTCGCTAAGCTGATCAGAGACGTTCGGAACACCGGCACCAGACGTGACCGGGCGACCTTCGACCCACGAGGAGTGACCGTGATCCCCGGTGGCGGCCAGCCCAACATGCAGCAGATCTTCCAGCAGGCGCAGAAGATGCAGCAGGACCTCGCCCGCGCCCAGCAGGAGCTCGCCGCGACCGAGGTCGAGGGCCAGGCGGGCGGCGGCCTGGTGAAGGCCACCGTGACCGGCTCCGGCGAGCTGCGCGCCCTGGTCATCGACCCGAAGGCGGTGGACCCGGAGGACACCGAGACCCTGGCGGACCTCGTCGTGGCCGCCGTCAAGGCCGCGAACGACAACGCGCAGCAGCTCCAGCAGACCAAGCTGGGCCCGCTGGCGCAGGGCCTGGGCGGAATGCCGGGCCTGGGCTTCTAGCGAGCACGCCGAGCCACTACCGTTAAGAAGGCAAGAGCACACCCGGAAAGGGCGTTCCGTTGTACGAAGGCGTGGTCCAGGACCTGATCGACGAGCTGGGCAGGCTGCCCGGCGTCGGTCCCAAGAGCGCGCAGCGGATCGCCTTCCACGTCCTCCAGGCCGAGCCGACGGACGTGCGCCGGCTGGCCCACGCCCTCCTGGAGGTCAAGGAGAAGGTCCGGTTCTGCGCGGTCTGCGGGAACGTGGCACAGCAGGAGCAGTGCAACATCTGCCGCGACCCGCGCCGGGACCGGACCGTCATCTGCGTGGTCGAGGAGCCGAAAGACGTCGTCGCGATCGAGCGGACCCGCGAGTTCCGGGGGCGGTACCACGTCCTCGGCGGCGCGATCAGCCCGATCGAGGGCGTCGGCCCCGACGACCTGCGGATCCGGGAGCTGCTCGCCCGCCTCGCGGACGGCGAGGTCACCGAGCTGATCCTGGCCACCGACCCCAACCTGGAGGGCGAGGCCACGGCCACGTACCTGGCGCGGATGATCAAGCCCATGGGGCTGAAGGTCACCCGGCTCGCCAGCGGCCTCCCGGTCGGCGGCGACCTGGAGTACGCCGACGAGGTGACGCTCGGCCGTGCCTTCGAGGGGCGGAGGCTGCTAGATGTATGACGACCGGGCGCGGGAGGACCGGGCCGGTGCCGGTGAGCTCTCAGGGAGGCTCCTCGATGTCTGACCCCACGCTGCACTCCATCACGCAGAACCCCGACGACTTCGCGGTCCAGATCGCCGACTCGGTCGAGAGCTTCATCGTCGCCACGACCGAGGTCGCCAAGGGGGACGAGCCGGACAGCGCGGTGCCCTTCCTGCTCCTGGAGATCTCCCAGCTGCTCCTCGCCGGCGGCCGGCTCGGCGCGCATGAGGACATCGTCCCGGACGAGCGGTACGAGACGGACACGGGCCCGGAGCCGGACGTGGACGACCTGCGGGAGCGGTTCGCCGCGATGCTCGACCCGGTGGACGTCTTCTCCGAGGTCTTCGACCCGTACGAGCCCCGCAAGGCCCCCGTCCCGGCGCGCATCTCGGACAACCTCGCGGACATCGTCGCCGACCTCCGCCACGGCCTCGCCCACTACCGCGCGGGCCGCACCTCCGAGGCGCTGTGGTGGTGGCAGTTCTCCTACTTCTCCAACTGGGGCCCCACCGCCTCGGCCACCCTCCGCGCTCTCCAGTCCCTCGTCGCCCACGTCCGCCTCGACCAGCCGCTGGCCGCCCTCGACGGCCTGGACACCGACGAGGACCTCACCGAGGACGACCTCGCCGAAGAGGCGGGCCGGGTCATGCTGCAGGAGATCGCCGGACCCCTGGGCCTGCGCGGCCGCCCTTCGGGCGCGGCCAAGGAGTTTTGATCATTCTCTGAGCACAGTGTCTCAGGATGTGATATCCGGTCGGTGTTTTTCGGTCGCTCGTTAGACTGAGCCGACCGCAGCGCGGGCTGCGGCACCGACCGAGCGAGGAGCGCACGTGGGCCTTGTCGTGCAGAAGTACGGAGGCTCCTCCGTTGCCGATGCCGAGGGCATCAAGCGCGTCGCCAAGCGGATCGTGGAAGCCAAGAAGAACGGCCACCAGGTGGTCGTCGTGGTTTCCGCGATGGGCGACACGACGGACGAGCTGATCGATCTCGCCGAGCAGGTCTCTCCGATGCCTGCCGGACGCGAGTTCGACATGCTGCTGACCGCCGGAGAGCGGATCTCCATGGCCCTGCTGGCGATGGCGATCAAAAACCTGGGCCACGAGGCCCAGTCGTTCACCGGAAGCCAGGCGGGTGTCATCACCGACTCGGTCCACAACAAAGCGCGCATCATCGATGTCACGCCGGGCCGGATCCGCACCGCCCTCGACGAGGGCAACATCGCCATCGTCGCGGGCTTCCAGGGCGTGTCCCAGGACAAGAAGGACATCACCACGCTGGGCCGCGGCGGCTCCGACACGACGGCCGTGGCGCTCGCCGCCGCGCTCGACGCCGAGGTCTGCGAGATCTACACCGACGTCGACGGCGTCTTCACCGCCGACCCGCGTGTGGTGAAGAAGGCGAAGAAGATCGACTGGATCTCCTTCGAGGACATGCTGGAGCTCGCCGCCTCCGGCTCCAAGGTGCTGCTGCACCGCTGCGTCGAGTACGCGCGCCGCTACAACATCCCGATCCATGTCCGCTCGTCCTTCTCCGGACTCCAGGGCACGTGGGTCAGCAACGAACCGACAGGGGACAAGGTGGAGCAGGCCATCATCTCCGGTGTCGCCCACGACACCTCCGAGGCGAAGATCACCGTGGTCGGCGTGCCGGACAAGCCGGGCGAGGCCGCGGCGATCTTCCGGGCCGTCGCGGACGCCGAGATCAACATCGACATGATCGTGCAGAACGTGTCGGCGGCCTCCACCGGTCTCACCGACATCTCCTTCACCCTCCCCAAGGCGGAGGGCCGCAAGGCCATCGACGCCCTGGAGAAGGCGAAGGGCGCGATCGGCTTCGACTCGCTGCGCTACGACGACCAGATCGGCAAGATCTCCCTCGTCGGCGCCGGCATGAAGACCAACCCGGGCGTCACCGCGGACTTCTTCCGCGCCCTGTCCGACGCGGGCGTCAACATCGAGCTCATCTCGACCTCCGAGATCCGCATCTCGGTCGTCACCCGCGCCGACGACGTCAACGAGGCCGTGACCGCCGTCCACACCGCCTTCGGCCTGGACAGCGACTCGGACGAGGCCGTCGTCTACGGCGGCACCGGGCGCTGACCCGCCGCCCCCCCGGCCCCCCCCGCGCCCGGCCGCTCCCAGCGGCCGGGCGCAGTCGCGCATCCGATTGTGGTGGCTTCGTGGGATCTGTGAACACCCTGTGAGCAATCCGGCGCCATAACCCCCTTGAACTGCGGTGATGTGGTGGCGGACGATGCACTTCCCCCGTGCTGCAACTAGGAGTTGGGCGGGGCGCGTCTCCGCGTTCACCCACGAGCGTGGCGCGGTCACGCGAGGTGACGGGGCATTGGGGGAGAACGGTTACGCATGAGGACGAACAGCTCACCGCAGAGAAACGCGGTGCGGGCGTACAACCATTCCGGGGGAACACGAGTCAAACAGGCGTGGCAGACGTACTCGACATTCCCGCGGTCTCCCCGCTCCGCGGGGTCCGCACGCCCGTGCTCCCCCTGCGGGGCCCCGGCGTCGTCGGCGCACCCGGACGCGGCGCCGCGCTCCGCCCGCGCCCGCTCGACGGTCCTGCGGTGACCACCGCCGTGACCACCGAATCCCGCGCGCGAGTCAGCGGCATCCCGACGCCGCGCAAGGCCGCCGACGGCCCCGTCGCCGGCACCACCGTCGACCACCTCACCGAGACCTACCGCGCCCACTACCGGTCGCTGCTCGGTCTCGCCGCCCTCCTGCTCGACGACACCGCCTCCTGCGAGGACGTCGTCCAGGAGGCCTTCATCCGCGTCCACTCGGCCCGCCGGCGCGTCCGCGACCCCGAGAAGACCCTCGCCTACCTGCGCCAGACCGTGGTCAACCTCTCCCGGTCCGCGCTGCGCCGCCGCATCCTCGGCCTCAAGCTGCTGTCCAAGCCGATGCCGGACATGGCCAGTGCGGAGGAGGGGGCGTACGACCAGCTGGAGCGCGACGACCTCATCAAGGCGATGAAGGGCCTCCAGCGCCGCCAGCGCGAGGTCCTCGTCCTGCGCTACTTCGCCGACATGACGGAGGCCCAGGTCGCCGAGACCCTCGGGATATCGCTCGGCTCCGTCAAGGCGTACGGGTCCCGGGGCATCGCCGCCCTCCGCGTCGTCATGGAGGCCAAGGCATGAGCCGCGAGCACGAGGACGACGCGGTCCGCGAGGCGCGGGACGGACACGGTGACGGCGAGGAGCGCCACGACCCCGACGAACGCAGCGGACGCGGCGCCGAGCAGGCCCGCGTCGGACGTGACGAGCTGAGTGGACGACTGATGATGGACTTCGAGCCCGGCCCCGGTGAGGACGAGGAGGAGGACGAGCTCGCGCTGCGCCGCCTGTTCCACGGCGCCGTCTCCGGGCTCGAACCGTCCGCCGACACCCTCGACCACCTCCGCCGCGCCGTGCCCGCCCGGCGCGCCCGCAAGCGCCAGGCGCTCGTCGGCGCCGCCGCGGCGGCCGTCCTCATCGGCACCGCCGTCCCCGCCTTCATCCACGTCGCCGGCTCCCCCGGACTCACCACCGCCAACCCGGCGCTCGCAGGCCACGGAGAGCAGGCCCAGGGGGGCACCGGCGCCGAGGCCGAGGGTGACGACCCGGCCTCCACCAAGGCGCCGTCCACCAAGGTCTCCTCGACCACCGGCCCCACCCAGGGCGCCACCGACAAGGGCGAGGCCGAGCCGGACCCGACGGGAAGCCGGTCCGAGGCGGGCGCGGAGCCCGGCTCGGCGGCGGGCTCCGTCCCGCTCTGCGGCCGCGGCACGCTCCGGTCGGGCGGCGGCTACAACAGCGGCCCCGACTCCACCGGAGTCGTCTACGGCGGCTTCACCATCGTCAACGGCTCCGGATCGGCCTGCCGGGTCGAGGGGTCCGGCCTGATCTCCCTCTCGGCGAGCGGCGCCGCCGACCCGGGCCGGATCTCGGTCGTCCGCCACTTCGACGGCGACCCGGCGACCGGGCTGCCCCCCACCTCGGCGGACGTCAAGCCGCTCCTGCTCAAGCCGGGCGGCTCCTACCAGCTGAAGTTCGCCTGGGTGCCGTCCGCGAGCTGCTCCACCGACGGCGGCGGGGCCACCCCGACGACGCCGACCGAGCCCACCCAGGTCCCCACCGAGCCGACGCCCACCCCGACCGAGCCCACCCAGGTCCCGACCGAGCCGACGCCCACCCCCACCCCCGACGGCGAAGGCGCCGGCTCCGGCGGCGCCGAGACCGGCGGCGGCACCGGCACGGGCACGGAAGCCGGCACCGACTCCGGCCTGACCACCCAGCTCCTGCGCGCCGAGCCGGCCGCGGGCAGCGTGGCCGTCAGCTACACCGCGGAGCCCGGCGACCCGACCGTCACCACGGTCCTCGACGGCGCCTGCGCCGGCACGCTCTACCGGACGGGCATGCTCAAGGGCTGAGGCCGGCACGGCGGAGGGGCCGGGGGAACGTGCTCCCCCGGCCCCTCCGCCGTACCCGATCCGTACCCGTGTCGTGCGGGATCCGTATCCGTCTCCGCGCCGTACGGGCCCGTCAGTGCTCCGCCAGGCCCAGCTCCGCGTCGCGGGCCGCCTCCGCCTCCCGGCGCAGCAGCCGGAACCACATGAAGACGACGAAGCCGGCGAAGACGAACCACTCGGCGGTGTAACCGAGGTTCTGGAAGGACTTCGCGTCCAGCCCGGTGCCCGCCGCCGCGGCCGCCGGCACCGGCGTCAGCCCGGCGGGCGAGTCGGTGAGGGTCACCCAGGCGTCGTACACCTCGTCCTGGACGACGTTCACCAGCGAGGCCGCGCTGATCATGCCGAGCTGCCCCTCGGGCAGCCCGCCGGCCGTCCGCACGCCCTTCGTGCCCTGGTTCTCCGAGGCCTGGAGGGCGCCCACGACCGTCACCTCGCCGGACGGCGGCGCCGGGGCCTGCGCGCCCGCGGGCAGCCAGCCCCGGACGACCGGCAGCGACCGTCCCGCGTCCGTCCGCAGCAGCGTCAGCACGTACGAGCCCGACCGCCCGTCCAGCTCGCGGTCCGGCACCAGGAACTGCTTCCCGTACCGGCCCCGTGCCTCGGCGGCGCGACCGGAGGTCTCCTTGTCCACCGGCAGCAGCGACGCCAGCGGCTCGGCCTGCCGCGCGGTCGCGGCCGGCTTCCGCTCGGCCTCCTGGTGGGAGTCGACGCGATCCTCGAACTTGCCCAGCTGCCAGGTCCCCATGAAGACGCAGAACGGGATGGCCAGCAGGACGAAGAGATTGATCCCCCACCAGCGGGGGGTCCTCAGGAACCGGTACACACCCCCACGGTACGGGGACGGCCCCGGACCCCCGTCAGCCGGGGCCCGCCCCGGGGCGAACCGGCGCCCGGCCGGGCCCCGAAGGGGCCCGCACCGGCGGCGGCCGGTCTCCGGCGCCCGGCCCGGGGCCGGAGGAGCCGCACCGAGGGTGGCTAGGCCGTTTCTTTCGGATCACGCCGGGCTCGCGGCGTCTGGCACGCACGCTCGCTGCGTTGTCGTCAGTCGCCGATGTCCCCCAGGCTTCGCCCGGGAGGTGCCCCCACCGCATGGACTCCCTCCTCCGCCTTGCGAGCGCACGCACCGGACGCCGCTCCCTGATCCGGCCTGATCCGAAAGAAACGGCCTAGTGCCCGGCGTCCGGCCGGAGCCTGATCACCGCGCGCCCGCCCGCCAGGTCCACCGTGGTCCGGTGCGGCGGCGCGCCGTCCTCCTCGTCGTCGCGCAGCAGCAGGGCGCTCTGCCGTTCCTTCAGCTCGCTCTGCTTGCCGGGCGAGAAGGTGGCGTGCAGCTGCTCGAAACCGGTCGAGGAGACCGTGCCCCGCCGCTTCCCCCGGCCGGTCATGCGCAGGAACTGGTCGGCGAAGGCGATCACGGTCAGCAGGATGACCAAACCCGGCAGCGTCACGAACACGGCGAACTCCATGCCGCCAGGAGACCACGCCGCCCCGGCCCCCGGAAGGTCCCGGGACGGCCGGCGGGGAAGCGATCCCGGGCCCCGGAAGACCCCGTCCGGCCACGGGGAGGCGCGCCCAGGCCCGCCGGAGGGCCCCGGTCGCAGCCCGCGGGGAGGCGGGGTCAGACCTCCGGGCGTACGTGGTGCGTCCGGAGGCCGTCGGGGCCGAGCACCTGCGCCCCGATCTTGTACGTGCGCAGGCTGACCGCCGTCCCCGTGATCCGCAGCGCCGGCGCGGTGCGGACGAGCCGCGCCGTGATCTCGTGGAGCTCCTCCACCGACGCCAGCCACATCGCGAGGGCCAGGTTGTGCGGCCCGGTCACCGAGGTGATCACCTGGGTGCGCCGCAGCCGGCTCAGCGCCGCCACCGTCACCGCCTCGTCCTGCGGCGCCAGCTGCGCCGTCACCATGGCCCACACCGGGCGCCCGGAGAAGCGGGGAGCCGGCTGGCAGTGGTGGTGGAGGGCGCCGCCCGCCGACAGGACCTCCAGACGGCGCCGTACCGTCGACTCGCTCGTGCCGCACTGCCGGGCCAGCTCGGCGGCGCTCCGGCGGGCGTCGCCGGCCAGCTCCGCGACGAGCCGCCGGTCCAGGTCCGTCACCTGGGGGACCTGGCCGGGGTGGACCGGCCCACGCGCGCGTGCCCCGTTCTGCCGTTCCAGGGCGCCGAGCTCGGCGAGGAGCCGGGCCTGCGCGGGGCTGAGCTGTTCGAGCCGGGAGCGGTAGGGGCGGTTGTGCATCCGGGTGACGACCTGGGTGCGGGCCCGCAGCACACCGGCCAGCCGGCGCACCCGGCCGGTGACGTACGCGTCGAGGGCCGGCAGGTCGGGCGCGATCAGCAGCACGATCAGGTCGGCGCCGCCGGTCACCGCGTGCACCCCGAGGGTGCCGGGGTCGCCGGACAGCTCGATCGCCGTGGCCTCGGCGCTGTCGGCGGTGCACTCCAGCTCGATCCAGGCGTACAGCGCGGCCTCGCCCCCGCGCCGGGCGATGAGGAGCGAGGTCCAGGCGTACCCGCCGGCGGTGAGGTGGTCCCAGCGGCGCGCGAGGGTGTCGGGACCGGCCCCGAGGACGGTGGACAGCTGGGTCCAGCTCGCCCTGGGGAGGACCTGGAGCGCGTGGATCAGTGACATGTCCGCCTCTCCCAGGACGGATTCCCCCGTACGCATTTCCCTCCTTGGCCGATCCCCCGGAAAACCTTGGTCGCGGGTCCGGGAGCACCCCAGGATGTGGACCAGGGCATATGCATTCAAGCCGCCTCGGCGCTCTTTGGCCACGAAACGGCCAAAAGTCACAGTGACGGCATCCGACGGTGACGAGACCCTGCGGAGGCGGGCGGCCGGAGAGCCGGAGAAGCCGGAGAAGCCGGAGAAGGGGGACGCGCGGGGGATGACGACCATGGGACGAGTGCCGGGGGAGACCCCCGAGTACCAGGTGCTGTGGGGCGAGCCGGTGGGCTGCGGCCAGCTGGCGGCGGCCGAGGAGGGGTACGCGGCCGCCGGGCCCGCCGAGCGGCTGCTCTGGGAGCGGCTCTCCGTCTTCGAGGGCGCCTTCGACGTGCGGGCCGTCGAGGAGGTCTGCGGATACGGGGCGCTGTCCCTCGTGGACGTGGGCGCCGTGCTGGACCGGCTGGCGCGGCTGGCGCTGCTGCCGGTGGACGACCTGTTCGACGGGGAGGACGGCGGGCCGCGCCACTGGATGCCGCACGCGATGCGGGCCGTCGGCGCCCGGAGGCTGACCGCCCGGGGCGACCGCTGGATCGTGGTCCTGCACCACCGGAGGTGGTGCGTCCAGGTCGCCCGGCGGGCCGCCGAGTGGTGGCAGCGGGGCCGGCAGGTGGACGCCCGGGACCTGGCGCTGCGCGAACTCCCCGACCTGGCCGCCGCCATGGACCCGACGACGGCGCCGCTCGCGCCGGGCGACGAGGCGGGACCGGCCCTGGAGATCGCGGTCTCGCTGTGGTTCCTGTGGGTCTCCTGCGGGCGGGTCGCGGAGGGACGGACCCGGCTGCGGCACGCCCTGTCGCTGCACCCGGGCCCGCCGCCCGCCCGCGCGCTGTGGCTGGCCGCCTTCCTGGAGCTGGAGTCGGGGCGCCCCGAGGACGCCGACCCGCTCCTCGTCCAGGCGTGGGCGAGCGCGGTACGGGACGGGGACGAGCGTTGTCTGGGGCTCCTCGCCCATCTGCGCGGCGCGATCGCCCTCTACCAGGGCCGGAGCCGGGCGGCGGCGGTCGAGTTCCGGGAGGCGCTGGACCAGATCGGGGACGCGCCCGACTTCGGGCCGACCCGGGAGGCCTGCTGGGCGGCGCTCGCGCTCTGCTACAGCCGCACCGACCCGGAGGCCGCGCAGGAGGCGCTGGACCAGCTGGAGCGGGACGGGGCGGGGCGGCGGACCTGGGCGGGCCGTGACCTCTTCGCGGACGCCTGGGCCGACCACGCCCGGGCCGAACTCCTCGCCTGGGACGGGGAACCGGCCCGGGCCGCCGAACACGCCCGCCGGGCGCTGCGCGAGCACCTGCGGCTCGGCTCCGCCGTCGGCGCGGCCTGTGCGGCCGAACTCCTCGCCCGGGTCAGGCTGCTGGACGGCCGGCCCGACCGGGCGGCCCATCTCCTCGGCGCCGTCGACCTGTTGAGAACCTCCGCCTTCGACACCTCCTATCGGCCGGGGCGGTACTGCGCGGTGTCCCGGGCCCGCAGCGACGAGGCGCTGCGGAGCCTCCTCGACGACCCCGAGCTGCGGGAGGCGTACGAAGAGGGAGCGCGGAAGGGGCTGTTCACGCTCTCCCGGGAGCGGTGAATCACCCGTCCGGGGTGGGGACGGCCGGTCTGTCGTCCTGTTGTCCACAGCTTCGTCCGGGGTCTGCTCGGGCGTGGGGCCGGCTGCCTACGATGGCGGCATGATCGCTTTCGCGGTGTCCGCCCTGTTCGCCCTGCTCTTCGGGGTCGGTGTGCTGCGCGACCGGCGCCGCTTCGGGAACGCGGTGTACCTCGGTCTCGCCGTCACCTTCCTCGGCCTCGGCCTGCTCTCGGCCGTCGACCACCTGCCGCCCGGCCTGACCGAGACGGTCCTCGTCCTGCTCCTGCTGGTGCTCGGCCTGGGGCCGCTGGTCCTCGCCGGACTGCTGTGCGCCAACGGCGTCGAGATGGTCCGCAAGGAGGGCGCACGCCCGGCCAACCTGCTGTCGCTCCTCGCCGGCCTCGGCATCCTCGGCGTGCTGGGGCTGATGGCCGCCGCCGTCCTGACCCACTCCCGGGTCCTCGGTGTCGTCGCCGTCACCCTGCTCCTCGTCCTGGGCTACGTCTCCTTCCTCTTCGTCTGCTTCGTGGGGTACGCCTTCCTGTACGGCCGGATGCGGCTGCGCCGGGACGCGGACTTCGTGGTGGTCCTCGGCTCCGGGCTGATCGGCGGCCGGCGGGTGCCGCCGCTGCTCGCGAGCCGGCTCGACCGGGGCCGTGAGGTGTACGAGCGGCTGGCCGCGCGCGGCACCGGCGGGCCGCCGTTCCTGATCACCTCGGGCGGCCGGGGCCCGGACGAGGAGCTGCCGGAGTCCCACGCCATGGCCGGCTATCTGCTGGAGCGCGGCTTTCCCGAGGACCGGATCCTCCGCGAGGACCGCTCCCGCACCACCGAGGAGAACCTGCTGTTCAGCAAGGAGCTGATGGAGGCGGAGCGGCCGGGTGCCGCCTGCGTGGTCGTCACCAACAACTTCCACGCCTTCCGGGCCGCGCTGATGGCCCGGAAGGCCGGGGTGGACGCCCAGGTGGTGGGTTCGCCGACCGCCGCGTACTTCTGGCCCAGCGCCACGCTCCGCGAGTTCGCCGCGGTCTTCCTGGAGTACCGCGCGGTCAACCTCACGGTCTGCGCGGTCCTGGTGGCCATCGGAGCCCTGGGCCTCGCGGTCACGGGGTGACGCCGGGGGGGAGGGGGAGGGGGGAGGGGGGAGGGAGGCCCCCCGGGCGGCGCCGGAGGGGCGAGGCGGTCGTCGCGTCCCTACGCTGGAGGGACGGAGGTGTCGAGGACGCCGGAGGCGGCGTCCGGGAGCCCGCCGCGGAGGTGACCCCATGAGGCGACGCCACCACTTCCACATCGACTACCGGGGCCATTCGGTCTCGGCGACGGTGGAGACCGGCATGCGGCCGGTGGTCGAGGTGCTCGTCGACGGCAAGGAGACCGGGCACGCGGCGACCCGGTCCGACCGGCCGGTGGCCGTCCCGATCGAGCTGCCGACGGATCCGCCGACGCCGGCGACGGTGCGCGCCACCGCGGGTCCGGGGGTGCCCCGCTGTCTCCTGATCGTCGAGGGCGACCCGGACCAGCACGTCATGGCGCCGCGACTGTACTGAGGGCGGGGCGGCGGGGTCGGGTCAGGAGAGCCAGGCCATGCCGATGAAGAGGAAGACGACGAAGGCGACGATCCCGGCGACGGCGGCCGTCTTGCGGGGCCGTCGGCGGGACAGCTCGGCGAGCGCGCCGCCGGTGGAGCCGGTGTTCCCGGCCCGCTCGGGCGCCCGCCGCCGGGACCCGCCGGCCACCGGGGCGGACACGGCCGTCGCACCGGCGGCGGGGCCGGGCGGCGGGGTGCGCGGGCCGGCGGGCCGCGGCGCGGGCATCGCGGCCGGCACGGGCGCGGGAGCGTGCGCGGTGTGCGCGGACGGCACGTGCGCAGGCGGCACGTGGGCTTGCGGGGTGCGGGCCGGCGGGGTGGGGGCGGCGCCCGGCATGGCGGCGGCCGCGGGCCGGGGCGCGTACTCCCGCCAGGCGCCGGAGCCGAACCAGTCGGCGATGGCCTGCGCCGGCGGGCGCTGTTCGGGCTGCTTGGCCAGCAGGCTCAGCAGGTACGCCTCGAAGGCGGGCGTGAGCACGACGCCGAGCCGGCTCGGCGGGGTCGGGGCGCTGTCGATGTGCTGGTACAGCAGCGCGGTCGCGGTGTCCGCGCGGAACGGCGGGTGACCGGTCAGCAGCTGGTAGAGGACGCAGCCCAGCGAGTAGACGTCCGAGGCGGGGGAGGCCGGCTTGCCGAGGGCCCGCTCCGGGGCCAGGTAGAGGCCGGTGCCGACGATCTGCCCGGTTGTCGTCAGGCCCGCGGAGGGGTCGTCGACGAAGCGGGCGATGCCGAAGTCGGCCAGCTTCACCGTGCCCTCGGCGTCCATCAGGAGGTTGCCGGGCTTGATGTCGCGGTGGACCACGCCCTGCCGGTGGGCGGCGGCGAGACCGGCGGCGGCGTGCGCGGCGACGACGGCGACCCGCTCGGCGGGCAGCACCAGGGGATTCGCCGGGGAGGAGCCCAGGCTGTCGCCCTCGACCAGCTCCATCACCAGGAAGAGCTTGCCGTCCCAGGTGCCGAAGTCGAAGACGCCGACGACGTGCGGGTGGCTGAGCCGGGCGGCGGTCTGCGCCTCCAGGCGGAACCGGTCGGCGCCGGAGGGGTCGGTGGACTGCGCCAGCATCAGTTTCACGGCGACGGGCCGGCCGAGGACCTCGTCGGTGGCCTGCCACACCTCGCCCATGCCGCCACGGCCGATACACCCGTGAAGCCGATATCGGTCCGCGACCAGCACCAGGAGACGCCCTTTCGACAATCGATCACTTGACGGCAGAGGACCAGGGTAGAGCCGCCCCGTGTGCGTGCTCGCCGCGCTCCCCCCGAAGCGGAATCACGACCGCCCCACCGGGGAACCGCCGCGCAACCGCCGCCGTACGCACGGACGTACGGGAGGGCCCCCGGGGTTCCGGAAGTCCCGCGTTTCCCCCGGCCCGGGCCTTCCGGGTGCCTTCCGGGTTCCACGGGGGTTCCCGGAGGGTGAACAATGGGTGCCGTGCGGCCGGCGGGCGCCGGCCCGCACGCGAGACCCGACCCCGAACCTGGAACGGAGTGGACCGTGGCGCGACCGAGAGTGGGCGTGGCGGTACTGACGATGGGCACCCGCCCCGCCGAGCTGGGCGCGCTGCTCGACTCGGTGGCGATGCAGGACGAGCCCCCCGCCCGGGTCGTCGTGGTCGGCAACGGCACGGGCTCGCTGCCCGCCCTCCCCGAGGGCGTCACCGGCGTCGAGCTGCCCGAGAACCGCGGGGTCACCGGCGGCCGGAACGTGGCCATCGACACCCTCCGCTCCTTCGGCGACGTGGACGTCCTCGTCGACCTCGACGACGACGGCCTGCTCGTCGACACGGACGTCTTCCGCCGTCTGGCCGACCTGTACGAGACCGAGCCGAAGCTCGGCGTGGTCTCCTTCCGGATCGCCGACGAGACGGGCGAGACGCAGCGTCGGCACATCCCCCGGCTCGGCGCCAAGGACCCGATGCGCGGCGGCGAGGTCACCACCTTCCTCGGCGGTGGCCACGGCCTGTCGATGCCGATGCTGGACCGGATCGGCGGCTGGCCGGAGGACTTCTTCTTCGCGCACGAGGAGACCGACCTGGCCTGGCGGGCCCTCGACGCGGGCTGGCGGATCCGGTACGAGCCCGAGCTGCTGCTCCAGCACCCGAAGACCAGCCCGGCCCGGCACGACGTCTACTACCGCATGACCGCCCGCAACCGCGTGTGGCTGGCGAAGCGGAACCTCCCGGCCCCGCTGGTCCCGCTCTACCTGGCGGTCTGGGTCCTCCTGACGGTCGCCCGCACCCGCTCGGCGCGCGGCCTGCGCTCCTGGTTCGCCGGCTTCGCGGAGGGCCTGAAGGCCCCCGCCGGGCCGCGCCGCCCGATGCGCTGGTCGACGGTGCTGCGCATGACGAAGCTGGGCCGCCCCCCGATCATCTGAGGCCCCGGGCCCGGCCCACGCCCAGGCCCGGCCCCCCGACGTCCGGCGCTCGCCCCCCGGCGTCCTACGCCCGACACCGGCGCCCGACACCGGCGCCCGGCACCGGAAGCCCGCCCCGGGCGCCCGACCCCCGGCGTCCTACGCCCGGCACCGGAAGCCCGCCCCCGGTACCGGACCCCCGGCACCGGACCCCCGACTCTCGGCGCCCGCCTCCCAACACCGGAAGCCCGACACCAGCCCCCCGACACCAGCCCCCCGACACCGGACACCCGCCCCCGGCGTCCGTCCCCCGATCACCCGGCGCCCCGGCCCGTGAGGGCCGGGGCGCCGGCCGCGCTCAGTCGGTGATCTCGACCTTCCCGTCGACCCCGTGCGTCCCGTTCGCCCGCGGCGCGGGCGCCGGGGCGGCGTCCGCCTTGGACGTGAGCCCCTGGAGGAGCGAGGCGAGGTCGACGCCCGTGGTGGAGGAGAGCAGTTCCATCCCCTGGGCGACGTTGTCCGCGACCGCGCGCGGCAGCCTGCTCGCCCCGTCCGTGGAGATGACGGTCATCTTGTCCACGGCGGCCAGCGGCTCCGCCGCCTTGGCGACGACCTGCGGCAGGACCTCCACCAGCATCTGGAGCACGGCCGCGTCGCCGTACCGCTCGAACGCGTCGGCCCGCTTGTGCATGGCCTCGGCCTCGGCGGCGCCCTTCGCCGCGATGGCGGCCGCCTCCGCGTCGCCCTCCAGCCGCACGGCCTCCGCGATGGCGGCGCGCCGGGCGCGCTCGGCCTCACCGCGCTTGGCGCCCTCGATGGCCTCGGCCTCGGCGAGGGCCTGGCGGCGCTGCTTCTCGCCCTCACCGGTGAGCCGGGACCGCTCGGCCTCGGCCTCGGCCGCCGCGATGGCCGCCATCCGCTCGGCCTCGGCCTGCTTCACCCGGGCGGTGCGCTGCGCCTCGGCCTGCTGCTCGGCCTCGTACCGCTTGGCGTCGGCGGGCTTGCGGACCTGGGTGTCGAGCTGGCGGTCGGTGAGGGCGGCCTGCCGGGCGGCGACCTTCTCCTGCTCGGCGAGGATGTCCTGCTGGCGGGCGGCCTCGGCGAGCGGCCCGGCGGCGTTGGCCTGGGCGGCGGCCTCGTCGGTCTGCGCCTTGATCTCGGCCTGCTTCAGGTACAGGGTCCGCTGCGCGACCGCGATCTCCTCCTCGGCCTTCAGACGGGCCTGCTCGGCGGCCCGTCGGGCCTCGGCCTCGGCGATGTCGGCCTCCTGCTTGGCGCGGGCGGCCTCGGGCCGGCCGAGGTCCTCCAGGTAGGAGCCCTCGGTGGTGATGTCCTGGATCTGGAAGGCGTCGAGGACGAGGCCCTGTCCGGAGAGGCTGGCCTCGGCCTCCTCGGCGACCTGTCCGGCGAAGGCGGCCCGGTCGCGGATGATGTCCTCGACGGACATCCGGCCCACGATGGACCGCAGCGCGCCGGACAGCACCTCCTGGGTGAAGCCGACGATGCCGTCCTGCTGCATCAGGAAGCGCTGGGCGGCGGCGCGGATGGAGTCCTCGGTGCCGCCGACCTTGACGATGGCGACGCCCTCCAGGTTGGCCTTGACGCCGCGCAGGGTGACGGCGCCGCGGACGGCGACGGGGATGTGCCGGCTGGAGAGGTCGAGGGTGAACTTCTGCTGCACGAAGGGCACGACGAAGACGCCGCCGCCGACGACGACCTTCTGGCCGCTGTTGTCGGTGTAGACGCGGCCGGTCGCCGGATCGGTGGCCTTCTGGCCGCGGCGGCCGGTGATGATGAACGCCTCGCTCGGCCCCGCCACCTTGTAGCGGGTGACGACGGCGAGGCCGAGCAGGACGAGGAGGGCGACGACGCCCACCACGGCGATCAGGACAGGGCTCATGGAGAACCCCCCTTCGTTCGGTACGGGAAGGATGGATCCGGCGGTCGGCGCTCAGCGGTCGACGGGCCGTACGAGGACCGAGGTCGCCGAGAGGACCGACTCGACCCACACCTCGGTGCCGCGCGGGACGGGCCGGTCCGCCCGCGCCGCGTACTTCACGGGCTGGCCGCCCAGGTACAGCAGCACCTCGCCGTAACCGTCCGCCGGGACGGCGGTGACGACCGAGCCGGAACTGCCGGCGAGGTCCGCGCCGCGCGGCGCGGGCGCGTTCGTGTCGTGCAGCAGGACCCGGCAGAACCGCCAGGTCACCCACCCCACGCCGACCCCCGCCAGCACGCCCGCGCCGCTCGCGACCCCCGCCCCCGCGCCGCTCGTGCCGAGCACGAGCGCCCCCGTGAAGCCGAGCGCCGAGACGAACCCGGCGACCACCGGCAACGACAGCAGCCCGTCCAGGCCCCCGAGCCCGTCGAAGAGCCCCTCCAGGACCCCGTCGAAGACCAGGCTCAGGACGAGCAGCAGCAGGCCGCCGATGCCGAGACCAAGAAACCAGACCATGTCCCGCGCTCCTCCGGCCGCCGTGCCCTGTCCGCCGTCCGAAGGATCGTTTCACCGCGAGGCCGGAACCCGCATTGCCGGTGACCGGCAATCTTTACGCGCCCTTAATGCCGTCCGAAACCGACCACCGGAACCGGCCGCCCGAAACCGACCACCGGAACCGGCCGCCCGAAACCGACAGCCGAAACCGACCACCCGGAACCGGCCGCCCGGCTCACAGCTCCTCGTCCGGCCAGCCGAGCAGCCGTGCCCCGATCGCGGCGGTCTGGAGCGTGTACCGCTGGGTGGGGTCGCCGGGGTCGGATCCGGTGAGCCGGTGGATCCGGTCGAGCCGGTACGAGACGGCCCGCACGCTCAGCGCGAGCCGGCGGGCGGCCTCGGTGGTGACGCAGCCCGCGTCGAAGTAGGCGTGCAGGGTGTCGAGCAGCGGCCGCGCCCCGCCCCGGGCGTCGGCGAGCGGCCCGAGCACGGTCCTCACGAGGTCGGCCATGGCCTGCCGGTCCCGGCCGAGGACCGGGTAGACGAGCAGGTCGGCGGCGTACAGCACGGGTCCGTCCAGCCCGATGCGGTCGGCGAGGTCGAGGGCGCCGAGCGCCTCCTCGTACGAGTGGACGACGCCGCCGGCGCCGGGGTGCGCGCGCCCGATCGCGACGAGGCTGTCGTCGGCGGTCGCGTACGTCTGCTTGGCGAAGTGGGCGAGGACCTCGGGCTCGTCGGCCGGGGCGACGCAGATCAGCCGCCCGTCCTTGGTGGTGAGCAGGATCCGCCGGGTGCCGAAGCGGGCGAGCAGCGAGGCCTCGACGCCCCGCGAGACCGGCGCCCCGTCCTCGAACGGCTCGGGTGCCCGCGCGACGGCGACCGCGTGCGCGTGGGAGAGCAACAGCCCGAACCGCTCGGCCCGCTCGGCGAGCCGCCCCAGGTCGCTGCGCCCGTACAGCAGGTCGTCGACGAACTCCCGCCGCGCGGCCTCCTCCTGTCGCACCGCCAGCTTCTGCGCCCGCTCGTGGCCCTCGGCGAAGGCGTCGACGGCCTGTTCGACGGCGGCGAGCAGCAGGTCGGGGTCGGTGCCGTGCGGCAGTCCGCGCCGCGCGGCCCGCGCGGCGGCGAGATGGGCCCGTACGAGCTCCCGCAGTCCGATCCCCGCCTCGGCGGCCCGCTCCCCCCGGGTCCGCAGCCCCTCCAGCTCCTCCCGGCTCAGCCGCCGCCCGGTGGCGCAGACGCCGGCCAGGATCCCGGAGTACCCGTCGAGGTACTCCTCGTACGCCCCCGTCATGGTCGCCCCGCCCCCTGATCCGATCCCGCAAAAACGACTCAGGGCCCGACCCGCTTCCGCGGATCAGGCCCTGAACCTTTGACTGTCGGGGTGGCGGGATTTGAACCCACGACCTCTTCGTCCCGAACGAAGCGCGCTGCCAAGCTGCGCTACACCCCGATGTCGCTGCTCTGATCTTCTCGTCGCGGCGACATCGATTACTTTAGCCCACCCGCGCCCAGAGACGAAATCCGGTTACGGCGCCCCGCGACCGCAGGTCGGAAGCGGTCCGCCGTGACGAGGAGGAGGCCGAGGGCGTAGAAGGCGAGGCCGAGGACGAGGGCGTTGAGCAGCACGCCGGCGTAGCCGTGGGCGGTGACGTCGAGGAACGGGTACGTGTAACGGATCGGGTGGCCGGCGGGGAGCAGGGCGCCGCGGACCAGGGAGAAGGCCAGGTAGGCGCCGGGGGCGGCGAGCCAGAGGGCCGCGTGGCGGGGGCGGAAGGCGGCGGGGCGGGTGAGCAGCAGCCAGTCCAGGGCGACGCCGATCGGGGTGACGGTGTGCAGGAGCTGGTTGGAGACGGCCCGGGCGCCGGTGAGCGCGTCGACGGCGGCGGCCTGGTTGAAGGGGCTCGCCGGGTTGTCGAGGACCAGGTGGAAGACGAGCCCGACGACGGAGACGCAGAGGAGCACCCCGCCGCTCCACACGGCGGGCAGCGGGGGACGGCCGGTCCGGGCACGGGCGGCGCCGAGTCCGAGGGTGACGGCGACGGCGGTGTTGGTCCAGATCGTGAAGAAGCCGAAGGCGACGAGCGGGTCGCCCTGGACGCAGTCGATCGTGACGCCGGTCACCGCGGCGAGGGCGATCAGGGCGCGGAAGGCGGCGGCGGGTCGATGCGTCATGGCCGCCACGGTACGGGGGCCGGCCGCCGCCTTACCGTGGCTCAGGCGCGTGCCGTCAGGGTGAGCAGCGTCGCCTCGGGCGGGCAGGCGAAGCGGACCGGGGTGAAGCGGTTGGTGCCGCATCCCGCCGAGACGTGCAGGTAGGAGGTGTGGCCGCCGGCGGTGTGGGTGGAGAGGCCCTTCACCCGGTCGGTGTCGAGGTCGCAGTTGGTGACGAGCGCCCCGTGGAAGGGGACGCACAGCTGCCCGCCGTGGGTGTGCCCGGCGAGGACCAGCTCGTAGCCGTCGGCGGTGAAGGCGTCGAGGGCGCGCAGGTAGGGGGCGTGGACGATGCCGAGGGAGAAGTCCGCGGACTTCTCGGGGCCGCCGGCCACCTTCTCGTACCGGTCCCGCTTGATGTGCGGGTCGTCGAGGCCGGTGAAGGCGAGGTCGGCCTGGGGGAGCTTGAGCCGGCCGCGGGTGTTGGTGAGGTCCACCCAGCCGGCCGCGTCGAAGGCGTCCTTCATGCCCTCCCACGGGTTGTGGACGGCGCCGACGACCGGCTTGTTGCCGTTGAGCCCGTGCCGGCCCTGGACCTTCTCCAGGAGGTAGCGGGCGGGGTTGCGGAAGCGGGGGCCGTAGTAGTCGTTGGAGCCGAAGACGTAGACGCCGGGGAACTCCATGAGCGGGCCGAGCGCGTCGAGCAGCTCGGGCACGGCTTCGGTGTCGGAGAGGTTGTCGCCGGTGTTCACCACGAAGTCGGGGCGGAGTCCGGCGAGCTTCTGCAGCCAGCCGCGCTTCTTGTCCTGTCCGCACACCATGTGCACGTCGGAGACCTGGAGGACCCGCAGGTCGTCCATGCCCGGCGGCAGGACGGGGACGGTCACCCGCCGGAGCCGGAACGAGCGGGCCTCGAAGCCCGCCGCGTAGACGAGTCCGGCCGCGGCCGTGGCCGCGACGCCTGCCGTGATCTTCAGGGGGATCCCGTACCGTGCGCGCATCCCCCCATCGTTCCAGACCCGTGGGGCGTAAATGCACGGGCGGTACGCCGGGAGCACCTGCCACACTTGTGGCCATGACCACGCTCAAGGCACGACTGAAGGACGACCTCAACGCCGCGATCAAGGACCGCGACGAACTGCGCTCCTCGACCCTGCGGCTCACCATCGCCGCGATCACCAAGGAGGAGGTCGCGGGCAAGACCAAGCGCGAGCTCTCCGAGGACGAGGTGCAGAAGGTGATCGCCAAGGAGGCGAAGAAGCGGCGCGAGGCCGCGGACGCCTTCGAGCAGGGCGGTCGTCACGAGTCGGCCGAGCGCGAGCGGGCGGAGGGCGTGATCCTCGACGCGTACCTGCCGAAGCAGCTCTCCGACGAGGAGCTGGACGGCATCGTGGCCGAGGCCGTCGAGGAGGCGAGGGCCGCCGGCGCCGAGGGCCCGCGCGCCATGGGCGCCGTCATGAAGATCGTGAACCCGAAGGTGGCCGGGCAGGCCGACGGCGGGCGTGTCGCCGCCGCGGTGAAGAAGCTGCTCGCGGGCTGAGTCCCGCCCCCGACGTACGGGAAGGGCCCCACCGGTCTCGCCGGTGGGGCCCTTCTCCTGTGCGTGGCGTCAGCGGTTTCCGCCGCGGCCGTTGCCCGGCCGGCCGGTGTCCCCGCCGGGCAGGTCGGGGAGGGTGATGCCCGGGAAGGGGCTGGTCGGCCGGTCGGCCGGCTTGTCGTCGTCCCGGCGCGGCTTGTCGTCCCGCTTGTCCTCCTCCTTCGGGTCCTTCGGCTTCTCGGCCCGGGGGACCTTGATGCCGACGAAGGAGGGGGTGTCGGAGCCGAGCGCGCCGGTCATGGCGATCCGCCAGATCGGGCCGGGGAGGCAGCCGCCGCAGACCTTGTCGTAGTAGACGCCGCCGATGGTGAGGTCGAACATCTCCTCGCGCTTGCCGACGTCGTCGCCGACCCAGACGGCGGTGGAGAGGTCCGGGGTGTAGCCGACGAACCAGGCGTCCTTGCGGCCCTCGGTGGTACCGGTCTTGCCCGCGTTGTCCCGGTCGCTCAGGCCGGCCTTCGTACCCGTGCCGTCCTCGACGACGCCCTTGAGCATCTGGTTGATCATGTCGGCGGTGCGGTCGGACATCGCGCGCGTGCACTTGGTCTGCGGCACGTTGAGCTTCTCGCCGGTGGCGGTCCTGATGGAGTCGATGACGACCGGGACGCAGTAGATGCCGCGGTTGGCGAAGGTCGCGTAGACGTTCGCCATGTCGAGCGGGGTGCTCTCCAGCGAGCCGAGGGTGGCGGACGGGCTCTGCCTGATCGGCTTGCCCAGCTCGCGCTCGTAGCCGACCTTCTTCGCCATCGTCAGCGTCTCGCAGAGGCCGGCCATCTGCTCCAGCTTGGCGAAGTACGTGTTGATGGACTTGCCGAGGGCGCTCGTCATGTCGTACGCCCCCTTCTCCGACTTGAGCTCGTTCTGGACCGACCAGTCCGCGTATCCCGCGGGCTTGCCGTCGCAGCGCGTGTAGTCGCTCTCCTTCATGGAGATCTTCCACGGCGTGTCGAAGCTCTGCGCCGGGCTCAGGCCCTTCTCCAGCGCGGCGGCGGCCGTGATCGGCTTGAAGGTCGAGCCGACCGGGAAGCCGTACGTGGTGCCGCCCATCTTGCTGCCGACGGCGAGGTTGAGCGTGGTCTGGTGCTGCTTCTGGTCCAGGCCGTAGGGGCGGGACTGGCTCATCGACACGATGCGGCCGGTGCCGGGCTTGACCTGGACGACGGCGGTCGCGACCGGGTCGTCCTTGTTGACCTTGGCCACGGCGGCCTCGTTCGCCGCCGCCTGCGCCTTCGGGTCCAGCGTGGTCCGGATGGTCAGGCCGCCGAGGTTCCACAGCTTCTGGCGCTCTTCGACGGTCTTGCCGAAGACCGGGTCGGTCAGGATCGTCTTGCGGACGTAGTCGCAGAAGAAGCCGGCGCCGTCGACGGCGGTGATGCAGCCGTTCCTCGGCGTCTTCACCTTCAGCTTGATCGGCGTGGCCTTGGCCTTCTCGAACTCGGCCTGGGTGATGTCGCCGACGTCCGTCATCCGCTGGAGGACGATGTTGCGCCGCTTGGTGGCTTCCTGGAGGTCGTTGATCGGGTCGAAGCGGCTCGGCGACTGCACCAGGCCGGCCATCATCGCGGCCTCGCCCAGGTCCAGCTTGGCGGCGGGCTTGGAGAAGTAGCGCTGCGAGGCGGCCTCGATGCCGTACGCCTGCTGCCCGAAGAACGTGATGTTGAGGTAGTTCTCCAGGATCTTCTTCTTGCCCAGTTCCTCCTCGACCTGGATCGCGTACTTCAGCTCGCGGACCTTGCGGCCGATCGTCTGCTGGGTGGCCTGCGCGACCTTCTCCGGGTCGTCGCCGGCCTCCTCGACGAAGACGTTCTTCACGTACTGCTGGGTCAGCGTGGAGGCTCCCTCGGAGACCCCGCCCGACTGCGCGTTCTTGTTGATCGCGCGCAGCACGCCCTTGAGGTCGATGGCCCCGTGCTCGTAGAAGCGCGCGTCCTCGATCGCGACGATCGCCTTCTGCATGTACGGGGAGATCTTCTCCAGCGGCACCACCTTGCGGTCCCGGGAGTAGACGGTCGCGATCAGCCCGCCCTCGGAGTCCAGGATGGTGGTGCGCTGACTCAGCGGTGGGGTCTTCAGGTTCGAGGGGATCTCGTCGAACCCCTCGACCGTGCCCTTCGCCGCCAGACCCAGTGCCCCGGCCGCGGGCAGGGCGATGCCCGCCAGCACCGCTCCGGAGAGCACACTGACACCGAGGAACTTGGCGGCCTGCTGGGTCCCGGTCAGACCACCGCCCGAGCGCTTCTTTGCCATGGGGGGCAGCCTAATCCGTGTTGCCGGGCGTTCCGCAGGACCGGGTGCCTCTCGGAGCGTTCGGGTACCGGACCGTGACATCCGGGCGCGTCCGGGCCGTGGCGGCACCGGCCCGCCTCGTCCCTGGGGGCGAGGGCGGCCGGACGTCCTCACCGTGGGACCCGGAGTCCGGACGTGCGTCGCCGACGGCCCGCACCCCGCCCTGACCGCCGACCCCGGGACCCGGCGCCGACGCGTGGCACCGGCGCCTCCACGGACGTGCCGCGAGCGGGGGGCCCGCCCCCTGGAGTTCACGGCACGGCGACGTCGGGCGCCCAGGTTCTCAATCGCCGGACACGCGGACAGGCCTTGGCCTAAGCTGCTCCCGACTGTCACAGGAGTGCGGCCCGGCATCAACCCCCGTGCGTGACGTCCGCCTGATCCCGGCATGAGTTCCCGCGTCCCGAATGCGCGGGAACAGCCTGTCCGATTCGGGTGTGTGTATCACGTGATGCCCCTTAGCACACGCATGTCCTTCGATCACTCCCCTGGGTGATCTGACGCGCACGCATAGTCCGTTCGGGCCATTCAAGATTGGGCCCGACGGGGGTGTTGCGCTGTCCCCGCCTTCCGTAACGTCCCAACTGGCAGCGGTGAATATGCCGCTGCCGCCGTGGGGGAGCCTCGATTCGGGAGAGGACGGCGCCGGTATGGGCTGGGTAGCTGACTGGAGTGCGCAGGCGGCCTGCCGCACTACCGATCCGGATGAACTTTTCGTGCAGGGAGCGGCACAGAACAGGGCGAAGGCGGTGTGCACCGGCTGCCCGGTGCGCACCGAGTGCCTCGCCGACGCCCTGGACAACCGCGTGGAGTTCGGCGTGTGGGGCGGCATGACGGAGCGCGAGCGCCGCGCCCTGCTGCGCCGGCGCCCCACGGTCACCTCGTGGCGGCGGCTCCTGGAGACCGCCCGCACCGAGTACGAGCGCGGCGCGGGCCTGCTGCCCGTGGCCATGCAGGACGACGCGACGTACGAGGAGTACGCCGCGGTCGGATAGCCGCGCCCCGTTCCGCTCGCGCGAGGTTCCGTCAGGACCGGCCGCGCGGGGACGAAAGGCGCTCACCGATGGCCCGCAGCCCGGCGAGGTCGTGCACATCGCCGGGCAGGGCGGCCACCTCGGTCACCGGCACCTCCGGATGGAGGGCCGTGAAGCGGTCACGCGTGTGCTGCTCGCGCGCGAGCACCCGCATCCGCTCGGCGTGCAGCCGCAGCAGACCCGCGGTGAGCCGCGCGATGTCGGGATCGTTCTCGGAAGCGGTGCCGGCCTCAGGACCGGTCTCCGGGCCGGCCGTGCCGCTGTGCTCTTCGGTCGCGTCGGCTGTGGGGGCAGCCTCGGGTGCGGCGGGCGGACGTGCGGGTGATGCGGCGGCGGTGGCGGAGTGCGACGGCTCGGACGACGTGGCCGGGACGCCACGCCCTCCAGTCTTCCCGGGCCCGTGATCCACCATGCGGCCCTCGTCAAGATTTTCCGCGGCCGCCCGCGCCCGCTCGGCCGACAGGCGCCCGGCCCCGCTGCCGTGGACCCGGTTGAGGACGAGCCCCGCCAGCGGCATGCCCTCCGTGGCCAGCCGCTCCACGAAGTACGCCGCCTCCCGCAGCGCGTCCCGCTCGGGCGCCGCGACGACCAGGAAGGCCGTCCCCGGCGCCTGCAGCAGCCGGTACGTGGCGTCCGCCCGCGTCCGGAAGCCGCCGAACATCGTGTCCATCGCGGCGACGAAGGTCTGCACATCCCCCAGGAACTGACCGCCGAGCAGCTTCCCCAGCGTCCCCGACATCATCGACATGCCGACGTTGAGGAACTTCATCCCCGCCCGGCCGCCCACCTTCGCCGGCGCCATCAGCAGCTTGATGAACTTCCCGTCCAGGAAGGACCCGAGACGCTTCGGCGCGTCCAGGAAGTCCAGGGCGGAACGCGACGGCGGGGTGTCGACGACGATCAGGTCCCACTCGTCCCGCGCCCGCAGCTGGCCCAGCTTCTCCATCGCCATGTACTCCTGCGTACCGGCGAAACCGGCCGACAGGGACTGGTAGAAGGGGTTCTCCAGGATCGCCCGCGCCCGCGCGGGCTCCGCGTGCGCCTCGACGATCTCGTCGAAGGTCCGCTTCATGTCCAGCATCATCGCGTGCAGCTCGCCGCCGTCCGAGCCCTTGATGCCGTCCACCTTGCGGGGCGTGTTGTCCAGCGCGTCGATGCCCATCGACTGCGCCAGCCGGCGCGCCGGATCGATGGTGAGGACCACCACCCGCCGGCCCCGCTCCGCCGCCCGCACGCCGAGCGCCGCCGCCGTCGTCGTCTTGCCGACGCCGCCCGAACCGCAGCAGACGATGATCCGGGTGCCCCGGTCGTCGAGGAGCGGATCGACGTCCAGGAAGGGCGCCGCGTCCAGGCCGCCGGCCTTCGCCGGGCCGGGGGTCTTCTCCGTCACGCCGCACCCACCCCTTGCCTCCGCAGTTCCTTCGCAAGGCGGTAGAGGCCCGCGATGTCCGCCCCGTCGCCCAGATACGGCAGCTCGTACGCGGGCAGACCGAGGCCGTCCAGGACCGCCCGCTGGTCCCGCTCCAGCTCCACCCGGCGCGCGTGCTCGGCGGCCTCGTCGAGCAGCGGCTCCACCAGCGCGGCGCCGCCCGGGACCCCGGCCGAGGCCAGCGCCCGCGCGATCGCCTCGCGGTGACCGCCGGAGGCGGCCCGCACCGCCGCCGCGTCCAGGACGTGCGGGCGGACCATGTTCACCACCACCCGCCCCACCGGCAGCCCCGCCGCACGCAGCTCGGCGACGCCGTCGGCCGTCTCCTGGACCGGCATCTCCTCCAGGAGGGTCACCAAGTGCACCGCCGTCTCGGGGGACTTGAGGACCTTCATCACCGCCTGCGCCTGGTTGTGTATCGGGCCGATCCGGGCCAGCCCCGCCACCTCGTCGTTCACGTTGAGGAAGCGGGTGATGCGGCCGGTCGGCGGCGCGTCCATCACCACGTGGTCGTACACCGGCCGGCCGTCGCGCTCCCGCCGCCGGACCGCCTCGCACGCCTTCCCGGTGAGCAGGACGTCCCGCACCCCCGGCGCTATCGTCGTCGCGAAGTCGATCGCCCCGAGCTTCCTCAGGGCGCGGCCCGCGCCGCCCAGTTTGTAGAACATCTGGAGGTAGTCGAGGAGGGCGCGCTCGGCGTCGATGGCCAGCGCGAACACCTCGCCGCCGCCCGGAGCCACGGCGATCTTGCGCTCCTCGTAGGGAAGCGCCTCCGTCTCGAAGAGCTGTGCGATGCCCTGTCTGCCTTCGACCTCGACGAGGAGCGTCCGCTTCCCCTCCGTCGCGAGGGCGAGGGCGAGGGCGGCGGCGACCGTCGTCTTACCGGTACCGCCCTTGCCGCTGACGACCTGGAGCCTGCTCACGCTGTCGAGCCTAACCACTGGCGGGCCCGCGCAATCAGCGGACCGCCCCGGAGAAGCCCCCGAGCCGGACCCTGGGGGGAGCCTCGGCGGAGCACCCCGGCGCAGCGGCTACAGTCGGGCCCATGACCAAGTGGGAGTACGTCACGGTGCCGCTTCTGGTGCACGCGACCAAGCAGATTCTCGACAACTGGGGCCAGGACGGCTGGGAGCTCGTCCAGGTCGTGCCCGGGCCCAACAACCCGGAGCAGCTGGTGGCCTACATGAAGCGGCCGCTGTCGTGAGCGGGGCCGTCGAGGCGCGGATCGCCGAGCTGGGCCTGAAGCTGCCCGAGGTCGTCCCGCCGATCGCCGCCTACCAGCCGGCCGTGCAGTCGGGCGTGTACGTCTACACCGCGGGCCAGCTCCCGATGGTGGAGGGCAAGCTTCCGGTGACCGGCAAGGTCGGCGCCGAGGTGACCCCCGAGGAGGCCAAGGCGCTCGCCGCCACCTGCGCGTTGAACGCGCTCGCGGCCGTGAAGTCGGTCGCCGGCGACCTCGACCGGATCAAGCGCGTCGTGAAGGTGGTCGGCTTCGTCGCCTCCGCCCCCGACTTCACCGGCCAGCC
The DNA here is from genome assembly GCF_014649855.1 of Streptomyces roseolus. Classification (GTDB taxonomy): domain Bacteria; phylum Actinomycetota; class Actinomycetes; order Streptomycetales; family Streptomycetaceae; genus Streptomyces; species Streptomyces roseolus. The sequence continues at coordinate 145,907 of NZ_BMTV01000001.1, read as the reverse complement.
CGGCGTCCTCAACGGCGCCAGCGAGCTGCTCGGCGAGATCCTCGGCGACAAGGGCGTGCACGCCCGCAGCGCCGTCGGCGTCACCGTCCTCCCCCTCGACGCCCCCGTCGAGGTCGAGGTCCAGGTCGAGCTGACCGAGGTCTGATCCCGGCCCACGCGCGCGTGGAGCCGCCGTACGGCACGGAGCCGGCCGACCCTCCCCGGGGGCGGCCGGCTCCGCGCGTTCCGGCGGACCCTCGTGCATTCCGTTCGTTGCGCATAGCATCCGCCCATGTCGAATGGTCAGTGGTACCCGCCGGAATGGCCCGACCGCATCCGCGCCCTCGCCGCCGGCGAGCTGGTGCCGGTGACGCCCCGGCGCGCCGCCACCGTGCTCCTGCTGCGCGACGCGGAGGGCGGGCCCGAGGTCCACATGCTGCGCCGCCGCGCCTCCATGGCCTTCGCCGGCGGCGCGTACGCCTACCCGGGCGGCGGGGTCGACCCGCGCGACGAGCAGCCGGTGCGCTGGGCCGGACCCCCGCTGGAGGAGTGGGCGGAGCGGCTCGGGCTCGACGATCCCGCCCAGGCGCAGGCGGTGGTCTGCGCCGCCGTCCGCGAGACCTTCGAGGAGGCGGGCGTGCTGCTCGCCGGGGAGACCGAGGACACCGTCGTCGGCGACACCACCGGCGAGGACTGGGAGCGCGACCGGGCGGCGCTGGTCGCCCGCGAGCTGTCCTTCGCGGACTTCCTCGACCGCCGCGGCCTCGCGCTCCGCTCCGACCTGCTGGGCGCCTGGGCCCGCTGGATCACCCCCGAGTTCGAGCAGCGCCGGTACGACACCTGGTTCTTCGTGGCCGTCCTGCCGGCCGGACAGCGGACCCGGGACGTCTCCGGAGAGGCCGACCGCACCGTGTGGACACGCCCGGCCGACGCGGCCGACGGCTACGACCGGGGCGAGCTGACGATGATGCCGCCGACCATCGCGACCCTGCGCTCCGTCCAGCCCTGCGCCACGGCCGCCGAGGCCCTCGCCGCGGCCGCGAAGCAGTCCATGGCCCCGGTGCTCGCGCAGGCGCGCGTGGAGGGCGACCAGGTGGTGCTCACCTGGCCGGGGCACGACGAGTTCACCAAGCGGGTCGAGGGAGGCACCCCGTGACCGACGCCGCGTCCCTGCCGGGCCGGCCGCGCGGGCTCGTCACCTCGGGGGCCGCGACCGCGCGGGCCGTGAACGTGCTGGCGCCCAACCCGTCCGCGATGACCCTGGACGGCACCAACACCTGGCTGCTCTCCGAGCCGGACGCGGACCTGGCCGTCGTCGTCGACCCGGGCCCGCTCGACGAGGGTCACCTCCGGCACGTGGTCGACACGGCGGAGAAGCTGGGCAAGCGGGTCGCGCTGACCCTGTTGACCCACGGTCACCCGGACCACGCCGAGGGCGCGGGCCGCTTCGCCGAGCTGACCGGCACGGCCGTCCGCGCGCTCGACCCGGCGCTCCGCCTCGGCGACGAGGGCCTGGGGGAGGGCGACGTGGTGACCGTCGGCGGCCTGGAGCTGCGGGTGGTGCCGACGCCCGGCCACACCTCCGACTCGCTCTCCTTCCACCTGCCCGCCGACCGGGCGGTGCTGACCGGCGACACGATCCTGGGGCGCGGCACCACGATGGTGGCCCATCCGGACGGGCGGCTCGGCGCGTACCTGGACTCGCTGCGGCGGCTGCGCTCGCTCACCGTCGACGACGGCGTGCGCACGGTCCTGCCGGGCCACGGGCCGGTCCTGGAGGACGCCCAGGGGGCCGTGGACTTCTACCTGGCGCACCGGACGAGCCGACTGGCGCAGGTGGAGGCGGCGGTCCTGGCCGGGCACCGGACGGCCCCGGAGGTGGTGGCGCACGTCTACGCGGACGTGGACCGCTCGCTGTGGCCGGCGGCGGAACTCTCCGTACGAGCCCAGCTGGAGTACCTGCGGGAGCGCGGCGCGCTCTGACCCTCCGGCCCCCGGGGCGGTCCGGCCGCGCGCCCCGGGCGATCCGCCCCCGTACCCCGGGAACCCTCCGGGCTCCCCGAGTGTCTTACGCTCCGCTTACATCAGGCCGTAGCTCTCGGGGGGAACGCCCGTGTTCGTCATAGCCATTTTGCTGGTCATCGCCGCGGTGGTGCTCTGGTTCGTCGGCCGGTCGCAGGACTCGACCGGCTGGAAGCTGGGTGCCGCCGGCGCGCTGGTCGCCGGAGTCTTCTCCGTGATCGTGAGCATGACGTACGTGATCAGCGCGTACGAGGTCGGCGTCCCGGTCGCCTTCGGCAAGGTCGGTTCGCCGATGACGTCCGGCATGCACGTGAAGTCGCCGTTCACCGACGTCACCACCTTCTCCACCCGCCCCGTCGACCTCAACCTCTCCGACAAGGACGTGGTCGAGGTCCGCTCCTCGCAGGGCGGCGTCATGTACGCCGAGGTCACGGTGAAGTGGGCCGTGGTCCCGGCCAAGGCCGTCGAGCTCTACAAGCTCGCGGGCAGCGAGGACGCCATCCAGCAGCGCCTCGTCTACCCGGACAGCCGCGAGATCGTCCGGAACGTCTTCGCCCGCTACACCAGCGAGCAGGGATACGCCTCCGACCGCGAGAAGGTCAACGCCGAGATCGCCAGGCTCATCACGGAGCGCCTGGAGCCGCGCGGCATCGTCGTCACCACGGTCAACCTGCGGAACGTGAAGCCCTCGGACGCCCTCCAGGGCCAGATCGACCGCAAGATCCAGCAGCAGCAGGACACCGAGCGGGCCCTGGAGGCCGCCCGCACCGCCAAGGCGGAGGCCGACCGGCGCCGCATCGAGGCGGAGGGCATCGCCCGCGCCAACAAGATCCTCGACGACTCGCTGACGGACAAGGTCCTCGCCAACCAGTGCATCGACGCCTTCAAGGAGGCCGCGGCGAAGAACCCGGTCTACGCGGTGCCCTGCGGCAGCGGCGGCTCCGCCCCGGTGATCGTGGACGGCGGCAAGCGCTAGCGGACCCGCGCCGAGCGATCGGAAGCCGACCGACGCGGAAGGGGCCGCCCGGTTCGACCGGGCGGCCCCTTCTCGTGCGTACGGATCCCTAGCGGGAGCGCTTCGCGAGGCGCTCCACGTCGAGGAGGATCACCGCGCGGGCCTCCAGGCGCAGCCAGCCGCGCTGGGCGAAGTCGGCGAGCGCCTTGTTCACGGTCTCGCGGGAGGCGCCGACGAGCTGGGCCAGCTCCTCCTGGGTGAGGTCGTGGACGACGTGGATGCCCTCCTCCGACTGCACGCCGAAGCGGCGCGACAGGTCGAGGAGCGCGCGGGCGACACGGCCCGGCACGTCGGAGAAGACCAGGTCGGACATCTGGTCGTTGGTCTTGCGCAGCCGGCGGGCGACGGCGCGCAGCAGGGCGCCGGCCACCTCGGGACGGACGTTCAGCCAGGGCTGGAGGTCGCCGTGGCCGAGACCGAGCAGCTTGACCTCGGTCAGCGCCGTCGCGGTCGCGGTGCGCGGGCCCGGGTCGAAGAGGGAGAGCTCGCCGATGAGCTCGCCGGGGCCGAGGACCGCCAGCATGTTCTCGCGGCCGTCGGGGGAGGTGCGGTGCAGCTTCACCTTGCCCTCGGTGACCACGTACAGGCGGTCGCCGGGGTCGCCCTCGTGGAAGAGCGCGTCGCCACGGGCGAGCGTCACCTCACTCATCGAGGCGCGCAGCTCGGCGGCCTGCTCGTCATCGAGCGCCGCGAAGAGCGGGGCGCGCCGCAGAACGTCGTCCACGAGTTCACTCCTACTGTCGACCTGCTCACGGGAACCTGGCTCCCATGATGCCGGACGTGCCAAACAGTGCGATCAATCACAACAAGTTTGACGCACCGGGCGCCATTGCCGAACGTCAGGGGCCCGATCGGGGTCCGATCGGCGGTGGGCGGGGCGGATGTCGCCCCCGGCCCCTAGGCTGGCCGGGTGTCCAACTCGCCGGTGAGAACGCAGGCCAAGGGGGCTGGAAGAGTGTCGGCCGAAGGTAATTCCGCTGTGGGCGAACACGGCGTGTCGAAGCACCCGAAAGCCGTGAATCGGGATGGTTCGCCCTCACCCGCACGGGCCGTGAAGAAGTCCGCGGCGAAGAAGGCGACGGCTGTGGAGAAGGCGCCCGGGGCGAAGACGGCGACGGCCGCGAAGAGGGCGCCCGCGGCGAAGACGACGGTCGCGCCCGCCAGGGCCCGCAAGGCCGAGTCGAGGCTCGGCATGGTGCGGCGGGCGCGGCGGATCAACCGGGAGCTCGCGGAGGTGTACCCGTACGCCCATCCCGAGCTCGACTTCCGCAACCCCTTCGAGCTCCTCGTCGCCACGGTCCTCTCCGCACAGACCACCGACCTGCGGGTGAACCAGACGACGCCCGCGCTCTTCGCCCGGTACCCGACCCCCGAGGACCTGGCCGCCGCCGTCCCCGAGGAGATCGAGGAGCTGATCCGCCCGACCGGCTTCTTCCGCGCCAAGACCAAGTCGATCATGGGTTTGGCCGCCGCCCTCAGGGACGACTTCGGCGGCGAGGTCCCCGGCCGCCTGGAGGACCTGGTCAAGCTCCCCGGCGTCGGCCGCAAGACCGCCTTCGTCGTCCTCGGCAACGCCTACGGCGTCCCCGGGATCACCGTCGACACCCACTTCATGCGGCTCGCCCGGCGCTTCGGATGGACCGGGTCCGACGACCCGGTGAAGATCGAGGCCGAGGTCGCCGAGATCTTCCCGAAGAGCGACTGGACGATGCTGTCGCACCGGGTGATCTTCCACGGCCGCCGCATCTGCCACGCCCGCAAGCCCGCCTGCGGGGCCTGCCCGATCACCCACCTCTGCCCCGCCTACGGCGAGGGCGAGACGGACCCGGAGAAGGCCCGGAAGCTGCTCAAGTACGAGAAGGGCGGCTACCCCGGCCAGCGGCTCAACCCGCCCGCCGACTACCCCGGCCGCCCGGCCCCGCCCGCGCCCGGCGTGGCCCCCGGGGCCGTACAGCGGCCCTCCGGCGACCGGTGAGCACCGCGAAGGCCACCGGGGCCCGCACGGCCCCCGGGACCGGCGGGGCCTCCAAGGCCGGCAGGCTCTCCGGGGCCTCCGGGGACTCCAGGGCCTCCAGGGCCCCCGGGAACGAACAGGCGGGGCGACGGCGTTGGACGACTCGGGGGTGCTCATGACGCGCACGGACGAAGAGATCTACGGCCCCGGCACCGGCGGCCTGCTGGACCGGGCCGGCCTGCCCGACTGGCTCGCGCCGGTCGACCGCGCCGCGCGCACCGTCGCGCCCGAGCAGCTGAGCCGCTTCCTGCCGCCCAAGAGCGGCGCCGGCCGCCAGTCCGCCGTCCTGGTCCTCTTCGGCGAGGGCGAGCGCGGCCCCGAACTGCTCCTCATGGAGCGGGCCGGCAGCCTCCGCTCGCACGCCGGGCAGCCGTCCTTCCCCGGCGGCGCCCTCGACCCCGAGGACGGCGACCCGGCCGACGGCGGGCTGCTGCGCGCCGCCCTGCGCGAGGCCGAGGAGGAGACCGGCCTCGACCCGGCCGGCGTCCAGCTCTTCGGCGTGCTTCCCCGGCTCTACATCCCGGTCAGCGGCTTCGTCGTCACCCCGGTCCTCGGCTGGTGGCGCGAGCCTAGCCCGGTCGGGGCCGTCGACCCCGCCGAGACCGCCCGGGTCTTCACGGTCCCCGTGGCGGATCTCACGGATCCGGCGAACCGCGCGACGGCCGTCCACCCGGCCGGACACGCGGGCCCCGCCTTCCTCGTCGCATCCGCCCTGGTCTGGGGTTTCACCGCCGGAGTGATCGACCGGCTGCTCCATTTCGCGGGCTGGGAGCGTCCCTGGGACACCTCGCGGAAGGTCCCGCTCGACTGGCGGTCATGACAGGCTGACCCTTTGGAGGCCGGAGACGGAACGGCGTCCGGAAGAACGGAACTGCGAGGCTGACGACCGTGAACGTGCTGGACATCCTGCTGCTGCTCGCGGCCGTGTGGTTCGCGATCATCGGCTACCGCCAGGGCTTCGTGGTCGGCATCCTCTCCGTGGTCGGCTTCCTCGGCGGCGGCCTCCTCGCCATGTGGCTGCTGCCGATCCTGTGGGACCAGCTCACCGACAAGAGCGAGGTCACCACCACGGTCACCGTGATCTTCGTGATGGCGGTCATCGTCTCCGCCTCCGTCGGCCAGGCGCTCACCACCCACCTCGGCAACAAACTCCGCCGCCACATCACCTGGTCCCCGGCCCGCGCCCTCGACGCCACCGGCGGCGCGCTGGTCAACGTGGTCGCCATGCTGCTCGTCGCCTGGCTGATCGGCTCGGCGCTCGCCGGCACCTCGCTGCCCACCCTGGGCAAGGAGGTGCGCGGCTCCAAGGTGCTCCAGGGCGTCTCCCGGGTGATGCCCGATCAGGTGGACGTCTGGTTCGCCGACTTCAGCTCCACGCTCGCCCGCAGCGGCTTCCCGCAGGTCTTCAGCCCCTTCGCCGACGAGCCCATCACCGAGGTCGTCCCGCCGGACCCGGCGCTCGCCGGCAGCCCCGTCGCCACCCGCGCCCAGCGCTCCATCGTCAAGGTCGTCGGCACCGCGCCCAGCTGCGGCAAGGTCCTGGAGGGCACCGGCTTCGTCTTCTCCGAGCGCCGGGTGATGACCAACGCGCACGTGGTCGGCGGCGTCGACGAGCCCACCGTGCAGATCGGCGGCGAGGGCCGGCTGTACGACGCCAAGGTCGTGCTCTACGACTGGCGCCGCGACATCGCCGTCCTCGACGTGCCGGACCTGAAGGCCACCCCGCTCCGCTTCACCGAGCGCGAGGCGCGGAGCGGGGACGACGCCATCGTCGCCGGCTTCCCGGAGAACGGCTCGTACGACGTCCGCTCCGCCCGCGTCCGCGGCCGGATCAGCGCCGACGGCCCCGACATCTACCACCGGGGCGAGGTGCGCAGGGACGTCTACTCGCTGTACACGACGGTCCGCCAGGGCAATTCCGGCGGCCCGCTGCTCACCGAGGACGGCACGGTCTCGGGCGTGATCTTCGCCCGCTCCCGCGACGACGCCGACACCGGGTACGCGCTGACGGTCCAGGAGATCCGCGAGGACATCGAGCTCGGCCGTACCGCGAACCAGCAGGTCGACACCGACAGCTGCGCCCTCTGATCCCCCCCGGGGCTACGCGGTGTCGCGCGGATGGCGGAGGCGGGCCGAGACCCAGCGGGCCCGCCGCCTGAGGATGCGTGAGATCCCGACCTGCCCGCCGGGAGCGCGGCCCTGCTCCGGCGGGCCTCCCCGCTCGCGGGAGCCCGGCCCGGAGGCCGAGCGGCGGTCGCGTGCCGTGTCACCGTAGTCGTGCGTCCAGCCCATACCCCGACGTCTGCCCGGGGTCCGGGCCCGGTAACCGTTCCGGGGCCCGCCAATCGGAGTATGCGCCCGGCACATGGCCGTTCGACGCAAACCCGTGCGGGCGCGGACCCGTACGGCGACGGCGACGGTCGGGCGTCAGCGGTCGGGCTCGGGGTCCTTCAGCCAGTTGACGAGCTCCGTCGTGAAGGCGGCCGGGTCCTCCTCGTGCGGGAAGTGCCCCAGGCCGTCGAAGAGCCGCCAGCGGTACGGCGCTTCCACGTACTCGCCCGAACCGGCGGCGCTGCGGGTCCGCATCACCGGGTCCATCGAGCCGTGCAGGTGCAGCGTCGGCACCCGCACCGGCCGCTTCATGCGCCGGTTGAACTGGATGCCGTCCGGCCGGGCCAGCGAGCGGACCAGCCAGCGGTACGGCTCGATCGAGCAGTGCGCCGTGGACGGCACGAGCATCGCCCGCCGGTATGCCTCGACCGCCTCGTCCTCCACCGGGCGCGGTCCCGACCACTCCCGGATCAGACGCCCCACCAGCTCGGCGTCGTCGGCGACCAGCTGACGCTCCGGCAGCCACGGCCGCTGGAAGCCCCAGACGTGCGAACCGGCCCGGGACTGGGCGAAGTCGGAGAGCATCGCCGAGCGCCAGCGGCGCGGGTGCGGCATCGAGGAGACCGCGAGTCGGCGGACCAGCTTCGGCCGCATGACGGCGGCCGTCCAGGCGAGGTAGCCGCCCAGGTCGTGGCCGACGAGCGCGGCGTCCGGCTCGCCGAGCGAGCGGACCACGCCGGTGATGTCGAGGGCGAGGTTGGCGGGGTCGTAACCGCGGGGGGTGCGGTCGCTGCCGCCGACCCCGCGCAGGTCCATCGCGACCGCCCGGAAGCCGGCCTCGGCGAGCGCCGGCAGCTGGTGGCGCCAGGTCCACCAGAACTGCGGGAAGCCGTGCAGCAGCAGCACCAGGGGGCCGTCGCCCATCTCGGCGATGTGGAAACGGGCGCCGTTGGCCGCGACGTCACGGTGGGTCCACGGACCGTCGAGGCGTACGGGCCCGCCGCCGGGGGTGCTGCTCTCGGGGAGGGTCATACGGACGAGCGTGCCACAGACTGGGCCTTGGCCAGCGTCACCTCGGCGGCCGGGAGGCCCTCCGGACGGGGGTGCGGCTTCACGTTCTGCATGATCGCGGCGGTCTGCTTGGCGGAGGCGATGGACTTCTCCGGCGGCTTGACCTTCTTGAACTTCGAGACGGCGATCGCGCCGAGGAGGCCCGCGACGATCACGTTGAAGGCGAAGGACAGCAGGAAGCACCAGACGAGGTTCCAGCCGCCGTTGCCGTTGTGCCCGCCGGTCCAGGTGTTGATGGCGTACGCGAGTGCGAAGCTCAGCATCGGCAGCGAGAACAGCAGCACCACGGCGGCGGCGATGGCCGCGCCGCTGCCGATCGCGCCGCGCTTCACGTCCTGCCGGAGCTCGGCCTTGGCCAGGGCGATCTCGTCGTGCACCAGTGCGGACATCTCGGCGGTCGCCGAGGCGACCAGCTGGCCGAGGCTGCGCTCGGTTCCGTCGAACGGGTGGCTCATCGCTCTCCCTCTCCTCTTGTACGGTCCGAGTCTCCGGGTACGGGTCCGAGTCTCTGTGTACGGTCCGCCTCAGATCATGCCGGACGGTCGGCCCCGTCGCGCGGTGCCCCCGCCAGTCGGGCGCGCTCGCGGTGTTCCGCGGCCTTCCGCTCCAGGATCTCGGCCATCCGGAGGTGGTACGCCTCGGTGCCCTCCTCGTACACGTCCGGGATGCCGTCCTCGTCGTCGTCCCGCTCCTCCTCGGCGACGAGGAGCTGGTACTTCCGCACCCGCAGCTTGAGCAGCAGCGAGGCGCAGGCCGCGGCGATCAGCGAGCCCATGAGGACGGCGGCCTTCACCTCGGAGGTGAGCGCCGCGTCCCCCTCGAAGGCGAGCTCGCCGATGAGCAGCGAGACCGTGAAGCCGATGCCGGCGAGGGTGGCGACCGCGAAGACGTCCGGCCAGGCCAGCTGCGGGTTGAGCTCCGCCCGGGTGAAGCGGGCGGTCAGCCAGGTGCCGCCGAAGATGCCGACGGCCTTGCCGACGACCAGGCCGAGGACGATGCCCAGGGTGACGGGCTGGGTGAAGACGTCGCGCAGCGCCTCGCTGGAGAGGGCCACCCCGGCGGAGAAGAGCGCGAAGAGGGGGACGGCGAGACCGGCGGAGAGCGGCCGGACCAGGTGCTCGATGTGCTCCCCGGGGGAGTGCTCCTCGCCCTCGCGGGTGGTGCAGCGGAGCATCAGGCCCATGGCGACGCCGGCGATGGTGGCGTGGACGCCGCTGTTGTACATCAGGCCCCAGATCACCAGGGCCAGCGGGACGTACACGTACCAGCCGCGGACCTCCTTGCGGAGCAGGAACCAGAAGAGGACGAGGCCGGCGACGGCGCCACCGAGGGCGGCGAAGTCCAGGTCGCCGGTGAAGAAGACCGCGATGATCAGGATCGCGAAGAGGTCGTCGACGACGGCGAGGGTGAGGAGGAAGGCGCGCAGGGCGGAGGGGAGCGAGGTGCCGATGACGGCGAGGACGGCGAGCGCGAAGGCGATGTCGGTGGCGGTGGGCACGGCCCAGCCGTCCATGGAGCCGCCGCCGACGGCGTTGACCAGGACGTAGACGAGGGCCGGGGTGGCCATGCCGCAGAGCGCCGCGACGACGGGGAGGGCGGCGGCCCTGGGGTCGCGCAGCTCGCCGGCGACCAGTTCGCGCTTGAGCTCGATGCCGGCGACGAAGAAGAACACCGCGAGGAGGCCGTCGGCGGCCCAGTGGGCTATGGAGAGGTCGAGGCCGAGGGAGGCGGGGCCCATGTGGAAGTGGGAGACCGACTCGTAGCTGCCGGGGAGGACGTTGGCCCAGACGAGCGCGGTGACCGCGGCCGCGAGCAGGAGGACGCCGCCGACGGTCTCGGTGCGCAGGGCGTCGGTGAGGTGGCGGCGCTCGGGGAGCGAGAGCCGTCCGAGGAACGTGCGGTCGGTGGACACGGGGAGCCTCCGGTCGGGTGGGCAGCACACAGCACATGCCGACCAGACTTCCCGGCTCACCTAGGTCTTTCTGTCGCGTTCCTGACGCGTTCCTTACCTTACCTAACGAGCCCGGGGCGCGTCCGGCGGGGATCTTCTCGTCCGATGGGATCTTTTGCCCGTCGTGGATCACTTTAGGGAGGTACGGGGGTTTCGGCGCGGCGGCCGGAGACGGGGGAAGGCCCGCCCCCGGGTGCCGGGGCGGGCCTTCGCGGTGTGCTGCCGGGGGTGCTCAGTCCTCGCTGGACGCGGCGGGCAGCTGCGTCTGGATGAGCGACATGACCGAGGAGTCGGCCAGCGTGGTGACGTCGCCGACCTGGCGGTTCTCCGCCACGTCGCGCAGCAGCCGGCGCATGATCTTGCCGGAGCGGGTCTTCGGCAGCTCGGCCACCGGCAGGATCCGCTTGGGCTTGGCGATCGGGCCGAGCGTGGCGCCCACGTGGTTGCGCAGCTCGGCGACGAGGCTCTCGTCCTGGCTGGCGGTGCCGCGCAGGATCACGAAGGCGACGATCGCCTGGCCGGTGGTCTCGTCGGCGGCACCGACGACGGCCGCCTCGGCCACCGAGGGGTGCGAGACGAGCGCGGACTCGACCTCGGTGGTGGAGATGTTGTGGCCGGAGACCAGCATGACGTCGTCGACCCGGCCGAGCAGCCAGATGTCGCCGTCGTCGTCCTTCTTGGCGCCGTCGCCGGCGAAGTACCTGCCCTCGAAGCGGGACCAGTAGGTGTCGATGAAGCGCTGGTCGTCGCCCCAGATGGTGCGGAGCATCGACGGCCACGGCTCGGTCAGGACCAGGTAGCCGCCGCCGCCGTCCGGCACCTCGTTCGCCTCGTCGTCGACGACGGTGGCGGAGATGCCCGGCAGCGGGCGCTGGGCGGAGCCCGGCTTGGTCTCGGTGACGCCGGGGAGCGGCGAGATCATCATCGCGCCGGTCTCGGTCTGCCACCAGGTGTCCACGATGGGGCAGCGGTCGGCGCCGATGTGCTTGCGGTACCAGACCCAGGCCTCGGGGTTGATCGGCTCGCCGACCGAGCCGAGGACCCGCAGGCTGCTCAGGTCGAACTTCGCGGGGATGTCGTCGCCCCACTTCATGAAGGTGCGGATCAGCGTCGGAGCCGTGTAGAGGATGGTGACGCCGTACTTCTGCACGATCTCGAAGACCCGGCCCTGGTGCGGGGTGTCCGGGGTGCCCTCGTACATGACCTGCGTGGCGCCGTTGGCCAGCGGGCCGTAGACGATGTACGAGTGGCCGGTGACCCAGCCGATGTCGGCCGTGCACCAGTAGACGTCGGTCTCCGGCTTGAGGTCGAAGACGGCGTGGTGGGTGTAGGCGGCCTGGGTGAGGTAGCCGCCGGAGGTGTGCAGGATGCCCTTCGGCTTACCCGTGGTGCCGGAGGTGTACAGGATGAAGAGCGGGTGCTCGGCCGGGAACGCCTCGGGGGTGTGCTCGGCGGACTGGCGGTCGACGACGTCGTGCCACCAGACGTCACGGCCCTCGGTGAAGGCGGTGTCCTCGCCGGTGCGGCGGACGACCAGCACGTGCTCGACCGTCGGGCACTTGGCGACGGCCTCGTCGATGGCCGGCTTGAGGGCGGACGGCTTGCCACGGCGGTAGCCGCCGTCGGCGGTCACGACGACCTTGGCGTCGGCGTCCTGGATGCGGGAGGCGACGGCGTCGGCGGAGAAGCCGCCGAAGACGACCGAGTGGGCGGCGCCGACGCGGGCGCAGGCCAGCATCGTGATCGCGGCCTCGGGGATCATCGGCAGGTAGACGGCGACCCGGTCGCCCTTGCGGACGCCCAGCTCGGTCAGGGCGTTGGCGGCCTTGGAGACCTCGTCCTTGAGTTCGGCGTAGGTGATCGCGCGGCTGTCGCCCGGCTCGCCCTCGAAGTGGATGGCGACCCGGTCGCCGTGGCCGGCCTCGACGTGCCGGTCGACGCAGTTGTACGCCACGTTGAGCTCGCCGTCGGCGAACCACTTGGCGAACGGCGGGTTCGACCAGTCGAGGGTCTCGGTCGGCTCGGTGGCCCAGGTCAGGCGCCTGGCCTGCTCGGCCCAGAAACCCAGCCTGTCCGCCTCGGCCTGCTCGTACGCCTCCGCCGTCACGTTGGCGTGCGCGGCCAGCTCGGCGGGCGGCGCGAAGCGGCGCTCTTCCCGGAGCAGATTGGCCAGGCTCTCGTTGCTCACGACATCTCCCTTTCCCAGGGCGTCCTCTGTGCGTATGTGTCCCGCGTCATACCTCATCAGCCCGATGCCCCGGGTGACAAGAGTCTCCGGGGAATTGGTTTAGACCTGTGAGTGACTTGACGGATGGGCGCCCCTCCTTCCCGAGCGGAGGGAAGGAGGGGCCACACAGTCTCACGGAGGGGGAACGGGAAAGGTTCAGGACGCGCGGGCCCCGCGTACCGGGTCCCGGGGCGGGGCCGGGTCGTGGGGGGCCCGCGCGTGGGGACCCCGGCGTCCGGGACCGGGCGCCGGGCCCCGATGCGGGGTCGGGGCGTCCGGGCCGGGGCTGAGACGCGGGCCCGGGTGGGGGCCCGGCGCGTACGGGCCCCGGTGGGTGGCGCGGCCGCCGTCAGGAGGCCTTGGCCGCCAGGGTGGCCGGCGGGACGCTGTCGAAGACGTCGTCGTAGCCGCGCACCTCGTCCCCGGAGAGCAGGTACGCCTGCGCCTCGCCCACGTGGAAGTACATCCCGTGCAGGGTGAGACTGCCGTCGGCGAGCCGTCTCGCCACCGAGTCGTACGCCCGCAGGTGCTCCAGCTGCTGCACCACGTTGGTCAGGCACAGCTGCTCGACCGCGTCCGCCGGCAGCCGTCCGGAGATCCGCGCCCAGGCGTGGCGGCGGCTCGCCATCCGCTCCAGGCTCGGCCGGCCGTGCCGCAGCCAGCGGTGCAGCGGCGTCGCCGGTTCGTCCGGCCCGGCGCCGAGCAGGGCCTGCATGGCGCCGCAGCCGGAGTGGCCGCACACGGTGATCGACTGCACCCGCAGGACGTCCACCGCGTACTCGATCGCCGCGGCCACCGAGTCGTCGCCGCTCTCCTCGCCGGGCAGCGGCACCAGATTGCCGACGTTGCGCACGGTGAAGAGGTCGCCGGGTCCGCTGGACGTGATCATGCTGGTGACCAGGCGGGAGTCGGCGCAGGTGAGGAAGAGCTGGGAGGGCGTCTGGCCCTCCCGGGCGAGCCGGGCCAGCTCGTCGCGGACCAGCGGCGCGGTGTTCCGCTGGAACTTGCCGATGCCGTGGGCGAGCTGATGCCCCGTCCGCGCCGGAGGCTCCTGCGCCGGGGTGAGGGGCGGCGCGGGCAGCACGGCGCACTGGTGGTTGTGCCAGGGGGTCCAGGGGCGGCAGCAGGGGTGCGGGGAGGGCTGCGTGCCGGCCGCCGGGGCGGAGCCCGTATCGGGCTCGGGGCCGGGGCCGGGGCCGGACGCGGGGCCCGGGGCGCGGCCGCCGGGGGAGTCGGCGATACGGCTCCCGGTGGGGCCGGTCAGTTCGACCGAGCCGCCGTGGGCCCGGTGGGCGGCCGTCCAGTCGTTCAGCGTCTCGTACGCCGCATGGTCCATGAACGAGCCGTCGAGCTCCACCGTCACCTCGGCACCGGCGGGGATCTGGTGCAGCGCCCGGCTCAGTCGCGGCACGGCGAGGAAGGTCAACTGCCCCCGCACGCGCAGCAGCTGGCGGCCGTCGTGCTCCTCCCGGGTGATCCGGGTGCGGGCCAGCCGCTGCATCGCGACCGCGACCGCGACGGCGATCCCGAGGGCGACGCCCTCCAGGAGGCCGATCAGGACGACCCCGGTCAGCGTCACCGCGTAGACCACGACCTCGCGGTGCCGGGTGACCGTGCGGATGTGGGTGATGCTCACCATCTGGATGCCGACGATCATGACGAGCGCGGCGAGCGCGGCGAGTGGGATCAGGTCGATCGCCGGCACGAGGAACAGCGAGGCCAGCACGATCCACAGGCCGTGCAGCATCGTGGAGGCGCGGCTGACCGCGCCCGCCGACACGTTGGCGACGCTGCGGACCGCGACCCCGGCGACCGGGAGGCCGCCGAGCGCGCCGGAGACCATGTTGGCGGCGCCCTGGCCGGCCAGCTCGCGGTCGAGGCGGGAGCGCGGGATGCCGCGACCGCGGTCGGGGCGGGCGGCGACCAGCTTGTCGACGGCGACCGCGGAGAGCAGCGACTGCACGCTGGTGACCAGGGTGATGGTCAGCACGCCGGCGGCGATGCCGAGGACCGGCCCGTCGGGCAGCCCCGGGAGCGCGTGGCTGCTCCAGGACGGCAGGTCGACGCGGGGCACGGTCAGCCCGGCGGTCGCGGCGAGCACGGTCGCGCCGCCGACGGCGACCAGCGCGGCCGGTGCCTTGCGCGCGAGGCGGCCCGCCCGGCCCGGCAGCCGCGGCCAGCCGAGCAGGACGGCGATGGTCAGCCCGCTGATGGCGAGCGCGGAGGGTCGGACGTCCGCCAACTGCGCTGGAAGGCCCAGGGCGTTGGCCACCACGGAGCTCTGCGGGGTCCCGCCGAGGACGATGTGGAGCTGGGCCATGGCGATGGTGACGCCGATGCCGGCCACCATGCCGTGCACGATCGCGGGCGAGACGGCGAGTGCCGACCGGGCCACTCTGAGGGAGGCCAGCGCGAGTTGGGAGAGTCCGGCGAGGACCGTGATGGCGCAGGTGGTGCGCCAGCCGTACCGCTGGATCAGTTCGGCGGTGACGACGGTGAGGCCGGCGGCGGGTCCGCTCACCTGGAGCGGCGAGCCGCCGAGCCGGCCGGCGACCAGACCGCCGACGGCGGCGGCGACCAGTCCGGCCTGGAGCGGGGCTCCGGTGGCGAGTGCGATGCCGAGCGAGAGCGGCAGTGCGATCAGGAAGACGGCGATCGACGCGGAGACGTCCGCGCCGGCGGGGAGGAGGCGGCGGGCGCCTCCGGGCGGGCTGTGGGGCCGCTGGACACGTGGTCGGTTGGGCGTGCGGGCGGGGGTGCAGAGGGTCATCCGGTCTCCTCGGGGCCGAACGGGTACCTCAACTCTGAGTAAACGAATCGTAATGGAGAGTAAAGTCTCCGGCATTATTTTCGGGGCAAACGGGGCAATGGTTCACCGGTTCCGGTGAATGGTGGACGCCTGTCCGCTTGTCGTTTCATCACCCCGCGCCCTCGGGTGCGACGTTGACGCCGCTCGGCCGCCGGTCGGGGCGGAGCCGTCGGATGAGAGAGGTGGGCGGATGTCAGCCGCAGTGCGAGGAAGTACGTTCCGGAGGAAGGCGCTGGCCGCCGGCGCCCTCACCGTCGCTCTCGTCGGCGGCCTGGCGGGCTGCTCGGAGCCGTCCTCCTCCGGCCCCGGCACCAAGGGCTCCCCGGGCTCGGGCACCGGCGCCGCGGAGAAGAAGCCCGCCGCCGCGCCGGAGAACCCGGTCCGGCTGATCGGCGACGGCTCCACCGCCTACACCGGCGCCCAGCCGCACCAGCCCACCTGGAAGAAGCTGAAGCCCGGCGAGGCCCCGCCGCAGTTCGTCGTCTTCTCCTGGGACGGTGCCGGCGAGGACAGCCAGAAGCTCTTCTCCCACTTCCGGAACGTCGGCAAGAAGTACGACGCGACCATGACGTACTTCCTCAGCGGCGTGTACCTCCTGCCGGAGGAGAAGCGGGCGATGTACGACCCGCCCAAGCACTCTGCCGGCCGCTCCGACATCGGCTTCAACGACGCCGAGGGCATCCGCGACACCGTCCGCGAACTGCGCGGCGCGTGGCTGGAGGGCAACGAGATCGGCACCCACTTCAACGGCCACTTCTGCGGCGCCGACGGCGGCGTCGGCACCTGGTCCGTGGAGGAGTGGAAGAGCGAGATCCGGCAGGCCAAGTCCTTCGTCAAGAACTGGAAGACCAACGCGGGCCTGCGCGCCGAGCAGCCGCTCCCCTTCGACTACGACAAGGAGCTCGTCGGCGCCCGCACCCCGTGCCTGGAGGGTCGCGAGAACTTCGTGAAGGCCGCCTCCGAGCTCGGCTTCCGCTACGACACCAGCGGCGTCAACGACCAGGTCTGGCCGGAGAAGGACCACGGCCTCTGGGACCTGTCCATGCACCTCGTCCCGGTCCCCGGCCGGGCCTTCCAGACCCTGGCCATGGACTACAACTTCCTGGTCAACCAGTCGCCGGGCACCACCCAGGGCGACCCGAACATGCACCGCTACTGGGGCGACCAGATGCGCGACGGCCTCGTCCAGGCCTTCGAGCGCTCCTACCGCGGCAACCGGGCGCCGGTCATCATCGGCAACCACTTCGAGTCCTGGAACGGCGGCACCTACATGCGCGCCATCGAGGAGACCATCGCCACGGTCTGCGTCCAGAAGGACGTCGAGTGCGTCTCCTTCCGTCAGCTCGCCGACTGGCTGGACGCCCAGGACCCCGCCGTCATCGCCAAGATGCGCACCCTGAAGGTCGGCGAGGCCCCCGCCGGAGGCTGGTCCGCCTTCCTGGCGGAGCAACCCCCGGCCCCCGCCCCCGCCCGCCGGCCCGGCTCCCGCATGTAGCGGGCCGCGCCGAGGTCTCGGCCATCGGTTCGGCCAACGGGTTCGGCGACCGGTTCGCCGAGGACGGAGCCGGGGTCGACCTGCGCCGCCGGGTCGGCCCCGGGCCGTTCTCTTTCCGGCCCCCGCTCGCGCCGTTCGGCGCCGGGGCGCCTCCCGGGCTTCGGGGGGGGGCTGTGCCGGACGCCGTCCGGCGGTGGTGGTCCGGTCCGTCAGCGCGAGGCGGCGACGGGTTCGGCGACCGGTTCGCCGAGGACGAAGTCGGGGTCGACCTGCGCCGCCAGGTCGGCCCCGGTCTTGGCGTTGCCCCAGCTCTCCGCGTTGCGGAGGTGGAAGTGGACCATCTGGCTCGTGTAACGGTGCCGGTCGCGGCGGGCGTACGAGGCGTCCGCCGCCTCCCGCAGGGTCCGCAGCGCGCGGTGGTTCTCGGGCTCCAGCCGCTCGAAGCGCGGCGGGCGGCCCTTCTCCATGGCCCGGACCCAGTCCGAGTGGCCGACGGTGACCAGCAGGTCGTCGCCGACCTCCTGGCGCAGGAAGTCCAGGTCGTCCGGGCCCTGCACCTTGTTGCCGACGACCTTCAGGGCGACGCCGAAGTCCCGCGCGTACTCCTTGTACTGGCGGTACACCGACACCCCCTTGCGGGTCGGCTCGGCGACCAGGAAGGTCATGTCGAAGCGGGTGAACATGCCGGACGCGAAGGAGTCCGAGCCGGCCGTCATGTCGACCACCACGTACTCGCCGGCCCCGTCCACCAGATGGTTCAGGCACAGCTCCACCGCGCCGACCTTCGAGTGGTAGCAGGCGACGCCGAGGTCCGCCTCGGTGAACGGGCCGGTCGCCATCAGCCGCACCTCGCCCGGGTCGAGCCGCACCTGCCGGGCGCACGCCTCGTACACCGGGTTGTCCTCGCGGACCCGCAGCAGCCGCGAACCCGCCCCGGGCGGCGTGGTCTTGATCATCGTCTCGGCCGAGGCGATCCGGGGGTTGCTGCCGCGCAGGTACTCCTTGATGAGCGGCAGATGCGCCCCCATCGCGGGCAGCGCGGCCGCCTCCGCCTCGGTGAGGCCGAGCGCGACCCCCAAGTGCTGGTTGATGTCCGCGTCGACGGCGACGACCGGCGACTCGGTGGCGGCGAGGTGGCGGACGAAGAGCGAGGACAGCGTCGTCTTGCCGCTGCCACCCTTCCCGACGAAAGCGATCTTCATGTTCACCTAGAGTAGTGGCATGAACGCACCGAGTGGTCAAGGTTTATGAGGAAGACCACTCCATCGTGGGGCGGGCCCCCGAGGCGCGTAGCCTCCTTGCCTATGAGTACGCACGCCTCTGACCCCTTGGCCGCCCTCGGTACCCTGCCGGGCGTCGCCGACGCGGTGGACTCCGTACGCAAGGCCGTCGACCGGGTCTACGGCCACCGTGTGATGCGCCGCCGCAGCAACGAGATCGCCCACGAGGCTGCGCTCCGCGGCGCCCGCGGCTCGGCCGCGCTGGCCGGTGCCGACTGGGCCCTGGAAGAGGTCCGCCGCCGCACCGACTTCAGCGCCGACCCCGAGGCCCGCACCGTCGGCGCCGCCCTGCGCCTGAGCGCCGAGGCGGGTGAACTCCTCTCCATCTGGCGCCAGTCGCCGCTCCGCGTCCTGGCCCGGCTGCACCTGGTCGCCGCGGGCGAGCACGAGGAGTCGACCGGCCGCCCCCGGCAGGCCGGCGAAGCCGTGTCCGAGCCGCTGATCGAGGCCCCGCTGCCCGCGCCGGACGAGGTGGCCGCCCGCCTCGACGGCCTCGCGGAGCTCGTCGTGGCCGGCAGCGAGGCCCCGGCGCTGGTCGTCTCCGCCGTGGTCCACGGCGAACTGCTCGCCCTGCGTCCCTTCACCTCGCACAACGGCCTGGTCGCCCGGACCGCCGAGCGGATCGTGCTGGAGGGCAGCGGTCTCGACCCGAAGGGCATCTGCCCGGCCGAGGTCGGACACGCGGAGCAGGGCCGGGCCGCCTACGCGGCCGCCTTCGAGGGGTACCTCACCGGCACCCCGGAGGGCGTCGGCGGCTGGATCGCGCACTGCGGGCGCGCGGTGGAGCTCGGCGTGCGGGAGTCGACGGCGGTCTGCGAGGCGCTCCAGCGCGGCGCGGCCTGAAAAACCCCCGGACATGGGTTGCGGCGGTACCAACCTTCAGTACCGCCGCTGGCACGTCCACCCAGTTACCAAGCGTCCTCGATATGTGCCCATCAGGCGGGGTACTTTGCCCTTCGCCTGGTGCGGCTGGCCCGTAATCGACGGGTCGACGTCGCGTGGGTGCCAGGTTTTTGTGCGTCAGGTCCGTGGGGCCTTCATGCTCAACAGGTGATCCTCTCGGATGTCCCAGGTCTCGCGGGCCTGATTCCTTTCTACTCCTGTCCGCCGGTAAACGAAAGTGGTGGATCCGCTTCTTTCCGCTCTTTCCGGATCCCGGAACCGGATCGCCCGAAAACGGGACAAGCGGTCAGCTCCCGGCGAGGGCCGCCGCCGCGCCCCGGTGACGCCGCCGGGCGGCGTACCAGACCAGCCCCGCCGTCGCCGCCGCCGCGCCCACGGCCGCCGCGGCCATCAGCGCCGGACGCGGCGGCATCCGGAAGTCCGGCAGCCGCTGCTTGAGCCGAACCGGCCGGTTGAACACCAGCACCGGCCACTCCCGGGCCACCGCCTCGCGGCGCAGCGTCCGGTCGGGGTTGACGGCATACGGGTGCCCGACCGCCTCCAGCATGGGCAGGTCGGTCGCTGAGTCGCTGTAGGCGTAGCAGCGGGAGAGGTCGTACCCCTCCGACTTCGCCAGCTCGCGGACCGCCTCGGCCTTCGTCGGGCCGTAGGCGTAGTACTCCACCTCCCCGGTGAAGCAGCCGTCCTCGCCGACCACCATCCGGGTGGCGACGACCCGGTCCGCCCCGAGCATCTCCCCGATCGGCTCGACCACCTCGGCGCCGGAGGTGGAGACGATCACGACGTCGCGGCCGGCGGCGTGGTGCTCCTCGATGAGGGAGGCCGCCTCGTCGTAGATGATCGGGTCGATCAGGTCGTGCAGGGTCTCGGCGACGAGTTCCTTGACCTGGGCCACGTTCCAGCCTTTGCAGAGCGCGGAAAGATATTCGCGCATCCGCTCCATCTGGTCGTGATCGGCCCCGCCGATCAGGAACACGAACTGGATGTAGGCCGTCCGCAGCGCGGCCCGGCGGCTGATCAGTCCGCCACGGTAGAAGGACTTGCTGAAGGTCAGCGTCGAGGACTTCGCAATGACCGTCTTGTCCAGGTCGAAGAAGGCGGCTGTGCGCGGCAAGGAGTGGTTTTCCACAACGCTGAGCATAGGTGCCCGCCATTCGGCGTACGCTGGGGCGCGTGGGTTTGCTTGAGAAGGCTCTCGGGTATACCATGGAAGTCACGGATCGTTCGCGACCGTGCTAACCCGGACCGGCTCCTCCCCCCCCCGAGTCGGCCGGAAAGACGACCCCCGCTCTCCCCCCCGGCGGGGGTCGTCGCATGTCCGGAGCCGTTTTCGCCCGCTGGGCCATGGCTCCCTCCCCTCTCTCCCGCCGCCGCCCGTCCGGCTGCCCGAAGCGCGGCGATCTCTCGATCCGTCACCCACAGTAACCGGCGCACTGCGTTCCGGACAGCCCTCGGACGGGTGGTCGAGATATTCACAGGGAGTGGATTGTCCACAGTTTTTCGGTGGACTCCGCACGATTTCCCGCTCGGCCTCACCGTGATTCCCGTCGCGAAGTTCGCGGCCCGCAGGAATCACGAGAGGGGTGTGCGCGATGCACAAGCCGACGGCCTCCCGCACGGGAGCGGAGCACGGGTCCACGGCGCGGGACGCGTCCGGGGCACGGGACGGGGAAGGGGTGCGCGGGCCCGGTCCGCTGATCGTCACCGAGGACGTGGTCCTCCTCGACGACCTGCTGCGGCTGTGCGCCGCGGCCGGCGTCGAGCCCGAGGTGCACCACCGGGTGCCCGAGCGGCGGGCGAGCTGGACCGACCCCCCGCTCGTCCTGGTCGGGGAGGACGCGGCGGCCCGCTGCCGCGGCTCCGTGCGCCGGCCCGGGGTCGTCCTCGTCGGACGGGCCCCGGACGACCCGGACGTGTGGCGGCTCGCCGTCGAGCTCGGCGCGGACAGCGTGCTCAGGCTGCCGGGCGCCGAGTCCCGGCTCGTCGAGCGGATCGCCGACGCCGCCGAAGGGGGTGGCCGGACGGCGCTGACCGTCGGCGTCGTCGGCGGACGCGGCGGCGCCGGCGCCTCCACCCTCGCCTGCGGGCTCGCGCTCGCCGCCGCCCGCTCGGGCCGGCGGACCCTGCTCGTCGACGGCGACCCGCTCGGCGGCGGACTCGACGTGCTCCTCGGCGCCGAGCGGGAGCCGGGCAGGCGCTGGAGCGACTTCACCGCCTCGAAGGGACGGCTGGCCGGCGGCGCCCTCGCGGAGTCACTGCCCGCGGCCAGGGGCGTGCGGGTGCTGAGCTGGGGCCGGGAACCCACCGGCGCCGTGCCGCCCGACGCCGTCCGGGCCGTGCTCGCCGCGGCCCGCCGCGGCGGCGGGGTCGTCGTGGTCGACCTGCCGCGCGCCGTCGACGAGGCCGGGGCCGAGGCCCTGGCCCAGCTCGACCTCGGACTCCTCGTCGTCCCCGGCGAACTGCGGGCGGTCGCCGCCGCCCACCGGATCGCCGGCACCCTCTCCTTCGGCGTCCGCGACCTGCGGGCCGTGGTCCGCGGGCCGTACGCGGCCGGGCTCGACGAGCGCTGGGTCGCCGACGCGCTGCGGCTGCCGCTCGCCGGCGAACTCCCCTACGACCCCGCCGTCGTGACGGACCAGGACGCGGGCTCCCCGCCGGGCGCCGACCCCCGGGGCCCGCTCGGCCGCTTCTGCGCGGCCTTCTGGGAGCAGGCGCTGCCCTCCGGCGGTGCGGCATGACCGGCACCGGCGCGGCGGAGGTCGCTGCGTCCGGCGCGCTTCCGGGCGCGCGGACGGGCGGGGCCGGGCTCCTCGACGCCGTGCGGCAGCGGCTCGCGGCGAGCGGCGCCGAGCCGACCCCGGCCCGCGTGGCGGCCGCCCTGCGGGCCCAGGGGCGCCTGCTGGGGGACGCCGAGGTGCTGGGGGCCGCCGAGGAGCTGCGGTGCGAGCTGACCGGTGCGGGGCCGCTGGAGGCCCTCCTCGCCGACCCCGACGTCACCGACGTCCTCGTCTCGGCACCCGACCGGGTGTGGGTCGACCGGGGAGCGGGCCTGGAGCGGGCGCCCGTCGTCTTCGCGGACGCCGCCGCCGTCCGGAGGCTCGCGCAGCGGCTCGCGGCCGTGGGCGGGCGCCGCCTCGACGACGCCCGGCCCTGGGTGGACGCCCGGCTGCCCGACGGCACCCGCATGCACGCGGTCCTCCCGCCCGTCGCCGTCGGCTCCACCTGCCTCTCGCTGCGGGTGATGCGCCCCCGGGCCTTCACCCTGGAGGAGCTCACGGCAGCGGGGACGGTGCCGCCCGGCGGCGACCGGGTCCTGCGCGCGCTGATCGAGGCCCGGGTGTCGTACCTGGTCAGCGGAGGCACCGGCACGGGCAAGACGACGCTCCTCGCCGCCCTCCTCGGCCTGGTCGGGGAGCGCGAGCGGATCGTCCTCGCCGAGGACTCGGCCGAGCTGCGCCCGGACCACCCCCACGTGGTGCGGCTGGAGGCCCGGCCGCCGAACCAGGAGGGAGCCGGGCTCGTCACCCTCCGGGACCTGGTCCGCCAGGCCCTGCGGATGCGGCCCGACCGGCTGGTCGTCGGGGAGGTCCGCGGCGGCGAGGCCGTCGACCTCCTCGCGGCGCTCAACACCGGGCACGAGGGCGGCTCGGGCACGCTCCACGCCAACACGGCCTCCGACGTGCCCGCCCGGCTCGAAGCGCTCGGCACGGCCGCCGGACTCGACCGGGCCGCCCTCCACAGCCAGCTGGGCGCCGGACTGTCCGCCGTGCTGCACCTGGTCCGCGACCCCGACGGGCGGCGCCGGATCGCCGAGGTCCACGTCCTGGAGCGGGACCGGGACGGCCTCGTGCGCACGGTGCCCGCACTCCGCTGGGCCCCGTCCGGCTTCGAGCGGGAGCGGGGCTGGCCCCGACTGCGCGAGCTCGTCGGAGGTGCCCCGTGACCGTCGGCCTGTACGCCGGGTTCTGTCTCCTGGCCGCCGGCTCCGTGCCCGCCCTCCGGCAGGCTGCCGGACGCCGCCGCGCGGTCCTGCGGGCGCGGACCCTGCTCCCCGGGGAGGGAGCCGGGTACGGGAGCGGGGGCGTCGGCCGGGCGGCCCTCGGCCGCTGGTGGACGGCCGCCCGCGGACGACCGGAGTGGCTGTGTCTGCCCGCCGCGGGGCTGCTCGCGCTGCTGGGCGGGTCGCCGCTGCCGCTGGCCGCGGGCGCCCTGGCCGTCCCGCTCGTGCGGCGGCGGTTGCGGGCGGCCGGGGCGCGCAAGGAACGCGAGGCGCTGGCCGGGCGGGTGGTGGCGCTCTGCGAGGCCGCCGGCGGTGAGCTGCGGGCCGGCCGCCAGCCCGGCCACGCCCTCGCCTACGCGGCCCGCCGCACCGGGGCCCTCGGCGCGGAGGAGGCGCGGGTGCTCGCCGCGGTCGGCTTCGGCGGCGACGTGCCGGAGGCGCTGCGCAGAGCGGCCCGACGGGAGGGCGCCGAAGGTCTCGCCGGCCTCGCGGCCTGCTGGCAGGTGGCCGTCGACAGCGGCGCGGGACTTTCCGCCGGCCTCGACCGGCTGGAGGCCGCACTCCGCGAGCAGGACGAGCGGCGCGAGGCGCTGCGGGCCGAACTGTCGGGGGCGTGGGCCACGGTGGCCGTGCTCGCGGCCCTCCCGGTGGCCGGGATCGGCCTCGGCGCGGTCATGGGCGCGGAGCCGCTGCGGATCCTGCTGCACACCCCCGCCGGAGGGGCCTGCCTGGTGCTCGGCGGCGCGCTGGAGGCGGCCGGGCTGTGGTGGGCCGCGCGGATCGTACGGGGAGGCGGCGGCGATGTGGAGTGAACCGCTGGCCAGGTCGGTCCCGCTGTTGCTCCTGGGCTGCTGGCTGCTCGGCCGGGCCTGGCCGCGGCTGGCGCGGGTGCGCGGCGGGCGGGGCGCCCGGCGACGGCTCGGCGGTCTGCTGGCGGACGACGGCGGCGGACCCGCCGGGACGCCGGCCGTGGCGCGGACGTGGCGGTGGGAGCGGATGACGGCCGGACTGCGGGAAGTGCCGGTGCCGGTACGCGCGGCGGTCGTGGGCGGGCCGCTCTGCGCGGGAGTGTTCCTCGGGGCGCCGGCGGCGCTGCTCGTGGGCGCGGGCGGAGTGCTCGGTGCCCGGTGGTGGCTGCGGAGGACCGGTGCCTCCAGGGTGCGGGCGACGGACCGGGAGGCGGCGGCGCGGCTCCCGCTGGCGGCCGATCTGCTGGCGGCCTGTGCCTCGGCCGGAGCCGGTCCGGGAGAGGCGGCGGAGGCCGTGGGGCGGTCCTTGGGCGGTCCGCTCGGGGAGCGGCTGCTGCGGACCGCCGCCGAGCTGCGGCTCGGCGGGGACCCGGCGGAGGTGTGGGGGAGGTTCGGGGCGATACCGGGCGCCGAGGGGCTCGCCCGATGCCTGGAACGGGCCGACGCCTCCGGGGCGCCCGCCGCGGAGGCGTCGGCCCGGCACGCGGCCGCCCTGCGGGCGGCGGCCGGCCGCGCGGCCGCCGCCCGGGCCCGCCGGGCCGAGGTGCTGATCAGCGCCCCCGTGGGGCTGTGCTTCCTGCCCGCGTTCCTCGCGGTCGGGGTGGCCCCGGTGGTGATCGGCCTGGCCAAGGGCCTGCTCGGCCCCTGAACGCGGCACGACGACACGACATTGACGACACGACACGACGACGTGAATCGACGGAACGACAGAGGGAAAAGAGATGCGTACGGCATACACGTGGGCGCGGACGGCGCTGCGGGGGTTCTGGACGACCCGGCGGGCGGCTCTGCGGACCGACAGCGGCATGAGCACGGTCGAGTACGCGCTGGGCACGCTCACGGCGGCCGGCCTGGCCGCCGTGTTCTACAAGGTGGTGACCGGCGGCTCCGTCTCGGGAGCCCTGGAATCCCTGGTCACGAAGGCGCTCGATGCGCCGTTCTGACCGGGACCGGGGGTCGGTGACCGTGGAGGCGGCGGTGGTGCTGCCGGTGCTCGCGCTCTTCGCGATGGCCCTGCTGTGGGCCCTGGCGGCGTCCGCCGCGCAGATCCGGTGCGTGGACGCGGCCAGGGCCGGGGCGCGGGCGGCGGCCCGCTCGGAGCCCGCGGAGGCCGTGGTGGCCGCCGCCCGGGCCGCCGCGCCCGAGGGGGCCCGGGTGGCGGTGGCGAGGGAGGGCGAGCTGTGGCGGGTGACCGTGGAGTCCTCGGCGCCGGGGCCGGGCGGCCTGGGCGTGACGCTGCGGGCCGGGGCGGCGGCCCTCGCCGAGGACACGGTGGGGGGAGGTGGGCCGGTATGAGACGCGGACATGGTGACCGGGGCGTCGCGAGCGTGTGGACGGCCTTCGCGGCCTGCGCCCTGTGCGTGGTCTTCGGGGCGGTGCTGGCGCTGGGGCAGGCGGTGGCCGCCCGGCACCGGGCCGGTGGCGCCGCGGACCTGGCGGCCCTCGCCGCCGCCGACCGGGCGCTCCGGGGCGAAACGGAGGCGTGTGCGGCGGCCCGCCGGGTCGCCACCGCGCAGGGCGCCGAACTGCTCCACTGCCGGCTGACCGGCGCCGAGGCGGAGGTGACGGCCCGGACGTCCGCCGGCTCCTGGTCCCCGACGGCCAGAGCCCGCGCGGGACCGGCCGAACCCGGCCCGTCGTCCCCCGGCCTTCCGACCCCCGGTCCTTCGGCGCCCGGCCCTCCGGCGCCGCTCGGTCCGGCCTAAGGGGCCTCGTCCCCGGGGCCGGCCGTGGCAGCAGGGCCGGTCGGGGCCTCCGGGGAGGTCTCGCTTCCCGGGGTGGCCGCGGTTTCGGGGGCCGTGGGGGAGGCGCGGAGGAGTTCGGTGAGGAGGCGGATGGCGCCTCGTTTGTGGAGGGGGTCGTTGCCGTTGCCGCACTTGGGGGACTGGATGCAGGAGGGGCAGCCGGCCTCGCACTCGCAGGAGGCGATCGCCTCGCGGGTGGCGGAGAGCCAGGCCCGGGCGGTGTGGAAGGCGCGTTCGGCGAACCCGGCGCCGCCGGGGTGGCCGTCGTACACGAAGACGGTCGGCAGCAGCGTGTCCGGGTGGAGCGGGACGGAGACGCCGCCGATGTCCCAGCGGTCGCAGGTGGCGAAGAGCGGCAGCATGCCGATGGAGGCGTGCTCGGCGGCGTGCAGGGCGCCGCCGAGGATCTCCGGGGTGATGCGGGCGGCGTCGAGCTGGTCCTCGGTGACCGTCCACCACACGGCCCGGGTGCGCAGGGTGCGGGGCGGCAGGTCGAGCTTGGTCTCGCCCAGCACCTCGCCCGTGATCAGCCGGCGGCGCAGGAAGGAGATGACCTGGTGGGTGACCTCGACGGAGCCGTAGCAGAGACGGCCCTCGCCCCAGGGGACCTCGGTGTCGGTCTCCAGGACGCGGACGGAGGTGGTGTCGCGGGCGACGGTCGAGTACGGCGGGACGGCCTCCTCGACGAGGGCGACGGAGTCCTCCAGGTCCAGCGTGCGGACCAGGTAGGTGCGGCCCTGGTGGAGGTGGACGGCGCCCTCGTGGACGGAGGCGTGGGAGGCGGCCTCGTCCACCGTGCCGAGGAGCCGGCCGGTGCCCTCCTCGACGATCCGGACCGGGCTGCCGCCGCCGCCCCGGATGTCGGCGAGGTCGGCGGCCCGCTCGCGGCGGGTCCAGTACCAGCCGCCGGCCCGGCGGCGCAGCAGTCCGGCGCCCTCCAGCTGCGGCATGAGGCCGGGCGCGGCGGGGCCGAAGAGGGCGAGGTCGGCCTCGGTGAGGGGGAGTTCGGAGGCGGCGGCGCAGAGATGGGGGGCGAGGACGTAGGGGTTGTCGGGGTCCAGGACGGTCGACTCGACCGGCTGGTCGAAGATCGCCTCGGGGTGGTGGACGAGGAAGGTGTCCAGCGGGTCGTCGCGGGCGATCATGACGGCGAGGGCGCCTTCGCCGGAGCGGCCCGCCCGGCCGGCCTGCTGCCACAGCGAGGCCCGGGTGCCGGGATAGCCGGCGATGAGGACGGCGTCGAGGCCGGAGACGTCCACGCCCAGTTCCAGGGCGGTGGTCGCGGCGAGGCCGAGGAGTTCTCCGGAGTGCAGGGCCCGTTCCAGGGCGCGGCGCTCCTCGGGGAGGTAGCCGCCCCGGTAGGCGGCGACCCGGCGGGCGAGGGCCCGGTCGGTCTCGGCGAGCCGTTCCTGGGCGATCACCGAGATCAGTTCGGCGCCGCGCCGGGAGCGGACGAAGGCGACCGAGCGGACGCCCTGCCGGGTGAGGTCGGTGAGCAGGTCGGCGGTCTCGGCGGTGGCGGTGCGGCGGACCGGGGCGCCCCGTTCGCCCTGGAGTTCGGTGAGGGGCGGTTCCCACAGGGCGAAGACCAGTTCGCCGCGCGGGGAGGCGTCGTCGGAGACCTCGGTGACGGGCAGGCCGGTGAGCCGGCCGGCGGCGCGGGCCGGCTCGGCGGAGGTGGCGGAGGCGAGGAGGAAGACCGGATCGGAGCCGTACCGGGCGCAGACCCGGCGCAGCCGGCGCAGGACCTGGGCGACGTGGGAGCCGAAGACGCCCCGGTAGGTGTGGCACTCGTCGATGACGACGTAGCGCAGGGAGCGCAGGAAGGAGGACCACCTGGGGTGGGAGGGCAGGATGCCCCGGTGCAGCATGTCGGGGTTGGTGAGCACGTAGTTCGC
This sequence comes from Streptomyces roseolus, assembly GCF_014649855.1. Lineage (GTDB taxonomy): Bacteria > Actinomycetota > Actinomycetes > Streptomycetales > Streptomycetaceae > Streptomyces > Streptomyces roseolus. The sequence continues at coordinate 118,199 of NZ_BMTV01000001.1, read as the reverse complement.
GTACTGGCGGACCCACTCGCGTTCCTCGACGGGCGTGTCGCCGTCGTAGACGGCGGGCCGGATCCGGTTGCCGAGCGGGGCGGCCAGCGCGCGGACGGCGCGGCGCTGGTCCGCGGCGAGGGCCTTGGTGGGGGAGAGGTAGAGGGCGGTCGTCCCGCGGCCGTTCGCGGCCTCGGCGCCGTCGAGGAGGGTGGAGAGGACGGGGGCGAGGTAAGCGAGCGACTTGCCGGAGGCGGTGCCCGTGGCGATCACCACGGACTCGCCGTCGAGGGCGTGCTCGGCGGCCTCGGCCTGGTGGGCCCATGGGTGCTCGATGCCGGCGTCCCGGATCGCGGCGATCACCTCGGGGCGGATGCGGTCCGGCCAGACGGCATGGCGACCCGCCCGAGCGGGCATGTGCTCCATATGAGTGATGCGCGCAGCACGGCTCTCGCCCGAGGCGAGCCGTTCGAGGACCCGGTGCGGGGAGGGGCGGCTGCCCGTGTCCCCGGCGGGTCGAGCGGTGCGCTGATTCTTGGCCATCGGCACCGAGTGTGTCACCGGCGTGACGGACAATGCTTCCAAGGCGTCGTGCATGGCTGCTGGTAAGTGATTGAATGCCATCGCGGCTGGCGATTCGTTCTCCGACTCCGCCCGGGAGATCCGAGGGGGCGAACGCCCGATAGCAAGGTGCTGGAGGATCCGTGGACCTGTCCCTGTCGACTCGCACTGTGCCCGGAGCTGGCGGCGACCGTACGGTCGTCGAGGTCGGTGGCGAGATTGATGTTTATACCGCGCCCAAGCTGCGCGAGCAGTTGGTCGAGTTGGTGAACGACGGCAGTTACCACCTGGTCGTCGACATGGAGGGGGTGGACTTCCTCGACTCCACCGGCCTCGGCGTGCTCGTGGGTGGCCTGAAGCGCGTGCGTGCGCACGAGGGTTCGCTGCGTCTGGTCTGCAACCAGGAGCGCATCCTCAAGATCTTCCGGATCACGGGCCTCACCAAGGTCTTCCCGATCCACACGTCGGTCGACGAGGCCGTCAACGCGGTCGACTGACCGGGGGGATCCCATGGCCACCGTTGAACTCCGCTTCAGCGCCCAGCCCGAGCACGTGCGCACGGCCCGCCTGGTAGCGGCCGCGGTCGCCCGCCGGGCCGGGGTGGACGAGGCGGTCCTCGACGAGGTGCGCCTCGCCGTCGGCGAGGCGTGTTCCCGCGCGGTCGGGCTGCATCGCCTCGGCGGCGTCACCACGCCCATCCGGGTCGTGCTGACGGAGGAGGAGAAGACGTTCTCCATCGAGGTCGGTGACGAGGTGCCCGGTCCGGGCGCCGCCGGTGTCCCCGGCGCGCGCGCCGAGGCCCCGGCGGAGGAGTCCGACGAGGGCGACGGCGAGGACGAGATGGGTCTCGCCGTGATCCGCGGGCTCGTCGACGACGTCGAGGTGACCGCCGGCAAGGACGGTGGCACCATCCGGATGAGCTGGCCCATCACCCCGGCGGACGCGGAGGCGGACATCCTGTCCTGACCCCGTGCCCCGGCGGCGTACACAGACGTGTGTGAAGAGGCCCTGTCCCACACGGCAGGGCCTCTTCACACGTTCTCCGGGCCCTCTTCACACGTTCTCCGGGCCCTCTCCGGGCGGCTTCTCCGGGCCCTTTCCGGGCGGCGTTCCGGTTCTTCAAGCGCCTGCCGGTCCTTTCCGGAGGGCGTTCCGGGTTTTTTCCCGAGTGGGTTCCGGTCCTCTCCCGGCGCGTGCAGGGACCTTCGCGGAGGCGCGCCGGTCCTCTCCCGGCGCGCGCAGGGCCCTTCCCGGGGCGTGCCGGGCCCCCGGGGCGCGTACCGGTCCGCCCGGGAGGCGCGCGCGGGGACGTTCTCAGGGGCAATCGATGGATTCCGGCGGAGTGCCCCTCCCCCGTACCCGTTTCGTCCCGCTTCGGCTGCCTATGATCCGTGCCCATGCACCCGGAACCGGAATTGGCCCAGGCACCCGCCGTCCTCGCCGCGGCGGTGCTCACCAGCGGGAACCGGACGATCGTCGCCGTCATCGCCGGGGTCGCCCTCGCCGCACTGGTCACCGCTCGGCTCTTCGGCCGGCAGGTGCTCAAGGCCGACGAGGGCACCCCGGCCATGCGGAAGATCGCCGCCGCCGTGCAGGAGGGCGCCAACGCCTACCTCGCCCGCCAGCTGCGCACCATCGCGCTCTTCGCCGTCGTCGTCTTCCTGCTGCTCCTCGCGCTGCCCGCCGACTCCTGGTCGCAGCGGGCCGGGCGTTCGCTGTTCTTCCTGGTCGGAGCGTTGTTCTCGGCGGTCACCGGCTATGTCGGGATGCGGCTCGCGGTCCGGGCCAACGTCCGGGTCGCCGCCGCCGCGCGGGAAGCCGCCCCGGCCCCCGGCGAACCCGGCCGGGACCCCGTGGAGGCGGCCCACCGCGCCCTGCGGATCGCCTTCCGCACCGGCGGCGTCGTCGGCATGTGCACGGTCGGGCTCGGGTTGCTCGGCGCCGCCTGCGTCGTCCTCGTCTACGCCGCCGACGCCCCCAAGGTCCTGGAGGGCTTCGGCCTCGGCGCCGCCCTCATCGCCATGTTCATGAGGGTCGGCGGCGGCATCTTCACCAAGGCCGCCGACGTCGGCGCCGACCTCGTCGGCAAGGTCGAGCAGGGCATCCCCGAGGACGACCCGCGCAACGCCGCCACCATCGCCGACAACGTGGGCGACAACGTCGGCGACTGCGCGGGCATGGCCGCCGACCTCTTCGAGTCGTACGCCGTCACCCTGGTCGCCGCCCTCATCCTCGGCAAGGCCGCCTTCGGCGACCACGGTCTGGTCTTCCCGCTGGTCGTGCCCGCGATCGGCGTCCTCACCGCCGTCATCGGCGTCCTCGCCGTCGCGCCCCGGCGCTCCGACCGCGGCGGGATGCGCGCCGTCGACCGGGGCTTCTTCGTCTCCGCGGTCGTCTCCCTCGCCCTCGTCGCCGTCGCCGCCTTCGTCTACCTGCCGTCCTCCTACGCCGACCTCGCCGGCGTCACCGAGCCCGGCCTGAACGAGCACGACGGCGACCCCCGGGTCCTCGCCCTGATCGCCGTCGCCATCGGGATCCTCCTCGCCGCGCTCATCCAGCGGCTCACCGGCTACTTCACCGAGACCGGCCGCCGCCCCGTCCAGGACATCGGCCGCTCCGCGCTCACCGGCCCCGCCACCGTCGTCCTCGCCGGCGTCGCCATCGGCCTGGAGTCCGCGGTGTACGCGGCACTGCTCATCGCCCTCTCCGTCTACGGGGCCTTCCTGCTCGGCGGCACCTCCGTGATGCTGGCGCTGTTCGCGGTCGCACTCGCCGGAACCGGGCTGCTCACCACGGTCGGCGTGATCGTCGCCATGGACACCTTCGGTCCGGTCGCCGACAACGCGCAGGGCATCGCCGAGATGTCCGGGGAGGTCAGCGGTGCCGGGGCGCAGGTCCTCGCCGAGCTGGACGCCGTCGGCAACACCACCAAGGCGATCACGAAGGGCATCGCGATCGCGACCGCCGTGCTCGCCGCCGCCGCGCTCTTCGGCTCGTACCGCGACGCCATCGCCACCTCCGTCGCCGAGGTCGGCGCCAGGGCCGGGGAGTTGACGCTCTCCATGGACATCTCGCAGCCCAACAACCTCGTCGGCCTGATCCTCGGCGCGTCCGTCGTCTTCCTCTTCTCCGGACTGGCGATCAACGCGGTCTCCCGGTCGGCCGGTTCGGTGGTGTACGAGGTGCGGCGGCAGTTCCGCGAGCACCCCGGGATCATGGACGGTACCGAGCTCCCCGAGTACGGGCGGGTCGTCGACATCTGCACCAAGGACGCGCTGCGCGAGCTCGCCACGCCCGGGCTGCTCGCCGTCACCGCCCCCGTCGCGGTCGGATTCGCGCTCGGCGTCGGCCCGCTCGGCGCGTACCTCGCCGGGGCGATCGGCACCGGCGCGCTGATGGCCGTCTTCCTCGCCAACTCCGGCGGCGCCTGGGACAACGCCAAGAAGCTGGTCGAGGACGGCAACCACGGCGGCAAGGGCAGCCCGGCGCACGAGGCGACGGTGATCGGCGACACCGTCGGCGACCCGTTCAAGGACACCGCGGGGCCGGCGATCAACCCGCTCCTGAAGGTGATGAACCTGGTGGCGCTGCTGATCGCCCCGGCCGTGGTGCGCTTCGGCCACGGCGAGGACGCGAACGCCTGGGCGCGGGCCGGGATCGCCGTCCTCGCGCTGCTCGTGGTGGCCCTCGCGGTCCGTGCCACCAAGCGCCGTCCGGTGGCCGTCGCCTGACGTGGCGTCCGTCTCATTTCCCGGACGCTCGGACCGCCCGGAGGCCGGGCGTCCCTTGGGTCAAACGGATTCAACACGGGAGGAATCCCTCGTACGAAAGGTGGAAGTCGTCCGCGTGGCGTGTATGTTCCGGGGCCGAGAGTCTTGGAAGGGACCGATCCGGTGAACAAGAAGCTTGCGGCAGCGCTGTCCGGCGGTGCGGTACTGATGCTCGTGCTGTCCGGTTGCAGCGAGGACGAGGGCGACAAGGTGACCGACTGGGCCAAGTCGTTCTGCGACCAGGCCAAGCCGCAGATCCAGAAGCGGGCCGACGCCCACCAGATCATCATCTCGACCGCGGCCGACAGCCGTCCGGCGGAGATCCAGGCCGCCGACTCCCAGGCGTTCAAGGACATCGCGGACGCCGACCGGGCGCTGGCCAAGGCCGTGGAGAGCGCCGGCGTCCCGCCGGTCGAGAACGGCGAGAAGGTCCAGAAGGACGTCATCGCGGAGCTCAACTCGACCGCCGTCGCCTACGACGGGCTGAAGAAGCAGGTCGACGCGCTGGACCCGACGAACCAGCAGAAGTTCGCCGAGGGCCTGAAGGACGTCGCCGACGGCCTCACCAAGATCGAGAAGATGGACCAGAACGCGCTGTCCAACCTGGAGAGCGGCGAGCTCGGCAAGGCCATGGCCCAGCAGCCCGGCTGCCAGAAGCCGACCCCGTCGGTCCCGAAGACGCCGTCCGGCTCCGCCTCCCCGAAGGCGGGCGGCACGGCCACGCCCGCGGCCACGCCCACCGCCTCGGCCACGACCTCGGCCACGCCGAAGGCGACGGCCTCGGCGTCCGCGGAGTCCTGACCTCCGCACCTCCGTACAGGTGTTCGCGACGGCCGGCATCGGGCATCCCGGTGCCGGCCGTCGGGCCGTCGCCGACGGGCCGCCCCGCCGCGCCCCGCCCCGCAACCGGCCCCTGCGGGCCTGCCACTTGTCGCGCCGCCTTCCGCCGCGCCGCCTTCCGCCGCGCCGCCTTCCGCCGCGCCGCCTTCCGCGGGTCCGCCTCCCGCAGGTCCGTCTCCTGCCCGTCCGCCTCTTCCCGGGCTGTCGCCGACCGGGATGCCGGGGCGGCCGTCACAATGGAGCACGTGAGTACGACCAGCCTGACCACCAGCCTCCCGGTGCCCGCGCACGCCGCCCGACTGCGCGAGGCCCTGCTCGCCGCGGACTTCACCGCCGACGGTCTGCTCGACCGGCTCGGCGCCGCCGCCTACGCGGCGCTCGCCCGCAGCGAGACCGTGCCCGCCCTGCGCGCCACCCGCGGCGACTCCCCGCTGGAGACCCTCGTCCGGCTCTTCCTGCTCCAGGAGGCCGTCGAGCCCGCCCGGGCCGCCGCCGCCCTCCCGCTGGAGGAGGCCCTGGCCGACGGCTGGGTGGTCGAGGAGGACGGCGCCGTACGCGCGACCGTCGACGTCCGGCCGTACGGCGGACCGGAGGGCGAGGACTGGTTCATCGTCTCCGACCTGGGCTGCGCCGTCGGCGGCGCCGGCGGGATCGGCAGCAAGGAGGAGGGGGTCGTCCTCGGGGTCGGCGGCGCCTCCACCACCCTCGCCGGCATCACCGTCCGCACCCCGGTCGCCGCCGCGCTCGACCTCGGCACCGGCTCCGGCATCCAGGCCCTGCACGCCGCCCGGCACGCCACCCTGGTCACCGCCACCGACCTCAACCCCCGGGCGCTGGACTTCACCCGGCTGACGCTCGCGCTCTCCGGGGCCCGCGAGGCCGAGCTCCTGGAGGGCTCGCTCTACGAGCCGGTGGACGGCGACACGTACGACCTGGTCGTCTCCAACCCGCCCTTCGTGATCTCCCCCGGCGCCGGACTCACCTACCGGGACGGCGGGATGAGCGGCGACGACCTGTGCCGGACCCTCGTCCAGCAGGCCGGCGAGCGGCTGAACGACGGGGGCTACGCGCAGTTCCTCGCCAACTGGCAGCACGTCGACGGCGAGGAGTGGCAGGACCGGCTCCGCTCCTGGGTGCCGCGCGGCTGCGACGCCTGGATCGTCCAGCGCGAGGTGCAGGACATCACCCAGTACACCGAGCTGTGGCTGCGGGACAGCGGCGACCACCGGGGCGACCCCGAGGCGTACCGGGCGGCGTACGACCGCTGGATGGACGCCTTCGAGGCGAGCGGGACCAAGGCCATCGGCTTCGGCTGGATCACCCTGCGGCGCCACCCGGCGGTGGCCGCGGGCGAGGCCGAGCCGTCGATCGTGATCGAGGAGTGGCCGCACCCCGTCGAGCAGCCGCTCGGCCCGACGGTCCGCGCCCACTTCGAACGTCAGGACTACCTGCGGAGCCACGACGACGCCGCCCTGCTCGCGGACAGCTTCACCCTCGCCCCCGAGGTCGTCCAGGAACAGGTCGGGCTGCCCGGCGCCGAGGACCCCGAGCACGTCGTCCTCCGGCAGAACCGGGGCATGCGCCGGGCCACCCGGGTCGACCACGTGGGCGCCGGCTTCGCGGGAGTCTGCGACGGCTCCCTCAGCGCCGGCCGGATCCTCGACGCGATCGCCCAGCTCATGGGCGAGGACCCGGTGCTGCTGCGGGACCGCACCCCGCAGGCCATCCGGCTCCTCGTGGAGGAGGGCTTCCTCACTCCGGAGTCCCTCCTTCCGGACGAGAAGCCGGCCGCGGAGTAGCCGCGAGCACTCCGCGAACGGCCGAGAGCGCTCCGCGAGCGGACCGCCGACGGCCCGTGGCGCGGCCCCGGGCGGTCGCGGGCCGTCCCGGAGCCGCTCCGGAGCAGCCCCGAGGCCGTCCCGGAGCAGCCCCGGAGCCGCCCGGGACCGCCGTGGAGCCCCCGGGGCTCCCGTGGCACGCCCCCGGGGTCGACCCGGAGCGCGCCGGAGCAGTCGGGCACTACCGGCCATCTTCGTGAAACCGGACGGTCCGGTCCGCGTCGTTCACCCGGAATTCGCGTCCGTGACGCCGGGAGGTGTCAGCCTCCCCTCGGGAGACACACCACGCGCGGGACGGCGCCGGACGGAAAACGGGGTACGGGCATGGAGAGCGGGCCGGCGATCTTCGCGGGAGCGGCGTTCACGCTGTTCGGAGGCGCGCTGCTGCTGTGGACGACCGTCCGGGTCCGGCACGGCGAGCCGGTCGCGCTCGGCGTCGCGCCCCGCGCCGCCGCCGCCTTCGCGGGCCTCGCGGGGGCGCTCCTCCTCGGCCTCGGCCTCTGGTGCTTCGGCCGCCTCTGAGACCCGCCCCACAGTGAACCGCCCCGCCGGTCCGGCAGTCCGGGCGGCAGGAAGGGCAGGAGTCGGGTTACCGTTCGAGTGGCCGTTGCGGGCTTTCCCCGTTTGACACGGGGGCGGGTTGTACCGTCACACTCCGCAGCGACGCCAGCGTCACCGTGCGTGTCGCTGACGTGCGTGCCAGCGCAGACCGCGTCGACCGGAGAGAAGAGCGAAGTTGTCCCCGACCAGCGAGACCGCACACGGCGGCCGCCGACTCGTCATCGTCGAGTCGCCTGCCAAGGCGAAGACGATCAAGGGCTACCTCGGCCCCGGCTATGTCGTCGAGGCGAGCGTCGGGCACATCCGTGACCTCCCCAGCGGCGCCGCCGAGGTGCCGGAGAAGTACACCGGCGAGGTGCGCCGCCTCGGCGTCGACGTCGAGCACGACTTCCAGCCGATCTACGTCGTCAACGCGGACAAGAAGGCGCAGGTCAAGAAGCTCAAGGACCTGCTCGCCGAGTCCGACGAGCTCTTCCTCGCCACCGATGAGGACCGCGAGGGCGAGGCCATCGCGTGGCACCTCCAGGAAGTCCTCAAGCCCAAGGTGCCCGTCCACCGGATGGTCTTCCACGAGATCACCAAGGACGCGATCCAGGCCGCCGTCGCCAACCCGCGCGAGCTGAACAAGCGGATGGTCGACGCCCAGGAGACCCGCCGCATCCTCGACCGCCTCTACGGCTACGAGGTCTCCCCGGTCCTGTGGAAGAAGGTCATGCGCGGCCTCTCCGCCGGCCGCGTGCAGTCCGTCGCCACCCGGCTCGTCGTCGAGCGCGAGCGCGAGCGCATCGCCTTCCGCTCCGCCGAGTACTGGGACCTCACCGGCACCTTCTCCACCGGCCGCGCCGGCGACCCCTCCGACCCGTCCTCCCTCACCGCCCGCCTCGCCGCGGTCGACGGCAAGCGCGTCGCGCAGGGCCGTGACTTCGGCGCCGACGGCCGGCTGAAGAGCGACAGCGTGCTCCACCTCGACGAGGCGAACGCCCGCGCGCTCGCGGCCTCCCTCGCCGACACCCGCTTCACCGTCCGCTCGGTCGAGTCGAAGCCGTACCGCCGCTCCCCGTACGCGCCCTTCCGCACCACCACCCTCCAGCAGGAGGCCAGCCGCAAGCTCGGCTTCGGCGCGAAGGCGACCATGCAGGTGGCGCAGAAGCTGTACGAGAACGGCTTCATCACCTACATGCGTACGGACTCCACCGTGCTCTCCGACACCGCCGTCGCCGCGGCCCGCGCCCAGGTGACGCAGCTGTACGGCGCCGACTACCTGCCGGAGAAGCCGCGTGTCTACGCCGGCAAGGTCAAGAACGCGCAGGAGGCGCACGAGGCGATCCGGCCTTCGGGTGATCGTTTCCGCACCCCGGCGGAGACCGGCCTCACCGGCGACCAGTTCAAGCTGTACGAGCTCATCTGGAAGCGGACCGTCGCCTCCCAGATGAAGGACGCCACCGGCAACTCGGTCACCGTCAAGATCGGCGGCACCTCCGCCGACGGCCGCGACGCCGAGTTCTCGGCCTCCGGCAAGACGATCACCTTCCACGGCTTCATGAAGGCCTACGTGGAGGGCGCCGACGACCCGAACGCCGAGCTCGACGACCGCGAGCGCCGCCTGCCGCAGGTCGCCGAGGGCGACGCGCTCGCCGCCGAGGAGATCACCGCCGACGGCCACGCCACCAAGCCGCCCGCCCGCTACACCGAGGCCACCCTGGTCAAGGAGCTGGAGGAGCGCGAGATCGGCCGGCCGTCGACGTACGCCTCGATCATCGGCACCATCCTCGACCGCGGCTACGTCTTCAAGAAGGGCACGGCCCTCGTGCCGTCCTTCCTCTCCTTCGCCGTGGTCAACCTCCTGGAGAAGCACTTCGGGCGGCTCGTCGACTACGACTTCACCGCGCGGATGGAGGACGACCTCGACCGCATCGCCCGCGGCGAGGCCCAGTCCGTGCCGTGGCTGAAGCGTTTCTACTTCGGCGAGGGCGAGGTGTCCGGCGCCGCCGCCGACGCCGGCAACGGCGACGGCGACCACCTCGGCGGCCTCAAGGAGCTCGTCACCGACCTCGGCGCCATCGACGCCCGCGAGATCTCCTCCTTCCCCGTCGGCGACGGCATCGTGCTCCGCGTCGGCCGCTACGGCGCCTACGTCGAGCGCGGCGAGCGGGAGCAGGAGGGCTACCAGAAGGCCGACGTCCCCGAGGACCTCGCGCCCGACGAGCTCACGGTGGAGTACGCGGAGGAGCTGCTCGCCAAGCCGAGCGGCGACTTCGAGCTCGGCACCGACCCGGTCAGCGGCCACCAGATCGTCGCCAAGGCCGGCCGGTACGGCCCGTACGTGACGGAGATCCTCCCCGAGGACACCCCGAAGACCGGCAAGAACGCGGTCAAGCCGCGCACCGCCTCCCTCTTCAAGACGATGTCCCTGGACACCGTCACCCTGGAGGAGGCCCTCCAGCTGATGTCGCTGCCGCGCGTGGTCGGCACCGACGCCGAGGGCGTCGAGATCACCGCGCAGAACGGCCGGTACGGCCCGTATCTCAAGAAGGGCACCGACTCGCGGTCGCTGACCAGCGAGGACCAGCTCTTCAGCATCACGCTGGAGGAGGCCCTCGCGATCTACGCCCAGCCCAAGCAGCGTGGCCGGGCCGCCGCCAAGCCGCCGCTGAAGGAGCTCGGCACCGACCCCGTCAGCGAGAAGCCCGTGGTCGTCAAGGACGGCCGTTTCGGCCCGTACGTGACGGACGGCGAGACCAACGCGACCCTGCGCACCGGCGACAGCGTCGAGACGATCACGCCGGAGCGCGGCTACGAGCTGCTCGCCGAGAAGCGCGCCAAGGGACCGGCGAAGAAGACCGCCAAGAAGGCCCCGGCGAAGAAGACCGCGGCCAAGAAGACGGCCGCGAAGAAGACCACCGCGGCCAAGAAGACCGCGGCGAAGAAGACCACGACGGCCGCCAAGAAGACGACCGCGGCGGCGAAGAAGACCGCGGCGGCCAAGCCGGAGTAGTCCGCGCGGTTCCGGACAGGGAGGAAGGGCGGGAGCGTCGCTCCCGCCCTTCCCACGTTTGTTCGGCCGAGGCCCCGGTGGGCAAGGCCCTCCGGATAGGGTGGACGGATGACGCGAGCAGAGCAGCCAGAGCTTCTGGGCGACTCCGAAGCCGCACCCGCCCCCGGCGCCGCCCCCGTCTTCGACGCGGCCCTCGTCGCGGATTCCCGGGAGCGGGCCGTGAAGGCCCTCGTACGCCACCAGCCGCTGCGCCGGCTGTGGAGCGCGCAGGTCGTCGGCGGCGTCGGAGACGCCCTCGCCCTCCTCGTCCTCGTCCTGCTCGGCCTCCAGGCCGCGCTGACCGAGGGCGCCTTCGGCGGCGGCTACCGGGGCGCGGCCTTCGCCGTCGCCGCCGTCGTCGGCGCCCGGCTGCTCGCCACCGTCCTCTTCGGCGCCGTCCTGCTCGGCCCGCTCACCGCCCTGACCGCGCCCGGCGCCGCCCTCGACCGGCGGTGGACCATGATCGGCGCCGACGGGCTGCGGATCGCGCTCCTCGTCATCGCGCCCCTGTGGATCGACTGGACCCCCGGCGGCGCCCTGTGGTTCCTGCTCGGCACCGTCTTCCTGACCGGCGCCGCCGAACGCCTCTGGACCGTCTGCCGCGACGGCGCCGCGCCCGCGCTGCTGCCCGCCGCGCCCGTCGAGGGCGACGCCGTCCGGCCGCTCCCCGACCACCTCGGCGCCCTGCGCACGCTCACCCAGCGCACCGCCTTCCTCGCCGTCCCGGCCGCCGCCGCCGTCCTGCTGGCCGCCACCCTGATCGGCAACCTGCTGGGCTCCGGCATCGAGTGGTTCTCGCTCCACCAGGCCGCCCTCGGCGCCTACGTCGCCGCCGGCCTCTTCGCCGCCTCCGTCAGCGTCCTCGCCGCGATCACCCTGCCCGGCGGACAGACCCCGCGCCCCCGCTCGCCCCTGGAGGGCCTGCGCCGCACCGGAGCGGCGGGCAAGGGCCGCACCGGAGCCGTACCGCTGCTCGTCCTGGCCTGCGCCACCGTCGCCGGCGCCATCGGCGCGGCCGCCTCGCTCGCCGCTCTGCACGCCGTCGACCTCGGCGGCGGGCCCGTCACCTACGCGCTCCTCGTCCTCGCGCTCAGCGGCGCCACCGCCGTCGGCATCCGCACCGCCCGCTCCGTGCTCCCGGTGCTCTCCCGGCGCCGGCTGCTGGCCCTCGCCGTCACCGTCACCGGCATCGCCCTGATCGCCGTCGGCCTCGTGCCCGACACCGCGACCGTGCTGCTCCTCGCGGCCCTCGCCGGGTACGCGGCCGGGGTCGCCGCCCACACCGGGCACACCCTCATCGACCAGGAGACCGAGGAGCCGGGGCGCGAGCGCACCACCGCGCACCTCCAGGCCACCGCCCGGGTCGGCATCGCCGTCGGCGCGCTCGCCGCGCCGCTGCTCGCCGCCGCGATCGGCCCGCACCCCTTCGTCTCCGGCTCCGGGAAGTTCGTCTTCGACCACGGCGGCGCCGCCTTCACCCTCGCCCTCGTCGGCGCGCTGCTGCTGCCCGTCGCCGCGCTCGTCCTCGCGAAGACCGACGACCGCGCGGGCGTCCCGCTCCGCCGCGACCTGCGCGACGCGCTGCGCGGCGCCGACCCCGCCCAGGCCCCGGCCGCCACCGGCTTCTTCATCGCCCTGGAGGGCGGCGACGGCGCCGGCAAGTCCACCCAGGTCCAGGCGCTCGCCGACTGGATCCGCGCCAAGGGCCACGAGGTCGTCGTCACCCGCGAGCCCGGCGCCACCCCCATCGGCAAGCGGCTCCGCTCGATCCTGCTCGACGTCTCCTCCGCCGGTCTGTCGAACCGCGCCGAGGCGCTGCTGTACGCCGCCGACCGTGCCGAGCACGTCGACTCCCTGGTCCGGCCCGCCCTGGAGCGGGGCGCCATCGTCATCTCCGACCGGTACATCGACTCGTCCGTCGCCTACCAGGGCGCCGGCCGCGACCTCTCGCCGACCGAGATCGCCCGCATCTCCCGCTGGGCGACCGGCGGTCTCGTGCCGAACCTGACCGTCCTCCTCGACGTCTCCCCGGAGACCGCCCGGGAGCGGTTCACCGAGGCGCCCGACCGGCTGGAGTCGGAGCCGCCCGAGTTCCACGCGCGCGTGCGGGCCGGTTTCCTCGCCCTCGCCGCGGCCGACCCCTCTCGCTACCTCGTGGTCGACGCCGGGCAGGAGCCCGAGGCCGTCACCACCGTCGTGCGCCACCGGCTCGACCGGATGCTGCCCCTCTCCGAGGCCGAGGTGAAGGCCGCAGAGGAGGCCCGCCGGAAGGCCGAGGAGGAGGCCCGTCGCAAGGCCGAGGAAGAGGCCGCCCGCAAGGCCGAGGAGGAGCGCCTGGAGCGCGAGCGCCAGGAGCAGCTCGCGAAGCTGCGCGCCGAGGAGGAGGAGCGCAAGCGCCGCGAGGAGGAAGAGGCCCGCAGGCTGGAGGCCGAGCGGCAGGCGGAGGAGGCCCGGCGCAGGGCCGAGGAGGCCCGGATCGCCGCCGAGGAGGAGGCCCGCCGGCGCGCGGCCGAGGAGAAGGCCCGCCGCGAGGAGGAGGAACGTCTCCGCAAGCAGGCCGAGGAGGAGGCCCGGCTCCGCGCCGAGGCGGAGGCGCTCCGCCAGGAGAAGCAGCGCAAGGCCGAGGAGGCCCTGCTCCGCGCGGAGGAGGCCCGCCGGGCCGCCGCCGCTGCCGCCGCCGCGAAGGCGGCCGAGGAGGCCGCGGCGCGGGCCGCCGCGGAGAGGGCCGCGGCCGAGGCGGAGGCGGCGGAGCGGAAGGCCGCTGCCGAGCGCGCGGCCGCCGAGCGTGCCGCGGCCGAGGCCTCGGCCAACGAGGTGACCGTCCAGACGCCGGTCGTGCAGCTCGGCAAGAACCCGGCCCCGGCGAAGGACCCGAGGGACCCGAGGGCCCCGCGGGACTCCGCCCCGTCGAAGGGCTCCGTCTCGCCGAACGAGGTCACCGTGCCGACGCCCGTCGTCCGGCCGGAGGACCCGCGCCGCGCCGAGGACGAGACGGCGGTCCTGCCGCAGATCGGCGACCGCGGCGTCGACGAGACCGCCGTGCTCCCGCCCGTGCGGGACGAGCGGCGGGCGGCGGACCCGGTGGACCGGGTGCCGCAGGACTTCTTCCGGGACGGGACCGGCGCGCGGGGGGCGAACGACGTCACCCGCGAGCTGCCGCAGCTCGACGAGACCGGCCGGCCGCGCCGCCGCTCCGACTGGGCCGAGGAGACCCCGCTGGACGACCTGCCGACCCTCGCCGACGAGCTCTTCGGCGGTTACGACGGGGACGAGGACGAGCAGGACGGCCGCGGGCGCCGCCGCTGAGGCCGCCCGGCCTGGCCGTCGGGCCGGGCCGCCGGGCCGTCGGGCCGGGTCGTCGTACCGGGTTCGCCGGTTCGGTCCGGGTCGGGCTCGGGGTCCGCTCCGGGTCGGGCTCGGGGTCCGCTCCGGGTCGGGCCCGGGTCCGGTCCGGGCCGGGTTGTCGGTCCGCTGCCCCACAATGGGGGACGTACCTTCAGGAGGGGCAGACATGGCCGTATGGGACGACCTGGTCGGACAGGAGCGGGTCGAGGAGCAGCTCACCGCCGCCGCACGGGACGCCGACGCGCTGGTCACCGCCCAGGCCGCCGGCGAACCCGGCCCCGAGGCGTCGAAGATGACGCACGCCTGGCTCTTCACCGGCCCGCCCGGCGCGGGCCGGGTCGACGCCGCCCGCGCCTTCGCCGCCGCCCTCCAGTGCGTCAGCCCGGACCGGGCGCTCGGCGGGGCGCCCGGCTGCGGCTTCTGCACCGGCTGCCACACGGTCCTCGTCGGCACGCACGCCGACGTGACGACGGTCTCCGCCGTCGGCACCGAGATCCTCGTCAAGGACATGCGCGACACCGTCCGCAAGTCCTTCACCTCCCCGGCCAACGGCCGGTGGCAGATCATCCTCGTCACCGACGCCGAGCGGCTCAACGAGAAGTCGGCCAACGCCGTCCTGAAGGCCGTCGAGGAGCCCGCCCCCCGCACGGTCTGGCTGCTCTGCGCGCCCTCGGTCGAGGACGTGCTGCCGACGATCCGCTCCCGCTGCCGCCACCTGACCCTGCGCACCCCGCCGGTCGAGGCCGTCGCCGACGTGCTGATCCGGCGCGACGGCATCGAGCCGGAGCTCGCCCGCTCGGCCGCCCGCGCCACCCAGGGCCACGTCGACCGGGCCCGCCGGCTCGCCACGGACGAGCGGGCCAGGGCCCGCCGCTCCGTCGTCCTCAAGCTGCCGCTGCGGGTGGCGGACATCGGCGGCTGCCTGCGGGCCGCGCAGGAGCTGGTGGACGCGGCGGCCGAGGACGCGAAGCAGGTCGCCGAGGAGGTCGACACCAAGGAGACCGAGGAGCTGAAGGCGGCGCTCGGGGCGGTCCAGGGCGGGCGCATGCCGCGCGGCACCGCCGGGATGATGAAGGAGCTGGAGGAGAAGCAGAAGCGCCGCGGCCGCCGCACCCAGCTCGACAGCCTCGACCTCGCCCTCACCGACCTGACCGGCTTCTACCGCGACGTGCTGACGCTCCAGCTGGCCACCGGCTCCGCGCTGGCCAACGAGGACGTGCGGGACACGGTGGAGCGGATCGCCCGCGACACCACGCCGGAGCGGACCCTGCGCCGGGTGGAGGCCGTCCTCGCCTGCCGCCGGGCCCTGGAGCGGAACGTGGCGCCGCTGCTCGCGGTCGAGGCGATGACGATGGCCCTCCGCGACTGATCCGGGGCCGGAGCTCCCGATTGGACACGCTCCGTACCCGTCCGGATACGCTCCGGGGATGGACTCCAGGCGTCTCCTCCGCATCTCCGCCACGGCGCTCGCCGCGGCCGGGCTGATCCTCTCCGGCTGCACGGGCGGGAGCGGCGCCGCCGCCCCCGAGCGCCCGGGGTCCGTCACGGCGCGGCAGGCCGCCTCCCCGGCGCCGTCGCCCGCGGCGCTGAAGAAGTACTACGGCCAGAAGCTGTCCTGGCGGGACTGCGGCGTCCCCGGCTTCCAGTGCGCGACGCTCAGGGCCCCGCTCGACTACGCGGAGCCGGACGGCCGCGAGGTGCGGCTCGCCGTCTCCCGGGTGCGGGCCACCGGACCCGGCGAGCGGATCGGCTCACTCCTGGTGAACCCGGGCGGGCCGGGCGGTTCGGCCGTCGACTACCTCCAGGGCTACGCGGGCATCGGCTACCCCGAGCCGGTGCGGGCCCGCTACGACATGGTGGCCGTCGACCCGCGCGGGGTCGGCCGCAGCGAGCCCGTCGACTGCCTGACGGGCCCGGAGATGGACACGTACACCCAGGTCGACCAGACGCCGGACGACGCGGCGGAGGTCGACGCGCTGGCCGCCTCCTTCCGGCGGTTCGCGGCCGGCTGCGCGCAGCGGTCCGGCGCGGTCCTGCCGCACGTCTCCACCGTGGAGACGGCCCGCGACATGGACATCCTGCGGGCGGTCCTCGGCGACGCGAAGCTGCACTACGTCGGCGCCTCGTACGGCACCTTCCTCGGCGCCACCTACGCCGAGCTGTTCCCCGGCCGGGTCGGCCGGCTCGTCCTCGACGGCGCGATGGACCCCTCCCTCTCGGCGCTCGACCTCAACCGGGACCAGACGGCCGGCTTCGAGACCGCCTTCCGGGCCTTCGCCGCCGACTGCGTCACCCGCCCCGACTGCCCCCTCGGCACCGGGTCCGTCGCCGCGGCCGGGGAGGCCCTGAAGAAGTTCTTCCGCGCCACCGACGCCGCCCCGGTCCCCACCGGCGAGAGCCGCGAGCTCGGCGAGTCCCTGGCGACCACCGGCGTCATCGCGGCCATGTACGACGAGGGCGCCTGGCCGCAGCTGCGGGAGGCCCTGACCCGGGCGATCGGCGGCGAGGGCTCCGCGCTCCTCGCGCTCGCCGACAGCTACTACGAACGGGAGCCGGACGGCTCGTACGCGAACCTCATGTTCGCCAACGCCGCCGTGAACTGCCTCGACCTGCCCCCCGCCTACCGGGACCCGGCCGGCGCGCAGGCCGCCGCCCCGTCCTTCGACAAGGCCTCCCCGGTCTTCGGCACCGGCCTCGCCTGGGCCGCCCTGAACTGCACCTACTGGCCCTCCGAGGCCACCGGCCGCCCGCACCGCATCACCGCCGACGGCGCCGCCCCGATCCTCGTCGTCGGCACCACCCGCGACCCCGCCACCCCCTACAAGTGGGCCGAGTCCCTCGCCGGCCAGCTCTCCTCCGGCACCCTCCTCACCTACGAGGGCGACGGCCACACCGCCTACGGCCGCGGCAGCGACTGCGTCGACACCGCCGTCAACACCTACCTCCTCGAAGGCACCCCGCCCGCCGACGGCAAGCGCTGCTCGTAGCCCCGCAGCCGCCCGCTCCGCCCCTGGTCAAAGCATCCCCGGAAACTGTGTAGACTTGGCGACGCTGCTGCACCGACCATGGTGCTGCACGCGGCGCCGCCTTAGCTCAGTTGGCCAGAGCAACGCACTCGTAATGCGTAGGTCTCGGGTTCGAATCCCGAAGGCGGCTCAGAGAAAGGCCCGACCGGACATCGTCCGGCCGGGCCTTTTCTGGTCTCGGGAGTGCGAGCGGGAGTCGGGGGGAAGCGTGGGCGAGATCGGGGTGACCGAGCGGACCCGGTTGCGGCGGATGCGGGAGAAGGGGTCGCATCGGCGGGCGGATCTGGATGCCGTGCTGGCCGCCGGGTGGTTGTGCCACCTCGGGGTGACGGTGGACGGGGTGCCGATGGTGGTGCCGACGGCGTACGGGGTCGACGGCGACCGGCTGTACGTGCACGGATCGGTGGCCAGCCGGAGCCTGGTGCGGGCGCCGGAGAGCACGGTGTGCGTGACCGTGACGCACGTGGACGGGCTGGTGCTCGCGCGGTCGGTGTTCGAGCACGGGGTGAACTACCGGTGCGCGATGATCTACGGCGTTCCCGAGCGGGTCACCGACCCGGAGGAGAAGCTGCGGGGGCTGCGGGCGCTGACCGAGCAGAGCAGCCCGGGGCAGTGGGAGTACGTCCGGCGGCCCAGCCGGAAGGAGCTGGCCGCCACCTCGCTGCTCGCGCTCGACCTCACCGAGGCCTCGGTGAAGACGCGGAGCGGGCCGCCGGACGACGGCGGCTCCGAGGACGCGGAGCTGGGGCTGTGGGCGGGGGTGCTGCCGGTCGTGACCACGTTCGGGACGCCCGTGCCGGACCCGGCGCTGCCCGCAGGCCTCGCCGCGGCCGTGCCGGAGCACATCGCGGGGCGGGCCGGGCGGAGGACCGGCGCCCCCTAGGTGGTGATCGCGTGGCGGGAGACGTGGGGCGGGTCGGCGAGGACGTCGATCGAGGTGATCGGGCCGGCCGGGGCCGTGAAGACGTAGACCGCGTCCGGGGCGGCGACCAGGGCCGGGGCGCCGTCCACCAGGACCGGGCGGGCCGCCGCCGCGCGGGGCGCGAGGACGCGGGCGACGGCCGGGGCGCCGTGGGCGGGGCGGACCCCGCCCCGGGCGGCCCCCCGGTCGGCGCGCAGCACCGCGTCGGGGTCGAGGAGGGCGCGCAGGGCCGCCGTGTCGCCCTCGCGGGCGGCGGTGAGGACCGCGTCCACGGCGGCCCGGAGCCGTACGGGATCGGGGGCGGGCATCTCCTCGGCGCCCCGGGCCCGGGCCCTGGCGCGGGCGCCGATCTGGCGGACGGCCGCCGGGGCGCGCTCCAGGACGGTGGCGAGGGTCTCGTACGGGACGCCGTGGAGGTCGTGGAGGACGAGGACGAGCCGTTCGGCAGGGGTCAGGCCCGGGACGTCGGGGGCGTCGGCCCAGGGGTCCCAGGGATCGGTGCGGCGGGCCTCACGGGCGCGGAGCCGGCCCAGGCAGATCCGGGCCAGGACGGCTTCCGGCGGCGGACCGGGGTCGGGGACGGGGCCCGGTCCGCGGCGCGCCCTCGGGCCGGGGCCGTAGGAGGCGAGGGCGCGTTCCGTGGTCCGTACCGCCCGCTCGGCCTCGGGGGCGGAGCCGAGCAGGCCGAGGGCCATCGCCCTCAGCCGCCCGCGCGTGGTGGCGTGCACGTCGGTCGCCGTTCAGTCGCCGTGCCCGGTGCCTCCGCTGCCGAAGCCGCCGCTGGAGATCCCGCCCCACTTGCGCTTCTCCTCGTCCGGAGGGGTCGGTGAGGTCTCGGTGCCGCCGCCGTCCTTGAGCTGGTACGGCATGAGCCGGTGCGCGCCGTCGGTGTGCGGCATCTCGGTGCCCCGGCGGTACTCGGACATCTCGCCGGGGAGCGCGCCCGTGTCCGGGCGGTGCGGTTGCTCGTCGGGCTGCGGTGGGCGGGGTTCACGCGTGCGGACGCGGTAGCCGAACCAGAAGGCCGTGATGAGGATGGCGACGAGCACCAGGCCGCCGAGGACTTGTGCCAGACCTGACTGCCAGACTCCAGCGGCCAGGGTCTCTGCGCTGAGAGTGTTCATACCAACAGGATTACCCGATTCCGCTTCTTCGGATGCGTTCGAGGGCGAGTTCGATGAAACATTTCCCCGGCCCCGTCGCGTCGAAGGGGTGTACGACACGACAGCGAGCCCGGCGGTCACACAGGGCGACCACCGGTGACCGCTCGCCACCGACGCCAGGAAGAGGAGGGGCATGAGAACGTCCCGCGCGGACGAGTTCCTGGAGTTCGCCTCGGCGCGCACCGGCCAGCTGTTCCGCTCGGCCTGCCTGCTGACCAGCGGGGACGTCCACCTCGCCGAGGACCTCACGCAGGAGACGCTGGGGAAGATGTACGCGCTCTGGGGGAGGGTGCCCCGGATCGGCAACCCCGCCGCGTACGCCCAGACCGTGCTCGTCCGCACCTTCCTCAGCCACCAGCGGCGCCGCTCCGCCACCGAGCGCCCGCTGGGCGAACTGCCCGACCACACCCCGGACGACGGCCGGGACCCGCTGCTGCGGATCGCCCTCCTCGACGCGCTCGCCGCACTGCCCCCGAAGGACCGGGCGGTCGTGGTGCTGCGCTACTGGGAGGACCGCAGCGTCGAGGAGACCGCCGACGCCCTGCACACCAGCTCCGCGGCCGTCCGCACCCGCTCCACCCGGGCGCTCGGCAAGCTGCGGCAGCGACTCGGCGGCAGCATCGCCGAGTTCGCGCTGCGGTGAGCCCGCGCACCGCGGTGAGTCCGCGCGCGCCGCGCTGAGTGCCCGCCGCGGTGCGTGCGCGCCGCGCTGAGCGGCACTCCGCCGCACCCGTCACCCTTCCGGTACCCACCGGCTTCCCGTACGTCCCAGCAGAGAGGGCTACTTCGTCATGCCCCTGAACGAACACCACGACCCCGACGCGGAGTTCCTCGGCGACTTCGGTTCCGCCCTGCGCGCCACCGGCGAGGGCTTCCCCGTCGACAGCCGTCCCGAGCTCGTCTCCGGCGGCCTCGCCCGCGGCCGCCGCCGGCTCCTCCGCCGCAGGCTCGCCGTCACCGGCGGCGCCCTCGCGCTCGCCGCCATCGGCGCCGGCGGCGTGTACGCCGGCTCCGTCGTCACCCCCGCCGAGCAGGCCGGCAAGGCGTCCGCGGCGGCGCCGCCCCAGGGCGGCGGCACGACGACGCCCGAGAACCGCGGGACGGCGACGCCCGACTCCGGCGAGTTCGCGGGCGAGTCCCCGAAGCCCGCCGAGGCCGAGATCCCGCTCGCCGAGATCGCCGACGTCCTCAAGGCCCACACCCCCGCCGGGAACTGGCGGTTCGACAGCCTCGACGGCACAGGCCAGGCCCTCGGCGGGTACTTCGACGACGGCCGGGGCGAGGCCGCCGTCGGCGTCACCCTCTCCCGGGCCGGCCGCACCCCCGACGCGGGCGTCGACATGGTGACCTGCCCGGAGAAGGCGTACGTCCCCTATGACGACTGCGAGCCGGGGCGGCTCGGCGACGGCTCCCGGTGGATGGTCTTCCAGGGGTACGAGTACCCCGACAAGCGCGAGGAGACCAAGAACTGGCGGGCCACCCTGCTCACCAAGGACGGCTTCCTCGTCGACGTCAACGAGTACAACGCGCCCGCCGAGAAGGGCGCCGAGATCAGCCGCGAGAACCCGCCCTTCTCCGCCGCTCAGCTCAAGGCGCTCGTCACCGCCGAGGCGTGGCGGCCGCTCCTGAAGCAGATCCCGCCGCTGCCCACCGCGCCCGCCAAGCCCGGCAAGGTCGGCGCTCCCGGCAAGGTCCGCCAGGCGCCGCCGCAGATCACCGGCAACGGCGTCTCCGCCACCCTGCGCGCCCTGCTGCCCAAGGGCCTCACGGTCGTCGACAAGGGCGGGGAGGGCGAGTTCGCCTTCGTCGTCGTCGACGACGGCAAGGGCAAGAGCCTCGTCCAGGTCAACGTGCAGTACGGCATGGACGAGGTCGCCGGCCGGCTCTTCGGCTCCGGCGACGTCACCACCCTGCCCGACGGCCGCAAGGTGAAGCTGACCCGGCAGCCCGGCGAGAAGGGCGGCGAGGGCGTCGTCTGGTGGACCGCCGACACCATGACGAAGGACGGCTTCCGGGTCGTCGTCTCCGCCTTCAACACCGGCGCGCAGCACGAGGCGGCCACCCGCGCCGAGCCCGCGCTCACGCTGGAGCAGCTGAAGACGATCGCCCTCGACCCGAAGTGGGCGAAGCTGCCCGCGAAGTGACGGGAGGCGCGAACGGGCGGTACGCGGGAGCTACTTGGCGTCCGCGTACCGCTCCACCGTCGCCGTCGTGAACGGGAAGCGGACCGGGGTCGCGCCGAAGGCGATCCGGCCCGCCTCGTCGCCCGCCGCCCGGATCGCCTCCGTCACCGCCGCCGCCTCCTCGGCCGGGCAGTGCACGATCACCTCGTCGTGCTGGAAGAAGACCAGCTCGGCGCGCATCCCGGCGGCGGAGAGCGTACGGCGCAGGGCCGCCAGCATCAGCAGGGCCCAGTCGGCGGCGCTGCCCTGGACGACGAAGTTGCGGGTGAAGCGGCCCCGGGCCCGGGCGTTGTTCGAGGCGTATCCGGGGGTGAAGCCGTAGGCGAAGCCGGAGCCGTCCTCCGCGGCGGCCGGCTCGGGGCCGTCCTGGGGGAGGCCCGCCTCGCCGTCGTCACCGGCGCCGACCGCCTTCGGGCTCGTACGGCCCAGCCAGGTGCGGACCAGCCGGCCCTCCTCGCCGGCCTTCGCCGCCTCGTCGACATAGGCCACCGCGCGGGGGAAGCGGCGGCGCAGCGCCGCGAGGTTCTTCAGTCCGTCGCCGCTGGTCTGGCCGTAGATCGCGCCCAGCAGGGCGATCTTGGCGTGGTCGCGGTCGCCGGAGAACGCCCGGTCCGACAGTCGGGTGTACAGGTCGTCCGGATGGCCGGCGACCTCCATCAGGCCCGGGTCGCGGGAGATCGCGGCGAGCACCCGCGGCTCCATCTGGTCCGCGTCCGCGACCACCAGCCGCCAGCCCTCGTCGGCGACGACCGCGCGCCGGATCACCTTCGGGATCTGGAGCGCCCCGCCGCCGTTGGTGGTCCAGCGGCCGCTGACCGTGCCGCCCGGGAGGTACTCCGGCCGGAAGCGGCCGTCGCGCACCCAGTCCGCCAGCCAGGACCAGCCGTGCGCCGTCCAGATCCGGTACAGCTTCTTGTACGCGACCAGCGGCTTCACCGCCGGATGGTCGAGCTCCTCCAGCTCCCAGCGGCGGGTGGACCGCAGCCGGATCCCTGCCCGCGCGAAGGCCTTGACCACGTCCGCCGGCAGATCGGGCCTCACCCGGCGGCCGAAGGCGGCCGACACCTCGTCCGCCAGCTCCGCCAGGCGGCGCGGCTCGCCGCCGCCCGCGTACCGCTCGCCCAGCAGCTCGTGCAGCAGCTCCCGGTGCACGTCGGCCCGCCACGGCAGTCCGGCCCGGTGCATCTCGGCCGCGATCAGCATCCCGGCCGACTCGGCGGCGGTCAGCAGGCGCATCCTGCCCGGGTGCTCGGCCAGGTCGTGGCGGCGCTGCTGCTCCGCGTACACCTCCAGGAGCCCCTCGAAGGGGACGGAGACGGCCGGTCCCGGCTCGAAGAGCGAGTCCTGGGAGGTGGGCTCGGCGGCGCGCGGCGGCGGGTCGGACGGCACCGGCTCGTTCCGCAGCCGGGCCCACGCGGCGGCGGCCGAGCGGGGCTCGCCGAGCCGGCCCTCGTGGCCGAGGAGCAGCTGCTCGGCGTCCTCGACGTCGTAGCACCGCTCGACGCGGACGCCGGCGGCCAGCAGTCGCGGATACACCTCGGCCGTCGACCGCCACACCCAGCGCGCCACCTCCGGCCGGGACCGGACGGCGGCGACCAGGGACGGCTCGCGGCGCACCTCGCCCGCGGGCGTGCCGTCGGGCCGGAGGGGGGCGAGGACCGCGCCCTCCCCCTCCGGCTCCGGGGCCAGCGCCCACCTCTCGGTCATGGGCGCGAGTCTGGCACCCGTCACTGACAGAGCCCCGTGACGGCACCGCGGCCGGCGGGGCGGGGTCGGTCACGCGGACCGGGGAGCGGCGGATCCGTCACGCGGCGGCGGCACGGCGCCCCTCGCCGGGCGGCCACGGTGCGGTGGGATCGGTCAGGTGGCTGTGGTGCGGTGAGGTCGGTCGGGCGGCTGTGGTGCGGTGGAGTCGGTCAGGCGGTCATGGCGCGGTGAGGTCGGTCAGGCGGCTGTGGTGCGGCGGGGTCCGTCGTGCGGCCGTGGTGCGGCGGGGGCCGTCACGTCCCGCCCGCCACGGCGGGGTCTCCTAGGCCGCCGCGTGGAAGAGGGCGGCCGCCTCGCCGCGGGAGGCGACGCCGAGCTTGCCGAGGATGTTCGCCACGTGGAACTTCACCGTGGACTCGCTGATGTGCAGCTCCCCGGCGATGCGGCGGTTGCGGTGGCCGAGGGCCAGGTGGCGCAGGACCTCCGTCTCCCGCTCGCCGAGGGTCGCCAGCGGGTGCGCCGCACCGGCCGGTGCGTCCGGGGTGGCCAGCGGCATGACCGCCGTCATCGTGGTGCCCCAGCCGGGGACGGTCTCCAGCTCGATCCGGCCCCCGAGGACGTCGAGCCGGTCCCGCACCGTGCCCGCGCCGATGTCGTGGACGGCGAGCGCGCCCGGCCCGTCGTCGCGGACGGTGGCGAGCAGTTCGTGCTCGGTGAGCCGCCAGCCGACGTGCACGCGGCTCACGCCCTCCTGGTCCAGGACGATCGGCAGCAGCGCGCGGACGATCGCGCGGGCGCTGTGCGCGAGGTCGGCGGGGAGGGAGAGGTCGCTGTCCGGCGGTCCGAGTTCGAGCCGGGCCGGTTGGTGCCGGAAGACCGGCCGCAGCTCGTCG
Source organism: Streptomyces roseolus (assembly GCF_014649855.1). Taxonomy (GTDB): domain Bacteria; phylum Actinomycetota; class Actinomycetes; order Streptomycetales; family Streptomycetaceae; genus Streptomyces; species Streptomyces roseolus. Next base: position 94,377 of record NZ_BMTV01000001.1, on the reverse strand, counting down.
GCGAGCCGGCCGAAGGCGGCCCGCGCGGACTCCTCCGCGACCGCGCGGTCCCGCTGCCGCACGGACCGGATCTCCAGGAGCGCGGAGGCGGCGAGGTCGGTGGCGGCCGCCCGGGCCGCCGCGTCGTCGAGGTTCCTGCTGCGGAGCACCGACAGGACGCCGGAGACGGCCGCCGCGTGGGAGGTGGTCAGCTCGGCGATGACCCGGGCGCGGGTGTCGGCGGCGGTGCGGGAACGGGCCAGCGCCCCCGGCATGGCCTCGACCGCGAACCGGTCGAGATGGGCGGTCACCAGGTCCCACAGGGCCTGCGCCGGGGCGAGTCCGTCCGGCCCCGCGGGCGCGGAGCCGTCCTCGCGGAGCAGGACCAGGAGGGAGCGCCGGGCGGTGGCGTCGCTCGTCACCGCGAGGACCGGGCGCGGGCGCCCGGCGAGCCGCACCGTCCCCTGCCAGGGCTCGCCCGGGACCCCGGCGGCGAGCAGCGGCGCCAGGTCGGCGGCGGTGAGCCCGCCGACCGCGTCGCCCGCCGTCTTGAACGGCGAGTGCGCGCAGTGCGTGGAGAGTTCGGCGGCGCCGAGGTGCGGGACGACCGGGGCGAGCGTGGCGGAGAGCTGTGCGAGGACCCCGTCGAGCGGCCTGCGGAGGATCTCGTACGCGGCGGTCAGCGTGGGCACGTCCATGACGCCAGCCTAGTGAGGGACGTGGAGGGGGCGGCTGGTCTTTCGGCCAGGTCGGACCGGCCGGAAGGAGGGCCGGGAAGGGGTGCGCGCGGGCGGAGGCTTGAGCCCGTCAAGGCATCGAGAAGCGCTCGCGGAGAAGCGAACGCGCTGACGAGGAGGGCGACATGGCGACGGCGACGATGGACGCGATCGTGTTCGAGGAGTTCGGCGGACCCGAGGTGCTGCGGTACGAGACCGGCGTCGCCGTGCCGGAGCCGGGACCCGGCGAGGTGCGGCTGCGGGTCGCGGCGGCGGGCGTCAACCCGGTCGACTGGAAGACGCGCAGGGGCCTGATGACGGCGCTGCACCCGACGACCTTCCCCGCAGTGGCCGGGATCGAGGTGGCCGGCACGGTCGACGCGACCGGCGAGGGCGTCACCGGACTCGCCGTCGGGGACGAGGTGTTCGGCTGGGCGAAGAGCGGAGGGTACGCGCGGTACGCCCTCGCCGGCGCCGTCGGCGTACTGCCGAAGCCGGCCGGGCTGTCCTTCGAGGCGGCGGTCGGCCTGCCGGTCGCCGGGGAGACCGCGGCGCGGGTCCTGGAGCAGCTCGCGGTACGGGAGGGGGAGACGCTGTTCCTGCACGGCGCGGCGGGCATCGTCGGCACCATCGCCGTGCAGCTGGCGGTCGCCGCCGGCGTCACGGTCGTCGGCTCGGCGTCCGCGGCGAACCACGACCACCTGCGGGGACTCGGCGCGATTCCCGTCGAGTACGGCGACGGGCTCGCCGAGCGGGTGCGGGCGGCGGCGTCCGGGGGCGTCGACGCGGTCTTCGACGCCGCGGGGTACGGGGTGCTGCCGCTCGCGATCGAACTGGCGGGGAGGGAGCGGGTCGTGACGATCGCCGCGACGGACGCGGACGAGCACGGGGTCCTCTTCAGCGTGCCCGAGACGGACCCCGGGCGGGTGCGGGGGTGGCTGCGGGCGCAGGCGGAGGGCGTCCTGGCGGGCACCCTTCGGCTGCGCCACGCGGGCACGCTGCCCCTGAAGGAGGCGGCGCGGGCCCAGGAACTCAGCGAATCCGGCCACACCCGGGGCAAGCTGGTCCTCCTCCCGTGACGGGTCCGCGCATCCCGCGGAACGGCACCGTCGGTGGGTGCTTCCGCTCTTGCGCCCGGACCCGCGCCCGTACGGAGCCGTACAGCAGGTGCGGGTTCAGGCGCTGGAGCCCGGCGCGGCAAGCGGGCGCCGTCCCGTGTGCCCACCCTCTCTCCCAAGCTCTCGGCCTCGCTCGAGCAGGGGGACCCCCACCGCCCTGGCGGGACGCCCGCCCACACGGGGGGTGCGGCGAGGGCGCCGGCCGCACCGGGGCGGGCCCCGGGCACGGGCGGGGCGGTGGCCCGGCTCCGACCCCGGCCACCGCCCTGTTCCACCTTCGCCGGTCAGCGGGAGAGGCGCCACGCGGGGAGGGCCGAGGCGGCGACGGCGACGGCGGCGCAGACGGCGGCCGCCGCCCCCGTCTCGGCCCACGGCAGGGCCGGGGTCACCGGCGCCGAGAGGGCGGCGAGGGCCGCGCCCAGGGCCCCCAGGACCGCGGCCGTCACCGCGAGGCCGAGGACCGTGCCGACGGCCACCGCGAGCAGCGCCTCGCCCGTCACCGCCCGCAGGGCCTGCGCGCGGGTGGCGCCGGCCAGCCGGAGGGCGGCCAGTTCCCCGCCGCGCACCGACGTGGCCATGAGCAGGGTGCTCGCCAGGGCGATCACCGTGTACAGGAGGGTGAGGCCGAGGAGGAGGCGGAGGCCGGTCCGGGCCGCCCGGTTCACGGGCCGGGGCTCCGTGCCCGGCGTCAGCCGGTCCGGGGCCGTGCCCGGGGCCTGCGCGCGGGTCACGTAGGGGCCGTTGTCGCCCGTGCCGCGTGCCAGGACCGCCGCCACCCGGAGCCGTACGGGCCCGCTGCCGTCCGCCCGCCACACCTCGACCTCCTCGCCGACCCGCCGCCGTTCGAACTCCTCGTTGACGACGATCGACCGGTCGTCCAGGTCCCGCAGGTCGCCCGCGACCACCGGGAGCCGCGCCAGTTCCGCGAAGGCCGCCGGGTCGGCGACCGCGCGGGCCCGGTACTTCACGACCGCCTCGGCCCCGTCCCGCACGAAGAGGGAGGTCGGGCCGGCCTCCGCCGCGTACGGGGCCGCGGTCCGCTCCCGCGCCTCCGTCTCCTTCGCGCGCGCCACGCTCTCCGAGGCGCCGAAGAGCGTGCCGGCGAGGGCCACCGTCACCAGGACGGGCGCGGCGACGGCGGAGGTGCGGCGCACGGCGGCGGCGGCGTTCGCCCGGACCAGGAGCCCGACGGCCCCGCCGCCGGGGACCGGCAGCAGCCGGGCCACGGGGCGCACGAGGAGCGGGGCGAGCAGGGCCGTGCCGCCGATCAGGAGCATCGGCAGGGTCGTGTACGTCTTCCGCTTCAGCAGCGCCTCGGGCTCCGTGCCGTACGTCCAGGACAGCAGGCCGAGCCCGGCCGCGAGCAGCCCGGCGCCGAGCAGCGCCCGGCCGGGCGGCAGCACGTCCCGGTCGACGTCCGCCTCGCGCAGCACGGCCGTGGGGCCGGTCCGTCCGGCCCGGTGGGCGGCGGCGGCAGCGCCGGCGAGCGCGACGCCGAGCCCCGTCCAGAAGGCCACGTGGTACGGCCATCCGGCGCTTCCGCCGGCCGCGGTCGCGAACCACGCGGGCGCCAGCTCCCGGGCCACCAGCGCCCGTGCCATCGGCGGCGCGGCGAGGGCGCCGAGCGCGCAGCCGGCCGCGGACGCGGTGACGCCGAGCACCGCGGCCTCGGCGAGCAGCAGCCGGCGGACCTGCGCGGGGGTGGCGCCGGCCGTGCGGAGCAGCCCGAACTCGCGGCGGCGCAGCGCCACGGAGAAGGCGAAGACGGAGGCGACGACGAAGACGGAGACGAAGGCGGCGACGCCGCCCGCGGTGCCGAGGAGGGCGTTGAGGCCGGTGAGTTCGCGGGTGTCGTCCTCGTGGCCGGGGTCGGCGCGGCGGCGGTCGGCGCCGGTGAGCACCTGCGCCCGGTCGCCGACGACCGCCCTGACCTCGGCGACGGGTGCGTCCAGCCCGACGGCGTCCGGGGCGCCCGTGCCCGCCCCGGTGAGCGTCCAGCGGGCGCGGAGTTCGCGGAGCACTCCGGTGTCCACAGGCTGTGGACGGTCGAGCGGCCGGGAGGCCGACGCGGTCCCGGGCCCGCGCCGGACCTCCACGGTCAGCCGGTCCTGCCCGAGGACGACGACGGGCGAGGACGCGAACCGTTCGGGGGCGTGCGGCGGCGGGTCCAGCGCGGCGGCGAGCCCGAGTCCGGTCGCCGTCAGCATCCCCGCCCCGAGCGCGAGGGCCAGGAACCCGCCCAGGAGGGACGCCCACCGCGTCCGCAGTCCGCCGACGACGAGACTCAGCACGGCACACCCGCCGTTCCGGTCTTCTCCGCGGCTCCAGCGACTCCCGCCGTTCCCGAGGCTCCAGCGACTCCCGCCGTTCCTGCCGTTCCCGCCGGGCGCAGGGCCGCGAGGCGGGCCGACACCTCGGGGGCCGTCGGCGCGGCCAGCTCGTCCGCCAGGCGGCCGTCGACGAGGAAGACGACCCGGTCGGCGCGGGCGGCGGCGAGCGGGTCGTGGGTCACCATGACCAGCGTCCGGCCCTCCTCGTCGACGAGGGCCCTGAGCAGGTCCATCACCTCGGCGCCGGTCGTGGAGTCGAGCGCGCCGGTCGGTTCGTCGGCGAAGAGGACCGAGGGGCGCGTGATCAGGGCGCGGGCGATGGCGACCCGCTGGCACTGGCCGCCGGAGAGCTCGGCGGGCCGGTGCCGCTCGCGCCCCGCGAGCCCGACCCGGGCGAGCGCCGCCCGGACCTCGCCGCGCGCCGGACGACGGCCGGCGAGCCGCAGCGGCAGGGCCACGTTCTGCGCGGCCGTCAGCGTCGGCAGCAGGTTGAAGGACTGGAAGACGAAGCCGATCCGGTCCCGCCGCAGCAGTGTCAGCCGCCGCTCGCCGAGCCCTTCCAGGGCCGTGCCCGCCACCTCGACGCGCCCCGCGTCCGGGCGGTCGAGTCCGGCGGCGCAGCGCAGCAGGGTGGACTTCCCGGAGCCGGAGGGGCCCATGACGGCCGTGAACGTGCCGGCGCCGACGTCGAGGTCGACGCCGTCGAGGGCCCGGACGTCCCCGTGCCGCCGGACGAGCCCCCTGAGCCGCACGGCGGCGGGGGCGGAAGGAGAAAGGGTCCTGGTCATGGCTCCAGCGAACCGTTCCGGCCCGCTCCGGGTCACGCCGTCTGCCGGGCGTCCCGGGGTAGGGCCAGGCCTACCTCCGGCCGGGGCGGGCGTCCCCGGGGGCGGGGCCGGGCTTCCTCCCGGGTGGGGGCGGGCGTCCCCGGGGGCGGGGCCGGGCTTCCTCCCGGGTGGGGGCGGGTGTCCCCGGGGCAGGGCCGGGCTTCCCCCGGCCGGGGGCGGGTGTCCCGGGGCTGGCCGGGCCCACCTCCGCCCCGGGCGGGCGTCCCGGGGGCGGCCGTGCCCCGCCGCCCTGAGACCATCGGAGGAGAAGAGTCGGCGCGGGGGACGGAGAGGGCACGGTCATGCGGGACGAGGCACGGGGGTCCACGGAGTCCACCGAGTCCACGGAGTCCACCGTCGAACGGGCGCTGCGGGAGTCGCTGCACGCCCGCGACGACCGCTCCCTCGACACCGCCGCCTCCCTGCTCGCCGCCGACCCGGGGACCGACGCGGGGCTCGCGCGGCGCGGCGAGGAGTTCGTACGGACCCTGTGGGAGCGCGGCTGGCAGCCCGCCGACCTGGCGCGGACGGTCCGCCGCGAGCTGGCGGAGGAGCATCTGCGGCTGCTCGGCGACCTGGTACGGGCCGAGACCGCGCGGTACGCGACGCTGCCCCGGCGCTGGCGCGAACAGCTCGACGCGCTGACCGACGCGGCGGGGGAGGGGGCCGGGCCCGCCGACCGCTTCTCGTACGCGACCGCCGTCCTGGAGCTGTACCGGCTGCTCGTCCGGCTGCCCCGGCTCGACGCGGTGGGACCCGTACCGGGCGAGACGCTGCCGCCGGCGGCCGTCGGCGAGCCGCGGATGCTCACCCGGATCCGGGCGCTGCTCGCCAAGGCGGAGGCCACCGGCTATCCGGAGGAGGCCGAGGCGCTGACGGCGAAGGCGCAGGAGCTGATGGCCCGCCACAGCCTCGACGAGGCCGGGCTCGCCGCCGGCGCGCCGTCGCCGCAGACGCCGGGGGCGATCCGGGTCGGCGTGGAGCCGCCGTACGAGCAGGCGAAGGCGATCCTGCTCGACGCGGTGGCGAGCGCCAACCACTGCCGGGCGGTGTGGAACGAGACGTACGGCTTCTCGACGGTCGTCGGCTTCGAGGCGGACCTCGACCCGGTCGAGCTGCTGTACACCTCGCTGCTCGTGCAGGGGACGGCCGCGATGACCCGTGCGGAGGCCGAGCAGCGCAAGGGCGGTCGCAAGCGCACCAAGTCCTTCCGGCAGTCCTTCCTGCTCGCGTACGCGAACCGGCTCGGCGCCCGCCTCGAGGCGACCTCCCGGCGGGTCGCCGCCGAGGCCCCGACCCTGCTGCCGGTCCTCGCCTCCCGCGAGGTCGCGGTGACGGCCCGCACCGACGAGCTCTTCCCGGAGACGAGGGCCGCCCGGGTCCGCGCGATGTGGGACGAGGACGGCTGGCACCACGGCGCCACCGCCGCCGAGTCCGCCACCCTGACCCCGGGGCGGACCCGGCTCGACAAGGGCTGAGCCCCGGCCCGGCTCGGCAGAGGCTGAAGCCCGGGGCGGGAAACGGTCCGGCAGAGGCTGAGCCCCGGCCCCGGCCCGGCTCGACAAGGGCTGAGCTCAGGCCCCGGCTCAGGCCCCGGGCCGGCCCCGGCCCGGCTCGGCAGAGGCTGAAGCCCGGGGCGGGAAACGGTCCGGCAGCGGCTGGATCCCGGACCGGACCCGGCTCGGCGAGGGCGGGACCCCGGGGGGCGAAATGCCGGGTTCCATGCCATACGGGGTGATCGTCGCTACGCTCGGATCATGAGCTGGCTCCGGGCGCTGAGGGAGACCGCCCGCTCCGGACTCACCGTCGAGCGGCGGCGGCTCGCTCCCGTCGCCGCGGCCCGCGGGGCGCTCGGGCTCGCGCTCGTCGTCGGCTTCTCGCTGGCCTTCTTCGGGCCGGCCGTCGCCGCGTCCTCCGCGTTCGGCGCCTTCCAGGCGGCCATCGCCACCTTCCAGCGGTCGTGGCGGCCCCGGCCCACCCTCGCGCTCGCCTCCGGCGCCAGCCTCGCGGCCTCCACCTTCCTGGGGTACCTGACCGGGGCGCACACGCTCCTCTTCCTCGCCCTGCTGGTCCTGTGGACCTTCCTCTCCGGGCTCGCCTGGGCCGTCGGGCCCACCGCCGGCATCATCGCCTCCTCCAACGTGGCGATCATGCTGGTCACGGTCACCCTGCCCACCTCGGTCGCCACCGCCGCCGGCCACGCCGCCACGATCTTCGCCGGCGGGGTCGTACAGGCCGCGCTCGTCGTGCTGCTGCCCGTCCGGCCCTGGGGCGCCCAGCGCGACGCGCTCGCCGACGCGCTCGCCGCGGAGGCGGACTACGCCCGCCGGCTCCGCCACGACCCGGTCGCGTCCTTCGACCCGGTCCCGCTGATGACCGCCCGCAGCGCCGCCGCCGCCGTCACCCCGCGGCAGGCCCGCCGCCGGCCCGCCGAACTCCACGGGCCCCGGCGGCTCGCCGAACGGATCCGGCCCGTCCTCGCCTCGCTCGCCGACCCCGCCGTCGGCGCCCCCGCCGAGGGGCCGCAGCGCGACCGGGTGCGCGAGCTGCTCGCCGCGGCGGGCGAGGTCCTCGACGCCGCCGCGCACGCCATCCGGCACGGCGCACCGGTCCGGCTGCCCCCGGCCGCCGTCGCCGCCCTCCGCACCCCCGACACCGGCACGATCCTCTCCGACCGCTCCCACCGCGCCGCCCTCCGCCTCACCGCCCTCCTCGGCGACGTCGTCGAGACGGCCGAACCCCGCACGGAGACCGGCCGGGACCCGGCGGACCCGTCCGCCCCCCGCCCCACCCTCCTGCGGCTCCTGCCGCTCGTCGTCGCGAGGATGCGGGCCGAGGTGCGGCCGGGCTCGGCGGTCCTGCGGCACGCGCTGCGCGTCTCCGCGGTCACCGCCGCCGGCTACCTCCTGGGCCAGGTGCTGCCCTTCGGGCACGGATACTGGGCGCCGATGACCTCCGTGATGGTGATGCGGCCGGACTTCTCGCAGACGTACTCCCGCTCGGTGGCCCGCTTCGGCGGCACGCTCGTCGGCGTCGGGCTCGCCTCCGCCGTCGTGCGGACCGCGCACCCGGGGACGTACCTCTCCGCCGGGCTCGCCGTGCTCTGCGCCTTCGGCATGTACCTGTTGATGAGGACGGGGTACGCGGTCAGCCAGGTCTGCGTCGCCGCGTACGTCGTCTTCCTGCTCGGCATGGAGGGCTCGGGAGTCACCCAGACCGTGCGGGACCGGGTCCTGCTCACCCTCCTCGGCGGCCTCCTCGCGATGCTCTCCTACGCGGTCTACCCTGCCTGGGAGACGCCCCGGCTGCGCGGCAGGCTCGCCGACTGGCTCACCGCGTCCGGGCGGTACGCCGCCGCCGTCGCCGCCCGGTACGCCGACCCCGCGGGGCCCGGCAGCCCGGACGTCCGCGAGGCCCTGCTCTCCGCTCGCGCCGCGCGCGTGGCCTGGCACGACGCGCTGGCCCGGGCCACCCACGAGCCGGTGCGGCACCGGGGGCTCCCGCACGCGGCCGCCGAGGGCGCGGGCCGGGCGATCGCCGAGTTCGGGCGGGCCGCCATGCTCCTGGAGGCCCACCTCCCCGAGCACGGCGCCCCGCCCCTGCCCGCCGCCGCGGGCCTCGCGGAGGCGCTGGGCGAGGCCACCGAACGCGGCGCGAAGGCGGTCCGCGAACGGAAGGCCCCCGCCTGGGACGACCTCCGTGCGACCGTCGCCGCCTGGGAGGCCGAGGTCACCGACCCGCTGCTGCGCAAGGCGGCCCGGCTCCTCCTGGCCGCCCTGGACGACCTGTCGGCGGCCCTCGCCGACGCCTGAACGGCGCCCGGCCCCGAAGGGCCGGCCCGGGAAACCACCGCCCGGGACCCCCGGCCCCCGGGAAACCGCCTCCCCGGGAACCACCTCCCCGGCGTTCCCGTCCACCCGGATGGGAAGATCACGGGGGACCTCCCCGCGGCCGCACGCTGAGTGGCGTAGCGGCTACGCCACGCCTCGTGCACGTGCATCTGCTCATGCATCGGCATATGAACGCAGCTATGATCCGGGGAAGTTGACACCTGTACCAAGCAACTCGGGGAGCTACCAGTGCACCACGCGCACCACGCGTACAACGGCATGGCGGCGACGGAGCTGCGAGGCGTCGTCTGGCAGAAGAGCAGGCACAGCAACTCCCAGGGCTCGTGCGTCGAGTTCGCCAAACTGCCGGGGGGAAACGTTGCCGTACGCAATTCCCGTCACCCCGACGGCCCGGCGCTCGTCTACACGCCGGCCGAGATCGAGGCGCTCCTGCTGGGTGTCAAGGACGGGGAGTTCGACCACCTCGTCTGACCCGACGACCGCACACCCGACACGGGGAAGGGCCCCGGCGGTCACCCGCCGGGGCCCTTCCCCGTAGTGCTCGAGGCTTCCCTACTCCTCCGGCCCGACCCGGAACAGCGCCCACACGACCTTGCCCTGCAGGGTCCCGGCGAGCGGGTGCCAGCCCCAGCTGTCGCTGAACGACTCCACGAGGAACAGCCCCCGGCCCGACTCGGCCGAGAAGTCCTCCTCGCCCTCGCGTGCCTCCGGGCTCTGCCGGCTGGGGTCGCGCACCGCGCACACCAGGCGCGAGGCCCAGCGCATCAGGTGCAGCCGCACCTGCGGTGCCTGCGGGTCCTCGGGGCCGTCGGGGACGGCGTGCCGGAGGGCGTTGGTGACGAGTTCGGAGACCACGAGGGCCACGTCGTCGAAGCGGTCGGCGAGGTCCCAGCTGTCCAGTGTCGCGCTGGTGAACTTCCGTGCCCCGCGCACGGCTTCGTACCGGGCGGGAAGGGCGCAGGAGGCGGAGGTGGAGACGGCACCGGGATCGATCGGCGGGAGACCCTGCCGTAAAGGCTCGAGCACGGTCGATCCATTCGTCCCCATGCGAGGCACTCCCGGGAATCGCGGTGGCGGTGCGACAACGGTGCAAGCAGTGCGAAACATTGCGACAACACGACAACGCGAACGAGTACGCGGCTGCGCGGGTCCATGGTTCCGAATGCGCCGACGGGATGCAAGGGCAGATGCACGTGCACGCGGGGAACGGATGCCGGACCTGTCCGACCCTGTGGTGAATCTGTGGAAATCTTCTTGACACGGGCGCGCCGCCTTCCGTCCGGATCTCACCCCTGCGCCTCCCCTTCCGTAATCGGATGTGTACGCGCTGAAGCGTTTGGTGGCAGAATCCGGGGCTCGAACGGGGGCTCGTCACCGTGAAGGGAAGGCTGGAGCCGTGACCGCAGGCGAAATGAACGGAGCGGGCGGGAGCGTCGTCCGACGGATCCTGCTGGGCTCCCAGTTGAGGCGCCTGCGCGAATCGAGGGGCATCACCCGCGAGGCCGCCGGCTACTCGATCCGCGCCTCCGAATCCAAGATCAGCCGCATGGAGTTGGGAAGGGTGAGCTTCAAGGCCAGGGACATAGAGGATCTGCTCACTCTCTACGGAGTCACCGAGGAGACCGAGCGCGGCGCGCTCCTGGGTCTCGCCCGCGAGGCCAACCTCGCCGGCTGGTGGCACAGCTTCGGCGACGTCCTGCCGGGCTGGTTCCAGACCTACATCGGCCTCGAAGCGGCCGCCTCCCTCATTCGGGTCTACGAAGTCCAGTTCGTGCACGGCCTGTTGCAGACCGAGGAGTACGCCCACGCGGTCGTCTCCCGGGGCATGCCGGGCGCCACGCGCGCCGAGATCGACCGCCGGATCGCCCTCCGCCTCGAACGCCAGAAGGTCCTCGTCTCCGAGCGCGCCCCGCACTTCCACGTCGTCCTCGACGAGGCCGCGCTCCGTCGCCCGTACGGGGACCGGGCCGTCATGCGGGGCCAGTTGAAGCACCTCATCGAGGTCTCGGAGAACCCCGGGGTCACGCTCCAGGTGATGCCGTTCAGCTTCGGCGGGCACGCCGGCGAGAGCGGCGCCTTCACCATGCTCAGCTTCCCCGAGTCCGACCTCTCCGACGTCGTCTACCTGGAGCAGCTCACCGGCGCCCTCTACCTCGACAAGCGCGAGGAGGTCGCCCAGTACGGCACGGTGATGGAGAAGCTGGCGAAGGACAGCCCGGATCCGGCCGAAAGTCGTGATCTTCTCCGGGGCCTCCTCCAACTCTCCTGATACATCAGTACGATGACGGCGCATCAGTAGCCCCGGCGGCCGGGCGCCCGCGCGCGCCCGGGTGACCGGCAGCCGGCAGAGGGGTTCACCGTCCATGTCGCACTTCACCGACCTGGCCCACCAGTTCATCGACGGCGAGTGGAAGCCGGGCAGCGGCTCCTGGGACATCATCGACTTCGATCCGTACACCGGGGAGAAGCTCGCCTCGATCACGGTGGCCACCGTCGGGGAGGTGGACCTCGCCTACCGGGCCGCCGAGCGCGCGCAGGCCGCCTGGGCCGAGACCAACCCGTACGTCCGCCGCCAGGTCTTCGAGCGGGCCCTGCGGATCGTCGAGGACCGCGAGGACGAGATAGCCGCGACGATCGTCGCCGAGCTCGGCGGCACCCGCCTCAAGGCCGCCTTCGAGCTGCACCTCGCCAAGGAGTTCCTGCGCGAGGCGGTCCAGCTGGCGCTGCGCCCCGAGGGCCGCATCCTGCCGTCCCCGGTCGACGGCAAGGAGAACCGCGTCTACCGCCTCCCCGTCGGCGTCGTCGGCGTCATCTCCCCCTTCAACTTCCCCTTCCTCCTCTCCCTCAAGTCGGTCGCCCCCGCGCTCGCGCTCGGCAACGCCGTCGTCCTCAAGCCGCACCAGAACACGCCGATCTGCGGCGGCACCCTGGTCGCGAAGATCCTGGAGGAGGCGGGCCTCCCGGCCGGCCTGCTCAACGTCGTCGTCACCGACATCGCCGAGATCGGCGACGCGCTCCTCACCCACCCGGTCCCGAAGGTCATCTCCTTCACCGGCTCCGACAAGGTCGGCCGCCACGTGGCCGAGGTCTGCGCCCGGAACTTCAAGCACGCCGTCCTCGAACTCGGCGGCAACAGCGCCCTGATCGTCCTCGACGACGCCGACCTCGACTACGCGGTGGACGCCGCCGTCTTCAGCCGCTTCGTCCACCAGGGGCAGGTCTGCATGGCCGCCAACCGCGTCCTGGTCGACCGGCGGGTGGAGGCGGAGTTCACCGAGAAGTTCGTGGCGAAGGTGAGGACCCTGCGCGTCGGCGACCCGGCCGACCCCGCCACCCACATCGGCCCGCTCATCAACTCCCAGCAGGCCGAGTCGGTCGACGGGGCCGTCGAGCAGGCCGTCGCGGCGGGCGCCACCGCGCTGCTGCGCGGCGGGGTGGAGGGCAACGTCGTCTCCCCGTCGGTGCTGACCGGCATCCCCGCCGGCGCCCCCGTCCTCTCCCAGGAGATCTTCGGCCCGGTCGCCCTGATCCTCCCCTTCGACGGCGAGGACGAGGCCGTGCGGATCGCCAACGACACCCCGTACGGGCTCAGCGGCGCGGTCCACACCGCCGACGTGGAGCGGGGCGTGCGGGTCGCCAGGCGCATCCACACCGGCATGATCCACATCAACGACGGCACCGTGCACGACGAGCCGATCGTCCCCTTCGGCGGCGAGAAGCACTCGGGCATCGGGCGGCTCAACGGCGACGCGATGATCGAGGCCTTCACCACCCAGAAGTGGATCTCCATCCAGCACGGCCGGAGCCGGTTCCCCTTCTAGGACGGAATCCGTCCTACTCCTTCCGTACCGTGGGTGACGCACCCCGAGGAAGACGACGGAAGGCGGACACATCATGGTGGCTCTTGTTCCCGCGGAGGCCCCCGGCGACGAGCGCGGCGCGTTCCTCAACTTCGTGGAGGCCCAGCGCGCCGCGCTCCGCCGCGCCCTCCTCGGCCTCACCGAGGAGCAGGCGGCGAGCCGGCCCAGCGCCAGCGAGCTGAGCCTCTCCGGCCTGGTCAAGCACGTGGCCGAGGTGGAGCTGAACTGGCTCCGCCTCGCCCAGCGGCGGGAGAACGAGAGGCAGCGGACCCAGGAGACCTGGGGCGAGGCCTTCCGGCTCGTCGACGGCGAGACGATCCCCGAGGTCCTCGCCTTCTGGGACGGCGTGGCCGAGGAGACCGAGGAGTTCGTGCGCACGGCGCCGAGCCTGGACGACACCTTCCCGCTGCCGCCCGCGCCCTGGTTCCCGGAGGGCGGACGCGTCTCGGTCCGCTGGATGCTGCTGCACCTGGTGCAGGAGATGGGCCGGCACGCCGGGCACGCGGACGTGATCCGCGAGTCCCTGGACGGCAAGGTCTCCTTCGCGCTGATCGCCGAGGAGAGCGGTCGTACCGCGGGGTCGTGACCCGCCTACTCTGGTCGGAATCGACCAGAGGGGTACGTGGGGATGTCGGCGATCCGCCTTCTCGTCCTGGGCGCGGTGAAGCAGCACGGCCGCGCCCACGGCTACCAGGTGCGCAACGACCTGGAGTACTGGGGCGCGCACGAGTGGTCCAACGCCAAGCCGGGCTCGATCTACCACGCGCTCAAGCAGATGGCGAAGCAGGGACTGCTGCGCGCCGAGGAGCTGGCGCCGAGCACGGCCGGCGGTCCGCCGAGGGTCGAGTACGAGATCACCGAGGCGGGCCGGGAGGAGTACCTGCGGCTGCTCCGGGAGGCGCTGGCCACCTACGACCAGCGGATGGACGTGCTGTCGGCGGCGGTCGGCTTCGTCGTCGACCTGCCGCGGGCGGAGGCGGTGGAGCTGCTGCGGGAGCGGCTGCGGAGGCTGGACGCCTGGCGGACGTCGGTGACGGAGTACTACGTCCCGGAGGGCGGTCCGGAGCAGCTCGGCCACATCGGCGAGATCATGCACCTCTGGGTGCACTCGGCGGACGCCGGCCGGGAGTGGACGCTCGGGCTGATCGAGCGGATCGAGGGCGGGGCGTACACCTTCGCGGGGGAGGGCGAGCCGTTCGTGGGCGTCCTCGCGGAGGGCCAGGAGAACCCGTACGCGACCGGTGACGCCGTCGAAGATTAATCAAGTTTGACTAGCCCGAGGGGCGGGCGTACCCTTCCCGCCGGATCACTGGTCAAATTTGACTAGGGTCAAAGAGGGGTGAACGGGATGAACGAGAGGAACCAGATGCCGACGGGTGGCGGCGACGCGATCCTCATGGAGGGCGTGGGCAAGCGGTACGGCGACAAGCGGGCGCTCGACGGCCTCGACCTCGCCGTCCGGCGCGGCACGGTCCACGGCCTGCTCGGCCCCAACGGGGCCGGCAAGACCACGACGGTACGGGTCCTGGCGACCCTGCTCCGGCACGACGAGGGCCTGGTGCGGGTCGCGGGGCACGACGTACGGAAGGAGGCCGCCGAGGTCCGGCGCCGGATCGGGCTGCTCGGCCAGCACGCCGCGCTCGACGAGGAGCTGAGCGGCCGGCAGAACCTGGAGATGTTCGGCCGGCTCTTCCACCTCGGCGCCCGGGGAGCGGGGCTCCGCGCCGACGCGCTCCTGGAGCGGTTCGGGCTCACCGACACCGGCCGCAAGCCGGTCCGGCAGTACAGCGGCGGCATGCGGCGGCGGCTCGACCTCGCCGCCTCCCTCATCACCGAGCCGGAGGTGCTCTTCCTGGACGAGCCGACCACCGGCCTCGACCCGCGCGGGCGCGGCGAGGTCTGGGCGGCCGTGCGCTCCCTCGTCGACGGCGGGACGACGGTGCTGCTGACCACCCAGTACCTGGAGGAGGCCGACCGGCTCGCCGACCGGATCTCGGTCGTCGACGGCGGCCGGGTGGTCGCCGAGGGCACCCCCGGGGAACTGAAGTCCCGGGCCGGACGGGACCGCGTCGACGTCGTCGTCCGGGACGCCGACCGCCTCGACGAGGCCGTACGGGTGCTGCCCTTCGGCGCCGGCGAGACGGACGTCGACCGGGACCGGCGGCTGATCAGCGCGCCCGTACGGGACCGGATGGCCTCGCTCGCGGAGGTCGTACGGGCCCTGGAGGCGGCCGGGATCGAGGCCGAGGACGTGGCGCTGCGGCGCCCGACGCTGGACGAGGCGTTCCTGCGCCTGACCGACGGGAAGCGGGAGGTGGCGGCATGAGCGCCGCGTACGCGCTGAGCGACTGCTGGACGATGACCCGGCGCGAGCTGGCCCACTGGGCGCGGCAGCCGGTCGCCGTCCTCGTCGGCCTCGTCTTCCCGGTGATGATGCTGTTGATGTTCGGCTACCTGGTCGGCGGCGGCCGGGCCGTCCAGGGGGAGTACGTCGACTTCCTGGTGCCCGGGATGCTCACGCTGACCATGGTGTTCGGGCTCGAAGGGACGATGACGGCGGTCACCCGGGACCTGGACAGGGGGGTCGTCGACCGCTTCCGCTCCATGCCGATGGCCGATGGCCGACGGCGCGGTGCTCGTCGGCCGGGCGGTCGCCGACATGCTCCAGTCGGCGGCCGGGCTCCTCGTGATGGTCGGCGTCGGGTACGCGATGGGCTGGAGCGCCCGGGGCGGCCCCGCGGCCTTCGCGGGGGCCCTCGGACTGCTCCTGCTGCTGCGCTTCGCGATGCTGTGGATCGGGATCCACCTGGCGCTCGTGGCGCGGAAGCCGGAGCTGGTGCAGGCCGTGCAGATCCTGGTCTGGCCGGTCGGCTTCCTCTCCAACGCCTTCGCGTCGCCGGAGTCCATGCCGGGCTGGCTGGGCACGGCCGTGGAGTGGAACCCGATGTCGGCGACCGCCACGGCGGTCCGCGAGCTGTTCGGCAACCCGGGCGGCGAACCGGGCTGGGTGACGGCGGCGGTGCTGTGGCCGCTGGCCCTGCTCGCCGTGTTCTTCCCGCTGGCCGTACGGAGGTTCCGCCGGCTCGGGCGGTGAACCGGACCTCGCCCCGCGGGGGTCCGGAGGAGGCGCGGCGGACGCCCGTCAGTGGTGGAAGGAGGTCGCGGCGGCCCTGTCCCGGGTGAGGGGGCGGGGCTGGCTGCGGAGTTCGGGCAGGAGGCGGCGCAGGTCCTCGACGAGGAGGCCCGCGAGGTCGGCGGAGAAGCCGTTGCGGCAGACGATCCGCAGGACGGACAGGTCCTCGCGGTGGGCCGGGAAGGTGTAGGCGGGCACCAGCCAGCCGCGTTCGCGGAGCCGGCGGGAGACGTCGAAGACGTCGAAGGAGGTGACGTCGGGGGCGGTCGTGAAGGCGAAGACGGGCAGTTGGTCGCCGCGGGTGAGGAGGCGGAAGTCGCCCGTGGCCTCGATGCGTTCGGCGAGGCCGCGGGCGACGTCCCGGCTGGTCTGCTGGACGGCCCGGTAGCCCTCCCGGCCCAGCCGGAGGAAGGTGTAGTACTGGGCGACGACCTGGGCGCCGGGGCGGGAGAAGTTGAGGGCGAAGGTCGGCATGTCGCCGCCGAGGTAGTTGACCCGGAAGACCAGCTCCTCGGGGAGCTCCTCGACGCCGCGCCACAGGGCCCAGCCGACGCCCGGGTAGACGAGCCCGTACTTGTGGCCCGAAGTGTTGATCGAGGAGACGCGGGGGAGCCGGAAGTCCCAGACCAGGTCCTCGTCGAGGAAGGGGGCGACCATGGCGCCCGAGGCGCCGTCGACGTGGACGGGGACGTCGAGGCCGGTGCGGGACTGGAGCTCGTCGAGGGCCGCGCAGATCTCGGCGACGGGCTCGTACGAGCCGTCGAAGGTGGAGCCGAGGACGGCGACGACGCCGATGGTGTTCTCGTCGCAGAGGGCGGCGGCGGAGGCGGCGTCGAGGTGGTAGCGGTCCCCCTCCATGGGGACGAGGCGGGCCTCGACCTCCCAGAAGTCGCAGAACTTCTCCCAGCAGACCTGCACGTTGACGCCCATCACCAGGTTGGGGCGGGCGGTGGCCGGATAGCGGTCGGCGTTCTTCTTGGCCCAGCGGCGCTTGAGCGCCATGCCGGCGAGCATGCAGGCCTCGCTGGAGCCGGTGGTGGAGCAGCCGACGGCGGCGGCCGGGTCGGGGGCGTGCCAGAGGTCGGCGAGCATGGCGACACAGCGGCGTTCGAGCTCGGCGGTGCGCGGGTACTCGTCCTTGTCGATCATGTTCTTGTCGCGGCACTCGGCCATGAGGACACCGGCCTGGGGCTCCATCCAGGTGGTGACGAAGGTGGCGAGGTTGAGCCGGGAGTTCCCGTCCAGCATCAGCTCGTCGTGGACCAGCTGGTACGCGCTGGCCGGCGCCAGCGGCCCCTCGGGCAACCGGTGGCGCGGCGGGGCCTCCGTCATCCCGCCGACGGGGTCGGCCTCGCCGAAGAAGGGGTTGAGGGCGAGCCGGCGGAAGCGCTCGCTGTCGGTGGGGTCGGATCCCTTGTGGAGGGGGGCCATCGGAGGCTCCTTCTTCTGCGGCGGCGGACGGCCGGCGCGGGGGTCAGCGGAGGGACGTGCCCTGGTGGTCGAGTTCGAGCTGCGGGCGGCCGGTGACGACCAGCCAGGCGGGCAGGGTGGCCAGGCAGAGCAGCGAGAGCATCGCGGGGGAGGAGGCGAGGACGGCGGCGATGAAGAGGCTCACCCACCCCTGCCGGGTGGTGGCGAGGAGGACGCCGAGGACGGCGGAGGAGACGGCGACCGCCGGGTGGATCTCCGGGACGAGCGCCTGGGCGACGAGGCCGAAGGCGGCGCCGAGGAAGACCGCCGGGAAGACCCGGCCGCCGCGGAAGCCGCAGGCGGCGGCCACGAGGAGGGCGGCCAGCTTCACCACGGCCAGCCTCGCCAGCTCCCCGGAGGAGTACACCCCGATGGAGCCGACGAGCTCCTTCGTCTCGTGGAGCCCCTTGAAGAGGGTCAGGTGCCCGCCGAGGGCGCCGAGCAGGCCCAGGACCAGACCGCCGGCGGGCAGCATCAGCATGGGGTGCCGCAGCCGGCCGAAGGCCCGGTGGAGGTGGGGGAAGGCGTAGCAGCCGAGGAGGCCGAAGAGGGCGCCGAGGGTGGCCACGACGAGGGCGGCGAGCAGGTCCTCCCAGCCGGGGTCGGTCAGCGGCGGCAGACCCATGGCGAAGCTGGGGTCCGAGAGGAGCTGGGTGGTCGTCGCGCCGGCGCCGGCGGCGAGCAGCGGAGCGAAGAGCCGGTCCCACAGGGAGCCCCGGCCGGGCTGCCCGGTGAGCGCCTCGGAGAGGACCAGGGCGGCGGCGACGGGGGTGCCGAAGAGGGCGCCGAAGGTGCCGGCGATGGCGAGGGAGGCCCAGAAGGCGCCCGGTACGCCCGGCGCGGCCCGCAGGCCCAGCCAGGCGGCCAGGGAGACCGCGGCGGCGATCGTCGGCTGCTCGGGGCCGAGGCTGACGCCGCCGGCGAGGGCGAGGGTGGAGGCGACGAGGAGGCCGGGCACCACGAGCGGCGGGAGCGGCGGCCCGCCGAGCCCCTCGGAGGCCGGGTCGGGCCCGGCGTGCCCGGGCGCCTTCCAGACGACCAGGCCGGCGGCGATCCCGGTGACGGTGAGGACGGTGATCATCCACAGTGAGGAGTACCGGCCGACGTCCAGGGCGTCGGGCACGGTCTCCCAGAGCACCGACTGGAGCTCCTCGGCGAGCGTGCTGATGCCGAGGAACAGCAGGGCCGATCCGACGCCCACCACGAGGGCGGGCAGCACCTGCGGCAGCAGGATCCGTACCGGGGCTTCGACGGGGGCGGTCGCGTCATGATCGGTGGCCACCGGCCCACCATAAGTGAGCAAATGCCGCACAACACCTCGAAAGGCCGGGGCATTCGGGCGTGCGCCTCACGTCACGTCGGGACCGCGGCGGACGGCGTCCCGCCGGAGAGGGGGCGGCCGCCCGCCCGGGCCGCTCCGTGACCCCGCTCACCGGCTCCGCCGGGCTCGCGGCGCGGTCGGCGCGGGCCCGGGCCACCTGTCGCCCGGACCCGCGCCCGCCCCCGGACCGCCCGGTGTCAGGTCCGCGGCGCGATGACGACGGCGGTGCCGTACGCACAGACCTCGGTGCCCACGTCGGCCGCCTCGGTCACGTCGAAGCGGAACATCAGCACCGCGTTCGCGCCGCGCGCCCTGGCCTGCTCCACCAGGCGTTCCATCGCCTGGTTGCGGGTCTCCACCAAGGTCTTCGTCAGGCCCTTCAGCTCGCCGCCGATCATCGACTTCAGACCGGCGCCGATCTGGCTGCCCAGGTGCCGGGACCGTACCGTCAATCCGAAGACCTCGCCGATCACCTGGCGTACCTCGTAGCCGGGAACGTCGTTCGTCGTCACCACCAGCACCTCGGGGTGCGGTCCCTGACCGCCTCCGTACTCCTCGATGCCCATCGGCCATCACCTCCTGGTCACCCAGGGTGGCCGGAAGGCGGCCGCTCCGCATCCCCGGCCGCCGGATGGAACCGGGGCCCGTCCTTCCGCGTTGATAGCTTGGGGCGCGCCGCAGGCATGTCCCGCCCGCACCTCGACATGCCCCCACCCCGAACCCAGGAGCCCGGAACCGTGAACACGCTTGCCCTCGGACCGAGCTGGCTGGATCCGGACTATCTGATCCAGACCTTCGGCCTGATCGGCGTCCTCGCCATCGTCTTCGCCGAGTCCGGTCTCCTCATCGGGTTCTTCCTCCCCGGCGACTCGCTGCTCTTCACCACCGGCCTCCTCGTCACCACGGGCAAGCTCGACTCCCCGCTGTGGCTGGTCTGCACGCTGATCGTCGCCGCGGCGATCCTCGGCGACCAGGTGGGCTACCTCTTCGGCCGGAAGGTCGGCCCCTCGCTCTTCCGGCGGCCCGACTCCAAGCTCTTCAAGCAGGAGAACGTCGAGAAGGCGCACGAGTTCTTCGAGAAGCACGGCCCGAAGTCCCTCATCCTGGCCCGCTTCGTGCCGATCATCCGCACCTTCACGCCGATCATCGCCGGCGTCAGCCGGATGAACTACCGCTCCTTCATCACCTTCAACATCGTCGGCGGCGTGCTGTGGGGCGCGGGCGTGACCCTGCTCGGCGCCTCCCTCGGCAAGATCGACTTCGTGCACCGGCACATCGAGGCGATCCTCATCGCGATCGTCCTCATCTCGGTCGTCCCGATCGTGATCGAGTACCTCAAGGCCCGCTCCCAGTCGAAGAAGGCCGCCGCAGAGGGCACGTCCCCCGCCGCCCCGGCCGCCCCCGCCGACCCGACGCCCCCCGGCTCCCAGGACGGCTATGGCGAGCAGGGCGGCTACGGCGGCCAGGACGGCCAGGGCGGCTACGGCGACCAGGACGGCTACGCCGGCCACGGCTACGGCGACCAGAGCGGCTACGGCAATCAGAGCGGCTACGGCGACCAGGGCGTGTACGGCGGCCAGGGCGGCTACGGCGGCCAGGGCGGCGGTTACGCCGATCAGGGCGGGTACGCCGGTCAGGGCGGCTACGGCTACGGCAACCAGGCCGGGTACGCCGGACAGGGCGGCTACGACGGCCAGGCCTACGGGCGGCAGCAGCCCGCCCAGCCCGGTTACGGCCAGCAGCCCGCACAGTCCGGCTACGGGCAGCAGCAGCCCGGCTACGGCGGTTACGACGGCCAGGGCGGGTACGGCAACCAGCCCGGCTACGACGCCCAGCCCGGCTACGGGGGCCAGGGCGGCTACGACGCCCAGCCCGGCTACGGCACTCGGCCCGGCTACGACGGCCAGGGCGGCTACGACGGCCAGAACCCGCCGCCGCGGGCCCCCCGCTAGGACACCGGCTCAGAAGCCCCGGGTCCGCTTCGCCGCGCTGCGGGCGGAGCCGGCGCCCGGGGCCCGCATGAAGAGGCGGGCCAGCTCGCCTCCCAGGTTCACCCCGATCGCGATCGCCAGGGCCAGGGCCGCCGCCTTCGCCAGCGAGGCGAAGCCCTGGTCCAGGTTGTTCTGGGCGATCGCGAGGACGCCGAAGTACGTGGCCGAACCGGGCAGCAGCGGCCCGATCGCCGCCGTCACGTACGGCAGCGAGGACGTGTGGTGGTAGCGGGCCATCAGCTGCCCGAAGAGACCCACCAGACCGGCCGCCAGGGCCGTCGCCATCACCGTCGACCCCTCCGCGGTCACCGCGATCGACGCGTACACCACCCAGGCCACCCCGCCGTTCAGCGTCGCGAAGAGCACCGTCCCCCGCGACTGCTGGAGCAGGATGGCGAAGGTCGCGCACAGCACCATCGACGACAGGATCTGCGTCACCGGCCGCTCGGCCGGACTCAGCACCCCCTCCGGATTGAGCTGGGCGTCGAACTGCACGGCCACGTACAGCACCGACAGCACGCCCACCACGATCGCCACGAAGAAGTAGGCGACCTCCAGGAGCCGCGCCGAGGCCGTGATGTAGAAGCCGGTCAGGCCGTCCTGCACCGCCGCCACCAGCGCCCGCCCCGGGATCAGGGCGAACAGGCCACCCGTGATCACCGCCGACGGCCGCAGATCCGCGTGGAGCAGCGTCAGCAGCACCCCCATCGCGGCCGGCGGCATCGCCGCCACCAGGAACTGGTAGAACTCCGGCAGCCCGCGCCCCGCGCACAGCCACGCCAGCCGGTCGCCGAGCACCGCGCCCAGCGCCGCCACGAAGAAGACCCACGGACCGCCGCCCAGCAGCGTCGAGGCCGCGCCCGCGAGGACGCCCGCCGCCGCCGTCAGCACCCAGCCCGGGTACGGGTGCCGATTGCGCCGTATCTCCGCGAGACGCCGGTACGCCTCCTCCGGCGACACCTCGTGCGCCGGCGCGTTGATGTCCGCGAGCAGCTGGTAGACCGCCGCCAGGCGGGTGTAGTCGGTGCCCCGGCGGCGCACCGTCCGGTTCGCCGTCACCGGGTCGTCCACCAGCGACGGCTGGTACGTGATCGAAAGGAGCGTGAACGTCACCGTCGGCTCGCAGCGGTCCAGGCCGTACGAGCGGCAGATCGCGAACATCGCCGCCTCGACGTCCTCCGCGCCCTCCCCGCCCGCGAGCAGCAGCTCGCCGATGCGGAGGGTCAGGTCGAGCACGCGCGGCACCGACGGCCCCGTCTCGTCCTTCGCGGCGGGCGCCTCCGGAACCGGCCGGTCGCCCACCGGCAGCCGCAGCATCGTCCGCATCCGGTCCTGCCAGGGAGCGTTGTGCGGCAGCCGCGCCAGGGGGACCCCGTAGGCGGGGGTGAAGGCCGGCGGGGAGTCCTTCGCCGAGTACGTCGACGGCGTCGCGAACGCGGAACCCTCCGGCTCGGCGGACGCCGGCTCGGCGGCGAGCCCCTCCGGCACCACGAACGCCGAGCCCTCCGGCTCCGGCGGCGGCTCCGGCAGCAGCCCCTCCGGCAGCGCGAACTCCGAGGTCGCCTCGTCCGACAGGGGCTTCCGGTCCTCCGGAGCCTCCTCGGGGCCCGCCGGCTCCGCCACCACTCTGTCTCCGCTCACACCCGGGGAATCTTGCATTCCAGTATGGGTGTCAGACGGACGTGCGAAACGCGGACGCACGAAAGGCGGCACACCCCGAAGGGTGCGCCGCCTTCCACGAGGTCCCTCGGACCGGGGCGTCAGTGAGCGCCCTGCTCCTTGGCGCGCGCGATCGACTTCTCGATCTCGGCCTCGGCGGCCTCACGGCCGACCCAGTCGGCGCCCTCGACCGACTTGCCCGGCTCCAGGTCCTTGTAGACCTCGAAGAAGTGCTGGATCTCCAGGCGGTCGAACTCCGGCACGTGGTGGATGTCGCGCAGGTGCTCCATGCGCGGGTCCGTCGCCGGCACGCACAGCAGCTTGTCGTCGCCGCCGGCCTCGTCCGTCATGCGGAACATGCCGATGGCACGGCACTTGATCACGCAGCCCGGGAAGGTGGGCTCGTCGAGGATGACCAGCGCGTCCAGCGGGTCGCCGTCCTCGCCGAGGGTGTTCTCCACGTAGCCGTAGTCGGTCGGGTACGCCGTCGACGTGAAGAGGCGACGGTCCAGACGGATGCGACCGGTCTCGTGGTCGACCTCGTACTTGTTCCGCGATCCCTTGGGGATCTCGATGAGAACGTCGAACTCCACGGGTGGCTCCTCCTGAATCAACACAAGTGAATGCTCGCGACGGCGCGCGGTGATTAAGTGTCCCTCACGCAGGTACGTGATCGCGAAAGGGGCTGGTCAGCGATGCCGGAACCGAGGGTGTGGCAGCTCACGGCGGGTTCCGCCGTGCTCGGTCTGGCTCTCGCCGCCGCGGCGGCGACCGCGGCGGGCCCCTGGGACGGAGGCCAGCGTACGGCCGAGAGGGCCCGCGCCGCCGCCCCCGCGACAGGTGGCGAGCGTCACCCCGGACGGGCCCCCGCCCCGGCCGCCGCCCCCAGCGCGCCCCCGCGTCCGGAACCGGCCCCCGCCCCCAGCGCCCCCGGCGTCCTCGCCGCCGTCTCCGGACCGGGCGACGGCCCCCTCCCCGGCGACCTCCCCCGCACCCTCGTCCCCCTCCTGGCCGACCCGGGTCTCGGCACCGCCCGCACCGCCTCCGTCGTCGACGCCGCCACCGGCAGGCAGCTCTACGGAGAAGGCGCCGGCACCCCCATGACCCCCGCCTCCACCGTCAAGATCGCCACCGCCGCCGCGGCCCTCTCCGCCCTCGGCACCGACCACCGGATCGCCACCACCGTCACCGCCGCCCCCGACGGCAAGGCTGTCACCCTCACCGGCGGCGGCGACCCCACCCTCGACGAGACCCGGCTGAAGGCCCTCGCCGGCGACACCGCCCGCGCCCTGAAGAAGCGCGGCCACACCTCCGTACGCCTCGCCTACGACACCGGCCTCTACCGGGGACCCGCCCTCCACCCCATCGGCCCCAACGAGAACCTCGCCCCCGTCACCGCCCTCATGACCCGCGGCGGCCGCCTCGACGACAGCACCGCCGGACCCGCCCCCCGCTCCGGCGACCCCGCCCGCGACACCGCCACCGCCTTCGCCGCCCTCCTCGCCGACGCCGGCGTCGAGGTCACCGGCACCCCCGCCCCCGGCCGCACCCCGAAGGGCGCCCCCCTCGCCCGCACCAGCTCCGCCCCCCTCGCCGACCTCGTCGAACGCACCCTCACCCACAGCGACAACGACCTCGCCGAGGCCCTCGCCCGGCAGACGGCCCTCGCCCGCGAGCAGCCCGCCTCCTTCGCCGGCGCCGAGAAGGCCGTCCGCGCCGAACTCGGCCGCCTCGCGCTCCCGCTCAACGGCGCCCGCTTCGCCGACGGCAGCGGCCTCGACCGCCGCGGCCGCGTCTCCGCCCTCCTCCTCACCACCCTCCTCAGCCGCGCCGCCGACGCCGCCCACCCCGAACTCCGCCCGATCCTCACCGGCCTCCCCGTCGGCGGCTTCACCGGCACCCTCGCCGCCCGCTACGCCCAGGCCCCCGCCGGCGCCGGCCTCGTCCGCGCCAAGACCGGCACCCTCACCGGCGTCAACACCCTCGCCGGCACCGTCGTCACCGCCGACGGACGCCTCCTCGCCTTCGCCTTCCTCGCCGGCCGCACCCCCTCCCCGGACCTCGCCCAGCCCGCCCTCGACCGCCTCTCCGCCGCCCTCACCGGCCAGAAGTGACCCTTCGGACCGACCGGAACCCGCCCCCGCCGCCACCCTCCGGACCGGACCCGAACCGGGCCCGAACCCGTACCGTTGACCCATGACGAGCATCGGTGGTGCAGGCACGTCCGGAATGGTCGACTGGAACCTCGCGGTCGCGACCGCGACCAGGCTGGTCCGCCCCGGCCCCGACGTCGGACGCGACGAGGCCCGTGCCGTCGTCGCCGAACTCCGCCGCCACGCCAAGGCCGCCGAGGAACACGTCCGCGCCTACACCCGGATGCTCCCCGAAGGCACCGAAGCCCACGACACGCCCGTCCTCGTCGTCGACCGCGCCGGCTGGATCAAGGCCAACGTCGCCGGCTTCCGCGAACTCCTCACCCCGCTCCTCGGCAAGATGCAGGAACGCCGCACCGGCACCCCCGGCGGCGCCGTCCTCGGCGCCGTCGGCGGCAAGGTCACCGGCGTCGAGCTCGGCATGCTGCTCTCCTTCCTGGCCTCCCGCATCCTCGGCCAGTACGAGACCTTCGCCCCCGTCACCCGCGACCTCCCCGGAGCCCCCCAGGGCGGCGGCCGGCTCCTCCTCGTCGCCCCCAACATCGTCCACGTCGAACGCGAGCTCGGCGTCTCCCCCCACGACTTCCGCCTCTGGGTCTGCCTCCACGAGGAGACCCACCGCACCCAGTTCACCGCCGTCCCCTGGCTCCGCGACCACCTCCAGGGCGAGATCCAGTCGTTCCTCGCCGCCACCGACGTGGACCCCGGCACCTTCCTCGAACGCCTCCGCGAAGCCGCCCAGACCCTCGCCGGCGGCCGCCCCGAGGCCGAGGAGGGCGACCCCGCCCCCTCCCTCGTCGAACTCGTCCAGACCCCCGAACAGCGCGAGATCCTCGGCCGCCTCACCGCCGTCATGTCCCTCCTCGAAGGCCACGCCGACTACGTCATGGACGGCGTCGGCCCCCAGGTCGTCCCCTCCGTCGCCGAGATCCGCGAGAAGTTCCAGGCCCGCCGCGCCCGCGGCGCCTCCCGCCTCGACCTCGCGCTGCGCAAGCTCCTCGGCCTCGACGCCAAGCTCCGCCAGTACCGCGACGGCGAGCGCTTCGTCCGCGCCGTCGTCGACCAGGTCGGCATGGACGGCTTCAACCGCGTCTGGACCTCCCCCAACACGCTCCCCACCAAGAGCGAGATCGCCGCCCCCGCCGACTGGATCGCCCGCGTCCACCGCAGGGCGGACTCCTGAGCGGGGGCGCACCGTACGGCAGACTCCTGGGGCGGAAGCGGCGGACGGCACCGGAACACGACCGAACGCGCCACCAATCACCCATCCGAGGGACCCTGAGCGTGGGGTGAGGCGTGCAATGCTCGGGTAAGGGCCACGTTTCTGTCACCATCGACGCACTCTGAGTGACCGAACACCCCATTCCGACCGTTAAGACTCCGACCGAGGCACCCCACCCCATTCACGAAGGGCACCGAACCATGGGTCCCCATCCTGCGGTCGCGGCGATACGCCTGGCGGTCCGCCGCGTACTCCACGACGTCCTCACCGAGCACCCCACCGACCCCGCCGCCCCCCGCGACGCGCACCCCCTCGTGCTCGTCGCCTGCTCCGGCGGAGCCGACTCCATGGCGCTCGCCTCCGCCCTCGCCTTCGAGGCCCGCAAACTCCCCGTCCGCGCCGGCGGCATCACCGTCGACCACGGCCTCCAGGACGGCTCCTCCGGCCGCGCCGACGAGGTCGCCGACCGCATGGCCGCCCTCGGCCTCGCCCCCGTCGAAGCCGTCGCCGTCACCGTCGGCCGCGAGGGAGGACCCGAGGCCGCCGCCCGCGACGCCCGCTACGCCGCCCTCGACGCCGCCGCCGAGCGCCACGGAGCCGCCGCGATCCTCCTCGGCCACACCCGCGACGACCAGGCCGAGACCGTCCTCCTCGGCCTCGCCCGCGGCTCCGGGATCCGCTCCCTCTCCGGCATGGCCGCCGTCTCCGGCACCCAGGGCCGCTACCGCCGCCCCTTCCTCCAGCTCGACCGCCAGACCGTCCGCAAGGCCTGCATCGCCCAGGAACTCGCGGTGTGGGACGACCCCCACAACAGCGACCCGGCCTACACCCGCTCCCGCCTCCGCCACGAGGGCCTCCCCGCCCTGGAGAAGGCCCTCGGCAAGGGCGTCGTCGAAGCCCTCGCCCGGACGGCCCAGCTCTCCCGCGACGACGCCGACGCCCTCGACACCTGGGCCGCCGACGCCGAGACCGCCGTACGCGACGAGGCCGGCGCCCTCGCCTGCGACAAGCTCCACGGCCTGCCCCCCGCCGTACGCCGCCGCGTACTGCGCCGCGCCGTCATCGCCGAGGGCGCCCCCGCCGGCTCCCTCTTCGCCCGCCACATCGAGGAACTCGACCGGCTCATCACCGGCTGGCGCGGCCAGGGCGCCATCAACCTGCCCGGACGGGTCGAAGCCCGCCGCCAGGGTGGCAGACTGGTCATCCGGCAAGGCTGACGCACGCTGCAACGAAAGTGACCCGGGTGAACGAGAAGGACATGGGCACCGACCTCCAGTCGGTGCTCATCACCAAGGAAGAGATCGACGCCAAGCTGGCCGAGCTGGCCGCGAAGATCGACGCGGAATACGCGGGCAAGGACCTGCTCATCGTCGGGGTCCTCAAGGGCGCCGTGATGGTGATGGCGGACCTGGCACGCGCCCTGTCCACCCCCGTCACCATGGACTGGATGGCCGTCTCCTCCTACGGCGCCGGCACCCAGTCCTCGGGCGTCGTCCGCATCCTCAAGGACCTCGACACCGACATCAAGGGCAAGCACGTCCTGATCGTCGAGGACATCATCGACTCCGGCCTGACGCTGTCCTGGCTCCTGTCGAACCTCGGCTCGCGCGAGCCGGCCTCCCTGGAGGTCTGCACCCTGCTGCGCAAGCCGGACGCCGCCAAGGTCGCCATCGACGTCAAGTGGATCGGCTTCGACATCCCCAACGAGTTCGTCGTCGGCTACGGCCTCGACTACGCCGAGAAGTACCGGAACCTCCCGTTCGTCGGCACGCTCGCCCCGCACGTCTACGGCGGCTGAGCGACCCCCGCGCGGCGGGGAACCCGCACCGCCTTCCTCCCGTTGAACCACGGGAAGGCGGTCGCGGGCGACGATGCTGAGGTACCGTCCGAAGAACAGCTTTTTCCACACCGTGCTTCTCGCACAGCTTTTCTCATACAGCGGCATTTACCTACGGGCAGGAGGGACGGGGCGATTCTCGCTCCGTATGGATGGACGTGAAGCGATACTTCCGTGGGCCGGTCATGTGGATCGTGCTGGCCGTCCTCGCCGTGGTCGTGCTGATGCAGGTCGTCGGCTCGTCCGAGGGCTACAAGACGGTGGACACCGGCAAGGTCGTCCAGGCGATCGACAAGAACCAGGTCAAGCAGGCAAAGATCACCACCGGTGACGAGCAGATCGTCAAGATCGAGCTCACCGGCGACACGAAGATCGACGGCAGCAGCAAGGTCCAGGCCAGCTACATCGGCACCCAGGGCGCCGACCTCGCCGACAAGCTGCAGGAGAAGTTCGAGGCCGGACAGATCGAGAAGGGCTACACCGTCTCCCCGACGAAGCAGTCGCCCTTCGTCTCGATCCTCCTCTCGCTCCTCCCCTTCGTCCTCATCGTGGTCGTCTTCCTCTTCCTGATGAACCAGATGCAGGGCGGCGGCTCCCGCGTCATGCAGTTCGGCAAGTCCAAGGCGAAGCTCATCACCAAGGACACGCCCAAGACGACCTTCGCGGACGTCGCCGGCTCCGACGAAGCCGTCGAGGAACTCCACGAGATCAAGGAGTTCCTCCAGGAGCCCGCGAAGTTCCAGGCCGTCGGCGCCAAGATCCCCAAGGGCGTCCTGCTCTACGGCCCGCCCGGAACCGGCAAGACGCTCCTCGCGCGCGCCGTCGCCGGCGAGGCCGGGGTGCCCTTCTACTCGATCTCCGGCTCCGACTTCGTCGAGATGTTCGTCGGCGTCGGCGCCAGCCGGGTCCGCGACCTCTTCGAGCAGGCCAAGGCGAACGCCCCGGCCATCGTCTTCGTCGACGAGATCGACGCGGTCGGCCGCCACCGCGGCGCCGGCCTCGGCGGCGGACACGACGAGCGCGAGCAGACCCTCAACCAGCTCCTCGTCGAGATGGACGGCTTCGACGTCAAGGGCGGCGTCATCCTGATCGCCGCCACCAACCGGCCCGACATCCTCGACCCCGCCCTCCTGCGCCCGGGCCGCTTCGACCGGCAGATCGCCGTCGACCGCCCCGACATGCAGGGCCGCCTGGAGATCCTCAAGGTCCACCAGAAGGGCAAGCCGGTCGCCCCGGACGTCGACCTCGGCG
This sequence comes from Streptomyces roseolus, assembly GCF_014649855.1. Classification (GTDB taxonomy): domain Bacteria; phylum Actinomycetota; class Actinomycetes; order Streptomycetales; family Streptomycetaceae; genus Streptomyces; species Streptomyces roseolus. Next base: position 65,659 of record NZ_BMTV01000001.1, on the reverse strand, counting down.
CCGTCGCCCGCCGCACCCCCGGCTTCACGGGTGCCGATCTCTCCAACGTCCTGAACGAGGCGGCGCTGCTGACCGCCCGCTCGGACAAGAAGCTGATCGACAACCACATGCTGGACGAGGCGATCGACCGCGTGGTCGCGGGCCCGCAGAAGCGGACCCGCATCATGTCGGACAAGGAGAAGAAGATCACCGCGTACCACGAGGGCGGCCACGCCCTGGTCGCGGCGGCCTCCCCGAACGCCGACCCCGTCCACAAGATCACCATCCTGTCCCGCGGCCGCGCCCTGGGCTACACGATGGTCCTCCCGGACGAGGACAAGTACTCCACCACGCGCAACGAGATGCTCGACCAGCTCGCCTACATGCTGGGCGGCCGCGCCGCGGAGGAGCTCGTCTTCCACGACCCGACCACGGGCGCCGCGAACGACATCGAGAAGGCCACGGCCACCGCTCGCGCGATGGTCACCCAGTACGGCATGACCGAGCGGCTCGGCGCCATCAAGTTCGGCGGCGACAACACCGAGCCCTTCCTCGGCCGCGAGATGTCCCACCAGCGCGACTACTCGGAAGAGGTCGCCGCGCTGGTCGACGAAGAGGTCAAGAAGCTCATCGAGACCGCGCACAACGAGGCGTGGGAGATCCTGGTCGAGAACCGCGACGTCCTCGACAACCTGGTCCTGGCCCTCCTGGAGAAGGAGACCCTGGGCAAGGAGGAGATCGCCGAGATCTTCGCCCCGATCGTCAAGCGCCCGGCCCGCCCGGCCTGGACCGGCTCCTCCCGCCGCACCCCGTCCACGCGCCCGCCGGTCCTCTCCCCCAAGGAGCTGGCCCTGACGAACAGCGCGAACGGCACGGCCTCGGTGGACACCACCAAGGGCATCGACATCGCCCCCGAGGACACCCCGGAGCCCTGAGCCCCGGACCCGGAATGGAAGCCGCGCCCCGACAGGTTCTAGCCTGTGGGGGCGCGGCCTTTTTTGCGCGCCATGTCAGACCAGACGGAACGAGGCACAGATGACCGACCCGGTGACGCTGGACGGCGAGGGCACGATCGGCGAGTTCGACGAGAAGCGCGCCGAGAACGCCGTACGAGAGCTCCTCATCGCGGTCGGCGAGGACCCGGACCGCGAGGGCCTGAGGGAGACGCCGGCGCGCGTGGCGCGGGCGTACAAGGAGATCTTCGCCGGGCTGTGGCAGCGGCCCGAGGACGTGCTGACGACCACGTTCGACCTGGGCCACGACGAGATGGTGCTGGTCAAGGACATCGAGGTGTATTCGACCTGTGAACACCACCTCGTCCCGTTCCGCGGGGTGGCCCACGTGGGGTACATCCCGTCCACCACGGGCAAGATCACGGGTCTGTCGAAGCTGGCCCGGCTGGTCGACGTCTACGCCCGCCGCCCCCAGGTGCAGGAACGTCTCACCACGCAGGTGGCGGACTCGCTGATGGAGATGCTGGAGCCGCGTGGCGTCATCGTCGTCTTCGAGTGCGAGCACATGTGCATGTCGATGCGCGGCATCCGCAAGCCGGGCGCGAAGACCATCACCTCGGCGGTCCGGGGCCAGCTGCGCGACCCCGCGACCCGTGCCGAGGCGATGAGCCTCATCATGGCGCGCTGACGCGCTCCCGCGACGGTCTCAGGCCCGGGCTCCGCCCGGGCCTTCGTCGTCCTCCGGGAGCTTGCAGACGCGTTCCAGGAAGAGGGCGGCGGCGATGACGGCGAGGCCGGCGAGGACCGCGGCGGCGGCGTAGAGGGCCTGGTCGCGGCGGGCGGGGACGTCGAGGGAGCCGAGGAGGAAGACGCCCACGCCGCCGTAGAGGCCGGCGACGAGGGCGGCGACCAGGGCGCTGGCCTGGCCGAAGACGACCGCGCGGGCGGCCATCAGGGGTTCGACGCCCTTGGCGCCGGGGCGGCGCTCGCGCTGGGCCTTGAGGCGGGCCCGGATCGAGAGGGCGGTGGCGGTGAGGACCACCGCGATCACCGCGAGGACGACGGGTGCCGCGAGCGGCACGCTGGGGAGCGTGCCGACCGAGTCCCAGAGGCGGGCGCCGCCCCAGGAGAGGATGCCGGCGACCAGGAAGAGTCCGGCGAGCACTTTGAGCCGCAGTTGTTTCACCGGGAGTCCTTCACGTGGTCGCGGGTGGTCTGCCACGTAGCGTAACGATTACTCGGGGAGACGGAGTTCCAGGTCGGGGCGGGGCGTCAGGCCCGTGCGGCCGACGGCGGCCAGGAGGGCGGTCACGGCGCCGTGGCCGGGGAGCTGGGCCTCGGGGTCCACGTCGTGCCAGGGGGCCAGCACGAAGGCGCGCTGGTGGGCCCGGGGGTGCGGGAGGGTGAGGACCGGGTCGTCGGAGACCACGTCCGCGTAGGCGACGATGTCGACGTCGAGGGTGCGGGCGCCCCAGCGCTCGTCCCGGACGCGGTGGAAGGCCTCCTCGACGGCCTGGGCGCGCTCCAGGAGGGAGGAGGGCGGCAGGGTGGTCCGTACGACGGCGACGGCGTTGAGGTACGAGGGCTGGCTGCCGGGCTCGACGCCCCAGGGCTCCGTCTCGTAGACGGGGGAGACGGCCTTGACGCGGAGGCCGGGGGTGTCGGCGAGGGCGTCGACGGCTCCCTGGAGGTTCTCCAGGCGGTTGCCGAGGTTGGCCCCGAGGGCGACGACGGCCCATCGGGGGTTGGAGAGGGTGGTGTCGGCGGCGTCGACGGTCTCGACGACGGAGGCCGGCACGGGCTGGACGGTGGGGTCGCTCTGGCTCGGTTTCATCGTCGGCTCCGGGTGATCGTGATGGTGACGTCGTCGAAGGGGACGGTGATGGGGGCGTCCGGCTTGTGGACGACCACCTCGACCTCCTGCACGCCCGCGTGGCTGAGGCACTGCTGGGCGATGCGCTCGGCGAGGGTCTCGATCAGGTCCACGGGCTCGCCCTGGACGACGTCGACGACCTCTTCGGCGACGATGCCGTAGTGGACGGTCTTGGTGAGGTCGTCGTCGGCGGCCGCCGGGCGGGTGTCGAGGCCGAGGACCAGGTCCACGATGAAGGTCTGTCCCTCCTCGCGCTCCTTGGGGAAGACGCCGTGGTGACCTCGGGCCTTGAGGCCGCGCAGCGCGACACGATCCACGCGAATCACTCCTGCTGTCGTAGTTGCGGAGGCACGCAGCCGGGTGCGGACGGCCGGGTGTCCTCCATCGAATCTACCTGCGGCCCCCGACAGCGCTTGCTGTCGGGGGCGTCAGGCGGAGGGTCCGGCGTCGTCGGCGGGGGTCGCGGGGGGCGTGTCGTCGTCGGCTTCGGCGATGACGGGGGAGGCGTGGTGGGACCAGATCCGCCACCCTTCGGGGGTCCTGCGGAAGGTGTTGGTGGCGACGACGAGCTGGCCGACGAGGGGGCCGAGCTCGGCGCCGTCCTCGGCGGGTCCGCCGCTGAGGATGTTCTCGGTGCAGGTGACGAGGGCGGTGTCGTCGGCGAGGGAGATCCGTACGTCGGTGAGGAAGAACTGGATGTAGTCGGTGTGCGCCATGATCAGCGCGTACGAGCGGAGGACCTCGCCGCGGCCGGTGAGGACGGGCCAGCCGGGGTGGACGCAGGAGATGGTGGTGGCGCCGTCGTCGAGCCAGAGGTCTTCGAGGCGGTCGAAGTCGCCCTCCTCCAGCGCCGCGTAGAAGGCGGTGTTGGCGGCTTCGACGGCGGCGAGGTCGGCCTCGCGTCCGGCGGGGGCCGGGGGGTCCCCGGCGGTCACCGGGCTCCTTCGACGGCGCGGGCGACGCGGACGGCGTCGGCGGTGGCGCGGACCTCGTGGACGCGGACGGCCCAGGCGCCCTCGTGGGCGGCGAGGGCGGAGACGGCGGCGGTGGCGGCGTCGCGTTCGCGGGCGGGCGGCGGGGTGGCGCCGGGTTCGCGGGTGAGGACGTGGCCGAGGAAGCGCTTGCGGGAGGCGGCGACGAGGAGGGGGCGGCCGAGGGCGCGCAGCTCGGGGAGGTGGGCGACGAGGGCGAGGTCGTGGGGGGCGAGCTTGGCGAAGCCGAGGCCGGGGTCGATCACGATCCGCTCGGGGGCGATGCCGCCGTCGACGACGGCCTCCATGCGGGTGCGGAGTTCGGTGACGACCTCGGTGACGACGTCGTCGTAGACGGCGAGGCTGTTCATGGACTCGCTGAAGCCGCGCCAGTGCATGACGACGAAGGGGACCTCGGCGGCGGCGACGGCGGGGACCATGCCGGGGTCGGCGAGGCCGCCGCTGACGTCGTTGACGAGGGTGGCGCCGGCCTGGACGGCGGCGGCGGCGACGGAGGCCCGCATGGTGTCGACGGAGACGGTGACGCCTTCGGCGGCGAGGCCGCGGACGACGGGGACGACCCGGCGGAGTTCCTCCTCCTCGTCGACGCGGGTGGCGCCGGGGCGGGTGGACTCGCCGCCGACGTCGACGAGGTCGGCGCCCTGGGCGGCGAGGTCGAGACCGTGTTTGACGGCGGTCGTGGTGTCGAACCAGCGGCCGCCGTCGGAGAAGGAGTCCGGGGTCACGTTGACCACGCCCATGACCGCGCAGCGGTCCCACTCGGGGAGGCCGAGGGGAGCGCCCCGGTCGATCGTCGTACTCATATGACCAGCGTAGGGCCCGGCGGGGGCGGGGGCGGTTTCAGGCCGTGCCGACCTCTTCGCGGCCCGCGTGCCGGTGGACCGTGTGGGCGCAGGGGCGGGGGGCCCGGGCGGGGCGGCGGCGGGTGAAGGGGCGGGGCAGGGAGAGGGTGAGGAAGCCTTCGGCCTGCATGGCGGCGAGGCCGATGCGGGGGAGGTCGCGGCCGGCGCGGTAGACGACGAAGCGGGGTTCCCAGCGGGGCTGGAACTTGGCGTTGAACTTGTAGAGGGACTCGATCTGGAACCAGCGGGAGAGGAAGAGGAGGAGGCCGCGCCAGAGGCGGAGGACGGGTCCGGCGCCGATGCGTTCGCCGCGGGCGAGGGTGGAGCGGAACATGGCGAAGTTGAGGGAGACGCGGCGGATGGCGAGGCCGGGGGCGGCCTGGAGGGCGGCGACGATGAGGAGTTCGTTCATGCCGGGGTCGGCGGAACGGTCGCGGCGCATGAGTTCCAGGGACATGCCGTCGGGGCCCCAGGGCACGAAGTGGATCATGGCTTTGAGGTCGCCGTAGGGGCTTTCGGTTCCGTCGGGGTCGGTGAGGTGGGCGGTCGCTATGACGGCGTCGCCGTCGCCGGGGGCGCCGATGCGGCCGAGGGCCATGGAGAAGCCGCGTTCGGTGTCGGTGCCGCGCCAGGCGGCGGCGGCTTCGCGGACGCGGTCGAGTTCGTCGTCGGAGAGGTCGCGGACCCGGCGCACGCGGGTGGTGTAGCCGCCGCGCTCGATCCGCTTGACCATCTGGCGGACGTTGCGCATGGCGCGGCCGGAGAGGGAGAAGGCGTCGACGTCGATGACGGCCTCGTCGCCGAGTTCGAGGGCGTCGAGGCCGGTCTCGCGGGTCCAGACCTGGCCGCCGGTCTCGGAGCAGCCCATGACGGCGGGGGTCCAGGAGTGGGCGCGGGCCTCGTCCATGAAGCGTTCGATGGCGCCGGGCCAGGCCTCGACGTCGCCGATGGGGTCGCCGCTGGCGAGCATGACGCCGGAGACGACGCGGTAGCAGACGGCTGCCTTGCCGCTGGGGGAGAAGACGACGCCCTTGTCGTGGCGGAGGGCGAAGTGGCCGAGGGAGTCGCGGCCGCCGTGCTGGTCGAGGAGGGCGCGGAGGCGGGTCTCGTCCTCGTCGGTGAGGCGGGCGGCGGGGTGTTCGGGGCGCAGGGCCAGGTAGAGGGTGGTCAGCGCGGTGAGCGTGCCGAGGGCGCCGAGGGAGTAGCCGACGGTCCAGTCGACGCCGTGGGTGTAGGCGACGGGTCCTTCGACGCCGACGAGCCCGAGGAGGACGTGTTCGAGGCGGTCGGTGAGGCTGGGGTCGCCGACGACGCGGCGGGGGTGGGCGCTGACGACGACGAGGCCGAGGGCGAGGGAACCGGCGCCCAGCACGACGAAGTTGGCGAGGGCGCGCCAGCGGCTGCGGGGGTCGGGGAGGGCGGCGAACTGGTCGCGGTGGCGCAGCAGCAGGGCGAGCAGGCCGAGGGAGAGCAGGGAGCCGAGGACCGAGTGGCGCCAGACGAACTGGGCGACGGCGCCGAGCGGCAGGAGGAGGACGACGGCGCGCCAGGCGCGTCGCTTGTGGCGCTTGAGGCCGTGGGCGAGGAGGAGCAGGAGGACGCCGGCGCTGAGCGAGACGGCGGCGGAGAGGGGGCCCAGGGTGCCGGGGAGGACTTCGGCGAGGGCGTGGACGCGGCTGGCGCGGAAGCGGGGGAAGACTCCGGCGGCGATGTCGAGGAGGCCGACGAGGGTGCAGGCCGTGCCGATGAGGGAGGGGATCCGTTCCGGCCGTGGGCCGCGGAGAATTCGGCGGACCCGAACCGGAACCGATGATGTTTTGTCCCCATCTACCGTGACAGACATCGCTTCCCGTGCTTCCGTGGTCGTTTTCGGCCCTGTTCGGGACGCCCCTTAGGACGGGGCTGCGCGGGGGCGGGTTCATTCGGGCACGGGAAATTCTCAGGAAGTCGTCGGGACGTCCGGGAAGTCGCCACGAGGGAAGGTGCGGACGTCTGATGGGTCTCACGAGTGGCGCGGCGCTGGTCACGGCGGTGGCGGCGGCCCTCGCGCTGTTCGCGGTCACGGTGCTGTGGTGGCCGCGGCTCGCCCGCCGGGGGTGGCGGCCGGTGCTCGGCAGGGTGGGGCTGCTGTTCGCGACGCAGCTGGCGCTGTTCGCGGCGGTGGGGCTCGCGGCGAACCGTTCGTTCCTCTTCTACGGCTCCTGGGCCGATCTCTTCGGCCAGGAGCAGGAGATGGGGGTGGTCGTCGACCACGGCGCCGCCGCGAAGGACGTCCGGGTGGTGGGGACGCGGGCGGTGGACGTGCCGGGCGGGGCGCGGCCGTCGGTGGGCGGGCAGATCCAGGAGGTGGTGGTGCGGGGCGACCGGTCGGGGATCACCTCGCCGGCCTTCGTGTACCTGCCGCCGGAGTACTTCCAGGAGCGGTACGCGCAGCGGTCGTTCCCGGCGGCGGTGGTGCTGACGGGGTATCCGGGCACGGCGGAGAACCTGATCAAGGGGCTGAAGTACCCCCGGACGGCGTACCTCCAGGCGAAGGAGGGGCGGATGCAGCCGATGGTCCTGGTGATGCTGCGGCCGACGGTGGCGCCGCCGCGGGACACCGAGTGCGTGGACGTGCCGGGCGGCCCGCGGACGGAGACCTTCTTCGCGGAGGACCTGCCGCGGGCGGTCTCGGAGTCGTACCGGGTGGGGTCGAAGCCGCGGAACTGGGGGTTCATGGGGAACTCGACGGGGGGTTACTGCGCGCTGAAGATCGCGCTGCACCATCCGGACCGGTTCGCGGCGGGCGCGGGGTTCTCGGCGTACTACCGGGCGGCGGAGGACGTGACGACCGGCGACCTGTTCCACGGGGACCGGGAGCTGCGGCGCCGGGCCGACCTGCTGTGGAGCCTGGACCACCGGCCGCAGCCGGCGTCGTCGTTCCTGGTGACGACGTCGAGGACCGGCGAGGGGAACCTGAAGGCGACGCGGGAGTTCATCCGGAAGGTGAGGGCGCCGGCCCGGGTCTCCTCGATCACGCTGGAGAGCGGCGGGCACAACTTCACCACGTGGAACCGGGAGATCCCGCCCGGCCTGGTGTGGATGAGCGGGAAGCTCCGGGCGGACTGAGCCCCGGGGCCGGCCCGGCGGATCACGGCCGGGCGGGTCCTACGCGTCGGCGCGGCGCAGCGCGCGGTGCACCCCGGCGGGGGTGAGGGTGCCGAGCGGGCGGCCGTCGGCGCCGGTGACGGTCAGGTGCCCGGAGTCGTCCTGGAGGAGGAGGGCGAGCGCGTCCTTGAGGGTGCCTCCGAGGGGTACGGAGCGGGGCGCGGGGCCGGGTGCCGCACCCGGTACGGGGGCGGGGGCGTCGTCCGGCAGCGGGTCGAGGTCCTCGGCCGTGACGGGGGTGACGGCGAGGCGCTTGAGGGCGCGGTCGCCGCCGACGAAGTCGGCCACGTACGGGGTGGCGGGGGAGGCGAGGACGGTGGCCGGGGTGTCGAACTGCTCGATGCGTCCCTGTCCGTAGACGGCCATGCGGTCGCCCATCCGGACGGCCTCCTCGATGTCGTGGGTGACGAGGAGGACGGTCTTGCGGACGGTGGCCTGGAGGGCGAGGAACTCGTTCTGGAGCCGTTCGCGGACGACCGGGTCGACGGCGCCGAAGGGCTCGTCCATGAGGAGGACCGGCGGGTCGGCGGCGAGCGCGCGGGCGACGCCGACGCGCTGGCGCTGTCCGCCGGAGAGCTGCGCGGGGTAGCGGGAGCCGTGGACGGCGGGGTCGAGGCCGACGAGTTCGAGGAGTTCGGCGGCACGCGCGCGTGCGGCGGTCTTCTTCCAGCCGAGCAGGGCGGGGACGGTGGCGGTGTTGTCGAGGACCGTGCGGTGGGGGAAGAGCCCGACCTGCTGGATGACGTAGCCGATCTTGCGGCGCAGGGCGACGGGGTCGACCCCGGCGATGTCGTGGCCGTCGACGAGGACGCGGCCGGCGGTCGGTTCGACCAGCCGGTTCACCATCATCATCGTGGTCGTCTTGCCGCAGCCCGAGGGGCCCACGAGCGTGACGAGCTCACCTTCGGCGACCTCGAAGGAGAGGTCGTCGACCGCGGTGGTGCCGTCCGGATAGCGCTTGGTCACCTGTTCGAACCGGATCATGGGCCCATTGTGTCCCCTCGTCACCCGGCGTGTGTGAAGGAGGTGTTGCGGCGAGGTGGCGGATGGGCGCCACGAGGCCGCGGACCGGCCGATCCGTCGGTGGCGCGGGTTAGGGTCGTCGTCAGACACACGTTCTAGCGGCGGCGACCTGGGGGAGGTCCGGATGAGCGCGCCGAACTGCCTGGTCGCCAACGACTGGATCTGCGGGGAGTACCTGCGCACCCGCCGCGAGGAGCTGACCGACGCGCTGGTCCAGCACATCGGCCTCACCGCCGCCTCCGTGGCGATCGCGCTGCTCGTAGCCGTGCCGCTGGCCCTCCTGGTGCGGGCCCGCCCGCGCCTGGCCACCCCCGTCCTCGGGCTCACCACCCTGCTCTACACGGTGCCGTCGCTCGCCATGTTCTCGCTGCTGCTGCCCGTCTTCGGGCTCTCCTCCGCGCTCGTCGTCACCGGCCTCGTGCTGTACGCCCTGACGATCCTCGTGCGGAACGCGCTGGCCGGCCTCGAAGCCGTGCCGGCCGAGACCCGGGAGGCCGCCCGGGGCCTCGGCTTCGGCCCCTGGCGTCTGCTCTGGCAGGTCGAACTGCCCCTCGCGCTGCCGGTCCTGATGGCCGGCGTCCGGATGGCCACGGTCTCCACCATCGCCCTCACCACCATCGGCTCGGTCGTCGGCCGCGGAGGCCTCGGCAATCTCATCGAGGACGCCCTGCCCACCTTCTTCAAGGCGCAGGTGCTCGCCGCCTCGGTGCTCTGCGTGCTGCTCGCCGTCGTCGCCGACGTGCTGCTCCTGGGCCTCCAGCGGCTGCTCACGCCCTGGTCCAGGGCCCAGGGCGCGCCGGGGGGTGAGTGAGGTGGGGGTCGTGACGGACGCGTGGACCTGGCTCACCACCGGCGCGCACTGGACCGGCGAGGAGGGCATCGGGGCGCGCCTCGCCGAGCACGTGTACGTGAGCGGGCTCGCGCTGCTGATCGCCGGCGCGGTCGCGCTGCCGCTGGGCCTCTGGCTCGGCCACCTCGGGCGCGGCGGCGCGCTGGCGGTGAACGTGTCGAACGTGGGGCGGGCCGTCCCGGTCTTCGCGGTCCTCGCCCTCTTCATGGTCTCCCCGCTGCGGAACGCGGGATACGTGCCGACCGTGACCGCGCTGGTCCTCTTCGCGATACCGCCGCTGCTGACCAACGCGTACGTGGGCGTGCGCGAGGTCGACCGGGCGGCCGTCCGGGCCGCCCGGGGCATGGGGATGACGGGCCTTCAGGTCTTCGGCCGGGTGGAGCTGCCGCTGGCGGCCCCGGTGGTCATGACGGGGGTACGCTCCGCCGCCGTGCAGGTGGTCGCCACCGCGACCATCGCCGCCATGGTCGGCCAGGGCGGCCTCGGCCGGATCATCACCGCCGGCTTCGCGCTGTACGACACCGCCCAGGTGGTCGCGGGCGCCGTCCTGGTGGCGCTGCTCGCGCTCGTGGTGGAGGGCGTGCTGGTCGGCGTGGACCGGCTCCTGGTGCCCCGGCCGCCCCGGACTTGACGTACTCGGAACACCGAAAGAGAAGGACGGAAAGACGTGAACAGGATCTCGCGCGCCACCGGCGCGCTGCTGGGTGCCGCCGTGCTGGCCGTCTCGCTCACCGCGTGCGGCGGCGACAGCCTGGAGAAGGGCAAGGAGACGAGCTCCGGCGGCGACAAGGGCTCCCTGGTGGTCGGGGCCGCCGCCTTCACCGAGTCGAAGGTGCTCGCCGAGCTGTACGCGCAGTCGCTGCGGGACGCGGGCTACTCGGTCTCGGTCACCACCGTGAAGAACCGCGAGCTGTACGAGCCCGCCCTGGAGAAGGGCGAGATCGACGTCGTACCGGAATACGCGGCGACGCTCGCGGAATTCCTCAACGCCAAGGCGAACGGCCCGAAGGCGCCCGAGGAGAAGCCGGTCGCCTCCGGTGACGCGAAGGCCACCGTGGAGGCGCTGCGGAAGCTCGCCGAGCCGCGCGGACTGAAGGTCCTGGAAGTGGGTGGGGCGGTCGACCAGAACGCCTTCGCGGTGTCCAAGGAATTCGCCGAGAAGAACAAGCTGAAGACGCTTTCGGATCTCGGCGCGGCGAAGCTGAAGGTGAAGATCGCGGCGGGTGACGAATGCGCGGTCCGCCCCTTCTGCGCCCCCGGTCTGAAGAAGACCTACGGCATCGACGTGACGGGCGTCGACCCCAAGGGCGTCGGCACCCCGCAGGCCAAGCAGGCCGTCAAGGACGGGGTGGACCAGCTGGTCCTCACCACCACCACGGACGCCACGATCGACGGCTTCGGCCTGGTCTTCCTGGAGGACGACAAGCACCTGCAGAACGCGGACAACGTGCTGCCGGTGGTGAACGCGAAGGAGGCCGGCGCGCCCGAGGTCGCCGCCGCCCTCGACAAGATCACCAAGGTGCTGACCACCGCGGATCTCGCCGAACTCAACCGCAAGGTCGACGCCGAGCGGGCGAAGCCGGAGGACGTCGCCGCCGCCTATCTGAAGGAGAAGGGGCTGGTCGGCAAGTAGTCGCCGGAGAGGGGAAGTCGGCCCGAAGCGGAAGCGGAACGCGGTCTGCCCGATTCCGTTGACGAGAAGTGGCCAAATGATTGCCGGGCCGACCCCCCACTCCGCGCCTACGCACGGTAAATTTCAGGCCATGCCACGTGGACGCCACCGTCATTCCCCGCCTCTGCACAAGCTGATGCCGCCCTCCGCGGTCGCCGGCGTCGCGGTCGTCTGCGCCGCGGCGGCCTGGATCCCCGGGGAACTCGTGGTCGTGCGGCTGCTCGCCGTCGCGGCGTCGGCGGCCGCCGTCACCGGTGCCGTCCTCATGCGCGGCTGGGACCGCAGCGCCGGCCGCCAGGTCGCCGAGCTGACCCGCGCCCGCACCGCCGACCAGTGGAAGGCCGAGGAGCGCCTCGCCGAACTGGAGGCGGACCTGGAGGAGTCCCGCGCCCTGCGCATCCGCCTCGACGCCAAGCTCCGCGCCAAGCGCGTCGAACTGGCCGGACTGCGCGGCGAACACGCCGACCTGCTGCGCCGCTACGCGACCGCCGAGACCGAGCGCGCCAGCGCCCTCGAAGGGCAGCGCGTCCTGGCCCAGGCCAACGCCGAAGCCCCCAAGGAGCTGCCCGCCGGCGGGTCGACGCCCACCCCGGAGGCGTACCGCCGCGCCGCCCAGGCGCTCCGCGACCTGCCCCGCAACGCCGCCGCCCAGCAGGCCCGCCGCACCGCCGAGGCGGCCCGCGCCCGCGACCTCGCCGAGCGCGCCGCGCAGGCGGAGGAGCCGCGCGGCCGGCACGCCGCCGAGCACGACCACCCGGCGGGCCAGGACGCCCCGGCGGCGCTCGCCCCCGCGGCCACCGCGAAGGTCCTGCCCCCGGCGGCCCCGGAGCGGACCCCGGCCGTCCCGGCGGCCAGCGCGATCGCCCCGTACGCGGCCCGCCGGCCCGCCCCCCGCCCCGAGGGCGGCTTCGACTTCTTCGGCACGCAGACCGGCACGCAGACCGGCCAGGCAGGGACGCAGACCGGCCGGGCCGGGACGCGGGCCGGTACGGACAAGGCGGCCATCGAGGCCGTCGAGGGCACCGACCTCGCCGACGTGGTGGGCGAGGAGGTCCTGGAGGAGGCCCGCGCGGCCGCCGCCCTCCCGGCGCGGGGCCCCGCCCTCACCCCGGTCCCGGCCTCGGCCGCCGTCGCCCCGCGCCCCGAGCGCGCCGACGAGGAGCCCGTGGTGCCCCGCCCCTCCGCCGCCGGACCGATCGGCCAGGTCATCGACCTGACCGCGCACGACGAGACCGAGCAGCTCGACCTCGCCGAACTGCGCGGCGCCGTCAACCGGTGACCCACCGCCTCGGCCTCCTCCGCCCGGAGGAGGCCCCGGCCCGCCGCGACGAGCTGATCGCCCTGTGCGCCCAGGCCTTCGCCGGCGCCCCCTGGCACGACACCCCGCTCGGCGCCGTACGGACCGCGGACCGGCTCCTGGAGTCCGCCGCCCGGAGCGACGGCTTCCACGCGGTGACGGCCCTCGGCCCCGAAGGCGAACTCCTCGGGCTCGCCGCCGGCTGGACCGGCACGGCCCTCTCCGGGGCGGACCCCGCCTTCGAGCTCGCCGAACTCCTCGTCGCCCCCGCCCACCAGGGCCGCGGCCTCGGCCGGGCCCTCCACGACGCCCTCCTGGCGGCCGCGGGGACCGGGCCCGCGCTGCTCATGACCCTCGACGTGCCGGAACTGAGGGACCGGTACGCCCGCTGGGGCTGGACGGTCGTCGACCGCCGCCGCCCCGCCCGGGAGGACCGCGACTACGTGGTGATGCGCCGGGGCTGAGCGGCCCGGGCGGTCACTTGTCGATGTCGCCGACGACGAAGAAGAACGACCCCAGGATCGCGACCATGTCCGCGACCAGCGTCCCCGGCAGCAGCTCCACCAGCGCCTGGATGTTGTTGTACGAGGCCGAGCGCAGCTTCAGCCGGTACGGGGTCTTCTCGCCCTTCGACACCAGGTAGTAGCCGTTCAGCCCCAGGGGGTTCTCGGTCCAGGCGTACGTGTGCCCCTCCGGCGCCTTCAGGACCTTCGGCAGCCGCTGGTTGACCGGGCCGGGCGGCAGCTCGGCGAGCCGGTCCAGGCAGGCGTCCGCCAGCTCCAGGGAGTTGTGCGTCTGGTCGAGGAGGCACTCGAAGCGGGCCAGGCAGTCGCCCTCCTGCCGGACCACGACCCGCAGGGTGTCCTGGAGTTCCCCGTAGGCCAGGTACGGCTCGTCGCGCCGCAGGTCGAAGTCGACGCCGGAGGCGCGGGCGATGGGCCCGGACACCCCGAAGGCGTGCACGGTCTCCGGGGCCAGGACGCCGACGCCGCGGGTGCGGGCCCGGAAGATCTCGTTCCCGAGGACGAGCCGGTCGTAGACGTCCATCCGCGACCGCACGTCCGCGACCGCCTGCCGGGCCCGGCCCAGCCAGCCCGCCGGCAGGTCCTCCTTGAGGCCGCCGACCCGGTTGAACATGTAGTGCATCCGGCCGCCGGAGACCTCCTCCATCACCGTCTGGAGCTCCTCGCGCTCCCGGAAGGCGTGGAAGACGGGCGTGATCCCGCCCAGCTCCAGCGGGTAGGACCCCAGGAACATCAGGTGGTTCAGGACCCGGTTCAGCTCCGCGAGCAGCGTCCGCAGCCAGACCGCCCGCTCCGGCACCTCCATGCCGAGCATCCGCTCGACGCCCATCACCACGCCGAGCTCGTTGGAGAAGGCGGAGAGCCAGTCGTGACGGTTGGCCAGCATGACGATCTGGCGGTAGTCGCGCGCCTCGAAGAGCTTCTCGGCGCCCCGGTGCATGTAGCCGACGACCGGCTCCGCGTGCCGGATCACCTCGCCGTCGAGCACCAGCCGCAGCCGGAGCACGCCATGCGTGGAGGGGTGCTGCGGGCCGATGTTCAGCACCATGTCGGTGCTCTCCGCCGCGCCGCCGATGCCGACCGTGGTCTCCGTCATGCCGGACAGTATCCCCCGCCACCCGCCCCGCCGACGGGCGAGCCCCCGACCTGTGGACAACTCCCGCCCTGTGGAAAAACCACGGGGCTGTGGATACCTCCGCACCGCGGAAAAGCACGGCGCTGTGGATACCGCCGCACCGCGGACGGCTCACACCCGCTGGCTCAGCCACAGGAAGTCGCCCAGGCCTCCGCGCGCGGTCAGTTCGGCCGCCTCCCCGGCGCGGGACAGGGCCCGCACGTACGCCGCCGGGTCCGTCGAGGCGAGCGCCAGCGGCGGGCGCCCGCCGGAGACGCCGAGGCCGCGCAGCGCCTCGCGCTGGGTCGTCAGCTCCGCCGGCACGCGCGCGTGGACCGCGGCCGCGCAGGCGTCCAGGGCCACGTGGGAGGTCAGGTCGCCGGTGCCGTCCGGGACCGGCGGGACCTCCCGGCCCGCCCGGAAGCCGGTCAGCGTGCCGAAGGGCGGCCGGGAGTCCCGTACGTGCCCGTAGTCCACGGCCACCGCCAGGCCCGCCGCCAGCGAGCCGACCGCCGCCGCCCACGCCTCGTCCCGGGGCAGGCCGATCTCGGCCCGCCCGCCCGGCCCCGCCGACGGCCACCAGCGGGCCAGCCACTCCGCGTCCGGGCCCGTGACCGGGGCGCCGAGCCGCTCGGTGCCGTCGGCGCGGACCTCCACGTACCGGACCGTGCCGTCCTCGGCCGTCTCGGCGACGTCCACCGGCACGTTGTCCAGCCACTCGTTCGCGAAGAGCAGGCCGCGCACGCCCTCGGGGAACCGGTCGGTCCACCGCACGCGCGCGTGCAGCCCGTCCGGCCGGGCGGCCCGCTCCACCGCGTACGCCCGCACCCGCAGCCCCGCCGGGACCGCCGCCAGCACCCCGGCCGTCAGCTCGCCCCGGCCCGCGCCCACGTCCACCAGGTCGACCTCGTCGGTGCCCAGCTCCTCCGCCGTCGCCACGAGCAGCCCGGCCACCGCCTCCGCGAAGAGCGGCGAGGCGTGCACCGAGGTGCGGAAGTGCCCCGCGGGGCCCTCGGGGCGCAGGAAGAACCCCCCGGGGCCGTACAGCGCCTCCTCGGTGGCCTCCCGCCAGCCCCGCCACTCCCGACCGCCCCGCGGCCGTGCCGTCCCGCCCGTCACCTCATTCGTCACGCGCCCCAGTCTCCACCCCGGGGTGTACGGGTCCCGCCGCGAGGATCGACCGCTCGGTTGATCCCCCGCCCGCGGGCTTTCCCTACTCTGGGTTACGTGCAGCGCCTCTACGACTTCATCCGCAGCCACCCGACGGGCGTCGACGTCTTCTGGGCCGTCGTCCTCCTCGGGTTCTCCGGGCTGTGGATCGGGTCGATGTACCCGGCCCTCGACCACGCCGTCGGCTACGGGGCGGTCGCCACGCTCTTCTCCCTGGTCGTCGCGCTGCGGCGGCGGATGCCCGAGAAGATGCTGCTGCTGGCCGTCGCCCTCGGCGTCGTCCAGCTGGCCCTCGACGTCCAGGTCTTCATGGCGGACTTCGCCATGCTCGTCATCGTCTTCACCGTCGCCGCGCACGACGGCCCCCGCTGGGCCTCCCGGCTCGCCCTCGCCGGCGGCCTGTGCGCCGCCCCGCTCTCCCAGCTGCGGTGGCCGCTGGAGGAGACGGTCTCGGTGCCCGCCCGGGTCTTCTTCACGGTGATCATGGCCGTGCCGTTCGCCCTCGCCTGGGTCCTCGGCGACTCGCTGCGCACCCGCCGCGCCTACTTCGCCCAGCTGGAGGAGAAGGCCGCCCGGCTGGAACGGGAACGGGAGGCCCAGGCCAAGGTGGCGGTGGCGGCCGAGCGGGCCCGGATCGCCCGCGAGCTCCACGACGTCGTCGCCCACAACGTGTCGGTGATGGTGGTGCAGGCCGACGGCGCCGCCTACGTCATGGACTCCTCCCCGGACACCGCCAAGCAGGCCCTGGAGACCATCTCCACCACCGGCCGGCAGGCGCTCGCCGAGATGCGCCGCCTCCTCGGCATCCTGCGCACCGGCGAGCACCAGGAGGCGGGGGAGTACGTGCCGCAGCCCGACGTGGAGCAGATCGAGGAGCTCGTCGAGCAGGTGCGCGGCGCCGGGCTCGCCGTCGACCTCGCCGTCGAGGGCACCCCGCGCGAGCTGCCCACCGGCGTCGGACTGACCGCCTACCGGATCGTCCAGGAAGCCCTCACCAACACCCGCAAGCACGGCGGCCCCGACGCCGGCGCCAGCGTCCGGCTCGTCTACTTCGACGACGGCCTCGGCCTCCTCGTCGAGGACGACGGCCGGGGCGCGCCCCAGGAGATGTACGAGGACGGCGGCGCCGACGGGCGCGGCCACGGTCTCATCGGCATGCGGGAGCGGGTCGGCATGGTGGGCGGCACCCTGGACGCGGGACCGCGGCCCGGCGGCGGTTTCCGGATCAGCGTCCTGCTGCCGCTCAAGCCCGCACACTGAGAGCCCGAGCCCCGTCCCCAGACCGAAGGAACCCCATGTCCATCCGCGTGATGCTCGTCGACGACCAGGTGCTGCTGCGCACCGGTTTCCGCATGGTGCTCGCCGCCCAGCCGGACATGGAGGTCGTGGCGGAGGCGGGCGACGGCGCGGAGGCCCTGGAGGTGCTGCGGACCACCGAGGTCGACGTCGTCCTCATGGACGTCCGGATGCCGCGCCTCGACGGGGTGGAGGCGACCCGTCGGATCTGCGCGGCGCCCGACGCCCCGAAGGTGCTCATCCTGACCACCTTCGACCTCGACGAGTACGCCTTCTCTGGCCTGAAGGCGGGCGCGAGCGGCTTCATGCTGAAGGACGTGCCGCCGGGCGAGCTGCTGGGCGCGATCCGCTCGGTGCACAGCGGCGACGCCGTCGTCGCCCCCTCGACCACCCGCCGCCTCCTGGACCGCTTCTCCCCGATGCTGCCGTCCTCCGGCCGCGAGCCCGAGCACCGCGAGGTGGAGAAGCTGACCGAGCGCGAGCGCGAGGTCATGCTCCTCGTCGCCCAGGGGCTGTCCAACGGCGAGATCGCCGCCCGGCTCGTCCTGTCGGAGGCGACGGTCAAGACCCACGTGGGCCGCATCCTCACCAAGCTGGGCCTGCGCGACCGCGTGCAGGTCGTCGTCCTCGCGTACGAGACGGGCCTGGTCCGCGCGGGCGGCGCCAAGGGCTGACCGCGGAGCCCCGGCGGGCCGGCGGTTCAGCGCAGCACCGACTCCAGGAAGTCGCTGCCCAGGCGGGCGACGACGGAGAAGTCGAGCTGGTGCAGGACGTAGCGGCCCCGGCGGCGGGTGGTGAGCAGGCCGGCCTTCCGCAGGACGGCCAGGTGGCGGGAGACCTCGGGGGCGGTGATGCCGTGGGTGTCCGCCAGCTCGCTCGTCGAGTACGGGCCGCGCGCCAGGCTCCGGCACATCCGCATCCGCGCCGGGTGGGCGAGCGCTTCGAGACGGAGCCCCACGGTGCCGACGGACTCCAGGCCGCCGACCTCGCGGCTGGCCGCCGGATACATGATCACCGGCTGCCAGCCGGGCGTGTAGAGGGCGATGAGGTGCGGCCGGCCGAAGGCGCTGGGCACCAGCGTCAGGGCCCCGGCCCTGGCCTCCGTCCGGGCCTCCACCAGCTTGTCGACCACGATCCGGCGGCCCTCGTGGTCCTCCTCCAGGCACAGCGCGGGGGAGGCGTCCGCGAGGGCGTCGGCGAGGCCCTTGCGGCGCATCAGCTCCGTCTTGTGGCGGGCGTCGGCGGCGAGCTGGACCCGGACCCGCCGCCAGGTGTCGGCGAAGAAGGCCTCGTCGCAGTCCTCCAGGAGTCGCCGGAGCCACGCGCGCGTGGCGGTGGGCGCGGTGATCATCCGCTCCGCGAACGCGGCCTGGCGCGGGCCGCGCGCGGCGGCCAGGTCCAGGGCGCGCCGGCGGGACCCCTCGTCGACCAGCGGGGACGGGATGCCGCCCCGGGCGTAGCGGGGGCTGCACGAGATCTCCAGGGCGGCGCCGACGAAGGTCTCGTCGTCGATGCGGTCGAGGTCGTCGAGCTCCTCGGCCAGCGTCTCGCGGGGCCGGGCGGGCAGCAGGAAGTCCGAGCGGGTCGACCGCCACATGAAGTCGGCTTCCAGGAGGCGGTCCGCGAGGCCGGGTTCGAGCGCGGCGCTGGTCGCCGTCGCCCACGCGTGGTGGGCGGGATGGTGGCCCGGTTCGGCGAGGACGTGGACGGCGTTGCCGAGCTCGGCCAGCGGCGAGGGGCTGAAGGCGATCCGCTCGGGCGGCACGCCGGTGATGTCGATGGTCACGCTCACGCCCCCATGGTGCGGGACGCCCCCGGGCGGCCGTCGCGCCGATTGACGGGGGCCGTCAATCGGCGCGCGGGCCGGGCGGGGGCGGGCCCAGGGTGAGCCCATGGACGCGCTGCAACAGCACCTCTTCGACAGCTACCGGGCCGCGCGGCGGGGCGAGCCCGCGCCGCCCGCCCCCGGCACCCGCGACCTGGCCGTGCTCCGCGAACTCCGCGACCACCGCCGCTTCGCGCGCGTGCTCGCCGGCCGCCCCGCGACCGGCCCCCTCCACCGGGCCCGCGCCCGCCTCCTGTCCCGCCTGGGCCTCCGCCGCCCGCCGGGCCGCTCCTGACCGGGTCTCGGCCGTACGACCTGGATGGCTCCTGACCGGGTCTCGGCCGTACGACCTGGATGGCTCCTGACCGGGTCTCGGCCGTACGACCCGGGTGGCGACCGGGTCTCGGCCGTTCGGTCCGGGTGGCCCTGACCGGGCCTCGGCCGTACGACCCGGGCGGCCGCCGCCTCAGCCCTCGACGAGCGCCAGGAAGTCCCGTACGGCCTGCCCGACGTCCCCGGCCGTCCACTCCAGGCCCGCCCCGGCCACCGTCACCTCGGTGTACGCGGTCCCCGGCGGGCCGCCCGCGCCCGGGGCGGACCAGCGGCGGAAGAGACACGCCCCGGTCCGCTCGGTCAGGGCCAGCGCCGCCGCCGTCAGGACGTCCGGCTCGTACGGCAGCCACACCTGGAACTGGTGGGTGTGCGGCACCTCCGGATGGATCCGGAACCAGCCGGGACCGTCCTTCCCGGCGAGCGCCTCGCGCAGCGCCTCCGCGACCACGCGCGCGTGCGCCACGTACGAGGGCAGCCGGGGCAGCTCGGCGTCCAGGCCGCGCAGCGCCGTGAGCGCGGCAGGGTACTGCTGGAAGAGCAGGCCCCCGTACCGGTGGAGCCAGACCCTGGCCTCCGCCACCAGCTCCTCGGGCCCGGCCAGCACCGCCCCGGACATCCCGCCGAGGG
The DNA here is from genome assembly GCF_014649855.1 of Streptomyces roseolus. Lineage (GTDB taxonomy): Bacteria > Actinomycetota > Actinomycetes > Streptomycetales > Streptomycetaceae > Streptomyces > Streptomyces roseolus. The sequence continues at coordinate 46,142 of NZ_BMTV01000001.1, read as the reverse complement.
ACTTGTAGAACGACACGTACACGCTGTCCGCGAGCCCGGCGATCTCCGCGAGCGGGCGTCCGAAGTGCGTCGGGCACTCCCACAGCCGGGCGCCGTCGAAGTGGACCACCGCGTCCCGCTCCCTGGCCGCCCCGACGGTCGCGGTCAGCTCCTCCCAGGACGGCAGCACGAAGCCCGCGTCCCGCAGCGGCAGCTCCAGCATCAGCGTCCCGAAGGGCTCCGGGTGGTCCCGTACCTCCTCGGCCGTCGGCAGCCGGGGCGCGTCCGTCGGGTGGACCGTCCGCAGCCCCGACACGGTTGTGAAGGCGTCGTCCTCGTGGACCTCGGGGTGGGCGAGCGGGTGGAGCGCGACGACCGGGCTGCCGGTGCGCCCGGCCCAGCAGCGCAGCGCCACCTGCTGGGCCATGGTGCCGCTGGGGAAGAAGACGGCGGCCTCCATCCCCAGCTCCTCGGCGACCCGGCCCTCCAGGACCTCCACGAGACCGTCGCCGTACGTGTCGGGGAGCGCGTCCGCGAGGCCCGCCGCGTCCGTCCACTCGGCCAGCTCGCGCAGCCGCGCGCCGACCGTGCCGTCCACGGACGGGCGCCACAGCGAGCGCGCTGCCCCGCCCCACACCCGGGCCCGGTAGCGCCGGGCCGCGGCCTCGTCGGGAGCCTCCGCGCCGTGCCCGCCGGCCACCTCCCCGGCCGCCCCGCCGGTCACCTCGCCCCGTACCCCGCCGGTCACCTCTCCGGGCGTCTCCGGTGGCAGCTGATCCCTGTTCATGGAGAGATCATCACACCGCCGCCCGCGCCCCCGCCCGCGGGTTTCGGGCGGCCGGGAGGAGGGACGAAACGCTGGCGTAGCATGACGAGAAATCGTCCGGTACCCGCCGAGGACTGGAACGGAAGGCCCGTAACCACCGTGAACGCACCCGCAGCGCCAGAGCCCAGGGCCGAGGACCGGCCCGCCCGGCTGACCGTCGGAGTCGTCGGCGCCGGCCGCGTCGGCCCCGCGCTCGCCGCCTCCCTCCGGCTCGCCGGACACCGCCCCGTCGCCGTCTCCGCGGTCTCCGACGCCTCCCGGCGCCGGGCCGCCGCGCTGCTGCCGGACGTGCCGGTGGTGGAGCCCGCGCGGGTGCTCGCGCTCGCCGACCTCGTCCTGCTCACCGTCCCGGACGACGCCCTGCCGGGCCTCGTCGAGGGGCTCGCCGGGACCGGCGCCGTCCGGCCCGGCCAGCTGGTCGTGCACACCTCGGGGCGGTACGGCGCCCGGGTCCTGGACCCGGCCCGGCGCGCGGGCGCGCTCCCGCTGGCCCTGCACCCGGCGATGACCTTCACCGGCACCGCCGTGGACGTGCAGCGGCTCGCCGGCTGCTCCTTCGGGGTGACCGCGCCCGAGGAGCTGCGGCTCGCCGCCGAGGCGCTGGTCATCGAGATGGGCGGGGAGCCCGAGTGGATCGCCGAGGAGGCCCGGCCGCTCTACCACGCGGCCCTCGCCCTCGGCGCGAACCACCTCGTCACCCTGGTGGCCCAGTCGATGGAGCTGCTCCGCACGGCCGGCGTCGCCGCCCCCGACCGGATGCTCGGCCCCCTCCTGGGCGCCGCTCTCGACAACGCGCTGCGGTCCGGCGACGCGGCCCTGACCGGCCCCGTCGCGCGCGGCGACGCCGGCACGGTCGCCGCCCACGTCGCCGAGCTCCGCAAGCACGCGCCCGGCACCGTCGCCGGCTACCTGGCGATGGCCCGGACGACCGCCGACCGGGCCCTCGCGCACGGCCTGCTCAAGCCGGAACTGGCCCAGGACCTGCTGGGCGTCCTCGCCGCCGACCCCGCCGCCGGCCCGGCCGGCCCCGCCGACACGACCGGCCCCGCCGACGGGCCGCGAGGAGACGACCGATGACCCTGACCGACCGGAAGAACCCCGGGCGCCACGCGCCGGCGGAGCTGGTCTCCACGGTCGCGGAACTGGCACGCGCGCGTGCGGGCTTCGGCGGCCCGCCCGGACGCAACGCCGTCGTCATGACCATGGGCGCCCTCCACGAGGGGCACGCCACCCTGATCCGGGCCGCCCGCGAGCGGGTCGGCGCGGACGGCTTCGTCGTCGTCACCGTCTTCGTCAACCCGCTCCAGTTCGGCGCCGGCGAGGACCTCGACCGCTATCCGCGCACCCTCGACGCCGACCTGGAGCTGGCCTTCGCCGCCGGCGCGAGCGTCGTTTTCGCGCCCTCGGTCGACGAGGTCTACCCCGGCGGGCAGCCGCAGGTCCGGATCACCGCCGGCCCCATGGGCGACCTCCTGGAGGGCGCCTCCCGGCCCGGGCACTTCGACGGCGTCCTCACCGTCGTCGCCAAGCTCCTCCACCTCACCGGGCCCGACCTGGCCTTCTTCGGCCAGAAGGACGCCCAGCAGCTGGCCGTCATCCGGCGCATGGCGCGGGACCTGAATTTCCCGGTCGAGATCGTCGGCGTCCCCACGGTCCGCGAGGACGACGGGCTCGCCCTGTCGAGCCGCAACCGCTACCTGTCGGCCGCCGAGCGGCACACCGCCCTCGCCCTGTCCCGGGCCCTGTTCGCCGCCCGCGACCGGCTCGCCGCGCAGGAGGCGCTGCACGCGCGCGCCGTCTCCCTGCCCGGCGCCCAGGGGCGGGCGGGGAACCGCGCCGAGGGGCTGTCCCGGCTCGGCGAGGCCCGGGCCGCCGCCGACGCGCACGCGGTCGCGCAGGCCGCCGAGGGCGGCGGCGCCGAGGCCGTCCGGGCCGCGGCCCGCAGCGTCCTCGACGAGGCCGCGAAGGCCGAGCCGCCGCTGGTCCTCGACTACCTGGCGCTGATCGACCCCGCCGACTTCACCGAGGTCGAGGACGGCCACCGGGGCGAGGCGATCCTGGCGCTCGCCGCGCGCGTCGGCACCACCCGGCTGATCGACAACGTCCCGCTGACCTTCGGAGCCTCCCAGGGAGCCGCCTCGTGACCGGAATACGACTGCACGCCCCGGCGCCCGGCTGGGCCATCGACGCGGACGTCGTCGTGGTGGGCTCGGGCGTCGCCGGACTGACGGCCGCCCTGCGCTGCTCCGCCGCCGGGCTGCGTACGGTCGTCGTCACCAAGGCCAACCTGGACGACGGCTCCACCCGCTGGGCCCAGGGCGGCATCGCCGCCGCGCTCGGCGAGGGCGACACCCCGGGGCAGCACCTGGACGACACCCTCGTCGCCGGCGCCGGGCTCTGCGACGAGCCGGCCGTCCGCCTCCTCGTCACCGAGGGCCCCGACGCCGTCCGCCGCCTGATGGCCACCGGCGCCGACTTCGACCGCACCGACGACGGCGAGATCGCCCTCACCCGCGAGGGCGGCCACCACCGCCGCCGGATCGCCCACGCGGGCGGCGACGCCACCGGCGCCGAGATCTCCCGGGCCCTGGTCGAGGCCATCCGCGACCAGGGCGTCCGCACCATCGAGCACGCGCTCGTCCTCGACCTCCTCAAGGACGACGAGGGCCGCACGGCCGGCGTCACCCTGCACGTCATGGGCGAGGGCCAGCACGACGGCGTCGGCGCCGTCCGCGCCCCCGCCGTGGTCCTCGCCACCGGCGGCATGGGGCAGGTCTACTCGGCCACCACCAACCCGTCCGTCTCCACCGGCGACGGCGTCGCCCTCGCGCTGCGGGCCGGCGCCGAGGTCTCCGACCTGGAGTTCGTCCAGTTCCACCCGACCGTGCTCTTCCTCGGCGCGGGCGCCGAGGGCCAGCAGCCGCTGGTCTCCGAGGCGGTACGCGGCGAGGGCGCCCACCTGGTCGACGCCGACGGCGTCCGCTTCATGCTCGGGCAGCACGAGCTCGCCGAGCTCGCGCCCCGGGACATCGTCGCCAAGGCGATCACCCGCCGCATGCAGGAGCAGGGCGCCGAGCACATGTACCTCGACGCCCGGCACTTCGGCGCCGAGATGTGGGAGCAGCGCTTCCCGACGATCCTGGCCGCCTGCCGGGCGCACGGCATCGACCCGGTCACCGACCCGATCCCGGTCGCCCCGGCCGCCCACTACGCCTCCGGCGGCATCCGCACCGACCTGCTCGGCCGCACCACCGTCCCAGGCCTGTACGCGTGCGGCGAGGTCGCCTGCACGGGCGTGCACGGCGCCAACCGGCTCGCCTCGAACTCGCTCCTGGAGGGCCTGGTCTTCGCCGAGCGGATCGCCGAGGACATCGCCGCGCACGGCCCGCACCGCGAGGGCGTGGTCAGGACCGACCCCGGGACGACGGTGCTGACGCTGCTCGCCCCCGAGGTCCGCCGGGAGATCCAGCGGATCATGACCAGGGACGCGGGCGTGCTGCGTTCGGCCGCCTCCCTGACCGACGCCGCCGACGCCCTGGAAGCGCTCCGGCAGGACGCCGAGGAGGAGCGCAAGGCGGCCGAGCCGGGCGTGGACTCCTGGGAGACCACCAACCTGCTGTGCGTCGCCCGGGTCCTGGCCGCGGCCGCCCTGGCCCGCGAGGAGACCCGCGGCTGCCACTGGCGGGAGGACCATCCGGACCGGGACGACGAGAAGTGGCGCCGCCACCTGGTCGTCCGGATCGCCGCCGACCGCCGCCCGGTGGTCCGCGTCACCGAGGGCGCGGACTTCCCGCCCGTGACCCCCGAAGCCCCGTGACCCGGGGCTCCCGCATCCCCGTAACCCCCCGAAGCCCCGTCACCCCCAGGGAGCAGCAGCCGTGAGCACGCCCGAGGAAGCCCGTCCCGAGCCCGTGGACGTCCCTCTCATCCAGATCAACTCGTACGAGGAGTCCGGCGGCTGCGGCGACGGCTGCGGCTGCGGCGACGCGGAGGAGTACGAGTGCGGGCTCGACCCCGCGCTCGCCCAGCTGCTCGCCGACGCCGGCCTCGACCCCGTCCAGGTCGAGGACATCGCCCACCTGGCGATCGCCGAGGACCTCGACGGCGGCGTCGACGTGACGACCGTGGCGACCGTCCCCGAGGACGCCGTCGCGACCGCCGACTTCGTGGCCCGGGAGGCCGGCGTGGTCGCCGGTCTGCGGGTGGCGGAGGCGGTCCTGTCGATCGTCTGCACCGAGGAGTTCGAGGTCGAGCGGCACCGGGAGGACGGCGAGCGCGTCGAGCCCGGCGACCTGCTGCTCAGCGTCACCGCCCGCACCCGTGACCTGCTCACCGGCGAGCGCAGCGCGCTGAACATCCTGTGCCGCCTCTCCGGCATCGCCACCGCCACGCGCGCGTGGGCGGACGTCCTGGAGGGCACGAAGGCCAGGGTGCGCGACACCCGCAAGACGACGCCGGGCCTGCGCGCCCTGGAGAAGTACGCGGTCCGCTGCGGCGGCGGCGTCAACCACCGGATGTCGCTGTCGGACGCGGCGCTGGTGAAGGACAACCACGTGGTGGCGGCCGGCGGTGTCGCCGAGGCCTTCCAGGCCGTCCGCGAGGCCTTCCCCGAGCTGCCGATCGAGGTCGAGGTCGACACGATGCACCAGGTCCGCGAGGTGCTGGACGCGGGCGCCGACCTGATCCTGCTGGACAACTTCACGCCGGACGAGACCGAGGAGGCCGTGGCCCTGGTCGGCGGCCGCGCGGTCCTGGAGTCCTCCGGCCGGCTGACGCTGGAGAACGCGGCGGCGTACGCGGCGACCGGCGTGGACTACCTGGCGGTCGGCGGCCTGACGCACTCCTCCCCGATCCTCGACATCGGCCTCGACCTGCGCGAGGTGCGCGACTGATGCTCCTCACCATCGACGTCGGCAACACGCACACGGTCCTCGGGCTCTTCGACGGCGAGGAGATCGTCGAGCACTGGCGGATCTCCACGGATCCCAGCAGGACCGCCGACGAGATGGCGGTCCTGCTCCAGGGCCTGATGGGCATGCACCCGCTGCTCGGCGCGGAGCTGAGCGACGGGATCGAGGGGATCGCGATCTGCGCCACGGTCCCCTCGGTCCTGCACGAGCTCCGCGAGGTGACCCGCCGCTACTACGGGGACGTGCCGGCGGTCCTCGTGGAGCCCGGCGTGAAGACGGGCGTGCCGATCCTCACCGACAACCCCAAGGAGGTCGGCGCGGACCGCATCATCAACGCGGTCGCGGCGGTCGAGCTCTACGGCGGTCCGGCGATCGTCGTCGACTTCGGCACGGCGACCACGTACGACGCGGTGACCGCGCGCGGGGAGTACGCGGGCGGCGCGATCGCCCCCGGCATCGAGATCTCGGTCGAGGCGCTGGGGGTGAAGGGCGCGATGCTCCGCAAGATCGAGCTGGTCAGGCCGCGCGGGGTGATCGGGAAGAACACGGTCGAGGCGATGCAGTCCGGCATCGTCTTCGGGTACGCGGGCCAGGTCGACGGGGTCGTCGCCCGGATGAAGCGCGAACTCGTCGGCCCGAAGGGCGACCCCTCGACGGTGACGGTGATCGCCACCGGCGGCCTCGCCCCGATGGTCCTCCGCGACTCGGCCGAGATCGACCGCCACGAACCCTGGCTCACCCTGATAGGTCTCCGCCTGGTCTACGAACGCAACGTCTCCCGCATGTGACCCGCCCGGCCCCAGCGCCCACACGGCCCCAGCGCCCGGACGGGCGCGAGGCCCCTCCGGGCGGGCCGCGCGAAGGCGGTGCCCCACGCGGCGGCGCCTGCGGGCGAACCCGCCCTCGGCCGCCCGCCCGTGGCCGCCGCACGGGGAGGCACGCGCGCGTGGGCGGCGGGACGGGCCCCGGTCGCCCCGTCGCGCCCCGGTCGCCCCGTCGCGGCGGGCGGTCGCTGCCGCCGGGGCACGCGCGCGTGGGCGCGGGGACCGTGTGCGCCCGGCCGTCGGGCCTGTCGCGTGCGGACCGTCGCCACCGCGACGGCGCCTTCGCGGGCGGGCGGCGTTTTCGCAGGTGGAAGGGATCTCGTACCGGCGCGTCGGATGATCGCTAAGCGAAATTTGTCCGATTAGCGCGTATCGTCGCCCCATGCCCACGCCTTACGGATCCCGCGGCGGCATGGCGTTCAGCGCGGACGAGCTGCGTGTGCTCCGTCGCGCCCTCGCCAACGCCCTCCACCCCGCCCCCCTCCCGGACGAGGACGTCCGCGACGCCCTCCGTCTGGCCGATTCCCTGGACGAGGCGGTGCGCGAGGCGAGCCGGATGCGCGCCTTCCTCCTCGCCGACCTGGTCCGCTACCGCGAGAGCCTCCCCGGTTCGCTCACCGGCTACCTGGAGCGCCTGGAGGAGGCGCTGGCCGGCGGGTACGACCCCGGGGCCGACGACCTCGCCGCCCTGCGCGCCCTGCGCGCCGACCCGGCCGCCGCCCGGCTGCTCGACCGCTGTCAGCCCCTCGCCGAGCGCTCCGTGCGGTCCCGCCTCGCGCGCGTCTCCCAGGCCACCGGGAGCACCCCGGCCGCCTCCCGCGCCCGGCTGCTCGCCCTGCCCGGCGGCCGGGCCGCCCAGGAGCCCCGCCCCAAGCAGCCGGCCCCCGCCCCCTCCGAGCGCCCGGTCCCCAAGCCCTCCGAGGTCTTCCCGCCACGCCGACGCCCGGTTCCCCCGCCCCCGCCCGAGGAACGGGCCGCGGGCTAGCTACCCTGGACGGCATGGACTACGTCTCCGCGCTCGTGCCGCCCGTCGTGATGGCCGCGTTCTTCATCGCCCTCATCGTCGTGATCGTCAAGTCGCAGGGTGGCCCGAACAAGGCCAAGGAGGACGCCGCGGTCGACGCGGCGATGGCCCGCGCGGAGGCCGCCCGCCAGTCGGACGGGCCCCAGGCGTAGCACCCGCCGGACCCCGAGGGGCGTACGACCGTCACCGGTCGACGCCCCTTTTGTCATGCGACGGGGTGCTATGGCCACGCTTCGTCCACCAATAACCGCTATTCCCGTTACCTCCCACTAGGGTGAGCCTGTGCCGCGCCCCTTGGGAGAACTCGAAGACGCCGTCATGACGCGCATCTGGCAATGGAACCGCCCGGTGACCGTCCGGGAAGTCCTGGAAGACCTCCAGCAGGAACGCTCCATCGCCTACACCACCGTCATGACCGTCTTGGACAATCTCCATCAGAAGGGCTGGGTGCGCCGGGAAGTCGAAGGCCGCGCCTATCGATATACGGCGGTCTCCACCCGCGCCGCCTACTCGGCCGCCCTGATGAACGAGGCCTGGGCGCAGAGCGACAACCCCGCGGCCGCCCTCGTCGCCTTCTTCGGGATGATGTCCCCGGAACAGCGCGTGTCCCTGAACGACGCCATCCGCATGGTGCAGCGCGACAGCCCGCTCCCCGCCCCGCCCGAGGAGGGTGAAGGGGAACCGGAGCCCTCCTAGCGGTACCGTCCCCCCATGTCGAAAGCCGTCACCGTACGCCGTGCCCGCACCTCCGACGTCGCCGCTGTGCGACGCCTGGTCGACCCCTACGCGCGCCGCGGCATCCTCCTCGACAAGGCGACGGTGACGTTTTACGAGGCCATCCAGGAGTTCTGGGTCGCGGAACGCGACGAGGACGCGGAGGTCGTCGGAGTCGGCGCCCTGCACGTCATGTGGGAAGACCTCGCGGAAGTCCGCACGCTCGCCGTCGATCCCGAGTTCAAGGGCGCCGGCGTCGGTCATCAGCTGCTCACCAAGTTGTTGCAGACCGCACGCTGGCTCGGCGTGCGCCGGGTTTTCTGTCTCACCTTCGAAGTCGAGTTCTTCGCGAAGCACGGCTTCGTCGAGATCGGCGAGACCCCGGTCGACGGAGATGTCTACGCCGAGCTCCTCCGTTCCTATGACGAGGGCGTCGCCGAGTTCCTCGGTCTCGAACGAGTGAAGCCGAACACCTTGGGCAACAGCCGGATGCTTCTGCACCTGTGACCTATCCCCGCGACGGAACCCCGCGGAACCCCGCTGGAACCCTATGTCCGAATCGCGCACGTTTCCCGCGTTGCCGGGGATCTGAACCCCTCCCAGGGGTTTGTGTTTTTCCGGGAAAAGCGGTTTCCTTTCCGCGTACTGCATTTTCGATGAAAGGAAATCCGGTGGCACAGAAGGTTCAGGTCCTTCTTGTCGACGACCTCGACGGCGTCGAGGCGGACGAGACCGTGACGTTCGCGCTGGACGGCAAGACCTACGAGATCGACCTCACCACCGCCAACGCGGAGAAGCTCCGTGGCCTGCTCGAGCCGTACACCACGAGCGGGCGCCGCACCGGCGGCCGCACCACCGCGGGCCGCGGCAAGGGCCGCGTGGCCGCCTCCGGCAGCCAGGACACGGCGAAGATCCGCGCCTGGGCCAAGGAGAACGGCATGGAGGTCAACGACCGCGGCCGCGTCCCCGCCCACGTCAAGGCGGCCTACGAGGACGCGAACCGCTGAGGCGCCCCCCGCTGAGCCGCCGGCCCGCCGGCCCGGGCGCTCAGCAGCCGCAGCCGGTGGCACTCCACCGCGGCCGCGGCCACCAGGCGCGTCAGACACGGGGCCTCCGCACGGCCCCACGGCCCGGACCGCGGAGCCGGCAGCGAGGACTCCACCTCGCGCCCCGGCTCGGGGGCCCGCAGCCAGGCGCCGGCGCCCGGCGCGCCGGATCCGCCCCGCCCCGGCGGCGGGGGAGCGGTCATCCGGCCGTCGGCGCCCAGCGCCACCAGGTCCAGTGAGATACCGCCCCACTCCAGCCACTCCAGCAGGCCGGGCAGCTCCTCCGCGCCACCCGCGGCCACCAGGAGCCGCATCCGGCGCCCCAGGAGGGCCACGGGACCGGTCGCCGCGCCCACCCGGCGCAGCACCCCCCGGCCGGCCGCGGCGGGCAGGTCGAGGACGTCGAAACGGAGCCCCGTCACCAGCTGCGTCGGCGGACCCGGCACCGTCGCCCACCCGAGCTCCCGCTCGTACCAGAGCGCGAGTTCCCGGCCGCCGTCGAGCGGCGGACGGGGAGAGGGGACGGCGAGGGCCATGCCCGGGGAACTCCCGGGGGGCCGGGGAGGTTACGGCCCCGGGCGAGACCGGTGACGTAACGTTCCGGTCCGGGTACCCGAGGTGTCCGGTAATGGGGCGTACGCGCGCATTCGGCGACGCAACTCTGTTCGCTGGTAGCGGAGGGAACCCGGGTGCGCCGCATGGAGTGTCGGACCCGACGGGTAAGACATTCCTAGTGGAGAGGGGTGACTCGTACGGCCGGTCCGTCTCGCGTTCGCCATCGGCGTACTCAAGGCGGGGGTAACTACTTGGCCTGCGGGAACATCGTCTCGCACCATCGAGTTGGAGCATTTGTCGGCTGTTCGGCAGCGGGCCACCCCATGGACAAGGGGGTGATCCGGACGGATGTCGGCAGTTGGAATGAGCGGTCCCCGCTTGCGGGACTAAGCTGCGGAAGGACAGGGAGGGGATCGACCCCTAACTGACTGACCGCTCTGAGGAGCGATTAACGATGTTCGAGAGGTTCACCGACCGCGCGCGGCGGGTTGTCGTCCTGGCTCAGGAAGAAGCCCGGATGCTCAACCACAACTACATCGGCACCGAGCACATCCTTCTGGGCCTTATCCACGAGGGTGAGGGTGTCGCCGCTAAGGCCCTGGAGAGCCTCGGGATTTCGCTCGAGGCGGTCCGCCAGCAGGTTGAGGAGATCATCGGGCAGGGGCAGCAGGCCCCGTCCGGGCACATCCCCTTCACCCCGCGTGCCAAGAAGGTCCTGGAGCTCTCGCTCCGTGAGGCCCTCCAGCTCGGCCACAACTACATCGGCACCGAGCACATCCTGCTCGGCCTGATCCGCGAGGGCGAGGGCGTCGCCGCCCAGGTCCTCGTGAAGCTGGGCGCCGATCTCAACCGGGTCCGGCAGCAGGTCATCCAGCTGCTCTCCGGCTACCAGGGCAAGGAGGCCGCCACCGCCGGCGGTCCCGCCGAGGGCACGCCCTCGACGTCCCTGGTCCTCGACCAGTTCGGCCGCAACCTCACGCAGGCCGCCCGCGAGTCCAAGCTCGACCCGGTCATCGGGCGCGAGAAGGAGATCGAGCGGGTCATGCAGGTGCTGTCCCGCCGCACCAAGAACAACCCGGTCCTCATCGGCGAGCCCGGCGTCGGCAAGACCGCCGTCGTCGAGGGCCTGGCGCAGGCCATCGTCAAGGGCGAGGTGCCCGAGACCCTCAAGGACAAGCACCTCTACACCCTGGACCTCGGCGCGCTGGTCGCCGGCTCCCGCTACCGCGGTGACTTCGAGGAGCGCCTGAAGAAGGTCCTCAAGGAGATCCGCACCCGCGGCGACATCATCCTGTTCATCGACGAGCTCCACACCCTCGTGGGTGCGGGCGCCGCCGAGGGCGCGATCGACGCCGCCAGCATCCTCAAGCCGATGCTGGCCCGCGGCGAGCTCCAGACCATCGGTGCCACCACGCTCGACGAGTACCGCAAGTACCTGGAGAAGGACGCCGCCCTCGAGCGCCGCTTCCAGCCCATCCAGGTCGCCGAGCCGTCGCTGCCGCACACCATCGAGATCCTCAAGGGCCTGCGCGACCGGTACGAGGCGCACCACCGCGTCTCCATCACCGACGAGGCCCTCGTCCAGGCCGCGACCCTGGCCGACCGGTACATCTCGGACCGCTTCCTCCCGGACAAGGCGATCGACCTGATCGACGAGGCCGGCTCCCGGATGCGCATCCGCCGGATGACCGCGCCGCCGGACCTCCGCGAGTTCGACGAGAAGATCGCCGGCGTCCGCCGCGACAAGGAGTCCGCGATCGACTCGCAGGACTTCGAGAAGGCCGCGTCCCTGCGCGACAAGGAGAAGCAGCTCCTCGCCGCGAAGGCCAAGCGGGAGAAGGAGTGGAAGGCCGGCGACATGGACGTCGTCGCCGAGGTCGACGGCGAGCTGATCGCCGAGGTCCTCGCGACCGCCACCGGCATCCCGGTCTTCAAGCTGACCGAGGAGGAGTCCTCGCGCCTGCTCCGCATGGAGGACGAGCTCCACAAGCGCGTCATCGGCCAGAAGGACGCCGTCATCGGCCTCTCGCGGGCCATCCGCCGTACCCGTGCCGGCCTGAAGGACCCGAAGCGTCCCGGTGGCTCGTTCATCTTCGCCGGTCCGTCCGGTGTCGGTAAGACCGAGCTCTCGAAGGCCCTCGCCGAATTCCTCTTCGGCGACGAGGACGCGATGATCTCCCTCGACATGTCGGAGTTCAGCGAGAAGCACACGGTGTCGCGTCTCTTCGGTTCGCCGCCCGGATACGTCGGCTACGAAGAGGGCGGCCAGCTCACCGAGAAGGTGCGCCGCAAGCCGTTCTCCGTCGTCCTCTTCGACGAGGTCGAGAAGGCCCACCCCGATATCTTCAATTCCCTGCTCCAGATCCTGGAGGACGGTCGCCTGACCGACTCCCAGGGCCGGGTCGTGGACTTCAAGAACACGGTCATCATCATGACGACCAACCTCGGCACCAGGGACATCTCGAAGGGCTTCAACCTGGGCTTCGCCGCCCAGGGCGACACGAAGTCCAACTACGAGCGGATGAAGGCGAAGGTCAGCGAGGAGCTGAAGCAGCACTTCCGCCCCGAGTTCCTCAACCGTGTGGACGACATCATCGTCTTCCCGCAGCTGACCCAGGACGACATCCTCCAGATCGTCGACCTGATGATCGGCCGTGTGGACGAGCGCCTCAAGGACCGGGACATGGGCATCGAGCTCTCCCAGTCCGCGAAGGAGCTCCTCGCGAAGAAGGGCTACGACCCGGTCATGGGCGCCCGGCCGCTGCGCCGGACGATCCAGCGCGAGGTCGAGGACTCGCTCTCCGAGAAGATCCTCTTCGGCGAGCTGCGCCCCGGCCACATCGTGGTCGTGGACACCGAGGGCGAAGGCGACGAGCAGAAGTTCACCTTCCGCGGCGAGGAGAAGGCGGCCCTCCCCGACGCCCCGCCGGTCGTGGCGGGCGAGAGCGGCCCGAACCTCTCGAAGGACGCGTGACGCACGCGCTGAGCGTGTAGCGGTCTGAAGGGGCGGCCCCGGAACCAGCTGGTTCCGGGGCCGCCCCTTCGTCATACGACCTGGATGTACGGCGGCAGGTTGTCGACTCCTACGAGGAGCAGGTGGCGGGGGCCCACGACCCGCCGCAGACGGGGGAAGACGCGGGCCAGGGGAACCCCGGGCGGAACCTCCTGGAGGTGGAGGCTCGTCACCGACGGCAGGACGACGTCCTCCGGGCACAGGGTGACGACGTGGGGGTCGAGCACCAGGGAATCCAGGCGGCTCAGGAGGGGGAGGGCCCGCCAGTACTCCTCGTGGCGGTGGCGCGTCCCCCACAGGGAGAGGTGACGCAGGTCCGGGAAGCGGGCGAGACCGGCGAGGCCGTCCTCGGGGGCGTGGCTGGCGTACAGCTCGCGCAGGGGCGCCGACGGCAGGTCGGCCAGCTTCCACGGCGTCGCCGTCATCCACAGGAGCGAGAGCTCTTCGAGGTTCTCCTGCCGGCTCAGGGCGGCCGGGAAGGCCTGCCCGGCGCCCCGGGTGACGACCAGCGTCGTGAGGTCGCAGCGCCCCAGCAGTGCCGCCACCCGGTCGTCGCCCACGCCTTCGCCGATCTCCAGGCGGGCCGGGGCGAGGCCGAGCCGGAGGAGTTCGTCCGCCTGCGCGTCGTCGCTGACGATGTGGCGCAGCTCCGTCGGGTCCAGCCGGGCGACGACCGCCTCCGCGTAGGGCCGGGTCTCGAAGCGCTGCCACGCCCAGACGAGCTGGGCCCGTACGTCCAGCCTCGGATGGGCGGCGAAGCGCGCCAGGTAGGGGATCGCCGCGTCGACCGTGATGTGGCTCGCCGCGATCACCACCATCTCCGCCGCCCGGCCGTCCAGCCCGGCCGGGTCCGGCAGCAGGTCCAGGACCATGCGCCCCGCCCGGGCCAGCTCGCGCGCCTCGTCCGGGTCCCGGGGCGGGATGATCTCCCCCGTACGCCGTGTGATCTCCTCCCGTACGTCCTGGGAGACCTCCGTCGCGTGCCCGAGGGCCGTCGCGGCCAGCAGCGTCAGGCGCAGCCGGGTGCGGCGGTCCTCGGACGCGTCCGCCGCGCTCAGCAGCTCGCGCAGGATCTCCGCCGCCTCGCGGGGGCGGGCGTGGCCGACGGCCATGCGGATGACGTCCTCCCAGCGGTCGTCCGTCGCGTGGCGGACGAGGACGCCGATGTCCCAGTGGTCGACCAGGGCCTTGGCCGCCAGGTAGTCCTGGAAGGTGCGGTGGACGAAGTCGACCGTGTCGGCGGTGGGCTCGCGGAGCAGGCCGCTGCGGTGCAGGAGGTGGGTGAAGACCTGGTCCGGGGTGTGGTCCGTGAGGCCCATCGCCGGGAGGGCCTCCGTGACCAGGGACCGCGCGTGGGCGCGGTCCATGACGAGGCGGTCGTTGAGGGTCAGCCAGTACGCCAGGCGCTGGACCAGCTGGACCTGGGGGGCCTCGTCCAGGTCGACGCCGTAGGGAGCGCCCATGCCGCGTTCGCGGTCGCGGCGGGCGAGGAGGAGGGAGAGGGCCGCGTCGTAGAGGGGCTTGCGGCCCCGGGGGAGGTAGCCGCGGCGTTCGTGGTGGAGGGCGCAGATCAGACCGCACATCAGGGGGCTCGTCGCCAGCTGGGCCACGTGTTCCGTCGTGCGGAGGGAGTCGAGGAGCTGCTGTTCGTACGGCGCGGCGGCCGGGCCGGCCGCGCGGTGCCAGCGGCGGACGAAGGTGGCGACCTCGGCGGGGGACATGGGGGAGAGGGTCAGCTCGGTGAAGCCGTCACGGGCCAGCCAGTCGTCGCGTACGGCGGTGGGGCGGGAGGTGACGAGCCAGCGGTTGCCGGTGCCGTACGCGGCGAGGAGCCCGCGCAGCCAGTCCCGGGCCCGGCCGCGTTCCGCCTCGGGGATCTCGTCGATGCCGTCGACGAGGACGAGGCCCCGGCCGGCGGCGAGGACCCGGTCGGCCCACCCGTCGGGCGGGGTGAGCGGGCAGTCGGCGGCGGAGAGGAACCGCTCCGCGTCGGGGAGCCGCTCGCCGTGGCGGGTGAGGGTGCGCAGCGGGAGGACGAAGGGGACGCGGCCGTGGAGGTAGTCCATGCCGTCGGCCGGGGGCGCGGCGCACGCCGAGACCGTCAGCCACTGGACGAGGGTCGTCTTGCCGGAGCCGGCGAGGCCCCTCAGCAGCACCCGGTCGTGGGCGGCGAGGGCGAGGTCGGCGCGGAGGGACGCGTACTCCTGGCGGTGATGGGCGGCGGGTTCGGGTTCGGGGCCCGGGGGCGTGCCGGCCGCCTCCAGGGACAGGTAGGCCACGTCGAGCGGCCACTCCTCCGCCGCGTCGCGCAGGTCGATGCCGTAGATCGTCAGGTGGCCGTGCTTCCGCGCCAGGTGGGCGAGGTAGCGGCGTTCGAAGGCGGCGTCCTCGGTGAGGGGGCCGGGGTTCGCGGCGGCCACCGCGTCGAGCTTCGCGGTCAGCGCGGCCTGGCCCCGGGTCTGCTCGACGAGGGTGCGGGCGAGGAAGGAGGGGCGGCTGGTGAAGAACTCCAGGATGTGGCGGCAGGCCCGGTCGGTGGCGGCCTCCAGGTAGTGGACGGAGTCCGCGGAGAGGCCGTCGGGGGCGGGCGCGGCGGCGCGCAGGCGCCGGGCGAGGGCCTCGTGGCCGAGGTGGACGGCCTGGACGTCGTCCATGTCGAGGTCGCCGAGGGCCAGCAGGTTCGCGGCGAGCGCGTCGGTGACGGCCTCGGTCTCGTCGGCGGGGAAGGGCGGCTCGCCGGGGCCCTCGCAGGTGCGGGCCACCAGGGTCGCGGCCAGTTTCCGGACGTCCTTCTCGGTGAGGGTGCGCTTCTCGCCGCGGAAGGAGAGGAGGGAGGCGAGCCGTACGGGGCGGTCCGTGCCGGTGAGTCCGGCCCCCGGCGCGTCGCCGGCCAGCAGTTTCTTCAGCAGGGGCCCGATCGCGGCCGATGCGAGTCGGGTGCCGATGAGTGCCGGTTCCATGTGTGTCCCCCCGTACGTCCCCGGATGCCGTCAGCGTAGTGCGGGACGGCCTCCGGGAGGCTCCGGTTGCGTGACCCAGGTCGCAAGGGCAGGGGCCGGCCGGTGACAAGGCGCACAGGGGTTTTGAAGGGTACTAGACGGGATCGTAGTGCTGATACCGGGCTAATCGGGACGTTCAGCCGTCAACCATCAGGACTTGGGTCCCGAGTCGCCCGAATCGGGCGCAGGGCCGTCTTTCGGGCCTTTCCTGGCCTCGGTGACACGCCCTTAAACCTGAAATCTTGGGTTGTTATGTCCGATTTGAGGGGTGGGGGGTGGAGGCGTCAAGAGCCGTATTCCTGGGGAGATCGCTACGACCTTGTGTCGTAGATGGGGTGTTTTGGGATGACCTGGGTGGCGGGTTACCAAGGAACGGCCAGCCCGGCGCAACGCACCGATCGCGTCGGGTCCCGTTCTGTCCGGAGGTCTTCCCCCGTATGTCGAAGCGCGTCATGAACCCCGTCGTCCGTACCACCGCCGTCGCCCTCGCCGCCGCGGGTATGGGAGCGTCGCTGGTGGCCGGAGCCGGGTCCGCCTTCGCCGCCGAGAGCAAGGTCGCCCCGGTCGCCGGTACCGCGGCCGCCGCCGTCGCGGCGCAGGCCGAGACCCAGGCCAAGGCCGCCGCCCAGGTGAAGGCCGTCAAGGCGCAGGCCGCCAAGGCCGCCCAGGTGAAGGCCGCGGCCAAGAAGGCCGCCGCCAAGCCCGTCGCCGCGAAGAAGGCCAAGGGCTGGGTCAAGCCGGTCACCTCGTACGCCCTGAGCGCCAGCTTCAACCAGGGCGGCGCCATGTGGGCCCACAAGCACTCCGGCCAGGACTTCGCCGTCCCGACCGGCACCCCGGTCAAGGCCGCCGGCTCCGGCACCGTCGTGAAGGCCGGCCCGAACGGCGGCGGCGACGGCCCCGCGTACGGCAACGCCATCGTGGTGAAGCACGCCAACGGCACGTACTCGCAGTACGCCCACCTGTCGAAGATCAAGGTCCACATCGGCCAGAAGGTCGCCGCCGGCCAGCGGATCGCCCTCTCGGGCAACACCGGCAACTCCTCCGGCCCCCACCTGCACTTCGAGATCCGTACGACCCCGAACTACGGCTCCGCCATCAACCCGGCCGCGTTCCTGCGGTCCCACGGCGTCACCATCTGACGCTGACGCGTGTCAGGCCCGGTGGGCCTGCTCGATCAGATCGAGGGCGACCTCGAGGACGGCTTCCTGCTTCTCCTCGGGGTCGTCCTCGTCGTTCTGCAGGAAGAACGTGCCCGCGTGCAGGGTGAAGACCGAGCTCATGGCGCGGACCCGGGCCTTCGTCGGCGCCTCGGGGTCCTGGAGGTACTCGTAGAGCGCGAGCAGCCGCTCCTTGAAGGTGAGGCCGATGCTGAGCTCGCGCACGGTCGCCTGGTTCTCGTGCATGAAGCGGAACAGCGGGGCCGCGGCGAGCAGGCAGAGCTGGTAGCGGCGCAGGATCTCCCGCTTGGTCTCCAGGGTGCGCGGCTGCTCGGCGGCCCAGGCGAGCAGCTCGTCCATCGGGCGCGTCAGGTCCTGGAAGATCCCGATGATGATGTCTTCCTTGGTCTTGAAGTGGTAGTACAGCGCGGCCTTGGTGACGTCGAGGCGTTCCGCGATCTCCCGGAGCGAGGTCTTCTCGTAGCCCTGCTCGGCGAAGAGTTCGAGAGCCACGTCCTGGATGCGCTGGCGGGTGTTGCCTCGGGCCATGGCTGTTCACTCCCACTTTCCACAAAACTTACTTGACGACCGGCAAGTGACACGCCTACCGTCCCCCAGTGTAGTAACTAGCCGGGCGGCAAGTAAGGGGACGGCCATGACGGGCACCGCACCATCGAAACAGACCGCGGGGGAGCCGGAGACCCAGCGCAGCGTGCGCGTGGTCCTCCTCGCCCTCATGATCGCGATGCTCCTCGCGATGCTGGACAACATGATCATCGGCACCGCGATGCCGACGATCGTCGGCGAGCTCGGCGGCCTGGAGCACCTGTCCTGGGTCGTCACCGCCTACACCCTGGCCACCGCCGCCTCCACCCCCATCTGGGGCAAGCTCGGCGACATGTACGGCCGCAAGGGCGTCTTCCTCACCTCGATCGTCATCTTCCTGATCGGCTCGGCGCTCAGCGGCATGGCCCAGGACATGGGCCAGCTCATCGGCTTCCGCACCGTCCAGGGCCTCGGCGCCGGCGGTCTCATGGTCGGCGTCATGGCGATCATCGGCGACCTGATCCCGCCCCGGGAGCGGGGCAAGTACCAGGGCATGATGGCCGGCGTGATGGCCCTCGCCATGATCGGCGGCCCGCTGGTCGGCGGCACCATCACCGACCACTGGGGCTGGCGCTGGTCCTTCTACATCAACCTGCCGCTCGGCGCCGTCGCCCTCGCCATGGTCACCGCCGTCCTCCACCTGCCGAAGAAGCGGCGGGCGGCCGGCACCCGGATCGACTTCCTCGGCGCCGCGCTGCTGACCGTCGGCATCACCGCGATCGTCCTCGTCACCACCTGGGGCGGCACCGAGTACGCCTGGGGCTCGGCCACCGTCGTCGGCCTCGCGGTCGGCGGCGCGCTCGCCCTCGCCGCCTTCCTGTACGTGGAGACCCGCGCGAGCGACCCGATCATGCCGCTGCACATCTTCCGCGGCCGCAACTTCACGCTGATGTCCCTGATCGGCTTCGTCACCGGCTTCGTCATGTTCGGCGCGGTCCTCTACCTGCCGATCTTCCAGCAGTCCGTGCAGGGTGCCTCGGCCACCAACTCCGGCCTGCTGCTCCTGCCGATGCTGCTGTCGATGATGGTCGTCTCGCTGGTCGTCGGCCGCGTCACCACCAGCACCGGCAAGTACAAGGCCTTCCCCATCGCGGGCGGCGCCCTGATGATCGCCGGCCTCTTCCTGCTCTCCACGATGGACACCGGCACGGGCCGCCTGCTCTCCGGCGTCTACATGGCCCTGCTCGGCGCCGGCATGGGCTTCCTCATGCAGATCACCATGCTCGTCGCGCAGAACAGCGTCGAGATGAAGGACATGGGCGTGGCCTCCAGCTCCACCACCCTCTTCCGGACCCTCGGCTCCTCCTTCGGCGTCGCCGTCATGGGCGCCCTCTTCACCAGCCGGGTCCAGGACGAGATGGCCTCCCGCGGCGGCTCCGGCCTCACCGAGCGGACCGCCCAGCTCGACGCCGCGAGCCTGGCCGAGCTGCCGGAGGCGCTGCGCGAGGCCTACCAGCACGCCGTCGCCGCCGGCACCCACTCCGCCTTCCTCGTCGGCTCGGCGGTCGCGGTCGTCGGCTTCGTCCTCGCCTTCTTCGTCAAGGAGGTGGCGCTGCGCGGCGCCGGCCCCGCGACGGCGGAGAAGCCGGCGGACGAGGGCACGGCCAAGGTCGCCGAGACGGTCTGACCGCCGTCGCACGCGCGCGTGGGGCCGGGTTCCGACGGGAACCCGGCCCCACGCGCGCGTACCCCGGCTGAACGCGGTGATCAGGGGCGGTTGCATGATCAGCCCGGCCCCACGCGCGCGTCCCCCCGCCGCTACTCCGGGAGCCGCAGGATCGGGAAGCTCCCCGTGTTCGTCGGCGCGTGGTCCGGCAGCCACAGCACCGCGACCGCCCCGCCGACGCCCTCCGGAGAGCCCTCCGAGGCGACGTTCCGGAAGGTCAGCCGGGCGCCGAGGACCCGCGCCTGGCCGGCCGCGATCGTCAGGCCCAGGCCGTGGCCCTGGCCCGCGCGGTCGCTCGTGCCCGTACGGAAGCGGCTCGGGCCCTCGCGCAGCAGTGCCTCGGGGAAGCCGGGGCCGTGGTCCCGCACCCGTACCACCCGGCCCTCGACGGTGACCTCCACCGGGCCCTTGCCGTGCTTGGCCGCGTTCGCCAGCAGATTGCCGAGGATCCGCTCCAGGCGGCGCGGGTCGGTCGACACCCAGGACTCGTGGACCACCCGGACCTCCGCGTCCGGGAACATCGACCGCACCCGCCGGTCCACGAACTCGCCGAGCGCGATCTCCTGGAGCTCCGCCCGCTCCGAGGCCCCGTCGAGCCGGGCCACCTCGAGCACGTCCTCGACCAGCGTCCGCATCGCCTGCGCCCGGTCCCGCACCAGCTCGGTCGGACGGCCCGGCGGCAGCAGCTCGGCCGCCGTAAGCAGCCCGGTCACCGGGGTGCGCAGCTCGTGCGCGATGTCCGCGGTGACCCGCCGCTCGGCCTCGATCCGCTCGTGCAGCGCGTCGGTGAGCGAGTCGATCGCCCACGCCAGGTCGTCGGTCTCGTCGCGTACGACTCCGCCGACGGCGTCCCGCACCCGGACGTCCCCGTTGCCCTGGGCGACCCGGCCGGCCGCCGCCGCGGCCTTCCGCAGCCGCCGGGACAGCTGCCCGCCGACGAGGATGCCGAGCGCGCAGCCGCCGAAGACCACCGAGACCGAGCCGATGACGAGCGCCCGGTCGAGGTCCTTCATGATCGTGGCGCTGCGGTCGGCGAAGGGGATGTGCAGCGAGAGCACGTCGCCGTTGGCCAGCGGCACCGCCGCCCACACGTCCGGCGGACCGCCGTGCCGGTGCTCCTGCACGTACGTGCCCCGCCGCTGGTCCCGCATCAGCTGGTCGAGCTGGTCCGGCAGCGCCGGGTCGTTGATCTTGGCGCCGAAGCGCGGCTCCCTCGGCTTGGAGGTCTCGTAGAGGCGCTGGGCGAAGAGCAGCCGTTCCATCTGCACCTCGCGCGCGTTGTCGAGCATCGAGATCCGGGCGGCGTTGTGCACGACCACGCTGAGGGTGACCGCGATCAGCGCGCCGACCGCCGCGATGGCCAGGGCGATCTTCCAGCGGACGCCGGTGCGGAGCGGAAGCGCTCTCACCGATCAGCCCCTGAGCTTGTAGCCGAAGCCGCGGACCGTCTCGATCCGGTCCTGGCCGATCTTGGCGCGCAGCCGCTGCACGTGGACGTCGACGACCCGGGTGTCGCCGCCCCAGCCGTAGTCCCAGACCCGCTCCAGGAGCTTGTCCCGGGAGAGCACCGTGTTCGGCGCCGAGGAGAACTCCAGGAGCAGCCGCATCTCGGTCGGCGTCAGCGCCACCGGCGCACCGCCCCGGCGCACCTCCATGCCCTCGGTGTCGACCTCCAGGTCCCCGTCGCCGAAGACCA
Organism: Streptomyces roseolus; assembly: GCF_014649855.1. Classification (GTDB taxonomy): domain Bacteria; phylum Actinomycetota; class Actinomycetes; order Streptomycetales; family Streptomycetaceae; genus Streptomyces; species Streptomyces roseolus. The sequence continues at coordinate 25,124 of NZ_BMTV01000001.1, read as the reverse complement.
GCGGCCCGCCGTCGCCGGCCGCCGCCCCGTCCGCGTCGCCCGCGCCGTTGCCGGCCGCGTGGCCGAAGCGGCGCAGCACGGCCCGGATGCGGGCCATCAGCACGGAGCCGTCGAAGGGCTTGGTGACGTAGTCGTCCGCCCCGGCCTCCAGGCCGAGGACGACGTCGATGGAGTCGGCGCGCGCCGACAGCATGATCACCGGGACGGTCGACTCGTCCCGGATCCGGCGGCAGAGGCTGACCCCGTCCATGCCCGGCAGCATCACGTCGAGGAGCGCGATGTCCGGCCGGTGGGCGCGGAAGGCGTCCAGGCCGGAGAGTCCGTCGGGCATCGCGGTGACGCGGAAGCCGTCCCGCTCCAGGGCGAGCTGGGTGGCCTCCCGGATGACGTCGTCGTCCTCGACGAACAGGACATGGGTCTCGGCCATCGTGCGGGTCCTTCGGGGGTGGTGGGCGGGACGGAACGGCGGGCGGGGCGGGGGAGGCCGGTCAGCCGGCGGCGGACGGGCTCGGCACCGGCTCCGGCACCTCGCCGGCCCCCTCGCCGACGCCGCGGCTGTAGTCGTTGTGCACCCAGTCGTGCTGGGCGAACCTCTTCCCCGACCAGCGGTACGTGATGATGTCCTCGCCCGACGGGTAGGCGACCGGGTCCCCCTCCGCGTACACCTGCTTCGTGACGATCAGGTCGCCGCGGTCGATGGTGCCGAAGACCGCCGCGTCCTCGGCCATGAAGACGTTCTCGTAGCCGTCGGCCCCGGTGCCCCCGCCGCTCTTGCCGCGGTACACGTACGTGCCGATGCCGACCGCGTCGCCGCAGGTCATCACGTTGACCACGACGTCCGGCACGGAACCGTCGGTGAGGTTCCCGTACGAGGCGTCCACCGGGTACGCGTCGGCCACGCACGGCTTCAGGTCGGCCTTCACCCGCGCGCCGATCTTCGGGTCGCCCTTCAGGAGCGCGACCGGGTCCACCCGGGGTGCCGCCTTCGCCGCGTCCGCGCCCGCACCGGAGCCCGAGGCCGTGGCGGGCGGCGTGGGAGCGGCGGCGGCCGTCGCCTCGGCGCGGGCCGCGCCCTCGTCGCGCGAGCCGGTGCCGCCCGTGGAGCACGCGGCCACGAACAGGCCGAGGGCGGCGAGCCCGGCCATCGCCGTGACACCCGCCGCCTTGGGACCCACCGTCCGCGCCGCCCCACCGCCGGGACCGGAATCCGTACCGCTCCCGCCGTCGTGGGTTCTGACGTCGTGGGTTCTGACGCCGTCGGCGTCGCCGTCGTCTAGGCCGCGCACCGCTCGCGTCCTCCCTCGTCACCTCGCACGGCCGCCGCAGCCGACCGCTGTCCACCGGTCCGCTCCCCGGGCCGCCCCAGGGCGCGGGCGTTCAGGTCGCGGCTCTCCAGCTCCTGGCGGAGCCGGGCGAGCGCGCGGTGGAGCGTCGACTTCACCGTACCCGTCGACATGCCGAGGGCCGCCGCGGTCTCCTCCGTGCTCATCTGCTCCCAGTGCCGCAGCACCACGACGCTGCGCTGCTTGGGCGCGAGCACCTTCAGGACGTCCATGAGCAGGGCCCGGTCGGCGTGCTGCTCGGTCGGGTCCTCGACGCGCGCGTCCGGCAGCTGCTCGGTCGGCACCTCTTCGAGGCGGCGCGCCCGCCACCACTCCGTACGCGTGTTGATCATGACCCGGCGCAGGTACGCGTCGGCCAGCGACTTGTCCGCGATCCCGTCCCAGCGGCCGTACGTACGGACCAGCGCGGTCTGGAGCAGGTCCTGCGCGTCGACCGGATCCGGGACGAGGCGGCGGGCGCTGCGCAGCAGCGCGTCCTGCCGCGTGCGGACGTACTCCTCGAAGTCGAGCACCTCGCCCTGGCTCATCCCGACCGCCTCCACATCCCCGTGACCTGCTTGTCCTCCGTGTCGTGGACGACGCTACGGAGCGCTTGTCACGGGCCTGTGCGGGGCAGCCGTCGGTGGACGCACGGCTACCCATCGGTTGTGTAACAGCGGCGGCCGGGAGGTTTTACGGGCGGGGTGGGCCCTGGGAGCCGGGCGGGCCCGGTGGGCCGGGCGGGCGTCCCCGGCCCCGGGGACGCCTCAGGTGAGCGGGAGCCGGTACCGGCCGCCGTCCAGCGGCTCCACCAGCCCGTCCGAGACCAGGCCGTCCAGGGCCCGGCCGCGCTGCACCGGCTCGTCCCAGACCGCGTCGAGCGCGGACTGCGGCACGGGGCCGGGGGAGTCACGGAGCACGGCGAGGAGCCGGCCGCGGACCTGGCGGTCGGTGCCCGCGTACGTCTGGCCGCGGCGGGGCGGGCCGTCGTGGGCCGGCTTGCCGGCCAGCAGCCAGGCGCACCGGTCGGCGACCGGGCAGCGCCCGCAGTCCTCGTTCTTCGCCGTGCAGACCAGGGCGCCCAGCTCCATGGAGGCGGCGGCCCAGCGGCCCGCGGTGGCCTCGTCGTCGGGCAGGAGTTCCCGGGCGAGGCGCCGCTCGGCGGCGGTGGTGGCGTTCGGCGGGTACTGGACGCCGCTCGCCGCGCGGGCGAGGACCCGGCGCACATTGGTGTCGAGGACCGCGTGCCGCTGCCCGTAGGCGAAGGAGGCCACGGCCGCGGCGGTGTACTCGCCGATGCCGGGGAGCGCGAGGAGCTGCCCGTGGTCGCTCGGCACGTCACCGCGGTGCCGGTCCCTTATCGCCACGGCCGCCGCGTGCAGCCGCAGGGCCCGGCGGGGGTAGCCGAGCCGGCCCCAGGCGCGGACGGCCTCGCCGGGCGGCTCGGCGGCCAGGTCGGCCGGGCGCGGCCAGCGCGCCAGCCACTGCTCGTACACCGGCAGCACCCGGACGACGGGCGTCTGCTGGAGCATGAACTCGCTGACCATGACGCCCCAGGCACCGGCCTCGGGACGGCGCCAGGGCAGGTCGCGGGCGTGCCGGTCGAACCAGGCGAGGACCGGTCCGTGCAGCTCGGCCGGGTCGACGCCGGACGGCGCCGTGCGGGTGCCGGTGCCGGAGCGAGCCGTACGGGCACCCGAGGGATCCGTACCGGCGGCCGGGGAGGAGGCGGTGGAGCGGGACAGGGAGGCGGGGGCATCGATGGAAGTCATGGCACCCCCGATCCTGGCACGTCCCGGGGACGATCAGTACGCGCCGTGGCGCGCGCGCGAGCGGCGCTCGGGGCGCGCGGAGGCGTGCGCCGGGGTCGCGGGCCCCCGTCCCGCGCACCACACGACCGCCGTGCTCCGGCTGGACCGGGCCGTCTCCACCAGCGCCGCCATCGGCCGGCGCGCGGCCCGCATGAAGAGGAAGGCGACCAGGCCGCCGAGGAGCAGGCCCGCGGTCACGTCGTGCGGGTAGTGGACGCCGACGAAGACGCGGGAGAAGGCCATGAGGACCGCCATCGGCACGGTCAGCCAGACGATCCCGCGCCAGGAGAGGGCGAGCGCGACCGCGGCGGCTCCGGCGATCGCGGAGTGGTTGCTGGGGAAGGACCAGTCGCCGTACACGGGACAGTCGATCAGCGCGGCCGGCGCCCCGGCGACGGCCCGGCACGGGCGCTCCTCGTCGATCAGAGACTTCAGCGACTCGCTCACCACATAGCCGAAGGCGGTGGCGAGCGGGGCGAGGAAGGCGACCGCCATCGCCCGGTTCGATCCGGTCCGCGAGCGCCACCAGCCGGCCAGGAACAGCGCGCCGAAGAGCAGCAGCCCGAGCTCCGTCCACACTTCGGCGAGCCACTGGAACCAGTGCGGTGTGGAGTGCGCGAAGTCGAGGACGTCGAGGTAGAGACGGTCGGAGAGGTCGAGGAGGGTTTCCATGGGACATGACGCTAACCGGAATCCGGAGCGCCGCGCCCCGGGCCAAGGGACGGACCGACCCCTGACGAAAGTGGGGGATGGACGGAAAGAGCGGTGATTTCCGGGCGCCGCGCGGGGAGTTCCCGTTTCCGGAGGATGTGATCATCGGCAAAACTTGGGCTCTCGGGCGGCGGGTGGGGCGGGAGTTGGGCCTGATCTCTCGTAAGGTTCGGGGCGTGGGATCTTTGCGCAATCCGGTCGGGCCGCTTCCCTCCACCATCTACTGGCGACGGAGGGCGGTCGCGCTGTGCCTGATCGCGCTCCTCGCCCTGCTGACCCTGTGGGCCGTCACCTCCGGTGACGGCGACGGGAAGAAGGCGAACGACGCCGCCAACGGCGCCTCCCCCGTGCCCTCCATCACCCCGGGACCCGGTGGTACCGGTCCCGCCATCAGCCAACAGCCCGGCGGACGCGACGAGTCGGGCGACTCCGGCGACGCGGGCGATTCCGGTACGGGTGACGGCGCGGGTTCCGGCGACGGCGCGGACGCCGGTTCCGGTACGGACGCGGGCCCGGACTCCGGCGGGTCCGGTTCCGGTACGGCGGGCAAGAACGGCGACACCGACGGCGCGGGCGGCGACGGCGGGGCCGGAACGGGCGCGGGACAGCGCCTCCCGGCCGACTCCCCGCTCTCCAACTGCCCCGCGGGGTCCCTGGAGTTGACGCTGCGCAGCGTCAAGCTCACGTACGAGCCCGGCGAGAAGCCCCGCTTCCACCTGGTCCTCAAGAACACCTCGGATGCCGACTGCAAGGCCGACCTCGGGCCCCGCGCCGCCGTCCTGAAGATCAGCAACCCGCAGAGCGACCGCCTCTGGTCCTCCGACGACTGCCCGCGTCCCGCCGACCCGGTGCTGCTGAGGCTCCCCGCGCGGGCCACGATCACCCACACCGTGGAGTGGGACCTCCGGCGCAGCGCCCCGCAGTGCGCCACCGCCCCCGCGGGCACGGCCGGCCCGGGCAACTACCTGGCCGAGGCGACCGTGGCGGGCGGCCGGACGGTCGCGACGCCGTTCAGCCTCGCGAAGGACTGAGCGGGTCCGCTCCCGCGGCGGCCGCGCTGATGACGGCCGCACCGATGAGGGGCGCACCGATGAGGGCCGCACCGATGAGGGGCACGCGGACGGTGGGCCCGGTGAAGGAGGGTGCGCGGACGGTGGGCCCGGTGACGGCCGGTGCGGGTGCGCCCGCCGGGCGGCCACCCGGCGTCAGACGTACCGCTCCAGGATCGACGACTCCGCGAGCCGCGACAGGCCCTCGCGGACGCTGCGGGCCCGGGCCTCGCCGACGCCGTCCACGGTCTGGAGGTCGTCCACGCTCGCCGCGAGCAGCTTCTGCAGCCCGCCGAAGTGCTCCACGAGGCGTTCGATGATCGCGCCGGGCAGGCGCGGCACCTTGGCGAGGAGCCGGTAGCCGCGCGGCGAGACCGCCGAGTCGAGCGTCTCGGGGGAGCCGCTGTAGCCCAGGGCCCGTGCGACGACGGGCAGTTCGAGGAGCTCGGTGTGGGAGAGCGCGTCCAGCTCGGTCAGCGCCTCCGCGACCGTGCGGGAACGCTTCGCCGTGGGCTCCGGCACGTAGTCGCGGATGACCAGCTCACGCTCCGGCTCCACGCCCGCGATCAGCTCGTCGAGCTGGAGCGAGAGCAGCCGGCCGTCGGTGCCGAGCTCGACCACGTACTCCGCGATCTCGGTGGCGATGCGGCGGACCATCTCCAGGCGCTGGGCGACGGCGGTGACGTCCCGGACGGTCACCAGGTCCTCGATCTCCAGCGCGGAGAGCGTGCCGGCCACCTCGTCGAGGCGGAGCTTGTACCGCTCCAGGGTCGCGAGCGCCTGGTTGGCCCGGGACAGGATGGCGGCCGACTCCTCCAGGACGCGCCGCTCGCCGTTCACGTAGAGCGCGATCAGGCGCATCGACTGGGAGACGGAGACGACCGGGAAGTTGCACTGCTTGGAGACCCGGTCCGCGGTGCGGTGGCGGGTGCCGGTCTCCTCGGTGGGGATGGAGGCGTCCGGGACCAGCTGCACACCGGCCCGGTGGATCTTGGTGATGTCCTTGTCGAGGACGAGCGCCCCGTCGAGCTTGCACAGCTCGCGCAGGCGCGTCGCGGCGAACTCGACGTCGATCACGAAGCCGCCGGTGCACATCGAGTCGACCGTCTTGTCCATGCCGAGGACGATCAGGCCACCGGTGTTCCCGCGGAGGATCCGCTCCAGGCCGTCGCGCAGGGCGGTGCCGGGCGCGACCGCGCTCAGCGCCGCGCGCATCAGTGCTTCGTTGCCGGAGCCCGCGCCGGACTTCCCGGGAGCTGCTGCCCCGTCCTTGGCTGCCACTGCACTCCTCCGGCTCGTACGGATGGGCGAGACCAGGGCAAAGTCTAGCGACACCACCCCGCGGCCCTGGGCCGCACGCCGGTCCGGGGTGCTCCGGACGGGCCCCGCCGGGGCGCCCCGGTCGCGACCGCCCTACCCGCTCGGCCCCCCGCCTACCCCTCCGCGCCCCCACCGGAGTACGCGCGAGTGTCCCGGCACGGGCCCGGGGAGGGGCCGGGCGCCCTCGCGGCGGCCGGCCCGCCGCGCCCGGCGGTCAGCCCGCCGTCTCCTCCGTCTTCCTGGCCGCGCGGCGGCTCTGCGGCAGGACCCGCAGGGCGTCGCCGACGTCCGCCACTTCCGTCACCTTCATGCCGGGCGGCACCTTCCCCGGGTCCCCGGGGACCAGCGCGTGGGTGAAGCCCAGGCGGTGGGCCTCGGCGAGGCGGCGCTGGACGCCCGTCACCCGCCGCACCTCGCCCGCGAGCCCGACCTCGCCGATCGCGACCAGGTTCTTCGGCAGCGGGGTGTCGCTCGCGGCGGAGGCCAGGGCGAGCGCGATCGCCAGGTCGGCGGCGGGCTCGGAGAGCTTCACGCCGCCCACGGTGGCGCTGTAGATGTCCCGCTTCCCCAGCGCGCTGATCCGGCCCCGCTGCTCCAGCACGGCCAGCATCATCGAGACCCGGGAGGTCTCCAGACCGGAGGTGGTCCGGCGCGGGGAGGGGATCTGGGAGTCCACGGTCAGCGCCTGCACCTCGGCGACCAGCGGACGGCGGCCCTCCAGGGTGACCGTGAGGCAGGTGCCCGGCACGGCCACGTCACGGCGGGTCAGGAAGAGCCCGGACGGGTCGGCGAGCCCGGTGATCCCCTCGTCGTGCAGCTCGAAGCAGCCGACCTCGTCCGTCGCCCCGTACCGGTTCTTCACGCCCCGGACCAGCCGCAGGCGCGCGTGCCGGTCGCCCTCGAAGCTGAGGACGACGTCGACCAGGTGCTCCAGGAGCCGGGGACCGGCGATCGCCCCGTCCTTCGTCACGTGGCCGACGAGCAGCGTGGACATCCCGCGCTCCTTGGAGGCGCGGATCAGCGCGCCCGCGACCTCGCGGACCTGCGCCATGCCGCCGGGGGCGCCGTCGATCTCCGGCGAGGCGACGGTCTGCACCGAGTCCAGGACGAGCAGCGAGGGCTTGACCGCGTCCAGATGGCCGAGGACCGCCGACAGGTCGGTCTCCGCCGCCAGGTACAGGTGGTCGCTGAGCGCGTGGATCCGGTCCGCGCGGAGCCGGACCTGGCTCGCGGACTCCTCGCCCGTGATGTACAGCGTGCGGTGCTCGTCGCTGGCCGCCTTCGCCGCCACGTCGAGCAGCAGCGTGGACTTGCCGACGCCCGGCTCGCCCGCCAGCAGCACGACCGCGCCGGGCACCAGGCCGCCGCCGAGGACCCGGTCCAGCTCGTCGACGCCGGTGGAGCGGGCGGTCGCCTGCCGGCCGTCGACCTGGCCGATGGGGAGCGCGGCCGTGGAGACCCGCCCGGCGGCGGTGGTCCTGACGGCGGGCGCGCCGTACTCCTCGACCGTCCCCCAGGCCTGGCACTCGGGGCAGCGGCCGAGCCACTTGGCCGTCTGCCAGCCGCACTCGGTGCAGCGGTACGACGGACGGTCCTTGGCGGTTTTCGTACGGGCAGCCATGCTCCACACCGTAGCCGCCGCCACCGACAGCGGACCGCCGTCCGCTCCCGGCCTGTGGACGGACGACCCAGGGCCTGTGGACGGACGGCCCAGGGCCTGTGGACGGACGGCCCCCGGGCCGGGGACGATCGCCCGCGGGTCGGGGGGACGGGCCCCGCCTCCGTCCCGTCGCCGCGGCAGCGTCACACCCCGCCGCTGTCCCCTTTCGAGTGATGGCTTCACCCGTAAGGCTGAGAAGAGCGGATCCGGTATGAAGAGTCCCCCCTCGCGCGCCTACGGTCGCCCAGTGACGAGCAGCAGGCTGGACTCCTCCCGCACCCCGGGCGCCCACCGGGCGCGCCGCGGCCCGCAGCAGGGACCGCGCACGCTCGGCCAGCGCCCCCCCGCCCGCTACGAGGACGTCCTCGACGGACTCTTCACGTACTGTCTCTCGGTCCTCTGCGACCACGACACCGCCACCGCCGTCCTCGGCGACGTCCTCGCCGCCGCCGAGCGCCACCACGGCCGCTGCCCCTCCGACGAGGAGGGCCGCACCGCCTGGCTGTACGCGCTGGCCCGCTGGGCCTGTCTGCGCAGCCTCGGCGAGCAGCGCCGCCGGCGGCAGGGCGCGCACACCGGCCGCCCCGCCGTCCCCCCGCCCGGGCCGCCGCCGGTCTCCGCCGAGACCGCCGAGCGCCGCCGCGCCGAACTCGCCGCCCTCGCCTGGCCCGAGGCGGCCGGCACCACCCCCGAACAGCGCGAGGCCCTCGAGCTGGCCGTCCGGCACGGGCTGAGCCCGCGCCAGGTCGCCGCCGTCCTCTCCCTCGACCCGCAGGCCGCCCGCGAGCTCCTCGCCACCGCCGCCTGCGAGGTCGAGCGGACCCGGGCCGCCCTCGCCGTCGTCTCCACCGGCAGCTGCCCCACCGTCGCCCGCCTCCTCACCGGCGACCGGCGGGTGATCCTCTCGGCGGCCCTGCGCGCCGAACTCGTCCGGCACGTCGACGACTGCCCGGTCTGCCGCCGCGCCGCCGAGCGGGTCGGCGCCGCCGCGCCCTGGCCCGGTGCCGGGCCCCGCCCCGCCCAGGACGGCCCGGCGCTCGTCGAGGCGCCCCGGGCCGCCGCGTACATGGCGATGCTGCACGTCCCACGCGCGCGCGGCGGCGCCCCCCGCTTCGCCCCGACCGGCTTCCCGCTCGACCCCAAGGACCTCGTCGCCCGCCGCGACCGGATGCGGGCCCGCGCGGTCACCACCACCGTGGTCGCCGCCGTCGTGGCCGCCCCCGTGCTCGCCCTGTGGACCTCCTACCGGGGCGTCCCGGCGGGCGCCGAGGCCAGGGACGCCGCCCGGGTCAGCGCGGGCGAGAGCGAGGCGGCCGGCGACGGCCGCCCCAACGACCGGTACGAGAACGCCGGCAACGCCCGCGCGACCCCCGCCCCCGGCGACGTCCGGGGCGGCCGCGCCCCCGACGTCTCCGTCGAGGTCGTCACCCCCGCCCGGACCGCCGCCCCGGCCGCGCCCGCGCGCCCCGGCGAGCCGGCGCCGGGCTGGATCGGTGTCACCGCCCGCTGCGTCGGCGGCGTCACCCTGATCACGCTCAGCGGGGAGGGCGGCGCCCCGGTCGACTGGTCGCTGTGGACGGACGCCCCCTGGCTGTACGTGACCCGCGCCTCCGGCACCCTCGACCCGGGCGCCACGGTCACCGTCGCCGTGCGCGTCGACCCGGCGCGGGAACCGCGCGGCCCCTGGAGCGCCCGGATCGGCGTCGACCCCACCGGCGCGGTGCTGCGGATCAGCGGCCAGGGGCCCGTCGCCCCGATCGACGACCGGGTGATCCCGCCGCCCCCGGTCACCACGGAGCCCACGACCCCGCCGACCGCGCCGCCCACGAGCGGCCCGGTGGACCCGCGGCCGACCGACCCGGGCGAGCCCACGCGGCCGCCGACGACCCCGCCGGCGACGGAGGAACCCACCACCCCGCCGCCGACCACCGAGCCCACGACCCCGCCCCCGACGACCGATCCGACGACGCCCCCGCCGACGACGGACCCGCCCCCGACGACGGACCCGGCCACCACGGAGCCGACGCCCCCGCCGACCACGGAGGAACCGGCTCCGCAGCCCTCCTCCTGAGGACCCTCCCTGAAGCCCCTCCCGGAAGCCCTCCTCCTGGAAGGAGGAGCTAGGGCTTCGGGTCGGCCGGGTGCGGCGCCACCATCGGCAGCGTCGAGGCGAGCCGCGCCTCGCAGAGCCCCACCAGCACGTCGTACGCGTCCTTGCCCATCATCTCGATCAGCTCGGGCCGGTACGAGACGTAGACCGGCTCCCCGCCGCCGTGCGCGGAGGTCGCCGAGGTGCACCACCAGTGCAGGTCGTGACCGCCCGGACCCCAGCCCCGGCGGTCGTACTCGCCGATGGACACCTGGAGCACGCGCGTGTCGTCGGGCCGGTCGATCCAGTCGTACGTCCGGCGCACCGGCAGCTGCCAGCACACGTCCGGCTTGGTCTCCAGCGGCTCCCGGCCCTCCTTCAGGGCCAGGATGTGCAGCGAGCAGCCCGCGCCGCCCGCGAAGCCCGGCCGGTTCTGGAAGATGCAGGAGCCCTTCCAGCGGCGGGTCTGCCGGTCGCCGTCCTCGTCGGTCTGCGTCCACCCCGTCTCGCTGCCGACGTCGTGGAACTGCCACAGCTCCGGCGTCAGCCGCGCCACGTGCTCCGCCACCCGCTTCTCGTCGTCCTCGTCGGAGAAGTGGGCGCCGAGCGTGCAGCAGCCGTCCGCCGCCCGGCCCGCCTGGATGCCCTGGCAGCCGCTGCCGAAGACGCAGGTCCAGCGCGAGGTCAGCCAGGTCAGGTCGCAGCGGAAGACCTGCTCCTCGTCGGCCGGGTCGGCGAACTCCACCCACGCGCGCGGGAAGTCGAGCCCCTGCTCGTCCGGCTCCTCGCCCCTGCGCTGCTTCCGCACGCCCTTGACGGGCGGCTTCCCGCCCTCCACGTTCTGCGCGTACTTCACGTCCCGCGGGTCGTGCGGGACCTCCTCGCGCACGGCTCCGTCGCCGGCGGCACTGTCTTTGCCCGGCTTCGCCTTTTTCGTCTTCGGCACGACACCAAGCGTATGCGGATGGGCGCAGTAGCGTTTCCGCCATGAGACTCGGAGTCCTCGACGTCGGTTCGAACACAGTGCACCTGCTCGTGGTGGACGCCCACCCCGGCGCCCGCCCGCTGCCCGCCCACTCCCACAAGGCGGAGCTGCGGCTCGCCGAGCTCCTCGACGCCCGCGGCGCCATCGCGCCCGGTGGGGTCGAACGGCTCGTCGCGACCGTCCGCGACGCGCTGCACGCCGCCGAGGACAAGGGCTGCGAGGAGGTGCTGCCCTTCGCGACCTCCGCCGTCCGCGAGGCCGGCAACGCCGACGCCGTCCTGGCCCGGGTCAAGGACGAGACCGGCGTCGACCTCCAGGTCCTCACCGGCGAGGAGGAGGCCCGGCTCACCTTCCTCGCCGCCCGCCGCTGGTTCGGCTGGTCCGCCGGCAAGCTCCTCCTCCTCGACATCGGCGGCGGCTCCCTGGAGGTGGCGTACGGCATCGACGAGGACCCCGACGCGGCCGTCTCCCTGCCGCTCGGCGCCGGCCGCCTCACCGCCGGCTGGCTGCCCGGCGACCCGCCCGACACCGAGGACGTCAAGGCGCTGCGCCGCCATGTGCGCGCCCAGATCGCCCGTACGGTCGGCGAGTTCAGCCGCTTCGGGAAGCCCGACCACGTCGTCGCGACCTCCAAGACCTTCAAGCAGCTGGCCCGGATCGCCGGCGCCCCCGGCTCCGGCGAGGGCCTGTACGTGGAGCGGCTGCTGACCCGCGCCGCCCTGCAGGAATGGGTGCCGCGGCTCTCCGCCATGACCGGTGGCGAGCGCGCCGCCCTGCCCGGCGTCTCCGAGGGCCGCGCCGCCCAGCTGCTCGCCGGCGCCCTGGTCGCCGAGGGCGCCATGGACCTGCTCGGCGTGGAGCGGCTGGAGATCTGCCCGTGGGCCCTGCGCGAGGGCGTGATCCTGCGCCGCCTCGACCACCTCCCGGAGACGCTGTCCGGCGTGTGAACCCCGGGGACGTACGGCCGCGCCGACGCGTGAGCCCCGGAGACGTACGGCCGCGCCACGCGCGCGTGCGTACGCGAAGGGGCGGCGCCGCGGCGTGCGGAGGGTGACCGGAACCACCCTCCCGCGCCCAGGTGCGCCCCGTACCCTGTCTGTCGTGGCAGAACCAGCGGTGCGCGTCCCGGATGCGAAGGTCGCCCTGTCGACGGCCTCGGTCTATCCGGAGTCGACGGCGACGGCCTTCGAGGTCGCCGCGCGCCTCGGGTACGACGGCGTCGAGGTCATGGTGTGGACCGACCCGGTCAGCCAGGACATCGAGGCGCTGCGCCGGCTCTCCGACTACCACCAGGTGCCGATCCTCGCCGTCCACGCCCCCTGTCTCCTGATCACCCAGCGGGTCTGGTCCACCGATCCCTGGGTCAAGCTCCGGCGCGCCCGGGCGGCCGCCGAGAAGCTCGGCGCGTCCACCGTCGTCGTCCACCCGCCGTTCCGCTGGCAGCGCCAGTACGCCCGCGACTTCGTGACCGGCATCTGGCGGATGGCCGACGAGACCGACGTCCGCTTCGCCGTCGAGAACATGTACCCGTGGCGGTACAAGGACCGCGAGATGCTCGCGTACGCCCCCGAGTGGGACGTCACCAAGGACGACTACCGCCACTTCACGATCGACCTCTCGCACACCGCGACCGCCCGCACCGACACCCTCGCGATGGTCGACCGCATGGGCGAGCGGCTCGGCCACGTCCACCTCGCCGACGGGCGCGGCTCCGCCAAGGACGAGCACCTGGTGCCGGGCCGGGGCACCCAGCCGTGCGCCGAGCTCCTGGAGCGGCTGGCCGTCTCCGGTTTCGACGGGCACGTCGTCATCGAGGTCAACACCCGGCGCGCGATGTCCGCCGCCGAACGGGAGGCCGACCTCGCCGAGGCCCTCGCCTTCACCCGGCTCCACCTCGCCTCGGCGGCCCGGAACACGCGCGCGTGAGCGAGGCCTCCCCCCGGCGCCGCGGCCGTCCGGCCCGCGTCGCCGCCGACGACACCGCCCCCGGCGCGCGCGAGCGCATCCTGGCGGCGGCCAGGACCCAGTTCGCGGAGCGCGGCTACGACAAGACCTCGGTCCGCGGCATCGCCAAGGCCGCCGGGGTCGACCCGGCGCTCGTGCACCACTACTTCGGCACCAAGGACGAGGTCTTCGCGGCGGCGATCGAGGTCTCCTTCGAGCCGACGCTCGTCGTCCCGGCCCTCCTCGAAGGCCCGCGCGAGGAGGTCGGCGAACGGCTCGCCCGCTTCTTCGTCGGCGTCTGGGAGAACCCGGCGACCCGCGCCCCGCTGCTCGCGGTCATCCGCTCCGCGGTGACCCACGAGGCGGCGGCGAAGGTGCTGCGGACCTTCGTGCTGCGCCGGCTCCTGGAGCGGGTCGCCTCCGGTCTCGCCGTGCCGGACCCGAAGTTCCGGGCCGAGCTGGCGGCCTCGCAGATGATCGGCATCGCGATCCTGCGGTACGTCCTCCAGGTGGAGCCGCTGGCCTCGGCGGACCCGGAGACGATCGTGGCGGAGGTCGCCCCGACGCTCCAGCGGTACCTGACGGAGGCCTGACCGGAGCCGGGCGCCTCCGGGGAGGAATCCGGGAGGACCCCGAGGCGGTCGGGGCCGGGACCCTGACCGCTCCCTGGAATCCCGTCCCGCATGGCGGACAGGCTGTCCAGATCTTGGAGCGGCGGCGTACGCTCGAAGGAAGCACATCCATCACGAGGAGCGAGCGACGATGCCCGAGCTGAGGTCCCGCACTGTCACCCACGGCCGCAACATGGCGGGCGCACGCGCCCTTATGCGCGCCTCCGGTGTACCGGGCGCGGACATCGGGCGGAAGCCGATCATCGCCGTGGCGAACTCCTTCACCGAGTTCGTCCCCGGCCACACCCACCTCCAGCCCGTCGGCCGGATCGTCTCCGACGCCATCACGGCGGCCGGCGGCATCGCCCGCGAGTTCAACACGATCGCCGTCGACGACGGCATCGCCATGGGCCACGGCGGCATGCTCTACAGCCTGCCCTCCCGCGACCTGATCGCGGACAGCGTGGAGTACATGGTCGAGGCCCACTGCGCCGACGCCCTGATCTGCATCTCCAACTGCGACAAGATCACCCCCGGCATGCTGATGGCCGCCCTGCGCCTGAACATCCCGACGGTCTTCGTCTCCGGCGGCCCGATGGAGTCCGGCCGCGCGACCCTCGTCGACGGCTCGGTCCGCACGCTCGACCTGGTCGACGCGATCTCCGACGCGGTGAACCCGAACGTCTCGGACGAGGACATCGCCCGCATCGAGGAGAGCGCCTGTCCGACCTGCGGCTCCTGTTCCGGCATGTTCACCGCCAACTCGATGAACTGCCTGACCGAGGCCATCGGCCTCTCCCTCCCGGGCAACGGCTCCGTCCTCGCCACCCACACCGCCCGCAAGGCGCTGTACGAGAACGCCGCCCGTACCGTCGTCGACCTCACCCGTCGCTACTACGACGAGGACGACGCCTCCGTCCTGCCGCGCTCCATCGCCACCCGCGCCGCGTTCGAGAACGCGATGGCGCTGGACATCGCGATGGGCGGCTCGACCAACACGATCCTGCACCTGCTCGCCGCCGCCCAGGAGGCCGAGCTGGACTACGGCCTGCCGGACATGGACGCGATCTCGCGCCGCGTGCCCTGCCTCGCCAAGGTCGCCCCGAACGTGGTCAAGGACCGCACGTACTACATGGAGGACGTGCACCGGGCCGGCGGCATCCCGGCCCTCCTCGGCGAGCTGTACCGCGCGGGCCTGCTCAACGAGGACGTCCACGCGGTCCACTCCCGCTCCATCAAGGAGTGGCTGGACGCCTGGGACGTGCGCGGCGGCGCGGCCACCGAGGAGGCCGTCGAGCTGTTCCACGCGGCCCCCGGCTGCGTCCGCTCCGCGACCGCCTTCTCGCAGTCCGAGCGCTGGGAGAGCCTCGACACCGACGCGGCCGGCGGCTGCATCCGCGACGCCGCCCACGCCTACTCGAAGGACGGCGGCCTCGCCGTCCTGCACGGCAACCTCGCCGTCGACGGCTGCGTCGTGAAGACCGCCGGCGTCGACGAGTCGATCTGGACCTTCGAGGGCCCGGCCGTCGTCTGCGAGTCGCAGGAGGAGGCCGTCGAGAAGATCCTCAACAAGCGGGTCAAGGACGGCGACGTCGTCGTCATCCGGTACGAGGGCCCCAAGGGCGGCCCCGGCATGCAGGAGATGCTCTACCCGACCTCCTTCCTCAAGGGCCGGGGCCTGGGCAAGACCTGCGCCCTGGTGACCGACGGCCGCTTCTCCGGCGGCACCTCGGGCCTCTCCATCGGCCACGCCTCCCCGGAGGCGGCCTCGGGCGGCACCATCGCCCTGGTCGAGGACGGCGACCGGATCCGCATCGACATCCCGAGCCGCTCGATCGAGCTCCTCGTCGACGACGCGACCCTGGCCGCCCGCCGCGAGGCGCTCGGCGGCGTCTACGCCCCGAAGAACCGCGAGCGCAAGGTCTCGGCCGCCCTCCGCGCCTACGCGGCGATGGCGACCAGCGCCGACAAGGGCGCCGTCCGCGACGTCTCGAAGCTCGGCTGACGACGGCCCCCCGTCACCGGAGCCGTATCTCCGGGAAATCCCCCCTCACGCGCGCGTGAGGGGGGATTTCGCGTCGCCCGCGCGGGAGCGGGCCGAAAAGCCCGCTCCCCGCGCGGACGCGCCCGCGCTACGCTCACGCCTCGCTCTGGATGTCATGTCCACGCCTGCCTGTGAGGGGATCCGCATGCGCGCCTCCGTACGCCGCACGATCCGACGCTCCGCCGTCCTCGCGACCGCCACCACGGCCTTCGCCGCCCTCGCCGCCGCCCCGGCCCACGCCGCCACCCCGGCCTCGATCTGCGGCTCCGGCTACGTCCACATCGACGTCGAGACCCTGCGGAACTCCACCACCGCCCTCGCCCGCGTCCACCTGCTCCACAACGCGGCCACCGGCCACAACTGCGTCGTCACCCTGCACGCCGGCGCCACCGCCGGCTTCCGGCTGCCCACCGGCGCCTGGCTCACCCCGCAGGGCTCCACCACCCGCAAGGACCAGGACCTGTACGGCTCCTACGCGGGCCCCGTCCGCGCCTACGCCGCCGGGCGCTGCGTCAGCTGGGGCGGCATGATCGAGGCCGGGGTCGGCACGTACGCGTACACCAGCCCCTGGGAGCACTGCGGCTGACGCGGCCGGAGGGCCGGGGCTACCAGGACTCCGCCACGCGCGCGTGCACCGCGAACACCGAGCCGTCCGGGGCCGTCCCGAAGACCCGCTCCCCGGCGACCAGCGGCGCCGGCACCTGCGGCGCGTACCCGAGCCGCCCGTTCTCGAGCCGCGGCCGGGTCTGCCCGACGACCGCACCGCGCGCGGTGTCCACGGCGAACAGCCGCCCGTCCGCCGCGGAGAGGTAGAGCCGCTCGTCGGGACCGAGGACGGGCGCCGAGACGTTCGAGGCCCCCGTCTCCAGGTCCCACCGCCGGCTGCCCTTCTCCGGCGCCGTGTCCAGGGCGACGAGCCGCCCGTCCAGCGAGAGCAGGTACGCCACCGAGCCCCGTACGGCGATCCCGGCGAGCTGCATCCGCTCGTGGATCCCGACCCGCCGCTCCGAGCCCGCGGCCGGCCCGCTCCCCGGGTCGTCCGGGGAGCCCGGCGCGAGCAGCACCAGCGCGTCGACCAGGACGCCCTCGTAGCGCGAGGCGAGCACCAGCGTCCCGTCGGCGGTGCGGCCGACCGGGGCGGCGTCCCCGGCCACCACCCGGCTCCACACCAGCTCGCCGGTGGCCGGCAGCAGCGCCCCGATCCGGCTGCTCCGCCCGTCCCCGGCCGTCTCGGAGACGGTGAGGAGCCCGGTCGGGGCGTCGTAGGCGCCGAGCACCGGGTTGTCGAAGCCGGGCAGGCGGTGCGACCACCGCCCGTCCCCGGTCCGGGCGTCGACCCCGCGCAGCGCGCCGTGGCCGTCGGTGAGGACCACCACCCCGCCCGCCGGGCGGAAGGTCTCGGGCACGTCCGCGCGCGCGGTCCAGCCGGGAGCCCCGTCCTCGACGGAGTGCGCGCGCAGCGGCCCGGGCCCCGACGCGACGCCGACCAGCGGCTCCGTCCCGCCGGCCAGCGGCACCGGCGCGAGCGGCGGATCGGCCGCCACCGGCCCGGTCCGCTTCCACAGCACCTCGCCGGTCCTCGGGTCGAGCCGGGCGAGCGTGACGCCCCGCGCCGTGCAGTACAGGGAGCCGGCCTCGTGCAGGCAGGCCGGTGCGGCGGCCCCGCCGTGCTCCTGGAGCCGGGTGTGCCAGCCGTCGACGGCGGTCGCCACCTCGGCCGGGTGGGCGGGCGCCTCGGCCGCGGGCCGGGCCGGCGGCCGCAGCGCCGCGTACGCCCCGGCCCCGGCGAGGACGAGCACGACGACGGCGGAGACGGTGAGCCGCGGGGCGAGCGGCGTCCGCCGGCGCCGCGCGGGCGGGGCGGGCACGGCGGCCCGGGTCGTGGTCGCGCCGGAGGCGTCGGTACGGCCCCGGGCCGGGACGTCGTCCGGCCCGTCGGACGCGAACGGGTCGGCGGGCAGCACGGGCCGCCGCCGCTGGGACGGTATGAAGGCCTCGGCCTCGTACGAGGGCGGGAGCAGGGCCGCCATGATCTGGGCCGGTGTGGGCCGGTCGGCCGGTTCCTTCGCCAGGCAGCGCGCGACCAGCGGCGCGAGCTCGTCGGGCACCCCGGTGAGGTCCGGCTCGTCGTGGACCACCTGGTAGGCCACGATGTACGGGCTGTCCGAGTCGAAGGGGCCGTGTCCGGTCGCCGCGTGCACCAGGACCGAGCCGAGCGCGAAGACGTCGGCGGCGGGGCCGACCTCGCGCGGCCGCTGGAACTGCTCGGGCGCCATGAACGGCGGCGAGCCGATCAGCTTCCCGGTCTCCGTGCGCAGGTCGCTGTCGACCGGCCGGGAGATGCCGAAGTCGATGACCTTGGGCCCGGTGTCGGTGAGGAGCACGTTGCTCGGCTTGAGGTCCCGGTGCACCACCCCGGCGCGGTGGATGTCGCGCAGCGCCTCGGCGAGCCCGGCGGTCAGCCGGCGCAGCTCGGCGGGGGAGAGGGGACCGCGCTGCCGCACCTGGTCGGCGAGGGTGGGGCCGGGGACGTAGAGGGTGGCCATCCAGGGGCGCTCGGCGTCCGGGTCGGCGTCCACGACGGGCGCGGTGAAGGCGCCGCTGACCCGGCGGGCGGCGGCCACCTCCTGCCGGAAGCGGGCCCGGAAGTCGGGGTCCTCGGCGTAGCGCTCGTGCACCACCTTCACGGCGAGCCGCAGCCCGGAGGGCGAGGAGGCCAGGTGGACGACGCCCATGCCGCCCGCGCCGAGCACCGCCTGGAGCCGGTACTCCCCGGCGTACTCGGGACCCCCCGGGTCCCGCTCGGCACCGGTCCTGCTCAACGGCGGCATCTCCCACCCCCGTGTGGTTCCGCGTCCGTCCGTCGGCACGCGCGTGCGCGACGCGACGGAGCCTAGTCGATGGTCCTCCCGATGTCGGCGGGGCTTGCTAGCCTGCGCGCGTCGCACAGAGTGAAACCAGGGGGAGAACATCATGGCGGTGAAGTACTACCCGGTCGCGCCGGGGTACCGGGTCAACGTCCGCTCCGGCCCGAGCACGCAGCACCCGGTGGTCCGGGTGCTCTCCGAGGGCGCGACCGTGCCGGTCCACTGCCAGAAGCCCGGCGAGTGGGTCACGGGGCCGTACGGCACCACCCGCCTCTGGGACGGCATCGCCCCGGGGCAGTACGTCTCCGACGCGTACGTGAGGACCGGCAGCGACGACTACGTCGCGCCGCGCTGCGCCTGAGGACCTTCGCCTCGGCCCCCGGCGCGCCGCACCGGGGATAATCGACCTCGTGAGCGAGGACAAGCAGCACCCCGGAAGCGGCACGAGCGGACCCCGGCCCGAGGAGATCCGTTTCTTCGGGACCACCTGGGTCGACCACAGCGCCCATTACGGACTGCGGCGCGCCGGCCTCGCCGTCGGCGCGCTCGCCGCGGCCGTCGCGGGCGCCTTCGTGCTGCGCTTCGCCTACGAGGGGCTCCAGGTCGCGGCGGTGGGCGGCCTCGTGAACACCCTGGTCATCCTGATGTTCGCGATCTGCTCGGCGATCGCCTTCACCAAGACCTGGGAGGGCTTCGGCCGCCGCCCCGCCGACCAGGCCCGCGAGGACTCGCTCAAGAGCCTGAAGGCCATCGGCTTCATCGGCACGCTCCTCGCCTACGCGCTGCGCTGCCTCATGGAGGCCCCCGGCGAGAAGCTCCGCCGCGCCGAGTACGAGACGGCCCGAGCCCGCCACGAGAAGCGCCGCGGCGCCCGCACCGGCAACCCGGCCGCCCGCAGGAAGCCCAAGCGGTCGTAGACCACCAGCGCCGCCGCCCTGGGCCCGAGCCCCCGCGATCCTTGACGCGGGGGCTTTTCCGTCCCCACTATTCATCACATGATGAATTACGCCTCCGGGGTGCCCGCCGACCCCGAACCCCCCGACCGGGCCCCCGCCGTCACCGCCCGCGGCCTCACCGCCGTCCGCGGCGACCGCACCGTCCTGCGCGCCCTCGACCTCACCGTCCCCGCCGGCCGCGTCACCGGACTCCTCGGCCCCTCCGGCTGCGGCAAGACCACCCTCATGCGCACGATCGTCGGCACCCAGGCCAAGGTCACCGGCACCCTCACCGTCCTCGGCAGCCCCGCCGGACACCCGAGCCTCCGCCCCCGCGTCGGCTACGTCACCCAGGCCCCGTCCGTCTACGACGACCTCACCGTCCGGCAGAACCTCGCCTACTTCGCCGCCGTCCTCCTCCCCGGCCGCGCCCACCGCCCCGCCCGCGCCACCGCCGTCGGGGCGGCCCTCGCCGACGTCGACCTCACCGACCACGCCGACGCCCTCGCCGGACGGCTCTCCGGCGGCCAGCGCAGCCGCGTCTCCCTCGCCGTCGCCCTCCTCGGCGGCCCCGACCTGCTCGTCCTCGACGAGCCCACCGTCGGCCTCGACCCCGTCCTCCGCCGCGACCTGTGGGACCTCTTCCACCGCCTCGCCGCCGACCGGGGCACCACCCTCCTCGTCTCCTCCCACGTCATGGACGAGGCCGAGCGCTGCCACCGCCTCCTCCTCATGCGCGAGGGCGAGATCCTCGCCGAGGGCAGCCCCGACGCCCTCCGCCGCCGGAGCGGCACGGACACCGTCGAAGAGGCCTTCCTCCACCTCGTCGACTCCGCCGCCCGCCCCGCCCGCGCCACCCGCGAGGAGCCCCGCCCATGAGCACCGCACGCACCCTCGCCACGGCGGCCCGCGTCCTGCGCCAGCTCCGCCACGACCCGCGCTCGATCGCCCTGATGCTCCTCGTCCCCTGCGGGATGCTCTTCCTGCTCCGCTACGTCTTCGACGGCGGCCCGGAGACCTTCGACGCCATCGGCGCCTCGCTGCTCGGCATCTTCCCCCTCATCACCATGTTCCTGGTGACCTCCATCGCCACCCTGCGCGAACGCACCTCCGGCACCCTCGAACGCCTCCTCGCCCTGCCCCTCGGCAAGGCCGACCTCATCGCCGGCTACGCCCTCGCCTTCGGCCTCGTCGCCGTCGCCCAGTCCGTCCTCGCCACCGGCCTCGCCGTCGGCCTCCTCGGCCTCGACGTCGTCGGCTCCCCCTGGCTCCTCCTGCTCGTCGCCCTCCTCGACGCGCTCCTCGGCACCGCCCTCGGCCTCTTCGTCTCGGCCTTCGCCGCCTCCGAGTTCCAGGCCGTCCAGTTCATGCCGGCCGTGATCTTCCCGCAGCTCCTCCTCTGCGGCCTGTTCACCCCGCGCGACACCATGGCCCCCGCCCTCGAAGCGCTCTCGAACGTCCTGCCCATGTCGTACGCCGTCGACGGCATGAACGAGGTCCTCCGCCACCCCGACGTGACGTCCGCCTTCGTCCGCGACGCCCTCGTCGTCGCCGGCTGCGCCGTCCTCGTCCTCGCCCTCGGCGCCGCCACCCTCCGCCGCCGCACCCCGTGACCGCCCCTCGGACACCCCGCGCACCGGCCTCCCCGCCGGTGCGAGGATGACGGCACGTACCCCCTCCGGCGAGGTGAACAGAGCCATGACCCAGACCGTCGCAGTCCTCGGCACCGGCAAGATCGGTGAAGCCCTCCTCAGCGGCATGATCCGAGCCGGCTGGCGCCCCGCCCACCTGCTCGTCACCACCCGCCGCACCGAGCGCGCCGCGGAGCTCCGCGACCGCTACGGCGTCGAGGCCGTCACCAACGCCGAGGCCGCCAAGCGCGCCGACACCCTGATCCTGGCCGTCAAGCCCCAGGACATGGGCCGCCTCCTCGACGAACTCGGCCCGCACGTGGCCGCCGACCGCCTCGTCATCAGCGCCGCCGCCGGCATCCCCACCTCCTTCATCGAGGAGCGGCTCAGCCCCGGCACCCCCGTCGTCCGCGTCATGCCCAACACCCCCGTCCTCGTCGACGAGGGCATGTCCGTGATCTCCGGCGGCAGCCACGCCACCCCCGAGCACCTCGCCCACACCGAGGAGATCTTCGGCGGCGTCGGCAAGACCCTCCGCGTCCCCGAGTCCCAGCAGGACGCCGCCACCGCCCTCTCCGGCTCCGGCCCGGCGTACTTCTACTTCCTCGTCGAGGCCATGACCGACGCCGGCATCCTCCTCGGCCTGCCCCGCGCCCAGGCCCACGACCTGATCGTCCAGGCCGCCATCGGCGCCGCCGTGATGCTCCGCGACAGCGGCGAACACCCCGTGAAGCTCCGCGAGGCCGTCACCTCCCCCGCCGGCACCACCATCAGCGCCATCCGCGAGCTGGAGAACCACGGCGTCCGCGCCGCCCTCATCGCCGCCCTGGAGGCCGCCCGCGACCGCAGCCGCGAGCTCGCCTCCGGCAACGGCTGAGAGGCTCCGGCAACGGCTAGGCGACGGACAGCACCTGCGCCGACGTCACGACCCGGGCGAACCCCCCGCCGTGCAGCGACACCGCCGTCGCCCGGGTCAGCTCCTCCGCCGTCCGCGTCCACCCGAACGGCCCGGCCAGGTCGAAGGTGTGCATCGCGTCCAGCGGGAACACCACGTCGTACCCGAGGTTCCCGCCCATCCGGGCCGTCGTCTCGTTGCACATGTTCGTCTGGATCCCGACGATCACGACCTGCCCGATCCCCGCGCCCCTCAGCCACGCGTCCAGGTCCGGCTCCCCGTAGAAGGCGGAGTTCACCGTCTTCGTCACCAGCACCTCGGGCCCGGCGCCCCGGCCCCGCCGCTCCTCCACGAAGTCCTTGAACGCGTTCCCGGCCTCCCCCGACGCCAGCGGCGACCCCTCCCGCACCGAGTCGTGCCGCACGAACACCACCGGCCGGCCCGTCCCCTGCCACCGGTCGATCAGGGCCGCCATGTTCCCCTCCGCCTCCGGGTTGTCCCGACGCCCCCAGTACGCGTCCTCGAAGCCCTTCTGGACGTCGACGACGATCAGTGCCGCGTTCTCCTGGATCTCCATGCGCCCGATCCTGCCGCCGCCCCGGCACCCGCCCCAGAGGCGCGAAAGCCGGCGATCGATGGTTTACTGCCACCCCGTGGCAGCCCCCCAGCGCATCGCCCTCCTCGCCTTCCCCGGCATCCGCGCCTTCGACGTCTCCGTCGTCACCGAGGTCTGGGGCACCGACCGCACCGGCCACGGCGTCCCCGCCTTCGACCTCCGCCGCGCCGCCGCCGACCCGGCCGCCCCGATCCCCCTCCGCGGCGGACTCAGCCTCAGCCCCGACCGTCCCCTCGACTGGCTCGACACCCTCACCCCCACCGACCTCGTCCTCGTCCCCGGCATCGAGGACCCCGACGCCGACGTCCCGCCCCCCGCCCTCGACGCCCTCCGCCGCGCCCACACCGCCGGCGTCCCCGTCGCCTCCCTGTGCGCCGGCGCCTTCGTCCTCGCCCGCGCCGGCCTCCTCGACGGCCGCCGCGCGGTCACCCACTGGCGCCTCGCCGACACCCTCGCCGCCCGTCACCCGAAGGTCCGCGTCGAACCCGGGGCGCTCCACATCGAGGACACCGGCATCTGGACCTCGGCCGGCACCGCCGCCGGCATCGACCTCTGCCTCCACCTGGTCCGTACGGCCCACGGCGCCGAGGTCGCCGCCACCGTCGCCCGCTCGATGGTCACCGCCCCCTTCCGCACCGGCACCCAGGCCCAGTTCATCGAGCGCCCCACCCCCAGGACCGACCGCGACGCCGACGCCCTCGCCGCCGTACGCGCCCACGCGCTCGCCCACCTCGACCGGCCGCACACCGTCGCGAGCCTCGCCGCCCGCGCGGGCATGTCCCCCCGCTCCTTCGCCCGCCACTTCCAGGCCACCACCGGCACCACCCCTCTCCACTGGCTCATCACCCAGCGTGTGGCCGCCGCCCGGAAACTCCTCGAACGCACCGACCACCCCCTCCCCGAGGTGGCCCGCCGCGCGGGCTTCGGCAGCGAGGTCACGATGCGCCAGCACTTCGCCTCGCACCTCGCCACCAGCCCGCGCGACTACCGCGCCGCCTTCCGTCAGGCGGCGGGAAGCAGCCCGATCGCCCGGTAGGCCCGGTCGACCAGCGGCCGCGCCATCGCCCGGGCCCGTTCGGCCCCCCGCCGCAGCACCCCGTCCACGTACGCCGGGTCCGCCGCGAGCTCGGCATGCCGCTCCCGCACCGGCCGCAGCAGCTCCACGACCGCGTCCGCCGCGTCCTTCTTCAGTGCTCCGTACGACGCGTACCCGCCGGCCAGCTCCTCCGGATCCCCGCCCGTGGCCGCCGCCACCAGATCGAGCAGGTTCGCGACCCCCGGCTTCAGCTCCCGGTCGTGGACGACCTCCCGCCCGCTGTCGGTCACCGCCCGCATGACCTTCCGCCGCACGGTGTCCGCGTCGTCGAGCAGGTAGACGATCCCCGCCCCGTTCTCGTGCGACTTCCCCATCTTCGAGCGGGGGTCCTGGAGGTCCATCACCCGCGCGGCCACCGCCGGCCGCGTCGCCCTCGGCACGGTGAAGGTGTGCCCGTACCGCTGGTTGAACCGCACCGCCAGGTCCCGCGTCAGCTCCACGTGCTGCGTCTGGTCCTCGCCCACCGGCACCTCCTCGGTCCCGTAGGCCAGGATGTCCGCCGCCATCAGCACGGGATAGGTGAGCAGCGACAGTCGCACCCCCTGCCCGGCCTCCCGCGCCCGCACGCTCTTCTCCTTGTACTGGATCATCCGCCGCAGCTCGCCGTCGGTGGCCGTGCACTCCAGGAGGTACGACAGCCGGGCGTGCTCGTCCACATGACTCTGCACGAACAGCGTGCAGAGCTCCGGATCGAGCCCCGAGGCCAGCAGCAGCGTCGCCGCCTGCCTGCTCAGCCTCCGCACCCGCGCGGGATCGTGCTCCACGGTCAGCGCGTGCAGGTCCACCACGCTGAACAGCGCCTCGCCCCGGTGCTGGTCCACCTCGACCCACCGCCGTACGGCCCCGAGATAGTTGCCCAGCGTCAGGTGCCCCGTCGGCTTGACCCCGCTGAAGATCCTCGTCATCGCGTTCCGCTCCTTCTCCGTACCGCGCCGGCCCGACGGCCCGGCTCCCGGAGGGGGATACGCGAACGGCCGCCGAGTCGGCGGCCGTGTGTGCATGCGTGAGTACGGGCCGCCTTCAGGCGGCCCACCACTGGGTGGTGTGCGCATGCGTAGTCATACGGAGAGGGTACGCCCTGGCCCGGGGTTGACACGGGATTACCCGCTACGTAGTGTTCTCCGAGTTGTCCGACGTGAGCACCGACTCCGGTCGGCCCCGGACAGCGATTCCGCAAGAACCACCGAGCCTGACGGCCGCGATTCGTCGCGCCGTTCTGCTTTCCGTGCGTTTTTGCGAAATGAGGAATCCGCGTTCGAAGTCCGGACGCAGGCCCCGATTGGCTTCGGGGCCGGGGAATCCGCTAATGTCTCACTCGTCGGAACGGCCCAACAGCCGCGACGACAACCCTCTCTGACGGGGAATCAGACGCCGAAAGGATCTGATAGAGTCGGAAAAGCCGGAAGGGCCCGGAGCGAAAGCGAAAGGGACCGGAAAGCACCGAGGAAATCGGATCGGAAAGATCTGATAGAGTCGGAAACGCAGGAAGCGCCCGGAGGGCCCGGAGACGGGAACGAAGGAAGCGTCCGCACCTTGAG